>NZ_QKZT01000017.1 GCF_003254055.1 Algoriphagus chordae
GTATTAAATATTCTTTGAACATACAAAAATGAAATGACAGTAATTTGGTTTGGAACCATAACCATGGTCACCTTGAGCGCTTGAGAGACGAGAGTCTCGAATTCGAAAGGTTCTCGACTTCGCTCGAACTGACCAGCTTTTGATGTCCTCAAATCAATCTGTCATTGGTAGCATCCGAGATACGGGAGTCTAGAGGTTCGAAGACAATAACTTCACTTACTTTTTTTAAGGAGCCTTCGACTTCCTGTCTTCAGGACAGGCAGGCGCTCAGGCAGACACCGTCATCACTCTTTTGTAAATTCTCATTGTCGGGGAGAGAACTCTACTAGAATGTTGAAAAACTAAGAAAGGCTATCAAAATCAATTGATAGCCTTTCTTAGTTTGAGTTTGTTATAAATAGCTTTCCCTTAGAGGAAAAGGTAGTATGCGATGAGAGTGGTGAAAAGTGAGATCCCAAAGCTCAAAGAGAGGATTTGGGGGTAATTGGTCACTGACTGCTGCTTGCTTGTTTCCCTTTCAAGTACCATTTCTTTCTGTGGTCGTATGATGTCCTGGACTAATGCCAGAGAACCTAAGAAGTAGATCGATAAGATCAAGACGAAACTTGCTGCGATTTCCATGTATTGCTGAGTTGAGAGTCCAATTTAACAGCAATTCTAAAGCAATCTTTTAGGAAAGGATAAACTTAACAATTTGATAATAAAAGGCATAAAAAAGCCCCGAACTAGCGGGGCTTGTATTTATTGTTTTTCGATAGGTTCTTCAATCATTTTTCCAGTCCTGATTTTCTTATCTAGTGTATTTGCTAGCTCTACTCTGTTCAACTTCGTCACTCTAGCTGATGAAGCTTCTCCAGTGATCTGCTCGATCGCTGTTCTCAGCATAATCTCAGTGATATCACCGAGTGGTCTAAGGCGCTCCTCGTTTTCATTCACAGCAATATTTGGAATAAAACCTGTGCTGTAATCAGATTGGTCTAGGCTATTGAAACTTTGAGTTACGATAGGGAGTAGGCCATAAGCATTTTCTGGATTTTCTTCATCTTCAATTGCAATCGAGCCTACATTTTTGCCATATGTGACATCTCCAATTAGGAAGACATCCATATAAGGCTTCAGGCCATTGATGATCAGTTCAGATGCAGATGCAGTACCGGTAGAGGTAAGTACGTAAAGACGATTTCCGGAAAGCGTATTGCCGAGGTTTTCAGCCTTATCCAGAAATGCAGTTTTCACACTGCTCAAGGCAGGTATCTCTGAAGCTAGATAATTGTTGTATTTCGTTTTGGAGAAAATATCTGAACTGGTTACTCCAGGCCCGATTAAGCTGGCTAGGTTAACAGCGGAGGTCACATATCCACCACCATTGTAGCGAAGATCGAGCACTAGGTCAGTGATGTTTTCAGACTTCATTTTTGCAAATGCTGCATCCATTTCTCTATCATACTTTGTCCCATCGGCAGAAGTTCCCGGTGCGAAAAAGTTATATACTACATAACCAATCTTTTGATTATTGATCGTATACACTGAGTCTATGAAATTAGGGTCTTCAGATAATTCTACTGGGGTAAGTGAGATTTCTTCCAATCTTTCATACACTTCGGTTTCAGGATTATACCTCAGTGGACTGATAGTATGAGATTCTTCAGTTTGGTCGAGTAGCTCTCTGTAGTTGTTAATTGTGATCTGAGTTCCGTTAATAGCAACGATCGCATCTCCTCGTTTCAAATCTTCTTTAGAAGCAGGGCTGTTTTTCTTGACATAGAGTACTTCGGCAAATACATTGTCGGAATCACCATCTCTATATAATTTGAATTCATACCCAGGGTCTAAAGAGATACCTTGAAGGGAATTAATCAATTCTTGGTAATCTGGGTAAATCACCGAAAAACGGTCTTCTTGAGTGTAAAGTAAGGAATTGAAATACTCCGTTGGATCAGAAGTGGCAGCTACAGGAGTTCCTAGATTCAATCTCCAGTAGTATACCTCATCCATCACATCGTAAATCCAATTGTTTATTTCCTCCTCTAGTGTAGCTTCAGGCTCTACTACAGGATCCTTGTCGTCATCTTTGCAGCTCCATATTAATCCACTTAGGATCAAAAAGAACGCCGTTCTTATTAATAGGGGAGATTTCATATTTGGGAATTTAGGATAATTTCTAATGCTTGATTAACGCATATAGGGCAATAATTGTTAATCGCTTACAATTTAATAAGTTGAACCATAAGAAACATCATGTGTTTGACTATCCTTAAGTTCTCCATTTTCACATTTCAGCACCCTATATGGGTACTTACGAAGTAAATCATAATTATGGGTTGCCATCAATATAGCAGTTCCTTTTTTATTTATCTCTTGGAATAACTTGAAGATGCCATCTGCCACATCTGGATCTAGGTTTCCAGTAGGCTCATCAGCAAGCAAAATAGATGGCTCATTGAGTAATGCACGCGCTATTACCACACGCTGCTGCTCACCGCCAGAAAGCTGATGAGGCATCTTGGAGGAGGCATTATTCAAACCTACCAATAGCAGAACCTCCGCCATACGGGCATTTATTTTGGACTTATCTTTCCAGCCGGTAGCTCTCATGACAAACGCGAGGTTTTCAGCTACTGAGCGATCGTTGAAGAGTTGGAAATCTTGGAAAATAATTCCAATTTTTCTTCGAAGAAAAGGGATTTCCTTGGTTTTGATGTTTTCCAAATTGAAACCAGCGACCTCTGCACTACCACTTTTCAGTTCAAGATCTGCATAGAGAGTTTTGAGCAAGGAGCTTTTTCCGCTTCCCGTTCTACCTATTAGAAACACAAATTCATGTTGTTCCACCGAAAAGTTGACATCAGTCAATATAGGGTCTATGCCCTGAAAGATCGTCGCTTGATTTACCTGAAGTACAGGCTGAGTACTGAAATCCATTCTTATAAATCTAATTTTTGCAATTTCCCAAAAGGAAGACCTTGGATTAAGGCTTCAAGTTCTTTTTCCTTTCCCTCCAAACCAAATTTCTCAACTTTCTTGAGTGGTCTGTCAGCCCTGAAATAGGCTACTAATACAAAGTTCTCATCTCTGATCTGAATGTAATCAGGGATTTTTGCTTTGCCTTTTACTTTGATGATATACATAGGGGGAATTAAAAAAAAGACCGACAAAAGCCGGTCTTTCAGTTGTTATTTACCAGCTGCTTTGGCATGATCTGCCAAAAACGTTGCCAAACCAGAATCAGTCAATGGATGATTGAGCAAACTGGTGATTACTTTCAATGGGCAAGTCACTACATCAGCGCCTACTTCAGCACATTTCAATAAGTGCATGCTGTGACGAACTGAAGCAGCTAGTACTTCAGTTTCGTAGCCGTAGTTACCATAAATATGTACGATCTGCTCGATCAGTTCCATTCCATCGAAGGAAATGTCGTCTAATCTTCCAATAAATGGAGATACATAACTGGCTCCGGCTTTAGCTGCCAAAAGAGCCTGGCCAGCAGAAAACACCAAGGTGCAATTGGTACGAATACCTTCGCTGCTGAAATATTTCAATGCTTTTACACCATCTTTGATCATAGGAATCTTTACTACGATTTTGTCATCGAGTTTAGCCAATTCCTTACCTTCTTTGATCATATTGTCAAAGTCGGTTGAGATCACCTCAGCACTTACATTATTATCTACGATATCACAGATCGCTTTATAGTGGGCTTTTACTTTTTCGTCCCCACTGATGCCTTCTTTGGCCATCAAGGAAGGGTTGGTAGTTACTCCGTCTAAAACGCCTAGGTCATAAGCTTCGCGAATGTCACCTAGATTGGCTGTGTCAATAAAGAATTTCATGATTGAATTGTTTAATAGGTATGGAAACGACAGATCTTAGGCTTTGTTATACAGCTCTTATTTTTAGTAGAGAGTAAAAGCTATCGAAAGGGCGATTCCAAATGGATTTGATTGTGGGAAACAAAGTTAGAAGATTAATCAAGATTTGGAACTTGATTAGAGTATGTAGAAAAAAAACATAGAAGAATTAACAGGTAGTTTTCAGTCTAGAAAGAGTAAAAATTGTAAGTGGTTAGTAGTAGCGAATGCTCGATAAGCTTTTCAAGCGTAGATCCTTTGTGTCTAAAAAATATAGAAAGGAAAAAAAGAAGCGGCATCGCACCGCTCAACCACCTACCCTTGCTTCCTTCCGGACCTGGGGGATTCAGCAGGAGCTGGTCGTGCCGCCGGTGCAAAAGTAAGGAGAAAATCATTCTTTACAATAATCTTACTCGGGATTGCAGAATCAGCCACTTTTACCGCTGACAATGAGGGACATTAATTTCAAATCTCAAATCTCAAATTACTTTGTTTTCGCCAGTTGCATCTGGAATTCCAGCACATTACAGTGAATGAATTCATCCGCTGCTAGATCTTCAAAAATCTCCTCGTCAAACTCCATCTCGGTTTTTTCTATTTTCCCGTCCGGATGTAGGATCAATTCAATTCCTGTCAGTGTTTCGGGGTTTACCTGGACCAAAACTTGGTAATCGTCAAAAACTCGCTTGAAATATTGTGGAAATGATTTAGCCATGGCTGTTTTATTAAGTTTTTTTAAAATTATACTGAAATAATTGAAAAGATGTTTTGTCCTTAACATTCCCTGTCTAAATTTGCCCTCGTTCTTATGAAAACAATCGCAAACAAATACTGGTGGTGGCATTCTTACTCTTTCCAAAAGGAAGTTTAGAAAGCCCCTGCATTTAATTTTGCGTTACGACATAGTATAAAAGGCTTACTGGATTTCCGGTAAGCCTTTTTTCATGATAAAATATTAACAAAATGACTCAAGTGAAATTCCCCATACTAACTACCTACCGGAAGAGATTGGCAGATACCATCACGCCGGTAAGCATTTATTTGCAGATCAGAGACCGTTTTGCCAATCCAATCTTGCTTGAGAGTTCGGATTATCACGGGCAGGAAAACAGCTATTCTTACATCTGCTTTAATCCACTGGCGACCTTTACTTTCAATGCGGGTAAAGTAGTGGAAGACCTCCCTTCTGGCAAAAAAGAGTCTTACGAAGTGAGTTCAGATCAGAAGCTGATGCAGTGTTTGCGCGCCTTCGGAAGGAAGTTTGACGTGGCTCCTGATAATTTCAAATTCAGTTCCAATGGGCTCTTTGGGTATATACAATACGATACCGTAGCCTATTTCGAGGATATCAAGCTGCAGAATTCCGATCCAAATGAGGTTCCGATGATGCAGTATTCGGTTTATCAGAATGTCATCGTGGTGGATCATTATAAGAATGAACTTCATCTGCTGGAGCATAGGGTAGCTGGAGCCGAAAATGCTGAGATGATGGAGGAGATCGAACGTCTCCTGAATAATAAGAATATCCCTAGCTATTCTTTCCAACGTGTTGGCGAAGAGGAATCAAACTATACAGATGAAGAGTTCTTGAAGATTTTGAATCAGGGACGAGAGCATTGCTTCAAGGGAGATGTATTCCAAATCGTGCTTTCACGTCGATTCACTACTGCTTTCAAAGGAGATGAATTCAATGTGTATCGTGCACTTAGATCAGTCAATCCATCCCCATATTTGTTCTACTTCGATTACGGTTCCTTCAAAGTTTTTGGGAGTTCGCCAGAGGCTCAGATAGTAGTGAAGGATAAAGTAGCTACGATTTACCCTATAGCTGGAACATTCCGACGAACAGGTAATGATCAAGAAGATGCTAAGCTTGCCAGAATGCTCTACGACGATCCTAAGGAGAATTCTGAGCATGTGATGCTTGTGGATCTGGCCAGAAATGACCTAAGTAGATCTTCCGAAAAAGTCTCTGTAGATGTGTTCAAGGAGATTCAATATTACTCGCATGTGATTCACTTGGTTTCGAAAGTGACGGGAGAACTTCAGGCAAACACCAATCCTCTCCAATTAGTAGCGGATACTTTCCCTGCGGGGACGCTTTCAGGAGCGCCAAAATATCGAGCGATGCAATTGATCGATGAGCTTGAGAATATTTCAAGAACTTTCTATGGAGGCGCAATCGGTTATTTGGGATTCAATGGAGATTTCAACCATGCAATATTGATCCGATCCTTTGTCTCTGAAAACAATCAACTCCGATTCCAAGCAGGAGCAGGGGTAGTTGCCAAATCCACCATTCCATCCGAACTGCAGGAAGTTGCCAATAAGTTGGAAGCGCTTAGGGTAGCACTGAGAGCGGCAGAGGAGATTTGAATTTAAGGTCTGCAGCTGAGCTTAGAAGTCAGCTTTTCTTACTTCTTTCAGCTCGAAAAATAAATGAAAATGCCTACCAAGAAAATTACCTAGATCTAGTTGATTTTTCAGATGGATTAAAAGGCTTAATTAAATACTTAAATGAATTTGAAGACAAGAAAAAGAAAAGTTGATGACTCTGTTGAATCTTCCAATTTTTCAATCTTCCAATCTTTCAATTAATTAAAATGAAAATACTCGTCCTAGATAATTACGATTCCTTTACCTACAACTTGGTTTATATCGTCCGCCAATTGGGTTATGGAGCAGATATGGATGTGATCCGAAATGATAAGATCAGCTTGGAGGATGTGGGGAAATATGATAAAATCATTCTTTCTCCAGGCCCAGGTGTTCCGGCAGATGCGGGTATTATGCCTGAGCTGCTCAAGAAATATGCTGCTACCAAATCTATTTTGGGAGTTTGCCTGGGAAATCAAGCGATTGGGGAAGCTTTTGGTGGTAGCCTGATCAATCTTTCGGAAGTGCTTCATGGCGTGGAATCTTCCGTGAAAGTGGAGCCTGATTTGCTTTTCAAAGAGGTTCCCGATACTTTTAATATTGGCAGATACCACTCTTGGGTTGTAGATGAAAGCAACCTTTCTCCAGATTTAGAAGTGATCGCACGAAGCGCCGATCAGCAGATTATGGCGCTAAGGCACAAGCAATATGATGTCAGAGGATTGCAATTTCACCCTGAAAGTATCCTGACAGAAAATGGTGTTCAAATCATCAAGAACTGGTTAGAAAACTAAAAACAGAACCCCAACAACAGACCTACCATATTATGAAGGATATATTAAACCATCTCATCGAGCACCGAACGCTTACCCGTGAAGACGCTCGAGAGGTGCTCAAAAACATTACAGCTGGCACCTACAATCAGAGTCAAATTGCGGCCTTTATGACCGTGTATATGATGCGAAGTATTACTGTGGAGGAGCTTTCAGGATTTCGTGATGCCATGCTAGAGCGTTGTATTCCTGTGAATATCGCGGAATATGATGCGATGGATCTATGTGGAACCGGCGGAGATGGAAAAGACACCTTTAATATATCCACCCTGTCTTCTTTCATAGTAGCAGGAGCAGGCCAAAATGTGGCTAAGCATGGCAATACCGGTGTTTCTTCAATCTGTGGCTCTTCCAACCTACTAGCGTATTTCGGCTATGAATTCACCTCTGATATCGATAAAATCCGTCAAGGTTTGGACGAGGTAGGGATCTGCTTTTTGCATGCGCCACTTTTCCATCCTGCAATGAAACATGTAGGGCCAATCCGAAAAGATCTGGGGGTAAAAACCTTTTTCAATATGCTGGGTCCGATGGTGAATCCAAGTTTTCCAAAAAAGCAGTTGGTAGGTGTGTTTAGCTTAGAGCTTGCTAGACTCTACGGATACTTATACCAGGAAATGCAAGGCAGGTTCTCCATCCTGCATGCCTTGGATGGCTATGATGAGATTTCATTGACGGGAGATTTCAAGATGATTTCCAATGCCGGAGAAAAAGTATTGAAACCGGAGAATTTGGGTCTTCAGAAACTCACTGCAAAGTCTATAAAAGGAGGCGATACTATTCAGGAATCTGCCAGAATCTTTGAGAACATCCTGAAAGGCAAAGGAACCAAGAGTCAAAATTCTGTGGTACTCGCCAATTCAGCAGCGGCTTTGGTCACTGCCCAAGAGGGACTTTCCTTTCCAGATGCTGTAGCCAAAGCAGAAGAAGTATTGCTTTCGGGCAAAGCTTTAGCAGTATTTGAAGGTCTTGTCAATCCGAAAACCAGCATCTCTTTAGCTTAAAAATTATGAACATTCTAGATAAAATTATTGCTCAAAAGCAGATTGAAGTCGCCGAGAGAAGCAGTTTGGTGCCAGTGAAGCTTTTGGAGAAAAGTGCCTTTTTCGAAGGAAAAGTGGTTTCCATGAAGAAGTACGTCTGTGATCCTGAAAAGTCAGGAATTATCTCCGAATTCAAAAGAAAGTCTCCATCCAAGGGGCTGATCAATGGTGCTGCATCGGTGGAGGCTGTAAGTATTGGCTACATGCAGGCTGGAGCTTCGGCCTTATCGATTTTGACGGATACTGATTTCTTCGGAGGAAGCAATGCGGATTTGAAAGAAGCTCGAAAATTTAATTTCTGCCCGATCCTTCGAAAGGATTTTGTGGTGGATGAATACCAAATCTTGGAAGCGAAATCCATTGGAGCAGACTGTATTCTTTTAATAGCTGCGTCTTTAGAGCCAGCTAGACTGAAAGAATTGGCTGCTTTCGCAAAAAGCCTTGGACTGGAAGTTTTGATGGAAGTGCATGACGGGGAGGAATTGGAAAGAAGTCTTTGTGAAGATTTGGATCTGGTAGGAGTGAACAATCGTAACCTCAAAACCTTCGAGGTGTCACTAGATATTTCTATGGAATTGGCGGATCGAATTCCTGCTGATTTTGTGAAAATCTCTGAATCTGGGATCTCCAAACCAGAGACTTTGGTGAGCTTGAAAAAAGCAGGTTTCGATGGCTTCTTGATCGGAGAGAGTTTTATGAAATCCTCTAGACCAGAACAGGCAGCCTACACTTTCATCAAAGAGTATAAAAAGTTGCTGGCAAAATAACCCGCACTGGATACTATTGATCCATTGAAAAACAAACGATAACCATATGCAAATCAAAGTCTGTGGCATGCGTGAGCGGGAGAATATCCTGGCACTGGAGCGAGAAATTGCGCCGGATTGGATGGGCTTGATTTTCTATCCCAATTCTGCTCGCTTTGTTTCTAAGGCAGAATCGTTACCAGAGACAAAGCTTCGGAGAGTTGGCGTTTTTGTCAATGAAAGTGAAGAGGAGATACTGAAGAAAGTGGAGGAATATGGCCTTTCAGCGATTCAATTACATGGTAAAGAGTCAGTGGACTTTGTGAAAGGCCTCGCGCAGAAAACAGATAAGGAAATCTGGAAAGTCATCTCTGTGAAAGACAGGATTGATTGGGAATCATTGAGCGGATATTTGCCATTTATCAGCAAGTTTCTTTTCGATACAGCCACAGTCGCACATGGAGGTTCTGGGAAGAAGTTTGATTGGAGCGTATTGGAATCCTATCCTTTCGACAAGGGCTTTTTTCTCAGTGGAGGATTGGATGAGTCAAGTGCAGATGAGGTTTTGGCTTTGGCAGAAACAATCCCACAGCTGGAAGGAGTGGATTTGAACTCCAAGTTTGAGGATGAGCCAGCATTGAAGAATATTGAAAAACTGAAGAGTTTTAAGAAAAGGTTGCTTGGTCAGTAAGAATAACCAACAACCGATAACTAACAACAAGAGATGATCAAAGTAGATGAAAAGGGTTTTTACGGCAAGTTTGGCGGAGCTTACATCCCCGAAATGCTACACCCGAATGTCGAGGAACTGAAAGAAAACTACGAGGCCATCATGGCTTCAAAGGAATTTCAGGATGAATTCAGAGGATTGCTGAAAGATTACGTGGGCAGACCTACTCCTTTGTATTTTGCTTCCCGACTTTCGGAAAAGCATGGTGCTAAAATATACCTCAAGCGCGAGGATCTTTGTCATACCGGCGCTCATAAGGTGAACAATACGATTGGGCAGATCATCCTGGCCAAAAAACTTGGCAAAAAGCGAATTATCGCTGAGACTGGCGCTGGTCAGCATGGCGTGGCTACGGCTACGGTTTGTGCGCTGATGGGAATGGAATGCACCGTATATATGGGCGAAATCGACATTGCGCGTCAGCATCCAAATGTGGAGAGAATGAAGATTTTGGGGGCGACAGTCATACCTGCGGTTTCAGGTTCTAAAACCCTCAAAGATGCGACCAACGAAGCCATGCGTGCTTGGATCAATAATCCTGTGGATACGCATTATATCATCGGTTCGGTGGTAGGCCCACATCCATATCCTGAGATGGTAGCGAGATTTCAATCCGTGATTTCGGAGGAAATGAAATGGCAGCTGAAAGAAAAAGAAGGTAGAGAAAACCCAGATATTGTGATCGCCTGTGTAGGTGGAGGATCAAATGCTGCGGGAGCTTTTTACCATTATTATAATACTCCTGAAGTTCGATTGGTAGCTGCGGAAGCTGCTGGTTTGGGAATAGCATCTGGGAAATCTGCTGCTACTACAGCTCTTGGTACTCCAGGGATTTTGCATGGATCCAAGACTATTCTGATGCAAACAGAAGATGGGCAAGTAGTCGAGCCACATTCAATTTCCGCAGGTTTGGATTATCCTGGAATTGGGCCAGTTCATGCACATTTATTCGATGTGGGAAGAGGCGAGTTCGTAGCAGTGGAGGATAAAGATGCCATGGCAGCGGGAATTGAGTTGAGCAAGATGGAGGGAATTATTCCTGCGATAGAATCAGCTCATGCACTCCATGCATTGAATATGATCGAATATTCCAAAGATGATGTGATAGTAGTCAATCTCTCAGGGAGAGGAGACAAGGATTTGGATACTTATATTAAGTGGGGAGGATATTAGGTGTGAAGTATCAGGTGACAAGTAAAAAGTGTCAAAATAATTTGGGAATTAAGCAGTTTGCTCCGATAGCTCAAGGTACGAGATCAAATTGAACCTCAATCGAAATTGTTATGCTTAGACCTCATAGAGTACTGACTTTGAATGTTCGCCTTTAATATTTTGAAAAATAACGAATGATGAACATCGAATTTTGAATAATGAATTTGACATCCTTGTTCAAATATATAATCCTGAAGGGATTCAACTATAAATGTTTCAAATAATACTGAACGCTGAATACCGAATACTAAATAATGAAGTCAGGCGTCCTCTAAATAAAAATGACAATTGAAAAGGCAAGAAACTTAAATCCTAGAGGGAGCCTCGTAAATCGTACTTCGTAAATCGTAAACACAAATGAACCGAATACATACCTTATTTGAAACCAAAAAAGCTCGCGTACTGTCGATCTACTTCACTGCTGGTTTTCCAGCGCTGGAGGACACCATGTCGATTATGGAAGCTGCACAAGCTGGTGGAGCGGATATAATTGAGATTGGCGTGCCGTATTCTGATCCGGTGGCTGATGGTCCTACCATTCAGGATAGCAATATGATAGCCTTAGAAAATGGCATATCTCTCAAAAAGATCTTTGATCAGTTGAAGGGTTTTCGTGCAAAAATTCATATTCCAGTGGTGATGATGGGCTATCTAAACCCAATTATGCAATACGGGATGGAAGAATTCTGCAAGAAATGCAAGGAGGTAGGAGTGGATGGCTTGATCTTACCCGATCTTCCTATGCAGCAATACCAGGATGATTACAAGGGGCTTTTCGAGCAGTATGGTTTGGTGAATACCTTCTTGATTTCTCCACAAACCAGCGAAGAGCGTATCCGTGAAATCGACGAAAATACCTCTGGCTTCATTTACATGGTTTCCTCGCATAGCATCACAGGTGCCAAAACGGGAATTAGCGAGGAGCAGATTGCTTATTTCGAGCGAGTAAAAGCGATGAATCTAAAGAATCCTAGGCTGATTGGTTTTGGGATTTCCGATTCGGAGACATTTTCAAAAGCTTCTGAATATAGCAATGGAGCCATCATTGGTTCGGCTTTCATCAAGACCGTAAAGGATTCTAAAAATCTTACTGAGGATATTCAGAAATACATTCAATCAGTCATTAATTGAAAAAACTTGTACGCTGTGGCTGATTGAAGAATTTTCTTATCCCAAAATTAACAATACACCAATTGGCATAACTCTAAGTCTGCCTCGCATATCATAAATCGTAAATCGTAACTCAAAATGATTATCCAACTTCAACCCGATATTTCCGATAGCCAAAAGGAGAATTTGATTCTCAAAGTCAATGGTATCGGCTACAAAACCACAGAGGTAAAAACCCAATTAGGTTCCTACCTGATCGGAATTGGTAAAAAGGAATTCGATATCCGTAAAATCGGCCAATTGGACGGTATTATCGATATTCATATCGTCTCTGACGAATACAAGTTGGTGTCCAAAAAGTGGAAAGTCAAGCCCACTTCCATTGATCTAGGTGATAATGTTTTTATCAAAGAGGGGGAAATGGCAGTGATTACTGGTCCATGCTCCATAGAGACAGAAGAGCAAATACGAGCTGTAGTGGCGCACTGTATAGAGAATGATATTAAGATGATGCGTGGCGGTGTATTCAAACCAAGAAGTAGCCCGTACGCGTTCCGTGGTTTGGGTTTGGATGGCTTGAAGCTGTGGCACGAGATTGCGAGTGAAGCTGGAATTAAGATCGTCACTGAAGTGATGCAAACTTCCCAGATCGAAGAAATGTACCCTTACGTGGATGTCTATCAGGTAGGCGCTAGAAATTCCCAGAACTTCAACTTGCTCGATGAACTCGGGAAAGTCGACAAAGCGGTGATGATCAAACGTGGGATTTCAGGTACGATCGAAGAGCTTTTGCAATCTGCCGAATATGTGTTCTCTGGAGGAAATGAAAAACTGATTCTCTGCGAAAGAGGAATCAGAACTTATGAGAGAGCTTCTAGAAATACCTTGGATCTGAATGCTATTCCGATTTTGAAAGCCAAGTCCCATTTGCCTGTGATCGTGGATCCTTCACACGGTATAGGTATCAGAGCGTATGTCCCTCAAATGGCTTTGGCAGGGGTAATGGCAGGTGCAGACGGGATTATCTATGAATCTCATGAAGTTCCGGAGAAAGCCTACTCAGATGGGCAGCAGACACTTGACTTCGCTCAGAGTGCACGACTCGCAAGCTGGATCAGAGAGAGTTTTGAGATGAGAAAGGGATTTGATTTACTATAAACTTTAGGACCAGTGGAAACACTGGTTTTTTTAGTTCATAACTTTTATTAACCGCAGTGCACGCTGAGTTTTTCGCAGAGTGCGCAACTTTGTTCTGCTTCTCCAGAAGCCAAGCTTAGTTTATAGTTTTAACAGCTATTGTGGGATTTCTTGGTGCTAACTCTGGGATAGGTTTAAGGTCATACTTATAGACTTCCTGCTTTTCGGTCAATCCATATAGGATGTTGTTTTCTGGATCGATATCAAAATTTACTAACTTTTCTTTAGTTGAAAGTTTGCATATGGGATTACCGTCCCAGTCGATTACATGGATTACAGCCGGAATGTCTCCATTTACCCATTCTTTCCGGCCAAAATTGGCATATAGTCCAAAGAGTAGGTTATTCGATTCTCTAAGATCAAGGTAGTATTCTTTCTTGAAAGGCATAAGTGTTCGGGACACATCCATCAAGGAAGTAGGTTTTTTGCTTGCGGAAATTGCAAAGGATTTTTCCGGATTTGCTAAATCAAAGATATTCAATTGATCTGCAAACACCATTGCTCCTGCATATTTGAGTTGGGGATTACTAAATATTGTATTCGTCGCCAGTAAATAGGTGTCCCCGTGACTTTTGAGGCTAGATATCATCGCGTTGTCATTGCGAATAAGCTGTTTAGATTTCCTATCGTAAATGGAGTACTGCTGGTTTATGTTAATGAAATCCATGTTGTCAACAAACACTTCATAATCGTTGATTTGATAAGCGCGATATATATCTGTCAATATTCCCAATGGAATAGTGTCTTGAAAAAAATCATTTCCTTGATGGAAGGATCGTGTAAGGTTATAATGGAAAATACCTTGCCTTGCTTTGTGGTAAAATGAGATAAGTAAATCCCCTTCCATTTTTTTAGCCGAAAGCGGGGATAGGGCATTGTCAAATTGATTAGGTCCTTCTCCTTTGGCTATAAAACTTCTGTCCCATTTATGATCTCGAGTGGATATAGCATGGTAGAGCGTATCAAGAGCCGGAGTTGGGAAGATCATTAATGTGTCAATTATGAAAATGTTTTTTGCAGCAATAACTTCGATAGGCAACAATTCTCCAACTAATTCTACTGACTTATTAAATTGAATGTAGGTTGGAGGCTTTCCCATGAAAACAGGAGGAGAATCAGATTTTGTGCAGCTGGTTACTAATAATAATACTATCAGGGAGAGGTTAATTGACTTCATGTTTTATCGAAACAAACTTTATGGGGAGTGATTTTAGGGACTCGACTTATAGAAGGTTAAATATAGGAATGGGTTAAATTTTCATTCGGAAAATGTGACGAGACATGCAGTATCTGTGATGGATTATAAAATCTCCACCATAAAACATGATAAAGAAAGGATCTTATACCGAGATTTGACTTGTGATAGAAAGAGAGGATAATGTGATTGTTCTTTTGCAATAAGCCTAATTCAAATTTTTCCCAGAAATTCCTCATTTGTCAATAATTCCCTACCTTTGCAGTCCGTTCGAGTGAATGGCTTGTGTTTGGCTAGCCTAACGCATTGATTTACAACTAAAAACGATAGTCCGTTGACCCGAGGACTATTGCTATTCAGGGTTTTTACTATTATGTCTAAACAAGAAGATTTTAACTGGGACAACGTCGAAACCAAAGGTTTTGGTGATGGCTATTCCAAAGAAGAGCGTGAGCAGATGGCTGCAATGTACGAAGGTACATTGGGCGAGATCACTGAGAAAGAAGTAATCAAAGGCACTGTAGTAGGTGTGAATGACAAGGACGTTATCATCAACATCGGTTTCAAATCTGATGGATTGGTTCCTCTTTCTGAATTCAGAGATCTTGATGGCATCAAGCCAGGTGATACGGTAGAAGTATTCATCGAAGAGCAAGAAAACGCGCTTGGTCAGTTGATCCTTTCCCGTAAGAAGGCTAAGATCGTACGTGCATGGCAGGACATCGAAGATGCCCTTGAGCATGATAACGTGATCGAAGGTTTGGTGAAAAGAAGAACTAAAGGTGGTTTGATCGTAGATATCTACGGTGTAGAAGCATTCTTGCCAGGTTCTCAGATCGACGTGAAGCCTATCAGAGATTTCGATATCTATGTAGGTAAGAAAATGGAAGTGAAAGTGGTGAAAATCAACCACGCAAATGATAACGTAGTAGTATCTCACAAAGTGTTGATCGAGAAGGATCTTGAGAAGCAAAAAGCTGAGATCTTGAATAACCTTGAGAAAGGTCAAGTATTGGAAGGTGTGATCAAGAACATGACCAACTTCGGTGTATTCATCGATCTAGGTGGTGTGGATGGTCTACTTCACATTACAGATATCTCTTGGGGACGTATCAATCATCCAGAAGAAGTATTGCAACTTGATCAGAAAGTTCAGATTGTGGTTCTTGACTTTGATGATGATAAGAAGAGAATTTCTTTGGGTATGAAGCAGCTTACTGCTCATCCTTGGGATTCTTTGGCTTCTAGCCTTGAAATCGGATCTAGAGTTAAAGGTAAGATCGTAAACGTAGCTGACTACGGTGCGTTCCTTGAGCTTGCTCCAGGTGTTGAAGGTTTGATTCACGTTTCTGAAATGAGCTGGTCTCAGCATTTGAGAAACCCTGCTGACTTCGTGAAAGTTGGTGACGAAATCGAAGCTGTAGTATTGACTTTGGACAAAGACGACAGAAAAATGTCTCTTGGTATCAAGCAATTGACTGAAGATCCATGGACTAAGAATGACATGGGTACTAAGTACGCTGTAGGTTCTAAGCATACAGGTGTAGTAAGAAACTTGACTAACTTCGGCCTATTCCTTGAGTTGGAAGAAGGTATTGACGGTTTGGTTCACGTATCTGACCTTTCTTGGACTAAGAAAATCAAGCATCCATCTGAGTTTGTGAAGGTAGGAGACGAGCTAGAAGTAGCTGTTCTTGAGCTTGACGTAGACAACAGAAGATTGGCTCTTGGTCACAAGCAATTGGAAGAGAATCCATGGGATACTTTCGAGAATGTTTTCCCAATCGGATCTGTTCATAAGTGTACTGTAGTTTCTAAAAACGATAAAGGTGCAGTTCTTGAATTGCCATACGGTCTTGAAGGATTTGCTACTGTGAAGAACTTGGAAAAAGAAGACGGATCTCAAGTAGAGGTTGGTGAGTCTTTGGATTTCAAAGTATCTGAATTCTCTAAAGATGATAAGAGAATTGTACTTTCTCACACTGCTATGTTCAGAGAAGATACGTCTGCTAAGCCAGCTAAGAAAGATGCGAAGAAGAAATCTGATTCAGGTTCTGGTTCTTCTACTCCTTCTACTCCAGCTGAGAAGTCTACCCTAGGTGACTTGGACGCATTGACTCAATTGAAAGAGCAAATGGAAGGCAAAAAATAATTTCAGATTTAAAGTTTGAAATTTCATATTGAAAACGCCGGCTGAAAAGTCGGCGTTTTTTTGTGTCAAAATTTAACCACAAAGAGGGTAGAGGGCGTAGTTGTCAGGCTGAGCGAAGTCGAAGCCTTATTGGCATTCACTGTTGTCCTGCTTCTCCAGAAGCTGGACATGTATCTAGAAAATGTATTCTTTTATGAAATGGAATTGTTGCGCTTCGGCTACTTCTTCCGTCTTGACTAAACTATTTTTATAATTAATTTCGATCCTATGAAATATTCACTTTTACTATCATTTATCCTTCTAATTAGTTTTTCGGTCACTGCACAATCTGGGTTAGTAGTGAAAGGCTATTTTGGTGCTTCGGGAGCTATGGCCAATTGGAACGAAGATCTCGATGGAGCTAGCTCTGTGGATATTGAGAATTTGATGGAAGTAGGTGTTTTGCTTTCGAACAGAATTGGTGAAAAATTCTCCCTAAGCGGAGGCCTGAATTACACTTTTGCTAAGGTTGAAATTAACAGTTGTCCATTGTGCAATGAGACTGGCCTGCCTTATCCTTACAATCAGGATTTTAAGATGCTCTCCATTCCTATCTATGCAGAATATACCTTAGGAAAGATTTTTTATGTTGCAGCTGGGCCGGTCTTAGATTTTCAGCTATCAGAAGGGAATAATTTCTCTGACCAAAGTGGCCTTGGTTTCCTAGTAGGGATGGGGGCAAAATTGAAAACTGAAAAACTTGTCTTCTCTATTTTTCCTAATTACAAGAGGCATAATACGATTTCTTTTGAAAAAGAGGGCAACTATAAACAAGTCTTGCAAGAGCTTGGGGTTCAGTTTGGAGTTGGATATTTGTTTTAGAGAAACGATAGACTGACTAATAAATTAAAAAAGCATTCGCTCTGGCGGATGCTTTTTTAATTAGGTCGAGAGCGGACTACCTAAGCGGTAGACATGCCTCCCTCCGGTAGACAGATTCAACGGTTTTGTATAAGAATTTGGGGAATGTATAGGCAACAAAAAAAGCACCCTTCTCAGGATGCTTTTGTATTGAGGTCGAGAGCGGATTCGAACCGCTGTAGAAGGTTTTGCAGACCTCTGCCTAGCCACTCGGCCACTCGACCAATCAGAATTGGAATGCAAATGTAGTTATTATCTTTTTCTATGCAATGAAGGGTCTAGTTTTTTTAAATCTTTGTGGCCAAAACAGCTTCTTCATTAATTTGAATTCAATAATACAGAGCCTTGTATCGTGGGATTTCAACCTAACTTAGAAAAGGTTGCGAAATACATTCTATTTATAAAGATTCTAAATTAATTTTTAATTACAGAATTAACCTTAATTAACTGTGATACAATGATATATGAAATCAAATAGAGCTCACGTGTACGATCTCCCATCCATCAATACAAGTTTGAAAAATTGGCTTCGGGTAGTACCTTTGCAAGGGTTATAAACAACCACATAAACTATTTAATTAGCTCTAATATGTTATCCAAACGCTCGTTAGTAGGGGTTCGAATGAATTTCCACACACTGGCAGTGCTGTTTTTCATGCTGATCGGTATGCAGGCTTTTGCTGCAGATCCGGCAGTTGATAGTAGCGACGAAGCAGTAGCAGCAGGTAAGGCTGTATTCAATGCAAATTGTAAAACATGCCACAAACTAGACCAGAAGTTAATTGGTCCTGCCCTTAGAGGGGTTTCTGATAGGAGAGATATCCCATGGATTAAGTCTTTTATCAAGAATTCTTCAGCACTAATTGCTTCGGGAGATAAAGTTGCCAATGACCTTTTCAAGGAGTTCAATAATACGGTGATGATCTCTCATGAGTTTTTGAGTGATGAAGACTTGAATCACTTGATCTCTTATATAGAGTTTGGAGATACGGCAGATCCAGCAGCCGCAGCCGCCACAGCAGGTGGAGATGGCGCTGCAGTAGCAGGTGGTGGTGGAATCCCGAACGAATATCTAACCGTCATACTAGGAGTATTGGTAGTAGTTTTACTTTTGATCTTAGTGGTGTTGGGATTGATTATCTCGGTATTGACCAAGTACCTATCCAAGCAAGATCTTGATGAAGATGATCAGGAGTTTGTCAATCAAAAGACTAACCTTGGCAAGGTATTCAAGAGTGACATGTTTGTAGTGATTGTGACTGCACTTGTTATTGCCTTAGTAGCTAAGACGGCTTTGGATGGCTTGTACTCAGTAGGTATTCAGCAAGGCTATGCACCTGAGCAGCCTATCGCTTATTCACACGCACTTCACGCAGGTACTTTAGAGATCGAATGTCAGTATTGTCATACTGGTGTAGAGATCGGAAGATCTGCCAATATCCCTTCAGCCAACATCTGTATGAACTGTCATACACATGTGCAGAATGTACAGGGTAAAGAAGGTGTTTCCCCAGAAATTCAGAAAATCTACGATGCAGTAGATAATAATCAGCCTATCGAGTGGGTAAGAGTCCACAACCTTCCTGATTTGGCATATTTCAACCACTCTCAGCACGTAGTTGTGGGTGAAGTTGAGTGTCAGACTTGTCATGGTCCTATCCAGGAGATGGAAGTAGTAGGGCAGCATAGTGCGCTTACCATGGGTTGGTGTATTGATTGTCACAGACAGACAGAAATCACCACTGAAGGCAATGCCTATTATGATAAGTTGGTTCAGGTTCACTCTGATTCTAAAGATGCTTTGAAAGTAAAAGACATCGGAGGTTTGGAGTGTGCTAAGTGCCACTATTAATTCATTATTCTTTTCGCAAATTCATTATATCATAAAATGAAGGAAAATAAAAAAACGTACTGGAAAGGGCTTGAGCAGCTCAACAACGATCCAGAGTTTGTAAAGAACGCCGACAGGGAATTTCCTGAGCTTCCTTCTACACTCAACGAAGAGGGTAGTGCTTCCAGAAGAGATTTTCTGAAAGTTATGGGATTCAGCTTAGCAGCAGCTTCTTTGGCAGCATGTGAGGCTCCTGTAAGAAAGATGATTCCTTATGTGAATAAGCCGGTTGATATCAACCCATCTATCCCTAATTATTACGCTTCTACCTATTCTACAGGTGGAGATTATGCTTCTATCGTAGTAAAGACAAGAGAAGGTCGTCCGATCAAAATTGACGGAAACGAACTATCTCCTATAAATAAAGGAAAAGTAAATGCGATCGTAGAGGCATCTATTCTTTCTCTTTACGATAAAGAAAGAATTGCTGTTCCTTACAGCGGTGGTCAACCATCTGATTGGGCGACAGTAGATGCGCAAGCAAAGTCTGCTTTAGCTACTGCTGGATCTGTGAAAATCGTAGCTAATACGATTATGTCACCATCTACCATGCAGGCCATTCAGCAGCTAGCTGATACGAATGGTAATGTAGATCTGATCATGTATGATCCGCTATCTAATTATGGTATTACTAAGGCTGCAGAGACTTATTATGGCACTGCAGTACTTCCTTCTTATTCTTTTGACAAGGCAAAAACAATCGTATCCTTCGGAGCTGACTTCTTAGGATCATGGATTTCTCCTATTGAATTTGCTCGTCAATATGCTCAGACTAGAAAAATCAGTAAGCAGAAACCTGAAATGTCTAGACATTATCAGTTTGAGTCTACGCTTTCTCTAGCAGGAGCAAATGCTGATTACAGAACACCAATCAGAGCTTCTCAAAGTGGTTTGGCAGTTTTGGCTCTTTATAATGCAATCGCTAAGAAAGCAGGGGCAGCTACAGTTTCAGCTCCAGCAGTTGAGGTTGCATACTTGGAAAAAGCAGCAAATGACCTTTGGGCTAGCAAAGGAGCTTCTCTAGTGATCTCTGGATCAAATGATCCAAACGTTCAAGTTGTGATCAATGCGATTAACGAATTGCTTGGAAGTAACGGAACTACTGTAGATTTTGCAAATCCTGCTTACTATAGAAAAGGTGATGATGCCAAAATGAATCAGTTTGTAACTGATTTGAATGCAGGGAAAGTAGGAGGAGTTATTTTCTACAACTGTAACCCTGTTTATGATTTCGCAAGAGGTGCTGAAATCGCTGCTGGTATTACCAAAGCGAATGTGAGCATATCTACGAATGGTACACTGGATGAGACTTCATCTTTGGTACAAATAGTAGCTCCAGATCACCATTTCCTAGAGTCTTGGAATGACTTCGAACCAAAGAAAGGTCACTTCTCTTTGGCTCAGCCTACCATTACTCCACTTTTTGATACTAGACAAGCTCAAGACTCATTCTTGGTTTGGGCTGGTGATTCTACTTCCTATTATGATTTCCTTCAGGCCAACTGGCAAGGTGATGTATTCACTCAGGTTGAGACTGGCGGGACTTTCCAGGAATTCTGGGATCAGACCTTATACAATGGTGTTTTAGCAATCAACGCAACTTCTGAAGCTTTGGCTCCAGTAGGTGATGTAAGTGCTGCGGCCTCTGCAGTAGCAAGTGCTTACACGGCTGATAATGCGGGTGCTGAATTAATAATGTATACGAAAGTAGGTATCGGTAACGGTACCTATGCAAATATTCCTTGGCTTCAAGAATTGTCAGATCCTATCTCTAAGGCAACTTGGGATAACTACTTGACAGTTTCTCAGAAATGGGCTAATGACAATGGTGTCACTCAGTCGGAAGGTGAGACAAGTAAAGCTTCTATCTCAGTAAATGGTAAATCACTGATCGTACCGATCATGATACAGCCAGGTCAGGCAGATGGTACTTTCGGTTTGGCACTGGGATATGGTAGAACAAAAGCTGGACGTGTAGCAAATGGCGTAGGTGTTAACGCTTACGAATTGCTAGATGCTTCTAAAGGCTTTGTTAATTTCGATATAATAAGTGGAGTAGAGGTGAAAGCTACTGGCGATTCTTATAGATTGGCTCGTACGCAGACGCATCAGACCTTCATGGGACGTGAGAACGTGATCCAAGAATCTGTATTGAGTGAATATCAAAAAGATGCCTCTGCAGGTAGATATCATCCTAAGATTTACAAGGATGGTGAATTTGTAAAACCTTCTAAGATTTCTCTTTGGTCAGGACACCAGTATTCTCAGCATCACTGGGGTTTGGCTATCGATATGAACTCTTGTATTGGTTGCTCAGCATGTTCTATTGCATGTCAGGTTGAAAACAACGTGGCGGTAGTAGGAAAGCAGGAAGTATTGAATAGAAGAGAGATGGCTTGGATCAGAATTGACCGCTATTATTCTTCTGATGCTCCAGCTGATGATTTGAGTGCTATGGAAGTAGCTGCCAATAACCCTGAGGTTACTTTCCAGCCTATGATGTGTCAGCAGTGTAACAACGCTCCATGTGAGACTGTTTGTCCTGTTGCTGCTACAACTCACTCTTCTGAGGGACTTAATCAAATGACATACAACAGATGTATTGGTACTAGATATTGTGCAAACAACTGTCCGTATAAAGTGCGTCGATTCAACTGGTTCAAATACCACGATAACAAAGACTTCGCTGGAGTCAATGTAGCTCAAAACGATGATTTGGGTAAAATGGTCTTGAATCCAGACGTAACCGTTCGTGCGCGTGGTGTAATGGAAAAATGCTCCATGTGTGTGCAAAGAATCCAAGCAGGTAAGCTAGAGGCTAAGCGTGAAAAACGCAAAGTGAAAGATGGAGACATCAATGTAGCTTGTGCTGTGGCTTGTCCTACTGACGCTTTGGTATTCGGAGATATGAATGATTCACAAAGTCAGGTTTCTCAGCTTCTAAAAATTAAGGAGAACACGACTTCAGCCTTGAAGGAAGTGAATGAAGAAAGAGCATACCATGTATTGGAAGAGATCAACGTTAGTCCAAACGTTTGGTATTTTACCAAAATCAGAAATAAAGACATAAACGAAGCGTAATCAAAAATTATTAAACTATGCAGGTTACTTCATCCGTTCGCGATCCGTTAGTTACTGGGGGCAAAACCTACCATGACGTGACAAATGATGTGTCGCGCCATGTAGAAGCAAAGCCAAATATCAGATGGTTTCTTGCTTTCCTTACGTCCGTTGGGGTTTTGGCTATTGGATCTATTGCTGTAGTTGCCACCGTTTGGGAAGGCATCGGTATGTGGGGTCTTAACAAAACCGTAGGCTGGGCTTGGGATATTACCAACTTCGTTTGGTGGGTAGGTATCGGTCACGCTGGTACACTTATCTCAGCAGTATTATTACTTTTCAGACAGAAGTGGAGAACATCTATTAACCGTGCTGCTGAAGCGATGACCATTTTCGCGGTTATCTGTGCGGCAATGTTCCCAGTACTACACATGGGACGTCCATGGTTAGGAGCTTATTGGGCACTTCCACTTCCAAACGTTTTTGGATCACTTTGGGTAAACTTTAACTCCCCGCTTCTTTGGGATGTGTTTGCGATATCAACTTACTTCTCTGTATCATTAGTATTCTGGTACATTGGTTTGATTCCTGATTTCGCGACTATTAGAGATAGAGCTACTGGTCTTAGAAAGATTATTTACGGAGCTCTTTCATTCGGTTGGGATGGCGCAGCAAAATCTTGGAGCAGATACGAATCAGTTTCTTTGATCCTTGCAGGTCTAGCTACACCATTGGTACTTTCTGTACACACGATTGTATCCTTTGACTTTGCAACCTCTGTAATACCAGGATGGCACACGACAATCTTCCCTCCATACTTTGTGGCAGGTGCAATTTTCTCTGGTTTCGCCATGGTATTGACCTTGATGATCGTAACACGTAAGGTTTACAAACTGGAAGATTACATTACAATTGGTCACATCGAGTTGATGAATATTGTAATCATCATCACAGGTTCTATAGTAGGTATTGCCTATATCACGGAGTTTTTCATCGCTTGGTACTCAGGCGTAGAAGCTGAGCAATATGCATTTATCAACCGTGCTACTGGACCTTACTGGTGGGCATATGCATCTATGATGACATGTAACGTGATTTCTCCTCAGTTATTCTGGTTTAAGAAAATCCGTACATCCATCGTTGCTACTTTTGCATTGTCAATCGTGGTGAATATCGGGATGTGGTTTGAGAGATTTGTGATCATCGTAACATCTCTTCACAGAGATTACCTGCCATCTTCATGGGCGATGTTCTATCCATCAATCACAGATGTTGGGGTTTACCTATTTACATTTGGATTGTTCTTCACATTGTTCTTCTTGTTTGCCAAATTCTTCCCGGTAATCAACATGGCTGAAGTGAAAGCGGTATTGAAGTCTTCATCTGATAAAGTGAATAAATAATCATGGAAAGAGATACACATTTTGTTACTGGAGTTTATGAAGATGAGGATGTTTTACTTCAAGCAATCACGCAAGTAAGATCTTCAGGCATCAAAATCCATGAGGTCTATTCACCATATCCTGTTCACGGGATAGATGATTACCTCGGATATAAGAGAAGTAGATTGCCAATCGCAGCATTTTTGTTTGGATTGCTTGGGACCACCTTGGCATTGACCATGCAGTTCTATATGATGAAATTTGACTGGCCAATGATCATTGGTGGTAAAGACTATGGTGCTTTCCCAGATTTCATTCCTGTTACATTTGAATTAACTGTACTGTTAGCTTCATTTGGTATGGTAGGCGTGTTTATGGTAAGTACCAATCTGAAGCCTTGGGCACAGCCTAGAATCTTCGATTTGAGAATCACTGATGATAAGCATGTGATGGCAATCGATATAGCTAATAATTCAGCTGTTGAGTTGGCTAAGATTGAAGAGATATTGAAATCTTCTGGAGCATCAGAGGTTAATAAAAAAAGTTTTGAATAGTAAATCTGGAAAAATGAAGATTGCTAAAACACTAAGTATTTTAGGGATTGCAGTAGCTGGGATTTCCCTAGCTGGTTGTAGAGCCGGAGGAGAGAATCAAGGCTTGGAATTTGCGCCTCAGATGTATCACTCGGTAGCTTACGAACCCCTGACTCAGGTCATGGATTCTGAGACTAAGGGGAATCTTATCTCGACCCGTGAGGATGGGAAGGGTGAATTCTTCAATAGTAATATCAACAACCCTCATAATATGAATATGAGAGAGCCTGTTGCCAATACTGTTCCTAGAAATAAGCAAGGTTACCTGCCTCATAGATATAAAGCTTTTGAAATAGAAGAAGCTGCTGCTGTGAAAAATCCTGTCAAACTTTCTGATGAGGTTTTGGATGAAGGCAAAAGACTTTATGGACTTTATTGCACCCCTTGTCATGGAACTGGCGGAGCTGGAGACGGTAAAGTAGGTGATATTATCGGTGGTGTTGCCAATCTTACAGGTGGCGCATATACCGGTCTATCAGAAGGTCATATTTATCATGTGATCACAAAGGGTAAAGGAAGAATGGGAGCTCATGGTTCTCAGATTACTCCTGAAAACAGATGGAAAATTGTTCATTATGTGAAGCAAGATCTCCAAGGTGGTCAGAATGCTGACAATGCAGTAGCAGCAGTAGTTGACCAAGATGTTACACAAGTAGAAACTCCAGCTAATTAATTATGGCTCACGACGTACAACACTATAATCTGGATCAAAAATTTGATTTCACCGCAGCGACTAAAAAATCTATTTTTACGGTTTTGGGGATCGGTGCAGCATTACTAGTTCTAGGTATCGTTATGGCGATGTTTGGAGGTAGTCATGATGAGGCTGCGGCAGCAGAAGGACATGCGTTTCATTGGTATGAGCGTGTATATGCCAACTTATGGATCAACAATGTGTATTTCACTGGTATTGCCATCATAGGTGTATTCTTCTTTGCTATTCAATACGCTGCTCAAGCAGGATGGTCCACGGCTATCATTAGAGTAATGCTCTCCCTTGGTAACTGGTTGCCAATTGCTGGGGTATTGATGATCGTAACATTCTTTATAGCAAATCATGATTTGTTTCACTGGACGCATGCTTATCTTTTTGATAAAGCATCTCCAGAATATGATAGCATCATAGATGGAAAGGGATCTTTCTTCTATTGGCCTATGGCAAAAGGAACATTCCCAATATTCTATATTTTCAGAATGGTCTTGTTCTTTGGTTTCTGGGTATTCTTTTTCAAGAAATTCCAACAATTTACATACAACGAAGATGTGATTGGTGGAACTTCTTCCTGGTACAAAATCAGAAGCTGGTCTGCTTTTTTCTTAATCTTCTTTGCAGTTTCCTCTTCTATCGCCGCTTGGGATTGGGTGATGTCAATTGACACACACTGGTTCTCTACCCTATTCGGTTGGTATGTTTTCTCATCTTGGTTCGTAGCAGGTCTTTCTGCCATGACTTTGATTGTGATGTTCTTGAAAGGCAAAGGTCTTCTAGAAATGGTGAACGAGAATCATGTACATGACTTGGGTAAATTCATCTTTGGATTCACCATCTTTTGGGCATACCTATGGTTTTCTCAGTTCTTATTGATCTATTATGCCAACATCCCTGAGGAGACGGTATATTTCATAGAAAGATTGTCTAGCGACATCTATGGTCCATATATCTTTGTAAATTTAGCGATGAACTTTGTGCTTCCTTTTCTTTTGTTAATGACAAGAGATTCTAAGAGACATGGAGTATTCTTGAAACTAGTTTGTGCTTTGATCATTGCTGGTCACTGGGTAGATTTCTTCCTTATGGTTCAGCCTGGCACTTTAGGACATAACGGTGGCGTTGGATTTATGGAAGTAGGGATGTTCCTAATATATGGCGCAGCCTTCACCTTTGTAGTTCTTTCTGGATTGGCGAAAGGGAATTTGGTTCCTAAAAATCACCCAATGCTTGAGGAAAGCTATCATCATCACATTTAATATTAGCCGAAATAATTAAGGTATGTACGGATTTCTGATTGGAGTAGGGGTTCTTTTGATATTTTCCATAATATGGATGGTATATCGAATCCAAACGTTAGTCTCTGTGGTAAAAGGATCTGATAAGAAGATCGCTTCAGGGAGTAATAAAATAAATGCAATTTTGTTTATTGTTTTCTTGGTGGGTACCGGCATTTTGATGTTCTGGTATTCGATCAAAGAATTCCACAATTATCAATTGCCAATAGCATCTGAGCACGGTGTAGTTACTGATGCATTATTTTGGTGGACGATGGGTATTACTGGGATTGTATTCTTGGTAACGCACGTATTGCTTTTCATTTTCCCATATATGTACCGATATGACGTGAAACGTAAAGCATCTTTCTATCCTGACAATAATAAACTTGAGATTATCTGGACGGCAGTTCCAGGTCTTGTTCTTACAGGATTGGTGATCTCAGGATGGATGGCATGGTCTGATATCACAGCACCAGCTCCTGAGAATGCACATGTTATAGAAATCATGGGCTATCAATTTGCCTGGGAAGTTAGATATCCTGGCAAAGATCAAGTACTAGGAGATTATGATTATCGATTGATTACAGCTACTAATTCCCATGGAATTGATTTCACTGATAAGAATGCGATTGATGATTTTCCTTCTCCAGTGGTAAAAATACCAAAGGGTGAGCCAGTTCTATTCAAAATCAGAGCTAGAGATGTACTTCACTCTGTATTTGCGCCGCACATGAGACTGAAAATGGATGCTGTTCCAGGTATGCCAACTCGATTCTGGTTTGTCCCTACCAAGACTACTGCAGAGATGAGAGAGGAAACTGGAAATCCAGAGTTTCAATATGAGATTGCTTGTACTGAAGTTTGTGGAAATGGACACTTTAGTATGAAGAAAATCATCGAAGTGGTAGAGCCAGAGGAATATCAGAAGTGGTATGCTGAGCAAAAATCTTATATCCAGATGAATCCTGCTTTAGCAGCGGGTCATTCTTCTGAGATGAATAAGCTTGCAGAAAATTAATTAAGCGAAAAGTAACAAACAAAATTATAGATTATGTCTACAGCATCTGTCGCAAATCATGACGCAGCACACGATCACGGTGATCATGAGCATCATGATAATTTTGTAACAAAATATATATTCTCTCAGGATCACAAAATGATCGCAAAGCAGTACTTGGTAACAGGTATGTTTTGGGCTCTTTTAGGTGGTTTTCTATCTGTTCTTTTCAGACTTCAATTAGGTTTTCCTGATATGGACATGTCTTTTCTTCGTCCGATCTTAGGAGGATGGATTGATGAGACAGGGCATTTGGATCCTACCTTTTACCTAGCACTTGTTACAATGCACGGTACCATCATGGTATTCTTTGTATTGACGGCAGGTCTGAGTGGTACTTTTTCGAATTTCCTGATTCCATTACAGATCGGTGCTAGAGATATGGCTTCCGGCTTTATGAATATGCTTTCCTACTGGTTGTTTTTCATATCAGGGGTTATCATGTTTATATCCTTGTTCATTAAAACTGGTCCAGCTTCTGGTGGTTGGGTGGTTTATCCACCGCTTTCAGCTTTGGAACAGGCTATTCCAGGTTCTGGTCTTGGTATGACACTTTGGTTGGTAGCGATGACATTCTTTATCGCCTCCTCTCTGATGGGAGGTATCAACTACATTACCACGGTAATCAACTTGAGAACACGTGGAATGTCTTTCTCTAAGCTTCCTTTGACAATCTGGGCTTTCTTCTTGACTGCAGTTATCGGTCTTTTGTCTTTCCCTGTATTGTTTGCTGCGGCATTATTACTTGTTTTTGATAGAAGCTTTGGTACATCTTTCTACCTATCTGATATCTATATCGGTGGAGAAGCTCTTCCTAACACAGGTGGTAGCCCAGTATTGTATCAGCATTTATTCTGGTTCTTAGGTCACCCTGAAGTTTACATTGTATTACTACCTGCTTTAGGTATCACTTCTGAAGTGATTTCTACTAACTCTAGAAAGCCAATCTTTGGTTACAAGGCAATGATTATCTCCTTGCTTGGAATTACAGTTCTTTCTTTTGTAGTGTGGGCTCACCATATGTTCGTGTCAGGTATGAATCCTTTCTTGGGATCTATCTTTATGTTCTTGACGCTGATCATTGCAGTTCCTTCAGCAGTTAAAGTATTTAACTACCTGACGACACTTTGGAGAGGTAACTTGATCTTCACTCCGGCGATGTTGTTCTCGATAGGACTAGTTTCCTTCTTTATATCAGGAGGATTGACGGGTATTTTCTTAGGTAGCTCAGCGATTGATATTCAATTGCATGATACATACTTCGTAGTAGCACACTTTCACCTAGTTATGGGATCGGCTTCTTTCTTCGGAATGTTGGCAGGTGTTTACCATTGGTTCCCGAAGATGTTTGGAAGAATGATGGATGCCAAATTAGGCTACATTCACTTCTGGTTAAGTTTCGTGGGCGTTTACATGGTGTTCTTCCCTATGCACTACATCGGTATTGCTGGATTCCCTAGAAGATATTATTCCTTCACGAACTTCGAGTTCACCAATATGTACACAGATTTGAACATGTTCGTATCTGTGGCGGCTATCATTACTTTCCTTGCTCAGTTTATCTTCTTGTTTAACTTCTTCTATTCTATGTATAAAGGAAGAAAGGCAACATTGAACCCTTGGCAGTCTAATACATTGGAGTGGACTACACCTCTACATCCAGGTCATGGCAACTGGCCAGGTGAAATTCCTGCAGTATATAGATGGCCTTACGATTACTCTAAGCCAGGTGCTGAAGATGATTTCATCCCTCAGACAGTTCCACTTTCTGCTACACCAGAATCAAACCTTCCGCATGAGCAGGAATTGGTTAAAGTAGAATTAGAGATTATGAAGGAAGAAGAGGAAGTTTTGGTTTCTAATGACGCAAAGCATTAATAAATCTATAAGCAGCTTCCGTTCTGTGAGTGTAATCACGGTGGTGGCTGTTTATTTGCTGATTCTTATCGGCGGGATAGTTAGAAGTTCCGGTTCTGGAATGGGCTGTCCCGATTGGCCGAAATGCTTTGGCAGTATGATTCCACCGACTAGTGTGGATCAGCTACCAGCAAATTATCAGGAGATTTATCTCAATAAAAGATTAGCCAAGAACGAACGGTTCGTGGCAACACTTGAAAAATTAGGATTCACAGAAAAGGCAAAGGAAATAGCCAACGATAAGTCTATACTTATTGAGCAGGAATTCAACCCGGTGAAAACTTGGATTGAATACCTCAATAGATTGGCTGGAGTAGTGATTGGACTATTGATAATTCTTACTGTTTGGAAATCATTTCCACTTCGTAAGAAAGATAAATGGATTCCAATCTTGTCCGTCTGCAACCTTCTCCTTGTCATCTTCATAGGTTGGATAGGTTCTATTGTAGTTTCTACCAATCTTCTGCACTGGATGATCACCTTCCATATGATGCTGGCTTTATTGCTGGTCTCATTACTGATCTATGTATATCACAGATCGGGTAGGTTGATCCAAAGCAAAGGAGTGAAGATGCTTGTGCCTAAAAGAATTGAACTGGTATTATTGATAGGAACTATCCTAATGCTGATTCAGATTGTCTTAGGCACTCAGGTTCGAGAGCAGATTGATATTATCTCAGCTTCTCTTGGCGACATGCTTAGAGAAGAGTGGATAGGTAGGATCGGTATAGAATTCCTTATTCACAGATCCTTTTCTATAGTTCTACTAGGAATTCATGTGTTATACTTCTTTTGGGCATTTAGATATACCCTTAGGAAATCTCAAGTAAATCTTTGGTCTCAGGTCTTGATGATTCTGATTATACTGGAAATAGCTACAGGAATGGGAATGGCATACTTTGGTATCCCAGCATTTCTCCAGCCTATCCATCTCTTATTAGGTTCTTTGATAATAGGCGTGCAAGTCATCTTGCTGCTTGAAATCAGAGAAAACATTCAGTTTCGATTAAATACAAATTGATCATGAGGACAGTTGAAGTAACTGACCATTTTAGTAGTCTAGTAGTAAGCAAGATCAAAGCTTACGCTGAGTTGATTAAATTGAGGCTTTCGGCTTTGGTGACTTTCTCAGCAGTATTTGGCTATATACTTGGTGATCGAGGAGCAAGTTTTGGCTGGTCTGGCTTTATAGGTCTAGCACTGGGTGGATTCCTGATCTCTGGCGCATCTTGCGCTGCAAATGAGATCTTGGAGCGTGATTTGGATAAGCTGATGAAGCGTACCAAAAACCGTCCACTGCCAATGAAGCTTATCTCACTTCAAGAAGCACTTTGGGTTACATCCCTAGTAGCTATCATAGGAGTTGGTTTGCTTTGGTACTTTACCAATCCTCTGACTACCTGGTTGGGTGTGTTGAGTATGGTGCTTTATGTATTTGTTTATACCCCATTGAAGAGAGTAGGACCGATAGCAGTTTTTGTAGGTGCTATTCCAGGTGCCTTGCCTCCGCTTTTGGGCTGGACAGCAGCAACTGGAGCAATCACGCATGAAGCATTGATTATTTTCGGTATTCAATTTATCTGGCAGTTCCCTCACTTTTGGGCTATTGCATGGGTAGGAGATGAAGATTATAAGGCAGCAGGTTTTAAGCTTTTGCCAAGTGGTGGTGGGAAAGATCTCAACACGGCTATTCAGATTATGATTTACACCTTATTCCTTTTGCCACTAGGCTTGTTACCAAGTTATTTTGGGCTTACTGGAATGACATCAGGAATAGTCGCTACAGTATGTGGTGTTTTGTTTCTAGCACAGACCTTCTCCTTGATGAAGGATTGCTCGCGCAAATCAGCCTTGAGAATAATGTTTGGGTCCTTTTTGTACCTACCTATCGTGCAGATAGCTTACCTATTGGATAAATTACCCTAAGGATGGAAAAAGAACTTAAATACGTCGATTTAGTAGATCAGCCGATCGCTATGCATCCTAAGAAGTTTGCATTATGGCTTTTCTTGGTGACGATCGTTATGATCTTTGCAGCACTTACCAGTGCCTATATTGTGAGACAATCTGAAGGGAATTGGCTAGAATATGACTTGCCAACTATTTTCTGGTATACTTCCGGAATAGTCATCTTAAGTAGCATTTGTCTACAATACGCTTATTCAGCTGCTAAAAAGGACAATCTTGCAGGTCTTCGGATTGGGTTGAGCCTAGCTGTGCTATCTGGTATCGCTTTCCTCGTGGGACAGTGGTATAGCTGGGTAGCATTAGTAGATGAAAATGTGTTTTTCGTAGGAAATCCTTCGGGATCATTTCTCTATATATTCACCGGATTGCATGCTGTTCACTTGATCAGTGGTGTGATATTTCTGATTATTGTATTAATTTCAACATATAAATATAAAGTACATTCCAAGTCAATGGATACACTTGAAATGGCTACTACTTTCTGGCATTTTCTAGCTGCATTGTGGTTATATCTATTTATGTTTTTGCTTTTGAATCATTAAAATAAACCAAGTACAAATCAATATCTTATGTCTGCGCATTCTACTGCTATAGGAGTAAGCTCGAAAAGAGGCGTCTGGGGAGGTGGTAACGAACCACTCAAGGCCAGTTATGGAAAACTTATGATGTGGTTTTTCCTTCTTTCGGATATCTTTACTTTTGCCGCTTTTTTGATTACTTACCTTTCAATTCGTGTCAGTTATCCTGCTTATGCTGGACCTGCCAAGGAGTTTGTTGGGTCAAATGAATATTGGCCAATTCCTGAATTGGTGTTTGATGCCATTCCATTTGTACATGGAGTTCATGCTCCCTTAGTATTTGTGGGTTTGATGACCTTCATTTTGATCGCTAGTTCTGTTACGATGGTATTGGCTGTAGAGGCTGGTCATAGAAATGACAGAAACGATGTAGTGAAATGGATGCTTTGGACACTTGTAGGAGGTATTACTTTCTTGAGCTGTCAGGCTTGGGAGTGGAATCACTTCATCCACGGATCTGAGATGGGGGCTACCTTGAATTATATCAATGGTTTGGGGCAGAATGTAACCGAAACAGTGTTTGGGGCTAATTTGCTTGTCAATGAATATGGACCTGCATCTTTTGCTAATTTGTTCTTCTTCATTACTGGATTCCACGGCTTCCACGTTACGATCGGTGTTGTCTTACTTTTCATGGTGTTTTATCAGGCTGCAGTAGGAGTATATGATAGAAGAGGTCACTATGAAATGGTGGAAAAAGTCGGTCTTTACTGGCACTTTGTTGACCTTGTTTGGGTCTTTGTATTTACTTTATTCTACCTGATCTAAGCTATAAATATTAGAATTATGGAAATTCAAGAAAATAAATCAACGCTTACAGTTGTTCCAAAGAATAACGATAAGATTAAGAAAATCTGGAAGACAGCTTTAATATTGGCTTTGATTACTGGAGCTGAGTTTATTATGGCTTTTACAATGCCTAGAGGGATTCTACTCTATTCATTATTTATGGCTTTGACCATTTGGAAAGCTAAGTATATCATGATGGAATTCATGCACCTTGGTGACGAAGTGAAGCCATTGATCTATTCTATTTTGGTACCTATCGCTTTCCTGTTCTGGCTGATAATCGTCCTGTTAAAAGAAGGCTCAGAGATTTTCTCTTTGCGTTGGTATTAATCCTGCTTTCTGAATTATAAAATAAGTTAGGTTGAAGTGGGACACTTCAACCTTCTTTTTTGTTACCCCACTACTATGAGAAGTATAAGAATATTGCAAGGATTTGTGTTGGTATGTATCCTATTGGTGCCCATTTTGATTTTTCTATTTCTTAAAAGCTTTGGGACCAACACCTACGATATACCGGTCTTTTACGAAAAAGGGGTAGATAACCCATTTCAGGAATGCCCGATTGCTGATACTACCCAGCATTATATCCCTGAGTTCTCCTTCACCAATCAAGTAGGGGATGAAGTAGGTAGATCTGACATGGAAGGGAAGATCACGATCGTGGACTTTTTCTTTACTTCCTGCCCAAGTATTTGCCCTAAAATGTCCGCAGAGATGGAGCGTGTAAATGACATGTTCCGAGATGACGATAGGGTGCATATCATGTCTATCAGTATAGATCCGCAGTTTGACACGCCTGAGGTATTGCAAGAATATGCCGAGGAGCATGGTGCCAAAGCAGGTAAGTGGGATTTCTTGACCGGAGGAGTTCAAGAAACCTATGATCTTGCCAAATGTGGCTTCATTATCCCGACTATAGATGGCTTAGGTATTCCTGATGATTTTGCACACTCAGACAAGTTTATGTTAATAGATGAGCTTGGAAGGATCAGAGGCTATTATAGTGGTACTTCTCGTGAGGATGTAGATTTATTGATGTTGGAAACTAAAGTATTATTGCATGCCAGCGAAGGAAACTAATATGATAAAAAATGAGGGGAAAGTGAAGGGATGGATTATTGCCATTTCTGTAATTGTTCCAGTAGTAGTGGCAATCTTGATATTCATGCCTTCGAAACTGGATTTGGGTGTAGAATGGGTTTATTTCCTTCCTCATCTGAATGCCGTAATCAATTCTGCCGCTACAGTAGCTCTGATAGCTGGGTTGATATTTATTAAGTCTGGAAATATTCCTTACCACCGAGCCTCCATGACTGTAGCCTTTGGACTAGGAGCTATATTCTTGGTGTCATACATTATTTATCATTCCTCCGCTGAGAGCACCTCATTTGGAGGCGAGGGGACGATCCGTTCTGTTTATTACTTCTTCCTGCTTACGCATATCGTATTTGCTGCTGTAGCACTACTTCCAATCTTATTTGCATACTACTACGGATACACAGATCAGCGTGAGAAGCACAGAAAAGTTGTTAAATTTGCGTATCCGATCTGGCTTTATGTAACTGTCACCGGTGTGATAGTTTACCTGATGATCAGTCCTTATTATGTCCATTAAAAAACTGCGTTCTTTCTAAGCCGTAGGAGATATTATGAATAAAGCTCTCAAAATAGGATTCTTTACTTTCGTCGCTTTTCTGTTTCACTCAGCTACCTACGCTCAGTGTGCTATGTGTCGTGCTTCCGTAGAAAATAATGTGAGTAATGGAGATACCAGTATTGGAGCTGGACTGAATCTAGGGATCATGTATCTTTTTGTTATGCCCTATCTGATAGCAATGGTTCTTGGCTTTTTCTGGTACCGAAATGCTAAAAAAAGAAAGGCTAAAATAGCCTTACACTAAACGAATAGAGGAGCAAAGTTTGATCGAGGACTTTGCTTTTTTTATTTTACATCTAAATGAAGCATGATGCCCGTCGCCTGATCATCTTGATCAGTATTTTCTCTCTTCTTGCGGTGTTGATCCTCAATTTCTTTTTCTTCCAGAAAAATGAACAGGATACCTATTTGCAAGCCTTGCAGGATCGGGTACAGGCCGTCGATAAGGAATTTGATGAGGATTTTATCCAGATTCTTATGGACGTCAGGCCTGATGATAGCCTAAGTTTTGCTCAGATAACTACGCCATTTCATCGGTATCCCTTTTTTATACTTAGTCCAGAGAAAGAGCTATTGTATTGGTCTGATTTTACACTTAGCCTAGACTTCTCTCAGGTAAATCTGTCCAAAGAATATCAGCTCTTAGAGGATCCCTATGGCACTTTATTGCTCAAGACTCGAAAAGTCAAACGAAATGGGGCTGACTATGTAATGCTGCATGTGCTCAGGTTGATTTGGCCAGGTAATATTGAAAACAATTATCTGATCACAGGAGCAAACCCAAACATATTTGGAAATGGTAGATTCGAGCTTTTTGCAGTACCTGAAGAAGCGACTTCGGTAGTTGTCAATCCTGCAGGAATCCCATTATTCGGAGTAAATTTCTTGTTTGGATACAGTCCAGCAGGTAGGGTAGTGAATCCAGCAATTTTGATTTTCTTCACCTCAGTATTCCTGCTATATTTTTTATTGAGCTCAGATTTTGTGTTGAGCAAATGGAAATCGGGGAGAAGATGGCAGTCTATTGGATACGCGATTTTCGTTTTGGGAGCATTCAGGATGATGATGTTACTGCTTGATTTCCCAGGAAATTACCTGAATCTGGCACTATTTGATTCTGCGAATTATGCCTCCTCCTGGTTCAATCCTAGTCTCGGGGATTTATTGATTAATACGCTGTGCGGGGTGCTGATCTTGGTCATGGTGATCTATCAGCTCGCCTCCAAAGGGATGCATGAAAAGATAAAAGTCTTAAGCTCCAGGAATGAGTTTCTGATATTCTTCTTTTTCTCCATGTTGGTGAGCTCACTGTGTTTGTATATGCTATGGTCCTTACCTCGAGATTTGATGATCAATTCTCAATGGGGCTTAGACATTAGCTCCATCCCCGCTTTTGGGTGGTTCAAAGGAATAAGCTTCCTGATGTTATTCTTGTGGGCATCAGTGTATGTACTGCTTTCGCTGACTTTGTTTAGTTTGCTCCTGGAGATCAATTCTCGCAAACAATTCTATTATCGATGGATCGTCCTACTAGGGCTTCCTGTCGCAGGACTATTGTTCTTTTTTACAATTTGGGGAGCGGTAGTTTGGTTGCTACACCTGGCGTTTTTAATTACAATAGTCCGATTGGAGCTTTTCAAAAATGCCTTCAAACTTGGATTAGATACTTTTCTCACCTTCTTTTTTGCCTGCTTGGTCACAGGAGGGATTGCTGGGATAAGTGTTTTTCAGACTGAAAAAGGGGAGTTGCTGCAGTCCAAAACTCGCTTCGCAAATCAAAACCTTATCGAAAACGATGTGATGACGGAGTTTTTCTTAGGTGAGATTTTCGCAAGAATCAAAAATGATTTATTCATTCAAAATAGAATTGCAGATCCACTTTTCTCGAAAGAACCTATTGCCACCAAAATAAGACGAATTTATCTGGATAATTACTTTGATCAGTTCGAGGTGCAGCTTCGGATTTTCAATGCTTCTGGGCAGCAAATTTTAGGAGCCGGTGACGATGAAATACTCAAGGAGATCCAATCGGATTATATTAGAAGTGATTATGCTACTAGTATAAAGGATTTATATTTTATCCGTGGCAGTGAATCCAATACAGGTAACCGTTTTATCGCTTTCGTGCCCCTGAGCAAAGAGGACTCTTTTCTAGGGACCATTTTTCTAGAACTTCGGCAATTACGAGTACAGCCCACTTCTGTCTATCCTAAGCTGCTGCTGGATAGGAAATACAATGACAAGCTTGATCCTGTACTGTACGATTATGCGATTTTCAAGGAAGGTGAATTCATCAGGAATTCCGGTTCATTCAATTACCTGAATAAGGGATTTGAGCGCGTCTTAACTCGCAACGCATTGCAAATAGAAGGTGTTCATCAAAATGGCTACCATCATTTTGGGATAAAGAACGGGGAAGAGTTGATAATAATTTCATCCAAAAATGTTCCTCTGTCTCATTTCTTCGGGAATATTTCGCTGTTTTTCGTGCTCTTCGTGATTATGACTTTTTTGACCATTTTGATCAATACGCTATTTACTGGAGTTCGGAATTTTGAGTTTAGCTATTCTACTAAGCTGCAACTCTACCTCAATTTCGCCTTCTTCTTTCCGATACTTATCATCAGTATCATCACCATTGGTCTTTTGGCAAATAGCTATCGGGAAGATCTAGATCGTCAGTACATTCAGAAAGCGGCTTTGATCAGAGGGAATTTGGGGAGTTTTCTCAATAATCAAAAACCTGCCGAGGTGGATAATGATGAGCTAAACGAAGAAGTTAACGAGCTCGCCAATACTACAGCGAGTGACATTCATCTTTATAATGTGGCGGGCAAGCTAGAATCCACCAATCGCCCAAATATTTTTGATAAGAAAATCTTGGCACCACTAATCAATCCCAAAGCAATTGCTGAGATTGAGGAGATGGGCCAAAGTCAGTATTTGGCAGAAGAGCAAATTGGGAAATTGAGATATAAAACAGTTTACCTATCCATTCCAGCTACGGCAAGCCAGGACAATCTTGGGATTTTGGCGGTGCCTTTTTTCGAGTCTGAAGCGGAATTGAATACACTCATCGCAGATGTGCTGAGCAATATATTCAATGCCTTTGTGGTGATTTTCATCCTGTTCTTGTTTGTGTCTTATTTTGTCTCAACGAACCTCACCTTTCCTTTTAAGCTGCTGACTCAAAAACTCAAGGCTACCAATTTGGAAAACAATGAACCCATGTACTGGGGCTCCAAAGATGAAATTGGCTTGCTGGTGAATGAATACAACAACATGCTTTTCAAACTCGAAAACTCTAAGAAAGTCCTAGCTTCTACCGAGAAAGAGTCTGCATGGCGAGAAATGGCCAAACAGGTTGCTCATGAGATCAAAAACCCGCTGACTCCGATGAAACTCACGCTGCAGCATTTGATCCGCCTACAGGATGCAGGAAGATTGGATGATGCAGAGAAGCTGAAAAGGTCACTGGAAACCTTGATTCATCAGGTCGATGCACTCAGTGGAATTGCTTCTTCTTTTTCCACCTTTGCCAAAATGCCGCTGCCAAATAATGAGTTGATGAATTTCAAATCGGTTGTCATTAAGGTTTTGGAGCTGTTCAGTGGAGATCAGCAGGTCGAATTGATTTTTCAGGATGATTCATTTACCAAGGATATTCCGATAATGGGAGATGATAAGCTGTTTGGAAGGGTGATCTCAAATCTTATCATCAATGGCATTCAAGCAGTAGAGCCAGGCGTAAAGCCAGTAATCCGAATTTGGCTGTGGATGACGGATCAGGCAGTTTTTCTAGAGATAGCTGACAACGGCAAAGGTATCTCGGAGGAGCTGAAGGATAAGATTTTCATCCCTAACTTCTCAACCAAGTCCACTGGTTCTGGTTTGGGATTGGCTATCGCAAAAAGCGGGGTAGAGACCGCAGGCGGGAAAATCTGGTTTGAATCAGATCTGAGTAAGGGAACTACATTCTACCTTACCTTTCCATTGATAGGATAAATCATCTAATTAGTATCTTCAAATCAAAAGGCATTTCGGAGTGAGAAAGCGTATTTGGCTACTTTTCTGGGTTTTACTTTTTGGCTTTTTCACTTCGGTGAAAGCGCAGGAGAAATGCCGATGGGTGAAAACTGAAACCTTTATTCAACCAAGTATTCCAGATTCTCTTTCTCTGCTCGAAGAGACGATTCGAATTACTGATCAAAACGGAAAAAGCTACGGTTTCAAATACGAACTCAGTACGAACAAACTTCAGCTGGTTTTTGACAATGAGATTAAGCCAGATTCTCTGCTGCTTTGCTATAGGACTTTTGCAATACGATTTGATCAGCCGATTGCTCGCAGGACCTTGCTTTCGGATTACGATTCCACCGCTCAATTTAAGGACAATCGAATGGCAGAATTACCCGCCTATGACTTTCGAGAGGAGCTTTTCCCAACCACAAATCTTTACAGATCTGGAAGTTTGACACGAGGAATTTCCTTTGGGAATACGCAAAATGTATTTGTTAATTCTGCCTTAAACCTGCAACTAGAAGGCGATATTTCTGACAACCTGCAAATCCGAGCAAGTATCACGGATCAAAATGTTCCTTTCCAACCTGAGGGAAATACTCAGCAAGTGCAGGACTTCGATAATGTGCTGATAGAGCTCTACAATGATGATTTTAGCTTGGCTGCGGGAGATGTGGTTTTGCAGCAAAGACAGTCTGAATTTCTGCGCTATTACAAGAATGTGCAAGGTTTACAGTTTACCTCAAAGTATAAAATGAATGACAAGTGGTCTGCAAGTTCGCAGGCTTTCGCGTCCATAGCCAAAGGGAAATTCGCATCGATTCAATTGCCTGTTTTAGAAGGAGTATTAGGGCCATATCGAGTCGTAGGTCCAAATAATGAGCGTTTCGTGATTATAATGGCAAATTCCGAACGCGTATTTCTGGACGGAAAACAGCTCAAGCGAGGTTTCAACGAAGATTATGTGATTGATTACAATCAGGCTGAAATCACTTTTACGCCAAAGGTTTTAATTACTCAGTATTCACGGGTGCGATTGGATTTTGAATATGCGGAGCGTAATTATTCCAGATCTATTATAGGAGCGAATCACACACAGACCAATGGGAAAGTGGATGTGTATTTAAATTATTATCAGGAAAAAGATAATCGAAACCGTCCTTTATTTACCGATTTCTCTCAAGAGGAATTGGGGCTTATGGCTTCCGTAGGTGATAGTTCCGAACTAGCAAGAATTCCGAGAATTGACAGTGTAGCTTACGATCAGAATAGAATCTTGTATGAGAAAATCTCTATGCTTGATGAGTTTGGAGATTCATTAGTTTATTATAAATACTCCACAGACCCTGAAAAAGCATATTATGAGTTGGGCTTTTCTCAAGTGGGAACTGGCCAGGGTGATTATCAGAGATCCAATCAATTATCAAATGGAACGGTCTATGAATATGTGTTGCCAGTGAATGGTCATTCTCGTGGTGACTATTCTATTTTATCACAATTGCCACTTCCTGACAGCAAGCGGATGGTAACAGCGGGCACCAGAGTCAAGCTAAATGAACATGAAAAGTTCTATACAGAAATGGCGCTTTCATCAGTCGATAAAAATCTTTTTTCAAATTTGGACGATGATGATAATCAAGGCTTGGGAATGAAGGTAGGTATGCAAAGTGAGGGTAGAGAATCCAGGTTTTTCAAAGGCTACATCATGAAGGGGCAGACCGAATACGAGTATAATTCCACAAATTTTAATTTCATTGATCGATTCAGGTATATTGAGTTTGATCGGGATTGGGGCCTAAGTCCGGAGGCTTTGCAAACTGCCGCCGCCGAGCAGTTTTTCCGGGCAGGAATTGGTTTTGAAAAAGACCTGCTCAATAATTTTAACTACCTCTTTTACCTAAGGAATAGAGAGAATGTGTTGAACGGGACTCAGCATACTGCTAATTGGAATTTGCAGTTGGGATCCAAAATCAGGCTCAGGCAAGATTTTTTTCGATTGAATTCTAAACAGGATTCACTTACATCCGACTGGATACGCTACTTGGGAGATCTGAGTTATAATGCCAAAAGCATCGTGCCTGGGTATCAGTTTTCCTTAGATCAGAATGCTATGAAAAACGCTGAAACGGATTCTGTGGTCAGTACTGCCATGAATTTTCAGCAGCATCTGATTTATTTGCGCAGCAATGACACGCTTAGTTATTCCTTTTTGGCAGATGCTGCTTGGCGCGAGGATAAAGCTCCATATAAAGGGCAATTGGAAAATGATACACGTGCATTTACTTCCAACTTTACCTTTCGAAAGCAGTGGACTCAGCACAGTTTGAGCAGTACTTTCACCTATAGGGAATTGGAATATTTGCAGCGCGATTTGCAATCCGAACTCACCGTAATGGGTAAGTTGGACTATCAGGGGAGCTTCGGAAAAAATCTAATTCGTAATGAAATCTCCTATGCAATTGGTAATGGGCGCGAGTTGCAACGTGAGTTTGTCTTTCTGCCTGCGCCAAATGGAGATGGGACCCACACTTGGCGTGATGATAATGGGGATGGAGTACAGCAATTGAATGAATTTTATCTAGCGATTAATCCTGAAGAGAAGCAGTATATCAAGATTTTTGTACCTACGGATACTTTCATACAGGCTTACACGAGTATTTTAAATTATCGAATTCAGGCAAAATTCCCTGATACCTGGAAGGAGAGTGGCGGCTTGAGAGAATTTTTGCATAAGTTTTCCAATACCACTAGTCTGAGTGTAGAGAAAAAAGTGACTTCAGATGACTTCATCGATAGGATCAACCCATTTGTAGGAGGCATAAATCGGGAAGATATTCTATCACTTCGACAAGTGATTCGCTCAAGTTTCTTTTTCAATAGGTCCTCTGCTAAATACGGTTTTGACCTATCTTATTTCGATTCCCAGTTTAAGCAATTACTCTCTGGTGGTTTTGAGGATTTTATTCAAAAAGATTGGAAGTTGAATACTCGTTATAATTTCATTGGGCAGACGACATTGAGGATTTTGGCTGGAACAGGGAATCGACTTTCTGCTTCGGACTTCCTAGATAATAAGAATTATGTAATCTCCCAAAATCAAATTGGGCCAGAGTTTTCATGGCAACCGACTCCTTATTTTAGAACTACGGTTATGTACTCTTTTACTGGAAAAGTCAATACTGAAAATGTAGAGTATAAAGAAAAAGCTCAATTGAACCAAGTAGGATTGGATCTTCGTTTTTCTAGAGCTGTGAAAACTACGCTTACTGGCAATCTCAAACTGATTCAGATAGATTACAATGGTGTGGTTAATTCACCGGTTGGTTACGAAATGCTCCAAGCCTTGACACCAGGGACTAATGTGACCTGGAATGTGAATTGGTTACAGAAAATAGGAGAGGGCTTGCAACTCAATTTGGTGTATGAAGGCAGAAACTCTCAGGGTTTGGATAGAATTGTCCATGTAGGGAGAATGCAAGTTTCGGCTCTGTTTTGATAAAAAAATGTAACTTTGCGTAAGCTAAATAGTTGTCATACTAACTATTAAACTACGAAACAAATGAGCAAAAGCATCCTCGTCACTGGAGGTACCAAAGGAATAGGAAGAGCAATTATCGAACGATTTGCTGCTGAGGGTTTTGACATCTTTACTTGCGCGAGGAATGAGGCTGATTTGGCTAGTTTGAAAGCTCTTCTAGGAGAGAAATACAGTAATATTAAAGTGCTAGCGATTCAGGCAGACCTTTCTAAAAAAGCCGATGTCAGCAGATTTGTGAATGAAGTCAAGGCAGTAGCGATTCCAGATGTATTGGTGAACAATACAGGAGTATTTATCCCAGGAGCCATTCATAATGAGGATGATGGGAATTTCGAAATGATGATGGAGACCAATTTGTACTCTGCTTATTACCTGACTAGGGGATTTGCTCAAGAGATGATCGCTCGAAAATCAGGACATATTTTCAGTATGGGATCTGTGGCAGGCTTGACTGCTTATCCAAATGGTGGAAGTTATGCGGTGTCTAAATGGGCAATGCTAGGAATGACCAAATGTCTACGGGAGGAATTGAAGCCTCATCAAATCAAAGTAACTTCTGTTCTTGCAGGAGCGACCTATACCTCGAGCTGGGAAGGTTCTGATTTGCCTGTCAAAAGATTTATGAAACCTGAGGATGTAGCGGAAAGTGTATGGTCTGCTTATAACCTTTCACCTCAGTCAGTTGTTGAAGAAATAGTAATCCGACCTCAATTAGGAGATATATAAGCCACATGGAGCCAATTATCAAATCAGTAGATCAACTTTATTGCGATAGCTTGACGAGTTATTCAAGGAGAAAAACTATTCCGGTGAAAATCGGGGATGTCATCGTAGGTGGAGATAATCCTATCGTAGTTCAATCAATGACTACCGTGGACACTATGGATACAGAAGGCTCCATAGAGCAAAGTATCCGCATGATCGAAGCAGGCTGTGAACTGGTACGTATCACAGCTCCAAGCATTAAAGAGGCAGAAAACCTTCGGCATATTAAGGATGGGCTTCGCAAAAGAGGCTATAATACTCCATTGGTAGCTGATATTCACTTTACTCCCAATGCGGCAGAAGTAGCAGCAAGGATCGTGGAAAAAGTGCGTGTGAATCCTGGGAATTATGCAGACAAGAAGAAGTTTGAAGTTTTAGAATATACTGATATTACCTATCAGGATGAGTTGGACCGTATTCGTGAGCGCTTTTTGCCTTTGGTGAAAATCTGTAAGGAACATGGTACTGCGATGAGAATAGGAACCAATCACGGTTCTCTTTCTGATCGTATCATGAGTAGATATGGAGATACTCCGCTAGGAATGGTGGAGTCAGCATTGGAGTTCTTGAGGATTTGTGAGGATGAGAATTACTTCGATATCGTCATCTCTATGAAGTCATCCAACACACAAGTGATGGTTCAGGCTTATAGATTGCTGGTTGAGAAATTGGATCAAGGTGGTTTCAAGCCATATCCTTTGCACCTCGGAGTTACAGAAGCTGGGGAAGCAGAAGACGGCAGAATCAAATCTGCTGTAGGGATCGGGACTTTGTTGGAAGACGGGTTGGGTGATACGGTTCGTGTTTCCTTGACCGAAGATCCAGAGTTTGAAGCGCCAGTTGCCAAAGCATTGATTGATCGCTATGCGCACCGAGCGGGACATGCTGAGATCAAGCCGATTCAAGACTATCCAGTCAATCCTTATGAGCATTTCAAGCGACATAGCGAAGAGATTTATAATTTTGGTGGACATAATGTCCCAAGAGTAATTACTGATATTTCCAAGATCGAGAAGATCAGCGAAAAGGAAATGAAGACTGTAGGTCATTTCTATTTACCGGAATTGGATAAGTGGAAAATGAACGATCAGGGATGCGATTTTGTGTATTCAGGTTCTAATCTTATACCATTTATGCTTCCTAATGGCATGAAGGAAATTCAGGATGCTACGATCTGGACTTCTGGTACAGATCAGCAAAACAAGTTTCCGCTTTTCGATTTGCAAAGTTTTGCTGCAGCTAAGAAATATCATACACAATTGAATTTTCTTGAAATATTTGATACGCAGATAGTCGAAGCTATTGCACTTATTTCAGATAGAAAAGACACGGTTCTGATCTTGAAAACTGAAAACAAACATACTATGCCTGCTGTGAGGAGAGCATTTGTGAGTTTGTTGGAAGCTAAGTCAGAGATTCCTGTTGTTGTGAAAGTAAGTTATCCAGATCAGTCTCAGGATGAAACCATGCTTTATGCAGCTACGGATGTTGGTGGATTGCTGATTGATGGATTGGGAGATGGGATCTTTATGTCTTTAGAAAAAGAAGAGGAGCATTCCCGTGAGGAGATTCTCGAACAAATTAAGCTTCATAATTCTGTTGGCTTTGGTGTGCTTCAAGCCGCCAGAACACGAATGTCCAAGACAGAATATATTTCTTGCCCATCTTGTGGTCGTACCTTATTTGATTTACAAGAAACTACAGCGATGATCCGTAAGCGAACTGATCACCTGAAAGGAGTGAAGATCGGAATTATGGGCTGTATCGTGAATGGCCCAGGAGAAATGGCAGATGCAGATTACGGATACGTAGGTTCCGGGAAAGGGAAAATTACCCTGTACAAAGGCAAGGAAGTGATGAAGCGTTCTGTTCCTTCCGAAAAAGCGGTGGACAAATTGATAGAAATAATCAAGGAAGACGGCATGTGGAACGAACCTGAGATTATCTAACTTTAATAGAACCCTTCGAGGTTTTTACATCCTCGAAGGGTTTTGATTAGATATTAAATCCTTATAGGTGCCAGGCTGAGTAAGAAAATTTAGTATTAACAAAAGAGAGCTGACTTTGTCCGCCTGAGCACTTGAGATATAAAGTAATTGTCCTCGACTTCGCTACCAATGACAGATTGATTTGAGGACATCAAAAGCTGGTCAGTTCGAGCGAAGTCGAGAACCTTTCGACTTCGCTCAAGGTGACCATGGTTATGGTTCCAAACCAAATTACTGTCATTTTATTTTTGTATGTTCAAAGAATATTTAATACTCGGACTGACACGGTATCCGGTGAAAAACATAAATCTAAATTGGTAGTGAAGTCGACTGGTGTCACCTCAAAGATTAAAGTAAACTAAAGGCCATTCTTTCTATTAACAAAAAAACCTAACCATGTCTGATTCAGAAAACAAAAAAATCAAAGGACTTTTCAATATGGGTGACTTTGGTAATTACTTCGTCAGGGTTTTTCAAAAGCCTGATCCCAACCAAAAGTCAAATTACAACCTGCGTATGATGCACGGTATCAATAAGATTTCCATCGTCGTATTTCTACTGGCTATCATTTTTTGGATTGTTAAGCGGTTTATTTGATTGACTTATGCTGTAAGTTTTTTTCAGAACCAGCCATCCCCTTGATCATAAGTCAAAAAGTTATTAACGTATTCTTTACCTCTTATGTAGATTGTAAAACTGGGGTGTTCAGCATCCAAGCCTTCACTAGGTTTCACAGTGATTAGCGTATCCGTAGCACTGACGATCTCTAGGTATTCATTTGCATCGGTAATTTTGACCTTGATGAAAGCATCTTTCATGAAGTCTCCCTTTATAACCCAATTCTCATCTAAAGGGAATTCAGGAATGGTGTCGTAAACATTATAAAATATTGGTTCCGTAAAATTGAATCTTTTATGTTTCGTAATTAGACCATCTTTGGTCATGTAGGCTATCCTTATTATTATGCCATCATCATTGTAGGGAGGTATATTTCCTAGGTCTTGCTCAAGATTGAAATTAATAGAATCAGGAATAGTAAATTTGAAATAGTTGTCTTCGATTTGGACGATTTCAGCAGATGTCCCATTGATTTCTGCATAATATTGAGATTTAGAAAGATCCGTAGAATTGAACTTAACCCTCACACTATCTCCAAAATAAACATATTTAGGAGATGTTATTTCCATGCTTGTCTCTATTGATGATCCAGTATAAAAGAACTCTATCACTGGTGAATAATAATGGCCGGTTTTAGATTTGATATACGCCCGGGCAGAGTACATGGAAGGTTCCTCAAGATTTGCCGTCATCGTAAAATTATCTTTTATATCTCCCGTTATTGAGACTTTTATAGCTTTATATGGGATAAATGCCGGGTCTTGATCCTGAGCAATCAAAAAACCATATTCTATAATTTTTGAATTTCCTCCTCGAAGTATTTTGGCAGATAATTCAGTAGTGCCACCTACTTGTATAATTTCATTGATTTCAGAATATATTGGTGTACTTGGAGACCATTCTTGTTTTTCGTTACAATAGCTAGCTCCAATCAAAATCAGAGTTGTCAAGAAATATTGAGTTAGTTTTTTTTCAGTAGTTTTCATAACAGTATGATTTAAATAGAATATTTGCCTAAAGGCTAGCTGAAACAATTTCTTAAACTATAGTTCTTTTCTACCTGAAGTATCTATTTGGATTTTGTAATAGCAAGATCTTTTGTCTAAATCAAAGATTTGATTTTTAAAACAATATAGAAGTTGTCTTTTTTTTAATCCGAAAATTATTTTAGCCAACCAAATAGCTGTGCGTACTGCCATTCAGTAGAAATTGGTTTTATTATAATTGATTTACAAACAAGATTGTCCCCATTTTATTTATGGGAACAATCTGGAAATCCATGCATAGTTGCAAATGAAGCTGTTTCTAATTTCTTATTTAGATTTTTTCTTTTTGGGTAGTAAACCATTTTCAAATACGAAGTCACCAACTTTATACCCTGATGCCTCTCCAATATCAACTGCTTTTCTAAAATGATACCCTATATAAATTCTTGAAAGTGAATTTTCTCTGATAGCAGATGGGATATCTGGAAATGATCTGGTTCCTGGCCAATAGCCACTATCAATGGTAATTGGTATCTTTTTGTTTTTGAGGTATCTAATTAAAATTTGACCTGCTGCAGCTCCTGTCATTGCATGCGCCGATGGATATTCTCCAATTGGAGGTGTGGCAAGTGTTGATTCCCAAGCTGGATTTCCTACTGTGTTTAAATTGTCGTCAAAGTCACCTTGTCGAATGGCCGAAACTGGTCTCCAATAATTAAAGTGAATTTTAGATTCAAAAACAGCAATATAGGCATCGGCAATTCCGATATGGACTAATGCTAATAGTCTGGCAGTTTCCCAATTGTCAAGTAATTTTTCTGGTACTCTTGACATTACATCTCTCGCTATCCCATTCCATCCTCTAGAAGTATTTTCGGCCCAAAAAATCCCAAATGCCTTTTGCTCAGCACTTCTGAGAGTGCTATTTTTTTCACCATAATCTTTTACTTCATTATAATCTGCTAGGTATTCGGGACTATTAGTTGGGTAGGGTGGTTCCTGACGGAATTGATCTGAGCTATTGATTACCCAAGTGGATTGTAAATGAAATCCGGCTAAAGCGTAATTCAATGGAGGAATATATTGGTATATACCTGACGCGGTTCCAGAGGACGGAGTGCCGGGATATCCAGCTAATTGGATAAATTGAGCATCAAGAGCTCTTTTGTCTTTGATAGCTTGTGCGACATTCTTCCCAAGCTCAATTCCTTTTTCTTTGGCCTCGCCGTCAGGGATACTGCCTAAACTAGCCTGTAATAAGCTGTCAAATGAATCTGAATAAATAGGTTTTAAAGTGCCTCCAATTTCTTGAAAAAGATCGTAAACAACTTGAGCAACAGCGGCGTCAGGGTTAGCATTAGGATCAGTCTCAAAATATGCATAGGTTTCAAATCTAGGATCTATAGCATTTAAGGCGTCATGCATTCCTGCGTGATACATAGCAAATAATCTTGCGATAAGTGGAGGAGAAAAGCCGCTTCCAGCACCTTGAAAAGTGTATGCTTTTTGAATTTGATAATTCCATTTCAATACCATTTCCGGGCTTGAATGTGGTTTTACTGGTATTGCATGATCTTTTCGCTCACAACTTAGTAGAAAGCCTAAAAGAAAAAATGGCATTATTACAATTAAACTTTTGAGCTTCAATTTCTGAAGATCAACATCTGACTTACTTTTAAAATTTTTCATTTTTTTATGGTTAAGGTTAAAGAAAAGTTTGCAATCAAAAGTCTTCATCAACTGCTACTTAAAGGTTGAGACTTATAATTGCTTTTTAGTGGTAAAAAACCGACATCTTACATTCAGAGTTACCAATCCCATTGTAAACAATGGGTTTTGTACCTCAGTTAACTAATTAATTTGTTGAATAAATTCCTCTAAATATGGAATTACCTTAATCCTAGCACACGATCTGGCGCATTCTGGTCAGCTCGAACGAGCTGGTTGGGGGTTACTTCTGAAAAATCTTTGTAGTCTCGAACTAAATGCTGATAATCTTCATACCCACAGTCAAGAGCTATCTGTAACCAAGAGTATTCCGGATGTCTAGCTCGCATAATGTAGGTGGAGGTAAATCGACTTATTCGTTGCATCATTTTCGGACTCACTCCGAGGTAGTCTTTCGAAAGTCGTTCAAATTGTCTAATCGAAAGACATGCATCACTTGCTAACTTATCTATACTTACACTATTATATCCCTGATAAAGCAAAGGGATTACTTTGTCAAATGGGCGTTCAGTTACTTTTGACTTTTTATTAAACAATGCCAATAAAAATGAATCAACTAAGCTGATCATTTCCTGATAGCTTTTTGCCTCTGCCAGCTGATCAGTGATTATGCTAGATTCAATGGGATAAATATTTTCTAGTTCTACAAATTTGTTGATCAATTCGTGAAAAGGTATTCCTGTTAACTGATGTAGAGCACCAGGATGAAAGGCAACTTGAATAATTAGAAATTCTTGAGAAACTAAGCGATCTATACGTTGCGTAAGTTGACCTGAAATTGTCGGGGAGCTTCTCTTGCAAGTAATTTTGTCATGAAGAAACGTGGTGGTTTCAAAACCTCTGGGATAAAAGAACATATACTGTTCCGGCCTTGGTGGAAATGTTTTGACTGGAATCGGGTCCCTTGGATTAAATTTAAAATGCCTTAAATGGTAAGTCTTGACGAATTGCCTAAGAGGAGGAGTGGGGCTAAAGTTTTGAAAAATCATAACAAGAAAAAATAAATTTAAGCGTCTGATTCACAAGGTGTAAAGTCTTATTGTATGGAATTTATAATATAATTTTCAATTTCACCAATGCGTAATAGAATTTTTTCAGGTAGCCTAACTGTCATAAATTGGCAAGTCCGGGAATGGTGAAATCTTGCCCCAAATCAGGGTGGAAATAAGTGAATGCTAAATGATCAAATGAGGAATGTAGTAGATTGTTTTAAGAAGGAGACAGTATTGCTTTATTTATAAAGCAATTAGTGCTAAAAAATGCTTTTTCAATAGATTAATTAAAGGTGAAAAATGCTTTTTCAATAAAACAAAATACAGGTTGCGTGTACTGACGTCTCATAGCCACTGGCCTCTGACCGAAGCGTAAACGTACTTATTCTAATCGAATTCTGCACCCTCTGCGAAAACTCTGTGATCACCACAGTTAAAAATCATAAAAAAGGGGTTCGAATCATCTTCGAACCCCAATTCTATAATTGTAGCAAACTTTTATCGCCTATCCAATACTCCGCTTCCACTTTGCTGTGGGCCGAGGAATTGTTCCATTCTTAGCTTAAGCTCTTGGGCTTTTTCTTGGTATCCTCTTTCTTCCAGTAGCGGAATGAAATACTTAATCATCTCCACCGAGATCATCATTTCCCGATCATATTCCCTGTTTTCACTGGTATAGAATTCGATCATGTCTAGAGACTTCTTAGAGACTTTGTCGATGATATCTAGCGCTTTCTCATCTTCTCCTACTTCGAAGAAGAGTGGAACTGACTGGCCACTGGACAGATCATAAGGAATCGCTTCGTTTGGCATTATTTCCAAGCCATAGTTAAGTAGCGTAGCAGCTTTTTCCATATCGCCTTTGTCTAGCAAAGCAATAACAATGCTGTTGAGTGCGGATCGGTGATTGGAAGCAAATCTTCTGTATTCCTCATCTAAGTAGGCATCCGGATCGTTCATACCACGGAATGCAAACTTGGTCATGTAATTCTCGTAAGCCAGATCCGAATTTACCAATTCATCACGGATATATTCAGGCTTCTGCACCGGCAATAAGCGGTAGGTCAAGCCTTCCATCACGACATGGTCTTGGATATTTAGACCAATTGAGGCCAGAGAAGTATTGTTGAAGTATATCGGACGCTCCCAGTTATTAGAAGCGATCAGATCTAGCAGCATCAAGGTTCCTTTAGTGACATAGTTTCCTTTGACTTGCAGGTTCATTTGAGGAGCAAATAGAGGAGTGAATTCGGTAGGAATAATATCCTTATTTGCTACAGATGCACTGTCAACCTCCAGGATTAGATTTCTAGAAGGAACCATATTGGCGACAGATTTTCCGCCAGTTTCCATCTTCAGAAGGTCAGATCCTGAATTGAGCAATTTCAAGTATTCTTTGACAGAGATCGCATTCAAGCCTTCTCTTTCCATCACATAAAGGACGTCATTAGTGCCTTTTTGGTAACGGTTAGCATCCAAGCTGAATGGCAATGCTTCAGATTCATTGACTGGCCTGGTCATTTGCTCCACATACCAATCCGTATCGAAGTAACTCAATACAATCACTCTGACGTCGGTACGGAATCCTTCGACTTCCTGTACATACCAAAGTGGGAAAGTATCATTATCGCCACCGGTGAATAGGATGGCGTTTGGAGCACAGGAGGCTAGGAAGTTTCTCGCAGAATCTACTGAGAAATACCTTCCTTTTCTGTTGTGGTCATTCCAGTTTTGGCTAGCCATCATTCCAGCTACAGGCATAGTAAGAAGCGTAGCTATAATCCCTGCAGTAGCAAGGTTCTTTGTCGCACGGCCTATCATATGTGCGATTGCCATTACGCCTATTCCGATCCAAATAGCAAAGGCATAGAAACTACCTACATAGATGTAATCACGTTCTCGCGGCTCAACCGGAGGGGAATTGAGGTAGAGGACTAGTACTACACCCATCATCAGGAATAGCATTAAGTTCACATAGAAAGACTTCGGGTCAACCTTAGCCTGAAAGAATAAACCTATGATTCCCAGCAAGAGAGGAAGCATTAGATAATTATTATGGCCTTTGTTCTCCGTAATGTAATCAGGGTAATCTTTGAAAGCATCTGTAATTCCTACCCATGGAGCATCGCTGAAATCAGATTCTTTGCCAGAGAAATTCCACATGAAATAACGCCAGTACATTTTGCCCAACTGATGCGAGAACATAAAGTAAATATTGTCTCCGAAAGTAGGATCCTGACCTTCTCTCAGGCCTAGCTTCTGCCGGTAAAGCCTCTTGTGACTTTCCTGCGTAGAATATATCCTTGGGAGAATAGTTGTCTTAGTCGGATCGTAAGTGTTTTCCAAAGAATAGTCTACGATCTCGTATTTATCCTTGCCCTTCATATAGACTGGAGCACCCTCTTCTTGAGAGACTAATTGTGCAGTGAAATATTGCCCATGAAGCAAAGGTCTGTAACCGTATTGCTCACGCTTCAAGTATGACACATAGCTTATAATGTCTTTTGGCGCATTCTCATTGATAATCGGATCCTGGTTTGCACGCACTACAATCAGTGCATAACTCGTATAGCCGATTAGAATAAAAATGAAGGATAAAAGCGCTGTGTTGAGAATGGCATTTCCCTTTTTGCGAGAATACTTATAAGCATAAAATACCCCTGCGAAAAACAACAGCATAAATACTACGATGCCTGATCCAAAAGGAAGGCCAATGCTATTCACGAAGAAAATCTCCATGGAACCAGCCAAACTTGGCAGTCCAGGAATAATCAAATTGTTGATAATAATCAGCGCAACGCCACCGAGGAACATTGCGAAAATACCTCCTTTGAAAGTAGGGTTTTCGTACTTTTTGAAATAGTAGATCAGTGCCAAAGCTGGCAAAGTCACCAAGTTCAGCAAGTGAACACCAATGGAAAGTCCTACCAAATAAGCGATGAAAATCATCCACTTATTTTCTTCACGAGGATCTTTGATCACATCCCACTTCAAGAATGCCCAAATCACAATAGCAGTAAAGAAGGAAGACATGGCATAAACTTCCGACTCTACAGCAGAATACCAGAAACTATCTGAGAAGGTATAAACCAGTGCTCCAACGATCCCAGCCCCCATCAAAGTGATGGTTTCGCCCTTGCTTTCCTGGCCTTCCTTTACTTTGAAAAGTCTTTTTCCAAATAGCGTAATGGACCAGAATAGGAATAAAATCGAGAAACCAGAGAATAGTGCACTACCGATATTCATCCAATATGCCACCTGTAGGGGATCCCCGAAAGCGAAAAAACTGAACATGCGATACACCAAAAGAAAGAATGGAGCTCCCGGAGGGTGAGGTACTTGTAGCTTGTATGCTACGGCTATAAACTCTCCTGGATCCCAGAAACTAGCCGTTTGTTCGACCGTAAGAACGTAAACCAGAGTAGCTACCGCAAAAACGACCCAACCGGTCAGATTATTGATTTGCTTGTAATTGAGCATTTAATAAGTAGAATTTGACTGGCGAAAATAAAAAAAATAAATACCAAATAGGGTGATTTTAGGTATTTTAAAACTTTTGCTGAGTTCGTGTTCATTCCTATGTGATAATAATTACCGAGTTGAACTGAATTTGCCTATACTTTTGTTCTGACAAAAAAATCGGAAATCATGCCTACAAAAACCAAAACATTCCAAGAACTAATAGACGGAGACCAAGCAGTATTGGTGGATTTCTTTGCCACTTGGTGCGGTCCATGTAAAATGATGCAACCCATTCTGGAGGATACTGCCAAGCAACTGGGAGATAAAGTGCGGATTTTGAAAGTAGATGTGGACAAAAACCAATTAGCAGCTAGTAAATTCCAAGTTCGTGGTGTGCCAACTTTGATTCTTTTCCAAAAAGGAAAAATTCTCTGGAGAGAGTCTGGGGTGGTGCCAGCTCATCAGTTGGTGAAAACGCTTAATGCTTCAATTGAATAAACGGCATAATCCTTCTGTGACAAAAGTCATTCAGGGCTAAAACTCAAATTCGTACTTTTGGGGTAAGATTAAAAGGAAAATAGATAACAGAGATATGAAAATCGAACAGATATATACAGGATGCTTAGCGCAAGGAGCTTATTACATTGAGTCGGACGGAGAAGCAGCGGTAATCGATCCGCTAAGAGAAGTTCAGCCATACATCGAAAAGGCTGAGCGCAGAAATGCTAAAATCAAATACGTGTTTGAAACGCATTTCCATGCAGACTTTGTCTCTGGGCATATTGATTTGGCAAAGAAAACTGGTGCTGAAATAGTCTATGGGCCTACGGATATGAAGTTAGGTTTTGACGCGCATATCGGGCAAGACGGTGAAGAATTCCAGATCGGCAAAGCCAAAATCAAATTGATACATACTCCTGGTCACACCATGGAGAGTTCTTGCTATTTGCTTTTCAACGAAGAAGGAAAAGAAGAAGCGATCTTCACCGGTGATACCTTGTTTATAGGAGATGTGGGAAGACCGGATTTGGCACAGAAAGTAGTTGCTGATTTGACTCAGGAGATTCTTGCAGGCCACTTGTATGATTCCCTTCGTAATAAAATAATGCCTCTTGCGGATGACTTGATCGTCTATCCAGCGCATGGAGCAGGATCTGCCTGCGGCAAAAATATGAGTAAGGAGACTTCCGATTCTTTGGGTAACCAGAAGAAAACGAACTATGCATTGCAAGAGATGAGTAAGGAAGAATTCACTAAGCAGCTGATCACTGGCTTGACTCCACCACCGGCTTATTTCCCTCAAAACGTCATGATGAATATCGAGGGATATGACAGCATTGATGCGGTGCTGGAAAGAGGAGTGAAACCATTAAGTCCAAAAGAATTTGAAGCTGCAGCGAATGAGACAGGTGCATTGATCTTGGATACAAGAGCTCCGCAGGTTTTTGCCAAAGGCTTTGTGCCAAATTCAATCAATATAGGAATCGACGGAAGCTTTGCCGTATGGGTAGGAGCGATGATCCCAGATTTGAAGCAGCAAATTTTGGTGGTAGCAGAAGAGGGAAGAGAGGAAGAAGTAGTTACTAGGTTAGCAAGAGTGGGCTATGACTATGCTATTGGCTATTTGAAAGGTGGTTTTGCGTCTTGGGCGAAATCAGGTGAACAGATAGATCAAATCAAGTCCATTGGTGCAGATGAGCTTTCCGACATTCAAAAATCAAATCCTGATATTTCCATTTTGGATGTGAGGAAAGAAAGTGAATTTCAATCTGAGCATGTGCTCAATGCAGAAAACACTCCCCTTGATTACATCAATGAAAGCATGACGAAGATAGACAAGGATAAAACCTATTACGTGCATTGTGCAGGTGGCTACCGATCTATGGTTTTCAATTCTATCCTGAGAGCTAGAGGCTTTGATAATTTGATCGATGTTAAAGGTGGTTTCAAGGACATTAAGGAATCAGGAGATTTTAAGATTTCAGAATTTGTTTGTCCAACTACTTTATTATAAGTAGTAAGTATCAAAACATAAGACCTTAGATTCAAGACATTAGAATCTAGAATAGTGGTAAAGCCCTGGTCTGTGTCTTTCCTCCGTGGTCTGTGTCCCCACATACCACTTGTTTTATAATTACCCAAACACAAAATATATGAATCAATTAATAGACTGGGTTTCCCAGCCCTGGCCTTGGTATGTGGCTGGCCCTATGATCGGCCTTACCGTGCCATCCCTTCTCATTTTGGGAAATAAGAGCTTTGGGATTTCATCTTCCCTTCGCCATGTCTGTGCGATGTGTATTCCTGCCAAAATCCCTTTCTTTCAATACAACTGGAGGAAGGAAATGTGGAATCTGGTATTTGTGCTAGGAGTGTTGGTAGGAGGATTTGTCGCCACTTCATTGTTGTCAAATCCGGATGAAATTGTCATTGCTACAAAAACACAAGCTGATTTAGCTGCTTTGGGTATTACTGATTTCTCTGGCCTAATGCCATCGGATATTTTCTCTTGGGAAAACCTATTTACCGCAAAAGGATTTGTATTCTTTGTTTTAGGAGGATTTCTGGTTGGTTTTGGTACTAGATACGCAGGCGGATGTACCTCAGGCCATGCGATTATGGGGATCAGTTCTCTGCAATGGCCATCCTTAGTCGCTACTATTTTCTTTATGCTTGGTGGATTTCTGATGACGCAGGTGTTTTTAGCTCCTTTAATGAAATTGGTAGGGTTTTAATCGTAAGAAAATGAAAGAAGTAGAAAGCAATATATCGGAGGCGGTTTGTGATGCGCCAAATTCTCAAGAGTCAGGAGAAAGAGGCATGGCCTTAGTAAAGTATTTGATTCTGGGTATTTTGTTCGGAATCGTGTTTGTGAAAGCTGAGATAATCTCTTGGTTTAGAATTCAGGAAATGTTCCGTTTGGATTCATTTCACATGTATGGAGTGATCGGTTCGGCGATCGTAACTGGGATCATTTCCATTCAGTTGATCAAGCGGATGAAAATCAAATCTGTTGCCGGTGAGGAAATCATAATCCCTACCAAGAAATTCACTAAGGGTAATGTGATCGGAGGATTTATCTTCGGATTAGGCTGGGCGATTACAGGAGCCTGTCCAGGGCCTTTATTTGCGCAGATTGGATCTGGGTTTACCGTGGTGATCGTAACGCTACTTTCGGCCATTGCTGGGACCTGGGTGTATGGCAAGTTTTCGGATAAACTTCCGAGTTAAAGCGCAAAAAGTTGATTTTTAAAGCCACTTTCTAAACAGGGAGTGGCTTTTTTAGTCAAATATTTTTTTAATTATAAAGCGCACGATAAATATGGCGGTAACGATTACGGCTCCTGCTATGACCAGTTCCATGACTATTTTGGTAAATTTTGTTCCACTAAGGTAACTAGTTTTCAGAGGCAATGTTCTTGATCCCGCATGATTTTGGGTGAATGTTCCCTACTTTTGTGTGCCTCTTAAACCACCTATTTAAATGAATACACTTTCCAAAAGACGAGTTGCCCTAGGGGCTTTTTTCTTTTTCGTCGGGCTTTGCTTTGCCTCATGGGCAGCTAGGATTCCAGATATCCAAGCCAAGTTTGATCTGTCTGAAGGTCAATTGGGAACCTTGTTATTGTTCTTGCCTTTGGGCTCTGTCATAGGCTTGCCTATTGCAGGTTGGGCGGTGCACCAGTTTGGCAGCCGTACGGTAGTTATGTTCGGAGCCTTTGCTTATGCCATGACTTTGCCTTTGATAGGTCTGGCCCCTACTACCTGGTTTTTGATCCCCGTATTGATTCTTTATGGGATGCTCGGGAATGTGATGAATATCTCGCTGAATACACAGGCGTTGGGATTGGAAGATGAGATGGGAAAAAGTATTCTGGCTTCATTTCATGGTTTGTGGAGTTTGGCAGGGTTCTCTGGCGCTGGCCTAGGGGCATTGTTGATATTTTTTGGATTTTCTCCAGCCCAACATTACTTCGTGGTAATGGCTATTTCAATAGTAATTATTCTTTCTGCTCAGAGGTATATTATCAAAGACAAGAAAGTCTCTGAAGGGGGAGGCGGACTAGTGATGAAAAAACCTGATGCGCTCTTATTAAGGATAAGTCTGATTGCATTTCTAGGCATGATGGCTGAAGGATGTATGTTTGATTGGTCTGGGGTTTATTTCAAGAAAGTGATACAATCAGATCCATCCTTGATAGCTCTGGGCTACGTTGCTTTTATGGGAGCCATGGCTTCGGGCAGATTTATTACGGATAAAGTAGCTGCTAGATACACCAAAGTGGAAGTGATCCAGGTGAGTGGAGTTTTGATTTTCATAGGCTTGAGTATTGCTGTAATATTCCCAACAGTAGCGGCTGCTACACTTGGATTTTTACTGGTGGGGCTAGGCGTAGCCTCGATTATTCCACTTTCTTATAGTATTGCCGGCAGATCTAAGTTGTATTCTCCGAGTGTCGCTTTGGCCTTGGTTTCTACTATTTCCTTTTTTGGATTTTTGCTTGGACCTCCTTTGATCGGATTTATCGCAGAATTATTTAATTTAAAAGTCTCTTTTGCGCTAATTGCTGTGAGTGGCCTGGGAATTACTGTACTTTCAAGTATCAGGAAGGCAGTTTTCCTTATTCCAGTCAAAGCTTCACCTAACCGAGTTAAATGAGTTCTACTGCTTCATTTCAGTATCACAAAGATTTTGAAGTTCGCTCCTATCAGGTCGATCCTGATGGGAAGTTGAGCTTGACAGCCTTGTCCAATTTGTTTCAGGAAATAGCCTGGAGACATGCTGATTCTGCTGATTTCGGGAGAAATTTGCAAGAGCAAAATTTGTCATGGATTTTGGCAAGAATAGATATTAGCTGTGAGAATTTGCCTTCTTGGGGAGATTCGATCAAAGTCTATACTGCTGGGAGAGGAGTAGATAAGGTTTTTGCTTTTCGTGAGTTTTTGGTTACCAATCCTGAGGGAGAAGTCCTTGCCAGAGCAATGAGTTCTTGGGTGCTAATGAATGTGCAGAGCAAAAGAATATTTAGGCCAGAAAATGCACTGCCTCCTGAGCTTTTTGACCCACAAGAAAAGCCAGATTGGCAACCCAAAAAGATTCGATTGAAAGGGGAATTGCTAAAAAGCGAGAAATTGAAAGTTAGGTATTCGGATCTTGATCTGAATAATCATGTAAATAATACCAGCTATGTACGCTGGGTGGAAAATATCCTTCGGGAAAATGACTGCCATACACTTCCGTTTTTGATTAATTACCTAGCAGAATGCGGTATGGGAGATGAGTTGACTATTCATTTGTACCAGCAAGAGGCACATTTTATTGTAGAAGGACTAGTGGCAGACAAGCAGGTTTTTATGGCGGAAGCCAAATAAAATTACCGTCGTAATCATCCTTTCATAAATTTTTCAAACAGTCAAGGTGACCTTCGTCACATCTTTCGTGGAGGATTACGCTCATTTTTGTAGCTTGATCTTGCAATTATGAATCAGAGACCAAAACCATTAGTAGAGCTTTTGCCACTTGTCACAGGACTGCTTTTGGCGATCTGTGTCTTGGTGGGCATAGTTGGACTCACCTTGTATCTTGATTTTTCGGGAGAAAGACCACAACATGAACCGCTGGCTGAGCTGCCTGCCAAGCCAGATATGCCAATATCTAAAGCCTTGATGGACCCAGCGGGAATGTGGCAGGCTCCAGATTGGGCTAGCGTGGAGAAAGAGCCAAATGCGGATGAGATTAAATATGGGCGTGAGCTGATAGCTAATACCTCCGAATACCTAGGTCCCAACGGAAAAGTTAAAAAGATTTCGAATGGTTTGAATTGTCAGAATTGCCACTTGCAAGCTGGTACTGTGCCTCTAGGGAATAATTATTCTGCGGCCAAAAGCACCTATCCTAAGGTACGTGGAAGATCAGGGAATTCAGAAGATATTCGATTGAGGATCAATGGTTGCTTTCAGCGGAGTTTGAATGGCGAGGTCTTGGCAAATGATAGCAAGGAAATGATCGCCATGGTGGCTTATATGAATTGGCTTGGCCAAGACGTGGCTCAAGGAGAAAAGCCAAAAGGAGCAGGGCTCTATGAGCTGCCTTTGCTCGACAGAGCTGCTGATTATATTAAGGGAAAAACGATTTATGAAAGGCAATGTGTAACATGCCATATGGTCGATGGCCAGGGAGTCATGAAAGCTGATAGCACTGGTTATACCTATCCGCCGCTTTGGGGCGAGCATAGCTATAATCAAGGAGCTGGACTGTTTCGCATGTCCAGATTTGCGGGCTATGTGCGAGCTAATATGCCCTTTGGTGCGACATATGAAAACCCAATACTTACTGATGAAGAAGCTTGGGATGTGGCGGCCTACGTGAATAGTCTAGATCGCCCAGCCCGTGACTTCCCTAATGACTGGCCAGATATTTCCAAGAAGCCCATGGATCATCCCTTTGGTCCGTATTCAGATGAGTTCTCGGAGGAGCAACACAAGTTCGGTCCTTATCAGCCTATTAAAGCAGCCGCCAAGAAATGAGGAAATACTTTGTAGGACTTCTCATTTTTATCCCATTTCTATCTTTTGCGCAGCAGGCTGAGAAAAAACTTCAAGTAGCGCCAGATGTTCATTTCAGGATGTTTTGGATGAGTACGAGCTATCCAGATGATTTCAAAGACGATTTTGCTTTGGGGAGCAGCTTGAGTCTTGGGACGAAAATCAGCTATGCTAAAAATCTTCAGCTTCAGTTGGGATATCGCATTTTTGGAAATCTGTGGAGCAGCGATTTGACAGCACCAGACCCCGAGAGTGGAGGTGAAAATAGGTATGAAGTCGGATTGTTTGATTTGTTGAATCAAGAAGATCGTTTTTTTGGCAAGTTGGAAAACCTATCGCTTAGCTATTCGAAAAGCAATTGGGGGCTGTCCATTGGGCGCATGGGGATCGAAACTGATTGGATCAATGCACAAGATGGCAGGCTTTCGCCGACAGGAATCGAAGGAGGGAATATTTGGTTTTCTACCAAGGATAAATGGAAATTCTCAGCTTGGGGAATAGGTGGGATGAGTGTGCGTGGAACTAGTAAATGGCTTTCTGTAGGAGAGAGTATTGGGGTTTTTCCTGTGGGGAGGAACCCTGACGGAGAAGCCTCGCAATATGCCGGAAATACCGCTAGTGACTGGATAGGAATTGCAGAACTGGAGAAAGATTGGGAAGACCTGAGTTTATATGTATCGAATACTTTGGTTCAGAATATTTCCAATACTCTTTGGGTAAAAGGCGAGAAAAAATGGAGGAATGAGGAGTCGGGGATCAGCTGGCTTTGGGGTGTACAGGCAGGTTTTCAGTCTGGACTGGGAGATGGTGGGAATCAGAATCCCATCTTTCAATTTAAAAATCCTGAAGATAGAAACTGGGCTCTTTCCACTCGCATAGGCTTTAGGAAATCAGCATGGAATCTTAACTTGAATTACACTACTACTGGCGGTAAGGGTATTTGGCTCAGTCCTAGAGAGTGGGGGAAGGACGCTTGGTACACCTTTATCCCTAGAGAGCGAAATGAAGGTTATAGCTCTTTGAATGCATTGACAGCTTTTGCAGAATACACCATTCCACATACCAATTTCAGGGCTTTTGCTCATATGGGATTCCATTGGCTTCCTCCGCTGAATGCTCCTTCGGAAAATAAATACAATATGCCTTCCTATAGACAAATTAATGTAGGAGTGAAGTATTTACCGAAAGCAGTCCCTTCTTTGGATTTTCAACTGCTCATTATGAACAAAGAAGCGCTGGGAAATCCATTCTTAAGTCCAGGGCAGATTTACAATAAGATAGAAATGATTCATGTAAATGGGATTGTCAATTGGAGGTGGAGATAAATATTTCTTCAGTTTCTTATTTTAAAATGAATTCTCAGATGTGCGGGCAACTCCTTCAATATGAGCTTATCAGCGTATTATGATGAATTAATAGTAAGGATTCTGGCAATTGGAGAGATTAAAATGGGTTGGAGTTGTAGCTTATTAGGATATGCGAAATCTTCTCCTCACCTTTGTCGTCATAAAGGCGCTGTCCGCGGACAACCTTTTTACTTGAAATAAAGTATGCGTTGAACATCAACCTGCTTAAGTAGCAAATTCAAGAGTTTCCCCTCGCAAAGGTTTTAATTCTTCATCTTTCTACTTTTTTAATTCACAAGATATGGTCAAGTCCATTCTTGGAATTAAAACCTGCAGAGAAAATCCCACGGGAAACATTAGTATTTATAATTTAATCAAAGTGCCATTAAGACAGTAAGGTTCTCAGAATCAGAATTATCTGAATTCTCCCAAACATTAAGAAAGCGTGTTTACGGACATTTCAAGTCCACAAACAAATCGAAGTACGGAAACGTAGGGATGGTTATTAAAACCATCATCTTGGTATCCCTGTATATCGTTCCTATCTCTCTGGTGATCACGGGGGTTGCATCAACGACTTTACAGTTATTCGGCTGTTACCTATTATCAGCTTTTGGAATGGCTGGCGTAGGAATGGGAGTGATGCATGATGCTATTCATGGCTCTTATTCCAAAAGCAAAAAAGTAAACACGTGGATCGGCTACACCCTTGATATGGTGGGAGCAAGTTCTATGGTTTGGCACATGCAACACAATGTGCTTCACCATAGTTATACCAATATTCACGAGCATGATGATGATATCAATGCCCCGTTCTTTTTGAGATTCTCTCCGAATGCCGAGAAAAACGGTCTACATAAGTATCAGCATCTCTACGCTTGGGTGTTTTATTCTCTTTCTACCCTTTCTTGGGTGACTGCGAAAGACTTTATCAGATTCACGAGATATTATAACAAAGGCCTTGTAAAAGGCGGGGAGAAAGCATACAAAAAAGGAATCGTTAAATTGATTTTCCTTAAGCTTGCTTACTTCTCTATCGTACTAGGATTACCGATTATTTTCTCGCCGTTTTCTGCAGGAATGATCATTCTAGCGTTTATTATGATGCATTTTGTGACTGGCTTTATCATCACAATGGTATTCCAGATCGCACATATCGTTGAGGTAGTTGATTTTCCTAAAGCTGACACCACTGGTGTAGTAGAAGGCGAGCGGATACTTCACCAATTGGCTACTACTTGCAATTTTGCTCCCAATTCAAAAGTTCTCTTTTGGTTTGTTGGAGGCTTAAATTATCAAGTTGAGCATCATTTATTTCCTGATATTTGCCATGTGCATTATAAGGATATAGCACCTATTGTAAAGGCCACAGCGGAGGAATTCAATGTGCCTTATTATTCAAAACCACATTTTTTAATGGCTGTGTTGGACCATTTCAAAATGCTCTATGTTCTCGGTAACGAACCTGAGATGGAGCCAGTCAAAGCCTAATTTTAATATGAGTACTAATAGAAATTCAAATACAAGACCGCCTGCTAATCAAAGACGAAACTCTCGTCCTACAGGAAGGCCAGGTCAAAATAAGAAAAAGGTATCCAAGTTAGATCCTAACCTGTTGATCAAAAAGGCTCAGCCTAGTGGTCAGGAAGGATTTCGCTCTGAAACACCTTTCTCAAGCGTTAATCTGAATGCTTCTTTGTTGAGAAATATAGAAGCCAAGGGTTATGAAAGCATGACCAATATCCAGGAGCAGGCTATACCTGCACTGATGGAGAGAAGAGATATACTTGGAATATCAAATACAGGTTCGGGTAAAACTGGCGCTTTTTTGATACCAATTATTGAACATGCTAAGCTAGATCCTCAGAATTTCACTGCTTTGATCGTCACACCGACTCGTGAGTTGGCGTTACAGATCGAGGAGGAATTCAAAAGTCTAAGCAAAGGGATGAACTTGTATTCTAACACCTTTATCGGTGGCACGAATATCAATTCTGACTTTAAGGCCCTCAGTAGAAAGCTCCATGTAATAGTGGGTACGCCGGGTAGATTATTGGATCTTGTAAATCGCAAATTATTGCATCTCAACAGAGTAAATACGCTCGTGTTGGATGAATTTGATAGAATGTTGGATATGGGTTTTGTACATGATGTAAAAAAACTCGTAAATTTGATGACGAAGAGAAATCAAACGATGCTTTTCTCTGCGACATTGGAACCAAGTCAAAAAGCGCTCATTGACGGATTGTTAAATAATCCGGTAGTGATCAAAGTAAATACTGGAGGAACTACCAGTGAGAACGTAGATCAAGAAGTTATTCACGTGCCGGAAGGCAAGAATAAATTTGATATACTTGCTGATTTATTCAGAGGCCATGATTTAGAGAAGGTGATTATTTTCACTGAAACCAAAAGACTCGCAGATAAGTTAAGCAAGCAATTAAATCAGTCTGGTATCAAGTCTGGGTTGATTCATGGAAATAAATCGCAAAACTTCCGAAATAGAACGATAGATGAGTTCAAAAGCGGACTGACACGAGTGCTGGTAGCGACAGATGTAGCCGCCAGAGGTATAGACGTAGCTGATGTGACCCATGTGATCAATTACCAGCTTCCCATGTCTATGGATAGTTATATCCACAGAATAGGCCGGACAGGTCGGGCCGGAAAAACCGGTAGGGCCATAACATTTGCCAACTAAAATCGCCGAAATGTCAAAAAACCAAAACACATTCATTAAAAAGCAAAAAGCAGAACTTAAAAAGAGAAAAAAGAGAGAAAAGCAAGAAAAGATGGCTGCTCGTAAGGATCAGCCGAAAAGTGGAGATCTGGATGATATGATTGCGTACGTGGATGAGTTTGGTAACATCTCAGACACTCCGCCAGAACCAGAACCACCGAAAAAAGAAAATGCTCCTAGGCCGCAAAATGCTCCTAGACCGCAGAATACACAACAAAAATTTAATAGAAACACCAAATTTAAAAACGAGTAATCATGAATGAAGGAACAGTAAAATTCTTTAACACAACCAAAGGTTTTGGTTTTATTACACCAGCAGACAACAGTGAAGATGTATTTGTACACCACTCAGGTCTAGTACACGAAATCCGTGAGAACGATCACGTTACTTATGACGTAGTTCAAGGTAAAAAAGGCGTTAACGCTGTGAACGTGAAAGTAGCTAAGTAATTCCAATCGGGTTTTGCCCAATTAAGAAATACAAAGTTTGATGCCTGCAGATCTATGATTTGCAGGCATTTTTGTGTTTAAGCGAGTTTGGCGACTATTCCTGCCACAGTACCTCGTTGGTCAATTCTTTGCCTGCTTCTAGCTCGTCTAGGTTTTCTAAAGTAGTCGAAGCGATATGAGCCAATGCTTCATTGGTCAAAAAGGCTTGATGTCCTGTGATCAGGACATTAGGGAATCCCATCAATCTGGAAATTTGCTCATCCTGAAGGATTTCTTCTGATCTGTTCTGAAAGAATAGATCCTCCTCTTGCTCATACACATCTATTCCTAGGTTTCCCACTTTTCGATTTTTTAATGCCTTGATTACTGCTTTGGTTTCGATCAGTGCTCCTCGGCTCGTATTGATTACTGTCACTCCATCTTTCATTTGGGCTAAACTATCCTTATTGACTAAATGAAAAGTGTCAGATGTTAAGGGGCAATGGAGGGAGATAATGTCACTTTCGGCTAACAGCTCATTTAAAGGTAGATAAGTAACGCCTAGGTCCTTCAGTTCATCGCTTTCGTAGATGTCATAAGCAAGGACTTTGCAGCCCATTCCATTCATGATTTTGCAGAAAGCTCTACCAATAGCTCCAGTGCCTATTACTCCTGCAGTTTTCCCATGGATGTTGAACCCAGTAAGGCCATCAATAGAATAATTGTTTTCTCGTACACGATTGTAGGCTTTGTGAGTTTTGCGACTCAGGGACATCAATAGCGCTAGTGCATGCTCAGCCACTGCCTCTGGGCTATAAGCAGGGACTCGACAGATTTTGAATCCTAATTCAGCTGCTTTTTTCAAATCTACCTGGTTATAGCCCGCACATCTTAAAGCTATATTTTTCACATTCATCTCAGAGAGCTTATTTAGGATTTTTTCCTCTAAGTGATCATTGACAAATGAGCAGACTGCATCAAAGCCCTTTGCAAGAGCTACGGTGTTGATGTCTAGTTTCGGTTCGAAATAGGTGAGCTCGTGGTTGAAATCCGGTAAATGATGGTTAAAACTTTCTTTATCGTAGGACTTGGTGCTGAAAAAAGCAACTCTCATGTTTAATTAATTTGTAGTTGGTAGATGGAAAAGCGTGTAACCTCCTCCTCAATCTCCGAATTTTCGCGCTCTTGTACTAGGAATTTATTGTCTGGAAGGGAAAGTACCAAGCTCCCATCTATACCTGAAAGTTCAGTTGAGGCTTGTTTTCCCTCTTTGAAGATTAGTATGCGCTGCTCTGACTCATCAAATCGCCCAACATAAGGATCCTCTTCCGAATTTCTACTGTCATACTCCGCTTGGGTTATTCCAGTAAAATATTGCAGTACATAGGTATAGTTTCCAAGATTAAAAAGCTTTTGATTTCTAGCGCCAAGCCTACTTAATGTTAGCGCATTTTCATCTGAGAAGGGGGTTCCAATGGGTACCGGCGAATACCTAATAAATTCAGAATGTGATATCGGAATGGATCTGCTAAGAGAGAGATCTGATAGGTTATAAACTAGTATTTCACTTTCCAAATCCTGAACCAGAACCAATTCATTGCTTTCATGGTCGATAAAAAATGATTTTCCCATTAACTCAAGATATATGTTTTCTGTAGAATTGTAGATGGAATTCTCCTCATAAGGAATTACTGTTTTTACCGCAGAAGTTTGCATGTTCAATTGGTAGAAATTCTGTAGCGTATCTTTTCCTTCCTGATTGTGAATCAGGTGTCCAGCAGTGAGGTAGTTGCTTGGACCTACCAAAAGAAATGTTGTATCCTGTTTTTGGTAGTAAGGTGGTCTCCCTAGCGGAGTGTTGGCACGAATAGGAAGGGGAGACATGATTCTGTGAGATTGTTCTATTTCGTAATTCTTGTTGTAGCTGATTACTTGAAAAGGTAACTCTACTATCCTTTGCCCATTTGGTCCAAAGCCTAAACCAATGGGGTTCCAGGTTCCGTAATGATCAGGGCCATCACCTTTTCTATGAGCTCTGTTTAGGATTGCTCCATCTTCTGATATTTCTAAAATATCATCTTCATTTAAGGAATAGCCTAGGTAGATATTTTCCTCTGAGCTATAGTCAAGTATATTTATGCGTGTGAAATTGTCTACTTGGAAGGAATCTACCTTGACCAAGTCATAGGTCTCTCCTTGTTGAGCTGATGAATCAGAATTCTTAGTAGAACAGCTGCTTGCAATGGAGAGGATGATGAAGCAAAAGATGGCGGAATAATGGATTGGGTTTTTCATTTATATTAATTTCGTAGACCTACTAAAGTTTCGTTAAATATAATTTTAATATTTAGAAAAGCCTATGATCTGCCAGATATTTGCTGTTGGGCTTTACAATATGCCTGAGCTTTAGAATTATTTGTTTAATCTCCCTAGATTGGCATAAAATCTATAACCTATGAAAAAACTCATTTACTTCTTACCGCTGATTTTGGCAATCGCATGTTCTGAGAATTCAGAACATCACGAAGAAAGCGAATTGAACGAAGAAAAACATCAAGAAACTATGGCTGCAAAACCTGATTCAGTACTCCGACACAACGTATTTTTTAGCTTCAAAGAGACATCCTCTCCAGAAGATATTCAAACTGTGGTGGATGCCTTCAGAAATCTTCAAAATGAAATTGACGGGATTGAAGCATTCGAATATGGCGTGAATTCAAGCCCTGAGGGATTAAATCAGGGGTTGACTCATGCTTTTGTATTGACGTTCTACTCAGATGCTGCGCGTGATGCTTACTTGCCTCATCCTGCTCATGCTGCATTTGGAGCTATTTTAGGTCCCCACTTAGACAAAGTGACTGTAGTCGATTACTGGACGCGTCCTTAATTATTGATCAAAGGGCAGGGCTGATCCGTCAGTTTTGCCCGCATTTTTTACTGTAAGAACCTCGGTTACCACGAAGTTGCTGGTACCTCTCCAAGGAAGCATTCCATTATACTCCTTGTAACGAAGCTCTACAAACTTGCCAGAAGCTCTTTCTAGCTCTTCTGCTAAGGCGTCATCCACTACGCTAAAGCGAAACTCGTTACTCTGTAGTCCGCCAGCTGTAGGGCTCTGAAATCCCTCTTGAACGACACGTCCTTCGTAGGTTTTGAATACCACTCCTTTTTTCACAAAGTAATTCAAGCTTCCAGCCTTTACACCTTCGCCAAACACGAAATAGAATTTGTACCAAAATATCCCGGCTAAAACTCCAATTAAAATAATACCTGCAATCCAAGCGAATTTTTTCATAACGAGATCAAGTTTGACTTAAAGATAGAAAGCGGGATGATTTTTACTTGAAAAAATTTTCAAAAAAATCTATTATATCGCTGTTTTCATTAAAAAAGGCTACCCGAAAGTAGCCTCTTCTATATAAATTATTTCACGAGCCATAGATAATCACCATATCCTGCTGCTTCCATTTCATCTTTAGGGATGAATCTCATTGCTGCAGAGTTCATGCAATACCGCAGACTAGTAGGTGCTGGTCCATCGTAAAATACATGCCCCACATGGCTATTGCCATATTTGCTTCTAACTTCTACTCTAAGCATTCCTAGGTCATCATCGGTTGGTTTTTCCAATGCTCTGGCATCGATAGGCTTGGTGAAACTTGGCCAACCTGAACCTGACTCGTATTTGTCTTTGGAACTAAATAATGGAGCTCCTGAAACGATATCCACATAGATGCCATCTTCGTGATTTCCATTGTATTCATTCTGGAAGGATAGCTCTGTAGCATCTTCTTGAGTCACTTCATATTGTAGCTTTGTTAAGCTGCTTTTTAACTCATCCTTGGATGGGGCTGTGTATTTTTTAGCTGATAATTCTGGCCAATGATCTTGAATGAATTTATCTCGCCCTGAGCCTTTTCGGTATGCATAATAATCAGTTGGGCTCTTTTTATAGTAATCCTGATGATAGTCTTCCGCTGCATAGAAGTTGGTGAACTTGATTAATGGTGTAGCAATGGGCTTTTCGAATTTACCAGATTTATCGAGTAGCTTCTTAGATGCTTCAGCAACTTTCTTTTGCTCCGAGTCATGAAAGAAGATAGCAGATTCGTACTGAGATCCCCGGTCGTAGAATGAGCCTCCTACATCTGTAGGGTCAAAGGTCTGCCAGAATATATCCACTAATTCTGAGTAACTGATCACTTCAGGATCGAAGGTGATTTGTACAGATTCTCGATGTGAGGTCTTTCCGCTAGACACTTCTCCATAGGTAGGGTTTTTCTCCTTGCCTCCAGCATATCCTGAGATAACTGTGATGACTCCATCTATTCCTTCAAAAGGAGCTTCTACACACCAAAAGCATCCGCCAGCAAAGGTGGCTACTTCAGTTTTCCCGCTGAATCCTGTAAGTTTCTCAGCATCTGCGGAGGTGTTTTGGCTTTGAACCGATGTATTTCCGCACGCAAACATCAGTGCTACGATAAGAGATAACATGGGCGTTATGAGTTTATTTGAGCTAAACATTTTTTTGGTTCTTTTTTTGTTTTGGTTGATATAAGAATCAGTTCTTACCAAACACAATTTAGGTAATTCTGTTTTGAGACCTTATGATTTTTGAAGTTCTATTATGATGAAATACGAGATGAATCTCTGCTTGGTTTGTCTTATGCATTACATTTCAGCAGAACTCTAACATGTCTGAATCCCATGAAAAGTCCAATAACTTTCCTTTTTCTACTTTGTTTTCTTGTAGCTCTACAAGCAAATGCACAACATAAAGGTTCGGGATTTGGACTGAAAGGGGGCTTGAGCTACAATACATCGGGGAAATATTTTAAGGATGCAGGTTCCATTTGGAAAGATCCAGGAAGTTCGGCTGGTTATCAGATAGGCGCTTTTTACAAATTGGCTTCCTATGATATATTCCTACGTCCGGAGTTAGTGTATACACACAGCAAGTTTGATACGGGGCTGGGGGCTATCAAGACCAATCGCCTAGATGCGCCAGTAATGGTGGGACTACATCTTTTTAAGATTTTCAGCATAGTGGGCGGACCTTCTTTTCATTACATTTTGGATGACAACTACGATGATTTTTTTGACAGTCCTTCGAACAAGGATGTGCTTTTTGGTTACCAGTTTGGCCTAGGTATAAACTTTGGGCCAGTGGGCTTAGACCTGCGCTATGAGCGTGTGATGAATGATCAGAAATTGAATCTGGATCAGGTGCTCAAGCGAAAGGATGATTTTCGCTCAGAGCAAGTGGTTTTGGGACTGAGTTATCAGTTTTAAATTGGGGCGTTTTACTTCATAAAGGGAGTGAAAATCTCTTTCCAAAGTTCATAACCTTTTTCGTTCATGTGGAGATTGTCTCCTATGAAAATATCAGCTCTAGGCTTTCCGGTATCATCTAGCATGATATCCCACACATTTACAAAATTCACCTGATCATGAGTCGTGGCATATTGGCGAATTAAATCATTGAGTGCCTCATAAGATGTTTTCTTTTCCCAGCGAGATGGACTTGGTTTTGCAGCGATTAAGTTCACGATTGCGTTTGGATACTTCGCGTGGATTTTCGAAGTAAGTTCATCTAGGTTCTTCATGATAAGGGAGACTTCTTGTCCGGCATTTATATCGTTATCACCTTCGTAGATGAAGACCTTTGCTGGTTCGAATCTTAATACTGTTTTATCCAAATGCATCAACAATTGATCGGCTTGAGATCCCCCAAAGGCGGAGTTGATAATGGGTGTATTAGGGAATTGCTCTTGAAGATTTTTCCACATTCTTACACTAGAACTCCCCGTAAATACAGCGCTTCCTTTTTCCCAGCCTGCGGCGTCGATTTCTTTTGCTCTATTATTTACCTCCTCCTGAAATGGCAGTTCCTGAGCAAAGCTGAATTGGATCAGAAAGATTAAAACGAAAGCTGATATTAATTTCTTCATAGATTAAATATAGTCAAGCAAATAGTAATTCCTTGAATCTGAGATTTCAAATTATTGATTGATAGCATGGAACCTGATCAAAATCGTGCAGCTAACGAGCATTTTCGTACAGGTCGTACAAAATCTACTTTTGACCTCTGAATTGGCTAGGGATTTTTTCATCACAGCAAATGCCCTCTAATTGGACGTAATGAGGGTTTTTCCAAGCTTTCGTCACAATTCTCTTCTGTACTTAGAAATACTGTGTTTTTGGTGAAGTTTTAGCGTTGTGTATTTGAGTCAACCAATTACTGTTTATGAATAATATTACTCGCTTTTTCTGGTTTTGCAGCGGCGCTAATCTCTCCCTACTTAAGAGATCACCCACTGAATCAAATAAATATGTAGGTATTGGAGCTACGGTCTTTTTCACTGGAGTCCTAGCTGCTTTGGCCGCAGGTTATGCTCTGTTTACGGTTTTTCAATCCATTTGGCCAGCTATCTTGTTTGGATTACTTTGGGGTTTGATGATCTTCAATTTGGATAGGTTCATCGTTTCAAGCATGAGAAAGAAAGAAAAGGCTTGGGCTGAGTGGAAGCTCGCCATTCCTAGATTGGTGCTGGCAGTATTGCTTGCTTTGGTGATCTCAAAGCCGCTAGAATTGAAGATGTTTGAGCGGGAAATTGATCGTAAGATTGATGAAAAAAGAACTCAGTTTATCACTGATTCTAAATTGAACCTGGCAAAGGGTTTTCCCGAGATTCAAGAGTTAGAAGCCAAAATTGATACAGTCCAAGCTGAAGTGGCGGCCTTTGAAAGCTATAGAAATCAACTCCAAACTGAATATGATGCAGAACGATTTGGAGAAAAAACGGCGAGTACCAGTGGTATAGTCGGACTGGGAACAAATGCTAAGAAAAAGGAAGAGCAACTCGATGCAGCTCAAGTGACTCTCGATGAGCTGAGACTTAGAAGTCAAGTACGAATTGATACGCTTGAAGCTCAGATTCGTGAGTTTATCGCCTTACGTCAGGCTGAATTTGAAAAGCAGCAACCAGGCATTGAAGGCTTCGATGGATTAGCCGCAAGGATGGAAGCTTTGGATGCATTGACTAAGGAAAGTTCCGCAATGGCGATGGCAAATATCTTCATCATGTTACTTTTTGTAGCGATTGAGACTGCTCCGATTTTTGTGAAGTTGATTTCACCACGTGGGCCTTATGATGAGTATTTGGAACTTCATGAAGACAAGGTTCGGCTGTTCAAAGGTGAGAAATGGACTTTTGCCAAGGGAGAATCAGAAGCTAGAGTTGGATATTTCCACGATACTCATTTCTACGCTACGGATCTACAGAAGGAAAAAACCAATCGAACAAACAAGGCTCAAACTGAATCGGAGATTTCTAGAATTGAATCTGAATTTAAGCTTTAGCTAGATGCTAAATTGATAGATACTTTATCGATTTTTATGTGTTTGAAGGCTGATTTGTAGCGTCTTGCGAAAACTATAATATTCCGAGAAATTTGCTTTACGTATAGAAAATAATATCTTTACGTAGTTTAAATTTTGTGCTATGGATACCAAAGTCACTCTGTCTTTCGACAAAGATGTAATCGATCGGGCAAAGTCTTTTGCTGAAGAAAACAACATCAGTCTTTCTAGGTTGACAGAATATCTATACACTCAGATCACCTCAAAAAACTACAAATCCCTAGAAAATTTGCCAGTATCAGATTGGGTGGATTTTGTGGCTAAAGGGCGAATCGAATATCGAAGGACTCCGAATAGAAAGGACTTGAAAGATGAATTCTTTTCTTCTAAGAAATGAAAGTCTTCCTTGATGCTAATGTGATCATCTCGGTGCTCAACAAAGAATATCCTTTATTCCCCATTTCTTCAAGGGTACTAAGTTTGGCAGATAGAAGGGAAGTGCAACTTTATACTTCTCCGATTTGCCTCGCGATAGCCTTCTATTTTTCGGAAAAGAAATCTGGTGCCGAGATAGCCAAATTGAAGATAGAGATGCTGTCTAAAAAGATTTCTATGACTACCGTGGATCAAGCTGTCAGTAATCAAGCCTTGTCTAATCGACAAGTACAGGATTTTGAAGATGGCTTGGAATATTATTCGGCATTGGGGAGTGATTGTGAACTGATCGTGACCGAAGATTCAGATGGTTTTTATTACTCTCAAATTCCTATGATGGGATGTGAGAAATTTTTGGAGGAGTACATCTTTTAGACTTCTGTTGTACTAAATAGTTTGTGCTTTTTTCACCACCATATCCAGTTGATCCATGGTGCGGCTGACAGATTTCCATTCAGCAAAACCTACCATTTTCACCATAAATAACAAGAATTTACCAGGGTTGATCAGCTTGTTTGCCAGCTTAGCGATTTTTGAATCACGTTCCTGAATTGAAACATTCCTATCTGGGCAGGCATAATACTCTCCGGCATATTTCCATGCTCCATCTCGGGCAAGCTGAATTGAGAAATTGAGCAGCATTTCATCACGTCCTTTTGCTAATGGAATTAACCAGCCGAAAATCGGCGAGACTGCAGAAATATTTGATTTGACACCATCGACTAGCTCTCCCAGCACCGCATTGATGTTATTAAAATCATTTTGAATGCCATCAATAGGCTCGGTTCCCATGGTATCAGCAGCAGAAATTCCTAGGTCCAAATTGATATGTGCATTAATTCCTAAAAACAAATGCTGAAGAACCAGGTGCTTAGTGCCTTTGCTCGCTTCAAATGCTAGCAGCCAGCTATTAGTAGGGTTTTGACCAGTCTTCCATAAGTCATAGGCATGAATGAATCTACCAGCAAAAAGCACATCAAGCTTTTCCATCCGCTCATTGTCTTCGAACTCCCGAACAAGGATACCATCTCGAATTCTGCGAGTCACTTGTCGATAGAGGATGGCGAAATAGCCAATTCGCGATTGCTTGGCTTTGCATTCGGCTACGATTTGATCCATCCGGACCAGTACTTCATCTATGGTTTGCATATCATTTTTTTATAAAAAAGTTTTCAAGAATGTCACCTACATAATAGGCGACAATTGCAGCCAGAAGACCTAGAGCGACAGTTTCTGCAATACTTTTAATTGCTGATGTTTGATTTACTATAGACTTTAAAGCTCCGATTACTACAAATGCTAATCCTGTAAGTACACTTGTCCAGAAGAAAATATTAATAGTGGATGGATAGAAAAATGTCCATAGATAAACTAGCAATGGGATAAATCCAACTATAAGAAAAGACACAAAAGTTGCTACTCCGATCTTAAACGGACTTTTTGTTTCTTCCATGAGGTTGAGTTCGTCTTTCATCATCTCAGCTACCCAGAGGTCTTTATTGGAAGTGATTTGATCCACAACTTTTTCTAATAAGTCTCCCTGAAATCCCTTTGCCCTATAGATCTCAGTGATCTCTTCTCGCTCCTTATCAGGAAGATTTTCTACTTCCCAGTATTCGATTGATTCGTGTTTTTTATAGTTCTCATTATCGCTTTTGGCGGATAGATATGCTCCCACAGACATGGAGAATCCATCAGCAAGTAGATTGGCGAATCCCAAAATGATAATGATGCCTGAATCCAGATCAGCTCCGAACCCACCGGCGACCACAGCAAAGGTGGTCACTGCTCCATCAATTCCTCCGTACACAAACTCGCGAAGATATTCTTGCAGTTTTTGGAAGTATTTACTCTCTTGATGGATGTGAGCTTCGTTCATTAGTTCAGGTTTTTGAGCATGAAGTTTTTCACGTTTTCTCCCATTACGGCTTTGATCTCAGCTTCGCTAAAATCTGCATTCATCATTCCTTCTACCAAAAGTGGGAAGCCTGTAATATCAAAAGGAACAGCAACTGCGCCATCATAATCAGAACCAAGCGCGACGTACTCAATGCCTACCAAATCACGAATATGCATAATAGACGCAATGATGTTTGGTAGCTCAGGAACTCCCACAGCTTCATCGAAGAAGGCGATTCCTATGATTCCGCCATTTTCGGCTATTTTCTGAATATGCAGATCACTGAGGTTTCGCTGAGAGTCTAGAACTCCTATCACGCCGGTGTGAGAAACGATCACAGGCATGGTAGTCATCTCCAATACATCGTCTACTATGGCGGGGGAGCAGTGTGCTAGGTCCACGAAAATCCCAAGTTTATTCATTTTTCTTACCACTTCTCTGCCGAACTCGGTTAATCCGTCTTGGCTTTGACCATGGGCTGAGCCGCCAAGTTCATTGTCGAAAAAATGTGTTAGCCCTATCATCCTGACTCCGGCTTCATATACTCTGTCCAAGTTGGCGATATCACCCTCTAGCGCATGAGCACCTTCGATTCCCAGCATTCCACCTATAATAGATTTGTCACTTTTTCTGGCTTCGGTTAATCGTGCGAAGTCTGCTTTGTTTCTCACAAAAATTGCTTTTCCTTCTTCCTCTTCAATAAAGTCAGCGAGTTTTTGGGATTGAGAAAGCGTGCGGTTGATCAGGCTAAACCAGTTGGCTGGAGATTCGCCCTTGACAATGGTGAGTGGAGTAATGTTGTCAAAAGCATCTGTCGTGTTGCTTTTCATATTCTGTCCAGCCGGAGACTTTGATACGATGGTAAACATTTCCAAAGCGACATTAGCTTCTCGCATTCGCGGGAAATCTACCTGTCCACCTGTTCCCCTTTTGGTCAGATTCCTTCCCCAAAGCAATGCATCGCAGTGCAAATCTGCAATGAAGTCCAGTCGATCGTACATCGCTTGGGCTTCTGCTGATACCGCATAGGGAGGGGGCGATTTGACTGGGTTTCTTTGAGATTCAATGTAAGGTGGTACAATCAGCGTAGCGGCAAAATAAATCAGCGCGACCACTCCCATAACAATAAATAATTTCTTCATAGTAATTGATTACACTTTTGAAGATACTGAAAAAATAGCTGTCAACTGAAAATATGCTTTGTGGCAATGATAGGCAGGGATTACATTAGAAGTTTCCGTGTATTGATTGCTTCGCGATAGTTGTTTGCTGAAAAATAATTATTTGTTTTTGGGCGGTTTAAAACATTTTCACTATGTTTAAAGAAGTATCAAGATCAAAAAAACAAATACACAGCAAGGATTACAAAAGTATATTTGGTTTTAGATGATTGACAATAGACCCACTCCAGGGAGCTTTTTCCAAAAAGCTCCCTTTTTTTATGCGTATGATTTTATAGGTTTTGTTGAGATGTGGAAATGTGGTTAAAAAAATCTTTGATTTAGATCAAAATTGTGTCAACTTCTTGAAAACCGGTTAACAAGCGTTAATAAATCTGCTTTCATCCAGTTAGTGCTAAAATTTGGTATATTTTCAAAATGCCTAACTAAAATTTCGAAATAGCTCTTTTCAGTATTACAACGAAAATCCTGGTTTACGGTAGATTTTTGTGTGATTATAGTGATTGTGAGCACTTTAAACTTGGGTTTCCTTCTGTTTTTTCGACCTAAGCTGTGATTGATCCCTACCTAACTTGATAATTCTGTCATTAGACGCGTCTTTCTTTTAGCGTAACTGAAATTGGTTACGATCCTTTCCCTGTTTTTTTTCTGGGTATCAGCCTGATCATTTTTCAAAATAGGAAGCAGTATAGATTCTAGCTGATGATAGTTTTTGGTTTTTAGGATTAGGCCATCTTCACCGATGATTTCTGGGATTGCGCCTACCGCAGAACCGATAGCTATGCAGCCACAAGCCATCGCTTCCCCTAGGGCATTTGGGAAACCCTCTGAAGTCGAAAGCTGTAGGTAAACTTGGTGTGAGTTGTAAAGTTTTAGCAAGTCTTCTCTTGATTGTTTGCCAATAGCTCTGATGTTGGAGTAGGGTGAAAAATAGTTTTCGTCTCCCACCAAGGTAATGTTCAAATCGGGGTGCAGCGAGGCTAGCTGCTCTATCAAATCATAACCTTTTACTATAGCTCTGGAATGTTTCGAAGTTCCTGTTGCTACTGAAATAAGCGATTTTGGTTTTCTGGCTAATCCCTGGTCTTGCCAAAAATCAGTGTCAAATCCATTTGGGACAACCTGAATAGGAGTGGTTAAGTCAGGGATTAAATTTAGTAGACCTTGCTTGGGAGAGATAGATGGATCATACCTATATTCCTGTTTTACTAGTGCTTCTGCCACGGGGAGAATCTTACTGCAGTTTTTGAAGCTGTAAACGGTTGCTTTTCGAAGCCATTTTTTCCGAAAATTGCCATAATCGATTTCTGGCATATTCATGCAATCTGTGCCACCGGCTTGGATGATGCATTTTTTATTAAAAAATTTTCCAAAATAGACAGGAAGTACAGAATGATAGCCCCCAAAAAAGCAGAGGTATTGGCTAGTTTTGGATAGATTCCATAGCAGTTGAAAGAACTGTAAGATAAAGTAGAAAGGGAGTTTTATAGGGCTCTGTGTGAATTCAATTCCCTTAATAGCCATTTCTGGGCTGATCATCTTTAAGTCGCGATCGGTAAAAGCTGTACGAACGGGGTAGGTGTAGATGATCATTGATAAAAAGCAGAGGAAAATAAAAGTAAGAATTTAGATCAAATTGATTCCTGTGGCTTTTATTTCCAAAGCAAATGGGTTTTTGGCATTAAAATCTTTCGTCTTAATAGGGTGGGGCTCTATTCTGAGATCTATGGATCTACGTAGTTTTCTAAGCTTCATTTGAGTTTCAAAAAAATCATCCATGTGGTCAAGGACCAATGCAATATCTAGGTCACTCTCTTCCTTTTGAGATCCTTTCGCATAGGATCCAAAAAGGAAGGCACTTCTTAGTCCGAATGCTTGAGGGATGCTTTCGATGTATTTGTTAAGTATAGTTATAATTCGCTGATCAGCCATTTTCTAAGCTCTTCTATTCGTTTACCCCACGTTTCCGAGAACTCCTTTGTACAAAGTTGATGAAAATCTTTTTTATAATTAGCATAACGCACGTTCAAGTTGAAGGTAGTTATTTCATCTAGCCAATCTTTAAATTCTTCTGTGACGCTTAGATTTGTTTTAGTAGTTAATCGAAGTAAATCATGTATAAAAATCGGATGTTTTGCATTTGATCTTACATAATGAGCCTTCAATAACTTCTCGAGAACTAAATGACCTATAAATAAGCTCCAACTATAATCTCTTGGATTTAATGAGATTTTGCAGGGTATGATAATCTTTCTCAGAAGAATCTTTCCAGTATTTTATAATGTTTGGGATATTTTCCAGCCTCTCCTCCATTTCTCAAGATAAAGAAAAACGATTATAATATCATTTTTCGTAATAAATCAAAAAAGCTCAACCTATCGCAGATTGAGCTTTGATTATCTTAGACTACCAAGTCTACGATCTTACCTGGCACAACAATGATTTTCTTAGGAACTTTTCCTTCGAGCCATTTCTGGGCTGATCATCTTTAAGTCGCGATCGGTAAAAGCTGTACGAACGGGGTAGGTGTAGATGATCATTGATCTTCAAGAAGTAATTGTGCTTCTTTTTTCAAAACAGGCGGATGTTTCTTGATGATCTTAATTACGATTTCATAGGAGATAGTTCCGTACTCATGAGCTATAATATTTCTAGCTCCAATTATTTCTTTAGTATTTGAAATAGAAATCTCAGGAGATGAACTTAGTATTCGCCTAGTCGCTTCGCCGATTATTTCTAAATTTCTTTCAACGGCACGAACTGTTTTTTTATCACCTAATAGAGAATCCAGATCTATTTCTTGACCATCAAAAAAATCGTGAATTTCATCAATACAGGTGACTATGTCGAAAAGAAAACTTTTAATCTTACGATCCATAAATTAACAGTTTTGACTCTTCCAGTTCTTCTTTGAAATAAGGATTGTGAATAGCTTCACGTTCTATGAGATCGACTTCACGGTTAAAAAGATCTTCTAATGCAAATTTGAATTCGAAATAATTAGTAGCAAAATCCTCAATATTCAATTTGTCAAAATCCACATCACTCTCTTCATCAAATGAATTAGTGAGGACTGAGCCAAATGCATAAAGCTTTTCTACTTTGTGTTTTTCACAAAGAGAATAAATAGCTTCTACATTATTATGGATAAGGTTCATGTTCCAAATATACGCTGAATCAAGATAACACGAAAAAAGCTCAACCTGTCGTAGATTGAGCTTTGATTATCCTTTTGAGATTTCTTTAGACTACCAAGTTTACAATCTTACCTGGTACAACAATGATCTTCTTAGGAGCTTTTCCTTCGAGCCATTTCATGACAGTTTCATCTGCCAGAGCAGCTTCTTGTATTTGCTCTTTGGTCAGAGAAAGGTCTAAATTGATTTTAGCTCTCATTTTGCCATTGATCATCACTGGGTATTCAAAGGCACTTTCCTTCAAATGACTTTCGTCAAAAACAGGGAATGAGGATTCTGTAATTGATCCTTGGTGACCAAGCAAACTCCAAAGTTCCTCCGCTATATGCGGTGCATATGGAGATACCAATAATGCTAACGGTTCTAAAATCGCACGTTTGTTGGTTTTCAAGGCTGTCAGCTCGTTTACACAGATCATAAAGCTGGAGACAGAGGTATTGAAGGTGTAATGCTCCATGTCCTCTTCCATCTTCTTCAAAGCCTTATGTAGTGCTTTGTATTCTTCCTTGCTTGGCTCAGCATCCGAAACCTGGAATTCGCCAGAACTGGTATGGTAGAGGTTCCAAAGCTTTCTTAAAAACTTATATACACCGTCGATTCCATTGGTGTTCCAAGGTTTGAATTGCTCCAAAGGACCTAGGAACATCTCATACAGTCTCAATGTATCTGCGCCATACCTTTCTACAATATCATCTGGATTCACAACATTATAATAACGCTTCGACATTTTCTCCACCTCCGATCCACAGATGTATTTGCCGTCCTCCAAAATGAATTCTGCGTCCGCCAAATCAGGTCTCCAAGCTTTGAATTTCTCCAGATTCAACTGATCGTTATAAACGATATTTACGTCCACATGCATCGCAAAGGAATCATACTGGTCTTTCAAGCCATGGCTTACAAACTGATTGGTGCCTTTTACTCTGTAGACAAAGTTCGATCTTCCTTGGATCATGCCTTGGTTGATCATTTTCTGGAATGGCTCATCGATGCTCACTACTCCAAGATCATACAAGAATTTGGTCCAGAATCTAGAGTAAAGTAAGTGGCCTGTCGCATGCTCAGAACCTCCGATGTATAAATCTACAGCACCCCAGTAATCCGTTTTTGCTTTGTCCGCAAACTCGGTTTCGTTTTTCGGATCTGTGTATCTGAAGAAATACCAGCTTGATCCTGCCCAGCCTGGCATGGTACTTCTTTCTAGAGGGAATTCTCCGTCCGAAGTCTTATAGTTCCAGTCTTTTGCGCGAGCAAGTGGAGGCTCACCATCTTCAGTCGGCAGGTATTTGTCTACGGCTGGCAATACCAAAGGCAAGTCCTTTTCTTCAATCAAATAAGGTAATCCCTCTTTGAAATATACAGGTAACGGCTCACCCCAATAGCGCTGACGTGTGAAAATAGCGTCACGCATTCTATATTGGATTTTGCCTTTTCCGATGCCTTTTTCTTCCAAAAACTCAATGGCTTTTTTCATAGCATCTTTCATGTACAAATTGGAAATGAAGCCTGAATTGATGATCAAACCGCCTTTTCCAGGGAAAGAACCTTCTTCCATTGAGCCTTCGATCACCTGTCTGATCTCCAGATCGAAGTGCTTTGCGAAGTTGTAATCTCGCTCATCATGAGCAGGTACTGCCATCACTGCGCCAGTACCGTATCCAGCCAAAACATAATCAGCCACCCAAACTTGGATTTCTTCTCCGTTGAATGGGTTGATCGCATAGGAACCAGTGAAAGCGCCAGAGATGGTTTTGACATCACTCATACGCTCGCGCTCCGAGCGGTTTTTGGCAACTTCGATGTATGCTTCAGCTTTTGCTCGCTGATCTTCAGTGATCAAAGCTGCTGCTAGCTCAGACTCTGGTGCCAAAGCCAAATAAGTTACACCATATATAGTGTCCACTCGGGTGGTAAATACTTTGATGGTCTCTGTGGAGTCTTTTACTTGAAATACTACATCAGCTCCTATGGATTTACCGATCCAGTTTCGCTGCATTTCTTTGATAGGTTCAGACCAATCCAATTTATCTAAACCTTGTAATAAGCGGTCTGCATAAGCAGTGATTCTCATCGACCACTGCATCATTTTCTTGCGCTCTACAGGATGTCCGCCACGCTCAGAGAATCCTTCTTTGACTTCGTCGTTAGAAAGAACTGTCCCCAATGCCGCGCACCAGTTGACGGTAGTTTCGGCTAGAAAAGTCAATCTATATTTAAGGACTGTTTCCTGTTTTTCTTTTTCAGAAAAGGCATTCCATTCGGCAGCGCTGAATTTCTCAGTATCTTCATCGCAAACAGCTTTTACTGTAGAGTTCCCTTCTTTCTCAAATCGCTCAATCAAGGAATCAATCGAAAGCGCTTTGTCAGCATCTTGATCGTAGTAGCTGTTGAAAAGCTGCATAAAGATCCACTGCGTCCACTTGTAATAATCTGGATTGGAAGTTCTCACTTCTTTGCTCCAATCAAAAGCAAAACCAATATTCTTCAGTTGCTCAGTGTAACGCCTGATGTTTTGCTCCGTAGTGATCGCTGGATGCTGCCCCGTTTGGATAGCGTACTGCTCAGCAGGAAGACCAAAACTGTCGTAGCCCATCGGGTGCAGCACGTTGAAGCCTTTTAGCTTTTTGAATCTAGAAACAATATCTGAGGCGATATATCCCAGCGGGTGGCCGACATGAAGTCCCGCTCCGGATGGATAAGGGAACATGTCAAGGGAATAAAATTTTGGTTTGTCAGGATTTACCTTGGCAAGGAAAGTTTGATTCTTCTCCCAGTAAGCCTGCCATTTTTTCTCAATTTCCTTAAAAGTATATTCCGCCATGATTGAATTATTTCTTATTTTTTAGCTAATAGCCTGCAAAAATAGGAAAAATGATGGGCTTTAGAATGCAAATTCATAATTGCTAAGCAGATCATAATTATTATTCAAGCCAAGTTTCAGTAAATCCTTTCCTAGATTTTGTTATTTTCATGCTTAACTAACCACTAAACTTATGATTCTGAATTTTTCAAAAAGAGGTCTGGGCATTTTGATGATGTCATTTCTACTTTCCAATTTTTCTTTTGCACAGAAGAAAATGTCCCAAAAGCAAATAGATGCGCTCAAGCAGGAGGTAGCTCAGTTGGTCGAAGGAGAGGCTAAAATGAGTCAAGTAATGGTCGATAAGATATTTAGCTTTGCAGAGCTGGGATTTCAAGAAGTGGAATCTTCCAAGTACCTCACTGGGATTTTGGAGGAAAATGGTTTTGAAATCGAAATGGGTATTTCAGGGATTCCCACTGCCTGGATTGCAACATGGAAAAATGGGGAGGGACCCACTATCGCCCTAGGCTCTGATTTGGATGATATCCCAAAAGCCTCTCAGTATCCTGGAGTAGCTTATCACAAACCGATAGTGGAGGGAGCACCAGGTCATGGGGAAGGGCATAATGCTGGGATTCCGCTAAATATTACGGCGGCTCTGGCAGTGAAGAAAATCATGGAGCGAGAGAATATTGGAGGGACGCTGATTCTTTGGCCAGGGATAGCCGAGGAGTTGGTAGCAGCAAAAGCTTGGTACACGCGAGATGGGCTATTTGACGAGGTGGACATCTGTATTTTTACTCATGTAGCAAATAACTTAGCTGTGAGCTATGGGCAGGCCTCTGGTACTGGATTGATCTCAGTGGAATACACCTTTTCGGGAGAAGCGGCTCATGCGGCTGGAGCTCCTTGGAGAGGGAAAAGTGCCTTGGATGCAGCAGAATTGATGAATGTGGGATGGAATTATAGACGAGAGCATTTAGATCCTTTGAAGCGCTCACATTCGATTTTCACGGATGGGGGAGATCAGCCAAATGTAGTTCCTTCGAAAGCTTCAATCTGGTATTACTTCCGTGATGTGAAATACGAGGGAATCATGGAGATGTACGATATGGCAAATAAAATGGCAGAGGGAGCGGCTCTGATGACGGATACTGAAGTGACTTCGAAAATTTTGGGTACTGCTTGGCCTCGGCATTTCAATAAGACTATTGCAGAGAAAATGTATGCTAATATCTTGAAAGTGGGTTTGCCGACATGGTCAGATGCAGATCAGGACTTAGCGAAGGCCGTTCAGCAGGAAGTAGGGTCTGAAAAAGTTGACGGTTTGCCTACCAAATTGGATACGCTTGGACTTCCTGTGACTGAGCCTAGATCTGGCGGTTCGGATGATATTGGAGATGTTTCTTGGGTAGTTCCTACGGTGACCTTGAGGTTCCCATCCAATATCCCAGGGCTTCCAGGGCATCACTGGGCAAATGCCATAGCGATGGCGACTCCGATCGCGCATAAGGGAGTGACTGCTGGCGCAAAAGCAGAAGCGATGACAATTTTAGATTTTCTACTTCAGCCGGACTTGGTGGATGAGGCCTGGGATTATTTCAATAATGTGCAAAGCAAGGAGACTCAGTATAAGCCTATGCTGGGAGCAGAGGATGAAGCTCCTATATATTTGAATAAAAAGACACAGGATCAATTCCGACCTCAGCTGGAAAAATTTTACTACGATGAGACTAAGTTTGATACCTATCTGGAGCAGCTAGGGGTGAAGTATCCTACGATTAGAAAGGATTGATGATTTCAATATTGTAAGATTGAAAAATTGAGACAGCAAATCTTCCAATTTTCCAATCCTACAATTTTCCAATTCAAACCCTTACCTTTGCGCCATCATTCACCCAGCGGTTCAATTGCCCGCTTTATCAAAAATTCAGATGAATATGGATACGAAGGAGTTAGTAGCGAAGGGATTGGAGCTTCCGTTGATGGAAGCTTTTTACACAATACAAGGAGAAGGGAGATTTACAGGACATCCTGCTTATTTTATCCGGCTAGGTGGCTGTGATGTGGGTTGTGTCTGGTGTGATGTCAAGGAATCTTGGGAGGCTGGCAAGTGGCCAGTTCTTCCGATAGAGCAGCTAGTGGAGGACGCCCTAGCTTATCCGGGCAGATTGGTTGTGATCACAGGTGGCGAACCTTTGATGTATGATTTGGGGCCTTTGACGGCACTTTTGAAAGCAAAAGGATTCACGACTAATATCGAAACTTCAGGAGCTCATCCCTATTCAGGTGACTTTGATTGGGTATGTTTTTCTCCCAAGAAATTCAAGAAACCGCATCCCTCTATATATAAGGAGGCGGACGAACTGAAAGTAGTTGTATTTCACCAGAGTGATTTTGCCTTCGCAGAAGAGCATGCTGCCTTGGTAGATTCTAGTTGCGAACTACGTCTCCAGCCCGAGTGGAGCAAGGCGGAGAAGTTCACACCAGTGATCATTGATTTTGCAAAAAATCACCCAAAATGGAAAATTTCGCTTCAAACTCATAAATTTATGGACATACCTTAAGTCCATGCGCCCTGTATTAGTAGGAATTCTTCTTCTTTTCACCATTTCTTTTGCCAATGCGCAGAGCTATTCTGTCATTGATGGCAAGGCAATTAAAATGTATCAGGAAGGAGAAGAGCTGACACTCTCTCGGCAATATGATGCGGCAATTGCAAAATATCAGGAGGCAATTAAGCGAGAAGGGTCATTTTTGGAAGCCTACATCAAACTAGCCCAGCTTCAAATCACTCAAGGTAAATTGGAAGATGCTGAAAAAACGGCTATTGCTGGTAAGTCAAGACTGGGAGGAAAGAATTCGACTAAGCAACACCGTGCAGATATTGGGTGGGTATTTATTAATCTATATTTAAAGGAAGGGAAGTTTCAAGAGGCCTTTGATGAATTTGCAGCCACCGAACCTTTGTTTGACACCTCCTTTAGGCAATCTCGCTATTATCAGGAGATGAAGGATCAGATGGAGTTTTTGGATACTCAATTGGGGAACTTCAAGCCTATTGAGAAGGAAAAATTACCAGAACCGCTCAATGAGTTCCAGCTTCAGTATTTCCCTGTATTGACTGCAGATGGGGAGCAGATACTTTTTACCAAGCGAGATGGTACTGGCAATAATGACAAGGAAGATATCTTCATGGCATTTGTGTCTCCTGAAGGAAACTGGTCCAAGCCTCAGAGCATCGCCCAGACGATAAATTCCCCTTATAATGAAGGTACCTGCTCCGTCACCGCTGATGGCAATATTTTGATTTATACCTCTTGTGATGCGCCAGATTCAGAGGGTAGTTGTGACTTATATATTGCCTATAAAGTAAATGGGATGTGGCAGCGTCCACGTAATATGGGGAAAAATGTTAATTCAAGGTCCTGGGATTCCCAACCCTCACTTTCTGCTGATGGGAGAATATTATTCTTTTCTTCCAATAGGAAAGGAGGTTTTGGAGGAAATGATATATGGTACAGTATCATGCAAAATGATGCTACATGGTCGGAGGCAAAAAACCTAGGAGATATAGTGAATACGCCTAAAGATGAGATTTCACCCTTTATGTTTTTCAATAATGAAATCCTGTTTTTCTCCTCCAATGGCCATCCAGGTTTTGGGGGGATGGATATCCAATTATCCAAAGTGGTGGATGGTGAATTTACGAAACCTGAAAATCTTGGCTTTCCTATAAATGATCAATTGGATCAAGTAGCATTATTTATAACTGCTCAAAAAGACTATGCTTATTTTACAGAATTGACTACTTCTGAAAAAGAAAATGATCGCTCCTTATTATATAGATTTAAATTTCCGAATGAAATATCATTAGGTGAAAACTTAACTGTAACAGAAGGTAAAGTACTCAATTCCAAAACGGGGGAGCCTATAGATGCTACCTTATCGCTGGTGTCATTGACCAATGATAGCACGCTTTACAAGTTCAAAGCAGATGGGAAAACCGGTGAGTTCACTATGTTGTATCCAGACCAGGCTATCTCAGGTTTATACGTGGAGAAAAAAGGTTTTCTTCCCAAGATCTACAATGTGGAAAGAGATAAAATCAAGAACGTTAAGGATTTGAAGGTGGAATTGGTTCCAGTCGCTGCAGGTGAAGAATTTGTTTTTGAAAATGTGTTTTTTGAATTTGATCAATATGACTTGAAATCCGAGTCGATTTCGTCGCTCAGGAGGCTAGTAAAATTTTTGAATGAAAACCCAAATGTTAACATTTTGGTCACAGGCCATACGGATAATGTGGGGGGAGCAAGTTATAATCAGAATCTGAGTTTGCAGCGGGCAAAAAGCGTCCAGGAATATCTGATGAGCAATGGCTTTCATGAGGGCAGAGTGATGGTGGAAGGCAAGGGGGATAATGAGCCTATGGTCCCCAACAGTAATGCTCAAAATCAAGCCTTAAACCGAAGGATAACTATAAAGGTTTTATAGAAAGTAATAATTGCTATCTCATTATTAATAAGTTTTCATCAAACAACAACTACTAATAACGTCTTTTTTTTATTCAATTAGTTTTAGCTGTTCTTCTTTTTTTCCAATTCAGATTTTAATTCTCTTGAAGGTCCATTATTTGCAATAATAGCATTAGTTTTTTGCCATTGAATAATTTAAATTTTGTTAATAAGGCATATTTAGAAATTTAAGTTTTTGTTCGAGCCTTTCAGCTCACATTAACCCCATATAAGCCTTTTTAAGAAAAAATTAACTTTTGTTAACATTGGATTAACAAAATAAAAGGTTTGAAAATCGGGATGATTTTAGAAGGCTCCCAATTTTAATTTTGTAAATGTGTAGATAGATAGATTTTTGTTCACCTATGGTCTAGCTCTGATAGGTAAATTTATAACCCGCTGTTTTGCGATATTGAATCAATAAGAATATCATTGGGCATAATATAAACCAAATCATATTACTTATGAAGAAAATTTTACTCCTAGGGCTTTCGCTTTTCCTAGTAAGTGCTGTGGCATTTGCACAGGGGCGTAAAGTAACCGGAATAGTAACTTCTGGCGAAGATGGTGAGCCTATCCCAGGCGCAACTGTATTAGTCAAAGGTACTAGCGTAGGTGCTGCCACAGACATTGATGGCAAGTACTCATTGACAATCCCTACTGAAGGGTCAGTGTTAGTGTTTAGTTTCATTGGAACTAATACACAAGAGATCCAAATTGGACAACAATCTGTAATCGACGTTGTATTACAACCAGATGTACAGAGTTTGAGTGAAGTCGTGATCACAGGTGCGGCGGGTATCGAATCTAGAAGAGTGGAAATGGGTTACAATGCTACAAGTATTGAGACTCGTGATGTAGCTCAAGGACGTGCAGCTAACGTAGCGGCAGGTTTGACTGGTAAAGTAGCCGGTCTACAGATCAATACAACAGGTTCGGGTGTAAACCCTAATGTACGTGTTATATTGAGAGGTAGCCGTTCTTTGACTGGTGACAACGAAGCCTTGATCGTAGTGGATAACGTAATTGTTCCTAATACTATTTTAGGTAACCTTAACCCACAGGATATTCAAGAGATCACTGTATTGAATGGTGCTAACGCTGCCGCTCTTTATGGTTCTGCTGCATCCAATGGTGCCTTGATCATCGTAACTAAAAAAGGTAAATCAGGTGTTGCTAGAGTGACAGTAGGTCACACAGTAAATCTTGAGAAAGTGAGTTTCTACCCAGAAATTCAAGATCAATTTGGATCAGGTTATGCAGGTGGTTACCCTCACGTATATGTACCTTATGAGAATCAGCAGTACGGACCAAGGTTCGACGGATCTATGGTAGAGATAGGTAAGCCATTGGAAGATGGTTCTATTCAGACTGTACCTTATTCTAATACTGGTTCTAAAAATGGTTTTTGGGAAACAGGTTTAACTAACCAGACTGACCTTTCTGTCTCTGGTGGTGATGAGAATTCTACGAACTTCTTCTCTGCTCAATATCTGAATAATGACGGTACTACGCCAGGTGATAACTATACTAGAGCATCTGTAAGATTCAATAGTACAAGAAAATTCGGTGATAAGTTAGCCTTGAACGTGTCTACAAACTATGTTCAGAACAGATATGACATCACTACTGCTACTGGTAGTATGTACGATCAAATTCTTCAAACACCAGCTCATATCCCATTGACCAGCTATAAAGACTGGAAAAATGATCCATTTGCTAATCCAAATGGATACTATAATGAGTATTATGATAACCCTTATTTCCAAGCTGACAATAGTCGTCAGAAGTCAGGAAATGATTACATCGTAGGTAACGTAGAATTGAAATACAAGCCACTTACTTGGATGGACTTCACTTACCGTGTAGGTATTTCCAATAGAAGTTATGCTAATAAGAACACTACTGGTAAATTTACCTTTACTGATTACACTAAGGAGATTTCAGCTGCAAAGACTGACATCGCTGGTGGAGTATCAGACGGATCTGGCTATAGCAATCAGCTTATCTCCGATTTCTTGGTTAATTTGAAAAAACCAGTTGGTGATAACTTGTTCTTCAACTTATTGCTTGGTAATCAATTGAGAAAAAATCAATCCAAGAACGTAAACGTAAGTGCAAACGGTCTTGTAATACCAGGCCTTTATAACGTATCAAACAGAGTAGGTGAAGCTGGAGCAAGTGAAGGTAATTATGAGTCTAGCCAAGTCGGTGTATTTGGACAGTTCAAAATGGCCTACAAAGATTACTTGTTCGTAGAATTGACAGGAAGAAATGACTGGGTTTCTACTCTTTCTAAAGAGAACAGATCTTTCTTCTATCCTGCTGCAAACGTTTCTTTTGTAGCATCTGAAGCTTTCCCAACATTGAAAGGAAACTTCTTCTCTCAATTGAAGCTAAGAGGTGGTATATCTCAGGTAGGTCAAGTTAACTTAGGTCCATACCAGTTAGATCCAACTTTCAGTCCTTCAGCGGGATTCCCTTACGGTGGCCTTTCAGGTTATTCTTTGGACAACCGTCTAGTTGCAGCTGATCTTGAGCCAGAGATTACAACATCTTTCGAATTTGGTACAGATTTCATCTTGTTTGACGGTAAAATCAACGGTGCGTTCACTTACTACAAATCAGAAACTGAAAATCAAACAATTGCTACTGGAGTATCTTCTTCTACAGGTTTCTCATCTTACTTGCAGAATACTGGTATCGTAGCAAACAAAGGTTTGGAGACTATGTTGAATGTTACAGCATTCTCTAGAAACAACTTCCAAATCAATGTAGGTGCTAACTACACATTCAATGATAACTATGTAGTAGAGATCGCTGATGACTTGAATAGATTAGCAATTTCCTCTGGTGGCAATGCGCAAGTATATGCAGTAGAGGGAGAAACTTATCCATTGTTGATTGGTTCTGTTTATAAGAGAGATGACCAAGGAAGAATCATCGTAGATGCTCAGTCTGGTTATCCAAGTGTCGCTGAAGAGCAAGTAACTCTTGGTAACACTGTTCCTAAGCATAGACTAGGTGTGAATGCTGAGTTCTTGTACAAAGGCTTTAGACTATATGCTCTTGCAGAATATAGAGGTGGATATAGCATTTATTACAGTGGAGGTGGATCATTCGACTTCTCTGGATCAGGTATTACTACAGCTTATTTCAACAGAGAGCGTTTTGTTGTTCCAAACTCTTCTTATGAAGATCCTGAAAACCCAGGTAGCTATATTGAGAACACTAACATAACAGTAACTGACGGTGGTGCAGGATTCTTTACGGATGGATCATTTAGAAGAAACGTTGCTGAAAATTACCTAATTGATGGTGATTACTGGAAATTGAGAGAAGTTGCTATTTCTTATGACTTCCCAGCTAGCCTAATGTCTAGAATTGGTTTTATCCAAGGTGCTACTATTACAGCTCAAGGAAGAAACTTGTTGATCTTCACGCCGAAATCAAATATTTACACGGATCCTGATTTCAACTTCTCTGATGGAAATGCGGTAGGTATTGTAACCTTATCGAATACACCTCCAACAAGATTCTTCGGTGGTTCTATCTCATTAACATTTTAATTAGATTGAAATGAAAAATATATTAAGAATATTTATACTCGCTTCTTTTATCTCCCTCACATCTTGTGAGTCATTTCTAGGAGATAATGTGAACCCAAATTCGGCGACATCAGCTACGCCCGAATTGGTATTGCCAAATGCCTTGACAAATACTGGTAACTTGCTATTGTCTTACCATGCTAGTGCTATGTGGATCAATGGCTACACTGTCAATGCTGGTGGATATGGCGGATGGGGTGCGACTGTTACTTATAACATGACCACAACATCTTACAATGGACTTTGGGCTTCTACTTATGATGATTTGATCAACTATCAATACATCGAAGAGACTACTGCTGAAGATCCTAGCTTAGCTTACTTCAATGCTGTAGCTAAAACAATGAAGGCATTTGATTATGCTATGTTAGTTGACGTGTTCGGAGATGTTCCTTACAGCGAAGGCCTTAAAGGAGCAGAGAATGTAACTCCTGCCTACGATAGCCAAACTGTAGTATATCAGGACTTGGTAGAGCAATTGACTGCTGCTATCGATATCTTTACTACTGCTACAGGTGCTAATGGTCTTGGTTCTGCTGACGTAATGTTTGGCGGTAACATCACTAGATGGGCTCAATTTGCTAATACCTTAAAGCTTAGAATGCTTTTGAAAATGGCATCATCTTCCGAGACTAGTTCTTTTGCTGCAACTCAGTTTGCTGCAATGAATACTTCTGTAGGCTTCTTGTCAGTAGATGCAACAGTTAATCCTGGTTATATCGCAACTGATGGAAAACAAAATCCATTATGGCAAAGATATCACTCTAACGCTGCTGGTTCCCTTTCTGGATCAGGTAGATCTGCTATCCCAAGTATCTTTACCTATGGTTTCTATGATGGAACCAAAATCCTAGATACTGGAAGAGGTGCTGCTACTTACCGTAGCTTTAACAGTAATACTCCAGTTGGTCAGCTAGGAAACTTGGTAGACAATCCAGCAGCACTTGCTAGTCAGACAGCTTGGTTTGTAGGATCAGGTAGTGGAGCTAGTGCAACTGCTACAAATGGTCTTCTTAAAGGAAGAACTGCAGATTTCCCAATCTTACTTGCTTCTGAGTCTTACTTGCTACAAGCAGAGGCTTACTTGATGGGTTACCTTTCTGGTGATGATCAGGATGCATTCGAAAATGGGATTTACGCTTCTTTCAGATATTTGCATGAAGATATGACAGGTGCTATTATTGCTAATAATGGAGATGATTATGATCTTAATGATGGTTATGAGCTTTATATGGAAGAGAATCCAAGCAATTACTTGGTGAATTATTCACTAGCTAGCTCTACTGAGGAAAAGTTGGAAGCGATTATTACTCAAAAATATGTTGCTTTGAACTTTGTCAATGGACATGAGTCTTGGGCTGATTTCAGAAGAACTGGATATCCTAAGATTGTAAATGGTTCTGCAGATCCTAAATTGAGCTTTGCGTCTATATTATCTTCTTCTCCAAGAGCTGATAAGTTGCCAATTAGATACCTATATGCTTCTTCTGAATTTCAATTGAACCCTGAAAACGTTCCTACTGGAATTGATCAGTTTTCAAGCTTGATTTTCTGGCAAGCCCAATAATCCTTAATTAATAGAAATAGATATGAAAAATATATTAAATAGAATTGGACTATTCGGTGTTGCAGCGCTAACACTGACGTCTTGTTTGGACGAGGATCCCTTGTTCGATCCGGACAAAACTACTGGCATTATTGAGCTAGTAGAGCAGGCTCCATTAGTATCGGTAGGAAGTATTTATCCTTTGAATAAGCTTACTTTTGAATCTGTTCCATCGGATGTTATCGAAGTGATTGTTCAGTATTCAGGAGCTTATGATGCTCCAGAAGATATTGAAGTTACTGTAGAGGTTTCTCCATCTGATTTGCCAGCCTATAATGAAGATCAAGGTCTTTCTGGTGGTGATGAATACGTAATGTTAGATTCAGATAGCTATTCCCTACCAGGTGGTGGTAATTCTGTAACTGTTACTATTCCAAAAGGTGAAAAGAGGGTTGTTATTAATGTGGATGTTATACCAGAAAATTTCGGTTTTGATGCTAACTACGCACTTCCATTGAAGATCTCTTCTGCATCTAGCGGAGTAGTAAGTGGAAACTTCTCTCACATGATTTATGCAGTTATTCCTAACAATCAGTGGGCTGGTGATTATGACCATACCTATTCTGGTTCTCTAGGTTCTGGAACTAACACAGTTCATATGTCAACTATTGGAGAGTTCAGAACTACTTCCAATTTGATTGGTGTTTATTCTAACCAGACTATCATTGAGATTGATCCAGTGAATAATTACGCAAGTGTTATCTCTGTTTCAGGTCTAGGAAATGCAACAAACTATCCTGAAAACTACTGGGATCCTGCTACGAAAACTATACATGTAAAGTATGATGTTGGTTCTCGTACCATGACTGAGACTTATGTTAAAAAATAAGCGAAAAGCTATTGTCTTATAGGCAATGATCTAAAGCCATTCCGATTTTTCGGGATGGCTTTTTTCGTTAACATCTGTTCTTTTTTGAGTATTGATTTGCGATGAATTCCATATTCCGCATCCCCCCCACTGGGAGTAGAATGGGATTGATTTATACAAAGGCGTTGACTAGGTGTGAGTTTGTAACTACACCTTACTATCAATACAAATTTGTAATTTGCTACTTTTGGAAAACATCATTTTATGGGAGAGGCCTACCAGATAAGAGATCAAGAAATGCCATATTTTCTTACTTTTCAAGTTGTGGGTTGGGCAGATGTATTTAGCAGGAAAGTTTATCGAGACTATGTTCTGGAAAATCTTACTTATTGCCGGAATGAGAAACGCTTGTATTTATATGGGTATATAATTATGAGCAATCCTATCGATATGGTAGTACAGCACAAAGCTGGCAAACTGTCGGACTGGGTCCGGGATTTTAAGAAGTTCATAAGTAAGAAGTTGTTGAAAATGATCCTGGAGAATCCTCAGGAAAGCAGACGAGAATGGCTGAATGTGATTTTTGAGGATCATGCGAAATTCAACAAGCGATCAGGTTCCCTGCAGTTTTGGACCCACGATAATCATGCGATAGAATTGTATCGGCCTGGAATGATTGAAAGTAGGATGAAGTATATTCATGAGAATCCAGTTAGGGCAGGAATTGTCGAAAATGCCGAAGACTACCTATATTGATAAAGGTTTCTAAGCCAATTGCAAATTGGTTTGGATATTAGGGTGAAGTTGCAATCTTCACCCAGTCCCGACGATGATTTGACTACACCCAGACGGGGGGACAAAAACCACGTTTGGAACTACGACGAAGCTTTCGGCACCAGCGGCAGTTATAACTCGTGATGGTTCAGGAGGAAGTCACGGTACAACTATAGGCAATGCTGTACGATTGAACTATGGAAGACCAAAAGGAACTACTTCGCATGAGATTTTGCATACTTTAGGTCTTCCATATAATGGTTACAAAAGTGGAGGATTGCTGAATAGTCCACCATCTCCAATAATATTGCCTGAAGCACGCAAAGCGTTGAATATATCATACAATAAGGATGAAAAATAGAGTTTCAATTTTGTTGGTAATGATCTTTTGTACCACTAATGTGATTGCACAAAAGGTAAATAATACTTTTTTAATACTTTGTTTTGAGGAAGATTTCAAGGTTTCCCAACATGAAACAAAAGAGTATTATTGGATAGTGTCAACTGAATCTTTGGAGACTAAAAATATAGATTTGGCCAAATTGTTTATGTCCGACTTTTCAAGTGATAATTTGATTGATTGTTGCTCTGGACAGGCTATCGACCCTTTTTTGGATTTTGATAAAACGGATTACAGCTTTGAGGATGGTTATTTGAATTCCTTAGTTTATTTCGAGAATATTGTAAGGAGCCATAGGGAGAAACTTCAAACAATTAAAATCAAATGGAGTAATGGACAATCAAAAACAGTGTCAATTTATGGTACAGTTGTTAAAGGCTCCTTCTGTATCTCAAATTATCATAAAGTAGGTAGAGAAAGAACAGGTTATTCAGGTAAAGTTGCATTGCCCTATTCTAGTTTTGAGGTGGTTGATGACTTTTGGACTCCAAATGGAGATCAATTTCGATCCATAGATTTTTCTCAATTTAATTATTCAATCATACCTTAATGAAGGTAGCCTATTGATTATATATTTCTATATCAGCAAATCACCAGATACGAAGTTGAGGGCCGAGCGTGAAGAAACAGTCCGGTGGACTGTTTTTGCGAGGAGCCAGGCTGCGGGTTGCGTCCTTTCCAAAAATGCGGCAAACCAGCATGAAGTTCTGGAAGAGGAGATGTATATTTCCAAGGACGGATATATGGAGACCTTTGTGCCCCGATAGCTATCGGGGGAAACTTCAGAGGATGTCAGGCCTGCCTGCCGGAAGGCAGGTTTGACAATATGATGGTGATGAGCACCACTCCGGTGATCGTACAGGAGACCCATTATGACCCTTGGGGATTGGAACTTACTGGACTGGGATATCAGTATGGAGGGATCAAGGTGAACAAGTATCTCTATCAGGGCAAAGAGATAATGGATGACCAAAACCTCAATATTTATGATTTTGAAGCCCGTGGATATGATCCTGTTATTGGACGTACCTGGCAATTGGATCCGCATGGAGAAAATTATTTAAAATGGTCACCTTATAGTTGGACTGGAGATAATCCTGTTTTAAATATTGATCCTGATGGTATGGATTGGTTTGTAAGTAACTATAATGGTGTCTTAATAAATATTCAAGGACAATCTGATTTTAAATTCACAAGTCTTCAAGAAGAGTATGGGAATGAAATTGCCAATTTCATTTATAATTTAGGTGGTGGAGCAAGTAATGATAGTTGGGAGAATTTTGGAGCTGATGATATGTTTGATTCTGAGGAAAATCAAATAAGTGGTGACCTTAATTCTTTAACTTTAATGACTGAAGAAGCTAGTAATCAATTTATGCTTGATAATGGGTATCATAAAGCTTTAAAGCAGCAAGTTTCAGAACTTGATATAACTTATCAAGAGTCTGTTGGGATCCCAAAAGCCGAAGTCATGTATGGTGGCAACAAGAAAATTTTAGATAGTAGAGTGACATATTCAAAATTGGATGATTTTGGGAAATTTATCAAAAGCACTGAGGAAACTAAATCATTCATGATGAAGATGGTAAGAACCAATTATACTCAGATTATTCCATATAGTATGCGAAGAAAATTAGGAAGTAATATATTTTCGAAAGAAAGTTTAGATTGGGAAAATCTGGGAGTTAATTTCTATACTGAAATATTGCTTCCGTTAATGAAAAAAAGAAAATAGTATGAGAAATACAGGTATTCTTTTATTCTCTTTAATGCTATTAAGCTGCGAAAGGAAAGTTGATTTGATGTTTCCAAAAGAAATCGACTATTTTAATGAGAGTTTTGTAAATTTTTTTCCTGAAAAAGTTCCATTATCGTATTCAAAATTGATTGTTTCCCAAGATATAACTCATTCTCATCCTCATGTATGGTTGAAGTTTTATGAGGGAAAGGAAGAAATATCAAGACTTACGTTGGAATTGGAGAAGAAAGCCAAAGCCACTTATGTTTCAGAAGATACTTGTATATTATCAATTGATAAACATTTGAATAGTCAAAACTGGTTTAGATTTGATAAAAATTCAAGGACTAAAACTGAAAAAGACTTCAGTTTTAATCTTTGCAGTAAGGGTAATTTTCCTGTACCTAATTTTTTTGAAGAAGGTTGGGGAGGCACTGATAGCGGATTGACAGGGTTGGAAGGTTATATTTTGTATGTTATTGATGCAAAAAGTGGATTATTTATGGATTCTACCAAGCTTCCAAATGGAAGATTTACCCCAGAGGGATGGAAACATGGCTATTCTAAGGGAGTCGCAATTAATTCAAGACTAGGAATAGTTATTTATTGGGCCGATATATGGTGAAAGGAAAAAAATTCTTAGTGTAAGTAACACAGCCTCTTTTACTTCCCCCCCCCCCCTCTGGATGTAGATAAAACATGGTTTGGACTAGGTGTAGTCCGCGACAATTGTCGGGAGTATCTACACCTTTTTATATAGTAGTATTTGTAATTCAAAAAGTGAAAAGAGGATATAAACAATCAGATAAATAACTTTTAAATGAAAGGTCTAAATGTATTTGTTTTGACAAATCTGCTATGAAAAAAGTGTTCATTTTTGTAATTAGTTTAATGCTCTCATCTTATTTTTTGAAAGCTCAAAACCTGCCAAGTAGCTTGAATTCAAATCTTCCTAAGCCTTCGATTTCAAATTCAATTTCTGCTCTAACCTCCAAACCTCAAATCCCCTACCTGGAAGAACTCAGACAGATCCAGTCACTGAAGAAATCTTATGATTCGCTTAGGAAGGAACTCGTAGAGCTGAAAGAGATCACCGCTGACAGTACCCAGCGTGATAGCCTCTTTACCCTTGCAAAAGAAAGAAGCAAGGCAGTGCTGGAAAAGGAAAGTAAAACTCTTGAAAGCCTTATTGATTCTGAAGATATCCCAGGAGAAGAAGTCAAGAATGCTGCAAAAAATACACTGGATCGGGTGAATGATTCCAAAGCAAGGTTGGAGGATATCAGGCAAGTTGATGAGCTGGAATCACTCATAGATCAGAATAACGAAAATCTCAAGGCGCTAACCAATGAATGGCTCATGCCAAAACTGGAGGCCCAAATCTCAGGTGTCGTGAAAGATGGGCTTGATCCAAGTAGCGCCGAACTCCCAGACTTCTACGGCAAAGATGCGCTGGCAGAACTGACTAAAAATGGATTGCCTTCAGAAGTGCCTTTTAATCAGGCCAAGGAACTTGCAAGCGAGAAAGCGGGACATATCAGCGAAGATTACATTCAAAAGGCAGGAAAGGATTTTTCCAAGTTGAAAGTTGATTCCTTGGGAAATATAAAGACTATTCCTTCTGAGTTGAATAAGAAAAAGGAAGCCTTTTTTGAAACCAACCAACTCAAAGCAGAGCATTTTTTTCACCGAATTGGAGTGAATCTATGGTATGATCCGCTGACTTCCTTCGGCGAAGGGCTTTTATTGGACGCAGGACTATTTTATTCCTTCTCCCAGCAGTTGTCCCTGATGGGAGGAGTTACGTGGAAAAAGCAGTTTGACGATTCCGAAAAACTGAGAAGAGAAGGGTTCGGTGTATTTACTGGACTACGCTTCAGTAAGGGGAATTGGTTTGCTCAAGGTACAGTAAACCGCAATCAGGTGACCATCACCAATCCTGCAGGCTATGAATCAAGGGATTTTGAAGGAAATGCTTGGGCTTCTAGTTTCGCCGTGGGAAGAACCATCCCCATGGGTAAAGTAATCCGCTCTGTAGTGATGGGTTCCATAGACCCATTTTTCAATGAAAAGTCAAGTCTGTACAAAAGCAGGGTTCAGCTCAAGATCGGATTTGAGATCGGTTCCTTTAAGAATCTCAAAAAGGAAGTCAAGGAAATGATTCCGATGGAAGAATTAAAGAAGAAAGGGGACGAGCAAGTGGAGTATTATTTGAAAGAGATTGGGGATTAGAATATAGTAATTATTGATACACGAAAACGGCAACATAGTGGAGCATTACGAATACAACTACGCCAACGGAAACTGATTTTTTGACCATGAGACATTATTATATCCCTGCTTTATTCCTGTTTTTGGTTACCGCCTCAGTAACGCTTGCGCAGACCACGGAGAACTTTGTAAAAACGTATAAAGCTAGGACAGCCACTTCTTCCATCACTTCGGTAACAGGAGGAACTTCCAGCCACTCCTACAAGAATTTCACCTATCTGGACGGGCTGGGAAGGCCGAAGCAGACAGTGGGCAAAGCATCGACCATCAGCGGCAAGGACCTGATCACACCGATTGAGTACGATGATTATGGCCGTCAGAAGAAAGAGTACCTACCTTATTATGAAACTGGAGGTATTCAGGATGGAAGGTTCAGAGGTAGTGCAATTACAGACCATACAGGAAGGACCTCTGCGATCTATGGGAGCAGTTACGGCTATTCCCAAACTCTTTTTGAACCTTCGCCACTGAACCGTGTGGACAAACAAGCAGCGCCTGGAAGTTCCTGGCACTTGGGGACAGGCAAAGAAATCAAGTTTGAGAGGAGACCCAACACATCAGCCGATGAGGTGAAAATATGGACCTTGGATTCCAACGGGCTCCCGGTAACTTCCTCATCCTATCCCTCCAATGAACTTTGGGTTGAAATTACCAAGGACGAGGATGATATCCAGACAGTCCAATTTACCGATAAGCTTGGTCGGGTAATCCTGAAAAAAACAGAGGGCTGCGTAACGCCGGTTACTGACGGTCACTCGGGATGGCTGAGTACATATTATGTATATGATGACCTGGGGCAGCTGCGGGTGGTACTTCCCCCCTTGGCGATTGACCTGTTTGAGGTAAACGATGCCTGGTCCATATCGGCGGATTCTGACCTGGCCTTTGAGCAGTATTTTCTTTATACCTATGACAGTAGGGGAAGGATGATTGAAAAGAAGGTTCCCGGAAAGGGAGTGGAATATATTCTCTATGATGCCCAGGATCGTCCGGTAGGCATGCAGGATAGTATTATGCGCACCAGTAACAAATGGTTGTATACCAGATATGATGCCTTGGGCAGGGTGCTTTCCACGGGCCTAGTCAGTAAAAGTCAGAATTTTCCCACACTTCAGAGCGCGCTGAACACAGCCGGGTCCAACAATGCCTCAATGGTCAATGGAACAGTTACAAATGGCTGGCCCAATGAAGAAGGGGACTTACTGACGGTGAATTATTACGACTCCTATGCAGCCCTTACAGGCTACAGCTATCAGCCAAATACAGGTTTTGATGCACAGGCGAGCACCCGAGTACACGGGCTTCAGACTGGGATGAAAGTTAAAAACCTGGAAACAGGGGCATTTTACAAAACAGTATTGTATTACGACAACAAAGGGCAGGTAATCCAGTCAATATCCGAACACCAACTGGGAGGGGAAATCCGAACTTCCACCAAGTACAATTTTGAAGGTCAACCTACCCTCAGCCTGACTTCGAGTACGAATGCGGGAGTGGAAGATATCATGCGGGCTTACAATTATAATGTGATCGGGCAATTGGATTATATTGACCATACGGTAAATGGTATGACCAGAAGGATCGTGCAGAACACCTACAATGACCTAGGGCAATTGGAAGTAAAATCCTTTCCAAAAATAACTTCGGGCAACCAGACTTATACCTACAACATCAGAGGCTGGTTGAAGACGCTTGGAAGCTCGCTGCCCGATGGTTATACCCAGACCAATTACTATCAGGAAAGCGGAGCCACGGCTCCCCGATATAACGGAAATATCTCCAGAATAAGTTGGGGTGGAAAGGCAGGGACATCCGGGACCTTTAAAACCAGGACGTACAACTATACCTATGACCATGCGAACAGGCTGAAGGCGGCCAACTATTCGGCAAGCAGTGAGTCAAACTGGTTTACGATGAACGGGATCACCTACGATGCGAACGGCAACATCTACTCGATGATCCGGAGAAACCAAAGGGCAAGTGGAGCCTATAATGTGGTGGATGATCTGGAGTATATATACCAGGGATATGGCAACCGACTCTCGCAGGTGAAGGACAATAATGCCGCATTGACTTATACAGCCAGTGACTTTAAGGATCGGGACAGTACCGTATACCTGTATGATGGAAATGGTAATATGACCAGTAATTCGGATAAGCAGATCAGCCAGATTACCTATAATCATCTCAATCTCCCACAGGAAATCACTTTTACAACTGGGGCAAAACTAGAGTTCGCCTATGATGCTGTAGGCAACAAACTGACCCAGAAGGTGTACAACAGCAGCGGAACCCTGACCAAGACACAGGACTATATCGGGGAGATCGTGCTGCTGGACGGAGCACTGGATTACCTGATCCATGAAGAGGGTAGGCTAGTCGCAGAGCCAGATGGACTCTATGGAGAATACTATCTGAAGGATCATCTGGGCAATATTCGTCAAGTACTGCGGGAATCAGAAAGCCAGACCTTTATGGCGACGATGGAAACCCAAAATGCACAGGCTGAGGAACAACAGTTCTCCATGATGATAGAATCCAGACAGACCGAGCCGGAGCACAATGTCACGACGGGAGGGAACAAAGTGGCCTGGCTGAATGCCAACAGAGGCAGAATGGTAGGTCCGGGACGTACCCAGGAAATCTATGCGGGAGACAGTCTAAAGCTTCAGGTACACGGCAAATACCTGGAAGACAAAAACCAGAAAGCAAACGCCGCAAGCTTTATGGCAGCAGGAGGCAAGGAAAGACTGGTGGCAGACCTGAACGAACTGGCATTAAGCAACCAGCGCGCTGGCGGGGCCAACCCGATAGCTTTACTGAACCTTGCTGATATCCTGGCCAAGGATCTGCTGAAGAAGACAACACCTGAGGCCTATCTGATGTATGCACTATATGATCAGGACAGCAATAGGTACGAGGTGGGCAAGAGAGTGCTGACCAAAAATGCGGCCAACCAACATGAGGTATTGGAGGAGGAGATGTATATTTCCAGGGACGGATATACGCCACGGCGCACAGGTATGAAAACCTTTGTGCCCCGATAGCTATCGGGGGAAACTTCAGAGGATGTCTGGTTTGACAATATGATGGTGATGAGTGTGAGTTCTGTGATCGTACAGGAAACACACTACGATCCCTGGGGCTTGGAACTGACAGGATTGGGATATGTTTACGGAGGGATCAAGGAGAATAAATGGAAATTTCAAGGTCAAGAATCAATTGATGAATTTGAATTAAACTGGAGCTCTTTTAAATGGAGGAATCATCAACCAGAAATTGGTCGATTCTTTAATGTTGATCCATTAGCTGATAAATTTGTACATAATAGTCCATATGCGTTTAGTGAAAATAAAGTAACCTCCCATGTCGAATTAGAAGGTCTAGAAGCTGTTTCAATTCAAGCAGAAGGTCGAGGGATTATACCTGTGGTAGGTAATTTAAGTTTAACTGCAAGTGCTTCCTATGGATTAGCGGTAGGTACTAGACGAGAAAAAGATGGTATTTACGCAGTTCAATATGTGTCTGGATCATTAGGCCCTGCAGCGGGTATGGGTTTAGCAGGGGGAATTGGGACATATCTTAATAGTGGTGACTTAGAAGATCTGGAGGGTGTGAGTTTCGGAGTTGGAGGATTTTTAGGATCAACACCTACAGGTTTACTTGGAGGCTCATTTGAGCTAAATTCAACTGCTGACGGAAAGCAATTGGGTGGCCTAATTCCTTTTGCTTCTCCTGGTGGGGCTATAGGAGGAGGGGTTTGGGCGGAAGGCTCTGTAACCAAATTTATAGGTGCTCCGGTAAATCTGTCTAATATGTCAGATGAAATAATGGGAGGATTAGCGGAAAGCCTTGGTGTTACTGTGGAACAATTGGGAGGGTTTATTAATAAAGCAAGTGAATATATTAATAACCAACAATCACAAATACCTTCCGATAGGGAGATGAGAGAGGAAATAAATAGAATTGGATTGGTACCTAATGATGCGACGAATTTAAATTTAATTAGAAGAGAAAAAATTAATTAGATTAAGAATGATGCTAGTATTTAAGTTTATAATATGTTTTATAGTTTTTCATATTTTATTAACGATTTTGTATCGATATTATATTTATATATTATCTATAAATCATAATATTCGATTTAAAAAAAATCAATTTTTTTTACTTTGAAATTAGAAGAAATTGAAGAAAATATAACAAATGAAAAAGATAGTTCTACTGCCTTTTTTGCATTAAAAAAATTATTAATTGTTCATGTTGTTTTATCAATTATGGGAAAGGTAATATTAGGGGTTGTGGCCCTACTAATAGGTTTGTTTATATTCTCTAGTTTGAATTAGAGATTGTCGTGTTTACTCCACTGCGTTTAGATAAACTATATTGGGACTAGATGTGGATTGTATCTAAACCTATTTATATAGTTGATTTTGTATTTCAAAAAGTGAAAAGAGAATTTATAAACTATCATATAAATAACTTTCAAATTGGCTTTTAAATGAAGGGTATAAATGTAATTGGTTTGCCAAATCAGCTATGAGGAAAGAATTCATTTTTGTAATTAGTTTGATACTTTCATCCTGTTTGTTGAAAGCTCAAAACTTGCCTAGCAACTTGAGTTCAAAGCTTCCTAAGCCTTCGATTTCGAATTCTCTTTCTGCTCTACCCTCTAAACCAGAAATCCCGTTCCTTGAAGAACTCAAGCAGATCCAGTCACTGAAGAAATCCTATGATTCGCTTCGGAAAGAACTCAAAAACCTGAAGGAAATCACCGCTGACAGTACCCAGCGTGACAGCCTCTTTACACTGGCAAAAGAAAGAAGTAAAGCCCTGCTGGAACAGGAAAGCAAAACCCTGGAAAGCCTAATTGAAAGCGAAGAAATTCCAGGAGAAGAAATCAAGAATGCCACCAAAAACACGCTGGATAGGGTAAAAGATTCCAAAGCAAGGTTGGAGAATATCAGGCAAGTTGATGAGCTGGAATCACTCATAGATCAGAATAATGAAAATCTCAAGGCACTTACCAATGAATGGCTCATGCCCAAGCTGGAAGAACAGCTTACAGGTGTGGTGAAAGAAGGGGTTGATCCCAGAAATGCACAGCTCCCGGACTTCTACGGAAAGGGTGCCCTGGCAGAGCTAACCAAAAAAGGCCTGCCTTCAGAAATTCCCTTTGATAAAGCAAAAGAGCTTGCAACCGGGAAGGCCGGACATATCAGTGAAGAATACATTCAAAAGGCGGGAAAGGAATTTTCCAAATTGAAGGTTGATTCACTTGGGAATATCAAGACTATTTCATCTGACCTGAATAAGAAAAAGGCAGACTTCTTCGAAACAAACCAACTATCGGGACAACCTTTTTTTCACCGTGTTGGCATGATGGGCTGGTATGATCCGCTGACTTCCTTTGGCGAAGGGTTGAAGTTGGATTATGGGCTTTCCTATTCCTTTTCCCAGCAGTTATCCATTTTGGGAGGGGTTTCTTGGAAAAAACAGTTTGATGCCGATGAACAACTCAGAAGAGAAGGGTTCGGTGTATTTACCGGCTTACGATTCAGTAAAGGGAATTGGTTTGCTCAGGGCACAGTAAACCGGAATCAGGTTACCATCACCAATCCAGCTGGCTATGAGTACAGGGATTTTGATGGGAAAGCCTGGGCTTCCAACTTCGCAATCGGAAGAACCATCCCGATGGGTAAGGTAATCCGCTCTGTAGTGATGGGTTCCATAGACCCATTTTTCAATGAAAAGTCAAGTCTGTACAAAAGCAGGGTTCAGCTCAAGATCGGATTTGAGATCGGTTCCTTTAAGAATCTCAAAAAGGAAGTCAAGGAAATGATTCCGATGGAAGAATTAAAGAAGAAAGGGGACGAGCAAGTGGAGTATTATTTGAAAGAGATTGGGGATTAGAATATAGTAATTATTGATACACGAAAACGGCAACATAGTGGAGCATTACGAATACAACTACGCCAACGGAAACTGATTTTTTGACCATGAGACATTATTATATCCCTGCTTTATTCCTGTTTTTGGTTACAGCCTCAGCAACGCTTGCCCAGACTACGGAGAACTTTGTCAAAACCTATAAGGCCCGTACTGCCACTACATTAGTGACTACCGTCACAGGGGGAACTTCCAGCGACTCCTACAAGAATTTCACCTATCTGGACGGGCTGGGCAGGCCGAAGCAGACAGTGGGCAAAGCATCGACCATCAGCGGCAAGGACCTGATCACACCGATTGAGTACGATGATTTTGGCCGTCAGGAGAAAGAGTACCTACCTTATTATGAAACTGGAGGTATTCAGGATGGAAGGTTCAGAGGTAGTGCAATTACAGACCATGCGGGCAGGACCTCTACGATCTATGGGAGCAGTTACGGCTACACACAAATGGATTTCGAGCCCTCTCCGCTGAATCGGGTGGATAAGCAGGCCGCCCCGGGTTCAGCCTGGTATCTTGGTTCTGGCAAGGAAGTCAAGTTTGAGAGGAGACCCAACACATCAGCCGATGAGGTGAAAATATGGACCTTGGATTCCAACGGGCTCCCGGTAACTTCCTCATCCTATCCTGCCAATGAACTCTGGGTTGAAATTACCAAGGACGAGGACGATATCCAGACCGTGCAGTTCACCGATAAACTGGGGCGTGTGATTCTGAAAAAAACTGAAGGCTGTGTTACTCCTGTCTCTGATGGGCATTCTGGTTGGCTGAGCACGTATTATGTGTATGATGACCTGGGGCAGCTGCGGGTGGTACTTCCCCCCTTGGCGATTGACCTGTTTGAGGTAAACGATGTCTGGTCCATGTCTTCTGACACTGAGTTGGCTTATGAGCAGTATTTTGTATATACCTATGACGGCAGGGGCAGGATGAGCAAAAAGAAGGTGCCGGGTAAAGGAGTGGAATATATTCTCTATGATCCACAGGACCGTCCGGTGGGGATTCAGGATAGTGTTATGCGTATAAGTAACAAATGGCTTTATACCAGATATGATGCTTTGGGCAGGGTGCTTTCCACAGGACTGGTCACAAAAACTGGCCAGAACTTGGATGCCCTTCAGGTAGCACTGAACACAGCTGGGTCCAACAACGCTTCCCTGGTTAATGGTACTGTTACAAATGGCTGGCCCAATGAAGAAGGGGAGCTGCTGACTGTGAATTATTACGATTCCTATGCAGCCCTTACCGGCTACAGCTATCAGGTAAATACAGGTTTTGATGCACAGGCGAGCACCCGGATACACGGGCTTCAGACCGGCATGAAAGTTAAAAACCTGGAGACTGGGGAGTATTATACTTCGGCGATGTTTTACGACAACAAAGGGCAGGTAATCCAGTCAATTTCCGAACACCAACTGGGAGGGGAAATCCGAACTTCCACCAAGTACAATTTTGAAGGTCAACCTACCCTCACCCTGACTTCGAGTACGAATACGGGAGTAGACGATATCAAACGGACGTATGTCTACAATGTAATTGGCCAGCTGGCCTATATCGAGCACACGGTGGACGGGACGACCAGAAGGATCGTGCAGAACACCTACAATGACCTAGGGCAATTGGAAGTAAAATCCTTTCCAAAAATAGCTTCAGGTAACCAGACCTACACTTATAATATCCGAGGTTGGCTGAAGACGCTTGGCAGTGGATTACCAAATGGCTATACCCAGACGAATTATTACCAGGAGAGTGGAGCGACCAATCCCCGGTATAATGGGAATATCTCCAGAATAAGCTGGGGTGGGAAGGCAGGTTCCGGCGGAACCTTTAAAACAAGGACTTACAACTATACCTATGACAATGCGAACAGGCTGAAGGCGGCCACCTATTCGGCAAGCAGTGAGTCAAACTGGTTTACGATGAACGGGATCACCTACGATGCGAACGGCAACATCTACTCGATGATCCGGAGAAACCAAAGGGCAAGCGGATCTTATAATGTGGTGGATGATCTGGAGTACGAGTACGGCCGGTTCAGCAACCGTCTATCCCAGGTAAAGGACAACAATCTAAGTACAGGTTATACTGCAAAAGACTTTGTAGAGTCAGGTTCAGAAGAGTACGGCTACGATGATAACGGGAATATGACGGCCAACGTGGACAAGGAAATTACCCTGATCACCTATAACCATCTCAATCTGCCCCAGGAGATCACCTTTGAGAGTGGGGCGCAACTTCGTTTTGCCTACGATGCTGTAGGAAACAAACTGACCCAGAAGGTGTACAACAGCAGCGGTGTGCTGACCAAGACGCAGGATTACATCGGGGAGATCGTGCTGCTTGACGGAGCACTGGATTACCTGATCCATGGGGTGGGCAGGCTAGTCGCAGAGCCAGATGGACTCTATGGAGAATACTATCTGAAGGATCATCTGGGCAATATTCGTCAAGTACTGCGGGAATCAGAAAGCCAGACCTTTATGGCGACGATGGAGACCCAAAACTCCCAGGCCGAAGAAATCCAGTTTTCGATGGTATCCGAATCCAGACAGACCGAACCGGAACACAATGTCACGACGGGCGGGAACAAAGTGGCCTGGCTGAATGCCAACAGAGGCAGAATGGTTGGACCAGGGAGAGCTCAGCCCATCTATGCGGGAGACAGCCTGAAACTGCAGGTGCACGGCAAATACCTAGAGGACAAAGAACAGAAACCCAATGCGGGTAGCTTTGCCACAGTAGGCGGAACGGAAAGACTGGTGGCCGACCTGAACGAGCTAACACTGAGCAACCAGCGGGCAGGTGGTGCAAACCCGATCGCCTTACTAAACCTAGCCGATATCCTGGCCAAGGACCTGCAAAAGAGAGAAGCCCCAGAGGCTTACCTGATGTATGCATTGTATGATCAGGACAGCAACCGATATGAAGTAGGTAAGAAAGTGCTGACCAGAAATGCAGCCAATCAACATGAAGTGTTGGAGGAGAATATGTATATTTCCAGAGACGGATATACGCCACGGCGCACAGGTATGAAAACCTTTGTGCCCCGATAGCTATCGGGGGAAACTTCAGAGGATGTCAGGCCTGCCTGCCGGAAGGCAGGTTTGACAATATGATGGTGATGAGCACCACCCCGGTGATCGTACAGGAAACACACTTTGACCCTTGGGGCTTGGAACTGACAGGGCTTGGGTATCAGTATGAAGGTATCAAGGCGAACAAATACCTCTATCAAGGTAAAGAGATGATGGATGACCAAAATCTCAATATTTATGACTTCCATGCCCGAGGTTATGATCCGGTGGTAGGGAGAACTTTGCAAATCGATCCGGGAAGTGAATCGTATTATCCAAATTCTCCTTACTCATGGGTAATGAACAATCCACTTAAGTTTGTCGATCCATCAGGAATGTTTGCTGATTACTATGATAGTGATGGAAATCATTTAGGAAATGATGGAGAAGACGATGACAAAGTCTATGTAACTAGCAGTGTCACTAAAAATGAGGATGGTATAGTAACAAGTTCGGAAGGTGCATTGGATTTGGGTATTACACATACCGAATTTAGGAAACAAGCATCTACTGTTTATGGAGAAAGTTCAGCCTTTAAGATGAATTCTGTTACAGATGATTTGAAAAAAGAAATGTTTGCGATTGCTTCAGTTCATCAAATAAATAGCTTGGCTTTTGGAGCGAAATCAAAAAAGGCAAATGAGTACTTAGGAATGACACCGTCTCAAATTAATAATAGTAAGTTTAAAACAACTGCTAATGCTGCTGTAATTAATGCCCTAACAGGTGGCGTTGATTATAGTTTTGGAGCTTCAATGTGGGATGGTCAAGAACAAGGAATTTTTCCTGCAAGTAATAATGATAGAAGCGTTTTACATAATGGTCAGAGTTTCGAATTACATATGAATACAATGGGGTGGAATATTTCAGATTCTCACTTTGAAACTTGGAAGGCAAATGTTGGTTCTGCTTTTCAGGCTCCACAACAAAAAGCAGCACCGGCAAATTTTGGCAATTATCAGAACAAAGGTTTGATGAGGCTGCAATCGACAGCAGTATATGGGGGAACTATATTTTGGAAGATTAAATAAAAGGGGATGGGGCTTAGGTTAATATTGTTGTGGGTTTTTATATGTGCAAGTCAATTTGCTTGTTGTCAGAGTAATGTGATTGTTTTGAAGAAGTGTTTTTCTGAACCTTTAGAGGGTTTTCCAAGTAAAAATCACACTTGTCAAAAGTTGTCTTTTGTGGGGCAGACTTTGGATTATAAGATCAATTACTCTTTTAATGGTTGGCAAATTATTGATTCTGTTGCTTATCAAAATGATAAAGGAAAGCTTTGTGCCAAATTCTTTCAACCAGTATATGACGTGGAAAATAGAATTGTAAAGAGCTATGAATTATTAAATGTTGACTGCAATCAAGTAACTGTATTTTTAAATGAAATAAAGGATAAGTACGGTTTATCAAGAGATTATTTAGCAAACTTGAATTTCTTGCTGTCAAAGAACCCTGAAAAGACAGAGAAGGGGTATCAGTTTAATGGTGGAATTATACCCTCATTATTTACTAAATATGGCATTCCTTATGATAAACTTTTGAAAGCCTTTTCCTTTAATATTGAAGACAACATGATTAAAGCCGATTCATTCATGTATGATACCCTTACTTTGAGTAGAAAATATGAGTATGAAAGTGGCCAGCTTAAAGAGGTTAAAATCTCAATAAAAGATAGAGATGAAAATATACTGTCCCAGTTCAGAGAAGTCTTTGAGTTAAAATGAACTTTTGAAATCCAATCAGAAGAAAAGCCCCCTTTGGGTGTAGATAAAACATGGTTTGGACTAGGTGTAGATTGTATCTACACCTTTCTATATAGTAGAATTTGCAATTCAAAAAGTGAAGAAATAATATGAACTATCAGATAAATAACTTTTAAATGAAGGGTGTAAATGTATTTGGTTTTACAAATCAGCTATGAGAAAAGAGTTCATTATTATAGTCTTCTTGATGCTTTCATCCTATTTTTTGAAAGCCCAAAACTTGCCAAGTGGCATGAATTCAAAGCTTCCAAAGCCTTCGATTTCAAATTCTATTTCTGCCCTACCCACCAAACCTCAAATCCCTTACTTGGAAGAACTCAAGCAAATCCAGTCACTGAAGAAAACCCCCACTGGGTGTAGAATGGGATGGATTTATAAAACATCGTTGACTAGGTGTTTGTAACTATACCTTTCTAAATTTGTAATTTGACATGGTCTATGTGGATAGGTGTTACGGTTAATTGCCAATTTCAAATTGGTAAGGATATTAGGGTGAAGTTGCAAACTTCACCCAGCCTCAAATATGACTTCATAGCTACTGAGGAGACTCTACGCCAACCTTTGATTTATACATTGGATTATTTCAAGTTTTTGGAATAATCAAAAAGTAAGTAAATTCTTTTGGTTAAGAGGGACACAAGCGAGGTTCTCGTACCATGACTGAGACCTTTGTGAAAAAATAATCGAAAGCTATTGCCTTATAGGCAATGATCTAAAGCCATTCCGAATTTTCGGAATGGCTTTTTTCGTTAACATCTGTTCTTTTTTGAGTATTGATTTGCGATGAATTCCATATTACGCATCTTCTGGTTAACTTTGCCGCCTATTCTAATTAGAGATGATTTACGTTTGTAGAAAAGAACACTTCAATGCAGCCCACAAACTTTGGAACCCGAAATGGTCGGATGAAAAGAATGTGGAGGTATTTGGCCCCTGTGCCAATGTCAACTGGCATGGTCACAATTTTGAGTTGATCGTGATGGTGAAGGGTTTGCCAGATCCGGAAACTGGTTTTGTGGTAGATCTTAAAAAACTCAGCACCATTATTCGAAATCTCGTGATAGAGCGAGTAGATCATAAAAATCTGAACGTCGACGTAGATTTCATGCAAGGCAAATTGGCAAGTTGTGAAAACCTAATCATGGAATTCTGGAAGATCCTAGAGCCAGCTGTCAATGAAATCACTACTCATGGAGGACTGCACAAGCTTACGCTCTACGAAACTCCAAGGAATTTTGTGGAGTACTTTGGAGAGTGATTTTAGGTAAAAGGTAGTAGGTGATAAGTAGAAGGTTTGTGCAGGGAGGAATAATTGTTTCTTGATGAATTAGTTTGACTCTAAATACTTTTTCTATGGCTTTTGTAAATTCATTTAAAGAACTTGAGGTATATAAGTTGTCTCGCGAACTTGCTTCAATGATTTTCAAACTCTCGCTTTCATTTCCCCCAGAAGAACGATATTCCTTGACTGATCAGGTTAGAAGATCCTCAAGATCTATTGGAGGACAGATAGCTGAAAGTTGGGGAAAGCGGCGATTTATTAGACACTTCATTAGCAAACTTACTGATGGTGATGCTGAGCAATTCGAGACGCAGCATTGGGTGGAAGTAGCGCATGATTGTGGATATATTAGTACTGATCAGGAGAAGTTATTGCTTGAGAAATGTGTGCTTATAAATCATATGCTAAATTCCATGATTAATAAGGCTGATCTTTTTTGTAGAAAGAGTTCTTAATCAAGCCACCAAATACTTCTCGCTTTTAATAAACTAACATCAAACACTAACTACTTACCACTTACCGTTTACAGTTAATTACCTCTCACCTTTTACTTTCCACCTCTGACTATTATATAAATAATTGATCTTACCCAAAAAACTCTACATCATCTCCGGCGAGCGATCAGGAGATCTACACGCATCAAACCTAGTGCGATCTCTTTTGGGGCAGAATCCAAACTTGAAGATTCGCGGTATGGGAGGGAGCTACTCCAAAGACGCAGGGGTAGAATTAGCCGTGGATTATGCGGAAGTAGCTTTGATGGGTTTTTTGGAAGTTCTGCTGGGATTCCGCAAAGTGCTGAAATACCTCAAACTAATGAAGAATGATATTCTTGTATTCAAGCCTGATGCGATCATTCTAGTTGATTATGGTGGGTTTAATATGAAAATCGCTGCCTTCGCCAAAGAAAACAATATTCCAGTACATTATTATATCCCCCCAAAAGTATGGGCTTGGAATCAAAAGCGAGCCTTGAAGCTAAAAGCTACCACTGATCAGATTTATTCCATCTTACCTTTTGAACCTGCTTTTTTTGAGAAGTATGACATGAAGGTTCATTATGTGGGAAACCCATTATTGGACGAGATTTCAAAATTTACTCCCCATGAGTTTTTTTTCCAGAAGAATGAACTGAGTTACCAGCCCATTATAGCATTATTGCCAGGAAGTAGAGCGCAGGAGATCAATGCTATGCTGGATCGCATGATTGAGTTGGTGAAGGAATTCCCAAATGCTCAGTTTGTGATAGCTGGAGTTGGAGATCTTGGTTCAAATATATATCAACGTGGTATTGATGCTGGCATACGAGTGATCTTTGATCAAACCTATGATCTGCTCTCCCATGCTATTGCTGCAGTAGTGACATCTGGGACAGCGACCTTAGAAACTGCTTTGTTTAGAGTTCCTCAGATAGTGGTATATAAGACTAGCTCGATTTCTTATGCGATAGCCAAGCATTTGATCCGTGTGCCATACATTTCTTTGGTTAATTTGATAGCTGATAAAGAAGTAGTGAAGGAGCTGATACAGCAAGATTTTTCGATTTCCAATCTCAAAGCAGAACTACAGCAGATTTTGGGAAATCAAGTTTACCGAGGTCATATGCTTCAAGGATATGATTTGATCAAAGAGCAGATAGGAGAGGCTAGTGCTTCGGAAACTGCAGCTAGACTGATACTCTCCTCTGTTATAAAAAATTGAAGTCACTTTGGTTCACTTTCTGTAGAATGAAAAATAGACCTAGGCTTCTCTTAACTCTCATTTGCTTAGTGGTACTTTTTTCTTGTGAAAGGGTGAAGCCTGTTTCACTTGAATATGATGCTGAGTTTGAAGAAATTATGTCAGGTTTGAATTTTGATGCTGGAGTAAAGGAGCCACATTTAGACTTGTCCAAGGTCTTTGTAAAAAGTGATTGGGATAGTGTTATAGTTATTAAACATTATTCTCAATACAGTAAATTTGCGCGATTGGATTTGAAGAATAAGTCTGAGATCAGGTTTATTCTTAATGAAATGAATTCTACAGATTTTCACTACTACCTACTTTTTATTAGAGAGGATCAGATTACAGCTTATTCTAAAATGAGCAATTACTATCGTATTTGTTTTAATGAATCTCAGCTCTTTCCAATTATCCCCAAATCAAATCCCGAAATGGCAATAAGGCAAGTTCAACTTGACCCAGCCTTTTATCAATTAGCAAAAATCGGTAAATGATGTTGCCTGTTAGAAACAAAGGTACTACCACGATTTTAATGGAGTTGATTGCTGACTAGTTGAAGATGATGGCTTGTGAAGGGTATTATCCGGATGGCTGAGCCTTTCTGGATTTTCGGTTTTGGGCTGGTTTGCAAGCCGTCAAGAAAATGACTTAGCTCCCGAGGTACGAGAGGACAAGTCGTAAAGAAAATGCCCCTCGGGCATTTTTAGACTTGGGCCAGGTTTTGGGAGGGAGTCATTTTTAGGTGCGCAAGCCAGACCAAAATTCCGCTGTCTGTTCATTTTAATCAATGAAAAATCTGCCAGCGGAAAGAAAAGACTGAGGCTCGGGGCTTTTTGGTTACTTTTTGGCGGCCAAAAAGTGACAAAGATAAAGCCTACATAAAATGGATGAAGGTGTATGGAATGTTAAATCTCCCAAGAAAAATGAATCGATGATAAATAGAAGCTATACTTTCGTCTGGAGAACTTAGTTTAAAGCCCAACTTACTTTCCCATTAAATTCAGGGTAGAACCGAAACTAAAGAAGCCTCGATTAAAATTATAATCGAGGCTTCTGATAAAATTATATATCTATCCGCTCTACTACCAGTAAAGTGATAAATGCATTCTAGGCTGTTGAAATCTAGCATTGAGGCTACACCGCACATCCGTCTTCGGTCTTCCAGCCACTACACCAAAGAAATAAAGACTAATGGCATCAATGCGGATATTCATATTATTTCTAAGCTACTTGAAGCCGCTTAAACTTTGACTTATCAAATTTTTCATGTGCGTATTTGGCATCGATAATCAACTCTTTGATGGAATCATCTGATGGGATATCATACATCGCATCGGTGATGATTGCTTCGCAAATTGATCTCAAACCTCTGGCGCCAAGGTTAAACTCTACCGCTTTCTCTACGATGAAATCAATGCCACTTTCCTCGAAAGTAACTTTAACGCCTTCGTAATTGAGCAGCTTAGCATATTGCTTCACCAAAGCATTCTTTGGCTCAGTAAGGATTCTTTTCAAGGCATCTGCATGCAGAGGATCCAAGTGAGTAAGAACTGGTAGTCTACCGATCAATTCTGGAATCAATCCAAAAGCTTTCAAATCCTGAGCAGTCACATATTGTAAAAGATTCTCACGATCAGCTACATCATCAGCTGCTGCTTTGCTGAATCCCATAGGCTGGGTATTCAGTCGCTTACCGATATGTCTGGCTATTCCATCAAATGCACCACCGCAAATAAAGAGAATGTTCTCGGTGTTTACAGCGATCATCTTCTGATCTGGATGCTTCCTTCCACCTTGAGGCGGAACGTTGACGATAGTGCCTTCTAGTAGCTTAAGCATGGCTTGCTGCACACCTTCTCCACTCACATCTCTAGTGATAGAAGGGTTGTCGGACTTTCTTGCGATTTTGTCCAACTCATCTATATAGACAATACCACGTTCAGCAGCTTCTACATTATAATCCGCCGCCTGAAGTAATCTAGTCAAGATACTTTCCACGTCTTCACCTACATAGCCAGCTTCTGTCAATACAGTTGCATCAGCGATACAGAAAGGGACCTCCAGGGTCTTAGCCAGTGTTTTGGCAAGATATGTTTTACCCGTCCCGGTATCCCCCACCATGATGATGTTAGATTTTTCAATCTTCACTTCATCATTTTCATCCTTTTGGAAAAGACGCTTGTAATGATTGTAAACAGCCACCGTCAAAACCTTCTTGGCATCTTCCTGACCAATCACATATTGATCTAAGTAGCCAGTCAGTTCCTTAGGTTTCTTGAGTTTTATTTTTGGTTTAGCTCCATCTGGCTTCTTGGTTTTATCTTCCTCACCAAGGATCAAATGAGCTTGATCAATGCAGAAATTACAAATGTGCGCAGAGATACCCGACACCATTAGATCTACATCTTTCTTATTTCTACCGCAAAAGGAGCAGGTAACTTGAGCCATTATTTTGGTTTTTTAACTAGTACTTCATCGATAAGGCCGTAAGCTTTCGCTTCTTCTGCCTTAAGCCAATAATCTCTTTCGGAATCTTTCTCTATCTCTTCTGGGGTTTTGCCAGTATGCTGTGCTAAGATATCATACAATTCCTCACGCATAGATAGGATAAGCTTCAAGGAAATCTCCATATCTGTGGATTTTCCTTGCATTCCGCCAGATGGCTGGTGAATCATCACTCTGGAATGCTTGAGCGCAGATCTTTTGCCTGCTGCGCCACCTGCTAGTAGCACTGCTCCCATAGAAGCCGCGATTCCTGTACAGATAGTTGCTACATCAGGATTGATAAACTGCATGGTGTCATATATACCTAGTCCGGCCGTCACCGATCCTCCAGGGCTATTGACATAAAGTAACACATCTTTCTTAGAGTCTACAGATTCTAGGAAAAGTAGCTGTGCAACAATGATGTTTGCTATGTGATCATCTACACCTGTTCCCAGGAAAATGATACGGTCCATGATCAATCTAGAGAATACGTCAATCTCTCTGAAATTCTGAGGACGCTCCTCAATTACAGAGCGAGTCATGTTTTCAATGTGCTGAGTGTACTGGTCAAAAGCAGTACCACTTACGCCTTGATTGTGAATGGCGTACTTGCGGAATTCTTCTTTGTTAATCATCTTTCGAGTTTGTTGTGGTATGCAAAAATAAAAAAAGCCCTTAAATAAGGACTTTTTTATGATGATTTAAGCGAATTACTTATCTAAAAGTTCCTTGAACTCGTCAATCGTAAGATCCTTTTCTTTCAAACTGATTTTGTCCAATGCAAAAGCAAGTACTTTTTCATTCTGAATTGAAGTAAGCATATTCATATAGTTCTGACCGTCTTCACCTTTCAGGTAGTTGTCTACGAACATGTCCATGCTGTCTTCCATCTGAGCTCCAAGCCCAGAAGCGGCGAATTGCTCACGAACCATTTGTTTGGTTTTCTCGATCACTTCTTCGTGCTCAGCTTTGATTTCATTCTTGGTAGCTATCTCGTTAGAGAGCAAAGACCAGATTAATTGCTTTGCGTATATTGGAAATTCTTTTTCTACGTCTGCTTCAGATACCTTGCCTTCGTTGGCGATCAAAAGCCACTCCTTCAAGAATGCCTCTGGAAGATCTACCTTGGCAGCTTCAGTCAATACCTTCTTCAATTCCTCCTCAGTGAATACTTTGGATTCCTTGTCATAATTAGCCTGAAGTGTCTCTCTTACTTTAGTGATGAATTCTTCTTCAGACTTCACGATATCAGGACCGAAGATTTTGTCGAAGAACTCTTGGTTCATTTCGGCAATCTCAGTTCTATTGATGTTTTGTACAGTCAAAGTCAAAGCTCCTTCGATGTTTTTAGACTCTTCCTCGCTTAGTCCGAAAGCTTCTTCCCACTGTCCTTTCTTCACATCCTTCGCCTCAAATTCTACGACAGCTTCTTTGCTTAGGCCGATGAATTTTCCTGCAAGTTTCTTAGTGATTTTAGATAGATCCAAAGAAACAGTTTTCTCAAATTCGCCTTCAGTAGCTTTCAAATCACCATAGATATGATCGCCTTCTTCGCTCACTTCAGGATTGGTGCTGTTACCATATTGAGACTTCAAGTTGTCAAGAGTTTCATTGATCAACTTATCATCTACCTTAATAGTGTATTTGGTTGCTTTGATTTTAGAATCAAGCGTAAGATCTACTGACTCTACGAAACCGATTTTGTAATCAAATTCGAAATCCTTTTGAGTTTTCCAGTCTATCGAGCCATTCTGATCCTGTGGAAGCGGATCGCCCAAGATTTTGAAAGTTTGCTCTTTCAAATAAGTATTCAGGGATTCACTTAGGATCGTATTGATTTCTTCCACCAATACAGAAGTGCCATACATGCTCTTCACCATAGAAATAGGGGCCTTTCCAGGTCTAAATCCTTTGATGTTAGATTTTTTGGCAAAGTCCTTAAGCTTTGCGTCAACCTTAGGTTGGTAATCTGCTTCGTTTAATTTAATTTTAATTAAAGCTTGATTTGCTGAATGCTTGTCTTGTGTGATTTCCAAAGCTCAAAATTTTAGAATGAAGATTAACTAAAAACCCCCAATCCCTTCCCTGTTGTTGAAGACAGTTGAGTGATTGAGGGTTCGGTATTTAGTGCGGATAGAGGGACTCGAACCCCCATGCCTCGCGGCGCTAGATCCTAAGTCTAGTGCGTCTACCAATTTCGCCACATCCGCAATACGTACAATTCGGGCTAGAAATATGTTTCTAATCCCAATTGTGGATGCAAATGTAGGTACTAATAAATAAAATGCAATAGCATAAGAAAAAAAATATTTAACATTTGGTGCAAGATGGACTTAGACCACCATTTTTGTATTAAATTCCTCCTGTATGATTGAAGTGGACATAGAAGTAGAAAGAAAAGAAATCCTCAAACGCTATCGCAGGCTATTGAGACACGCAAAACCAATCCTTAAAGATGGAGATGCGAAATTTATAAAAAAGGCATTCAATGTGTCTCTTGAAGCACATAAGGACATGCGCCGTAAGTCTGGTGAGCCCTATATCTACCATCCCCTGGAAGTGGCCTTAATCTGTGTAGAAGAAATCGGTCTAGGAACCACCTCGATCGTGGCGGCTTTGCTTCACGATGTGGTGGAGGATACGGAATGGGAGCTGGAGGATATTGAACGGGACTTTGGTTATAAGGTGATGACCATCATAGATGGCTTGACCAAGATTGCTGGCGTCTTCGAATACGGTAGTTCGCAGCAGGCAGAGAATTTCCGTAAAATGCTTCTTACCCTCTCCGATGATGTGCGGGTGATTCTGATCAAGCTGGCCGATCGTCTCAATAATATGAGGACACTGGCTAGTATGCCACGACATAAGCAACTCAAAATCGCTTCGGAGACCATGTATCTCTATGCTCCCTTGGCACATAGACTCGGTCTGTATGCGATCAAATCTGAGCTGGAGGATCTATATCTGAAATACACAGATACTGCTACTTATAAGGAGATTGTTTTCAAAATCAATGAATCAAAATCATACCGAAATAAATTTATCCGGAGTTTTATCTTACCGATAGAAGAAGAGCTTAAGAGAACGGGCTTGGACTTTACGATCAAAGGCAGACCTAAATCAGTTTTTTCCATCTATAATAAGATGAAGAAGCAGGGGATCCCTTTTGAGGAAGTCTATGATCTGTTTGCGATCCGTATAATACTGGAATCTGACCTTGAAAATGAAAAGGCAGATTGCTGGCAAGTATATTCTATTGTCACAGATTTCTATAGACCAAATCCTGATCGACTGCGGGATTGGATCAGTACACCTAGATCTAATGGTTACGAATCTCTCCATACAACGGTAATGAGTGGGACCGGCCAATGGGTGGAAGTACAGATTCGTACTGAGCGCATGGATGAAATCGCTGAGAGAGGTTATGCTGCACACTGGAAATATAAAGACAAGGAAAATTCAAAGGGTCCATCTGGCTTGGATGATTGGATTACCCAAGTGAGAGGTTTGCTGGAGTCCAATGATGGGAATGCCATTGAGTTTATGGATGATTTCAGAGGGAATTTATTTCATGATGAAGTCTTTGTCTTTACTCCTAAAGGTGATTTGAAAGTGCTTCCCTTTGGTGCAACAGCCTTAGATTTTGCATTCGAGATTCATACCGAGGTAGGGGCTAAATGCATAGGTGCAAAAGTCAACCAGCGATTGGTACCTATTTCGCATAAGCTGAAAAATGGGGATCAGGTGGAGATTTTGACTTCCAACAAGCAAAAACCTTCAGAAGATTGGCTCCATAATGTCGTGACGACTAGAGCGAAAGCTAAAATAAAGGATGCACTCCGAGAGGATAAAAAGTCTGCGATATTGGATGGAAGAGAAATCATCCAGCGCAAAATGAAGCAGATGAAGATGGAATTCAATTCTGAATCAGTGGAAAAGCTACGGGCATTTTTTGAGTTGAAAACAGCAAACGAATTTTACTTCCGAGTAGGAATAGGAGCAATAGATCCGACTTCGATCAAATCTTTCAAGGATTTTAAAGCGACACAAAAGCTTCAAAATAAATCTAATCAGGAGAAAGTTAAGGACGAGTCGACTTTTACCAAGGAAATAAAAAATCTCAAAGGTCCAGATCACGATCAGTTGTTGATAGGAGAGGATATGGATATCGTGGATTATATTTTGGCCAAATGCTGTAATCCTATTCCTGGGGATGATGTTTTTGGTTTTGTGACGGTAAATGAAGGGATCAAAATTCACCGTACTTCCTGCCCAAATGCTCTGGAACTACTATCCAATCATGGTAACCGTGTCATCAAAGCAAGGTGGACCAGTCAAAAAGAGATAGCATTTCTTGCAGGATTGCGGATTATCGGAACGGATAGAGTCGGGCTTATTAATGATGTAACTAAGGTGATTTCCAATGAATTGAAAGTTAATATGCGTTCTATTACAGTGGATTCAGATGCAGGGATTTTCGAAGGGACGATCAAGCTTTACGTGCACAGTACAGAGCACTTAGATAAGTTGATTGAAAACCTCATGAGTGTCGATGGGATTTTAAAGGTTTCAAGGTTTGACTGATCCAATGAATCTTTTCTTACTTACAAAAGTTATATTTGAAAAAATACCCAGCAAATGCCTTTGAATACTACTCATTTCGAAGAGGTAAAAAAGATATTTACAGCCTATCTTGAAACTAAGAAGCTCCGAAAAACTCCGGAGCGCTACGCTATCCTCGAAGAAATTTATACCCGAACAGGACATTTTGATGTAGAGTCACTTTACATCAGTATGAAAAATAAGAATTACCGTGTAAGTCGAGCGACTGTTTATAATACGCTAGATCTTTTGGTCGAATGCGATTTGGTAACCAAGCATCAGTTTGGTAAAAACCTGGCGCAGTTCGAGAAATCTTATGGATTCAAGCAGCACGATCATTTGATCTGCACAGATTGTAATCAGGTGCTAGAGTTTTGCGATCCTAGAATTCAAAATATTCAAAATACAGTGGGCGAAATTCTCAATTTCAAAGTACTTCACCACTCCTTAATATTGTATGGCAATTGTCTCAAAGAGAATTGTGAAAACAGAAAAGTAGAAACAGCCTTGAAAGACAAATTATAATCACATGAAATTGACATATAATACCAGTAAGGATGAGCTTGCTCATTACCTATTTATTCAGGGTGATTTGATTGGAGATGAAGTAGGACCCAAGCTAGTAGAGGTTGTATCTGATGCAGTGGAAGAAGGCGCCAAGAATTTTGTGGTTGACCTGAGTGAAGTGAGATACATCAGTTCCAGTGGAATTGGTCTTTTGATCACCATGCTTACCAAAATGAGAAATAAAGATGGAGAAGTGTACCTGACTGCGCCATCTGATCACGTAAAGAAACTATTGATAATCACTAAGCTGAATAATATTTTCACAGTTTTTGACTCGGTAGAACAGTTCAAAAAGTCAGTAGTAGAATAGCTCTTAAAATCACTTTTTAGATTTCGTGGATGTGTTTCACTTTAGGTGAACTGCAAATAATTACGCTCTTTCTCTTGGTTTTGACTAGGCTTATCGCAAATTTCACGCTTCAAAAAGTCAAGTGTAACAGATAAGACCGCACATCAAATGAAGATGGATGTACTTCTAGGTCTCCAGTGGGGAGATGAAGGAAAAGGAAAAATAGTAGACGTATTAGCGCCTGAGTATGAAATTGTAGCCCGTTTTCAAGGAGGTCCAAATGCTGGGCACACCCTGGAATTCGACGGGATCAAGCATGTTCTGCATCAGATCCCCTCTGGGATTTTTCGCTCACAGATACTTAATATTATAGGCAATGGAGTCGTTCTCGATCCAATTGTACTACAAAGGGAAATTGATGGATTGGGTAAATTCTCTATCGATTACATGAAAAACCTGGTGATCTCTAAGAAAGCCACGATTATCATCCCAACACATAAATTGCTTGATGCAGCCTCTGAGAAATCTAAAGGTGATAAGAAAATTGGCTCTACTCTAAAAGGTATCGGCCCAACTTATCAGGATAAGATAGGAAGAACGGCACTTCGAGTAGGGGATATCCTAAGTCCTGATTTCAAGGAAAAATACGAAGCACTAGTTGCCAAGCATAAAACTACACTTTCATTCTACAGTCATCCCTTGGATGAATTGCCAGCAATGGAAGAGCAATTCTTTTCAGCTATAGAGTTTTTCAAGACCTTGAATCTTATTGACAGTGAATATGTGGTCAACGAAGCATTGGATTCCAAAAAGAGAATTCTTGCCGAAGGTGCTCAAGGTTCCCTGTTGGATATAGATTTCGGTAGCTATCCTTTCGTGACTAGTAGTAGCACCATGACTGCTGGCGCATGTACAGGTTTAGGAGTTGCTCCGTCCAAAATCGGAGAAGTCTTTGGGATCTTCAAAGCATACTGCACCCGTGTGGGTTCTGGTCCTTTTCCTACCGAGCTATTCGATCAGGATGGCGAGGATATGAGAAAAGAAGGCAATGAATTCGGTAGTACTACCGGTCGCCCAAGAAGATGTGGTTGGTTAGACTTACCTGCTCTTCGATACTCAATCATGATCAATGGCGTCACTCAGCTGTTCATGATGAAAGGTGATGTGTTGAATATCTTTAAGGAAATCAAAGTTTGTACGCATTATGAACTTCCTACGGGAGAGAAAATTGACAAACTTAGTTTTGAGATTTCTGAGCAGGATGTCAGACCAGTTTACAAGACTTTGAAAGGATGGAATTGCTCTTTGGAAAATATGCATACCTATGAAGAGTTTCCTGCCGAGCTGAGAGCTTATGTAGAATACTTGGAGGAGGAATTGAATGTTCCTATCAAATTGGTTTCAGTTGGTCCAGATCGCACTCAAACGATTCTGCGATAATCGAATAATTATACAAATGAAAGCCCTTGATTTTTGAATCAAGGGCTTTTTTTTTCTATCCGTTAAAGTGTACTTTGGCTATCCCAAAAAACCTAGCCTAACATTGAGATTATTACTTGCAGCCACAGCACTCTTCTTAGTGTCTTTTTATACCCATGCTCAAGTAGGTTTTCCTTACTGCGAAACTTTTACTGATGAGGAATCCATAGGCTCAGAAACGATTTTTGGCGGGAGTGCCAGACTGGTGGATGGGGTGCTGAGGTTAACGGATGCTCAGCGAGAACAAAATGGCTACGTTTATATAGATATTCCTTTTTCTCCAGCTTATGGGATAAAAGCTTCCTTCGAATACTTCATGTATGGTGGCAGTGGAGCCGATGGGCTTACGGTGTTCCTTTTTGATGCGGATGTCCAGAATTTTAAAACTGGCGGCTTTGGAGGAGCATTTGGATATACGCAGAGAGACAATGTGCCTGGAATGACTGGCGGGTACTTAGGGGTTGGTTTCGATGCTTTTGGGAATTACAGCAATTCAAGCGAGGGTAAAAAAGGAGGGTTTTTAGGTGGTGGTGATAGATTGTATCCAAATAGTATTTCCATCAGGAAAGGTGGATCAGGACTAAGCGGCTATGAATTTGTTGCTGGAAAGATGACCGAAGACCCGCCATCTGGAGCACTTGGATTGGCGCTAGATGTGGAATACCAGTTCCCGCTGAGTTCGGGGGGCTTTGGAACTAGTAGAGTGACGGACCCAGCTGTTCCGGGTTATCGCAAGGTGTTTTTGGAATTGGAGCCAAATCCTACAGGGATAGGTTATCTGCTGAAATTGGAAATGGTAGTGACCACAGAGGCAAATGAGCCTAGAACAGTTACTGTTTTTCCAGGTATTCCTTTTCCCTATGAGCCATCAAAAAATCTGAAAATTGGCTTTGCGGCATCTACAGGAGGTGAGACAAACATTCATGAAATTAGAGATTTGGTCGTTGAAGTTTCCAATGATGCAGGACTTGCAAATCCAACGGGGGTTGATTTCTCTGATGTTGCATCCTGCGAAGGTCAAGAGAATACCTATTATATAACTGACGAGGAAGTGATTCTCCCAAATGAAAACAGCTCCATTCGTTGTTTGCAGTTTTATGCCTCTATTGATGATATTGAAGATGAGACCGGAGATATCTGTTCTCAGGGTAAGTGCCGAGAAGAAAATCGTGAGCTCGTTATTCCTGAAGGTGTTTTTCGTGCCGGTAAAGAAGGAGGTGATTATACATTTTTCCCAAATTATGGATTCACTGGCCAAGAGGTGACTGTTTATTATACGATTACTGATAACTACGGAAAAAGCTCAGGAGGTAATTCAATGACTTTTAAAATCAATGATTCACCAGAGCCGGTACGGATTTTTGAAAATGGAAATCCTGATACGATAGAAGAAACAAGGCTGTGTGGAGGTGAAACGGTGACTTTTACTTCGGAAGGCGATGAGATCTATGAGCGATACGAATGGTATAAAGATAATGAGCTTATAGAAGGAGCGACCTCTGAGCAATACACAGCAAGTGCTGCCGGAGAGTATTTGGTAAAAGCTTACAATCGTAAGAATTGCCCAGCGATCTCCAATATCATACTAGTGAGTTTTCCTGAATTCCCTGGCTTTGATTTTATTACACCAGTAGTTGGTTGCACCCCAGGACAGGCTGTCGATGTCACCGCAAGTATTAGCAATTATGATCCGCTTACCTATGATTATAAACTTACAGGCGAAGGACAGACTTTTTTGAATGATGAGATGGAAAAGGTTTCAACCTCGGGAGCCTACATACTTCAGATTAAGCATGCTGATTTGGAATGTTATTCATCTCCAGAGCCATTGCAGGTAGTAATTATGGAAGAAGAGCTATTGGCTGATTTCAGGTTTGAAATACAAGGAACAGGTGTAAAAGGTGAGGAGGATGGTGGCTTTTTTCCTGAAGATGAGTTTCAGTTTATAGATTTATCTCCAAATGGTGCAGAAAGCTGGAATTGGGATTTTGGAGATGGTGCTGTCTCTACTGAGAAAAACCCAACTCATATATATGGTAAGAAAGGAGAATTTGATGTAGTACTCTCTATTACTAATATGTGGGGATGCGAAACATCAGTTACTAAAAGAGTCTCGATTTTGAGAAGTTATAGACTGATGTTCCCTACAGGCTTTACTCCTCTTGATAGTCAAAACCAATACTTTGTTCCAAAATTCAAGGGGCTAGTTTCCGGGCAACTCTTAATTTTCAATACTTGGGGAGATTTGATTTTCGAAACAGATGATTTGAGCTCAGACGGCTGGGATGGGAAGTTGGAAGGAAAGCTGATGGATGCGGGCATTTATATATATAGATATAATGGGGTTGCTACAGATGGGGAAAAAGTTACGAAAGCAGGTAAATTCAAACTGATCAGATGATGCGAGCTTACCTAGTTGTTCTTTTTCTTATACTTTCATTCTCTCAGGCTTTCAGTCAGGATATTCAGTATTCTCAGTTCTATGCCAATCCATTTTACCTGAATCCAGCATTAGCTGGAAGCACCGGGCAGACGAGGCTGGGAGTTAATTTTCGGAATCAATGGCCAGCATTGGATCAAAGTTTCGTGGCCTATACTGCTTATGCAGATCACTTTTCTGAAAAGTACAATTCTGGCTTTGGGATAGTTGTCTCTGGAGCAAGAGAATCTTTCACTCAAAGTAAGACAAATGAAATTGGTCTGGTGTATAGCTATAGACTGCGTTTAGGGGAAAAGCGTTTTCTCCATGTCGGAGCGCAAGGGAGTTTTCTGTCAAGAGATGTGCTGTTTGACGAAATTATTTTGGGTACACAATTAGATATAGATAAAGGAGTAATAGTAGGCGAACCAGGTATAGGCTTTACTGGAGATAGTCAAGTTCGGGCTGCGGATCTGAATGCAGGTCTTTTATATTATGAAGATAAGTTTTGGTTTGGGTTCTCTGCCTTTCATTTATTGGAGCCGCAGATTAGCTATTTGGAGATAAATTCAAACAAGCTTCCAATTAAGTATTCATTTCAGGGAGGGGTGAGGTTTAATCTTGCTCCTGGGAATATCAATGATTATTTCAATAATACTGATCAAGAGCGTTCGCTGGCATTGGCATTTAACTATAAGTCGCAGGGTGCATTTGATCAGCTAGACATTGGAGCAGAGTTTTATTTTGAGCCTTTGATCTTAGGTTTTTGGTATAGGGGGCTTCCTACTAAGTATAATTTACCAAATAATGAGTCCTTGATTGGCCTGGTTGGTATTGAATTGGAGTCTGGATTGGACTTTGGATACAGCTTTGATTACTCCATATCAAAATTAGGACAGCAAGTATCTGGTGGTGCTCATGAACTGTCTGTCAGGTATGTGTTTTCATCCAAAGACCCACGCAAAAAGTACTATCCACCACTTCCTTCCTTCAGATACTAGGTCATCGGCTACTTGTTCAGAAGATTATTTCAGTCAAGGGTATTTTGACGGAATGTGTCTTGAGAAAGGTTGAGATTGGGGCCTAAAATCGAAACAATATTCTTTGATAATTTTTGTCTTTTGTAATCAGCTAGTTAGGGGGCATCTTTGAATATTTCACTATTTCTCATTGTCTCTAAAATAAAAAGGTAGATATTTGCACTCCCAAACGAGGCGAACGGCTGAGGGGAATGAACGGATAGCGGTTCAAAAAAGTATTGAAAAACAGTTAATTTTGCGAGAGGCTAGGAAGTCAAGAATGAGTTCTTACCTTTGCGCTCCCTTCGGCAGGAAGGGGGATAAAGCGGAGAGGGCTTAGCTTCTCAAAAACTTTAAAATTAAATATGGCAACAGGTATTGCGGATTAAAAATAATCATTTACCTTTGCACTCCCTTCAGCAAGGAAGGGGGAAAAAACGGAGCGAAAGTCGAGAGATAACAGCAGCCGACCAGCACCACAAATGAGTGGTACTAAGTTCTTTGAAGTGATGTAAGACGAAAAAAAATAGTAACCTGAGAACAGACAGGGAGAGGCTTATAGAATTTGCTTCGTGCGGTTTTATAGGCAGTGTATAAATAATGATAATTTACAATGGAGAGTTTGATCCTGGCTCAGGATGAACGCTAGCGGCAGGCCTAATACATGCAAGTCGAACGGTATATTACTTTCGGGTAATAGAGAGTGGCGAACGGGTGCGTAACGCGTATGCAACCTACCCTATACAGGGGGATAGCCCGGAGAAATCTGGATTAATACCCCATGGTATCATTGAACCGCATGGTTTGATGCTTAAAGATTCATC
>NZ_QKZT01000018.1 GCF_003254055.1 Algoriphagus chordae
GACTGTAATACCGTATCATAACGCAGCCAGTCACAATGAATATAACGGCTAGCCCCAGTCCAGATGCTTAGCCAAAATGAAGTCACAATATCTGCCGGATCATAGCCTCTGTTAGATCCCGGCTGAGGTAAATCAAGGGAGCTGAGATACTCCTCGATTCCAATCTGATCCACAAAACGCTTCATCAAACTCATTCCCCCAAAGGGTGTGACTGGCTTGTCGGAATACTCAATCGGCAGATTAACCATTTTGGTGAGATTTAATTCTATTAAAAATCGTGGTTTTCTATTCCCTTTCAAAGATTTTGGATCACTTTACTATTCCTATTGCATAATTGGGGCTAAAGCAAACTTCTTCCAAAATAGGTGTACAATTAAGCGCAGCATTTGCATTTGATCTGCTTTTCTTACCTGATTCATTCTTTGGAAAATAGGTATATACCTTCTCCCCATTTTGCACAAACCATCCTGTGCTCAATTCCTCATCCCAAGAGATCATCTGTATGTCTCCAGAAAAATCTTTACTCCATATCGTATAGTTATTGACCTGAAGCTTTTTCTGGTTGGATGAAGATCCCTCAGGAAAATACTTGAGTATAAATTTATCAAACCCTCCATCATCTCTTCTTTCAAGAATTAATCGAAAAAATGCATCCTTCTGCTTTCTTTTGATGTCGTTGATCGTTTTGGCCGAGCGGATGGGCACTGAGAAAACATTGTATGTGATTTCCACTTCAATCACTCTGCCTTCTTCATGGACTATAGCTTTGTTCCAATGGATTTTCTTGATCTGATTCCTTACTCGTGCATTCGCTCCTGCTGATACAGGAACCCCAAACTCTTCTTGGGGCCCAAACCAAGCCTTCGCATCTGCTACTGCTTGCTGAGCATCAGAGATTGGGGTCTCAACAGGTTCTTCCTCACTTACACAGGAGGCAATAACGAGCATCATAGCCAGAAGCAGAAATGACCAAAATCCAGATCTACTTAAAAATTTGTACTTGAGGGGGGGGGTAAGTGTTTTTCATAATAGATTTCATAAAATAATACTAGTTAAGTGTCTAAAAACTTCTTAAGTATAAACCTTCGTGGCTATAAAAGCAATAGTAGTTTAGAAATTTTCTAAAAACTTATCATTCTGTTAACAAGCGATAACCCACATCTTCCCTCATAAATTTTGACTAGTAAACCAACAAAACCCGCCATTTCTGACGGGTTTTGCTTAATTAAAATCTAGCATGAAATCCAACATTTGCGGCAGCCCGCATCGGTCATCCTACATCAAGCACCCAACATCCCTTATTCCTTTAAGAAATCCCTCAAAACATAATTCAAAATACCTCCATGCTTATAATAGGCGATTTCCACTTCTGAATCCAAGCGGGACAGCACCTGGATTTTCTTCTCCTGGGCTTCTGACTTCACGGTCACCTCGAATTGCTGGGAAGGGGTCAATCCTGACTCAATCCCCAAAATACTGAACTCTTCTTTACCCGTCAGTCCCAAACTCCCGGCATTTTCCCCTGGCAAAAACTGAAGTGGAAGTACACCCATTCCCACCAAATTACTTCGGTGAATACGCTCGTAGCTTTCTGCAATCACAGCTTTGATGCCTAGTAGATTTGTTCCTTTGGCTGCCCAGTCACGGGAAGATCCCGAACCATATTCCTTTCCTGCCAAAACAACAAGTGGGACACAAGCTTCCTGATATTTCTCGGAAGCTTCGAATACAGACATTTCTTCACCAGAAGGAACGTAAGTGGTAAACCCGCCTTCTTGGGTACTCAATTGATTTTTGATACGGACGTTGGCAAAAGTACCTCGTACCATTACTTCATCATTACCTCTACGCGAACCGTACGAATTGAAGTCTGGTCGCTCTACTCCTCGTCCGTTCAGATATTTCCCAGCAGGCGTATCAGGCCTGAATGATCCAGCCGGAGAAATATGATCTGTAGTGATCGAATCTCCCAGTTTCAATAAAACTCTTGCGTTCACGATGTCTTTTGCTTCCGGTACATCTACAGAAATGCCTTTGAAGAAAGGCGCTTCTTTGATGTAGGTACTGCTATCATCCCAAGGATAAATTTCCCCTTCACCAGATTGTAACTCTTTCCAAATATCATTTCCTTCGAAGATCTCCCCATAGCTTTTCGCATAATCATCAGGAGAAAGGACTTTTTTCGCCACCTCAGCTATTTCATCATTAGATGGCCAGATATCCTTCATATATACTGGCTCCAAATTCGGGTCATACCCTACTGGCTCATTGTACAAATCCACATCTACACGGCCTGCAAGTGCATATACGACCACGAGCATCGGGGACATGAGGTAATTCATTTTCACCTGAGGATGCACACGAGCTTCAAAGTTTCTATTTCCAGAAAGCACCGAAGCCACGACCAGATCATTATCCTCCACTGCCTGTGCAATGTGTCTAGGAAGTGGCCCTGAGTTACCGATACAGGAAGTACAGCCATAACCGACGGTGTGGAATTTCAAGGCTTCTAAGTCTTCTAGTAGCTCTGCTTTTTCTAAGTAGTCCGTTACCACTTTGGAACCTGGAGCCAGGGAAGTTTTCACCCAAGGTTTTACATCTAATCCCAATTCACGCGCTTTCCTAGCCACAAGGCCAGCTCCCAGCATTACGGAAGGGTTGGAAGTATTGGTACAGGAAGTAATCGCTGCGATGACGATAGAACCATCATACAATTCAAATTTCTCATTGTGCAGATCCACTGATACAGTTTTCAACCCATTTTTGATCTTGGTTTTGATCTCCGTCTCTGCAGGAGCTTGCACGCCTGATTGATCCTCGGTCTGCCCTCCTCCTTCTTCAAGAAAGCGGGAAACTTCTTCTCTTTTTTCGATAGGGATGTATTGACGACCGTGAATTGACTCCAACAATTCACCAAATTTCGGTTTGAAATCTTTCACCAAAATCTTGTCTTGAGGACGTTTTGGGCCAGAAACAGTGGCTTCGACCGTCCCCAAGTCCAATTCCACTACAGAACTATAATTGATGAGTTCTTCGTCTTTTCTCCAAAGCATATTAGCCTTACAATAATCCTCCACCAATTTGATCTGCTCTTTGGAACGATTGGTCTTGCCCATATAATCAAGCGTGCGATCATCAATTGGGAAATAGGTAACCGTACAGCCAAACTCTGGAGACATATTCGAAATCGTAGCTCTATCAGGAACTGAGAGATGATCTAGACCTGGTCCAAATACCTCCACAAACTTCCCTACTACGCTATTTCTTCTCAGCAACTCGGTAATGGTCAATACCATATCCGTAGCGGTAGTCCCTGCTGGTAGTTTACCAGTCAGCTTTAATCCAACTACCTCTGGCATGATAAAGTAAATCGGCTGGCCTAGGATGGCCGCTTCTGCTTCTATCCCTCCTACTCCCCAGGCTACAACGCCGATTCCATTCACCATCGGCGTATGAGAGTCTGTACCTACTAGCGTATCAGGAAAGACAGAACCATCCCGCTTGATTACTCCCTGAGCTAAATATTCCAAATTTACCTGATGGCAAATCCCCATTCCTGGAGGCACCACCGAAAAGTTATTAAAGGTCTTCTGTGCCCATTTGAGGAACTTATATCGCTCCGAATTACGCTCATATTCTTTCTCTACATTCTTCTGATAGCTGTAGTTGGTTCCAAAGTAATCCACCTGCACCGAATGATCGATCACAAGATCTACTGGGATCAAAGGATTGATCTTACTTGGGTCTTTACCTTTTCTTTTGGCTTCAGATCTCAAAGAAGCAATATCCACCACTGCGGGTACACCAGTGAAATCCTGCATCAGCACTCTGGCCGGTTTAAATGGAATATCTTTATCTGAGGGTTCAGGGGACCAATTGATCAGCGTCTCCAAATGCTCTTTGGTGATCGCAAAATCATCAAAATTCCTTAGGGCATTTTCTAACAAAATTCTTATAGAAAAAGGCAAATGCTTAACTGGGTGACCACTTGCTTCAAGTTTCTCCAAACTCCAATAGGTATGTTCTCCAGTTGAAGTTTTTAGTGTAGTTTTAATCTGGTATGGGTCTTGGCTCATGATAAAAAGAGGCTTTGGTTAAAAAAAAGGATACATAGATGTAACTCAAAATTCTTGCTTAGGATTCCATCTTTGGTAATTGAGTCCCAAAGTCTTGCCATAAAGCGGGGAGATTTTCTCAACTTTAATTTAACTTAAGAAAATCAAATTTTTACATGGGCTACATTCTTCTTCGAGTATTCAGTGCTTTTTTCCTATTCGCTACATTTTTCCCCTTGGTCAAACTAGACTATTGGTGGGTACGGATATTCGATTACCCCAGACTGCAAAAACTGGCAATCATGCTGGTTTTGATTGCTTGCTGGATATTCATAGTTAGCACCGAGTCCAGCCCAGAGCCATATATCTGGATATCAGCTTTAACACTAGCTTCTCTTTACCTCGCTACCAAAGTGTGGCCCTTCACGCCCTTAGGCAAGAAAATGATTGAGACTGTCCCCTATTCCGAGGAAGCAGGAATACATATTCTGGTAGGAAATGTCTATCAATACAATAAAAAATTCCACAAGGCGGTCTCTTTGGTAAAGACCGTGGATCCAGATTTGATATTCTTTGTAGAGACAGATAAAGCATGGGAAAAGGGACTTTCTGAAATAGAAGAGCATTATCCAACTCAGATAAAACTCCCTATGGATAATACCTATGGGCTACTGCTTTATACTCGAATGGAAATCGTTCGTCAGGAAATTAATTATCTGATCGATGATGAAATCCCTTCTCTGGAAATAGATTTAAAGTTGCGGAATGGGGAAATAATTACCATTTATGCGATTCATCCTACTCCTCCAGTTCCTGGAGAAAATGATGATAGCACAGAAAGAGATGCTGAAATTTTGCTGGTAGGAAAAAAATCTAAGGAGAACTCCAAGCCTTCCTTGGTCATAGGAGATTTAAATGATGTGGCATGGAGTTATACCACAGAGCTGTTTCTAAAAAACTCCGAAATGGCTGATCCACGTCGCGGGAGAGGGCTTTTCAATACTTTTCATGCGAAAGTACCACTATTCAGATGGCCGCTGGATCATATCTTTTTGAGTGAGCATTTTGGCCTAGCCAGTTTGAAAGTTCAGAGCGCTATAGGCTCAGATCATTTTCCTATTTCATTGAAAGCTGTACTAACACCATCTGATGATACAGAAACGATGGAAGCAGATGGAGATGAGAAAGAAGAAGCAAGAGAAAAGATCAATCGCGGTCGTGAAAAGGAGGATTAAAAACTAGACTTCTTTCTCCCGCCAAAAGTCGGGTCAAGTCTAAGTTCAACGAGTAAATTGGAGATTTTACTCGTTGCTCGTACAAGGTTAAAAGTAGCCTTCATCAGTGAACCAAGCAGATTCCAAAACAAAAAGAGGGGAGAAAATGCCTAAAACTGCATTTTCTCCCCTCTTCTATTTGTATACAAAATTCTAGATGGGCTATTTATCGAAGCCATTTAAATCAAATGCATTCAATTAACCCAACAGTTCTTCTTAGTTATTTTCCTTTGCTTCTGCTTTTTGCTTTCGCTTAAAACCTTTGTTGAAAGGCCAAGTATATTCCAATGCATCCATACCGCGATTCAAGTTGTATGCCGCAGAATCAGCATTCTCGAGGGTACTTTTAAGGCTTTGAGCAAATTCTGGATCGCTCAAGAGCATTCCCATTGAATTGCTAGGATCGTTAAACTTATCAGTAACTGCGCTTAGCTTCTGAGTCATTTCCTCTGAGTTGGCTGCAGCTTGCTTTAGGCTCTCCATAGAGTTTCTCAAGTCAGTAGCCATAGTCGTATCAGTCACCAGGTCATTGAAGAGATTGCCTTTCTGATTCAGTTTGGAGGTGAAGCTATTCAATTCATTAATCATTCGATTGCTATTAATCGAAGCTTGATTAAGGTTATTTACTATCGCTCTGAAGCTTTCTGCCATCAGGGAATCTGTGAGAGCAGCTCCTACCATTCCTTCGCCTTCGGCTAGTTTGCTGGTTAGGTTTTTTAGGTTACCAGTGATTTCCACTAGGTTTTCATTGTTGACTTGCAATGTCTCCATCATCTGATCAGTATCTAGCGGCATCACAGACTCCAGTCTATCTCCGTCTTCTACTGGTGGAGCCAAGGTGGTTCCTCCATAGATCATAATGATTTTGTTGCCTATAAGGCCATCAGAACTGATTGTCGCTTTGGAATCCTTTCTGATGAATTCCACGACTTCTTCTTCCACGTTCATTTCTATCTCTACCTGAGAATCTCCGTAGAAATTGATTTTGCGGACTGTTCCGATTTTCACTCCTGAAAACCAGATGTTGTTTCCCGTCTGAAGGCCTCCGATATCATCGAAAACAGCTTTCAACTGGATTGACTTTACAAATTTTTTCTGCTGACCACCTAGAGTCAACACCCCGGCAACAAGGATAGCTATGCCTAAAAAGACAAATATGCCTACTATAACTGATCTTTTATTTTCCCCTCTCATGAGTTGATGAAATTATAATCGTAAAATGATTTGATACGTTTGTCTTCTGCATTTGGAAATACTTCTTCGAAAGTCCCCACTGCGTCAAACTGACCATCCAGCAGCACTGCCACTCGATCTCCTGTTTCTTTGGCACAGGTCAAATCGTGCGTAATGACGATGGATGAGGTATTGTACTCTTCTCGAACTTGTGTGATAAGCGTATTGATTTCTCCGCAGGTAATAGGATCCAATCCCGCCGTAGGCTCATCATAAAGCATGATCTCTGGCTCTAATATCAAAGTGCGCGCCACACCGATTCTTTTCTTTTGTCCACCAGAAAGCTCCGAAGGCATCTGATTGATAGACTGTGGTAATCCCACACTGTCCAATAAACCTTCTATTTTCATAGTGATCTCCTTCTTAGTCAGATTCTTAATGTTTCTCACCAGAGGAAATTCCATATTCTCTCGAACTGTCATACTATCGTAAAGGGCTGAGTTCTGGAAAGAAAAGCCAATACGTAAGCGTAACTCATTTAAATCCTTGGTTTTAAGAGTAGAAACCTCCTTGCCAAGCACCTTCATCAACCCTTCATCCTGCTTCAGGAGACCAACCATGATTTTGATCAAAACAGACTTGCCAGAACCTGATTTCCCTAGGACAACCAAATTCTCTCCTTTATATAAATCTAGATCTACTCCCTTGAGTACATCCAAGTCTCCAAAAGACTTCTCCAAACCGCGAATTTCTACAACCTTATCTTCCATAATTAAAATGCTCGGATTGCGTTTACGATCTGAAGTACAAGCAGTTCTTCAATAAATATCAAGAACATGGCCATTACCACCGCAGCATTTGCGGCACGGCCGACACCCTCTGTTCCTTTAGAGGAATTATAGCCCTTGTAACAGCCCACAATTCCTATGGTAAAACCAAATAATAGGGATTTCAATACCGAAGAAGTTATATCAAGGAATGAAATCGATTCAAATACCTGCACAAAGAAAGTGGTCATACTCACCTTTTCATTGGCACTTACACTGAGAAAAGATCCCATCAATGCTACAAAATCTGTGTACATCACCAGTATGGGAATCATTAAGGTAGTGGCTATCACTCGCGTAACCACCAGAAACTTGAATGGGTTGGTCGCCGAAACCTCCATCGCATCAATTTGCTCCGTCACTTTCATTGAACCTATCTCAGCTCCTATACTGGAGCCCACCTTACCTGCTGCTATCAGCGCTGTAACTAATGGCCCCATAGCTCTTACCACTGCGATGGAGATCAAGGAAGGCAACCAAGAGGTTGCTCCAAACTCCGACAGTGAAGGCCTGGATTGGTTGGTAAATACTATACCCACAATAAAGCCTGTGAGAGATATCAAAGGCAAGGACTCCACTCCAATGCGATAGCACTGATGGATAACCTCCTTAAATTCATAAGGCGGCATAAATACCTCTTTGAAGAATCGCCTTACAAAATTCCAAGCGTCCGCCAGTCCAGTAAAAAACTTATCTATTTTCTTTGAAAGCAGGGGCTTTCTATCTGCTGCTTTTTCGGTCATATATTCTATAAGATGGCTCGAAATTAATTAAATTATTCAAAAGGATAGTTTTAAAATACTTCAAAGGCTTAGGATTAATTTTAAGAGGGATGATCTTCTACGCTTTTCAAAAATTTTACTGCTTCATTTTCCTCAATTTTTTTGCTGAATTTGCTCATCCTTGAAAGGGCGAGACAGCAAAATTACGCTTGGATTTTTACTCGCTTTTCAGTTCTCTTTTCGGGCAAAATTTAAGGCATATCCAAGCAATCAATTTTTAGAAAACTCAGGGAACCCTCCGGGATATCCAAGTACGCAAATTCCACACCAAGACTAAAACCAAAAAACCATTTCCCTTCGAAAATCCTTGGATCCTGTCCTGCTTTGGAAAATGTGTTTTTTTTGGATTCTATAGATTTCCCTCGAGTGATTTTATCGGTAGGAGCTAAGATTCCCTTGAGCGAAGTTTGGTAAAACCTGAAGTCAGAAACCACTCCACTGAAAGCCATTTCTCAAATATCCCTGTCTTCTGTGAAGAAAAATTCTTAGTGAGAAATCAGAATTCCTCTTTCACTGCAACATCTAGCTCTATCAGGGAATTTTAAAGCCTTCATCATTCCTCCTCGTATATTTAGATAAGTCTAATTTTTTTAGCCTAGACAAATTATGAGACACCTAAACCAGCTTTATCTCACAATAAATCAGATCTTTAGACCAACAACAAGAAAGTAAAGCTTACTAAGCTAGTACTCGGTATTAGAGCTATACCTGGAAACTAGCAAAACTCTCTATTTACCCCCACCGTAGATTGTTCTGCAAATTAATAAGCAGTATCGAAGTCTAAAACAGGACTGGATTTTAGTTATTTTGCCAAGATTTATTTTTCAGTCAACTATGGAAGAGCCTAAAGCCAGGAAGAAAAACAAAAGCCAATTCATTCGATTTTTGCTGTACATCGGCAATCGCTTTGACTTGCACGAAGGCAAAGAAGATGAGCTGGCGACGATAGAATACATCAGCAAAAACGTGGAATTCAAAGGCGCAAATCTCTGGATTTTGATCTTTGCGATTCTCGTAGCCTCGGTTGGATTGAATGTAAATTCCACTGCAGTCATCATCGGAGCCATGCTCATTTCGCCCCTGATGGGTCCCATTATGGGAATCGGAATGGCGGCAGGAATCAATGATTTTGACTTGCTAAAACGCTCTCTAAGAAATCTCGGAGTGGCCGTATTTATTGCGATTTTGACATCCTCGATTTACTTCAGTTTTACTCCTCTCGACGATGCCCAATCTGAGCTGCTCGCGCGGACAGAGCCGACGATTTGGGATGTGCTTATTGCACTCTTCGGAGGACTTGCCGGAATCATCGCCGGCTCCAGAAAAGAGAAAAGTAATGCCATTCCAGGTGTAGCAATTGCTACGGCTTTGATGCCTCCACTCTGCACGGCTGGCTATGGATTGGCCACTATGAATCCCTACTATTTTTTGGGAGCTTTCTACCTGTTTTTCATCAATTCGGTTTTCATCTCCCTATCGACTTACCTCATCGTTCGCTTCATGAAATATCCCAAAAAGGAATTCATGGACAACAAAAGAGAAAAAAGAGTGCAGACCTACATTACCCTTTTCACCATACTGACGATAGTACCGAGTGTGTACTTGGCTTACGGTATTGTGGTGAGATCTTTTTGGGAGGAGCAGGCCAAAACTTTTATCACAAATGAATTCGTATTTCCAAAAACCCAGGTGCTGAATTCAGAACTCAGCTATAGCACAGATCCTCGTCTGATCAAAATCAATCTTATCGGAGAGGTAATCGATGATCGGGACATTGCCTCTCTTCGAGAAAAAGTGAAAAGCAATGGCTTCGAAAATACCGAGCTGCAAATCAATCAAAGTGGAAGCCGAGGCACTGACATGAATGTGTTACGTTCGGATATCCTAAAAGACCTCTATGAGCGAAACGAGCGACTCATCCAAGATAAGGATGAAAAAATATCCCTGCTGGAAAACGAAGTTGCCAACTATGGACAGGTACGTCTGCTGGGGAATGAAATCGCCAATGAAGCTAAAATCAATCACCCAACACTGAAGAAATTCACCCTGAACCGTTCTATGGTGAGCGATCTAGACAATAAAACCACTGACACCCTGCTCCTCGCCTATGCTCAGTTTGCAAAAAAACCTAGTGCCATTGAAACTACTAAACTAACCGACTGGCTTAAACTTCGGACCAAATCTGACACAGTTGCTCTTATCTTATATTAATTTTTTGAACAATGTAAAAAGCCAAAATCAGCTCTCATTTGGCTTTTTACATCGTTTTCATCCTATTTTCTCGATTTTCATTACTTTTTGGATGATCGTTTCCAATTGCCAGTATTTAAGCCATATCCTACAAAAACACCAAAAAAGCTTCCCTTTGTCTCCTGAGTTACTTCGCCTAATACCACACCGTTTGAAATCAAAGGATTGGTATAGTTATTTAAACCGGTGATCCCTTGCTGGTATCTCAGCCCAAGCAAAAAGTAATTATCCTTCTTAGTCATAAACTTCTTGCCCACATCTAGTCTGATCGCCGTACCGATCTTATTGATCTGCTCTAATGTGGATTCACCTGAGCCATCAAACCCATTCATTGCCCCCATCGAAGTACTAGTTGACAGAGTCAACCCGGGTTGTACATAAAACCCAGGCTTTTTAATGCTAAAATTATATCTCCCACCAATAGAGAAAGAAGGGGTATATGCCGGCGGAACTATCGATCGAAAAAGATAAAATTCATTTGTTGGATTTTTGATCTCATTTCTCATCCCATTTCTGTAAAACCCAAATTCTGAATACAAATCCCATTTTTCAGAAATTGGAAATAAAAGACTTAACCCCGCATTTCCCCCAATACTATTTTCCATAGGCACTTTACTCCCATCAACAGAATTAGTGGCAGAAGAAAAAGAACTGATAGCTCCAGCAGTTATTTCAACGGAAACATTCCTTTGGGCAAAAGCAGAAACTGATAAGAACAGGAATAAGGTAACTAGTAAAGAATTTTTCATGACTTGTGGTATTAGATGTTTGTAAAAGAGTTATACAATCAAAAATAACTTTAGGTAAGCATCCTTCCAGAAACAAAGTCTAAATTTTTCTTAATCAGTTAGTTAAAAAATCTTATCAAACATATTTACTAAATTTAAAACCTTGAACAAGTCCGACTCAACCCCCTTTCACTTATGAAAAAGCTATTCTTATTAATTATCATCGGGTTTTCAGTTAGCTCCTATTCTTTTGCCCAAAATGAGACCTACGACCCTGAACTAGCTGCAGAAGTCGATGCAGACGAATATGGAATGAGAAAATACGTCATCGCCTTTCTTTATCGCGGAGACAAAGTCGATGAATACTCCGAACAAGAACGTACGGAAATCCAAGCTGGTCATATGGCGAATATCAACCGACTAGCAGAAGAAGGTAAAATGGTGATGGCTGGACCTTTCTTTGGAAATGAGGAATTGCGTGGGCTATTCTTTTTTGCAGTGGAAAGCCTAGAAGAAGCTCAGGAACTAACAGCAACCGATCCTGCCGTCAAAGCAGGCGTACTGCGAATGGATCTAAAGGAATGGTATGGCTCCGCTGCGTTGATGCTGATGGTGGAGATGCACAGTCGTGTGGCAAAGACAGAGATTTAAGCTTTTAAAACAAAGAGAATGACAACTTATCTGTCAATAGCTCCAACGCACGAATCGCTTTGACGGAATTGCCTTTTTCATTGAGTTCTGGGCTCCACACCGCAATACTGAACTTATGGGGCATCACAGCAGCCACGCCTCCCCCTACTCCGGATTTACCTGGTAGCCCTACTCTGTACGCAAACTCTCCTGCCTCATCATAGAATCCACAAGTCAACATTAGTGCATTGATACGTCTTGCACTACTTTCAGATAGAATCTGTCTATTGGCGAAAATAGAATAGCCGTCATTAGCCAGAAAGGAAAAGGATTTGGCTAGATCCACGCAGCTCATCTCCATAGCACACTGGGAAAAATATACCTCCAGCACCTGATCTATCGGGTTGTTGAAATTTTTAAAGGACTTGAGAAAATAAGCCAAGGCCGTATTTCGCTCACCGTGATTCTTTTCTGAACTCTGTACTTCAGGATTGATTTTCACGCATGTTGCACCCGACAGTTCATTAATAAAATCAGTAATCTGATCAATTGGATTTTCAAATTTGCTGCACAAGGCATCAGTGATCACCAAGGCTCCCGCATTGATAAAGGGATTCCTTGGAATGCCCTTTTCATATTCCAACTGAGCGATAGAATTGAAAGGATCACCACTTGGTTCCACATTCACGCGCGACCAAAGCTTAGTATTGAATACATTAAAAACCATGGTAAGCGTATGAACCTTGCTGATACTTTGGATGGAAAAAGGGATTTGATGATCTCCTACCCCATATACATTCCCTTTGAGATCCACCAAGGCTATCCCAAACTGATTTGGGTCCACATTTCCAATTTCAGGAATGTAGTCTGCGACCTTGCCCCTAAGGTTCTCCTCCTGCACCTCTCGGTACACTTCTTCAATTAGCTGTTGATAGTCCATTTGAGAAAAGTGTGGAAAATTGGCGGAGAATGAAAGAGTTTTGTGAGAAAAGCTGGAAGACGGGAGACCGAAGACAGAAGGCCGCTTCGGTACCCCGTCTTCCGTCTCTCTTTTAAATAGTAAAAGCACTTGCAAGTTCTGCCAGAGTTTAAGGAAAAGATGGAAAGAGTAAAATAGAACCTACTTGGCCTTGGCCTTGCTCGGCCACCGGAGAAATCTAGGTGCAGGGTTGGGAGGAGAAAGTGCGGGATCTCCGCACTTTCTCCTCCCAACCAAAAATAAATACCCTTGGTCACCGAGCTTGCCGAGGTGTTTTGAATTAACTCTCTGGAAGACCGTATCGCTCTTCGGTCTTCCGTCTTCGGTCCTAATTTCATACTGTTACAAGTTCATGCTTTTTTAATCACAAGAAATGGTTGAATAAAAACCATACCTCAGATTCTTATGTATGTAATATTTTTATATATTTGGTTTAGCTAGGCAATACAGCGAAATCATGTCAAATAACAATCTAATTAAAGGCTCACTGCAAACGATCATTCTAAAACTCTTGGAAGAGAATGAACGCATGTATGGCTACGAAATCACCCAGCGAGTAAAAGAACTGACTGAAGGTGAAATCAAAATCACCGAAGGAGCACTCTACCCTGCTTTGCACAAGCTGGAAGCCGAAGGGCTACTCAGCACAGAAATACAGCAGGTGGACAACCGCGTGCGGAAATATTACAGCCTAACCAAAGACGGCCAAAAGGAAGTCACTAGTAAAATGTCTGAGTTGCAAGGTTTCGTGGAAAACCTCCAGCGTATCCTTACTCCAGACCTTAAACCTGGTTTTAACATTTGATTTTTTTAACGTGACAACTATGAGAAAACTTACGGAAGAAGAATTAACCTTAATTCAGAAGTCAATTATCCGAAAAGAAATCTCGGCTACGGAGCTTCTGGGTGAGATCCATGATCATTACGTGACTCACTTGGAAACCCTTCCAGTGTCTGATTTCCATGCCGAACTTTCACTACTCGATCAAAAATGGACTCAGGATTATTGCAAACAACTTCAGCGTGATTTACAAAATTCGATCAATAAGTCAATTCGTTCCTTGCAATGGCAATTAGCAAAAAGCTATTTCTCTTGGCCTAGAATGATATTTACTTCTATTCTTGTTGTCTTAATAGCAACTCTAATCAATCTTTTAGCCTGGGACTTCCAGCTAATCGTATTACTTATTCCACTAGTATTTTTGATTGCACTTGGAATCATCATTTCAGTAAGGACTCATAGAAAAAACAAAGCGATAAAGAAGTTATTCAATTTCAAGAATTCTGGAATTTTCATTTTATCCTTTCAGAGCTCTAATTTTATCAGCCACGTAATTTGGCCTGTTCACTCGTTGAATTTATTTATTTTGGCACCAAGAATCTGGGGTATGCATGATGTAGTGGCTGTTTACATCATCAATATGATCTGTATACTATTTGGAGCTTATCTTATTCTTCATTCCCTTACAATTTTTGAAGCCTGGAAGATCAAATCTAAAACTTCGCTGATATGAGACAGCTATCAGAACAGGAACTTGATCAGGTAAAAAGAGCTATTGCCGCCAAGGAATTGACTTCTGCGGAAATCCTATTGGAGATCTATGACCACTATGTAAGTCATTTGGAAAGCGTTGAAAGCTTAAAATTCGAGGAAGAATTATTTGAATTAGAGCAAAAGTTCAAGTATAGTCACTGCCATGCACTTCAGGCAAAATTTCTACAAGCTTCAAAAAAGGAGATTTTCAACCTTCAGTGGTCAATTTTCAAGACTTACTTCACTTGGCCAAGGATTGTGGCTACGGCTGTATTTGTTGCTATCCTGATTTTCGTTTGGAACACTATTGACTCTCAAACACAAATCAAAGCGATAGTTCTAGTAACGATAATATGCATTTTATCATCTATTGGTTTTTACATCAATTCATTTCGAAAAGCTAGGGGATTTAAAAAGCTCATAAAAAGCAACAAAACGATTGAATCTTCCTACGCAAGCACAATAATGGTTCAAGGCATGCTAATGCAGTCGCTTTTTCATATTCTGTTTTTTGTGCCTAATCTAGGTTTTGCCAATATCATCGAAAGTGAATACTTCGGTCCAATTAGTTTATGCATATTTTTCATTTATATCAGTCTTACACTGACTCTTATTAGAGCCTGGAAGATCAAATCTAAAACCGCACTGATATGAAACTCTCCTCCGACCAAATCTCCCGAATTCAATCCTCTTTTTCTCTCGGAAACATCTTCTATGATGATATCAGAGCAGAACTGGTAGATCACTTTGCAACTGAGATTGAAGAAAAGATGGACGCGAGTACATCCTTCGATATACTGCTCCAAGAAAAACTTAATGGATTTGACCAGAAGAAATTTCAACGAACTCTCCTACTTCAAAGTCATGTAGGAATGCTGAAAGCTATTTTCAAAAAAATGCTTTCTTTTTGGCTGCTCTTTAAAGTAGTGTTCATGACCTACATAATTGGGGGTATTGTTAATCTTTTCTCCACCTATACTCCTGAATTCGCCGAGCAGGTTTTGAAGACAAGCTTTATTTTAACATTACTGGCACTTGCTATAATTGGATTGATAAGAACCAGATTGCTTAAAAACTCCCAAATCGTGGCAGCAGGAAATACATTGTTTATGGTCGCGATGCTAAGTCAGTTTGCATTACAAACAGAATGGTTGCAATGGACTGGATTTAGCAATCAATCCTTGTTATATGCTTTTGCCTTTTGGTTTTGCCTGCTATTAGTTGCAGGATTTAGAGTACTTTCAGGAACAGTCAAAAGAGTACAGCTTGTATGAAATTATCCCCTTCCCAAATTGACACCCTCAAAAAACTGATTTCCTATAAAGGCTATCCTGAGATCGATTTGCAATATGAGATCCTGGATCATGTGGCTTGCAAGGTGGAAGTGCTTTTGGAAGAAAAGCCAGACATGAAACTTGACGATGCTTTCCGAAAAGTTCATGGGGAATTCGGGATTTTCGGGTTTTCTGATTTGGCAGAGTCCTATACCAAAAGTATAGAAAGACGCTATCGAAGATGTTTTTGGGAAGAGTTCAAAGCACTTTTCACTAGCTATAGAATTATCTACCCTATAATAGTAACATTTATTCTTTATTGGCTAAGTGTCAATTTCAAACTTTTCGGAGAGCAAGTAAGCCTACCTTTATGGGGAGGTGTTTACATTATAGGTGCAGCTTTCATCTTACTTGGTTTTTATTTGACAGTTAGCAAAGGTCTTAAGAACTATGTGTCCTATAGAAGTTCGGGAAATTCTTTTGCTTTTTTCAACCTCATGATGCAAATCAGCATATTTGGAATGCGCAGATTAGAAAACCCATACTACAATTTTGATTTTAGCCCTCAAAGCATTTTGACTTGGTTATCAGTTCTGGCTATTTCCGCATGCTTTATATGTATCTTTTTAATCCCACGTGTCCTCAACAGATCCATCGCGGAAACCAAAAAGCTACAAGCGATCTACGAAGCAGCCTAACATAGAATTTCCGTGTCCTCAACTGATAAGGCCACAACTTTTCCTTCTAACCCAAAAGTAGAAGGGAAATCAATCCATATTTAATAGAGGTAATTGGAGGCATAGGGACACTTAACACTAAACTTCACAGGTAGATAACCTTACTCCAAATTTTTATTTGTACTTTTGCAGCCTCAATAAGCAAACCATGCAGAACATTAGGAATATCGCGATCATCGCTCACGTTGACCACGGCAAAACAACGCTAGTGGATAAAATCATTCACGCTTCAAAGCTCTTCAGAGAGAATCAGCAATTTGACGATCTGATTCTTGACAGTAACGATCTAGAGCGTGAAAGAGGAATTACCATTCTTTCTAAAAACGTATCAGTACGATATAAAGACACAAAAATCAACATCATTGACACTCCTGGTCACGCCGATTTCGGTGGTGAAGTAGAGCGAGTGTTGAAAATGGCTGATGGCGTGATCCTTTTGGTAGATGCTTTCGAAGGACCTATGCCACAGACCCGATTTGTATTGGGCAAAGCACTGGATCTTGGATTGACTCCTATCGTGGTCGTGAATAAGGTAGATAAAGAAAACTGTCGTCCAGACGAGGTTCATGAATCCGTATTCGAATTGATGTTCAACTTGGACGCTACCGAAGAGCAACTGGAATTCCAGACACTTTACGGTTCTGCGAAGCAAAACTGGATGGGTCCAGACTGGAAAAACCCTACTGACTCTATCATTCCTTTGTTGGATGCAATCGTAGAATATATCCCTGCTCCAAAGATCGAAGAAGGTACGCTTCAGATGCAGATCACTTCTTTGGATTATTCCAACTTTGTAGGTCGTATCGCTATCGGTAGAATCAAAAGAGGTACTATCAAGGAAAACCAGCAGCTTGCTTTGATGAAGGCTGATGGATCTGTGAAAAAAGTAAAAGTGAAAGAACTGCATGTGTTCGAAGGCTTGGGCAAAAACAAAGTAGAGGAAGCATTCGCTGGAGATATTTGTGCGGTTACAGGAATCGAAGGTTTCGACATTGGAGATACGCTCTCTGATGTGGAAAATCAAGAGGCTCTTCCAAGAATCTCTATCGATGAGCCTACAATGAATATGCTTTTCACGATCAACAACTCTCCTTTCTTCGGTAAAGAAGGGAAATTTGTGACTTCCCGTCACCTGAGAGATAGATTGATGAAAGAGACTGAGAAAAACTTGGCACTTCGTGTAGAGTCAACAGACTCTGAGGACAAGTTCTTGGTATATGGTCGTGGAATTCTTCACTTGTCTGTCTTGATCGAGACGATGAGAAGAGAAGGATATGAGCTTCAGGTAGGTCAGCCTCAGGTTATTTTCAAAGAAGAAAATGGTCAGAAGCTTGAGCCAATCGAAACATTGGTAGTAGATGTACCTCAGGAGACTGCTGGTAAGGTGATCGAATTGGCAACTCAGCGTAAAGGTGAATTGCTTGTGATGGAGCCAAAAGGTGATCTTCAACACTTGGAGTTCAGCATTCCATCAAGAGGTTTGATTGGTTTGAGAAACAACATGCTTACCGCTACTCAAGGTGAAGCAATCATGAACCATAGATTCACTGCCTACGAGCCTTTCAAAGGTCCAATCCCAGGCAGAATTAACGGATCATTGATCTCTATGGACAATGGTCAGTGTACTGCTTATGCGATCGACAAACTTCAGGATAGAGGTACTTTCTTCGTAGAGCCAGGTGATGATCTATACACAGGTCAGGTGATCGGAGAAAACTCTCGTGAGAATGACATCGTGGTAAACGTGCAAAAAGGTAAGAAATTGACCAATATGCGTGCTTCAGGATCTGATGACAATGCACGTATCACACCAGCTAAGAAGTTCTCTCTGGAAGAATCTATGGAATACATCCAGAAGGATGAGTACTTAGAGATCACTCCAAAATCCATGAGAATGAGAAAAATCTATTTGGACGAAGGCGAAAGAACTAGAAACGCAAAGAAAGAATCTTAATCATATTTTAGATTCAAGAACATATAGAATCCCTCAAGCTTAAAGTTTGAGGGATTTTTTTTATACTACCATAGCTCATGCACCTCAGCACGGATGTGCTTGTCGTAGATTTTCTTCACGGCAGCCATTTGCTCAGAGCTAATAGCCGGTAGTTGTCCAGCGTTCACATTCGCCTCCAACTGAGCCAATTTAGATGCTCCAGGAATCACCACACTCACTTCATCATACATCAGAATCCATCGAAGGGCAAGAGAAGCCAAAGCTCCATCTCCTTTGAAAACCTCTCTCAGCTCATCTAAAGCTGGAAATGCTTTTTCTAGCGGCACTCCTGCAAAAGTCTCTCCCTTATCAAATGCCTTCCCTTCCCGATTGAAGTGACGGTGATCGTCTTTGGAAAAAGTGCTTTCTGAAGTGATTTTACCGGAAAGCAATCCACTAGCAAGTGGGACGCGAATGATCAATCCTATATTTTTTGCGGTCGCAAGGGTAAAAAGCTCCTCAGCTGGCTTTTGTCTAAACATATTGAAGATCACCTGTATGCTAGAAACAACCTCATATTCCATGGCACATTTAGCTTCATCCACCTGCTCTACACTCACCCCCATAGCGGCAACTTTCCCCTCCGCTATCAACTTCTCAAACAAGTGAAAAACATCATCTCTCTGGTACACAGAAGTAGGTGGGCAATGCAACTGGATCAGGTCCAACCTATTCAGTCCTGTATTCCTCAGGCTATCCTCCACATGTCTACGTAATTTATCAACAGTATAAGTCTCATCAATATGCGGTTGAATTCTTCTGCCACACTTAGTAGCCACATAAATTCGCTCTGATCGCTCTCGGACCACCTGTCCCACCATCGCTTCACTCAAACCAGCATCATAGACATCCGCTGTATCTACAAAATTCACTCCCTTGTCAAAGGCTGCATGCAATATTTCCTCTGCTATTTTCGGCTTAAACGGGGTGCCCCAACCTCCTCCAACTTGCCATGTTCCCAGACCTATTTCTGAAACTTTCCATCCGGTCTTTCCTAAGATTCTATAATTCATGCTTTTATGGTTTTATTGAAAAAAGGGAATTGAAATTCAAAAGGAAGGCAAAAAATCGCCTGATTATCTAAAAGTAATTTAAATTTTTATCTTTAGAATCACGGTTCAAACTGATATTTGTCCGTTTGAAAAACCTAGTATCTTTCAAGCCAAAACCAACAGAAATGAAATCAAGAAGACATTTTATCAAAACCATCGGCTTGGCAAGTGCCACTGCTGTCTTACCTATAACCTCAATCGCTAAAGAAATGGCAAAACAAAAAATGATTCACCAAGTTTACTTTTGGCTACATGATGAAGCCAATACGCAAGAATTTCTCACAGAAGCTGTCCCTATGCTAGGTCGCTGCAAAACGGTAGGCAAATTCATCGCTGGTACGCCTGCGGCTACCGAAGACAGAGATGTAGTCGATCATAGCTTCCAAGTGTCTTGTACGGCTTTCTTTGATAGCTTAGAAGATCAATTGGTCTACCAGTCCGATCCGCTGCACCTAGAGTTTATTGACAAGTATTCCCACATGTGGAAAAAAGTACAAGTGTACGACATCGCGATCTAATCTAGATCCAAAAGCAGCTCTCATTCGTAGTTACTACAACAGTTTATCCTAATCATATGAATAACTCTAAGTGGATTTTCGGACTGTTAATTTTGCTCATCTGGTCTTGTGACCCAAAGGATGAGATAATTCCTGATCCACAATCGGATAAGGTGAGAGCTGCTATTTTTGATTCTATGGAGGAATGGTATTATTGGAATGAAGAGCTACCAGCCTCTGTCAATACTGCTGATTATTCTTCGAATGAAGAGTTTCTAAATGCCATCACCTTCAAACCACTGGACCGCTTCTCCTATCTCACTACTCAGGAAGCATTCAACAAGGCATTTGTGGGCAAAAATGCTGGTCATGGTTTTGGATTCGCCTTCGATGCTACCGAAAGGCTCTACCTTACTTTTGTGTTTGCGGAATCTCCTGCAGGTCTAGACGGCTGGCAGCGTGGCTGGGAAATCACAGCAATAAATGGAAAGCCTATCTCAGCCTATCAAAATGCTTCTGGTGGATACGATTTCCAGTTGGGTAGCTCAGACCCTGGAATCAGCAATTCCTTCACTTTCAAATTACCCGACGGCAGCAGTACAACCCGCACCAATATAAAAGCTGAATACCAGTCAAATTCAGTGCTTCATCAGGAGGTAATTGATCTTGCCGACAAAAAAGTGGGATACTGGGTTTATCAGAGCTTCAAAGCTACAGCCGGTCAATCTCCTACCAAAAGTCTGGAAGTGGATGAATCCATGGCGTTTTTCGAAGCTGCAGGAATTGATGAATTGATCATCGATCTCAGATACAATGGCGGAGGCTCAGTGGCAGTAGCTGAGCAAATCAACAATTACCTGATCCAGACCTCCAACTCAGGGAAATTGATGTACACCAATAAGCTGAATTCTCTAAAATCAGAGCTGCAGAAATCTGTCCACTTCGAAAAGAAGGGAAGCCTGAACCTAGACAAATTGATTTTCATCACCTCTAGAGGCTCTGCTTCAGCCTCTGAATTAGTAATCAATTCACTGAATCCTTACAGTGATATCATCCTAGTTGGTGACAACACCTATGGTAAACCTGTGGGATCCTTCCCCCTCTCCAACTACAATGACATACTGAAGCAAAATAACGTGGAGCTAGTTCCTATCACTTTTGCCACAGCAAATGCTGAGGGAAAAGCTGAGTATTTCGATGGATTCCCCGCTGACTTCGCGGTAGGAGATTCGCCTCAATTCAATTGGGGAGATCAAAATGACCTTCGCCTAGCTGCTGCATTGCGGTTCATAGAAGATGGATCCGTTGGCGGTAGACTTCTAAACACCTTCTACAGAGCCAACTGGGAAATGATCGATCAATTCAAAGGATTGGAGCAGGAGTTTCCTGCTTATTGATAAGAGATTATCGATTTTATGTCAGCAAAGATTTCGGAGCGGAAGATAATTTAGCACACATTTTTGGTCAGCTGAATACGATTCTTTACTGACAGGCCCCTGTGGCACAGAAAAGCGCCGAAGGTGCATAAGCATTCATAACCCTGTACGAAGTGCAGGGTAAATGAATCGACAATTCTCCAAAGCCCTGAAAGGGTGAAACTCGCTGCCTCCCTGGCTAAAACCTGACCGTTCGTTATTTGCCATCCCAAAAATCTATCGTAGGATTTCTAATCCGACACAGCAATCAGCCTAAGGGAAGTATCACCAAAAGTCAATTTACAAAGTCAAAAAAAGTCAAAAAATTAGATCCAAAAAGTCCTGCTTCTGGAGAAGCAGGACAACTTACTGTAGCAAATATTCACTTTCTTGCCTATAGATATTTTAAATAGGATGGTCTCGGCAAGCTCGACCAACGCAGCTCAAGTATAGAGTTAGTAGGATAAGGAATTACGGCTCTGCCGTAATTCCTCATCCTACCTCTGCCACAAACTAAATCCGGTCTCCGAGGCCGGCTACTGAGCTCGTCGCAATATGCCATGGTGATTGTGTTGCTACTGTCATCATTGTGGATATAAATTTAATCAACTTCGAGGCCTCCGCGTTCCTCCCAGCGTGCTTTGCGGTTAAAACTACGCTGTTCGTGATTTGTAATTGCGAAGCTCTATCGTAGGAGTTCTAATCTGTCTCAGCAATAAACCTAAGGGAACTATCACCAAAAACCGATGTGCGATGTCTCTACAACCCATAATTTAGACTAAAAAAAGTCCTGCTTCTGGAGAAGCAGGACAACTTACTGTAACATTCTAAACTTCGCGACCGCGTTTCTCTCTGCGAACCCCGCGGTTAAAACCTTACTTTTTCTTCTGAAAATCAGCATCCATCAAAACCCATGACTCTGGATCCAACACCACTTTCGTAGGCTCAAAGTCTACTGGAAGAGAGAAAGTGTTTTTCTCTTTATCTATCGTGACGGTTTCTAGTATCGGCTTTTTAGATTCAGACTCATAAAAAGCCACTTGAATAGGCATCTCGAATAAGCTCCCATTATTTTGACTTTGATTCAGCGAGATATTCACTGCTTTTTTATTCTTATCGTAAGTCCAAGTTCCATCCACTACCAAAGCTCCTGGTTTGTACAACCACTGATCAAAGAAAACCTCAAGATCCATTCCTGACACTTCCTCCATTTCTCTGATAAAATCAGCAGTCGTAGCATTCAAATCCTGGTATTTAGCATAATAGGCACGAATACCTTTCCAAAACAAATCATCTCCAAGCTTTCCTCGCAGCATATGCAAAACCCATGAGCCTTTATGATAGGTCTGAGAACTGGTCACCTTAGTCATATCTTCCAGATTGTCATGAATAATGGTATAGCCCGGGTTTTCGGCATGAAAAGCATCGACACGCTTCTTACTCGTTGACATCTGATCCATAAATGCATCTTGCCCATATTGATGCTCGATGAATAGAGAAGTGAAGTAAGTTGCAAAACCTTCGCTCAACCACACATCATCCCAATCGTATTCGGTCACAGCATTTCCAAACCACTGATGAGCAATCTCGTGGATTACCACATTTCTCCAGCGCTCATTCCGATCACCTACCACCGATCCCTCTGAGTACAAAATCGCTGAAGCAGCTTCCATTCCTCCACTTACGCTATTGGATTGAATATTTGCGAGTTTCTCATAGGAGAAAGGTCCTACATAATCAGAGTAGAACTCCAGTGCTTTTTTGGTAGGCTCAGCGAAATCATAGAAACCCGCATCTCTATCCTGACGGTAAACCCAGGTTTGAATTGCTTTCCCCTCAAAATCATCCACATGCTGCATAGCAAATTCTGCTACTCCTAAAACATACAGCCAAGAAGCAATCGGAACAGACTGCTTCCAATGCGTTAGTCTATAGCCATTGCCAAGGTCTGTTTCTTCCACCTTGAGCCCGTTGGAAACTACCTGATAATGATCAGGAGCCGTCACTACAAACTCACTGGTAGCCTTATCATAAGGATGATCCACCACTGCCAGCCAGTTTCTCGCTTTGTTCGGCCAGTTATCACTAAAGAAGGTACGGTCTCCATACCTATTCTCAGCGATCTTCAGCCCTGTCACCGGTACTCCGGAGTATGTCACTGTATATTGACTTCGTTGGTTTAGGCTTGAAGCAGCAGGCAAATTGATCTTCAATTCATCTCCTTCATGCGTAAAACTCAGTTCATTGCCATCTGCCATCACCTGGCTCACGCTCATTCCTTTATTTTCTAAAGCCTCAGATGCTTTGGTCAAATCCAATCGTAATACCTGTACTCCATCAGCCATATACCTCACATCAATGGTGGTTTTGCATTTGATCTCATCCGTATCATCAGAAAGCTCTATCCGAAATTGATAATTCAGAATATTGACTTTGGGGTTTTTGGGATACTTATCTGCGTATGAAAAAGTACTGATACCCGACAATAGTAGAATTAGCAGAAACTTCATTCCATTATGCATGACAGCCTTTGATTTACTCGTCAAATTTCTCATTTCAATGGAAGTTCAGTCGCTGGCAAAAAGTCAATCAAGCCCTTCTCTGCGATGGTCTTTTCTATGTCTTCAATAGATGAGGGCACAAAGGCACTTAGATTTTCTACACCATCTTCGGTCACCAAAGCCACATCCTCTATTCTGACATACAATCTTTCCTCATGAATCCAGATCATCGGATCGATCGTGAATACCATTCCTGCTTGAAGTTTGACCCCATGCACTCGTCCTACATCATGAACAGTCATGCCCACAGGATGCTGGAAGTGTCCGCGAAATTTGATTCCTTCTTCTACTGCTTTGAGATGTGCTGGCTTTACAAATGTCTTCCCAACCATATACTCTTTCATATCTGCCGCTGTCAGATCAAGCACTTCTCCTGAAGTGACTCCAGGTTTGATGTGTGTGAAAAACGCATCTCTATAGGCAACTATAAACTCATACAATGCCCGCTGCTCATCTGTGAACTGGCCATTGACTGGCCAGATTCTAGTGACATCACTAGAGTAATACTTATAATCCGGAGCATAATCCATCAATACCAAATCTCCATCTACCAATTTCTCAGTCTTGTGAAAATAGTGCCCCATATAGGCATTGGTGCCTCCACCAATGATGGCAGGATAGGAATCTCCCATCGCTCCATGCATCGTAAACACATACTTGGCAGCAGCTCCCAGCTGATACTCATACACTCCCGGCTTAGTCGATTTCATGGCTTCGATGATTGCCAAACCAGCGATCTGCGTAGCCTCACGGATAAGCTCTATCTCTCTTGCACTTTTGATCGTACGCATTCCATCCAGTATTGGGCTGAGATCACTTATTTCGAATTGAGGAAATCTCTGGTTGATCTTTTGGATAAACGCGCCCTCTCTGGAAGAAGCGCCATCCCATGGATCTGAAGCAGACATCACCTGCTTGGCTAGCAAATTATCCCGGCCGTCATTGCCATTTTCGGCAGGGCTGAATTCTAAGAAAAGTGCTGGAGCAGGTGGTCGGATCAACCCAGATCCAGATAAATCTGCAGCCAAATCTTCGAGTCCTTTTACGGCATCAAGTCCTGTCAGCTCCTGCACCAAATCTTGATCCTCTGCCGACAAAACCTTGCCTTGACTTCGCTCCATTCCCTCATCTCGGTGCGGAAGGTATAAAGTAGCTCTTTTGGTTCTACCATTGAGAAGTAAGTAAGCATGGGCAGATTCCACTCCAGTCAAATAGTAGAAATTGTTGGACTGACGAAAAACACTGACACCTGGGTTTTCAGCAGCTCCTTGAAGCACCGCGATAGCTTGATCTCCTATTTCCTCATAAATCTTGGCTCGCCTCTCAGCTAGTTCAGCTTTGGAAAAATCTCCTTTATAATAGTTTTTTTCTTGTGCTATTGCTGAAATAACCATCAGCAATAGCAGCAGCACCGTTAAGTTGTTCTTTTTTTTCATAAACAATTTTGTTGCTCAGTAATAAGTTGAATATAGGCCGTAACATTGATCCATGCAGATCACTATCAATATTGTGTTGAAATTGGTCAATTGGGCTTCACTATCAAAATAGGCACTTTCCGCTCTGCATAAGTCAATCGCTCAGCCACACTTCCGATCAACAGATCATCTGCATCCGCATTACCTTTGTTTCCAATAATGATCAAATTGGCTTGCTGTTTTGCGGCATATTCATGGATAGATCGGCTGATATGATTGCCGCTGTCTTCCACACAAATCAATGCCTCGCTCAGGCCAGTTTTCTTTTGGATTTTTTTAAAGGTATTCTCTGCTTTGACACGTAGGCTGTTCTGATATTTCTCCTGGTTTTTGAAGTAGGGAAAATATTGATAGCCAGCTTTGAGTATGTGCAATGGCATCAATTTGGAAGAAAGTTTCTTCGATAGATTCATACCTCTCAAGATCACTTTCTCGGTATAATCAGAAAAATCCAACGCCAATACGATGCTTTCAAACTCTGTCTTTGCTCCTTCTGGAACAAACAAGCAATCAGAATTGGTCAGGCGAATCACCTTGCTGCTAAATACTCCAGTACCTTCTTCCTTGGCTTTTTTGCCCAGCACCAGCATATTGAAAGGCTGAGAATCCAGCCACTTTATAAGGGAATCCAATTTGCCACCCATTTCAATCTTAATGTGAATACTGGACTTCTTTTTGCCAAAAACCTTTTCCACCAACTCTAACACCTCATCTTCAATCACCTCTTCAAGTGGCTTAGGAAGCTGCTGAGTTAAGCTAGTTAGGTCTGCAGAATCACTTTCTAAGGCCACAAAATGCACCAAAGTCAAGGAATCAAACTCAAACACATCATCCAGCTTTTTAAAATAACTCAAGAGAAACTCATCCGTCTCGCTCAGGTCCAGAAAAATCCCAATGTTTTTTAAGGGCTTCATGCGTATATATTTTGATTATTAATAGCCACACAGACTGACCAGATCTTCATTCGGGAGAATTTCGCATCACAGACACTAATCCCTCTATTAAACGCTTTTGTCATGCTAGCTTTCATGGCTTTTTATCTTTATCGATTTGTTTCATTATAACCTTGGTAAGGCGATTTGCATAGGACTTTTGATCTACCTCCTCAGTTAGTTGCTTCTCCATAGCATACTCCTTTTTTACGCCTTTCAGTAGCGAATAACACATGACTGTCAAGATCAGCAGAAAGGGTAAGCCAGTCGAAATGGTAGCCGTCTGCAGTGCGGTGAGTCCACCTCCAATAAGCAGAACTGCTGCCACCGCTCCTTCGGTAGTTGCCCAAAATACCCGCTGAGGAGTAGGCGTATTTAATTTCCCTCCTGAAGTGATGCTATCGATGACAAGAGAACCTGAATCGGCCGAGGTGACAAAAAAGCTAGCCACCAACAATATACCTAACACTGAACCGACCATTTTCAATGGAAACCTTTCAAGAAACACAAACAAGGCAGTGGATTCGTCGGCTATAATTGCCTTTGCAAACTCATGGTTCCCGCCTGTCAGCGTATCCTGCATATCCAAAAAGATAGCTGAGCCTCCCAAAGTAGTCATCCAGAAAAAAGTCAAAATACTAGGAGCCAACAGCACTCCGAAAATAAACTCTCGAATCGTCCTTCCTTTTGAAATCCGAGCAATAAACATCCCTACAAAGGGCGACCAGGAAATCCACCAAGCCCAGTAAAAGACCGTCCAGTCTCCTTGCCATCCTTTATTGACGAATGCTTCTGTCCAGGTGGAAACCTCTACCAGCTCGTTGACATAGGTGCCCATGTTTTGGATAAAAGACTTGAACACAAATAAAGTTGGCCCAAAAATCAAGACAAAGACCAGAAGCAAAGCCGCAATTCTTACATTCCACTCACTCAGGATTTTTACGCCTTTGTCCACGCCTGACACCACCGATAGCGTAGCTACTGCTGTAATCCCAGCAATCAAAGCTACTTGAACCCAGACATCATTTGGGGTACCAAAAACATGAGAAAGCCCACCACTAACCTGCCTGACTCCTACTCCCAGAGAAGTCGCCAAACCAAATATGGTCGCCATCACTGAGAAAATATCAATTACATCTCCCATCCAACCATGAATCTTATCTCCCAACAGAGGATAAAAAACCGATCGAATCGTCAAGGGCATATTTCTATTGAAAGCAAAGAAAGCCAGCGATAAAGCCACTACAGCATAGATCGCCCAAGCATGGATACCCCAGTGTAAAAAAGTGAAGTTCATCGCCTGCTGTGCAGATTCCACCGTAAATGGATCCGCTACAGGAGGTTTGGAATAATGCGAAACAGGCTCAGCTACACCGTAGAAAAGCAGCCCAATTCCCATTCCTGCGCTGAACAGCATTGCAAACCAAGCTGAGGTAGAGAAGTCAGGCTTAGCATCTTTCCCTCCCAGTCGGATCGAACCATATTTACTAAAGCCCAGATACAGGCAGAATACAATGAAGACATTAACCACCAAAATGAATAGCCAGCCGGTCTTTTCGGTAACAAATGTTTTGACGGAGTCAAAGAATACCAGCATGGGATCGCCGACTATTATCGTAACTGCCATAAATACAACCAGCAAAATAACCGCTGGAAAAAACACAGGATTATGGATATCTACGTACTTGTTTTTCATATACTAAAAATTCTTTTTGTTTAAAAGCATCGCTAATCGAATAAACGTTTGAAAATCGGGTGCGATTTCCACGATGTTAAGAATGAATGAAAAAGTTAAGCAATTCTGCTTGCCCCAAAGAAAAAGGGTTGAATTTTCTTCAAGCCCTTACTAATAAAAGACTCTCACGAAAGTTTCCCTGAAAAAATTTATCAAACAATTACTCAGTATAACTTTCGTAATCACCACCAATTTCTAACATAAAGGAAGGTTTTAAATTGAGCTTTTCAAGCAGCTCAATTCTTGTTTTAAAAATATTGACTAGCTCAAGATTGGAAATATTACCCAAATTGATCTTTACCAATTTCTTAGGTTTTCTATTCAGCAGAAAACTGATTTTGAAATCTGAGTCTTTAGAAATCAGGATATAATCTCCCGAATCTACAAAATTTGCGATCTCTGAATCTTTGGTAAATGATCCAGCGAGAATAAAGTTTACATGAATACATTCATGTCCTTGCCCTTTAAAAAATGAAACTACTTTGTATGATATATGGACATCACAAATAAGTCTCACGAAGCTAAATCTATTAGCGGATGTCCAGATAAGCTAAGTTTCGCAAATTGTAGTGAAGCGTATATATCTTCTTTTTCCAACTCTGGATGATCTTCTATAATCTCTTCAATTGACATACCTGAGCCTAGCAAATCGATTATGACTTCAACAGGCCATCGCATACCGCGAATACATGGTTTACCATGGCAAATATCAGGACTCACTGTAATTCTAGATGTTAGATCCGCATTCATAGTTCTAAAATAACACTTTCAATCAAATAACAGAAGTAAAGTCCTTCCAATTCTACCGCCGTGATCCGTGTCGCCACAAACCAACATAAAACGCATTACTTTTTCTTATGTCGATCAATCAACACGTCCATCACCTCATCCAATTCATAGCCCTTGGCTTCAAGCAATACGAGATAATGGTAAAGCAAATCTGCCGCCTCACCCATAAATAGCTCCTTATTATCATCCTTCGCTTCGATCACAATCTCCACAGCTTCCTCACCTACCTTTTGAGCGACCTTATTGATGCCTTTGGCAAAAAGTGACGCGGTATAAGAAGTGTCCGTTGGATTGTTTTTACGATCCTTGATGATAGCTCTGAGTTGATCGATAAAGCCCGTCTTGGAAGAATTTACCTCTTCAAAGCATGTATCTGCTCCGGTATGACAAACTGGACCTCGTGGATTGGCCTTCACCAAAATCGAATCACCGTCACAGTCCGAAGCCATGCTCACCAACTCGATGAAATTACCCGAAGTCTCTCCCTTAGTCCAAAGTCTGTTTTTACTACGAGAGAAAAAAGTCACCATTCCGGATTCTTTGGTCTTCGCTACGGCTTCCTCATTCATATAGCCCTGCATCAGTACTTTCCCGCTGATCGCATCCTGCACTATTGCCGGTACCAAACCATCCATTTTCTTAAAATCTATATTCATGTCTATTCTATCCATTGGGGTTTCCAAAACCCCGAAGGTTTTGTTTAATACACACTTTACTATTTTTCAATCAAACCTTCGAGGAGATTCCTCAGTTCCCGATAAATCAGGACAGGCTGTTCCTCCTTCGAAATGACACCTCAAAGGTTAAATCACTTCCTTATACTGATTTCAGAATCGGAGAGATAACTCTTCAATTCAGGAATTCCAATTTCTTTAAAGTGAAAAATACTTGCCGCCAAGGCTGCATCTGCCTTGCCAAAGGTAAACACATCTTTGAAATGTGTCATCGTGCCAGCTCCGCCAGAGGCAATCACAGGAATAGAAAGCGCGGATGAAATTTCCGCCAAAAGCTCATTGGAGAAACCAGCCTTCGTGCCATCATGATCCATGGAAGTCAGCAAAATCTCTCCAGCTCCACGGTCACAGACTTCCTGAGCCCATTCCTGAGTCTTCAGCAAAGTAGCCTTCCTGCCCCCATGCGTATGTACAAAGTCAATTCCATCCACATTTCTAGTATCGATGGCCACCACTACACACTGTGAACCGAATTCAGCAGCCATATCATTGATGATTTGAGGATTTTTTACTGCTGAAGAATTGATAGAAATCTTATCTGCTCCGGCATTAAGCAACACTTTTACATCTTCTATAGTCGAAATCCCTCCACCCACGGTAAAAGGTATATTGATAGCTTTGGCTACTTTGGTTACCAGCTCGGCTAAGGTTTTACGCTTGTCCACCGTAGCTGTGATATCCAAAAAAACCAGTTCGTCAGCTCCCTCGTCAGAGTAAATTTTCGCCAGCTCCACAGGATCGCCCGCATCCCGAAGTTCTACAAAGTTCACTCCTTTGACTGTACGTCCTTCCTTTATGTCTAGGCAAGGGATTATTCTTTTGGTTAACATCTTCTTGTATTCAAAACTTCATTATTCATTATTCGGCGTTCTTCATTCATTATTCTTAATTACGATTTACGATATGGGATTTACGAGGTCTTTGCTAGTCTTGACATCAATCTCAATCTTTGGACATTCCATAATTTTGGTTTTAAATATAATGAATAAGGTTCTTGTCAATGTCGTAAATCGTACTTCTAAAATCGTAAATCATATTCATCATTTGAAATTACGATTTACGATATGGGATTTACGAGGCCTATTTTAGTGTTCACCATCCTCCCCATATTTAGCCATTCCTGAAGTTAAGTATTGAATAATCTGGATTGAAGTCCAGTTCAATCTCGTAAATCGTACTTCTCAAATCGTAAATGTACATCACCCAAACGCTGCCAATTCCTCCAACGTCACTCTCCCTTCATAATACGCCTTCCCGACTATCGTCCCATAGACGCCGATTTTCTCCAGTTCTTCCAAGTCTTTGACTGAGGAGACTCCCCCACTTGCGATCAATTTCACTCCAGGGATTTCCTGCAATATCTCTTTGTATAGATCTGTAGATGGCCCTTGAAGTAAACCGTCTTTAGCCACATCGGTACAGATCACGTAGCTAATTCCTTTGGCCACGTAGTCTTTGATAAAAGGAATCAAATCCACAGAAGTAGTCTCCTCCCAGCCTCCAACAGCAATCTTTTTATTCTTGGCATCTGCTCCAAGGATAATTTTCTCAGAACCATACTTCGAAATCCAAGCTTGAAAAAGTGTCGCATTTTTCACTGCAATAGATCCTCCTGTCACTTGCTTGGCTCCCAGTTCAAAAGCTTTCTCAATTTCCTCATCCGCTTGAATTCCTCCACCAAAGTCAACTTGCAAAGAAGTACCCACACAGATGCGCTCCAATACTTCTGCATTTACAATCTTTTTTGCTTTCGCTCCATCCAGATCTACTAGATGTAAGCGTTGAATCCCAACTCCCTCAAAGCGCTTGGCCATTTCCAGTGGATCGTCATGGTATTCTTTTTTGCTACTGTAATCGCCCTGACTAAGTCGGACACACTTGCCTCCAATGAGGTCGATTGCTGGGATGATTTGCATTTTTTTTTAATTGGAAGATTGGAAAATTAAAAGATTGGAAAATTATGATTTTGATTTACGAGCTCAATTGTAGTTTTCCACATCCTACCCATATTTAGCCCTTCCAGATGTTAAGAATTGGGAATGTTGATTGAGGTTCAAGCCAATCTCGTACATCGTAAATCGAAAATAATTGGTTTTAAATACAGAGGAAATTGCTTAATAATTTCTCCCCCACCAAGCCACTTTTCTCCGGGTGGGCCTGTATGGCATAATAGTTATCCCGATGGAGAATTCCTGAGAAATCATGTATATAATGAGTTTGGGCGATGGTATAGTCACTCAACTCAGCATAAAAGCTATGCACGTAATAGACAAATGGCTCTGCAGGCAGATCCTTGAGCAAGGGATTATTTGCCAGATTCTCCAGTTCATTCCAGCCCACGTGTGGCACTTTGAATTCCTGAGAATTCTCTGGCACAAAACGGTTTACTTTCACCGGAAATATCCCTAGGCATTCTGTGTCATTTTCTTCTGAATGTTCACAAAGCAACTGCAAGCCAAGGCAAACACCCAAAAAAGGTTGTTTGATGTCAGAGATCAATTGATCGAGCTTTCGCTCCTTCAAGTATCTCATGGCAGTGCTTGCTTCCCCTTGACCTGGGAATATAACTTTATCCGCGGCACGTATTACTTCCGGATCATCCGTCAGTTCAGCATTCACCCCTAGTCTTTCCAGAGCATAGAGCACCGACTGCACATTACCGGAATTATATTTAATAACTGCTATTTTCATGTTTAGAAGACGGGAGACGGAAGACGGGAGACCGAAGTGGCGTTCTTCGGTCTTCGGTCTCCCGTCTTCGGTCAATTTATATTTTCACTTCCTACTTTTCACCTACTACTACTTACAACTCACCACTTACTTCTCACCATCCACCAACATTTCCTCCAGCACTTCCTCGATCTCTGGAAGCGACTCGTAAAGTTGCTCGTAACTCTCGATCACAAAGTATTTATCCTGAAAGCGATCTTTCCAGTATTCCTGATTCAGAATCTTACGAACATCGTATTCCAGATGGGCAGGTTTCTTTGAAAGGCTGAATTTAGTCTCTCCAGCCGAACTTAGGATCCCCGCACCGTATATTTTTAGCTCTCCTTCCTCACGAATCAGCCCAAACTCAATCGTAAACCAGTAAATCCGACTTAATAATTGAATCGCCCAAGGGTTATCAATATGCTTTAGCGCGATCCCAGAGAGCTTTTCCAGAAAATCCACATATGGCTGATTGGTCAGCAGCGGCATATGGGCAAAAGCATCATGAAACATATCAGGTTCTTCCAAATAATCGAGTTGCTCCATCGTGCGAAGCCAAGTCGAGGAAGGAAATCTTCTATTATTCAGCAGCCCAAAGAATAAATCATCATCGATCAGCCCAGGAACCACCTGAACTTGCCAACCGGTGCTTTTTGCCAAAATCTCATTCAACTCTTCGAAATTTGCGATTCTGTCAGCCGAAAACTTGACCATCTCCACTCCTTCTAGATAAGCCTTGGAAGCAGCTTTGGGCAAATTCGGCATCTGCCGCTCGAATAGAATTTCCCAAACTTTGAAGTCCTCCGCTGTGTAAGAATCATACTCCTGCCTAAGCTTTTGGAGCCGGGGATCGCTGAAGACCCATTCTTTTTGTTTTGTGTTTGTGTTCATGGTATTTGGGTATATTCTGTTTTTTCACTTTATCTGTCATAGCGCAGAGGAACGACGAAGCAAGCTTTTCATTATCCTACTATGTTGTCCTGCTTCTCCAGAAGCAGGACTTAGCTCGGACTTCGGTTTTACTACTTCTCCAGAAGCTGTACGATAATCAAGTATTCAGATGCAGCTTCTGGAGAAGCAGCATAACGTTCTTCAAAGCAAAAAAGGCCCATTCCGCTAGGAATAGGCCACTATTATTTTTTTACCAAAAATCCATAGTCATCCTATTCCTTCATTGAAGGTGGTAGTAAGAATGATGTACGAAAGTTCTTGGAGTTGGATTCATAGTCTAAAGGTAAGTTGTCATTTCTTATGGTCAAAAAATCAGGCTGTCTTATTTGCAAAAAACGGCAAACCTAGCGAATCATAAAGCACATTTTGTGTGGCTGGAGTAAGAAGCCCATTTTCGATGCATAGGTTACGTCTTTTTATCCATCTGGAAAGCGTCTTCACTGAGACACCATATTCATTAGCAAATTGTTGTCGGGTTTTTGCTTTATTTTCCATAAAAAATAGTTAAAGAATGTGTTGGTTTATTGTGAATATCCTAAACTAAAAGTAATTCCGTGGATTACAAGCTTTTTTTATAGATCTCACCTATTTTTTCTTGCCTATAAAATAAAACTTGTCCGATCTTGTCCGATCTTGTCCGATCTTGTCCGATCTTGTCCGATCTTGTCCGATTAAATTAAACTTACTTTTTTTAATTTTATTGACATCATTTTTTCCTTATGGCCAATTCTACTACCTATAGTTTAAGTACTATTTCCCAAGTCTGGTCCGGCTTATGGGTCAAAACCCTGGCGTTTTGCATTGGCGGGAGGATTGTTTTTCGCTTGCCTGGCTTTTGCATATGGAATCTACGCCATAGCCATCGTATTCTTGGGAATGACAGTCCCTGGCTGGGCCTCGCTGATAGCAAGTATCGTATTCCTGTCCGGCATACAGCTACTGGTACTGGGAGTCATAGGCGAATACATCGGTAAAATGTATATGGAACTCAAGCAGAGACCTGCTTACCTCATCGCAAAAACAAATATAGTGAAGTCAGAGATCAATCCGATAACTGAGTCAATTAGTTCACCTACTCCAAAAAGGAGGCCAGCAATGGCTTGAAGTAGATCTAGAAAAGTTCCCTTTCTTAAACTAATCGAATAAGATAAGCACGTCATTGGACACGAAAGTACCACAATCCACGAAATAAACTTTAAATCTAAATTGAAAAAACATGAATACGAAAATGAAAAAAATAGCTAGAACAGCTGCTGTGGGAATATTCTTTATAGCGCTATTCCTGAATGTGAAGTTGAGTCTTACAGATCCTTTTATCAATATTGATAATGCGGCGATAGCCCAGACAAGTTCCCTCAATATACAATGTTATAGTATTCTGGAGGGATTCGATGGACAATCTGTGGCATGTTCACCTTGTTACCTCGCCACAGGTATTCCACCATGGTATCATTTTGGAAGTCAATGCACTCCAAATTACTAAATAGATAAAACTACCACCCATTCCAACATCTTAGAGGTATGGGTGGTATTATGTTCAAATACATAGACAACCAGAATTCAATAACCATGTAAGCCAAGAAAAAAATTTACAATAAAATGAAATTTCACAATCAATTAATGAAATTTCGACTCTCTAATAAAAATGGCAATGAATAAAAATAAAATTTAGATCTAAAAATCAAATATATAAACTTTTGATCTTAAAAATAAAACTGCAAGAATATCCCCATAATAATTAATAACCCTAACCAAATTTATAGAAATAAAATGAAATCGCTATCATACTTATATCTTATTATGCTGATTGTTTTTGGGTGTAATAATAAAAATAATAATATATTCAAAAAAATACAACCCAATAATATAATTTTTGAAAAGACATATGAACTAAAAGGAGAAGAGCTAGAGATAGATGCGTTTGTTTCAAATAATTTGATAATATTCGACACACTTATAATCCTAGTAACACCTCAAAGCGAAACATTATATCATGCAATATCAACAAATGACTATAATTGGGATAAAAAATTTATACGTAAAGGAGAAGGTCCAAACGAATTTCAAAATGTATTAAAACCTCTTTCTTATGAAAAAAAAGACAATGACCTCCTACTCACATTTTATGACAAGGCAAGAGAAGGACTCTTTCACTATAATCTAACACAGTCTTTTAATCAAGGAATAGATATTTTTCAAGACACTATTTCACTAGGTGAAACTACTGAAATATATCGAGCATATAAAATCACTGATAATAAAGTATTCATTGATAATTTAGACTTTATTAACCTTAACCAAATCTATTCGGTTTATGAAGATAAAAAAATTATAAGCACTGATACAGCACTAGTTTCAGGCCTTATTAATCAATCAGACTCATATATAATGACCACCATCACTAGCTTTAATGAAAACAAACTTAAATATGCTGGTGCCATGATGTTTATGGATCAAATAAATATATATGACATAAATAATCCAAATAATTCTTTAGCAATAACAGCAAATAACAACAACAGACCTTCAATCAATGAAGTGTCGAAAACACTTATGCCCTATAAAAATGAATTTTATGTAGACTTAAGGCAAACAGATTCTTACATATTTGGCCTTTATGCTAACCAAAGCAGAAAAGAATGGGCTACTGGAGATAATCCTGGTGTTATTCACATAATAGACTGGGAAGGTAATCCGATCTGCAAACTTAAAACAAAAGAAAAACTTATTCATTTTGATATTGACTCTAATAGTAATACACTTTACGGAATGACAGAAAAAGAAGAAATAATTAAGTATAATTTAGATGAAATTTCTGAATTGGCTCAATCTGGAAAGTAATGGCATCACCTCTTTCAGTATTAAACCATTGCGTTTTGCACTGGCAGTAGGGCGGTTCTTTGCATTACTGGCTTTCGGCTATGGAGTCTATGCGATCAGCATCGTATTCCTCGGCATGACCGTGCCGGGGTGGGCATCGCTAATAGCAAGTATTGTATTCCTATCCGGAATACAGCTACTAGTCCTAGGAGTCATAGGCGAATACATAGGCAAAATGTATATGGAACTTAAGCAGCGACCTGCTTATCTTATTGCAAAAACCAATATTACCGCTCCTACTGATACACCGAAAGAAGGAGGCAATTTAGTAAAACCAATAAACCTGCTTTCCGGTAGGCAAGGAAGGAGGTCGGCCATGGCTCGAGAACAACATAATGATTTTTCTTGTGCTGCCGATCACAGTAAAAGAAAGCGTAGGTGAAAACGAAAATTCATACCAACAAAAACAAATTCTTATATTAAACTCTTAGAAACATGAATACAAAATTAAATAGATTAGTAAAAACAGCCGCTATAGGGATATTCTTTATGGCACTACTAATGAATGTGAAGTTAAGTCTTACAGATCCTTTTCTCACAATTAGCAATGATGCGCTAGCTCAGACAAGTAGCTCATCTAGCGGCGGAGGAATAACTTGTCCTGCATGGGGTACAAATTACGGGAGTTGCCATAAAAGAAGCTTTAATTATTATGATGATGGAAATGGTCATATAGTTTTGACTTCATACTGTTATTGGACTGGATATCAAAACGATTTTTGTTAATCTAAATAAATACTAGGTAAATTCTATCAAATAACAAAATTTACTTAATATTAAAAAGTAATTCAATATTAAGTAAATTTTAATATAATAAAAAAATTTCACCTTCCTTAATATTAGGGAAGGTGAAATAAAAACAAAAACGTATGAGAAGACTTAAAATAATTATTATTTCTATTATTCTCTATTCTTGTGGTGAATTAAATAATGATAAAAATTTAGAAACCCGAATTACGGTTAATACAGAAAATCCAACAACAAATAACGATGAAATTTTCTCCTCAATAACTTTGACTCCCTTGGAGACAATAGATGAGTCATTAATAATAAAAATAAACAAATTAATCACTCACAAACAGTTATACATAATTCTTGATGAAGCACAAAATTCAATACTTATTTTTAACACAGAAGGGAAATTCTTATACAAGATTGCTAAAGAAGGCCAAGGACCAGGAGAATATGGAAGAATATCAGACATCATAATAAACCCCCATAAAGAACAACTAGAAATACTTTCTCCAAATGGAATTGTAAACATTTATTCAATTAAAGGAGAGTGGATTGAAGACTATGAAATTCCTGAATTTAGAAGTACCCACCTAATGGAATTAGTTGATCCAGATATTAGGGCAATTTACAGCAAAGATTCTAGATTGGACAATAACTTGAGTTTGTATTCTAAAAGCCAAAATAAAATAATCTTTACTGCACATACAGAGACTTCAATATTTGAAAACATATCAATATCACTTTTTAGGAGTCCTCTAAAAGGATCTGGTGATAACCTAATATTTTGCACTCCTTTTACAAATGAGATATATAAATTATCAAGAGAAGGAATGAGTTTAATACATTCTTGGGATTTCGGGCAATACACACCAAATTTTGAAGAACACTCTTCACTTATTCAAGCTGATGAAAATCAAATTTTTGATAAGTTCAAAAATGAGGTCGGAAAAACATTCATTTCATTTTCAAATTATGAAGAGAATGAACAGTATATATTTGCACATTTCATGTATAAAGGTGGAGTCCAAACAATTATTTTCTCAAAGAAATTAGACAGATTTGTTACATTAAAATCATTTCCCTATGGGATAACCGAAATTTTAGATAACACCATTCAAGTAGTTTGTGATCCAGAATATATACAGACATATGTAAATAATGATTCATTTACGAATAATGAAATACCAACTTTAAGGACAATTAGCAAAAATGACAACCCTATTATTCTCAAATATAAGTTAAAGGATTCTATCTAATGATATCAATTAAATACTTAGTTTATCGGGCACTATTCACTTCGTAATTAAACTATTTAAAATATTCTTTATAGAGGTGACCATTTAAGCTCATATCAAATTCTGGATATATAATTTTTCAGCCTTAACCATTCTGGTGATCAGATTATGGAAAATGGTCTCTTTACTCTGTAATCGATTTATCCTGTAGGAGAATTCACTTAGATAGCAATCAATTGTCTCTTGCTGATCCAAGAATAAGTGGTTCACAGCCATGTTTTCACTTTGTGGATCATGGTGTGAATAGCTTTGAAATTCAAGTCCAACTCATTATGGACTTGCTTAATAGTGTACTCTTTGCTGATAGTACGATATCCTTTCCATTCGTCAGTGATCACTTGGGCTATTCTGTCAATGTGTTGATCAAAGGTCATTCGAAGCGACTTCGCTGAAAAACTCTGTCAGAGCAGGCTCTTGGTCAAAATGTTTATTCCCAAGGAAAGTCCCTAAATTTTAGATTCTCTCCAAAAAAAAAGAGCCCCCGAATGATCGGAGGCTCCTGCAAGCAAAGATGGAAGATTATATTACACCTAAAATTACCAATTTTAACGAATGATAAAAATCTTCCACGTATTATTTACCATTTACTCCATCCTGCTTTTCTTCACGTTGCTCATGATTCTTGGGCTCTTTATCGTAATTCCCTTGAGCATCAGCCCAGCCGGAGGAAAATTCTCCTTTTTCTTATTTCGCGTTTGGGCAAGGCTCTGGTCCTTTGGATCAGGAATTCGTTATGAATTCCAGGGTAGAGAATTCATCGATCGTAGCCAGCCTTACATTTTTGTGTTCAACCATCGCTCCTTCCTGGATGCTGCTATTATCCCACTCGCTATTCCAAAGCAAGTACGAGCACTCGGAAAGAAAGAATTGTCCAAAATCCCATTCTTTGGATGGGTAGTAGGCAAAGTCGCGATCTGGGTAGATAGAACTGATGCTGAATCAAGGCGAAAAAGTATAGCTCGATTGGTGACTTTTCTAAATCAGGGGATCTCAACTGTGGTAGCTCCTGAGGGTACTCGAAATGACAGTGACGCTATCCTATTGCCATTCAAGTCTGGTGCTTTTCGCCTTGCCGTAGAAACAGGCATTCCCATCCTGCCGATAGCAGTAATCGGAGCAAACAAGATCATGAAAAAGGGATCGCTAATGATCAGGCCAGGAAAAATCAAAATTTACTTTTCTAAGCCTATCGCAGCTCCAGCTGCATCGGAAACCGCCGTAACAGAGCTTTCGGAGAAATGCCGGTCGAGACTGGAATTGCTATTAATGGAACATGAAAAATAGTAAGTGTAGCAGTCAATAAATCCCTGCTAACTCCTGATTATTTGATGTTTTTTTATGGCGAAAAATAAACTTTCTCCAAGCTATTTTTTTAATCAAAAAATTCAGTTCATTTGCCAAATTTCTCCAAATAAAAGGCAGACTAACTTGAACTTAAACCACTGGATTACTCGCTGCAGCAAGAGCCTTACTGTCCTAGGCTTGTTACTATTTACGTTAGGATTTCTCCATCAGGTAAGTGCCCAAAGAAGACCTGATCACATCACCCTTAATGATTCTGCCTATACTGAGGGCTATATTAAAATCAACAATTCCAATCCCCTAAAAAGTGTTTTTTTCAAGTGGAAAAAGAAAGATGCTTACCAAGAATATTCTATCAAGGAAGTCTCTGAATTTTATGAAAACCATAGAAACTATCAGAGAAAAACCTTTGACTACAAGGGTGAAAAGGTCACAGTCTTTTTAGAAAAGCTCGTGTATGAAAATAAGGATATCTCCGTATACAAATGGATAGATAAAAGAGGACTGTTTTTTATTGAAAAAGAGAATGGCATGTCCCTACTAGGTGAAGATTTCAAAGAAGAAATTTCCATCAGACTAAACAACCCCAACCTTGATCCATTATTGGAAATTTCCAAGCTGAATTACAACAGCTTAACTTATTTGCTAACGGTAGCGAACAACACTACTGAACCGCAGACATTCAGCCGGTTTTTCAGAATAACACCACAGGTAGGCATATCTTTTTCGTCTCATCAACTCACAATACCCAATCAGAACTCAGTAGGAAAGCTCAGTGGTACTGCCACCAATTTGAGTTTGAATTTTGAATTCCTTCCCAGCTACAAGCGAAACCTTTCTCTAAATCTCACACCGGCATTTTCTTCTGGATATGCTTCTGGCTTCAATTCATATAAGGAAGGTGAATCGAGATTTGAAACTGACCTTCAATTCGACTATACAATTATTCAATTACCCATGGCGGCTAAGTATTACATAGAAATGAGGCCTAATAAATATAGGGCCTTCGTAGAAATGGGATATTCTTGGTCTTCGATGAAAGCTAACAATGGAAAAATGGATATAGCGGAATTCAGAGAGAACATCATTGCCACAGGTTTCAAAGAATTTGATCCTTCGTCACCCTATTATGGATTCAATGCAGGTGTAGGTTTGGACAAATCCCTAAAAAAAACACGAGCTATCACGATTGGAATGAAGTACTCATCCCTGCGGAACAAGAACTCCGATAAAATGAATCAGCTAACTCCCTACATCGGTTTTAAATTTTAATCAACATGAAATATCTTCACTTATTATATCTCGCTTTGGGGAGTATTTTATTGGTGGCATGCCAAAATGACGAAGGATTTACACCAAGAAGCTATCCATTTATTTTAACAAATGGTGTAAATCTGATCGATGAAACTGGAGCTACTTTTGATTTTGAAATCAAAGATTGGGGAATAGGACAAATTACGAGTTATGGAATAGAATTTTTGGAAACCGAACTAGCTGACAATAAATACTCCGAGGGTGAATATTATCTCCGAGAAATAAAAGGCAAGCCTGAAGGAGCTCAGGTGTCAGTCAAAATATCAAGTGACCTTATCGATAACACAGAATATATTGCCTATCCCTTTGTGAAAACAGTTTCTTCTAAAATCACAGGGAAATCAATTCGGTTTAGGGCAAAAGGCTCCTCAAATCCTCAGATTTTAAAGGTAACGAAAAGTACCTTGGGCCTGAATATGTCCTTTACTATAACGGGGAAAGACTTCAGTAGTAAAAAAGAATGGAATCAAGTCTTGGTTTCAGGAACTGAAAAATACTTTAGCTATAAAGTGAGTTACGCTTCAACAGATTCACTTGTCGTAGGGGTTTATCCTATTACTTATTGGGAAGGAAGCATAGCCGAAAAGTTTGATTTAAATGTGCAAACTCACGGTCTAACCGCAAATCTGCCTTCACATTTCAATATAGAATATCCAAGAATCCTCTCAATAAGTACCTTGGAAGTAGTTCCTGGTGATGAAATAACTATTACAACTAACCTTGAAAACGATTCTCAATTCATGTATTTGACGGTAAACAATATCGATGGCTGGAATGTGAATTATCTAACTATACTCTTGGAAAAAATTGAAAATAATAAGTATCGATGCATCATGCCCGAATTCCCGGCGGGTAACTATAGAATTGGACTTTACTCAGGTTATGAAATCGATGAAACAGCTGCTGGGCTCTTTCACATTTATTTCGAGGATAACCTGGAAGTACTTTCGAAATAGCTTGTGCACCAAGTGTTCTAAGGCCTTTTTAAGGCTTCAGTTTTATCTCCAGCATTTTCCCCAAAGCCAGTAGGATTTCAACCATGGAGAAAGGATTTAAAGTATAAAACCCTTTTTCCAATTCAGCCAATTTACTATTCGTTGTACAAGTTCTACCTTTTACAAATGAATAACATTGTCCTTCGGGTCTTCTACAGCATCTATAGTCAGTTCTTCGAAAAGAATATATACTGCCAGATAAGTCATCGGAATAGTAATGAATAAGCCTACTATTAGGCATAGAAATCCTGCAATATTCAGCGCTATTAGAGCCAGTCCAAACAAAAAGAACTTCAGCCAGTTGGTATGTACCATTCTGCGACTAAGCTCCATGGAAGTCCAGAAATCAAATCCTCCAAAAATCACAAACAACAAGGCGAACATGTAACCCACCAGCAGGTAAACGCCTGGAATAATCAAGAGAATAATCCCTCCCACGATGAGAATGGAACTGATCAGATTTGTAGAAATAAGATTCCACCAGTACTTAAATCCATCAAAATAATTCTGAAATTCAATATATTCTTCTTGTGTCTGCCGGTTTGCCATAAAGTAATACCCGCAAACTAATGGAGGCGCCAAAAAGATGGTGTACAAAAACGTGTAATCTGGAAGATATAAAGTAAAAGCTGCCTGTATTGCCCCAATCAACACCATAAAACCAATGTGGAACATTGCCCGGGATTTAAACATCTCCCAGGCCTTACTAAGTATTACTCCAATATTGAAATCTACTCCCGAATTTATGATTCGCTGAATTTTTTGCTGATCCATTTTTTTTTTTGTATTCAGCTTTTTGCCAGTAAAGGGCATAAAGCTATATAAAATCTGGTAAACACTAAGTTCAGGTTACTTCGGTCACCTGTCTTCGGTCTTCCAGCCTCTAAACCAAGGAAATTGAGGGTTCTGGCATCATACCCGATTAATAATGGTAATACTACTTCGTGAAAGCCTCCAAAATATCGTGCTTGGTGATGATGTGAATTTGATTTTGTGCATCTCGCACGAGTACCGCTTTTTCCTTTTCTACCATAGACGACAGCACATCCAGCGTACTGTCTAGTGCCACAAAATGCATGGAATCTTCCATTACATCCGCGACATTCGCATCCTTCAAGGCTGGATTATCAATGATTCTAGCAAGCAACTTATTATCTGTCAAGCTACCTACCACTTCGCCACTTTCCATCACTGGAATCTGAGAAACACTGGTCTTATTCATCAATCCTATGGCATCCTTCACCGAGTCAGTTTTCAAGGAAGAGACCAAGGTATAGGCTCCATTTCGCTGCGATATAATATCTCTAGCAGTGGAGAATGTCTTGTCTTCCAAGAAACCGTGGTTTCTCATCCACTCATCGTTATAGACCTTGCCCAAATATCTTGTACCGTGATCTGGAAGGATAATCACCATTTGATCACCTTCTTGCAAGTTAACTTTCGCCCACTCCAATGCGCCGTGCACAGCAGATCCACATGACCATCCTACAAACAAGCCTTCTTCTCTAGCCAATCTACGCGTCATCACCGCAGAATCCTTATCTGTCACTTTCACAAAGTGATCGATCATATCGAAGTTCACATTCTTTGGAAGAATATCTTCTCCGATACCTTCCGTCAGGTATGGATAAACTTCCTTCTCATCAAAGATTCCAGTTTCCTTATATTTTTTGAAAACAGAACCGTAGGTATCGATACCCACTGTCACCACATTTGGATTCTGCTCTTTCAAATACATGGCAGTCCCGCACATAGAGCCACCAGTTCCTACACCTGCTGCATAATGCGTGATTTTGCCATCGGTATCATTCCAGATTTCAGGGCCTGTAGTCTCGTAGTGAGCGGCTGTGTTGGATAGATTATCGTATTGATTTGGGTAAAAGGAATTAGGAATATCCTGATTCAATTTCTTCGCAATGGAATAATAGGAACGCGGATCATCTGGAGACACGTTGGTGGGACAGACGATCACCTCAGCTCCTACAGCTTTTAGAATATCGATTTTCTCCTTGGATTGCTTATCCGCCATGGTGAAAATACACTTGTAACCCTTGGCCACTGCAGCGAGAGCCAATCCCATTCCGGTATTTCCTGATGTCCCTTCTATGATCGTCCCTCCTGGTTTCAGCAAACCTGCCTTTTCGGCATCCTCCACCATCTTGATCGCCATACGATCCTTCATGGAATTTCCAGGATTGAAGTATTCCACTTTCACCAGCACATCGCCTTTGATGTGTTTGGCAAGTTTATTTAGTCTGATCATCGGAGTATTTCCGATGGTTTCGATTATTGAGTTGTAGATCATAGCTGGTTATATTTGGTCATACATGGTCTTCAAAAATACAGGAATTTTCTTGGTGAAGCGATTACGAAGAAGTTAAAACAGAATAAAATTCGGCTGAACACTATCCAATACTGATAACTAGACAATTCTGGGGCTACGACTGAAATCCGAACAGTGAGACTGCTATTACACTTCCTTAAACTCCAATCGCTTCAACACATCCAGCGTGACATGCATTAGGATAGCTGCGACGAAAAACATCCCAAAGGTTCCGCCAAACAGTGCCCAAACAAATTGCTTAGAAACTACAAATGCGACAATACTAAAAGCAAATGCTGGTATAAAGCCAAAAAGCACTATTCCTCCAATCATAAAGGGCTTGATCAACTTCCTATCCCAACCTTCGTCCAGTGCTATCTGAGGAATGATATTGATCCCAAAACCTACTAAGTAAATCTCTATCGTTGCAAATAAAAACAAGGGGATGATATACCAGTTCAGACCAGCTATCAGGACGGCAGGAATAATGAGAGCCAAGCAAAACAATCCAATCTGCAAGATGTCCAGCTTGATCATATTCCAAAACTTAGAAGCCCAAGAAGCTGGTACAAGTATGAAGAAAGGTTTTTTCAAGTCCCCCACATTAGCCCTACCTATCCCAGCAAAGAAGTAAATGAATAACATCATCAGCAGATAGCCATAGATGAAATAATGCGAAAACCACTCGAAAAGAGACAGTACTGCCAACACAACCCCTATCGCTACCATAATCAAAGAGTACAGTCCAAATAATGGATGAAAATCCTGCCTAGAACTGTGCACATAATTTCTCCAGTAAAATGCCTTGGCTCCCACCCCAAAGTCTGGAAGCGCCAATTTCTTTTTGGTGTTTAAGCTGTAAGAACTCTCTCCTACTTGCTTTTTGCCTTTTACTTTTTCCAGCTTTTCCTCATTCGACTTGGTAGCCTCGAGCACATCTTCGTAGTAATAGCCTGCAAAGCGAATGACTAATTTCATAATCACGAAATATGAAACCCCATAGATCAGAATAAAGCCAATCGAAATGATTGCATTCTCATGGGAGAGATAGCTTGCGATCCCGCGAGACCAGCCTACGATAGGAAAGAAATCAAACCAAGGAGAAGAAATCCAAGCAAACATTCCCTGCCAGAATTTCTCTGCCATCAGCCCTGGAATAATGATCATCCCTGCCAGCGCAGTCGCCAATGCGATCACTCCCATTCGGATGTATTCCATCACATCGTACTTGGTGTTCAGGGTATAAACCAGGAATTTGATGGGCGCAATAATAAAAAAGAACAGCGCAAAGGCAAAGATCAGAAATATGAAATTAGCCACGGTCATCTCAAAGGTATCTATCGCCTGACTGGCTCCATACATCACAAAGATGATCGCTCCACCCAAGGAAGGTAAAATGGACCTTCCCATATAATAAATCAGGATGTTTTCCGGCTTGACAGGGGCAGTAAATAGCAGATTGACATCCGCCATTTTGAAGAAACTGACATTTTTCTTCGTGGCACTATAAAGCTGGTAGATTAGCAGTCCCAAAGCCAAAATAGTCACCCCTCCAATTATATTTTGCATCGAAAAATTCACCTCCGGAATACCATTGAGGTCTAATTCAGGCATCTCTTGAGTAGCCGCATCCTCTTCTCTATCTCTGAGACGCAGGTAATACATAAAGAATATATAAGCCAAAATCCCTGCGTAGGGTAATAGGCGAAGTGGATTCCTAAGTATTAGTTTGATATTATTGATCAGGATGAGAATATCCTTCCTGAACAGCAGTCGGATTTCATTCATCTTTGGTCATTTCTAAAAAAAGGTCCTCCAAAGTAGTCCCTTCACCCTGCACAAATTTCACTTTCAGATTGGCTACAGTATCATTACCGACGATGTTCCCATCTTTCAAAATCATGATGCGATCTGCAATCGACTCTACACTATCAATCAAATGCGTACTGACTAGAATTGTCTTTCCAGCCTCTTTCAATTGCTTAAAAATCTTCTTGGTGTTTTTGATGGCTTTTGGATCCAACCCAATCATCGGCTCATCAAAGAACAAGACTTGAGGATCAGGAAGTAATGCACAGCAAATAGATACCTTTTGGCGCATACCCTTAGATAAGTCACGACCGAGTTTATCCTTTTTATCCGTCAGCTCATATAGCTCCAAATACTCATCTGCTTTTTCCCTCCAGTCTTTTACGCCATAAGCCTGAGCGACAAACTGCATGTGCTCCTGCACAGTGAGCAGATCATAGACATAAGGAGTTTCTGGGATATAGCTAAAAAGCCGTTTCGCCTCCACACTCAAATGGTCGTGTCCACCCAGCGTAATCTCTCCAGATGTTTTGCGAAGTAAGCCTACGATACATTTCATCGTGGTGCTTTTTCCTGCGCCATTTGGCCCTAAGAGCCCTACTACCTCTCCTCCTTGAAGTTCAAATGAAATATCGTTGACGGCATTTTGCTTGCCGTAAGTTTTTACCAGATTGGTTACGCTGAGCATAAAAGTGAATTTGAGGTTAAAACTAACCTGCTTATGGATAGGTTACGAATTTTTGGAATCTTTTTTGAGATAGGATCAGAAATCTACTCATCTACTGAATAAGCCAACTATGAAAAAGTTCTTTGCTCTACTCGTCTTTGTCGCAATGTCACAAGCCTCTTTCGCGCAGGAAGCTGGCCGATTCAGAATGGTATTGGAAGCTGGACCTGCAATCCCTAAAGGTGGCGGAATCGGCATGTTATTTAACGCCGAACCCAAAATCAATGTAGCCGACAACATGGCTGTAGGTGTTCGATTTGGAATGGCCGGACTGGCCAAGGATGTCACCTATTATGATCTCACTGACGATTACGAAGGTGATTTATCGATGAATCTTTCGGCATCAGCCACATTCGACTACTTTTTTCATCGTGAAGGAAGCAAATTGGCACCTTTCATAGGAGCTGGCTATGGCTACTATGCCCTTAGCAATGTGAAAGTAAAAAGTGATGATTTCACTAATCCTGACAACTTTGGGGATCTCTCAGCCAATTTCAAATGGGCTCCTATGATTCGGGTAGGCCTTGAGTTGAATAAATTCAGAATGGGAGCAGAATACAACTTTATCCCATCAAGTGACTTGCAAAATGCTTCAGGACAAGTAATCGGAGAAGCAATCAATCAATACTTCGCATTTACTTTCGGGGCATTTCTTGGTGGTGGCAGATGGCACTAGATAATTTGAAATCTCAAATTAATCAGCCTTTTGTTCCTGCCAGCAAATAGAGCACTGCCATTCGAACAGCTACGCCATTTTGCACCTGTTCGAGAATAATGGAGTGATCGGAATCAGCCACATCTGAACTCAGTTCCACACCACGGTTGATCGGGCCTGGATGCATGATCACGATTTCCTTATCCAATTGACTCAAAAGTTTCTTGTTGATGCCGTAGTAAAGTGAATACTCACGAAGGCTTGGGAAATACTTGATCTGCTGTCTTTCCAACTGAATCCTGAGCACATTGGCCACATCACACCATTGCAGCGCTTTCTTCACATCCAATTCTACTTTTACACCAAGACTGGCGATGTATTTTGGAAGCAAGGTAATTGGCCCGCAGACCATGACTTCGGCTCCAAGCTTTTGTAGGCAGAAAATATTGGATAGTGCAACACGCGAATGAAGGATATCTCCGATGATAGCAACCTTTTTCCCAGCCACATCTCCGAGTTTTTCTTTGATAGAAAATGAATCCAGCAAAGCCTGAGTGGGATGCTCGTGCGTACCGTCTCCGGCATTGACGATGTTGGCATTCACATTTCGAGAAAGAAAATGTGGTGCTCCGGGACTGGAATGTCTCATCACTACCATATCCACTTTCATTGAGAGGATGTTATTCACCGTATCTACCAGGGTCTCTCCTTTTTTGACTGAGCTATTTGCCGAAGAAAAATTCACCACATCTGCAGAAAGTCTCTTTTCAGCAAGCTCAAAGGAAAGTCTTGTCCGGGTAGAATTTTCGAAAAACACATTGGCAATCGTGATATCACGAAGAGAAGGCACTTTTTTGATCGGGCGATTGATCACTTCTTTGAAATTTGCCGCCGTGTCAAGGATAAGCTGAAGATCATCCTCTGTAAGGTTTTTGATACCAAGTAGGTGTTTCGTACTGAGTTGCGACATGGTTAGGGTTTAACTTTCTCTGTGATCCAAATTGCGTCTTTTTCATTGCCTTTCTCAGCCCATTCCACTAGCACATATTGGCTCTCCAGCGTATGGACGCGAATACCATAGTAATCTGGCATGATAGGATAATCTCGGGTGAGTTTGCGATCTACTAGCACCATGAGTTCCACTTTCTGCGGTCTGCCAAAAGCAATCATCGCATCCATAGCTGCTCGCACAGATCTGCCTTTGTAGAGCACATCATCGACTAGGATTACTTTTTTGCCTTCGACTAGAAAATTGATTTTGGTTTCATTTGCTTTGAGAGGAAAATCTCTCCTGCGAAAATCATCTCGGTGAAAAGTAGCATCAAGGTATCCCGAAGGAACTTTCACACCTGAAATTTCTTCGAGCAGTTTTACGATTTTATCCAACAATATTGGCCCTCTAGGCTGCAAGCCCAAAAGTACGGTGTTGTCAAAATCATCGTGATTTTCGATCAATTGATGACAGAATCGTCTGAGTATGATCTCAATCTGTCCTTCGTCTAAGACTAGCCTTTTTTGCATGGGGTAGATTTGCGGGTAAATATAAAAATAAAATCTAGTCCGAGAGTTCTTCTGGCCGATACAAATCCCCATCCACCACTATTTTGGTCAAAAAGTAAACCTCCCGAACCTGATCTATTCCATCCGCATTTAAGGAACGAATACGCTGTGTACCCGATAACAGGTAATATCTATCGTACCAATGAATCAATCTCAAACTCTCCTCATTGGTATCTCGAATGCGTTCATCCTCCTTGACCAATCCCAACTCAAAGGGCTGATTCTCAAATATTTTCTCACCTAGCCGAAAAAAACTAAGCCTAATTGTCTGATTCTCCACATACATGTGGTACATATCATCGCCCACTATTGCCACCTCTCCAAATGCTTCTGGATAAGTAGTTAACATATCATCATAAGAGCTGGAGTTATCCCAAAGAACCTGACCTGCCTTCGCAATCTTGGCAAAGTGTGCAGAAATATATTGGTACTCGGGAATAGTCTGATAAGAGCTGGACATCGGGAAGCGATTGGCCATATAGGGATCTGTCATGTTAGTGGCTCCCATTCTGCTCCATCGGTCATACCGGTAAGCACCATTGGGTGAAAAGGCTCCATTTTGATAGCCTGAGCGACTATTGCTCACGATATATTGATCAAAATAAACGTAGTAAGCAGTCTCAGTTTGGCGCACATCCCTAATGACATACTGGTTATTGATCCCTGGAGTTTTTTCTTTCTCAAGTTCCTTCAGTATTTCAGCGTCCTTTTTGACTTTGTTTTTCTCATTGAGATAATTGTAAAAATTCGGGAAATCTTCAAGCGTATATAATTTGAAATCAAACTCTCCAAATTCATTGATATCCATAATGTACATCCCTTGGTAGGAATTTCTACGATCCAGACCATAAGCGCCTATCATCACCTCTTGGTAATTCCCAGTAGACAATAAGATTCCGTCCATAATCTCCTGACCTGGCTCAGCAAATTGATCAACTTTCACTTCCTGTATGACATTCCCAATCATATCGTAGGTATTGATCAGTATGTCGCGATTTCGGTGAGCGCCTTTTCTACTCAAGACTACTTCCAATGACTGCGTTGCAGGCATTTTGCGGATTTGAAGGATCTGAGTGTCATTGCCATAAATACCCTGAAGGGTATGAACAGTTTTGGTTACAATGTCATGAATCTGTAATACTGGCCTATTATCCGTGGTTCCCATGAAAATGGCTTTTTGATCCTGCACCAAAAACTCTACGAGCTCCATATCTAATACATTATCCACCGCAAACTCCAGTCCCTCCTTATTTTTCAGATTGATCTGCAGCAAATACTTATCCGAATTCAGTGCGTAGCCCTTGGTAAAGAGAATAAACAGTTGATCCTTATCAGTATCATACCCCAGCATATCATAGCCATCCTTTACGGGAAATTCTATCAGGCCTTGCTTCGAATTCAAGGAGGAGTCCGAGATGAAATATTGAAATTTCTGTCTCAAATTCAGTCCTTTCTCTGGTATCGTTCGAAAAGAGATCAAGCCTTCTTCAGAATCAATCATCTCAAACAAAGGGTCATTCAATTCTGAATCAACCTCGTAGCGCTCAATGAAATGGACCTGAGCATAGGATTGCTGAAGAAGGATCGAAAGAAAAAGTATTAACAAAGTTTTTTTCATGAACCCATTTTTAGAAGTAAATCAAACTCTTCTTTTCCTACAGGCAAGACAGACAGGCGGGATTGCTTGAGCATCGGAAGTTCAGAGAGTCTATCCTCAGCTTTGATGGCTGCTAGGGAAATAGAGTTTTTCAAGGGACTTTTCACTTTCAATTTGACAGCAGTCCAAGCTTCATCCGTCGGATCAGGAAACTGTTCCTGACTAACTTCTGCTATACCCACGATTGCCTTCTCTTTTCCGCTGTGATAAAAAAACACCAAATCTCCCAACTGCATTTCACGAAGAAAATTGCGCGCCTGATAATTTCTCACACCATCCCATACCTCTTCATTTATAGCTACAAAATCATCCCAGGAATAGGATCCAGGCTCAGATTTGACCATCCAGTAGTTCATACTTTTATCTATTGAAAGTTAAGTAAGCAATTGAAATGAATAACGTAAATACCATATCACTGTTCAAAAGCTTAAGAAATGAGAATGAATCTTCGTCTATTCCAGTGCTTTGCAAGACTGGCCTGATGGAAAATCACATTTCAATTTTAAGTTAAGCCATAGCCCCTTAAATTGAAACATTATTTGAAGACATTTGTCTAAATACACTCACGCAACCCTAGAAATTTTGGATCACAAGACGCTTCTGAAAAAAATCAAGCTCAGCATTCAGCTGATGGAACTTCACGACGAAAACCCATTCAAAATCCGTAGTTATCAATCTGCTTTGATTTCCTTAGAGCGTAGTGATCAGGATATCATGGGATTGAGCGAGGCAGAACTTGCCAAGATCTCAGGAGTTGGAAAGAGTATGGTAGAGGCTATAGCACAGCTCAAGGAAATAGACACCTTCCCTTTTCTTGAAGAGTTATTGACCAAAACTCCCGAGGGAATTCTGGAGGTTCTTCAGATCAAAGGCTTGGGGCCAAAGAAGGTGAAAACCCTCTGGGAGGAACTTGGCATTACCTCCACCCATGAATTGATGGAGGCTTGCCAGGCTGGGAAAGTCGCTAAAATCAAGGGTTTTGGAGAAAAAACGCAGAATACGATCATTGAAAACCTTGAATTCAAAGCATCTAATGCTGGCAAATGGCTCTATGCAGATATCGAGGAAATGATCTGGCAACTGAAAGAGACTATACAAGTAATCGCTTCAGCAACTGAACTGGCTATTGTAGGTGATTTTGCAAGACAAATGGAAATCATCACTGAAGCCGAGTTTCTAATTGCTTCAGATGAATTGGCTACTGTCAAGTCCAATATCAAAGCCATGGAGTCCATCGCCTGGATTTTGTTGGAATCTGGCCCAAGAACCTTGAGAGGAAAGCTCAAAGACATAGATCTACGGGTAAGCATTCACTTCTGTAGCAAGGAGGATTTTCTTTGGAAGAAGTTATCGCTAATCGCCGCTCCACTACATCTAGAGGCATTGGTGGATGAAAAGGAAACTGTAGCCAAAAAACTTCAAAAGAAAGATTTCTCTAGTGATGAAGAATTTTTCAGCGTCAATAAGTTACAATTTATCCCCGCTGAAATGCGTGAGGGATATGGAGAGGTAGAGCTAGCTAAGGAGAATAAAATCCCTGAATTACTCACAGAAAAAGACTTGAAGGGAATTCTCCACAACCACTCTACCTACAGCGATGGAAAGCATAGTTTGCGTCAAATGGCTGAATATTGCAAAGCACTGGGTTACGAATACCTAGGAATTTCAGATCACAGCAAAACGGCTTTTTATGCAGGTGGTCTGACAGAAGATCAGATTTTAAAACAGCATCAGGAAATCGATGAACTGAATAAAGAATTGGCGCCTTTTCGGATTTTCAAAGGAATAGAAAGCGATATTCTCAATGATGGAAAACTGGATTACGAGGAGAATGTACTGGCAAGTTTTGACTTTATCGTCGCCTCAATTCATTCCGTTCTATCTATGGATATCAAGCGCGCCACTACTCGGCTAATCACCGCTATTGAAAACCCTTACACCACGATTTTGGGACATCCTACAGGAAGACTGCTACTTCGCCGTCCGGGCTACCCTATCGATCACAAAGCTGTCATCGATGCCTGTGCTGCAAATAATGTGGTCATAGAAATCAACGCAAATCCATGGAGACTCGACCTAGACTGGAGATGGATTCGCTATGCGATGGATCAAGGAGTGCTACTTTCGATCAATCCAGATGCTCATGCAATGGAAGGCTATGCCGACATGAAATATGGCGTGCTCGTGGGAAGAAAAGGTGGTCTCACTAAAGAGATGACCCTCAACGCTCTGACGGGAACAGAAATGAAAGCATATTTAGATGCTAGGTTGGAAAAAATTAAAGCCAAGAAGTAAATGCAGCTGTAGAAGATGACAGGAAGAATGAAGTCTTGTATCTTGCACATTCAATTAAGAATCTAAGAAATGAAATGGACTGACCATTCCGATAAGACACTTCTTCAGCGTTCCTTTTTATTTGGAATCACAGGCATAGTGCTCTGTATGCTTTCGCTCTTAAATAGCTATTTCCATGTACTAGATGCTCCGATGGGCCCGCTAAATGGCGTTGGATACGCCTTACAATTAGTAGGCTTGAGTTTGGCCGTGTTGGTAATCCGCAAGCGAAAACTCAGTCCTGAAATAAAGGTGAGAGCTCAAAAGATGATAGTAATACTGGCTGTTGGCTTGCTATTTTTTATCCTAAGTCTATAAACCGAAAGTTTAGACCAAAAGCATAAAATCGAAAAAGCCCCGAACTCATCATTCGGGGCTTTCAATCTATTTTAACTCAGCTAAAACTAGTCAGCTTTTTCTTTCTTTTTCACAGCAATGCTCAGCTCCGTTCCTTCGCCAGAATAATCTGCAGTGATCACATCACCTTCAGAGAGATCTCCTTTGAGAATTTCCTCGGCTATGGCATCTTCCAAGTATTTCTGGATGGCTCTATTCAGTGGCCTAGCGCCATATTGCTGATCGTATCCTTTCTCAGCTAAGAACTCCTTCGCCTTTTCTGTCAGTTCGATTTTATATCCTAAGTCAGTGATTCTTGCAAATAACTTCCCTAAACTGATATCAATAATCTTGAAGATATGTTCCTTGCTCAAGGAGTTGAATACAACCACATCATCCAATCTATTTAAGAATTCTGGACTAAAGGCCTTCTTCAAGGCAGATTGAATCGTCGACTTCATCACCTCATCCATATTGTCAGCTTTGGTCTGACTGGCAAAGCCAATCCCTGCACCAAAATCCTTCAAGTCACGAACTCCAATATTCGAAGTCATAATGATGATCGTATTTCTGAAATCTACTTTTCTACCTAAGCCATCTGTCAAAACTCCATCATCCAACACCTGCAATAGAATATTGAACACATCTGGGTGAGCTTTTTCTATCTCATCTAATAGGACTACAGAATATGGTTTTCTTCTGACTTTCTCAGTTAACTGCCCACCTTCTTCATAGCCCACATAGCCTGGAGGTGCTCCTACCAATCTGGATACGGAGAATTTCTCCATATACTCGGACATATCAATTCTGATCAAGGAATCGTCCTTATCGAATAGATAGGTTGCCAGCATTTTGGCCAATTCAGTCTTACCTACACCCGTTGGACCTAGGAAGATAAAGGAACCAATTGGCTTCTTAGGATCTTTCAATCCTACTCTGGTTCTCTGAATAGCCTTAGTTAGCTTCTTAATAGCTTCATCTTGACCGATCACTTTACCAGAAAGATCCAAGCCCATATTCAAAAGCTTAGCACCTTCCTTCTGAGCAATTCTCTTCGCAGGAATCCCAGTCATCATAGCAATTACTTCTGCCACATGATCTTCGTTCACGGTAAATCTCTTCGACTTACTTTCTTCTTCCCACTTGTTCTTGGCTGTTTCCAGTTGCTCAAGTAATTTCTTTTCCTTGTCTCTAAGCTGCGCAGCCTCTTCATATTTCTGAGATTTCACCACACGGTTTTTCTCAGTTTTGATATCTTCTACCTCGCCCTCAAGTTTTAGAATTTCTTCCGGCACATGGATATTGTTGATATGGACTCTGGCTCCTGCCTCATCCAAAATATCTATCGCCTTATCTGGAAGGAATCGATCGGAAATGTATCGATCGGAAAGTTTCACACAGGCTATAATCGCCTCATCAGTATAATTGACATTGTGATGATCTTCGTACTTATCCTTGATGTTATTCAAGATCTGCACAGTTTCCTCCGGGGTTGTGGCATCCACCATCACCATCTGGAATCTACGTGCCAAAGCACCGTCTTTCTCAATGTACTGACGATACTCATCTAGCGTAGTAGCTCCGATACATTGGATTTCTCCACGTGCCAAAGCGGGCTTGAACATATTGGAGGCATCCAGAGATCCTGAAGCTCCACCTGCTCCTACTATCGTATGCAATTCATCGATAAAAAGAATCACGTTAGGAGATTTCTCTAGCTCGTTCATAACGGCTTTCATTCTCTCCTCAAACTGACCTCTATATTTGGTACCCGCTACTAAAGAAGCAAGATCTAAAGTCACCACACGCTTATTGAAAAGCACACGGGATACTTTTTTCTGAATAATTCTAAGCGCCAAACCTTCGGCGATAGCTGTCTTACCTACGCCAGGCTCTCCGATCAAAATCGGATTGTTTTTCTTCCTTCTGGAAAGAATCTGAGCTACGCGTTCGATTTCTTTCTCACGACCGATAATTGGATCAAGCTTATCATCCTCAGCCATTTTGGTGAGATCTCGACCGAAATTATCCAAAACCGGTGTTCTTGACTTCTCAGCACCAGGCTTCGACGCACTCGAACCGCTTCCAGCAGAACCGAAAAGCTTGGAACCATCATCATCTCCGTCTTCAGCCTCAGCTTTGGAACGAGGAGTAGAATCGGATGAAGTCTCCAGCATCTCTTTTACGGAATCGTAATTGATTTCAAATTTGTTAAGTATCTGAGTTGCAATATTATCCTCATCTCTCAAGATGGACAGCAGCAAATGCTCCGTACCTATCAATTGACTTTTAAAGATTTTTGCCTCCAAATATGTGATTTTCAATACCTTCTCCGACTGTCTCGTCAGAGGGATATTTGCCATATTTTTTACGTTGTGATTTGCGGTGCCTTTTACAGCGCGTTCTATTGCATTCCGCAATTCATCCATTGGCACTCCCAATTTCTTAAGAATGGAAACTGCAACACCTTCTCCCTCGCGAATCATCCCTAGCAAGAGGTGCTCTGTGCCAATGTAATCATGTCCCAGGCGAAGTGCTTCTTCGCGGCTAAGAGAGATCACCTCTTTGACTCTGTTCGAAAATTTTGCTTCCATTGAATTCCTATCTGATTGTTTAATAATCCTGAACGTATGTTACCGAATTTGTTTTAAAAACACAATCCTTTTGCTGATTGTTCATTGTTTTTTTACAGACTTTAAGACTATGCCTTTAGATGCAGGTCCTTCGCAAAATAACAAATCCAGAATGCTGAGGTTAGGATCAAAGTCCAAGCCAAAAAGTTGGAAATAAGGCTCCGGATCATAGTAATCTCGCTCCGAAAAAGGCGCTGAGGGCATCAGCTCCCCTCTTATGTCCTCCGACCATGTTGGATCCTGACCTTTATCATGCACCCGCATCTTGACAGGCAGACCAAGAAGCTTGAGACAGATTGTCAGCATTTCCCAATTCAACACCCATAAATTCTCGTAATTCTGCTGGAAAACTTTTTCAAAATAAGGGAAGTAATATTCGTAAAAAGGAGCTTTCCCATAAGCACTCTGGATTCCTCTCAAATGAACATTCACCCAATTTTGAGAATTGTCTATCCTGATATTTTCTAATGAAAGCCTTGGTCTTCTGCCTTGAATCGGCACTGTTAGCGTCCCAACCTTATTTGCTAGGCGGATTTCAGTACGATTGAAAAATGACTGTCTTTGATATCTTTCCTCTGGGAAAAAGACCAATTCCTCTGCATCAGCAATCGCAGCAAAAAACTCAAGGTTAGGGAAATAGTGCAGGTCAACGGCAATGCTCTTAGTCATTTTATTCTATATCCTCCAGTTTGCCCAAACCCTGTCGTAACACTTCCACTTGATCACCTGTACAATCAAGAACCGTAGAAGCGATGTTTTGTCCATATCCACCATCAATGACGATATCAACTAGGTGCTCGTATTTTTCGAAAATTAATTCTGGATCAGTGCTATACTCTATTACCTCATCTTCATCATTGATGGAAGTAGTGAGGATAGGATGCCCCAATTCTTCCACCAGAAGTCGTGGCACATTATGACTGGGCACTCTGATCCCTATCGTTTTCTTTTTACTGTGAAGAATTTTAGGCACCTGATTACTCGCATCCAAAATAAAGGTAAATGGCCCAGGTAGGCCTTTTTTCATCATCTTGAAAACTGGTTTATTGATCAGTTTGGTAAATTGTGAGATCGTACTCAAATCAGCGCAAATAATGGAAAAATTATGCTTCTTGGGGTTAATACCCTTGATTTTGCATATGCGCTCCACTGCACGCAAATTCATAATATCGCAACCCATACCATAAACAGTATCTGTAGGGTAAATCACTACCCCCCCATCACGAAGTGTCTTGGCGATCTGTCTGATCTTGTCGGGATCAGGGTTTTCCTCGTATAATCGAATCAATTCTGCAGACATATCTTATAAGTTCTCAGTTATTATCAACTAGTCGTTTCTGAATATTGTTCCAATTTACCAATAGCTCATCAACTATCGGCACATCGGCTGGAGCCCATTCTAAGGATTTTAAATCCTCCTTTGCTAGCCATTTGACCTGCTGGTGCTCAAGCAAGGAAATCTCCCCACTTTCCCAAGCACAGACAAATGGAATCAATCGAATTAGTTTCCCCTCGGAATAAGCATGCTCATTTGGCTTCAGCGCAGCCACTACATGAACAGTAATCGCTAATTCTTCCTTGATTTCACGGATTAAGCAAGCTTCTGGACTTTCCCCCGCTTCAATTTTCCCTCCTGGAAATTCCCATAAGCCAGGGAGATGCATCCTATCTGACCTTTGAGCACATAGCACTTTATCATCCAAAAGAATAAGGGCACAGGTAACAAAAATCACTTCCATAAAAATCAATTTGCACAGAAAGGTATAATTCCATTAGCTTAAGCACAAACTCGGTCTTAGAATTTCCCTATTTTTGCCAGAAGTATGCTAAGCGAAAAAAGAAAAAACATCTACCTCGTCATCGTCATTGCCTTCTCGGTGATGGCCATTTCTATGAGTTTCTATTTCTATCAGGTCTTTTTCAGCCCGAATGCGCTGATAGATTCCGATCGGAATTATATGCTGAAAATTGGTAGTAATGACACCTATAAAACTGTTGCCAATAAGCTCTACGAAGAGAAAGTCGTCAATGATCTAGTCAGCTTTAGTTTCCTAGCCAGAATAATGGGTTATCAGGACAATGTAAAGCCAGGGCTTTATACCATTGCGCCCAAGATGACAAACTTGGAATTGGTCAGACTACTGAGATCAGGTAAACAAAGCCCAATTCGGGTCACCTTCAACAACGTGCGAACCAAGGAGGACTTGGCTGAGAAAATCACGGCAAACATGGAGATTTCGGGAGATCAATTTCTAGAGCTGCTTCAGGACTCTGTGTATATCAGAAAGTATGATTTCAATGAAGAGACCGTCATGAGCATGTTTATTCCAAACACCTATGAACTCTGGTGGAACACAAGTGCTGAGGCTCTCTTCGACAGAATGTACAAGGAATATGAGAGTTTCTGGACCGATGATCGTAAGCAAAAAGCAAGTACAATTGGCTTAAGCCAAAAAGAAGTAAGTACTCTAGCGAGTATCGTTCAGGCAGAGAGTCAGCAAAAAGCGGATGAGCGACCTATCATCGCAGGACTTTACTTAAACAGACTTAGGATAGGAATGCCACTACAAGCAGATCCAACCTTGGTTTTTGCTGTGGGAGATTTTGAGCTCAAACGCGTATTGAACGTCCACAAAGAAATTGAAAGTCCATATAATACTTATAAGCACTTAGGTCTGCCTCCTGGCCCGATCAATCTACCAGACATCAAGTCTCTAGACGCTGTTCTCAACCCAGATGACAATTCATACCTCTACATGTGTGCAAAAGAAGACTTCTCAGGCTACCATTCATTTGCAAGTTCCTTGGCTCAGCATAATGCAAATGCAAGACGCTACCAGGCAGCATTGAATCGAGCAAAAATCTACTAATCATGTACACCGCCGAAACCCAGATACGTGTTCGCTACGCTGAGACTGACCAAATGAGTTATGTCTATTATGGCAACTATGCGATGTATTTCGAAGTGGCGCGAGTGGAAGCTATGCGGAGCGTCGGCTTTTCTTACAAGGAAATGGAAGACGAAGGGGTAATGATGCCAGTCTTGGAAAGCCATTTCCGCTATCTTAAGCCTGGCAAATACGATGAGCTGCTCAGCATCAAAACTACTATCCCAAAGCTTCCTGGAGCTAGGATTCGATTTGAATACCAAGTATTCAATGAGCAGCAGGAAATGATCACAGATGGCTGGACAATACTTACTTTCCTCAAAAAAGACAGTCACCGTCCGACCAGACCTCCAGAGAATTTGTTAGCTTTATTGAAAGGGTATTTTCAAGAAGTAGGATAACGTGATCAAAACAAAAATCCTTAGGTTAGAAGTCAGGCTACTTTGGCAGGCTAGAAAGCTCAAGAAAATTCATTTCGGAGATCCAGATAAAAACCTATATGATGTAGGTAGAATTTTTTTGATTCAGCTGCAAAAGGATGACATCATCGAACGAGCAGGATCTATGGCTTTTAGCTATACTATTGCTCTTTTTCCGATGATCCTCTTTCTCCTAAACCTCGTGCCCTATTTACAGGATATTTTCCCCTATATCACCAACCAGAACATCCTCACATTTACCCGGGAGATTCTTCCAGAGGAGATTTACACACAATCCGAGGGTACTATCATGGATATTGTGTCCAAACCACGGCAAAGCTTGCTGTCCTTGGGTTTCTTTTTTGCCTTGTTTGCTTCCACTCAAGGTGTGGTTTCCATGATGAACTCATTCAACTCTGTATATCAAACCAAGGAAAATAGAGGCTTTCTACAAAGTCGAGGCATAGCAATCAGTATTGTAATTATCCTTGCGCTAACAGTGATTACAGCGAGTTCGGTGATGATCCTAGGCGGAATTATTATCCGCAGACTGGATGACATGCAAGTGTTCAACTCAGGCTTTATGATTTTCTTATTCTCTAGTCTGAAGTTTCTCATACTGCTGTTTATGTTTTACATCACCACCGCCTTCATCTTTAGGTTTGCCCCAGCAGTCCATGACAAATGGAAGTTCTTTTCTATTGGTGCCAAACTAGCGGGTTTATTGACCACCCTTGGCTTTTATGGTTTCACTTTTTACCTAAACAACTTTGCTAGCTACAATAGACTCTATGGATCCATAGGTACGTTGATTGCTTTAATGCTTTGGCTTCTTATCACCTCCATTATTATAATTGTATGTTTTGAGGTCAACGTAAGCTTGGACCTAGTGGATGAGAAGAAAAAGCGACTTGGCAGGTCAGAAATTGAGGAATTAGTAAAGGAAGAAAAAAAGATTATCGCTAAATAAACTGGGGCTAGGTCCGCCAAGAGCTAAGAAAAAAATCTCTAAATAGGTAAAATCCAGTTGTAGAAAGTAGAATTTTCAAATCTTTTAAAAATTAATCCAAAAGAAATCAGAAGGTTAGCACAAAAAGGCAAAATGTGTTTTGTAAAAGAATACATTTATCCTACTTTTGCAATCCTAATCGGGGACAAAACCTGATGACGACCTAGAGGAGTGGCAGAGTGGTCGAATGCGGCGGTCTTGAAAACCGTTGTACCGCGAGGTACCGGGGGTTCGAATCCCTCCTCCTCTGCACTACAAAACCCTAACTATCTGAAATATTGATAGTTAGGGTTTTATTTTTTTTACTTCAGTAGCGAATCTGAATCAATCTGAGTGTTTTCATCTCCTCTTCTCCCAACATCTCAACTTCCCCTTATTACCGGACTTGATCAATAGGTAATCTTCAGGAATCTCTGCGGCATCGCCACAGTAGGTAACGATTCTGGTACCTGCAGGCAATCTTTCAAACTTTGCACGGATCGACTTAATATAGGTATGATACTGCCTAAGTTCACACTACTATCCTTGTTCAGTTTATCTGTGAGATTAATGTTTTCTTCGAGGGAATTGAAAAAATAAAAGGAATCATAATCTCTGAAATCCAGCTTCACAAAATCTCCATGAATGAAATTCAGGTTCTGGAGTTTACATTTTCCCGCCAGTTTCCTTGAGAGCTGCACGAGGCTTTCTCGTTGTTCGACTCCTGTTACTGTTGAATCGGAAATAGCTGCAGCGATCAAGCAGAATTTGCCTGCTCCAGACCCAACATCTAACACGGAACACTGGCCTTTCTCATTCAAAAACGCCATTCCTTTCTTTGCCACATCCACAGGAGTCCAATGGGTGCCCGAAAGCTTTTTCATTTTGATAGGATAAAGCGCATCAAAGTCATCATCTTTTATCACTTTCAAGTCCATCGTAAAGTTGGATTAATAAATATAGAATATGGTAATACGGAATCTTGTCACTAGATAAATTCCTTAGACAGCTCCACATACTTTGACTGGCTCAGTAACCGAGCTCGGTGTCCGTGTAGATTTGATTTAGTGGAGGGGAGAAAAAGTGCGGCTCCTCCGCACTTTTTCTCCCCTCCTTGTCACCAGCTTACACTGGAGGCCGAGCCTGTCCGGCGACAGACGGGCTTGCCGAGGCCATTTCGCTAAATTTTTACTACTGGCAAAGAAGCGTATAATCTTTGTATAGAATTAATAGAAAGTACTCAATTTTACTCTTCAAGGCTAATAAATTGAAGACCAGAAAGTAATTATAGTACTAGCCAGCGAAGCAACAGTTCCTAATTTGAAATTCTCACTAATTGTACTTGAAATCCCAACAGTCAAAATAGGTTATAATGCAAAAATGATTTTCACGGTTGATTAACTCTTAACCGCGAAAATCATCTTGAATATTTCTATGATCGCTTTTGCCTGCTCATTTTTTTGGTAATGATCAAGTCTACAATCACAACACCGTGACTCAGTCAAGGTCAATCATCGACTTTGACGTATTCCAAAGTACCTGTCTGCTTGCTTGTGATCACCCGTTTTTTGGCGTCAAAGTAATCAACTGTGAAATCGACGGAACCGTATTTCATTTTAACAGTCAATTTTTTTCCATCATCAGATAATTTCCACTTGGCCTTCATCGAATCTCGAGGGGTAATCCCTTCGAACGAACCATTTGCCTTAAATACTTGGTAAGTATCTTCTGGAGTAGTCACTTTCCCATCCATGGTTTCTTTTACAAGCTTCCACTTGCCAACAAGCTCCTTAGAGGTTTGGGCTTGCACTGAAAACGAAGCCGCAAAGAATAATATCACTAATAAATAACGCATGCTTTTTTGATTTAAAGTTTAAGTTGGTAACCCTTTTACATAAATGTTGGCTCAAGTTATCAAAATACTTTAATTCCATCATATTTTAATTACAAATCAATCTTGAAATAACACCAAGTCCTAATATACTAGACTTTGACTTCCAGAAGCCTTTACTTTTCTCTGATCTTCATAAAAACATAGGTGAATCCAAAGCCTAGCAAGCCTAGCAAACAGGATAAAATCACCGCACCAACCAAATATTGATGGATTTGTAGATAAATCGTTTCAACAGATATGTCAGAAAAATCTGGAATTAACACTTTCTCTTTGACAAAAAAACCTCCAAAAAAGTAACTGGATATAATAATCAGAGGAATCATTGGCGGTAAAGAAATATTAGAAAACGTGACGACAATGACACGATTCAGCTTCAGAAGGCTGGCTACAAAAAATGCTGCAAACATCTGAAACCCCCATATAGGGAATACGCCAAAAAACAATCCTAAGCCTACAGCACCTGCCATATGTGTAGGATCGTCCTGATGTTTTTGGAATTCTCTTTTGATTTGCGTGAAAATGTTTTTTTCTCCCTTCGTGAAAAACAAGCGCTTGGGTGCATAGTAACCCAAAGCCAAAATCAACAAAACTATATTCAATACTGAAATCCTGCTGAAGTCTGTAAATGGTCTAAAGTGACTAACACGATCTTCAGGATAATTCACTGCTACTGGCACTTCCTTGATCGGAATTCCTGCCCATGCCAGGCGAACGATGACTTCAATCTCAAATTCGAACTTCTTGGTAAACCACCTTTTCTTAGCAATCGCTGCCAAAGGATATGCTCTAAAACCTGTTTGTGTGTCTGAAAGCTTAATTCCCGTATCCACCCAAAACCAGAAATTACTGAAGTTATTACCGAAACTGCTCTTCTTTGGAATCCCATCTTGAGCCATATTTCGCGAACCCATCAGCACAGTCTCCGTCTCCTGAAGCTGGATTTGCTCCATTAGGTCACTGATATTCTCTGGTTCATGCTGCCCATCGGAATCCAGCGTCACGGCATAATCATACCCTAAGTTGAACAAATGCTCAAAGCCTTTTCGCAAAGCATAGCCCTTTCCACGATTGTTCGGATAACTTATGTAATCCAAGTCAGGAAAGCTTGCCAAAATAGATTCAGTACTATCTGTCGAGCCATCATTTACCACCAATAAATCAGGGCAAATCGTCAATACTTCCGAAATCACTTCACGAAGTGTCGCCTCATTATTATAAGTAGGTATGATAATACAAACTCTATTTTCCATCAAACTGGGCTGTAAAGACATTTAATTCAATTCAGCTTTTAAGGTGAGGTTTCTGCTTTTCAGCGCTATGATCAGGGATTCCAACAATGAAACAGTCAGTTCTTGAGTGTCATGCAAGAGTACAATATCTGATCCTTTTATTTCCTGGCTCAGGTTTTCGAGCAATTTCTTAGGGTCACTTTTGACGGTATCAAAACTCCGCACAGACCAACCCACAGAGCTAAACCCACATTCCTTGAGCGCTGAGGCAATATTCGGGTTGGTCAGACCAAAGGGTGGTCTATACCAATTCCCTGCACTTGGAACCACCTTGAGTAATTCCTCATGTCCTTTAGCGATATCTGTCCTTGTTCGGAGTTTATTCCATAGCCCAATTTTAGAATCATGACTAAAAGAATGACTTCCTAGCAAATGTCCCTCTGCATGGATTCTCTGAACTAGTGCTTCATTGCCTTTTATTTTTTTTCCGATCAGGAAAAACATTGCTGTCGCACCCTGCTTATTCAAAATATCTAAAATCAATGGCGTGTTCAATGGATCAGGGCCATCATCAAAACTTAGTAAGACGTTATTTTCGCTTGTTTTGAATATAGACTCCACAAAAAACTGAGCACGAAGAAACATAGACATCCCAAACAAAAAGAGCACAAGACCCAAAGCCAATGCGATCAAATAATAGTTGGAAATCGAAGTCAGCAATATCCTGATCGCTGCCAAAATCGCTATCACTAAAACTACCTGAGTTTTACTCATGTACAAATAACGTTAATCCCATTCCAAACAAGCCTCGTATTTTCAAATAGAGTCTAAGTTCATTTTTATACCCGCCGCTTTCACCAAATAAAGCTTAAGCTGATAATGATCCTGATAGACATCTACCCAGCCTCCTAAACAATAATTTGCTTTGCCACTAGAAATCAACAAATCGGCTTCTAATGCCCATTCTTCAAAATTGAAATCTGGCCTCAACATAAGCAAATTTTCACCATACCATTTATTTTTGATGGCTATTTCACCCATCATTATATTCGGTAAGGTATAGACAAAGATCGCTGGACTAACCTTTGCCTCTTCGTTGATCAATTGCTGATGCTTGGCATCACTGTCCAAACTGGAAAGTCCATTGAAAAAACACAGGGCTACTTCATCTTCCTTGAAGCTGAAATTACTAGCGTTCAAGAGGTACTCTGCTCCTAGAAATGCAAGCTGGCAAAGCCTATCCATCTTGTAATACTTGGGATATGACGTTTCTAGAGGTTTAAAAGCTGACTTCAAGAACTCGGAAAAACTTTCGTCTACTGCAGCATACACAGATTCTCCATTGACAGTCACGACGCCATTTTCGATGCTACAGGAAGATATCTCTTGAATCGCCATATCCTATTGTTTTTCGATCAATATGGCTGCATTGCAACCCCCAAACCCCGAGGCTGTTTTTAGTGCCAATCCTATTTCAGTTTCTAGGTTTTCGGTCAGAACATTTAATGCTGTTTCTGTTCCAGGGGCTTCACAGCCTTTAGTCTTCAACAGTACATTCTGTCTCATACTTTGCATAGTCATGGCAACTTCCACCAGACTACTTGCCCCAAGAGTATGTCCAAAATAGCCTTTCAGACTATTCAGAGGTATGTTTTGTAAGCCATGTCGCGTAAATGCTTTTGCTTCCATTTCATCATTGAACAAAGTCGCTGTGCCATGGGCGGAAACAAACTGGATTTGATCAGCAGATTTACCACTGTATTTCAAAGCCTTCGAAACTGCTCGACAAAGACCTTCGCCAGTTCGGGAAGGCCCGGAAATATGATTTGCATCATTGCTCGTGGCCCCACCTAAGTATTGCAAAGGAGTAGTTTTGAAAATGGTTGGATCTTTAGAAAGAACTAAACTTGCTGCCGCTTCACCCAGATTCAATCCCTTTCGCTGCTTGTCGAAGGGTTTACATTGCTCCGAATCCAAGGCGAAAAAAGACTCAAAACCCAGACTAGTAAACTCAGATAGTGAATCTGCTCCAAGAACCAAGGCATGATCCACTTGATCTGCAGCGATCTTATCAGCTGCATAGATTAATGCTGCCAATCCTGATATACATGCACAGGAAATAACTTTTCCCTGACTTTCGAAAGGCAATTCCTTCTGAAGTTGTTGCATTAGGTGATGAGGATTAGCGCGAGCCAATTCTCCTTCTTTCAGGTAGTCTATATCTCCCTTGGTAGTGCTGAACATAAATAGCCAACGCTCATCCAATTGATGCTCAAACTGCAAGTCCTCTATACTGCCACGACAACTTTCTCCTGCAAATTCTTCTATCGGAGAGTCAGTAGAAAAGGAAGTATCGTCAAATTTTGCTGCGAATAGGTTTTTGATTCCAGGAAAAGGCTGCTCCAATTCCCGAAGACCAGTTTTACCATTCATAGCATTAGAAAAAGTCTCTTGCACTCCCCATCCGAGAGGAGAAATGATATTTTCAGCGCCCAAAAAAACACTTATTTTTCCAGCCATACCTGTTTTGCCTTCCAATCTTCAAAAACAGGTGGAGTGACTAATTGAAGCTCCATGTCTTCGTTCACAAAGACTTGAGTTGTTTCTCCCACTGCAGCAAGTTTCCCAGTAGTTTCGTTGAAAACAGTGTATTTGTAAATGACTTTGGCAGCTTGATTATATTGTAGTTGTGTCACCAATCTGGCCACATTCCCAAATTTCAGGACAGATTTAAACTTCAAACTGGTCTCTACAATTGGCAGAATCAACTTGTTGTCATACAAGTCATGATAAGACATGCCGTATTTCAAACCGAGGTTTTCACGTCCATCCTCAAAAAATTTAAGGTAATTTCCATGCCAAACGATCCCTAAAGAATCAACTTCAGAAAATCGAATATTAACTTGGATTACGTCTTCTATATATTTCACGGATTGACAACAATTTTCATTTCACATTCCAACAGCAACTCATCCAACAAGAAGCTATTTATCTTCTCTAGTACGGTTGTCTTCGTCATATTTCTTAATAATTAAAGTTGAATTAGTACCTCCAAACCCGAAGGAATTGGAGACGATTTTTGATAATTCAGCCTTCATTGGTTGTGCAATAATATTAAGTTCCGAAGAAACATCATCTGGATTATCAAAATTAATGTTTGGTGCGATGAAATCATTTTGCATCATCAGCAAGCAATACACTATCTCGCTAGCACCTGCCATCCAGCATTCATGGCCTGTCATAGATTTGGTTGAGCTGATTGGTGTTTTAGAACCAAACACTTCACGCAGCGCCATTCCTTCAAACCTATCTCCTACCGGAGTCGATGTAGCATGAGCATTCACATAATCAATTTCTTCGGCATTCATCCCTGCACCTTTCAGAGCCATTCGGATGGATCGAACCTGCCCATCCATATTAGGATTGGAAATATGCTCACCATTGGAAGAAAAGCCATAACCTACCACTTCTGCTAATATCGTAGCTCCTCGGGCTATGGCAGAATCATAACTTTCAATGATCAAAGTCGCCGCTCCTCCACTTGCCACCAATCCATCTCGATCTTTGTCAAAAGGCCGGCAGGAAGCTTTGGGATTATCTTCTCGAATAGAAAAAACTCCCAATCCATCAAAGCTACCAAATGCCATTGGATTCATTTCTTGCGCCCCACCGACTATAATCATGTCCTGAAGTCCAGCCTTGATCATTTGATAACCCAATCCTATAGCATGCGAACCTGAGGCACAAGCTGCACTGACAGTATAATTGATCCCACGAAGCTTATAGATCGTTGCCAAATTCATGGTGACCGTGCTATTCATTGATTGAAAAATCGATCCAGAACCTACGAGCGTCGTATCTCCCTTTTGACGAATGGTATCTGTAGCCTCTACCACCGCCCTAGATGAAGAATCATTTCCATAAATCACTCCAGCTTCATTCGCCTCAAAATAGGAAAGATCCAATCCAGCGATCTTCAAAGCTTCCTCTGTAGCTACCACGGCATATTTTGCCTCTTCACTAAGGGTATTTCGCTGTTTTCTATTCAACACGGATTTCAAGTCGGGTTCATCCACCATACCAGCCAGCCTGGATCGAAAACCCATTTCTTCTCTAACCGGATCAATGGAAATCCCGCTCAAGCCATTTTGCAAAGAATGCAAAACCTCATCTAGATTTTTTCCTATGCAGGAATAAATCCCCATGCCTGTAATCACGACTCTGCTCATGAAATCCCTCCATTTATATTGATTACCTCACCAGTGATGTAAGCAGCTTTTTCGGAAACAAGAAATGAAACCGTCCCAGCAACCTCCTCAGGTGTACCAAATCTATTCATTGGAATTAGCCTTTTCAATTCATCTTCTGGCAAATCTTTCGTCATATCTGTACTGATAAAACCAGGTGCTACTGCATTCACAGTAATTTTCCTCTTGGCAACTTCTTGTGCCAATGACTTGGTAAAGGCAATCATTCCGCCTTTTGACGCAGAATAATTCGTCTGTCCAGAGACACCTTTCACGCCCGCTAGCGAGGCTACATTGATGATTCGACCATATCTTTTTCTTACCATATGAGTTATCACTGCTTTGGTCACATTATAAGTACCGCGCAAATTGATGTCAATCACTGAATCGAAATCATCCTTTTCCATAAACACCAAGAGATTGTCTCTGGTGATGCCTGCATTGTTAACCAATACTTTGATCTGATCCTCTGGATGAGATTTGATCCAAGAGTTTATAGCTGCAGAGGTCTCCTCATAATTCTGCACCTTGAATTGCATCAACTCAGCCGTGCCCCCATTTGCTTCAATTGCAGCTACTGTTTGCAAACCCGCCTCTTCATTACTGGCGTAGTTAATCAGAATATGAAATCCATAATCCTGAGCCAAGGTGATGGCGATGGTTTTTCCAATTCCTCTGGAGGCTCCAGTGATCAAACAACAATCTCTCATTTTATATCCTTCCTTGTTATATGACAACTTAGCTTTTAATCTCGCTAAGCCATCGTAATTAGGGTAATATTCTTCTATCAGCCCTAGATCTTTTCTTACAAATTAATAAACCTTTGGAAGAAGCAAAAAGCTTCTCCTAGCTCCAGTACATACAGTCTATTGTACTTTCGCAAGTCACTAAATATTGCCCTGCATAGCTTTTTAGCTGATAATCAGACTAGATACGCTTTCTTACAACTCCAAAACAGACTTACTATCTCTAACCGCATTCTATTCCTCTGTAGATCTTAGCTGCATACAGTCATCTATTTTAAATAACAAAACTAGGATAATTAGTCAGTACGCTTGTCAGGATCACTTTTTTTTAAACGAATAATTGATCTAGTTTTAAAGACTTCCCTCAAGGAGTATCGAGCTTTTGCTTTGCATAACAGGAAATTTGACAGAAAGTTTAAATTTATTTTAAGAACAAAAACAAGTAAATACCAACATGAGAGGCATAGGAATTGACATCGTCGAAGTAGATAGAATGGCTCAAAAATGCCAAAAACCAGAATTTGTAAAAATGGTTTTCACGGCTGACGAAGAAGCTTATTGCTTGGCGCAAGGTAAATCGAACGAAAGCTTTGCCGCAAGATTTGCAGCAAAGGAAGCTTACATGAAAGCTATAGGTTTAGGCTGGACAAATGACGCCCAGTTCCATGATATCGAAGTTTATAACCTTCCCTCGGGGCAGCCAAAACTTAGATTACATGGAAATGGCAAACTGTTTTTTGAGAACGAAGGCTTCTCGGATATTCTATTGACACTTAGTCACACTAGCCAAACGGCAGTAGCTGTGGTGATTGTAGTTTGAAAATTACTAGTGAGCCTGGCCTAATTCTTCAGTTTCACTAAGCTATACAAATCAACCTTCTTTATAAACCAACATAACAGGCTTTCGCTGCCCTTCTGGAAACTGAAGTTTAAGAAGGGTACTCGCATCAATAAATTCCAGCTTCGGAGTAACACGCAATTTGGCACGTATATGGTCTTTGATGCTGACCAATAGTTCTTCTGATCTGATCTCGGTGGCGACACGGACTAGGATTTCATCTATTCCTAGTGCATTACTGGAGATTTCGATCTGGTAATTTTTAATCTCTTCAAAACCATTTAAGGCATTGTAAATAGCCTGAGGATAAAGCGTCGTTCCTTTATACTTGATCATGTGATTTTTTCGCCCAACCACAGGTCCCAGCCGCAAGGTATTTCTCCCACATGAACAGGGTTCTTTGTGTGCTCTCACCATATCACCCGTTTTGAAGCGCAACAATGGCATGCCTTCTAAGCCTAATGTAGTGACAGTGAGCTCCCCTACTTCGTTCTCAGGAACTTCTTGATTGTTTTCATCTAGCAACTCTACAATGATCAGCTCAGGATGGTGATGACCGCCTTGCTGAGCATTACACTCTGCAAAAGCAGTATTCATCTCCGTAGAGGCGTAAGTAGAATAGAGTTGAATTGGCCATTGGCTGGTAATCTTTTGGGCTAATGTGTTCAAAGAAAAATCTTCATTGCGCACAGGTTCTCCTATACAAATGACTCCTTTGACAGACACATTTTCGAGCTCAATGCCATTAGTTTTGGCATAATCAATAAGCTTTAGCAGAAATGAGGGTACAGAAATGAGGTAGTCGGGTTTGAACTTGAGAATGGAATCCCACTGAAGTTCAGGCACTCCTGCACCTACGCGGATGATCCCCGCACCTAATTTTCGAGCTCCCATGAAATAGGCTAAGCCTGCCATAAATCTCCTATCCATGGTCGTCATAAGTTGAAGCACATGACTTGATTCCACCCCCGAACAGGCTAAGGAAACAGCTTCGTTGTAGGCCAAACGATCCAAGTCTTTGTCAGTCAAAGCAAAAGTAACTGGATCACCCAAGGTGCCAGAAGTTGTCACATAATCGATAAGTTGACTATTGGGCACACAGATAAAATCATCATTGTGACGTTGCAAATCGGTTTTGGTAGTCACAGGAATTTTCTTCAAATCTTCCAAAGTTTGAATATCCTGTGGCTTGATCGCATCCTCGGCAAATAGCTTTTGATAAAAAGGAGATCTTTCGAACACATAAGAAATGGTTTCCCTAAGTTTCTCTTCCTGAAAAGCTTTTATGATTTCTGGCTTTGCTTTTTCTATTTCGGGAATCATTTACGCTTTAGTTTTTTAAGTTGTTTTTCAATGTTCTCCTTATCAGTTAGGGTTGTCACCTCCTTGGTCAAGGCCTCTTCGTAAGCCTTGATGGCTTCTTCAATATTGCCATTTTGCTGGTAATATTGCCCCCTAAGGTAATAAGCTTCCCAAAAATCAGGGTTAGACGCCTTCAATTGCTCAAGGATTTCAGGAGAAACTTCCTCCTTTTCTTCTATTGCTTTGGCTACTTCAGAACTGAGTAGCCTGTACTCTTGATATCTCTGATAGGCTTCTGTATAAATAAAAGGATCTTTTTCGATCAATAAACTTACATCCTGCAAAGAAGTTTTTGAGCTGTCGTTAGGAGCTTGTGCAAAAACCTTATTGAGGTCATAGGCGACAAAATCACCTAGTTGATAAGGATTGGACGAAACCCATACCAAGCCTTGAGCTGGCTTGAAAATCACCGCATGATGTGCCAAAAGTTGATTAAGCGCTTTTTCGTTACCATAACCAATTGCGCTATTTTCCAGCCCTTTGGTATTTCTCAGGATATCAGCGGCTATTTGGGGTGTTACCACAGGCTGTTCACCTAGCAGCTCCTCCAAACGCTCATAGCGGTACAGGGAATGGCTCTCAACAATATGTTTAGCATTGTGTTTATCGTCTGAATAGGCTTCACTTTGGAAGTGGTTCGTGCAAATCAACTGATTACTATTTGGCACCTCAAACACACCAAAATTGTCTGGTGAAGTCTCTATCAAAATAGCTCTATTATCAGAAGCAGACCCGATAAAAATAGACTCGGAGACAAATACCGAGCGTTTTTTGGCAATAGCGATGGCTTCTTCAATATTGGAGGCATACTGGAGTATTTCGCGAGTGACAATAGAAATGGGGGTTTTGGCTGACCAAGGAATGTCTGACTTTCCCGCGTTGATGGTCACGGTGAGCCCTTGCACATTCATCCCTGAAGTAATACCAATCATACCAGCCCAAGTGACAGACATGAATTTGTAACCATCTGTAGGATTCACAAAAGCTATTATCTTATTCTTAGAGAAATCGTCTCCAGCGTAAAAATCGAAATTTCGGCCAATAATCAAGCTGCCGTCCTCGGTTCTGTCTCCCCATGCTGCAAAGGACGAGCAGCCTACTAAGGCTAAATCCTGCAGCGCATGACCAATGTCGTGTGCTCCATGAAGGTACAGGCCTCTCATATAAGCAGGGGCTATATTATCATATTCATCTCCCGCATATTTGGACAGTCCATAGATTTCAGCTTTATATTCCTCGGGAATATGACGGTACATCTTGCGATTGTACCAAGCCAGGAATTTTCGAAGGAAATACTGCTTAAACTTAGAAGGGACAAGGGTTTCCACTTTTCCAAAAAAGGCATCTTCTTGATACTGCAGCAGTTCCTGAGTCAAGGATCCCATGACCAACCCTCTATGATAAGGGTCTCCAGAGACATAAAGCTCCCATTGTCCAGCTACATTTTTAGTAAGGAAATTATCAGCTACCGAAAATACAGAGTCGTTAAGCTCTTCTCTTTGTGGTAGCGTTTGATCATACGAGGTAATGTCTGGGCGGTCATGTAAGGATTTGGATACCCCACAAGAGAGCATCAAGCTCAAACTAAACAAGCAAAGCGTCCCAGAGAAAAGGTTTGTCAACTTTACCAAAGACCTATGTTTTTATTTCGTTTTCCACCTGTTTTATGGCCTTGATATGTTTGTAATCCAACCAGTCTTGGCCCTTCCATTTGCGCATCAAATTATCAAAATGACGCATGAAAAAAACGTTATATAACATGGATACAAAGACTTTTGGCTTACGGCTAAAAGCACGTATGGTCAACGAGAAACTGCCATCCAAATACTTGATATAATGCCAGAAACCGCTTGGTATATATAGCGCGTCACCATGTTCCATATTGGCCTCTATTCCATTTAAATATTTCAAACCAGGATATTTTTCAAAGTCCGGATTGTCCAAATCTATGGTTTCCAAGTTGTGTACGGAATGAGGAATTCGATACATGAACTTTGTTTGTTGTGGTGAAAACAACAGCACATTCTTATGACCATGAAAGTGAAAGTGAAACAGGTCGGATAAGTCCATATCGTAATGCGGCAAGACTTTAGAATTCATACTTCCAAAAAACATCACTGGAAGCCGCTTGAAAAATTTCATACCTAGATCAGGGTAGATAAAATCTTTGGCCAATTCCGGCATATTATCTAAAATATTATAAAAGAAAATACGCAGGTCTGTTGGGTCTTTTTTTAGAATTTCGATGTAATCATATAAGCGCATTTTGGTGGCAGGCTCTGCCGAATACTGTTTGCCTTTAGTGGTCTGATTATTATACAAAGGCACGATTTGATCTCCCGCGCGTTGCTGAATATAGTCAAGATTCCAGTTCTCAAAAGCCTTCCAGTCCTTGGTCAAATTCTTGATAAGAATCGGCTTTTGAGGCTTGTAATAGTCCCTAATAAAATCTTCCTTGGAAATAGAATCGACCACTGTGATCGGAGTAGTTTTAATTTTATCCATGTCAAGAATTGATTACTGTGTTTTCATAATTCAATATCTTATTGACTAAATAATCTCTACCTAAAATCTCGGAACAGGTATTTATCGCTCCAATGGTAACTCCTAGGACACCATGCATATTTAGACTTTGACCAGTAAAAAACAGGTTTGGTATCTTGGTTTTAGGTGAAATAATCGCGCGCATAGGATTTTCAATACCCTTCACATACCCATACATGGAACCACGATGTGAACCAATATAATCCCGATAGGACAAAGGAGTAGAAGTATAAACAGCTTTGATACAATCTCTAAGATCAGGAAACTTTTGTTCTAAAACATCTAAAAAGCGTTCAGTCTTAGCATGTTTAAATTCTTCATAAGTTTGCCCTCTCTCATTTTTATCAGCTGCAGTATTGAATGTACCTGCCCATGTTTCCACTTCCTCAAATCGCATATATGTCATGGCAATTAAGGATTCTCCAAAAGGCCCTTGTTCCTTTTTAACTCCCATGGAAGCCATATAACCCAAGGGCCAGTTTTCTTCAGTATAATCTAGGGCTGCCCAGGGACTATCTTCATCTTTCCAGTGGTAGAAGTTCTTGTTGTAATATGGAAAAGAATCGGGCTTTAGGACGATATAAATGCTAAAGGCACCGATGCCGTTGGAAATACTTTTAATTCGATTGATAAAAGATTTCCTAAAATATTTCTCCCCAACCATTTCTAAGGTCAGCTTAGGTTCTATGTTGGATATGAACATATTACCTTTTACTGTTTTTCCGTTTTTCAGACCTACCGAAATTATTTTATTATCGGTTAGGGAAAAGGTATCTACCTCATGTCGCTTGTATGCTTCGCCTCCATTTTCCTTTAATCTTTTCAGCAGAACTTTAGTAAGCTGGCTACCGCCGTTGATGCAACGATAGGAACTCTGGATATAAGAATTGACGCTTAATGCATGTACGTAAATAGGTGTCTCATTATCACCTGCATACAATATATTGGTGCCTGCCAATACCGCACGAAGTTTTTTGTTTTCAGTTAAGGAATCGATTAAGTCTTTGACTCCCAGCCTAAAGACATCTGAATTGAGATAACCTCCTTCACCGTATTTTAAATTGTATAGAGGAAAACTATCACAAACCGATTTCATGGTTTCAATATAGGCCTCAATGGCTTGACTGTCTTCTGGAAATTGTGCTATCAATTTACTTGCAAAAGCCTCATATCCTTGGGCATAGGCATATTCCCTCGGGTCATCGTCAAAGGTTACAATATCGAAACCATCCTTATCCAAGGCTTGCAATTTCAATTCGTTCATGATGCCCAAATAATTAAAAAAACTGTGAAGATTTTGCCCCTCACTCAGACCTCCGATGTAGTGTACTCCTGTATCAAAAATAACCTTGTCTCTGGAAAAGGTTTGTAGGTTACCCCCAAACTGTTGATTCTTCTCCAACAAGCAAACACTAAGGCCTTCCTGTGCTAGAAGATTCGCTGATACCAAGCCACCTAAGCCACTTCCTACAATGACCACATCATAGCTGTCCTTCATAGGTTATGGTTTTTTATATAGTTGCATTGTCTCATTTCCGAAAACCAATTTCATGTTAGATCGAAGTTGCTGTACCTCATCCAAAAATTCGCCTTGATGGATTAAAATTAACATTTTAAGCGGTTGTTTCAGGGATAACCCCGAATTTATCAAAGGATTGGAATCAAGGAAATTAAGGATAAGAATATCAGGTGCCGAATCTGAAAGACCATTCACATACTTAAGTTTGTAAGGCCCATTGGCTGTTACTGTGTGCTCTGCGATAGTCATTTTAGACTCATCTAGTACAAGAGAAGTTATATTTCGTAAAGGACCATCCAAAGCCAATAAATTATTGAGTTGTCCATAACTGTCGGTAAGATGTAGGATCCTGTCCGATTGCCCAACGTAAGGTAATATGGCAAAATAATTAGCGCTATTTTTCTTCAAATCTTGTTTCACGGTGTTGAAAACAGCATCTCCCTTGTAGCGAAACTCCTCCAAAACCATAGGATGGAAATAGCTTTCCGTTTCCAACTCATCTCTAAAGGCTTCAAATTCAGCCTTAAAATACTTGCTAATCCCCTTTGTTTTTTCGGAATAGCTGATCCCAAATCTAGCGTCATCAGGCTTTATTCGCTCCAATAACTTTATCGTTATGCTACCATCTTTGATGATAAAAGTACCTTTTGGAAGTACTTCAGAATTACCATGAATCAAGACAGGTAAAATATCCAAATTGAAGGTTTCGGCCAAAAGAAATGCGCCTTTGTGGAAGCGTCTCATTTGATGCGTATATGATCTCGTTCCTTCAGGAAAAACCGCAATTGAATAACCTTGATCAATTTTGGTCTTGAGATGATTCATACCCTTTTCTAAGCCATCAGAAACAGGATAAAAACCAGCCAGCTTCACAGCTTTGCCAAAAACTGGAGAATGGTAAACCCAATCACTCACCAAGAAAATGATTTTGGGATGAAGCATACCGATGGCCAGAATATCTAAAAAAGAGCTGTGATTAGCGATGATGACAACCGGGTTTTTAAAGCTTTCCTGGTATGGATTTAGTACTTTTTTGGAAACTAGCGGATTGGTGTACAGCACAGATTTCATAAACTTGGAGACCAAGTAATGAAATATCGGCATTTTCTTTTTCCCAGATACAGGAATAAGCGGAACTACCAGAACACTTATAATCGAGAGAGATAATCCAACTAATCCAAAGTATCCAAAAGACACACTAGAATGAATCAAATACCGCAAAGTGATCGGCCTTTTGCTGTGAGATCCTATCAGCAGTTTGAATAGCAAAGGCTGAATAGCAAAGGTGGTAATCATAGCAGAAAGTATCCCGATCACCGAAATCGTGGACACAGAATATAAGGCAGGATGCTTCGCGAAAATAAGCACCCCCATTCCCAAAATAGTGGTAATGACGGACAGGATAATAGATACTTTGTAGGATCTAAGAACATTCTCACCAGTTTGGTAATGACGAAGCATCCCATTGGTCACGAAAATGCTGTAATCTATGCCCAATCCAAAAATAAAGGTGGAAATGATAATATTGAAAATATTGAACTCCAATCCCAAAACACCCATAATACCAATGGTGAGTAGCCAGGTGAGGCAAATGGGAATAGCGGTAACCAAGGTAAGTGAGACACTTCTGTAAAACAACCAAAGCAATACCAGAATAACCACCAATGAGTATTGCATCAAATGATTGAAATCCTTTTTTAAGTGTCCAAGAAAACGCTCGCTAGTCTGCTGCCGATCAATAGTCACAGTATTAGATAGATCTTCGAATGCATTTTCTAACTGAGACACTTTGCTGTGCTCTATTTTTATCAAATTGCTGACGGTGGACATACCGTCTTTGGAACTGATTAGATCATTATTGTCAATCAGTTTTAAGGCAGAAAAGCCCGATGGATCAGCCGCCGTAAAAGCCGTATTCAAATGCTCATAAAACCCTTGGAAAGTGGTGGGCTTAAAACCTAAGGGCTGACTACTTTCTACTAAAAGATCTGCGATTGAATCTTTCTTACTTCTGGACCAAAAGCTATTCCACTGGGCGATTTTTTCCTTTTGAACTGCTTTAGATTTCACGATTCCTCCTACCGAATTGAATCGAAGGATTTTATCCTCTGCTTTCAATCCCTGTAGACGTTGAAAAACTTGATCATTTTTCCGCAATGCCTCTTCTTCGGTGTCCCCATAGGCCACCAAGTAGATCGATTTAGACTGGCTATTTGTCAGTTTATCCAGTTTGGCTTCGGCCTGTTTTAAATTCTCAGGCTCGAAGTTTAAGGAAGAAATATCCTTATTGAAAACTACACGATCATAGGTGAAAATGCTGATCCCAAAAAAAATCAACAAAAGCGCTACTAACCATTTGCTTTTATGAAAAGGATAAGCTGCCACCCTATCCAAAATAGTTTGCTGAGGCTCCGTACTGACTGTTTTCTTATAAACCTGAGGGATGAAAATCAATGCAAATAAGGAAGCTCCCAATACACTAATTGCTGCAAAAAGACCTAAATCCTGCAAGGCTTGAGAACTCAGAAAAAGCAAGCACAAAAAAGCTAGCGCAGTAGTGAGACTGCTCATCAATATTGGCTGGGTGATCTCCTTGTAAAGCTCCTTGATGTTATTGTTGCTACGAATATGGGTAAGGATATGTAGGGAGTAATCCAAGGTAATCCCCAATAAAACCGATCCAATTCCCAAGGAAATCGCGGATATTTCGCTTCTCACCAAACATAACACTGCCATGGCCAGAAGACCTCCAAAAAGTGTTGGGACAAAGAGAATAATAGGGATATATAACTTTCGATAGAAAACTATCAAGATAAGTAGTAGCAGAAATAGGGCTATACCTACCGTAAACTGGACATCTCTTTTTATTTGGTTAGCATTTGCAACGGCTACCAGTGTTGAACCAAAGGCTGATACAGACACTTTCCCTTGAAAGGTTTCGTTGACATGCCCAATGACACGATCTAATTCATTTACAAACAGCGTATTTTTCTTAGTTTCATTAGTTTCGGTTGCCAGTGAGAGAAACAACAGAATATGTTGCTTATCACTGCTCATCAAATAGCCGTTCTCTAAGATGAAATCACTGTTCAACCCACTTTGCTGTAGATTTTTTAAGGCCAAAAAAGTCAGACCTAAAGGATCTCTCAAAATAGTCTCTCGAGAGACTATACCACTAGGCGAAACCAGCGCATTATAATTAGCTTGGGTAAGAACATCAATACTATCCTTATTCAGTTTTTGACTAATTGTCTCATAGTCTTTGGCTTCAAGAAAAATGGGTAAATGCTCATAAACGAAATCCAAGGTATTGTCAATACTTTCCTCGTCTATTTTCCCTTGAATTTGGGCAATGTATTCAGGCTGAAGTATCGTCAAACTGTCTGTGAGCAGGTTGGCTGTTTCTACTAGATCATCTTCAGACGCCTCGCCCTCTTTGGAAATGTTGATGATGATCTTGTCGGCGAAGTTGACTGTATTTAGAACCTTGTGGTAAACTGCATTCTCCTTATCAACAGGGATGAGTTTGGTGATATCTTCTTCAAATTTTAGATTTTGCACATAAAATCCCAATCCCACAAAACAAGCCACAAAAGCCAGAAGACCCCAAAACTTGTGCGTTTTCAACCACTGGTAACTGTTGAAAAAAAAGTTATCCATTTTTAAATGAAGATTGTATGCTATTGAAAACCTTAAACGAAATATAGCCCAAAAAACCGAAACTGATAGCTGCTACAGCTAGATTGCATTTAGACAGATCAGCTCTGTCCTCAGTCCCAATTATAACAGGATTGTGGCAGTTCCAAAGTCCATCAAGGAGGGAAATCATAGGTTGATCATTCTGGTAGTTTGAAATCACTACAGAGGTCGTATAATCGTCAATAAGGTCTATTACTTGTGGGTTGTACACCGTGCTCTTAAGTTATCAGGCTTAAAAGCAAAAGTAGTGAAATTAAAATTTCAGTGACTCTTTTTCTGCCTCGGTAAAGGCATTAGACTGCATGATGTAATCTCCGATGTACTGCTTAAGACTTTCAGAAGCTATATGCTCAAAATTTTCTAGAAGGAAGGTTTTGTCCTCTTCTATCTCGTTTTTATACTTCATTACGCCAGGAGAGTTTTCCTGGACACTTAGCCTGATAAAGCGTATTTCTATAGCTTCAGGGTCAGTTTTCACAGCATGCTCTATAAACTCTACACCTTTTTTGAATGAGTCAACTTTGTTCTTTATGCCAGTTTCTATTTTTGAGTTGAGTGCTAGTGCGGCTCCTTTATACCCTACCATTACAGGACTATCCTCCTTGGTTACATTCTCCACAAGTGCATAAAAAGCTTCTATTTTAGCATCGTCTTGCCCCGCTTCATAATAGGCAACTCGTACCCCCTTCATGTCTTGCAAAGGAAGAAAGCATACTAAGAGGATATGTAATAAAGATCGTATCACCATAGTACTATTTGACGATGTATAAGGAAGAAAGTTTTAAGGCTAAGATTTCCAAGAAGCGTGTTTCACTTCGAACCTTATAACCTTCTTCGGTCTCAACTATACTTATATCTAAGGTCAAATCTGGTGTTTTTTCTGGGTTGATGAGTGCTAGGAACTTGATGTTGTTAGATGATTGCATAAAGAGTTTCTTTCCAACAACCTGCTCAGTCAATTCTTTAATAATATGCATCATACAAACGCCCGGCGTCACGGGATTTCCAGGAAAATGTCCCAGAAACACCTCGTGATCCTTGTTGATCGTGATCAAGGCTTTGGTTTGATTTCCCTCTGTACTGATGGAATTAAGGGTGTAAAAATTAGTCAACATGAATCTTATATATTGAAATAAATGAGAGCAAGCACCTGTATTTCAGCCTATTACTATAGCACTCAGAACAAACGGAAATATAAGCTATTCTAATGCGCAAACACCTGGTCTGAAATGGATTGGTTCACTTTCCTATTACTGAGTTTAATAATAGTGAAATCGCCTGAAGACTCAACCATTTTCACCTGGCTTACATAAGCTTCTTGATTGATAAAAATATGGAATTCACCTATGTATTTTTTCAATCTGTTGTCCTTGGGAACAAAAACAACTTCATACCCTTCTTCGGCTTTAAGATACGTTATCTCAAAATCCTTCTCCTGAAACATGTCGCCGGTGATGCTATTCACGATTAAGTCATCCAATTGCCCAAAACGTTTATTGGAACTCAGGTTAACATCACTTTTCTTACCATTTTCATCTATATAAAGCATCTGGTCTATAAATAAGACTGAATACTTTATGGGATCTATATATTCCCATTTGACCATATTTGGCTTTCTGAAGGCTAGCTTCCCCGATGATTCAACCGCATTGGAAAGGAATTCCATATGTTTGGTCTGAACAAAATCCAAGGTCATTGTTTGCGTCCTTTGAGCTTGTTCCTGAACCTTCTTTTTCAAACTCGCAGCCTCTGAAGTAGAAAGGGCTGTTTGCGCCTGAATGCCAGAAGCGATAAAGAATAAAAGGAAGAGCAACTTATGCATTGACTTTCAACATTTACGCAATAAGGTGAAGCTATGATTCTCACCCATATATTGATTGTATAGTAAGATGAATTCAAATCCAGAATCTTTCACCTGATTCAGTTTAACTGCTTTTGGTAAGGTTTGGGTTTTAAGAATCTTGTTGGCTAACCAAAACCCAAATGCTGAAGAACTGTGGTATTCTCCGCTTAGATGCTTGTAATACACCTGTTGGGTTTGCGCAAAGACTCCATCGGTCAAAAGCTCATAATAATCATCAAACTGCACATCTCCATTGTATCCGCAGATAATAGCATCGATCTCATCAACTGACAACTGATTATTTTTCAGAAATTCTTGTAGTTCAGAAGTCAACTCCTCTTTCTCAAGTGTATTGAAAATTGCAGTGTCAATTAATTCGGAATAACAATTCTCACTTTTTTCATTGCAAAGCAGAAAGAAATTGGCTCCTTCTCCGTAAACAACTCCCTTGGTCTTACTTTCCAGTAAAGCCTCCGAGGACACTTTTTCAGATTTAATGAGTTTGGCTACTTTGAAAAGTTCAGTAGTATGATCACCCAACTCATCAATCCCACCAACCAAGATATTGCTTGCTTCATCAGTTTTTAATTGCAACTCTGCATCCAATAAGGCGGATTCAAAAGACACCGAAGCTTGCACATAGGTGAAATTATAGCCTTTGCACTGAAGCTCTAAGGCAATTTGTCCCCCTACCGTATTGTGGGTAGATTGGATGAAAGAAGTGGGAGTCAAAAACTGCTCCTTATTGTCAATAATCGCACTCACAAATTTCTCTGAATCTTTCAAACAGCCTAGCCCCGTTCCTGTGATGATCGCATCCGGAACTTCTACACCTGCTCGACTTAGTGCCAACTTTGAAGCTACAATTCCCATTTTCACCCCCTTGGACATTCTTCTTGCAGCCGTGCGGGGAATGAAGTTTTTGTACTCAGGATCAATAGCCTGGAGAACATTATCCTCATAAGACTCCACTTGATCCAAAAAGACACTTTCATCTACTGTATGCTGAGCGGAAATGGAAGCTATGCTGTGGATGTAAACAGGTTTCATGCTTCTTTAGAAAAGATTAGAGTTGAGCAATTGCCACCAAAGCCAAGTGAGTTGGACATCACTTGCTTGAGTTCTTTGTGCTTAGCTTCGGTCTGTGGCTTAAGATCAAACTCCTTCATTGGCGTTTTAAAATTAAGATTGGGGAAAACCAAATTGTTCTGTAGCGCCAAGACCGAATAGACGGCTTCAATAGCACCAGCCGCAGCCAAGGTATGGCCAGTAAAGGCTTTGGTAGAACTGAAATTCGGAACTTTTTCACCAAAAACATTGAGAAATGCCTTGCCTTCAGACAGGTCATTATTCCCTGTTGCGGTGCCATGAGCATTTATATAATCTATACTGCTTGGCTCAGATCCAGCAATTTTCAATGCCTGCTGCATCGCCAAAGTTGCGCCTTCGCCATTTTCTGAAGAAGCTGTTTGATGGAAAGCATCATTAGCATTACCATAGCCCTTTACATAAGCCAATACTTTTTTGTTTTCGGCTTTTACTATCTCATCAGACTCCAAAACAAGAAATGCTGCTGCCTCACCTAGATTTAACCCTTTTCGATTTTCATCAAAAGGAGTATTGTAGGTGTCTGAAAGTATCATTAAGGTTTTAAAACCGTTGATCGTAAACTTGGATAAGCAGTCAGTTCCACCGACAATTACACGATCTAATTTGCCGGCTTTGATGAGTCTAGCTCCTAGCATTATTGCATTAGCAGCAGATGAACATGCCGTGCTGATGGTGGTCACAAACTGTTTTTTAACCCCAATTTGCTCAGCAATTTTTTTGGCAGAATCTCCCAAATGATGTGAGAGAATATACTTTTGACAGGCTGGATTTTCAAAATACTCGTAATAGAATTTCTCTGTCATATCCATACCTCCCACGCTCGTTGCCGACACCAATCCAGTTCGGCAAGATCCCATATCCTCAATACCGGCATTTTTAACTGCTTCTAAGGCTGCTATTGAGCCAAGAAGTGCCGTTCGTGAATAATTATTGTCACTAGGAAGGCCAAGTCTTTGAATGAACTCCTCGTTAGTTGTAGCAATTTCACCCACCATAATGTCGTTGTGGTGAACGGTGTCAATTTTTTGGATTCTAGAAATCCCAGTTTTTTCATGAATAAGGGATTCATAATTTTCTACAACATTGTTTCCAATAGCAGAAATAATCCCCATACCCGTTATACTAACGCCTCGACACATGCTAATTTGTAAAAATACTACTTCGTTCTGTGCTCAGAAATATGTTTTCCCAACACTTCTATCGATTCAAAGATGGCTTTTCCTTCTTTAGGATCAGTCAACTTTATTCCATAGTCTTTGTCAAGCATTACGATAAGTTCCAAGGCATCAATGGAATCCAAGCCTAATCCGTCACCAAACAAGTGGTCAGTATCTTTGATATCTTCTACGCTAATGTCTTCAAGATTCAGTTGATCAATGATTTTAGCTTTCAATTCTTGTTTTAATTCTTCCATTCTAAGCGTTGTATAATTCAATATATCCTTTCGGAGTATGCTAGAGTTCCTTCCACATAAACCGATTCCTCTGTTTCTTGTTCAAAATCTACTCAAGAACATTCTATATTCCCAGCTTACTTACTGTACAGTAGGTAGTTGAAAAAGGCCATATGTTTTTGTGGCAATAGGCTGCTAAAGATAAAAAAACTATTTTCATTATGAAGTTGAACCTGTTACTTATTTCGCCTCGGCAACTGAGTAGGTAAATCCAGCTAGCATTGGCTAGGAAGCTATTGCAGTACTTTCGCAAAGCGGAGTTCACCAACTAATTTTGGCTAATTACTTGAAATTAAACAGCATTCTTTTTCTCATAATAGACTATAGCAATCAAGCTGAGAATAATAAAAAAGCTTATCGACAGCAGTATATTGGGTAATAGATCCCAAATCTCTGCCTGTCTTAAAAACACATCATAAAAAGCATTCAAACCCCAATTCATAGGTGATATCTTGGATACTGTCTGCATGAATTTTGGCATTAAAAACACAGGAACCCAAACCCCACCCAAGGCTGCTAGTATCACTACAAAAGTAGCTCCAAAGGGAGCTGACTGTTCTTGAGTATTAGCTACTGTCCCCAAAAGCAAGCCCATCCCAATGGCTGCAAGACCTGAAGAAGCGGCAACAATAAAAAGGTTCAACAATCTTCCCGATACGTCCAGCGTGGGTAATCCCATGGCAGGGAAAAGAAAAACACCTGTCAGCAACATAAGTATAAACTGAATAAGACAAACCGCTAGATAAACCAAGGTTTTGCCTCCCAGCACAGTGGCATAGCTAACTGGATTAGTCCTCAAACGCACGAAGGTTCCTTGGGTCTTTTCCTTTACCATATTGATAGATAAAGGCACAATTATGAAAAAGATCGCAAATAGTGTCCAAGCAGGAACATTATGCTGAACCGAATTAGGAAAGAGCTCCTTATCCCCTTGCTGAGGGATAATTTCTTTGAAATCAATAAAACCTTGGGAATCAAAAATAATCTCATTTTCATCCTCCGATAGCTGCTCTTGAAATGCCTTATAGATAGAGGCCGTTTCAATTTTAGAAATCATTTTGTCAATGCCGTTCCTTACTGATGACTTGAAGGTGTGCTGAGTGGCTGGGTCAAAATAAAGTCGTATTTCATTCGCCTTTATCTCTGTTTGATTAATACTTTCATCTTCTACCAGATCAAATTTGGCCAGCAGCTTATCCACATTTTGATCCACCTTAATCTGAAGATTATTGGAAAGATTCTCAGGAATCACAATGGCCAATTGATATTCTCCTTTGGCAATTTTTTCACGGGCCTCAGCTTCGGAATCCAGCACTATCAAATCGAAATTCTCAACTAGTTCCTGGTGAATAGACTCAGAAACCGAGCCTTGGTCTTCATTCACCAAAAGGATGGACATCTTCTCCTCTCCTATGGTTTTGAAGGTGCCGTCTTGAATAATCGTAATGGTGATAATAAGTGCCAGAGGCATAATAAAAAGTATGGCAATCCCTCCCCAATCTCTGGAAAGTAACCAAAACTCCTTGCACACTGATGCCCACAATTTATGCATAGTCCCTAAGTGCTTTGCCTGTTATTTGCAGAAACATTTCTTCTAGATTATGTGCGTTTTCATGCGCATCAATCAGCTCTTGCGGCTTCCCTTTGATAATGATTTTACCCTGATCTATGATGGCTACACGAGTACAAAATGCTTCTGCCTCATTTAAATGATGTGAGGTATAAATAATCGTAGCACCTTGTTTATTGAGCTCTTTTAAATAGTCAATTATTACGTTCTTGGATTGCACATCGACTCCAACTGTAGGTTCATCCAGAAACAACACCTTTGGATTGTGCATTATGCTGGCTAGCAAATTCACACGCCTTTTCATTCCTCCAGAAAAGGTATCAATCTTTTTATGTGCGAATTTATCCAAGCCAAGTTTTTCCAGTCCGGCAAAGATTTTATTCTTTAGTTTCTGCCCCTTAAGCCCGTACATACTTCCAAAGTAATATAGGTTTTCGTAAGCGGTAAGGGATGGATACAAGGCATATTCTTGCGGAACAATACCGATAATTTGCTTTAGCTCCTGCTTGTTTTTCTGAAAGGACAGCCCATTAATAGTAAAACTGCCAGAGGTAGGTTTGATTAGATAACAGAGCAAAGAAATTAAGGTGGTTTTTCCAGCGCCGTTGGGCCCTAATAAACCAAAAATTTCCTGTTCCTTGATATGCAGATCAAGATCTACAACAGAATAGGATTCTGCTGATTTGTACTTTTTGGAAAGATGTTCGATCTTAATCATTATGAGTTAAATAGCTTTTTTGAGCTCTTTAAAAAAAGCCTCTTCCAGATTGGCCAAAACAACCAACTGATCTGCTACCTGATTGTATGCATCGGGTTTAGAACTTCGATTTTTATAAATCCTGGAGGCTTCAAGAGCAAAGTCACGCCACATATCACCAATTTCGGTCATTTCTTTGGAAAGATCCATCAGCTTTGGATTTGACAAAACCTCTGATGCTTCTTGCAAAAATGCAGCAAAAATATAACGAAAACCACCGCCGCCTGTGCCTATTTCTTCTTGCATTCTCACAACCTGTCCTAGGTAGTGGTTTGCAACTTTAACGCCTTTTTTTAATGGCCATTTCCTAATGAGTTTGGCTAAATATCTCATCCCCCTCACCCCTACAATTGGAATAGGAGCCAACATCGTTTTACAGGTGTCTCGGATTCCTTTTTTGATAGCTAATGCCAAATCAAAAGATTCTGGAAATGCAATAGGATAATACAAATGCCCGTTGGGAGCAAAGGGTCCCTTGGCAAATCGTACTTTTTCTAGTTCTTTCTCTGTCAAAGTAGATACCGTCTGCATTACCGGATCTGAGATCAAGTAGGTACCATCTTCCTTACCATAGACAACCAAATTATGTGCATTGAAATGGAAACGGTATTCATCAGGAAAATAGGTGAGATTGAACACGCCCACCTGCAGACCAACAGGATTATTCTTCTTAAGATTTTCGTCTAATCTTTCTTGTGCTGCCTTGGGGTTTTTAAACTTTTCCTTTTTAATCTTCACTCCCACACTGGTGGTGAATTTTTTGAATATTTGACCAGGCATTACACGGTAAGTCACAGCAGGTGCGTGGTTGACCTTCAAAAAAGGAATGTAGCAGAATAAGAGCCCCGAACCTATACCAAATACCATTGGCTCGCTAATATCGAAGCCATTGTATTTCATCAAATTTGACACAACTCCATTTTCGCAATGTGCTGCTTGATGGTGTGTAAAATCAATCTTCATGCTTTATGTTTTGTAGTTCTTCGACAGTAATGTCAAATGCGTCAGCATATTTTTGTAATTTATTCGCAGAAAGTTTTTTAAACACAGTGGGTTTGAAATGCCTTTTCACCTGCCAACGGAAAGAACCAACATAACTAGCTAAAATACTTAAATCCATTTTGTTAAGTTCCATATAGTATTCAATGGGACTTGAAAGCCCTTGAACAGCACGCTCTTTAGCAGCTCTTGTGCGCTCTTCAATCTCTTGAATAGCATTATCCAAAGCGATGGTCTTAGGTATCCAACCTGTACTATTTTCAGTTGTATACTTTCCATTTTCATCTACTGCATAGCACAACTCCTTGAAATTGGCTGACTCCAGATTACTTTTATCCTGAGGCACTTCACTTTTTTTCATATTAAGTACTATTCAAGCTCTCGAATGAACAAGTTCAACTCACAAGCTAATAATTTTTGATCACTTTCAAAGATATCACAATTTAGGGTTGAGATACTGTATCCATCCGTATCAAAACGCGATTTCAAATAGGCTTTCGTATAGATTATCTTACCAACTTGGGGCGTTTTAAAAACAGTTACTTTTTTGATAGCACTAATAAAACCAATAAGTTTTGTCCCAGTTCCATGTACATCATGATCAGAAAAATAGCTCTTCCCTACTATAGAAGAGCAAGTTTGGGCAGCATTTTCTATTAACCCGAATTCATTAAAAAAACCATGCTCCACAAAGATGCAATCCTCAGGAATGGCAAAGGAGGTCTCCACGAATTCCTCATTGATATCATGGAGTTTGTCTACCATCAGAAAAGGAAATCGATGGGGCAAAAAGTTCTGTATGTTGATGTTTTCACAGTCCAAATCTCACTTGGCTATCACTGTTTTCATTTCACTTGTAGCAAGGGTAGTGTCGCCGAGTTTGACAAGCACCTCCACCATGGTTACTCCCATAAATTCATGCAAAATAGTCACATGGCTGGTAATTGTTTCTCCACTTCTGGGCAATTGAAATACATGTATGGACTTAATAGAACCTATATATCCGACGGGAGCTTCCTTACCTTCCAAAAAGCAACTGTATCCCGTATGTAATGCTACGCTCTGCGCCATGTTTTCCACAAGACCTTCTTCGGTAAATCTACCCTCTACTACAAAAACATCATCCTCTTTAATGGTAAGAGAGGATATTACCGAAGTTTCGGAGTAACCTAGCAAAGCATCCACCATTTCAAAAGGTGGCTTTTGGGGAATAAGATGTGAGATATTATTGATAGGTAAATCAAGCATACCCTTTTAGTAAACGGTTACCAGAGCAACAGCGTAGGAGAATCTGGAACTTTCAGGAACCGAAAGCAGGATTTTATCTCCTTTTTTCAGTATGCCAGCATTGCGCAATTCTTCCAACATAATGTAAATGGAGCCAGCCCCTACGTTGCCTATCTTATAGAGGTTAAGAAACCATTTTTCCATTGGCACTTCTACTCCTTGCTCCTTCATTTCTTCGTATAAGGAATCCTTAAAATAATAGGAAGAAATATGCGGCAAGTAAAAATCTATGTCTTCAGGCTTAAGCTTATGTTTTCCCAATGCCTTCTTAAGGCTCTCAACACCTTTCTTCAGGATAAACTCACCCAACAATTTAATATCTTGCTTCATGGCAAAAAGTGATTTTTTACCCCATTCGTCAGACTTAAATTCACTCCATGGCTTAAGGTATCCATCTGCAGTTTTGTCTGCCCCAGCATACATGCAAGCTTCCATTTCGTGCGCGTACGAATAGCCTTCCATCCATTCAATTTTCAAAGGCAAATCTCCTTTAGGTTCATTTTGCAATAGAAATGCACCGGCACCATCTGACAGCATCCAGCGCAAAAACTCTTTATTGAAGGAAAGAATCGGTGTTTCTTCCAATGCGACCAAAGCCTCAACCTCTTGCTGAAAAATATCTGCTTTCATCCATGCGGAAGTTCTCTCAGAGCCTGTGCAAACAGCGTTGCTGGTTTGTCCAGATTTCACTGATAGGAAGCCATACTTTAAGGCATTCATCCCAGAACAACATGCGCCAGAAGGCGAATTGATTTCTACATTTCCGTTTTTGAGAAAACCATGGACCATAGCAGCATGTGAAGGCAATATTTGGTCGGGGCTTGAAGTACCACAAGAAATAAGCTCTATTTGCTCAGGCTTAAAAGTGTCATCACATAATAAGCTAATGGCCTCTTTTGTCAACTGGGCGTTGTTGTGAGTAATATCGCCATTGTCATCAATAGCGTAGTATCGCTGTTTTATTTGATTATTTCGCAGGACTATTCGCCGTGCCTTAGACTCAGCCTTATTGATGATCCCCAACTTTTCTTCCATCTCATCATTGCCGATGGGTCGGTTTGGTAAAAATTTGGATATTCTGGTAATAAAAACATCTTTCATTTAAAATCTATTACTTATTTTCGACGGATAAATAATACTGCTTCTCTTTATTGATCTTTCCCATAAAGGGTATATAAGTCAGCAAGTAAAACATAAAAGCTATGGGAGCCATTACCCAAATAGCGAATTGAAGATAGAAGCTGAAAAGATTAATTAACAAACTTCTTTTATCATCGCCTTTTCTACTTTTTGAATGAATTAAATTAGCCCATTTTCTGAATATAACATTTGCCCGCTTATCTACTGTAATCAGAAAGGGCTTTATATTTACGGCTCCTATATTCAGTAATTCATTTTGCAAAGTATTATATTCAGCTGACTTTAAATATGGTAATATAACCTTTCCAAATCTTGTGGCCTCATCAATATCTTTTTGGTCAACTCCAGGTTTTGGGAAAATACCAAGAAAGCGCTTTTTCACCCCTGTAAACATCCACTGAGCGATCGTGATAACGCTTATGTGATTGATATGTCTATCGACCAAAGCTATGTTCCCAACCAATTGAGCATCACAGCTTTTTAATAGTTTCTTCACCTTCTCTTGAGCCATTATCCACATATTGCGGCAACCAATGACCGTAATTACTGGTCTATTGCCAAGTAGTTTTTTGGCTTCAGGCGACATCAAGAAGGAATTTGTAGGCCCAGAGGGGGTTAGATACCAAACTTGATAACCAAGTATCACCAAATCATAGGAACCATCCAAAATCTCCTTTGGAATAGGTTTCAATTTTGAAGGAAGCTGCAGGAATGTTTCTGGAAACACCCCGTAAAACTCATTTCTTGGCCAAGGAAATGGATATTCATTTTCCATTTCCAATTTCAACTGTGTGATCTCAACCTCATCAGACCCCAATAGAGGCTGTGTAACATTACCTAGTATTTCTGTAAGTTGGCCAGATTGTGAATAATGTATCACCAAAACTTTCTTCATTTTTCTGACGTTTTCGCATTCCAAAAATCAAAATAATTAAACCATTGATAGGGATATTTTGACAAAATCCATTCTACGGATTGCGTATATTCTTCTAGCAGGAACTGCGCATCCCGTTTTTTGACAATAGCCGTTTTGGTGTATAGGTGATAATGTTTGTTGGTCTCCTTCATGACATAAACAAAAGCAACGGGTGTATTAAGCCTGGACGCCAGCAAGAAAGGACCTGCAGGAAACTTAGCTACTTCACCCAGCAATTCGGCTTCTAGATATTTTGCTCCCTCAAAATAGCGATCTCCAGTGAAGCAAACCAATTCTTTATTGGACAAAGCATTATTTATCTCAAAAATATGGGATGAGTCATCTTTGATGAGAATGAGTTTCACTTTAGATTTTGAAGTGACAGTTTCTAGATATTCTTTGATTGCTGTATGTTCCTGGTCAGTCGTCACCAGGTTGATTTCCGAATGCTCATCGATTTCCTTGAAAAAGTACTCAGCAATCTCAAAGTTCCCTACATGGGCTGAGATCAAGATCCCTCCATTTTTATTCTGGAGCAGCTCTTTTAGTTTTTCGATACCGTCAAACTCATAGGTAAATTGATCTCTGAGCCCAGCCAATATTGCTGATTTATCTATGAGTGTTTGGCCAAAAACGTAATAGCTTTTGTATATCGAAAAGAGAGATTTTAACTTGGAGTAACCTAGGCGTTTATTGAAGTAGTAGTAAATATCTCTACTGCTATCAAAAGAAAATAAAGTATAATAGGAGGCTACAAAAAATAAAACCAAATAAGCAGCCTGTACACTTACATTCTTAATAAAGAAAATGAATATTTTATAGCCAAAAACAGTCCCTTTGGATTTTCCAGACCATTTAGCCATTTATTTTTTTATCTAAAAGATCATAAAAACTTTGAAGCGTACTAACTCCTTTAAAATCATCAGCGACAAGCTTGACTGAAAAGCATGACTCGATAGCAACTACCAAATCCACATAATCCAAGCTATCCAACTCTAGCGCATCTTTAAGAATAGCAGTAGGCTCTAGATCATCTCGATCTACTTCAAATTCATCAACAAAAACAACATTTACCTTGTCTTTTATTTCTTCAAACTCCATTTTAACCATCTAAACTAAACCTCTTAATTACAAGTGACGAGTTTGCCTCAGCAGACCCGAAAGAATTGGACAAAAATACAGCTATTTTTTTTACTTGTCGTAAGCCTTATCAGTTTTAATTTGGAAGCCCTGCCATCCCCTAGGAAAGGTTTATTTTAGAAGCAGGAAGGAATGTCACCTCTCTACTCAAGGCTGATTCTTGAATGCCTGTACAAAAAACATAGTCCAGCTACCCACGGTTATCCGACTCAATCCTGATGATATCAATAGTCTTTGGGAAATGGAAATCAAACAGCCAGTCAATCAATTTAGACCTTCATAAGCTACTGTAACCTTGTTTGGTTTTCCTGACTCAAATTATTGATTGCTGCCAAACAACTCGGCATTCTCATACCATTTGTCTCCCAACAACTCACCTTTGGTATTCAAAAACCCCCATTGCTTTTTAAACTTCACTCTTGCAAGTCCTCCTCTAAATCCAAATTCACTTTCCCCAGTAAACATGGCTTTGACTCCGCCAAATCCACTATTGATATCATACTCTGTAGGGATTACCACTTTGCCCTCGGTATCAATGAAGCCCCACTTTTTGATTTTCACAGGAGCTAAGCCATCTTTAGAAAAAATCTCAGCATCATCAAACTGATAATCAATTACCACATCTCCACTTTCGTCGATATAGCCCCACTTTTTATCACTATACACTGGGGCAAGACCATTGTAAAATGCTCTCGCCTTTTCAAACTTAGGCTCTATAACCCATTCTCCACTGGTATTGATAAAGCCAATAAGCTTGTCACTACGAGCATAGGTAAGATCAGAATTCGGATTGAAATCCCAAATCTTATCTACACCATCAATAGCACTAAATTCACCATTCTTAAGTAAGCCTAAAGATTCTCCTTTTCTAGCCCACATTGCTGTAGCGGAATAATCACTAATCTCATCATACTCAGCCGGCACAACAACAGATCCTTTATTATCAATTACGCCCCAGAACTCACCTTTTTGCACTTTAGCAAATCCATTCTGAAAGGATAATATCTTATCGTATGTAGGCTCCAACACCACCTCTCCATTGGTATCAAACAGGCCTATTAGCTCTCCTTTCCTGTAAAAAGCAACACCATCTTCAAAGTCATAATATTTTTCGATTTCAGGGACTGTAAGAGTTTCTCCTTTTGCATTTATGTAGCTCCACTGCTCATTGTTAAAAACCAACACATAGCCGGAACTAAAATATTTCACCTTTTCATGCGTAGGCTCAATAACCCATTCCCCTGATGGGTTTATAAAACCCCATTTATCATCTTTAATAACAGCCGCATAGCCCTCCGAAAAATCTTTGGACAAATCATATTGCGGTTCTATAGCATATTCACCTGACTTGTTGATATACCCAAAATGATCACCTTCTTTAACTAAAGCAAGTTCCTGAGCCTTACCATTATACCATGTAAATAGACAGACAATTAAAAGTAGATTTGCTTTCATAAGAAGTAGCGTTTAGGGTTCAACAGTAGTGATATATTCTTTTATTTTGTTAACATAGGGATAAGTCACAGAGTCTTCGGTAAATGCAGGCACCATTGTTCTCACAGCATTATAAACATTCAGTGTTTTGGAGGACACTTTATCTTGAATCTTAAGATATTCTACTGCCTGAACAATCGCAATAAGCTCTATTGCCAAAACCTCATAGGCATTTTCTATTACTTTTTTGGTTATCAAAGCTGCATTCGTACCCATACTTACAATATCTTGATTATCGTTGTTGTTTGGGATACTGTGCACATACATTGGATTAGACAAGGTTTGGTTTTCCGCAGTGGTAGAGGTAGCAGTAAACTGTATCCCTTGCATTCCAAAATTCAATCCTAACTTTCCAAGGTTTATAAACGGTGGCAAAATTTTGTTAAGATTAGGATTGAGCAAATAATTCAGCTGTCTTTCTGCCAACATGCTTAATTTGGTAACTACCATTTTCAGCTTATCCATCTCTAAAGATACATAATCGCCATGAAAATTCCCGCCATGAAATACATGCTCATTTTCAATATCGATGATAGGATTATCATTGGCTGAATTTACTTCTTCAATAAGTATTTTTTCAGCAGAATTCAAAGTATCAAGTACTGGCCCCAAAATCTGAGGTACACACCTTAGAGAATAATACTCTTGCACTTTATCTTCAAATACCAAAGACTCAGAAACCACATTATACAAATGATGATCTCTTTTTCTAGTCAGTTGGCTATCCTTCAAATTGGAACGCATTTGTTCGGCAATTTTCCGCTGCCCCAAGTGCTTTTTAGACTGATTCAATTCAAATGACAAATGATCATCATAGGCTTCCACGATCTCATTGATTGCTGAAGAGCAGAAAACCGCCCAATCCAAAAGTTGTCGAGTTTTAACAATATTGACCAGTCCGATCCCGGTCATCACCGAAGTTCCGTTCATTAAACCAATACCTTCTCGCAAGTGCACTTCAATTGGAGACAAACCTGCTAGTTCAAAAACCTCAAGGGTTGGCCTTCTTTCACCTTTGTAGAACACCTCACCTTCTCCTATAAGTACAAGTGCTAAATGCGCCAGCTGAACCAAATCTCCACTGGCCCCAACACCTCCGTGCTCAAAAATCAACGGAATGATGTCTTTATTGATAAGTTGGTTCATCAAGGCCACTACCGAGGGGTGGATGCCTGAATTCCCCAATGAGAGCGTATTCAAGCGTGCCAACATAGCCGCTTTTACATATATGGGTTCTATTGGAAGTCCAGTCCCTGAAGCGTGACTGCGTATTAAGTTATACTGGAGCTGAATACGATCAGAATCTGAAATTTTATATTGTGCCATAGGACCAAACCCTGTGTTGACACCATAAATCACTTTGTTTTCAGAAAACTTTTTTAGGAAATTAAAACTCTTCTCAATTCTCTTATTGATGGATTCATCAACTTCAAACAATTCATTCTCTAAAATAATTTTACTGAAGTCCTCTATTCCTAATTCCCCTTTAAATGTCAGCATACTGGTTGGTACCAAGAAAATTTAATATAATAATTAATCTATTAAGCAAAATAGCTAATTTGGTTGCAAAACTAAGACAAATTAAACTTTTGAAATAATGCATGCCAAAATAGTTGATGTTTTGATAATAGGTGCAGGACCATCAGGCTGTGTGGCAGCAGCATATCTTAAACAAAAGGGGCTCAACATAGTAGTAGTTGAGAAAAGTAAATTCCCAAGGTTTGTGATTGGGGAAAGTCTTTTGCCTCGATGCATGGATCACTTTGAAGAAGTAGGCCTAATGGACTGTTTGGCCCAACATGGATTTGAAGTGAAATCAGGCGCTAGGTTTCTGAAGGGAGATATTGTTTGTGATTTTGATTTTAGCAAGAAGTTTTCAGACGGATGGGATTACACGTGGCAGGTTCCAAGAGCTGATTTCGACAATTTATTGGCTGAAGAAATCCAGAAAATGGGTTGTGAACTATTCTTCGAGCATGAAGTACTGGATGTGAAACTAGATGCTGAGGGAAACTCCATTACACAGGTAAAAGACGCTGATGGAAACACCTATCAAATTAAGGCAAAATTCATCATCGACTCCAGCGGCTATGGTAGAGTGTTGCCAAGACTTTTGGACTTAGACAAGCCCTCCACTGTTCCAATACACTCTTCCTTATTTACCCATTTGATCGATGAAAAAAGACCAAAAGGAAGAGAAGGAACCATCATTACTTTTGATGTGATTGATACCGATACCTGGTTTTGGGTCATCCCCTTTTCCAATGGAAAAACAAGCATTGGCTTTGTTGGAAAAAATGAACTTTTCGACAAATATCCAGAAAACACTACGCAGAAACTGAAGGAAATGCTAAGCCTTTCCAGTTATTACTATGATCGGGTCAAGGATGTAGACTTTTTGTTTGAACCATACATGATCAAAAACTACTCGAAGTCGGTCAAGCAACTTTATGGAAAAGGCTATGCTTTAACGGGCAATAGTGCAGAGTTTTTAGACCCTGTGTTTTCATCAGGAGTCACCTTTGCTACCGAATCAGGCTTGTTGGCCGCCAAGCTAATTACCAAAGAACTGCAAGGCGAGACTGTCAATTGGGAAACAGATTACTCGGGATATATCATGGATGGTGTGAAGGTATTTGAAACCTACGTCAAGGAGTGGTATACTGGCAATCTTCAGAAAATATTTTTCCATCACAATGTAAATGAAGAGATCAAGAGCCAAATCTGCTCCGTGCTAGCAGGTTACGTTTGGGACAAAAACAACCCTTTTGTAAAGAATCACGACCGATTGGTCAAAACCGTTGCGAATTATATTGATCTAGAAAAGGAGACTACCTAGCCTAGTCTCTTTCTTTGTAACCCCGAAAATCAGATCAGCTCATTATCCCAGACTACTATCAATAAAGCTAGTGCAAGTCACGTTGTAAAAGCTAAAAAAAGCAGAGAGATCAGCCATAAAAGAATTCATTTTGCTTAATATTGAAATTAAATTACTCTTTATATTAACACCATGGGAAAAATCATTGCCATAGCCAATCAGAAAGGCGGAGTAGGCAAAACTACCACAGCGATGAACCTGGCGGCTAGTTTAGCGGTTCTGGAATTTAAGACCCTGGTGATTGACGCTGATCCACAGGCCAATACTACCTCTGGGCTAGGTCATGACCCCAAAGCCATCAACACCAGCATCTACGAGTGCATGGTAGATGGAATTGATGTCAAAGAGATCATTCACAGCACCGAATTGGAATACTTAGATTTGGTACCCTCGCATATTGACCTTGTCGGAGCAGAGGTAGAAATGATCAATCTGGATAATAGGGAAGAGAAAATGAAGGAGGTCATTCAGGAACTGAAAGACCTGTATGATTTCATTATCATCGATTGTTCTCCTTCCTTAGGATTAATCACGATCAATGCACTTACCGCCGCTAATTCGGTTATCATACCTGTACAATGTGAATACTTTGCCTTAGAAGGTTTAGGGAAATTGCTGAATACCATCAAAATCATTCAAACCAGATTGAATCCTGATCTGGAAATCGAAGGAATCTTACTTACCATGTATGATGTTCGACTTCGACTCTCTAATCAAGTAGTAGAAGAAGTAAGAGTTCATTTCAAAAACATGGTTTTCGAAACCATCATCCCTCGCAACGTGAGACTCAGCGAGGCACCTAGTTTTGGTTTACCAGCTATTTCATTTGATGCAGATGGAAAAGGAGCTGTTGCTTACTTGAACCTTGCCGGTGAAATAGCACAAAAAAATGACTCACAAAAAGTGACCAAATAACTATGGCAGACCAGAAACCAAATAGAAAAAAAAGCGTCTTGGGAAGAGGTCTAGGAGCCTTGCTAGAAGATAGCCCAGCCAAGCATAAAACTGAGGAGATTTTGCCTGAGGTAGTTAAAACTGGGATTTTTGAAATTCCACTTACCCAAATTCAGGTCAACCCTTTTCAGCCTAGAGTTCATTTTGACAAGGATGCCTTGTCTGAATTGGCAGAATCCATCAAAGTTCAAGGAATCATTCAGCCTATCACGGTCAGAAAACTCGACACGGATGAGTATCAGTTGATCTCAGGTGAGCGTAGATTTCAGGCTTCCAAAATTGCAGGCCTGACACAGATCCCTGCATACGTTCGTACTGCCAACGATCAGCAAATGCTAGAAATGGCGCTGATCGAAAACATACAGCGTGAAAATTTAAATGCTTTGGAAATAGCACAATCATATCAGCGATTGCTTGCAGAATGTGATCTTAAGCAGGAGGAATTGGGAGATCGAGTAGGAAAAAACAGAACTACAGTCAACAATTACTTAAGGCTACTGAAGCTCCCTCCTACTATCCAAAGTGCTATTCGCGATCAGCAGCTATCTATGGGCCATGCCCGTGCATTAATCAATATAGAAGACGTGGATACCCAACTTGCAATTTTCAAAAAAGCAGTTGAGGAAGAATTGAGCGTACGTAAAGTAGAGGCTTTAGTAAAAGCTCTCAATGAAGGATCTCCTGAGAAGGCTTCGAAACCGGAACTAGATCCAGTAAGAAAATACGAGATCAATAAACTACAGCAGCAACTAGCCTCCCATTTTGGGACCAAAGTAGCGCTGAAGTCAAATCCAAAAAATAAAGGTGAGATAAAAATCCCTTTTAATTCAGCCTCTGATCTGAATCGGATTCTAGAAATCCTAGATATCATCTAACCTTGAAGGTCCAAGTTTCTCATAGCATATTCCAAATCAAAGCCCCGCTTATTTTAGTGGGTCTTTTGCTTTTGTGTTTCAGTCTGAGCACTGTTGCATTTGCGCAAGAATCGAAACCTCCCCCTCCTCCACCAAAAGAAAAAGCTAAGGCTCCAAAATCAAAGCCTGATTATTCTTTACTTCCTAAGAATCCGAAAAAAGCAACTATTCTTTCGGCCATATTACCAGGAGCAGGACAGGTTTATAATGGTAAGTCATGGAAAGTACCACTGATTTACGGTGGCTTTATTACCGATATTTATTTCATTAATTTCAACAATCGTCGCTACCAAATCTTCAAACAGGCACTTGCTGATTTTGACGATGATCTACCCAATGATTTCCCTAGTCTAAATCGTGATGGTCTAGTACGCAACGTGAATTATTGGCGAAGCAACCGAGATCTTTGTTACCTCGTGTTGGTCGGGATTTATGCTTTGAACTTAATAGATGCGAATGTGGATGCACACTTATCTGGATTTGATGTCTCTGATGATATCGCATTGAAATTTGAACCTCACTTCGAAAGTTTTTCATCGGATAACCGATCCGTGGGACTTTCTGTAAAACTCAACTTTTGAACATGAATCCGAGCATTCCGAAGATTATCACAGAGTGGAATGATTTTCCAACTTGCGAGATTCCATGTGCCAATACAAATCAAATTATTAACGAATGAATATTTTACTTCTTGGCTATGGGAAAATGGGTCAGCTGATTGCAGAGTTATCCGAATCTCGAGGCCATAGCATTTCCGCCAAAATCAATATCGACAACCGGGATGAACTGAATTCTCTGGACCCAGCGACTATAGACGTTGCGATAGAATTCAGTCAACCAGAAGCAGCTGTAGAGAATATCAAGTGGGCTATTGAGCGCGGCATTCCGGTAGTCTCAGGGACGACTGGCTGGCTAGATCAGAAACCAGCAATTGAGCAGCTTACTATTGATAAGGATAGCGCATTTTTCTATGCCTCCAATTACAGTATTGGGGTTAATATCTTCTTCAAAGTCAATGAGTTCTTAGCCAAACTTATGAACGAAACTACTGGATACACTAGCTCAATAGAAGAGATTCACCATACTGCCAAAAAAGATGCTCCATCTGGAACTGCTATTACTTTGGCTGAAGGCATTATCAAAAACATAAATGAACTAACAAACTGGAACCTGTCCGAAGGAGCGAACGAAAACGAACAATCACTTCCTATCACTTCCAAACGCATAGATCCCGCTCCTGGAACGCATATTATACGCTATTCGTCTGAAATAGACGATATTGAAATCACACACACAGCACATAGCAGACAGGGTTTTGCTCTTGGCGCAATTTTGGTAGCGGAGTGGATTCAAGGAAAGAAAGGCGTGCTTTCTATGGATGATTTTCTATCTTTCTGAACTTAAAAACCAATCATGAGTAAGTCAACTAAAAAAAAATCAGCTGCCCGCGAATGGGGTGATGCCTTGATTTTTGCAGTAGTAGCAGCCAGTTTGATCCGATGGCTATTGCTAGAACCTTTTACGATCCCTACAGCCTCGATGGAAAAATCACTTTTGGTGGGCGATTTCCTTTTTGTGAGTAAAATGCACTATGGAACGCGATTCCCGATGACTCCATTGCAAGTTCCTCTCACACACCAGAAGGTATGGGGAACAGAGATTCCTTCATATTCAGATGCTATCCAGCTTCCTTATTACAGATTGCCTGGTTTCTCAGATGTGGAGAGAAATGATGTAGTCGTATTCAATTACCCAGTGGAATTCCAATATCCAACTGATCTCAAAACCAATTACATTAAACGAGCAATTGGTATTTCGGGAGATGTAATCGAAGTGAGAAATGGTGACGCCTACGTGAATAACGAACTCGCAGATAAGCCAGCTGAGATGCAATATTCTTATGATGTGATTACTAACAGGCCGCTGAATCAAGATTTCTTCAATGATTATGAAATCAATCCTGAAAGTTATAGGACTTTTACCGATGGCTCCGGCTATATGGTATTCGCCACTGACGAGGTAATCAAAAGATTAGAGTCCTCACCTGTTGTAACTTCGGTTGCAAAGCGTATTGAGAAAATCGGAGGAAATTCCGAGATTTTCCCTGATGGCATGACCTTAGGTTGGAATCGAGACAACTACGGTCCACTAAAGGTCCCAGCTAAAGATTGGACGATCGAAATGACTGATGAAAATGTAATGAAATACAGTTTCACCATAGAAAAATATGAAGGACTTGAAAATGTAGAAGTTAGAGAAGGTCAGCTATTTATAGATGGCCAGAAAGTAGACAGCTATACTTTCAAACAGAATTATTACTTTATGATGGGTGACAATCGACACGACTCCTTGGATTCGCGCTACTGGGGTTTTGTCCCAGAAGATCATATAGTCGGCAAAGCCTGGTTCCTGTGGCTATCACTAGACAAGCATGAATCGATGTTTAGCAAGATTCGCTGGAGCCGAATATTTAGCGGTATAAATTAAGCATTAAGCCCTGAGATTTATTTCAGGGCTTTTTTTTAGACAAACTGAGACTGCTCACTGCGACGGAATACTATCTTACCATTCTATCGGCTTAATCCCATGAGCGACTAAATACTCATTGGCCTTTGAAAAGTGTTGGCAACCGAAAAACCCGCGATAAGAAGAAAGTGGGCTCGGGTGAGGAGCTTTCAAGATCAAGTGTTTATTAGCATCAATTAGCGCTGCTTTCTTTTGAGCATAAGCTCCCCAAAGCAAAAACACGACGTTTTCACGTTGATCACTAATTATCTTGATTACCTCATCGCTAAACTCCTCCCATCCTTTTTTCTGATGAGATCCCGCTTCATGTTCCCTGACAGTCAGCGTAGCATTCAACAAAAACACCCCTTGATCTGCCCATCGAGTTAGATCCCCGTCTGGCGGGAAAACTTTCCCTACGTCAGTTTCTATTTCCTTGAAAATATTCCGAAGGCTCGGAGGAAAGGGAACACCCGGATTTACCGAAAAAGCTAAACCATTAGCCTGATTAGCACCGTGATAGGGATCCTGCCCAAGAATAACCACCTTCACCGCATCCAGAGGACAATGATTGAATGCATTGAACATATCTTTTTGGGGAGGGTAAACCTTTGTACCAGCATACTCGTCTCTTACAAATGCAAACAGGTTTTGAACAAACGTTTTTGCAAAGAGTTGATTCATAACTACTTTCCAACTTGTATCGATCTTGACTTCCATTAAGTTATATTGATATTCAAACTATTAATTGTATATTTGCTAGCTATAAAATTGTTTAATTTATGGTAACTACTGTTACATCCGGCATTCAGGTCACTGTAGAGGTCACCTATCAAGCAGAATTCTCAAGCCCTCATCAGCATCATTTTGTATTTACCTACAAGGTAACTATTGAAAATAAAAGCAACCAAACTGTGCAGTTAATGCGCAGACGATGGGAGATTTCTGATGCTGCAGAAATTAAAAAAATCATTGAAGGTGATGGGGTAGTTGGACAGCAGCCAGTTTTAGAATCTGGTCAATCCCATAGCTACGTTTCTGGATGCAATTTGAAATCTGGTTTGGGTAAAATGTGTGGTGTATACTTCATGGAAAAATTGATTGACGGAAGCACCTTCGAAGTGGTAATTCCAGAATTTCAGATGATTGCCAATTACTTCCAAAACTAATTTGCAGGATATAGTTTACCCGCTTTTTTCCTACCTAGCATATTGGCTACAGAAAGAGGATAAATTCTCCCTTCAATCTCCCTTATTATTCAAAACTTATCAAGATCTTTTCGGCTTTATTAAAGCTAGAAAAGGTGATGATTTGGACATTGAACTTTTCAGAAAAGAGTTACTTGCCTCCAATGAACTGATTAGTGTGGAGGATTATGGCGCTGGTTCCAAACGTGTCAACACTGCCCATAGACGAGTTGCTGAGATCACCCGATACAGCACAAGTAATCGGAAATTTGCACAGTGCTATCAGTTTTTTTGTAGTCTAACTCCCGCCGAGACAGTCCTCGAACTAGGGACCTGCATGGGCATCAGTAGTAGATACCTCTCTAGAGTTACTCAGGGAAAGCTTTATTCCTTCGAAGGCTCTCCTGAAATAGCGAGAATCGCTAAACCTAGCGAAGGCTTTGACAACCTCAATTTGGTGATAGGAGAACTTAGGGACACACTTCCCTCTATCCTAGACAGCCTGGACAAGATTGATTTCGCCTTAATTGATGCGACTCACACCTACGAAGCAACATTGAGCTATTTTGAACTGCTACTTTCTAAAATTCAGGCAAGTTCAATCATTGCTATTGGTGATATCCATTGGTCGCGAGAAATGGAAAAGGCTTGGCAAGAAATCAAAGGCAGACCTGAAGTCAAACTCAGTTTAGATTTCTACGAATGTGGAATTGTGTTCTTTGATTACCCAGGAGAAAAGGCTGAGTACATCTTAGATTTTTGAGTTTTCAAGAATCATAAATACCTCCGAACCCAATCGCTCAGGAATTGAATTGTAACAAGGGGCTAGCGTTTTCACTTTAAAGTACTTTTCAAAAAGCATCCTATATTCTTCGGACTTTCCTCCAAAAGGCGGTCCCTCAAAATCAAATTCTCGATCAAACCAAACGCCTACTAATTTCCCTCCTGGTTTTAAAAGACTGGCCATTTTCTTCGCATAATCTTCTCTAAGGTCTGGATCGAGTGCGCAGAAGAAGGTTTGCTCCAAAATCAAATCATACTTCCCAGTATGCTCAAAAAAATCTTGATGATGAATAAACTTATCAGGATAGCTCGGAAACAGGGATTTAAACCTAGCTAAAGCTTCGCTGGAAAAATCCAAAATATGGAGATTGTTGAAGCCAGATTGCCATCCATAAGCAACTTCATAGCCCAAACCAGCTCCTGGGATAAGGATTTGCATATCCTTATTTTCAATTTGGTCTAAATATTGCACAAGTGGAGGAGAAGCAAAACCTATGTCCCAACCAGTTTTGCTTGTGACATATCTTTCAGTCCAATAATTTTTGTCTAAAAAAGCCATTTAACGCCTTATTTGAATGAATACTGAATTTGAAAATAACAGACCTGAAAAGAAAGACCAAGGCAAAAACATTATCATTATTGTTTTGGTACTCTTAGTGATCATTAGTGGCATTAAGCTTTACACGGATTATGTAGATCGCTCCAAAAAATCAGAAGAAATTCTATTGCTTTCTACTGAAAACAATGATTTGAATAAGCGACTAGACTCAGTCACTTATCAACTTGACCTGAGAATCCAAGAAATTGAGAAGCTCGGTGGAGACGTGCAATCCTTAGAAGAAGTTCGTGATCAATTAATAGCCGAAAGAAACACCTCAAGACAAAGAAGCTCTTCTGAAATTGTCGCCTTAAATGAGAAAATCAAGACCTACAATGGAATGATAGTAGAAAAAGATCAGGAGATTCTGGAATTGAGAGCGGTGAATCAGCAGCTTTTTACAGAAAATCAAGATTTGAAATCCACTCAGGCAGAAATAGAGGAAGAGGTAGCTCAGCTGAATATTCAGAAAGAGGATCTTCAAGCCAAAGTCAATGTGGCTTCTATGCTGAAAGCGGAGAACATTGAAATTTCTGCTGTGAACTCTAAGGGAAAAGAAAGGGTAGAAACCACCAAAGATTTCAAAAACCGCCAGATCGAGCGAATCAAAGTGAGTTTCAACCTTGCAGACAATAAAGTAGCCGAAAAAGGTCCACGAAATATTTATGTGCAGGTATTAGCACCAAATGAACAACCGATTTTTGATGTAGCTAAAGGCTCTGGCACCTTTATGATGGAAGGAGCAGAACAATTCTATACCGTAAAACAGGATGTGATTTTTGACAATACGGAGCAAGAGCTGACCTTCTTTTACGAGAAGGGATCAGACTACACCTCGGGCATTCATCAGGTCAAAATATTCGTTGACAACTACCAAGTCGGCACAAAGACTTTCTCAGTAAAATAATTAAAGCCTCCCCCGGGAGGTTTTTTTGTATAAAGTCAAACACAGGTTAACTCGAATCAACATATCTCCGGTACCTATTTATTAAATTTAATCCACAAGGATCATTTTGCCACAAATTGCTCATCCTACTTATTACTTTCTACTTTTCACCAAATAGGATATCTGGAATCATACTAGGCCATAGCTTACCATTTCGTAGGCCAAGACTAGCATTCTTCAGCCTCCCCTATTTTTGACTTTGCTATTCGCTTGGAACACAGCAAGATTTTCTCTACTTTTGCGATCTGTTTATTAAATTCCTTAAACACATTAAAAAAATGTTCCAAAGAAATTACGAGACGGTATTCATTTTAACTCCCGTTTTATCTGATGTTCAGATAAAGGATACTGTCGACAAGTTTGTGAACTTGTTAAAAGAACTGGGGGCAGATGTCATTAATGTGGAAAATTGGGGTCTTAAGAAAATGGCTTATGCTATTGAGAAAAAGACTACAGGTTTCTACGCAATGGTTGAATTCAAGGCCGATCCTACGCTCATCCACAAGTTGGAAGTAGAACTAAGAAGAGATGAGAAAGTGATGAGATTCTTGACTACTGTTTTGGATAAGCATTCAATTGTTTATGCCGAAAGAAGAAGAAAAGGAGAGTTTAACAAAAAAGTTGAAGCTAAGGAGGAAGCCACCAAATGACATTAGTTAACGAGCCAATCAATAGAGGCGAAATCAGAAAAAAGTATTGCCGATTCAAAAAGCACGGCATCAAGTACATTGACTACAAGGATCCTAATTTCTTGTTGAAATTCGTCAATGAGCAAGGTAAAATTCTTCCAAGAAGACTTACTGGTAACTCTGCGAAATTTCAGAGAAAAGTGGCTCAGGCCATCAAAAAAGCAAGACATTTGGCTTTGTTGCCATTCGTAACCGATGGGTTGAAATAATTCGGTCTTGTATCGTCCAATCACAAAAGATCATTACAAATGGAAATCATACTAAAAACAGACATCAAAGGTCTTGGCTATAAGAATGACTTGGTAGCTGTAAAACCAGGGTACGGAAGAAATTACCTGATTCCTCAGGGATTCGCTGTACTTGCAACTGGTTCTAACAAGAAAATTCACGCTGAGAATATCAAGCAAGCTGCTCACAAAGCAGAAAAGATTAAAACTGAAGCTGAGAATATCGCAGAAAAACTTGAAGCTCTTACTTTAGAGATCAAGGCGAAAATCGGTGAATCAGGTAAAATCTTCGGTAAAGTAACTACTCTTCAGATTGCTGATGCATTGGCAGCTCAAGGGATCGACATCGACAGAAAGAAAATCTCTATCAATACGCCAGTGGATGGCGCTGGAGAATTCCTTGCTGAAGTTGACCTTCACAGAGAAGTGAAAACTAACGTTAAATTCAACGTGTCAGGAGAGTAATCTTAACACAGAGATATAATTAAAAAAACCCCGAATTATCGGGGTTTTTTTTTCTGAAAGTCTCAGCAAATACCCCATAGTAATTCCAGGACATCAGGATCAGCTAAAGGATTTCTCGAGAGAAAAATTTTTTCTACGTGCTCTATGGCAACAACTGTGGGTTCTTAGCGTCTGATATCAGTTTTATGCACGGGGTATAGTCCACCAAAAAAAAGACGACCTTTTTTTAATTGGACGCTAATGTTTTTAGTTTTTGGATCCGTCTTTCCAGACGTTCCAGTTCTGATTTTCTTCGTTGATCTATAATTTCCTGCCTTAATTTTGGTTCCCGATAAGGGGTTTTGTCCTTTAGGATA
>NZ_QKZT01000019.1:0-91630 GCF_003254055.1 Algoriphagus chordae
ATGGTTCTCTAACAGCTCAAATTCAACTACTGGAGCTACCTCTGTGGGAACAGGCACTACATTTACCCCTCCTACTACTACTGCAGAAACAACCTACTATTTTGCTGTTGCTGCCAGTGCAACTTGTGGATCCATCACATCAGATATTGTGGAAATAGAGGTGACACCAGAAACTACAATTGATACCCATCCTATAGGTAGTGTTTATTGCCAAAACGAAACTCCTACTGATTTATCGGTGGTGGCAACTGGTACGGGAAGCATTGCCTATGAGTGGTTCTCCAACACCTCCAACTCCACTATTGGAGCCACATCCGTTGGTACGGGCAACACATTCACTCCTCCAACTACATCAGATGGTTCGCTATTCTATTTTGCAGTTGCTACAAGTCCTACTTGTGGTTCCGCTACTTCTGATATTGTGGAAATAGAGGTGACACCAACAAATACAGTTACCCCAGCATCAACTTCTCCAGAACTGTGTATCAATACTACTATGCCAGTTATAAATCACACTACCACAGGAGCAACTGGTATTAAAGTGGAAAGTGATGAGGTGGACTACAATTTGCCAAATGGTGTCACTGCCACCTGGGAAAGCAATGTGATTTCCATTACAGGCACTCCTGCTGAAGAGGGTATTTTCAACTACAGTATTCCATTAGAAGGCGGTTGCGGAGAAATATTTGCAGAAGGAAATATAACAGTTACAGACCCAAGTTACCCTATCTCGGGCATCAATGTAGACAACCCTGGCTTAGGCGATCCTCTCCCTGCTACTTCCACGTTTACTGTCTATAGCCCAGGCTTAACTCTTGGAACATATACTGTCAATTATAGTAGAACCGGCGCAAATAGTGGCCCTGATCAAAATATTTCTGTTACAGTTACAACAGCAGGTGAATTTACTTTTACTTCTCCAAGCTATTCCAATGAAGGATCAACTATTTTAACGATTAATTCCATCCAAAAATCAACAGATCTCTGTCCTGATTATCCTACAGGTGCAAAAACTGTTTTGTATGGAATAAGTTGTAGTGTGGAGTTTGATAGAATAAATGGAAATCAAGAATTTTATGTTCCTGCCAACGTAACCCAAGTTACAATACAAGTTTTTGGAAACGGTACAGGAGGTAATACAGATATTCATACTATGAACGTATGGCCAAGTGGAGTAATATTCGCTGGATTCTCAGGTAGTGATGTATTCGCAACAGAAGTCCCTTCATCTGAACCCGCAGCCACCAGAATAGCAAACGCGATTATTAATGTTACAGGACCTAACGGAAAGGTGAAATTCAACTATATCTGTGACAGTACAATTCCGTCTTGTGCTACTCTAGTTGATGACGGAAATTCTTTCATAGATTCAGATGGATTTACTGTGATAAGATTTGATAATTTAGGAACATGTACTTGGTCTGCACCTGAAGGATTGGATGAATTTGAAGTTCTAGTAATTGGAGGAGCTGGTGGTGGGGGCTATGGGAATACTGCCGGCGGAGGCGCAGGCGGAGGTGTCATCTACAGAGCTTATAGTGGCATTACCTCGACAGGAGATGATGGCCTTCAAGGGGCAAGTTTTACTATTCAAGTTGGTAATGGAGGGGCAGGTGGGACAGGATCTATCATTAGAGGAGCTACAGGAAATCCATCTGCCTTTTCCGCGGGTACTTTTGACTATTCAAATGTGAGAAATTCTATTGGAGGAACATTATCTGGAGCTGGGTCTTTTTCATCCTTAACAGCACTAGGAGGTGGAGGAGGAGGTTCAACAGGATCACGAAATGGTATAAATGGAGCATCAGGTGGTGGATCTGCTTCATCTTGGAGTGGTCTGTTTAATACTTTCATAGGAATTTTCGGGAATGGTTCTATCCCTCAGGGACAAAATGGCGGTTCATCATATGCTATAAATATCTTTGGAGTAGCTGGAGGTGCTGGGGGAGGCGGAGGTGGAGCCGGCGGGCCTGGCTCTAATGGTACAAATTCCTTATTCGGGATTGCTGGAATCTATGGAGGAAATGGAGGAGATGGCCTACCTTTTAATTTCACTGAGACAACAGAATACTTTGGAGCTGGGGGAGGGGGTACCTCATCAGGAGAACAAGGTGCAGGCGGTAGTGCAGGTGCAGGCGGAAATGCTGTATCAGGGGGGGCAGGGCAAAATGGCCAAACCTATGGCTCCGGAGGTGGAGCCGGTAGTTCTGGAGGTGGAGCTGGTTTCCAAGGTGTAGTCTACATCCGCTACCCTAACTACCGTATCCTTCCAGTAGAATACCTCTACTTTAATGCGACATACAATGACTTCCAAAGATCAGGAGATTTGACCTGGGCGACGGCGAAGGAATGGGAAAATGACCGCTTTGAGATAGAACGCTCGGTGAATAATGTGAAAGATTGGGAAGCTATCGGTGAAGTGTCTGGCGCAGGGTACTCTGATGCCGAAGTGAAGTATGACTACTCGGATATTAAGTTGCCTGTAGCTGGAGGAAATATCTTCTACCGCTTAAAGCAGTATGACTTCGATGGAGACTTTACTTACAGTGACACCAAGTCCATCAAGGTGGAAGCACTACCTGGTACTACCCATTGGAGAGTCTTCCCTAACCCGACGACTGGGCATCCATTTAATATAGAAATCCTAGATCCATCAGCATATCATGACGAACCGATTACCTTGAGAATCATCTCTGCTACGGGCCAGTTCCATACGATTCAGGTTTCCGAAATGAGAAGAATGGGTACGCAAGTGAGTGAGTGGTTCAGTGCCCAGGCATCAGGCATCTTCACCATAGAGATCTCATGGGGGGATCAGAGAGAATACCATAATGTGATCCTAAGACGATAGAAACATTAAGTATTTAAACTGGAAAAGCCCTGTTGGAGTAAAATCTGGCAGGGCTTTTTTCCAGTCGCACAAACCATAGAGATTCGTGATTATAAATCCCGAATAGCCGTAATAGCAATACCAAATTATGCTCCTCCTGCATCTTGCTCCTCTTGATTTGTAATCGTGAGAACATATCGTAGGATTTGTAATCAGGAAATTCAATAAGCGTTTCAGCGCTAATCAAAGAATTAAAGTGGTTTTTCATGTCACTTTCTACCAAACAACATGATTTTCAAAAAATACATTTTAAAAAAACCTCCTAAAAAGCAGCATACACTTTTCTGCTTTAAGGAGCTGTTAATTAGCATTTTGTCATAAAAAATAGGCTTGCTGTAATTTTTTATATGACTGAGATACAAGCCTCTACAAAAAACAATTACTATTCTACTAGGTTAGATCCATTTAATGGACATAATTTTGCGTATACAATAAGGCGAGCCCAGACCGAAAAAGCTTAACTCCCTAAAACTCTTCGAAGATCTAAAGCTCAGAGCTACCTTATAAACACTTGTATTAATTCAAATCATGATGAGAAGCAGGATTCTGTTCGTTTTTCTGATTTTTTGCTTTGCCTTCGGTTTTGGAGGAGAAGTGCTTGGGCAGACTTATACCACTACTGGAGTTAGCACAAACTGGAACGATCCTGCTGCTTGGATCAGAACAGGGGACTGTGGAGCTATAAACAATGGCGGCCCTCCGCCCCCACTAACCTTAAATTCAGGAAATGCATGTAATGTTAAGATCATTGTAAATCATCCTATAACATACACTGGGTCCACTCAAATTGGAGGTGGATATATGGATTCCTTAATAGTAAATAATGGAGCTACACTTACTTTCACCTCAGATTTAAGTATTGCTAATAAGGGCAGTAATGTTGGCCCATTTGGAATAGTAGTTAAAAATGCAAGTACATTAACAATAAACGGCACCTATCTGCACCAAGCCACCGCGACATTAGATGTGACTTCAGGAAGCAGTATTCACATTGGGAATAATTTAACAACAGGCAGTTACGCAGGTGGTCCTATTAAAATAGATGCCACTTCAAAGTTGGATGTTATAAACACCTTAACATTTAATGCAAACAATTCCCTTATTCTTTATGGGGAACTAAATGCCAAAGATTTTGCAAGCAGCAGTGGGGGTTCAATGGAATTTCGAGGAGATTCAAAAGTAAAAATTTCAAATAACCTTACTATCTCAAATGGTAGTCTATCTAGCCATGACAATGCAGATATTAGAGTAGATGGAGATTTCAATATGAGCGGTGGAGGCATTTATAATGGCTCAGACAATTCCTTCCTAAGCGTTGAAGGCAATAACAATGTCACCAGCAATAGGATTGTAAACCTTTGGAATAATGCGCAAGTATCTATCAAAGGAAATACCAATGGAAATGTCTCCTTAAACGTCATAGATAACGCTTGCTATAAATCTAGTACTAGAACCGGAGGAACAGCGTGTGTTCTTTGCGGCGAGACCTATACTTCAGATGGCACCTTTTATGTACCTGCGGATGTATATGAGATCACAATCGAAGCTTGGGGCGGAGGCGGTGCTGGCGGAAATGGCACCAGTAATATTTCAGGTGGTGGAGGCGGTGGCGCATATTCAAAAAAGACCTTAAGTGTTACACCAGGTCAACCCTTGGCAGTTTATATAGGAAATGGAGGAAATCCATATAGTGCTACTCCTGAGATAAGAAACGGACAGATTTCGTATGTCTCAGCAAATAGTAGCGAACCATTGCCTGGACGTATTACTAACTCTGTAGTACTCGCTAATGGTGGACAAGCCCCAACGGCAAATAGCGGAATAGGTGGGACAGGCGGAGCTGTTGATTCTCGTGCTACCGTTTCCTATAAAGGAAGTAATGGGTTTTCGGGAGGAAATAATGGATGGGGAGGTTCTTCAGCAGCAACTGATGGTTCAAATTCCACTGCTGGACAAGACCCTTTAGGACTGGGAGGTGCTGGAGGCAGAGGAGGCTATGGGAGCGGTTTAGGCTTTAACGGATCTATTTATGGTGGTGGTGGTGGTGGAGCCAACGTCCAATGGGATTCAAGCTTATTGTATGGTGGATATGGTGCCCAAGGAACGGTAGTCATCAGTTTCACCTGCCCCACAAAAGAACCCTGCTCTAGAGTACTCGATTATGGTACAAATGGAGACTATTATATCGTAGAATATTATTGTGATGCGGAATGGTCTGCTCCAGAAGGATTAGCTGAATTTGGAGTAACCGCCATAGGTGGCGGCGGCGGCGGTGGTTATGGAAATGCAGCAGGCGGGGGCGGAGGTGGAGCTATAACTTCTACTCCAAATTCTGGAATTTATTTTGACATTAATAATGACAATGGCAAACAAATCGGTTTTCCAGCATCTACTACATTTAATGTTCAGGTTGGAGATGGAGGAGTAGGCGGTACAGCTGCTTCTAGGGGAGCTAATGGAAAAAACTCTAGGATCACTGGCTCCTTCACAGATTATTCTGGCGCATTAATATCATACGACATTGATGCTCTAGGTGGAGGAGGTGGCGGAAGCAGTAACAATTCAGCAAATGTAAATGGAGTCTCAGGTGGATTTGGAGGAGGAGGAGCAGTATATTCTTCAGATATTGATAATACAAATACAGGAACATTTGGAACTGGAGGCTTAACAAATGGAGCAGCTGGAGTTAGACCAAATTCAGATAAAAAGCCTATTTCAGGCGGCGGGGGCGGAGGAGCTGCTAGCCCTGGATCACTTGGAACGAGCTCTGGTAATGGACAATCAAAAGGTGGTAATGGCGGTGATGGACTTGATCTATCATCATTGACCGGTATAGGCCCGACACTTCCTGGGACATTCAGTGGTGGCGGGGGTGGTACCGCTACTGGAGCAAGCAATGCTAACAATAATAGTCCAGGCACAGGAGGATTAGGTGGTGGTGGAAACGCTAGCACAACTGGATATGGTGAACATGCTCCAAATAATACAGGCTCAGGAGGAGGCGCAGGCATTTTAGGTGGTGGAACTGGCGGTTCAGGAAAAGTCTTTATTTATTATCCTGTATATCGCATCCTCCCAGTCGAATTCCTTTACTTCAACGCATCCTACCTAAAAGACGATAAGTCTGCCCTTCTAGAATGGGCAACTGCCAAAGAATGGGAAAACTCGCACTTTGAAATTGAGCGGGCAGTGAATACCGTGAAGGAATGGGAAACCATCGGCCGAGTAGAAGGCAGTGGGTATTCTGACGCGCCTGTGGAATACAATTTTACTGATATAGATCTGCCAATAACTGGAGGAAATATATTTTATAGACTAAAACAAGTTGACTACTCAGGTAAATACAGCTTTAGCAAAACTAAAGCGATACAAGTAGAACCTTCCGACAGTAATACAACCTGGATTGCCTACCCTAACCCAAGTGCTGCTGGCACTGAAGTTCAAGTAGAATTGACCCAGCTTGACCTTTACCACGACCAACCTATTCATATCAGCCTGAGCAACACACTTGGTCAAACTAAATTCCACTCTCTATCCTCCCCTGAGGATATTTCGTCAATTGTATCCAGTTGGCTGAATAGCTCTGCTTCTGGACTTTATATCTTGGATATCAGCTGGGCTGCGCATCGACAGCAAATCAAGTTGATGAGAAAATAAATAGAGAATAATTTTAAAATCTCTCCCTAACTTATTGATTTATATCAAAATAATATTTCAATTTTGTAGCAAATGAAACTTATCTCGCTAAGTTATTGTCTACTATATTGACATATTCGGAATAAAATTCGGATTTCAATATTTGAAACACAGTTTTTAAGAGGTAAAATACATCTCTAATATTTCCAAAAATTATGAAAAAACATTCCTTACTCGGCTTGGCCCTTGTCTTCGCGTTTTACTCATGTAATGACAGCTCAGACCCAATTAATGAAGGTTCAATTATCGTCAACACGGACAGTGAAACACTTACCACTCGTGTGAAACTAGATAATGCTGGAGTGGTTGCCTTAATCGACCCTTCTGCACCTTCTGGAAGAATCCAAGAAGAATCTTCGGATCTACCACTAGTATTGGTCTCACAGGTAGATGCACCACAATACGAAGGGCAAACCTTAAAGGCGACTCACGTAGATATTGACGGTAATTATGCTTATGTATCCTACAATACTGAGGGAAGTACCTATTTAGGAGCAGTGGATATCTTCGACATTTCAAATATCTACAGTCCGGTAATTACTGAGCAGGCTATTTTCACAGATACTGATATCAGTTCACTGGAATACAAGAACGGTGTACTTTACCTAGCAGCAGCTGTAAACATTGACGAAAATGATGAAGTAACTTCTCCTGCTAACTTAATCACAGTTTCTACAGCTGGAGGAAGATTCACTTCTGGTTTTGTTTACACATCTCTGCCTGGCTTTGTTGCTACTGATGTAGCCAACACCAATTCCAATACGGCGCTGACCAGTGGAAATCCTGGGGTTATAGGTTTATTTGATGCGACACAGACTCCTGGTAACGCTACTGAAATGGAAGATCTAAGAGCTGTAGCCTTTGGAGACGATAAATTGGCAGTACTTAGTGGCAGCTCTGGAGTTCATATTCTAGACCCTAATAGTCTTTCGGAAGTAGTTTCTATTCCATTAACACTAGATGTAGCAGGTGCCAAAAGAACTTTGGACATTGACAATGGTAATCTTTATGTATCTGAAGGAGCTAATGGGGCAGGTATCTACAAAATGTCTGATGGCAGCTTAATCCAAAAACTAGCCATTCCTATTCGTCCTGAAGATGTAGATTCTGGTGACATTGTCACTAACGCAGTTTCTGTTGACAACAATTTACTTTTCATGGCCAATGGTGCAGCAGGTATTTCTATCTCTGACGTTTCCGACCTAGAAGGAATTAAGGAATTTGGGGTTTTGGATCTAGACGGATCATCTAACTTCGTGAGAAATGAGGAAGAGTTTGTATTCGTTGCAACTGGTTTTGGAGGACTTCAGATTTTGAAAATAAATAAGAGTGATGGAGCTTCTGATGTATCCTGCGAAGGCCTACTTCCATACACTGGAAATGCCAACCTAAATATTAACAGTAATGAATCACAGTCATATGCTGGATCCAGCGTACTGAAAAACGTGAACGTGGGCGGTACTTTCTTATTCTGTGGATCTTTGGCTATTGAGCAAAACTTAAACGTAAACAGCAATGGTCTAATGACTGTTAATGGCGCGTTTGCTTTTGGCCAATATCAAAAAAATACCACGCTAAACATTAACAGCCAATCCACACTTCAATTGCATGGTAGTACTGTGATCTATGGTGATCTTAGATTGAACTCTGGCGCTACGCTTGAATTCCTTGGAGAAGGCAATACTATAACGGTTTACGGTACTGTAACTATTAACAGTGGTGCTCAAATCATAGGTAATTATACCGACACGGAAGGAAAGCTTAAATAACTCTCTTTTCTTACAATAATTTCAAAGCCGATTCAGCACTGAATCGGCTTTTTGTATTTAGCCCCTAACTAGAACAAGTCTATCCGCTTTAACGGTGGAGAAAGGAAATCTGTCCCCAATCCCCTCCTTGCCTAACTCAGGTGTATGCCTCCAAAATTTTTGAAAACAACAAAGAGGCTGGCATAAATATACCGTGACAATCAATCCTCTGAAAATTGATATTACTCCTCCTCTTCTTTTCGCTTAGGATCTTTTGGATGACCCAGGCCTAAACTTCCCTTCAAGCCACTCAAAGTAGCTCGCCACCAGCCTCCAAAAATAAATCTAGCCTTATCTCGCTCAAAATAAATATTAGAAGTCACGCGATGATTGAAAAATTTACGTGGGTTATTATTCTTCACAACAGCATTTGCTAAAAATGTCATTAACCCAAGTTTACCACGTCCAGACTCCAAAGTCAGTGAATCCAAAAACTCAATTTTCAAATCTTCATACCTGAAATTCATGGTACCTCTGGCTACGTCATCATCAATTTTGAATTTCCATTTACCATCAGTGACTTTGCCATCTACAACCTTCAGAAATGAGCCTTTGGAAATTATATCATTTACTTTAGTCAAGTCAAATTCTCCCAACTCTACGTTGACGTCCATAGGATAAGGGTCTCCAAAATGCATATCTGCCTTTAAGGTGACATCACCCTCCCCCATAATTTTAGCCGTTACAAATACCAGACTGGATTCTAACGGGAATTCCTCACTACTTTTTCGCATAGCGAATGGTGCAATAGAAGCATTTACCTCATCAAAATATAGCGCACCAGGGAGCATCGCTTTAGGTGAAAATTCCTGATACCGTATAAAGCCATCTTGTACAATCACAGAATCTAAGTCTAAATCAAATGGCGCATTTTCCATCAAGAACTGTGGCATAGGCTTAATTACCCCTTCTTTAAATGGAATTCTCTTGTCTCTAAACACATCCATTTGCAAACCCTCAACCTTAAGCACATGAGCCTTCAACTTTTTGTTGTTGAAATACCCCTCAAAATCAATATCCTCAAGACGGACTTTGGATACAAAAGCATCCATCGCATTATCCTGATATCCTTTTTTGCGCAGAAATTCATAGCGTCCCATCGCAGGCTGATAATGCACGCTATCTAGCACAATCGTATTGTCGAGATACCTGATTTTTCCTACACTCAACTTACTCATGCTGTCCTCAGTATAAACCTGATAATTTGACAGCGAAAGACTCAAATCCTTTTCCATAAGAAGCTGAGGACTGATGTTAGCTCCTTTTTTCATCAGATCGAGATTTAATGCTTTCAACCCAAAATTGACATGGTTGAAGGTCATTCTAGGAACTGGGCCAGACTCTTTACCATGAAGAGCTATATCCCCGTTGGTGAACAGTACATCCTGAAGTAATATAGATTCTATCAGCCCTCCGGTTTTATCCTTTTTTGCGTCAGGCTTCAGCCTAGGCTTTGCTGGTTTTTTAACAGTATCGAGATATACATTTATCTTGGGATTGAGTAATCTCAGCTGAGTTAGGTCAAACACTCCTGTAGATTGAATCTCTCGAATGCTGTTATTTCTCACACCCAGCTCATCTATCGTTGCTGACAAAATAGGAGAACCAGGATTCCCTGTGGTATTGCTAGGAACTATCTGAAAGTTGGAAAAAACCGTTTCGTCCGCCGTATTATCCACATACAGATCAGAGAATTTGATCGTGTGAATACTATCTGGTAAGGTGTATGAAAAATCCTCCAGTGTCAAATTGATTTCATCGAATAATGCTGAGATATCCTTTTGCGCATTTGCCGCCGAGTCAAGGTTCAAGCCTATTATTCCGAGGTCAAAGTTTGTCTGTATAGATTCAAAATCATCCTGACCTACTCTGTAATTCAAACTTAGCTTGGAATTATTTGCCTCTATTGCACCTATGGAAACCAACTCAATAGATTTTGGAAGCGTCTTCACGACCCCTTGCTTAGTATTTTCTTCGGATTCTTCCTTTTGAAAATCCTTATTAATCTCCACAATTATCTCACTTCCATCCACTGCAAGTTTTTCGAGTCGAAGCTGATTCTCAAATAAAAATGACTCAATATCAACACCTTCTAAAGACACGCTTGGAAGGTTCAAGGATAAGGCAATTTTACTCTTAATGGTACTACTCGGACTTAGTGTAAGATTGTCAATTTCAATAGTTTTTGAACGTGAATTGAATCGAAATCCATCTGTATCTACTTCGTAATTTCCCCCTGCAACGGAGAAGTCATACTTTCTCAAAACCAAATCTATTTCATCTGAAAAGAAAGTTCTTTCGGGACTTTTGATAAGTCCTTTTTCCAGATAAAATCCCTTCAGACTCAGTGATAAACTGTCTTCAGAGAGTGCTATATCTTTATTGCCTGCAAAATTTTTGTAATGCACCTGCCCATTACTGAAGCTGATAGAATCTATTTGAATAGTAGAAAAATAAGAGGTAAGCAATTCTTCTATTTCATCAGAAGATTCTAGCTGTGTTGCAGCTATGCCACTTGCAGTTATTTTTCTCTTCCTAAAGCGTGTATACTCCGCGATAGGCGAAGGCACCAGAATCCTGTTGATCATCAGCTTCTCGTCTCGATAGGCTGCCATCAGGTCTATTCCTTCCACTCGGAATTCAGGGATACTAATATCAAGAATCACTGACTTGCCATAGGTATCCAATATGTATTGAATAGAATCTGGATTTTCTGGTCTCAGCGTAAAGTTGGTTACCTGAACAAGGGAATTCTTGGAATCTATCAGTACTCTATCTGCCAAAAATTCATGGAGATTATCACGTAATTTAAGGCGGTATTTATCCAGACTAAGGACCATTTCCTCTGCAAGGAATTGATTTCTTACGTCATTAGTCATATTAGGCTGCAAAAACACATTTTCAAGCAATAGACTAAATTTCTCAAAGCCTATATCATCGCTCCTCACACCCTTTTCATTCTTGAATTGAACTTCTCCCTCCCTAAGATCCATCTTGCCGATGGCGACCTCATTCATATATCCCTCCAAAAGCTCCTTTACAGGGACTCTATTTTGATTGGCTTCCCGCTGGCTAAGCTCTAAGACTTCCACCTTGGGAGACTGAATCAGCATTTCGTCAATATTAAAAACACCCTCGTTGTACAAGCGCTTCAAATTCGCTTTGGAGAGGACTAATTTTGGCAGGGAAATACGCATGATATGACTAGCCTCCCCATTTTCCATGGCATTCTCCCTGGGTTCCACCGTCACATTCTCGATGATAATCTCATCTTTGAAAGAAGACACACTTACCCGATCACCGTAGATCACATGGATATTATCGGACAGGTATAAGTCCGCATTTTCAATATCCATGGCAGCATCCTCACCATAAAAAAATTGATCTGCTTTTCTGGAATCATCATCACCCAGGTAAAAATTGACCATTTTGAAATCAAGCTTTTTGATATCAATTCGATTTTTGAGAGTATCCGATAAACTGTAGGTGGTAAATTTCCCATTATTCACCGACAACTCCTTCACATCAAAAGACTTCAATATCCCCTCAATCAACTCATTCAGGTTTCCAGTAGCTGTACTGTCTTTTTTGGTATCATTGTTTTTTTCAACCCTAAACTCGGGATCATTTAGTACAATCTCATCAATATTGACATTCGAGGTCATAAAGGCCTCATTCAGATCTACATTCCCCACACGTAGCTGACTCAAATAGACATCATAATAGGCTTTGCTTTCAATGGATTTATCGGCATTAAGCTTAAAACCTTTAATATCAATCATGTTTTCCAGTGAACTGATATATACTTTTTCGGACTGAATAGAATGCACTCCATCTGGAAGTGGGAAATCTACATTGTCCAAGTCAAACTCAAATCCTCTGGCATTGAAAGGGGTCTCCCACTCATCTTTGGTTGCCCAGTTGATATCCTTCACCAGCAATCTGGTGTTTTCCGCTTTTAGAGAGTTTTGACTCAGGAAATTCAGAAAGAATAAATCAGCGTGATTGATCTCCAACTCTCTGATGTAAACTCCTGTGAAATTTATTTTATCAATGATTTTTTTTAGTTCTTCTTCAAGAACTTTTACTGGAGAGCCACTTTTTCCTTCTGGCTCAACCGCATCGTCTGCTGCTTGATCTACTTTGGGAGGTAGTTCCATGCTGATATTTGGATTGTCAAACTCCAAATTGCCCACATACAACACTCCTTCAGAGAAATCAAACCAAAGATTTTTAAGTGCCAATTGATCCAAAGTAAGATCAAATAAAGCCTGATTTTGTGCAGCTTTATTTTCGTCTTTTGGCTTCATCACTACACCATCCATGAAAAGTCCTCGGCGCAGTAATGAAAATCTAACCCTATTAAAATCAACTACATAGATATCCTTTGCAGCCTCATTCATTTTGCGTCTTGCCCAACTGGAGAGCACTAGGTTCGAACCAAAATAGACTACAAACTCCAAAAAAAGTATAGACAGAAAAATAAGCATTATCCATCTGAGAACCTTTTTTCGAAAAGGATGCCTGGAATGCTTCTCTTTATGCTCTTCTGTCATGCAGATTGATTTTTGTCTAAAATAGGCAATTAGGACAAATGTAAACGAAAAAAGCAGCACTTAAGTGCTGCTTTTTCTATGCTGTAGGAGAAGGATTCGAACCTCCACGGAGTAGTTAGGCAATAGTCCGGTAGAATTACGCTTTATCCTCTCAAGCCCGATAGTTATCGAGCAGGATCCCCACCCCCGAGACAGGAGGGCTTGTCTGCCAGTTTCAACATCCTACAATGATGAATTTGTATTTTACACTAGCCTTTTGCCAGTAGTGGTGGTTTTCAAAAAAACCAAAGGTTAATAGGTTTGATAAGCAAGAATCAAAGGCGGTGATGTGCTATTTTGCACAACCATTTTTTATTCTGCTGGGTCAAAATTAGAAATACCATTGGTTTATTAAAATTTTTATAACAAATAAATCAATTATTTACATAATTCATATTAAATACAAGTAATCAATACAGTATTACTAATAATCAGCAGTATTTACACGCCTTAATTACTAATTCATTAATGGTGATTACAGGGCAATTCGGCAAAATCTTATTGGGAAAATTGGAGTAGACTCCAAATAAAAAATGAGAGCCATTTTGAAAAGGGCATAAAAAAAACCACGAAACAAAATTTCATGGTTTTAGTCAATTAACAATAAACCCAAAATAACCTGCTGTAGGAGAAGGATTCGAACCTCCACGGAGTAGTTAGGCAAATTTACGAGCTCGCTAAATGCTTTATCCTATGACCTCCACCCCCGAGACAGGAGGGCTTGTCTGCCAGTTTCAACATCCTACAGTGTTGTGTAATTTCAATGTATTCTGAGTGCTTAGAGTGTCAACCGTTTGTTTTCCCTCTTTGTATACTTCAAATATAGCAGGTCGCTTTGTTTATTAAAAATAATTCAAAAAATATTCTGAATTTTTACAGTATTTTCAATGGGAACGTTTGAAATATACAGTATCGTTAAAAACAGCATTACAATTGACTCGTATATTGACTAATTTTCAATGGATCATTTGAATATTACCAAAACAGCCTGTAAAAGGCTGTTTTGTTGTCAAAATCACATCAATCAAAGGGTAATATTAATTAATCATTAATACCGGAAGCATTATTCGAAATTTACGTAATTCTCCCACTTGTCTAAAACTGCTTGAAAATCCTCAGGCAGCGGAGCTTCGAAATATAGTTTCTCCTTGGTTACTGGATGAATAAAACCCAAGGACATCGCATGCAAGGCTTGACGAGGCAATAGATTAAATGCATTATGGACAAAAGTTTTGTACTTAGAGAATTGAGTCCCCTTGCGAATCTTGTCGCCACCATATGTCGCATCATTGAAGAGTGGATGCCCCAAGAATTTCATGTGCGCGCGAATCTGATGTGTTCTACCCGTTTCAAGGTTACACTGAACTAGCGACACATAGCGTAATCTCTTCAGCATCTTCCAGTGAGTAACTGCATGTTTCCCTTGGCTTCCGTCCGGGAACACATCCATTATCTTTCTGTTCTTAGCACTTCTACCCACATTACCGGTGACGGTACCAGCATCCTCGTCCATCTCCCCCCAAACCAGTGCCTTATAGGTTCGCTCGATTGTATGGTGAAAAAATTGTGATGCCAAATGAGTCATGGCATCCTCAGACTTGGCAATGACCAATAAGCCAGAAGTATCCTTATCTATACGATGCACGAGACCTGGTCTACCCTCATTGCCCTTCATCTCAGGGAGGTTCTGAAAGTAATACACCAAGGCATTCACCAGCGTCCCAGTCCAGTTACCATGAGCAGGATGAACGACCATCCCAGCGGCCTTATTCACTACTAACAGATGCTGATCTTCATAGACGATATCCAGCGGAATATCTTCGGGCACCACCTCCGTATCACGTGGGGGTTTACCAAATAGGACCCGAATATCATCCAGTGGCTTTATCTTATAACTACCCTTGATCGACTCACCATTCACTTGGATCGCTCCAGCATCAATGGCCTGTTGAATCTTATTTCTGGTAGCAAAAGCTATCTTATCTGTTAAAAACTTATCAATCCTAATAGGGGTCTGACCTTTGTCAATTACAAATTTGTAATGTTCATAAAGTTCTAACTCTTCTTCTTCAAAATCTTCGTCTGCTTGCATACTCATGCTGCAAAAATAAGATTATCAAGCTTAACTTTGACTACTCCGCAAAAAAGCAATTTAAATGCTCCTCCCAAATCCAGCTCCAACTCAACTCCTTTCTCATCCTTTGCTTGTGGAAAAAGGAATCGAAATGGCAATTAAACGCTTGGATTTAGTCCATCCAGAAATCTCCGGAAATAAGTTTTTCAAACTCAAATACAATTTGGAAAAAGCTAAAAACGAAGGAAAAAACAAGATTCTGACCTTTGGCGGGGCTTTTTCAAATCATATTTATGCCACAGCTGAGGCTGCCAAAGTTCAAAACCTAGAGGCTATAGGGGTCATAAGGGGGGAAAGAACTACTCCACTTAACGCTACACTTTCCCATTCCGAAAGACTGGGCATGCAGCTTCATTTTATGGATAGAAATAGCTACAGAAATAAAACAGAACCTACTTTTCTAGCCATTTTAAAGGAGAAATTTGGTGATTTCTACCTGATTCCGGAAGGAGGAACCAATGAATTGGCCATTCGAGGCACCAAAGAAATCCTTGACATAGCCGATCAGCAATTCTCTTATATCTGCTCTTCTATTGGAACGGGCGGTACTTTTTCCGGACTATATGCTTCACTTACTTCCCATCAGCACCTACTTGGTTTCTCCTCGCTGAAAGGAGAATTCATTCATCAGGAAATCGCTGATCTTATCCAGAAATATCAGCTTGAATCTCGAGGTACTTATGAGGTATTCACTGCGTATCACTTTGGTGGCTACGCCAAACACAAACAAGAGCTAATCGATTTTCTCTGGTGGTTTTATGAGCGTTTCGGTATAATGCTAGACCCGATTTATACTGGAAAAATGGCCTTTGGAATCTGGGATTTGATCAAAAAAGACTATTTCAAAAAAGGATCAAAAATCCTGATGATACACTCTGGAGGGCTGCAAGGTAATGCTGGTTTTACTGAGATGACGGGGATTCCTTTACCAACATAATTCGAGATTTGTAATCTCGAATAGCGGATTTACGGAAATGACAGGAATTAAACTCCCGAGTCCTTCAAAGTGAAAAAGTCCTCCAATTCCTGAGGATGGATCTGGAGCACATTGGCCAGCACTAATCTCACCAAGGTTTTAGAAGCCAAAAACTTAGGCAGATTTGCCAGCTTCGCAAATTCTTTAAGCGTGATTTTATCTGATTCGCCAAGTGCTTTCATCAGGATCTCTTCCTTTCTCCCATAGGTGAATACCATATCCTTGGGATTTTTGCCTCTTCTCAAAATCTCCCAAACCTCCCTACTCGCCTGCACAGATCGATCCGCAACTCTGATATAAGCTCGCTTTCTGTCTTTCTCTTTTATATAATGTGGGCGCAATGAACTTTGTGCAACTCTAAATATCGCAACTCCTTTTTTCTCATTCAGTTTCAGAGAAAACAACTCATAAGCTAAAGGAGGAAAAATCAGTTCTTTGATGGCTTTTTCCATCACAAAAATCTCCTCTTCAATATAACGCTGCCCTGATACCGTCCCATCATCATCTACTCCTATCAGCAAATCCCCACCAGAAGTATTGGCAAAGGCGATTAGCTCACGGACAATTTTCTCTGGAAATGTCGCTTTCTTCTTAAATTCTATTCTCAATCCCTCGCCTTTCGCAGCGAGCAACTTTACATCCTGCAGCGTCATTATAAAAAGCTTTTTAGAGACTTTTATGATTTGAACTTCATCAATGGGGATATCTGTACTCTGATCTTCGTTTTCGCCGTGTCAAACAACGAACTGTGTACTATGTGAAAACCTCTGTGGTTATATAACCTATTTCCTAACGCCTTGATTTAGCTGATCCAATCTGGATTTTTGCGATTGCCACTCATCTCGAAGTCGTGCGGCTTCCATGAAATTGAGTTCTTTGGCAGCTTTCTCCATCAACTTCTGCGTCTGAGCAATCAATTTCTCCAGCTTGTCCTTACTCAGGTATTGCACCACAGGATCCGCAGCCATGCTTTGCTCACCTGGCATAGGCTCCGCATAGAACTTAGGGTTTTTCTTAGAGTCAGCGACCTTGGTTTGACCCATGATTTTATCATGAGATTTCACTACCGTTGTCGGCGTAATGCCATGTTCCAAATTATAGGCAATCTGTATGGCACGTCTTCGCTTCGTTTCATCCATGGCCAGTTGCATGGAATTGGTGATTTTATCCGCATACATAATCACCCGACCTTCCGAGTTTCGTGCCGCACGACCAATGGTCTGTACCAAACTTCGCTCATTTCTCAAGAAACCTTCCTTATCTGCATCGAGAATTGCAACCAGAGAAACTTCTGGCAAATCCAATCCTTCTCTCAGTAAATTCACTCCTACAAGCACATCGAAAATCCCCAAGCGTAACTCACGCAGGATCTCCACACGATCGAGCGTCTTCACTTCAGAGTGAATATAACGGGACTTTACTCCCGCTCTTTCTAGGAATTTCTGAAGTTCTTCAGCCATTCGCTTAGTCAGAGTAGTCACTAGAGTTCTCGCGCCAGATTTTATGGTCTGATCTATTTCCTCCAGCAAATCATCAATTTGATTTTGACTTGGCCGCACCTCAATAGTCGGATCCAAAAGTCCAGTTGGTCGGATGATTTGCTCCACTACCACTCCCTCAGTCAGTGACAATTCATAGTCTGCTGGCGTGGCCGAAACATAAACCGCCTGATTGGTAAGGTCCTGAAACTCCTCAAACTTGAGCGGCCGATTATCCAAGGCCGAAGGAAGTCTAAAACCAAAATCCACCAAATTGATCTTTCTTGACCTATCACCTCCCCACATCGCTCGCACCTGCGGCAAAGTCACATGACTTTCATCTACAATTAGGAGAAAATCATCTGGAAAATAATCTATTAGGCAGAAGGGTCTCGCCCCTGGTGCACGTCTATCAAAATACCTAGAGTAGTTCTCCACTCCTGAGCAGTAGCCTAGCTCCCGCATCATTTCCAAATCAAACTCCGTTCGCTCCTGAAGTCGTTTTGCCTCAGCAAATCTCCCCTCTCTTTCGAAGAAATTCACCTGATCCACCATATCATATTGTATTTCATGAATGGCCGTCTGCAAGGTGTCCTTTCCAGTCACAAATAGGTTTGCAGGGAAAATAGAAATGATCTTTTCATCATTGAGCTTTTTCCCTGTAGCAGGATCAAAGCGCTGAATCGCTTCAATCTCATCTCCCCAAAAGAAAATCCTATAGCCCCAGTCAGCGTATGCCACAAAAATATCCACCGTATCTCCCTTTACTCGGAAAGTACCATGCGTCAATTCATGATGAGTTCGGCTGTACAAAATATCCACCAACTTAAAGAGCAGCTGATTCCTTGGGATACGATCGCCCTCCTGGAGTTTGATGACGTTTTTACCAAACTCATCTGGATTCCCTATACCATAGATACAAGAAACCGATGCCACCACAATCACATCCCTGCGCCCCGTGAGTAATGCAGAAGAAGCACTCAGTCGCAATTTCTCGATCTCTTGGTTGATCGAAAGATCCTTTTCTATATAAGTACCCGAGGTGGGGATAAATGCCTCTGGCTGATAATAATCGTAGTAAGAAATAAAATACTCGACAGCATTGTCCGGAAAAAACTGCTTGAATTCCCCATATAACTGAGCAGCAAGGGTCTTATTATGACTCAAAACCAAGGTAGGCTTCTGCGTCTGCTGAATCAGGTTGGCCACGGTGAAAGTCTTGCCAGAACCCGTCACTCCCAGCAAAACCTGAGCTTGGTCGCCGTTATTTATTCCAGCCGTAAGCTGTTCTATTGCCTTGGGCTGATCTCCAGTAGGCTGATAATCTGAGGTAAGTTTAAATTCCATAAGCTTCGTCCGAAAATACCCAACACCATTCCCCTATGCAAAAGTTTAGTAAGGAAAGAAATTGTAGGAAATTACAGATTGAGAAATAGGTTTCGATTCAATGGCTTAACTGTAATTTGGTTGGGTACCATAATCATGGGCACCATGAGCGCCTGCCTGTCCAGTAGGCAGGAATGCATAAGGTTCTCGACTTCGCTCGAACTGACCTGTTTTCGGGGGTCCGCATATTATTTCGTCAGTGGTAGCGCCAGCCAGCTGGCAGGAAGTCGAAGAGAATTCTAAAGTTTATTGGAACATACAAACTGTGCTTCCAAACTAGGCCAAATCAATATAGAATAGTGAATGATGAATTTTGAATAATGAGGTCCCTGTCGGAAAACTCACCTTACTTTCTTATACTTCCCAATATTGTAATACAGGTAATTTGTCCTCAGGATCAGCACCAATAGCAGAGGAATGATACTTGGGTGAAAAGACTGCCAACCCAAAATCCAGAACACCACAGCAGCATCGGCCATGATCAGGGCAAAGAGTAGGTATTTCAGGACCCATGGTTTGATCGTTTTCTTGAGCAAAACAATCGCTAACAGCAAATGTCCTGGAAATGCCCAGAGTATATTCCAGTTGTACTTGGTAGAAGGGATTTCGGAACCTATCCAAAGCGCAGACATCACCAGTCCTATGATTCCCAGGATTCCAAAAAACGCCACATCAAACCCTATAAAGAGTTTTCCCTTCTTAAATCCTATAAAGGTAATTCCAGTGAATATGATGGCGATCAGCCAGAAAATCCAATACGGATTGATCTCTCCGAATGAACCCGCAGGCTTCTCAAAATCCAAAATCACTCGAGTATTAGACACCAAAGGACGCGTAGGCCCATCTCCTTGGATCTCGGCTCTTCCAAAAGCGCCCTCCACATATTTCGGCAAGAACTGTTCTTCCAGCGGCGTCGCATCTCTATCCAGTCGAGAACCCAATGCCAAGTCAATCCCTAGATCCGACCAGGTCATGTAATACACCATCTCATCGATCAACTGCCGAAAGGTCTTATCCACCGGCTCCTGTACTTCATCATGCCAGACCAGCTGATCCCCCAGTACCGTACTGATCGCATCACGCACGCGGGTAGCACAGTTATCAAAGAAGAAATCATATCGATAAGCCCGATTCTCAGGCAGGTAATTGGTCTCCAGAAAGCTGATCAGCTCCAGCTTCTGCTGCTCATTGAGGCTCAGAATCTGCTCGCGCACTGAGCGGTGGAAGTAATTGTACTCTGCGATAAAGCGATCAAAAGTGGATACAGAGAGAAAGTAATCCAGTCTGCCTCCGGCAAAATTGAGGACAAAATTGGGTGCACCGAAGTCAAAGGTACCGTAGTTGTACACCATATCTCTGCCCGTAGTCAGGTCCAACACCCGAATTCCGCTATGCCCAAAGGAAGAATAGATCTCCTCTCCAGGATCACAAGTCAGCAAACTGATCTGGTATTGCTGGGCTTGTAAAGAACTGATAGCCAGCAAAAAAAATAAACTAATTACTATTTTTTTTAGATTCATTTTACTAAATTAATAAAAGCTTTTTCAGAATATTTTTTGTAATGAAAACAGGGGGCAATACTGGAGCCCAAGAGGCAATTTTTAGATGCCGAATATACTTGATATTCTCGGCAGTTGCATTTCGTTGCCTTTTCTTAAACGCATCATTCTGCCAAGAAATTGGCTCTTACCGCACCATTGCTACAGGAAACTTCGGAGATATATCTATTTGGGAAGTATATGATGGAGCTCTTTGGTCGGCAGCATCCAGCAAGCCAACGCAGGCCAATGATATATATATTGATCAAACGCACTTGGTAACCTTAACTGGAAATGAAGAAGCTAAAAGTGTCTTTTTGAACTCAGATTCTGGTGCCACTCAAAAGTTGAATTTAAACAACTTTAATTTAAACATATATGGCAGCCTTCAAGCATTCGATGGAGCAGCCCCAGGAATACCAGCAGGTTCACACAATAGCATTAATTGGATTGGAAATTCCATTGGGAGTACGATTACATTTAAAGGTATATCTAGGACGATCATACCATATAATAGTTGGAGCGCTCAATCTACAAGAAGTAGATATTCAGTAATATTTGATCCAATCCCTGGGGCAATACTTGTAGTAGAAGAAGCCTTCAAAGCTCTATCCTTTAGAATAAAGACTGGAACTGTTATCCAGCAAATTGACAATAGTGTTAACCCTGGAAAATGCGCAACTTTTTCCTTCAATAATGAAAATACTGTTGCAATTGGCTCATATGGAGATTTTATTATTGAATCTGGGGGCATTTTGCTCTCCAAATGTGACAAAGACATACTTTTTAGATCTGAAACAGTTAGTGCTAATCTACTCGACCTTCACAATGGCGCTGAGCTTATTTTAGAAGGAACTTCTCCTCAAATTGAAGTGGCAAATTATCAACTCAATGGAAAGATGACCTATAACAAAAATACAGGCACACAGAATTTCCTTTCCAAATCTTATACTAGTTCGGTATTGCCTTCTACCTTCCATGATTTGGAAATCATAGGCTCTCAAAATGTCACTTTGCCAGCTTCATTGGCTGTCACTGGTGATATTTCTAAAGTAGGAACAGGAACATTTATCCTTACAAATACTTCTCTCATCTTTATAGGACCTGCAGATCAACACATAACTGGATTCGCTCTAAGTACCCAAGACCTTAGCCTAAATAAAACAGCCGGTGAGGTCATATTTGAGCAAAATCTCACTGTACTCAGAAATCTTACGATGAGTGATGGAAAGCTGAATTTTCAGGACAACACACTAACGATAAACAGCTCAGGCAATGGAGATTTTGACTATCAAGGCGGTTCTTGGGAAAATCTAAGTTCATTTACCTATATAGATATTCCCACAACCTTTAATGCTACAAATGGCACCTTCCCCTTTGGAGATCGCTATCATGGGGGCATCAGAAAAGTTCAGATGCTGGGCGATAATGCAGGTGGAGATCTTACCATAGATTATACTGAGTATACAGGAGCGGACTTTAATCCTGGATTTAATGATTCAGACGGCACTCCGATTCTCTATCGTCTATTCAGCTACTTCAATTTCTCAGGACTCAATTCAAGTTCAAACCCACTGGAATTGAGAATATCGGCAGAGAATTTAATTGTTGATGATGAAGATGATTTAAGACTGGTCTGTACTGGATACGCAGCACCAGGAAACCACCTGCCAGGAATGGATCCAAATGAATTATGGGCAAGACGAAATCTAACTTTTAATGATCTTTCGGGGAAAAATTTCACGGTAGGTAGCTTTAGAACTGCTAGCATTTTACCAGTATCCTGGCTGGATGTTTCTGCCACAATCAAAAATAACATCAAGCAGATTAGCTGGTCGGTGGCAACTGAAACGGACAACGAGAAATTTGAGATTTACAGTGCTGTAGATCCATTGAAGGACTGGGACAAAATCGGAGAAGTGTTAAGCAAAGGCAATTCTGAAATTCCGGTTCAGTATACATTTATTGATGAAAATATATCCAACTCTCATTCGATCTATTACAAAATCAAAGTAATCGACTTATCTGGAGAATTGGCTTGGAGTAAAATAGTCAGACTGGCAAATGATAAAACAACTATAATTGAACAAGTCTCTATTTATCCAAACCCATATAGTTCAGGTGAAATCCATATAAAACTCCCAGATAATTTCAATACCGAAAATACTCAAATTCACATTTACACTACCCAAGGCCATCTGACCTCCTCCTTCGCTTTTGACTCATCAGTTTTCTCAAATAGTCTTGAAATGCTCCGTCCTGGGATATACATTATCAATTTTTCAAATTCTGAAAATAGCATTCAGACTCGATGGATTAAGAACTAACATTCTTGCTCAGAAAAACACCAAGCGATCATAGAATCAGTCCATACAACAACAGTCCCATTTAGATACTGGTGCGCTTCTATTGGCACTTTCTGAGACTGATCACTGAGACTGAAAACTAAGTAGTCTCTGTTTTTTCAACAAATGCCGCTTGTAAAACCCTTTTTTGCTAATGTTTTTTATCTTGCTAGCTAAACCCCAACTCTAACCTATGACCATCCTTCTTGTACTGCTCAGTATTGCCATTTTGGTGCTGCTGATCGTCTGGGCCAAGCTCAATCCTTTTTTAGCCTTTCTTATTTCCTCTATTGCCGCAGGCTTTCTACTCGGCCTCCCTGCCGATCAGATCGCGGGCTCGGTACAGCGTGGGATGGGAGTGCTGCTGGGCGACTTAGTGATCGTGATCGTCATGGGAGCTATGCTCGGCAAGCTGGTGGCCGAGAGCGGGGCCGCACAGCGGATCGCAGCATACCTGATGAAGATTTTTGGTGAAAAACACATTACCTGGGCCATGTCCATTACGGGTCTGGTGGTGGGTATTCCGCTGTTCTACAATGTGGGCTTCGTGCTACTTGTTCCCCTAGCTTTCACCGTAGCATATCAGTATAAAATCTCTGCCGTCTATGTGGGGATCCCGCTATTAGCTGCGCTTTCGGTAACTCATGGTTTTTTACCTCCACATCCATCGCCGGCGGCTTTGGTAGCACAGTTTGATGCCAATATGGGCTTGACGCTGTTCTATGGGTTTTTGATTGCTATTCCTACCATTGCGCTTGCAGGGCCGATTTTCGCAAGAAGCCTGAAGCATATGAAAGCTGAGCCGCTGAAGACTTTTCAGGCAGAAATAAAACCTGAAGCTGAGCTTCCTTCCACAGCAAATAGCTTTTTCACCGCCTTACTTCCGGTCTTCCTTTTGGTAGGAACTACCGCTTTGAATCTTAATATTTCTGAGGACAGCAGCTTGGCTCCGATTATTGCCTTTGTAGCAAATCCAGGAATCGTGATGTTGGTTTCCGTGCTGATTGCCACCTATACGCTGGGCCTAAATCGCAAGTTTTCCATGGTGCAAATCATGGATCTCTATACCGTGGCGACCAAAGACATCGCGATGATTCTGCTTATCGTGGCAGGAGCTGGCGCCTTGAAGCAAATCTTTACTGATACTGGCGTTAGTCTAGTGATTGCCGAAGGGCTACAATCCTGGGATATTCATCCGCTGATTTTGGCTTGGATCATCACGGCCATCATTCGCGTTTGCGTAGGTTCAGCCACTGTCGCAGGACTAACCACGGCAGGCATCATTGCTCCACTGGTGACTACGATGAATGTAGATCCTAACTTACTGGTACTTTCCATCGGCGCGGGGAGTTTGATGTTCTCCCATTTCAACGATGCAGGCTTCTGGATGTACAAGGAGTTTTTCAACGTAAGTATCAAAGATACGATCAAGTCCTGGTCGGTGATGGAAACCATCGTAGCTGTAGCTGGCTTAGCTGGCGTACTGATCCTTGATATCTTTGTCTAATATTCATTCTAAAAATAACCCATATGGAAACCCCAGAAAATAATTTCTCCAAATTAGGTCTTAATCTCCCTCCTGCACCCAAGCCACTCGGTGTGTACAGACCTTGCTTGATAGACGGCAAATATCTTTACCTCTCGGGTCATGGGACCGTACAGGATGATGGTAGTCTGATCATGGGGAGGATAGGAGAAGAGCTTGATATGGAAGCTGGAAAACTGGCCGCTAGGCAAGTAGGATTGGCAATGCTTTCTACCATTAAAGCAAATCTGGGCACCCTCAACCGAGTGAAGCGTGTGATCAAAGTTTTAGGAATGGTAAACTGCATTTCCTCCTTTGAAAAACACCCTTATATCATCAATGGCTGTAGCGAATTATTTGCTGAAGTTTGGGGCGAAGAGAATGGTATTGGCGTAAGATCCGCTGTAGGGATGGGCACTTTGCCAGACAATATCCCGGTGGAAGTAGAGGCAATGTTTGAGCTACACGAAGGAGCTTAAGGTTCTACTAGAGCCTTGTAAGAATCAAAGACAGACATCACATCTTTGACGTAGTTGACTGCCAAATGCCCTTTGGCAAAGCCACTCTTGACAATAGGATCCCGGTAATAATCGGGATCACTTTTAAGCTCCAAAAATTTAGAAACAGAGGACCAGGACTGGGTATTTTCTCCATACTTCAAGGTCAATCTCCAGGCATCTTCCACATGCCCATGACCGATATTGTAGGAAGCTAGAACGAATTTCAAGCGCTCAGAAGTATCGGGCACTCGTTCAATCCAAAATTTATCTAAATATCTTAAATACCGAACTCCGCCCATCAAGGACTGGGAAGGGTCATTGGGGTTTTCCACCCCAAAACGTTCTAAAGTGACCGGCATTAGTTGAAGCAAGCCCCTTGCTCCAGCGTATGAAGTCGCAACGGTATCAAACCTTGATTCTTTATAAACTAGCGAAGCTAGGAGTCTCCAATCCCATCCCAACTGCTCCGCTCCATTTTTGATAATGTCATCGTACACGGAAATCTGATTGCCTGCTAAAGAAGAGAATGGGCTTGTGCTTCTGAAATAACTGTTCTTAGAATTCAGAAAGTATTTGGCATATAGATCAGGAATAAATCGCTTCTGTTTGTCCACAAGCCATGTATCCAAAGAGCTTAGTAAATTGGGTGAATTCTGACGCACTACCCAAGAAACCTCTGCTTCTTTCTTAACTTTCCAGGAGGTATTCAATCCACCATAATATGTGGCGTTGGCCTGAGCAATGTTCTGATCCGCGATAGTCCACTTGATGTCACCTTCTGCTACCTGATCTATTAAAGTTTCTTCGTGATCTGGAGTAGGAATGATTGTATAGTTGAGCTGCAAGGAATCTTTCAGATTGCACAGTTGGGTTTTGTAAACCGTCCCTTCCCTCACATATATAGTGTCAGAGGCTAGTTGATCCCAGGAAGTGATTTTCCCAGAGAACTCGTTTCCTACGAGCACGGTATTCATTTTTCCCAAAGGAATAGAAAATGATGCTCTATCAGACCTTTCCATATTCTTCTCAAGATTCATGGCGATCAAATCCACCTTTCCTTCCTGAAGATAATCAAATGCTCTATCTATATCCGAGATCAATACTAAATGCAATTGCACCTTCAGGCGCTTGGCTAAATCTCGCAGCAGTTCGTACTCGTAACCCATCCTCCGGCCACGATAGATGTAATACCCTGTAGAATTATTGTCCACAGCAGCACGAATAAATCCACGATTTTGGATTCCTTGGAGGTCAAGTACGTAGGCTTCCTTCTTGGAGATAGCTGCCAGTTTCTTCTCAACAAAGGTGCATTGCACACCAAAGAGAAGAAGAGTCAATATGGAGAAAAAGAGAATTAATACTTTTTTCATTCACTAGAACCGTAAGGCTCTGGATGTTACACGAATGCCCATTGGCAAATGCTATGCCAAAAGAAAATTAAAGCATTCGTTAAAAAAAGCAAATAAAAAAACGAAGGCTAATCAATAACCTTCGTTTTGTAGATTAATCTTGAAATTCCAAGCCGATATCCTCCGTATAATTTTGGAAAAAGATCTTCCCAGAAAGCCTTCTCAACTCTATTTCTTGTTCTTTTATATTGAAAATAGAAGTTATAAGGCGGTTTTCAGCAGTAAGCAGATTGACCTGCGCGTCTCTAAACTCAAGGTAAGATGCTATCCCTAGGCGGAATCTTTCCAAGGCGATCTCAGTACTCTCTTTAGCTACCGCATAATTTTTTTGCTCCACCTCCAGTAAATTCCTATTCGTAATATAAGTATTGTAAGATCTATGGATGTCTGAGCGAAGTTGAATCTCGTACTGATCTAACGCAAAGTCCTGCAGACGCTGCTGCACCCTTGCATTCTGAATCCTTCTGTTCAAGGTCAATCCACTGAAAAGGTTCAATTGGATATTACCCCCATAGTTAAATCCTTCACGCTGGTTTTGAATAAGAAAACCCGCATCAGAGTTCGAAGTATTATTGATGTAATTCCCAGTCAAATTAACTACTGGCAGCCTTGACATCTGAAGCTCTCTAATGGCAAGAAATGCTTCATTTTCCTGACGCTGAGCAATAAGTAATTGCTTGTTTTCCATCATTGCGTTATCCTCCAAGTCGATCAGATTTAGCATATCACCAATGACTATGGTATCCTTCACTGCGAATTGTTTGCTGGGATCCAAAGCCATCAATTCATTTAGATTCACTCTAGCATTTAAAATCACCTGCTCCTGACCAAGTAGTAAACTCAAATCAGAATTATAATCAACCTCAGCTGTCAAATAATCACGCTTACCAGCTCCTCCGAGCTCATATTGAGCCTTGGCAATATCGAGTCGAGATTGGCTAAGTTCGAGCGTACGCACCAAAACCTCATGTCTCTGCAATTCAAGAACTAGTCGATAGTATGCCGACGAAATCCCTGCCACATTATTTTCTACAGCTATTTTGGCATCCAGCTCTGAGATTTCTGTAAGGACACCAAGTCGCTTCATCACCACAAAACTCTCTGGTCTAAAGCCGTAAATGCCTACAATTGAGAAATTTTCAGTTTGAGACTTCGCATCTTCTATGGTCCTTGGATCAGGATCAGTAGCAAATCTCTGCTCCACATCCTCATGGCTGAAATTTCGAGAATAAGTCGCGTCGACTATCGGCATGAAGTAATCCCCAATCCCGATCTTTTGATCTCGCTCTCGTATGTCAATTGTCTCTACAGCAATCTTCACCTGGAAATTATTATCCAAGCCAAGTTGAATGGCTTTTTCCAAATCCAATGTTTCCGGACCTTGCGCTAGCAAAGCATTTCCAGCAATACAGAGTATAAATAGTAAACTAAGTTTCTTCATTAAATTCTAGCTAATCTTCCTTCTTTGGAAGTGAGATAAGTATAAATGGCTGGGATCACAAAAAGCGTAAGGATGGTCGCAAAGGCTAAGCCACCAATAACTGCGGCACCCATTGGCACTCTACTTTCAGCGCCTGCTCCTAACCCAAGAGCAATAGGCAAAATCCCCAAGATGGTAGACAAACTGGTCATCAAGATCGGTCTGAATCTAGCCACTGCCGCTCCAAAAATCGCCTCCTGAACTGACATTCCTGTAGCCTTTCGCTGATTGGCAAATTCGACGATAAGGATACCGTTTTTGGTTACCAAACCTATCAACATGATAATACCTATCTGAGAGAAAATATTCAGTGTAAAGTCAAATAACCACAGCGTAAACAGTGCTCCAAATAAGGCCAGTGGCACAGTAAACATGATCGTCAATGGATCCAGGAAACTTTCAAACTGTGCTGAAAGAACCAGGTAAATAAGAATCAAAGCGAACATAAATGCGAAAAACAAACTGTTCGAACTTTCTCTAAATTCCTTGGAAGGGCCTGAAACGTCAGTCGTAAACGAATCGTCAAGTACCTCAGCGGCGATACGATCCATCTCATCCAAGCCGTTCCCAATGGTATAACCTTCGGCAAGGTTGGCTGAGACCGTTCCAGCTACGAATCTGTTGAATCTATACAATTGTGGCGGGGTAGATTTTTCGGTGACAGTAACCAAATTATCAAGCTGAACCAAGGAGCCATTTTCGGCACGTACATAGAGCATTCTCAAATTAACCGGCTCATTTCTATCTTCCAATCTCATTTCTCCCACCACTTGATACTGCTTTCCATTCTTAATGAAATAAGCAAATCGCTGTCCTGAATAAGACAACTGCAAGGTTCTCGCTATTTCTTGAATAGAAACGCCTATGTTTCGGGCTTTGGCTCTGTCTATCTCAATCTCTAATTCTGGCTTGGTAAACTTCAAGTTGATGTCAGAGAAAATAAACACAGGACTTTTACCCACCTCATCCATAAAAGTAGGGATCACTTCCTTCAGCTTATCCAAAGTTGGAGCCTGAAGTACGTATTGTACCGGAAGACCTCCACGGCTGTTACCGATGGATTGTGCCTGAGATGCAAAGGCTTTTACACCTGTGTAACTCTTTAGTTTTTGGTTTACTTCGTTGAAATATTGTCCCTGAGTCTTCTCTCTATTTTCAGCATCTGAAAGAATGAATCGTATAAAACCAGAATTCGTACTGGATGAGCCAAATCCCGGCGATGTCACTGACACCAATCCACTGACCTCATCTTTTGGGTAGGTACTTTTGAAATCTTCTACCATCTGATCAATCACTCGATCCATATAGCTAAATGTTGCACCTTCTGGACCTGACATTCTGATTACGATTTCTCCCCTATCTTCAGTAGGAGCAAGTTCAGTAGGGATCTCATTGAACAACCAATAAATCCCAAAGGCCATACCGCCAACTAAAAGAAAAGACACCCATCGGAACTGCATAAACCAGCCAAGAGCTCGGTCATATTTATCATTTATCCATACAAAGCCAGGCTCTGTGAAATTATAAAATGCATTATGCTTCTCTCTTTTCTTAAGGAATTTGGAACTCAACATCGGAGTCATGGTCAATGCCACAAAAGAGGAGATAATTACAGCTCCAGCTACCACCACACCGAATTCCCTGAACAATCTACCAGTGGTTCCTGTCAAAAAGATCACGGGTAAGAATACTGCTGCAAGGGCTACCGTAGTCGCAATAACTGCAAAGAAAATCTCTTCAGATCCTTTTTCGGCTGCTTCTTGAGGATTCTCTCCTTTTTCTATTCGGGAATAGATATTCTCCAATACCACAATGGCATCATCGACCACCAGACCGATTGAGAGGACTATCCCCAATAGGGTAAGTACATTGATGGAGAAATCCATCAAATACATGATGAAGAAAACTCCTACAAGTGAAATAGGGATCGTCAGTACTGGAATAAATGTAGTCCGCCAATCTCTAAGGAAGAGGAATATAATCGCGACAACAAGAATAAATGCGGTGATAATGGTCTCCTGAACTTCCGAAATAGAGCTGCGGATAAAGCTGGTCTTATCAAAACCAATCTCTAATCCTACATCAGAAGGAAGATCTTTCTCGATAAAAACTAACCTTCTATAAAATTCATCTGCTATCTCGATACTATTTGATCCAGGAAGTGGGACCAATACAACACCTACCATAGGCACGCCATCTCTCTTCAAAATACTACGCTCATTTAGCGCAGCTAATTCCGCACTTCCTATATCTTGAAAGCGGACAATGTTATTTTGATCTTCTTTGATGATCAGATCATTGAATTCCTGAGGAGTGCTCAGCCTACTTTTGGTACGCACAGAAAGCTCGATGGTCTCACCTTCTATTTTCCCTGAAGGCAATTCTACGTTCTCACTTTGCACCTTTGCGAGCACATCCAACGGAGTCACCCCATAGGAAGCCATCTTCAAGGGATCCATTCTCAATCGGATAGCATATTCTTTCTCTCCCCAAATCCGCACTTGACTTACGCCTGGGATGGTCTGAAGTCTTTCTTTGAATATATTCTCTGCAATATCTGAGAGATCCAGGAGGCTTCTCTCGTCACTTTTTACATTTAAAAATACGATCGGCTCGGAGTCAGCATCGGCTTTGGAAACCACAGGAGGCTCGGCATCTGGAGGAAGGTTACGCTGTGCACCAGACACCTTATCTCGCACATCATTGGCTGCCGCTTCCAGATCCGCTCCCACATCAAATTCTACCGTGATACTACTGCCGCCATCGTTACTGGTAGAAGTCAGGGATTTGATCCCTTGAATCCCATTGATAGCCTCTTCGAGTGGCTCAGTAATCTGTGCTTCAATGACATCCGCATTAGCTCCTACATAAGTTGTTCTTACGTTAATGATAGGAGGATCCACACTTGGGAATTCACGGATTCCAAGAAGTGATATACCGATGGCACCAAAAAGCATGATTACCAGCGACATCACGATGGCCAATACTGGCCGGTTTACACTTATATTAGATAAGCTCGCCATGTTAGTTGATTTGAGTGAATTCAACAGGAGTACCTGTCCTTGCTTGTAACACACCAGTGGTGAGTACCAGATCCCCTACATCCAAACCACTCATGATCTGAACATGTGTATCTGTACGAGTACCGATCTCAACTGCACGCTCTTCGGCTTTGTTATCGGCACCAACTACGAAAACTTTATAGCCTTGCAATTCAGGAATTACAGATTCTGAAGGCACCATCAGTGCATCTTCTACCTCTCCTAATACAAAGCGTATTCTAACAAACATTCCCGGCAAATATTTTCTTTCCTTGTTTGGGCTTTCTGCACGCAACTTCAAAGTACGTGTAGCCGCGTCAATCTGAGGCTCAAATGCATATACCTTACCCAGTACTTCTTCAGGGCTAGACTCATTGGTAAAGTAAATAGGGGAACCCACCGTCACCTGATTGGCATAACGCTCAGGAATAGAAAATTCAATTTTAATCGGATCGATATTGACAAAGTTGGCAATGATATCATTGGTACCAATGACAGATCCTTCACTCACTTGTCTCAATCCCAAAATCCCATTAAATGGGGCTCTAATTACCGTTTTAGAAAGCTGAGCCTCCACTAATTTAAGATCAGAAAGTGTTGTGTTGTACTGGTTCAAAACAATATCGTACTCTTCCTGGCTAATCGCCTCTCTGGCTAACAGCTGCTTTTGTCTATTTTCCTGACTTTCAAATAGCTTTTGCGTGTATTCCAATCTCTGAAACTGAGCCTGAAGCTCATCATCATTGAGATATAATAGCGGGGTGCCCTTGCTCACGTATTCGCCTTCTTTGAACGAAATTTTGGTTATCAATCCAGATATTTCAGTTCTGAGATCTACCGATTCATTTGGCATAATAGTACCAGTCACAGAAAGTTGATTTCTCAAAGTTTCTTTAGCTAGCTTCACCACCTTCACCGGTAAAGTGCTTTCCTGGCCAGGACTCGCGCCGTCTGAAACGACACCAGATTGATTAGAGTTTCGGTTATCCATCCTTGGATAGATATAGGCAACAGCAGCAATTACGATCACTGCAATAATCAATATGGTCTTGGTTTGCTTTTTCATATAGAAAAGTAATAGGCTTATACAAGTTGTTTTTTGAGAAATGCCAGAGACAACTGGTTAAATTCCTGAGGTCTTTCCACGTTCACCACATGGCCACATTTCTTCAAAATATTCAATACTGAATTTTTATGCGTCTTAATTATCTTTTTAACTGGTTCCAAAAACATAACATCCTGATCACCCATCACATACAAGGTAGGAATTCCTAGATCAGATTCCTTAAAGTAGCGAAGTAGCGGATTAATATCCTTTGTTAATTGAAACCAGCGTATAAATTCTTTCTGACAGAGTTTTTGAGCTTCTCGCACAAATAGGTTCCTTGACTCTGCATGTTGTTTTCGAGGCATGATCACAAAGGCGAACAGCCTGTAGAGCCACATGTAAGGAATCACTCGCTTGAATGTACTTCCCAAAAACACCAAAATTCTGGACTGGGTAGTGAGACGAGTTACCGCACCAGCCATCACCAGTGATTTCACTCTCCATTGCTCCAGTTCCGCCAACTGACGAACGATGATTGTACCTAGAGATACACCCATGAAATGAGCTGGCGGGATATCCAAATGATCCAAGACCTCAATAATATCTTGAGTCACTCCCTGAAAAGTATATTCTTCGTTGTAGATCGCTTGAGGCAAATCCACAGATTTACCATGCCCACGAAGGTCGATGAGTAGAAGATTATACTTTTCTCTAAAATCCTTGAGCTGCTTAAACCAAACGGCAGAAGATCCTCCAGCCCCATGTATAAACACGACCCATTCCTTGCTCACCGAATGAGAAAATATTTTGTGGTACAACATGCTTGGTTAACCTTTAGACCTTTCTCAAGGTTGTCAGAATACAAAAATAACTTACATAAACTGGAAAAATATAGAAAACTTACCGATGGCAAATCTCCCCTATCAATGGAAAAAATAGAGGATGCTCCAAACATAGAGACTCGACATCTAGTCTGATGCCGAGTCTTTTAAATTCATCTACTATTTCTGTGTCAATTATAACTCCCAGCCTACCGTTGTCTGAAGTACATAATCGAGTTTCGTTGCTCCTGCTACTGGCTGATTATCATAGTTCATCGTAGTACCTACCTTCAAATAGAAATCAGAGAAAAAATCATATTTAAGATCCAATTTAAAATCCGTTCTGAATCGATTTTTTTCGGTCAAACTAGGATAAGCCATGACACTGGTCAGAAGATTTAAATCTCCTATATCATACAAATTAAGTTCGGCACCTAACATTGCTTCCCCAGAATTTCCAGAAGGGGTGTCATCATAATAAGATTCAGAGTTTAAGTTGACACCTGCTTGGAATCCAAAATAAGTCTTATTGGTATGAATAATATATTTACCCAAACCAATCTGATTACCTACTCGACTTTTGATCAACTGCTCCGTATTGGATAAGTAAGTGAAGTTGTAAAGCAAAAACCAATCTTTGGGCAGGAAATAATTAAAAGCTGCACTCGCATCTGTTCGCTTCACATCATCTACCTCATCTTGGGTAGACCTAAGAGAATTAACGGAAGAGGTAATCTTCCAGCGATCTGCCAAATAACCTAAGCCACTTCGCAAGTTTAACTGTCTAAGATTATTAGCTCGCGTAAGACTCCATCCAAAATCTATACTAGCAGAGAGTCTACTCCAAAAGCCCTCGTCCAAGGCGTTTAAATATACTATTTGACTGAGTTCAATTATTTCCTTACCTCCTTCAGGCTGCTCAGTAGTTTCCTTTTTCTTTTTTATTGAGATATTACGTATGAAGCTCTCTGGATCATAGGTATCTATCTCAGCTTTAAGTGTATCTACACTATTAAGTGTGCCATTATAGCGTTTACCGTTTGAAAGGGTGATAAGGAATTTCTTAGTGGATGCTATTTGGATGATCTCATCCCAAGTCACTTTAAAATCCGAATCACTATAGTCAGTTTCAATGGTAAGGACTCCCTTGTCCATACTCTTTATCTCACCGACAATCAGGTTTTTATTTTTCAATAACAGCGAATCGGTATTCTGTGCAATTGAATTAGAATAAGCTGCAAACACAACAACTAGTAATAGTATAACTCTTTTCATATGTTAAAATTTAAGTTTTAAAAATAACTAATTCTATCCGTTTTAAAAGGAAAAAGCATCCCTTTTTGAGGGATGCTCTATTCCTAAATGATATTTGAATTTTAGAAAATATACCTGATACCCAATTGCATACTCCAAGTAGTGGAGAAGTTACTTACGTTTTGGTAAGGTGTAGTAGGTAGCTGACCAGAAACCTGATTCATCACATAGTTAGGATTTGCACTCACAGATCCAGAACGAGATATAAGGTTCTGAGAGCCATTTGTAGTTTGTGCAACACCCCAATCCTTATTCAGAAGGTTACCGAAGTTCACAGCATCTAAACTCAATTGAAGTGTGTTTCTTTTTTCTCCAATATTGGTAAAGATATCCTGAAGGATTCTAACATCAAATCTGCTCAACCAAGGCATGATTGTCGCATTTCTCGGCACATATCCGCCTCTGTATTGCTCTAGGTCATTATCTGCAACATACTTGTCGAAAGCTGATCTTTGCTCAGCTGCTGTATATACTACATTGCCGTTAGATACGATATCAACGAAGTTGAAATCTGCCGTATTTTCTGGAATAAATAAAAGATCAGCATTGATACCATCACCGTTGACATCATTTCCATAGGTATAAGAAACTCTACCTTGGTTACCTCCAGTATAATACACACCTACTGTGGTGGCAAAGTGTCTAGCATATTCTATTCTATAACTCAAGTTCGCAACAATTCTATTTGGCAATGCAAAATCTGAAATATGTAATTGCTGATCATTTGGTGAGTTGATATTTGGAGAAGCTCCCCAAGCAGAACTAGCATTAGATCCTGAGTTAGAACTTACTTCTTCAGCTGCTGAGTAGGTGTAGAAAACAGATCCTGACAAGCCGTTATACTCAAGTACAGACAAACCTACAGTAGCAGAGAATGCATGACCTTTCACATCTGTATTCGTCAAAATAGTTGCGTTATTTGCTCCCATAGCAGGGTTATAAGCTACGCTATTTCCTGGCAATACTACCTCTCTATCATCTCCAGCAGAATTCATATTATCTGGAGAAATGGCTCTATTTGCGCCAAACTGGAATACTCCGTTGATATCCTTAGTATAAAGGAGATCTGCAGTCAACATAAATGGAGAATCTCCTAACTGATAATCAGCACCTAAACTAGTTCTCCATACAGAAGGCATTTTGAACTCTGTATCAACCAATGCAAAGGAACTTGGAGCTCCTTCTGTAGGATTCTTAATGAATACGTCTTCAGCACCTGCTGGAGGATTTTCTACATAGTAGTATTTCTCTGGCTGGAAATTCACATTTCCAATCCATCCAGCTACTTGCTCATAGCTACCTGGCTCTACGTTATTTTGAAGCACACCAGCACCTGTTGGCATATTTGTCAACCATACGAAAGGAACTCTACCCGTGAAGATACCAGTACCACCTCTTAGGATTAGACTTCTATCACCCATTACATCATAGTTGAATCCAAATCTTGGTGAAAGCATCACCTTCGAATCTGGCCAGCTCCCCGAATCATAATTCTTAGGATTGTAATCCTTATCTAATAAGGTAAGATCATTGATGGATTGATTTGGAGTAAGATCATTCAAATAGATCGGCAATTCAGCTCTCAAACCCAAAGTCAAGGTCAACTTGTCGTTTACAGCAAATTTATCCTGTGCATAAAGTGAAGCCAAGCCGAAATTAACACGCGCATAAGTCTCCTGACCCTCGTATGGATAGGTCAAACCAAACATAGTTGGCGCAACTTCATTGGCAGTGCCAGTCGTCAAAAAGTCTTCAACAGAAGCATATCTGTAATAAGAAGTACCCATTCTGACATAAGAGTTACCAAATTTCTGAAGCTCAAATGCAGCTCCCGCAGTAAAGGTATGGCGACCTTCAGTGTATGTCAGGTTATTGATAAATGAAAGGTTTTCATTTATCACATCGTTATTATATGAGAACAACTCAGTACCAAAGGTCATGTAGTTCATCTCACCTGGGTCTTTTACAAGGTTACCCATGCCATCATCAATCATATTGCCACCATCCCAGATATCAACCATTGGGAATTCAGGGCCTGGAGTAGTTCTGGTATCTTGAATCTTAGAATAAGTCACCAAAAACTGGTTAGAAATCTTGGAGCTAAAATATGAATTCAATTCAGCAGTTAGAGATCTTACTGAATTCTCAAATCCATAAGCAGAATTTTCGAAAGCAATAGAGTTAGGTCCTACTCTTGCTCCGGATGGGAATGGAGTCCTTGGTCTTGGACCAGAAGTAGCATTAGTCGTTTGTGGAGATGTACCTACCACCTGGTTGTACCGAACAGCAAGCTTGTGCTTATCATTAATATTCCAGTCAATTCTAGCCAAGAATTTAGTACTAGCCTGCTCTGCTTCATTTGCATAGCCTTGGTATCTTCCAGGATCATAACCCCACTGATTGATCAAGTGGCTTTGCACAGCTTCAAGATCAGCTACTGATGTCCTAGCAATGTTGTTTTCAGGATCAGAAATACCATCTGTTGAAGCTTTCCAAAGGTTAGCCCCTGAAGCGTTTGCTCCCGTGTTTACTTCTCTTTCAGCATTCACAAAGAAGAAAAGTTTGTTTTTGATAAGTGGACCACCTAATCTAAAACCGAAGTTATTTGTAGCAGCATCAGTTGCTTCCAACTCGACATCTCCGATTTTTTTACCTTGAAGGTTTTGGTTTTTGTTAAAGTAGTAAGCAGAACCTGTGAAAGTATTTGTACCCGAACGTGTTACAGCATTGATGCCTGCACCTGTGAAACCAGATTGCGTCACATCAAATGGCGCAATGTTTACTGAGATTTGCTCGATCGCATCCAAAGAAATTGGCTGCGAATTACCACCAGGAAGTGGATTACTGCTCAAACCAAATCCATTGTTAAAATTGGCTCCATCTACCTGAAGGTTGTTATACCTAGAGTCACGACCTGCAAACGAAGTACCATTAGCCTGTGGAGTCAAACGAGTAAATTCTGTAACAGATCTATTGATCTGAGGAAGGTCTGTCAACTGCTTGGTGGAGATACTAGTTGAGGTACCAGTCTTATTAGAATCAAATTCAGATGACTTAGTTGCCGATACGATCACTTCTCCAAGCTCTGTACTATCGTCATTAAGCGTGATGGACAATGAAAATGGCTCACCCAATCGTAGCACTACATTGTCATAAGTGGCAGCTTGGTAACCTATAAAGCTAACCTGAATCGTGTATGGCCCACCAATCCTCATATTTGGAATGGTAAATCGACCGTCTAAATTCGTAACTGCTCCGTAACGCGTACCTGAAGGCACGTGGGTAGCTACTACATTAGCTCCAGGAAGAGTCTCTCCTTGCGCATCCTCTACTAGCCCTACAACAGAACTGGTGGTAACTTGTGCTTGAGTCATACTGATGGTAGCAACGACAACCAAAAGGAGTGACATCAAACTTTTAAGTAAATTTTGCCTCATAATTTGTACGTTTTGATATAAGTTGGTTTGAAATAAATTTCAACTGCAAAGGTAAATTTGCCTTTTGGGATCTAAGGGTACTTACCATTAAGTTTTCCTGCCCAAATTTCACAAATTTTAACAATTTCTTAACATAGAAAGGTGAATAATATTCTGTTTAAAATACAAAAAAATATGTTTCACCCCTCAAAGGCTAAGAAATACCTACTTAAATTAGAATATTATTCTTAAATCCAGTTTATCCATTTACAAATTGTTAAGAAGTCCTTTTGCCAAATTAATTTTGGTCAAAGCAATCTATAGCAGGCTATTAAATCCCATATCTCAAATCCCCCAAAATTTATAACTCCTTGAAAAAGAAAAAAATACTGTGGCTTTACCTGTTTTTATTTGCTGCTTTGGCGGACATGGCCTTTATTCTAGAGCATAAAAATAATCTTCGTCTATTCTCCAAACCCCTGATTATTTTAGGTTTAGGTCTCTATTTCTATCAAATCACCAAACCTATTTCTTCCACTTTATTGGCAAAGTCCGTTTTGGCGGCACTGATCTTCTCTTGGCTGGGAGACATATTATTGTTGTGGGAAGATTTTTTCATGTATGGCATTGGAGCTTTTCTACTTGCTCAGATATGCTACATCATAGGATTTAAGGTAGCTCAGAAAGCTCCAGAGTCGATAATGAATGTGAATTTCGTCAAGACTTTCATTATCAATTTGCCTATCTATTTCATAGCAGCATTTGTATTCTATATGATCAATCCCAATTTGGGGGTATTGAAAATCCCAGTGATCGTGTACATCATTGCCATCGTCAGTATGGTGACCACTGCTAGAGAGCGCTATGGCAAATGCAATTCCGCATCCTTTTGGCAAGTATTTATCGGTGCCAGCCTATTCTTCATCTCAGATGGACTCATCGCATTGGACAAATTCTACCAACCAATTCCTGATGCCGATTTAATGATCATGGGAACCTATGCCATTGCCCAATTGATGATCGTCATGGGGGTAAGGTCTTATATACTTCAGCCGACTTTGAAGTGAACTATTGTAGGCAGTATAGTGGTAAGTTGCAGGTAAAAGGTAAAGGCACCTTAGAAATCGCATAAAAGGTTCAGGTCTGCGTGACACTGATTGAAGGAATACGTAATCTGTGACGGATCACTGTGATCTGAAACTTCTAATTGCTAAGCATTGTGGCAAAATCCCATCGAAAATTGAGTCTTTCTTAATCCGGATTGATCCATCCAGAAGATACCACATGCCCACGATTCAGATAGTTCTTTCTCGCTGATTCCCATTCTTTAACCGTCAGACCAGAAAACTGATCTCCTTTACCCCATTTGGCTTCCATAGTTGCTACCTGTCTTTGCAAACTGTCAGACCCATACCTTTTTGCAAAACATGTGGCGCTTGGCTCAGCTAGATCCAAGGCATCTATCCATCGATAAAGCTTCGCTGTGGTCCTCTTTTGATCTCTGCCATGCATAGCTTTCTTAAACTCATGGAAGTAAAATGATTCAGAAATCAAATAAGCAGCCCTTCTCTCCTTCTGATCCAACACTAGTTTGCGAATCAACTTGAAGAGCAAAATCAATATTAAAACCCCAACAACAACTACTACAGCTAGTTTCTTGAGACTCATTCCTAGAATGGTCAAAGGAGCTTTTTCAGCCGTCTCTGCTAATTCTTTCTTTTGAATCGCCTGTAAAGAATCTCTGATACTCGTCAGAACTCCTAAATCCGGATTGGCTGCAACATCAAAAGTCACCGCTTTCAACGTTCTTTTATAAAGTTTTTCGTGAGAAGGATTGTACCAGGTGAAGACTATTTCAGGAATAGTGATTTCTCCCTCCTTTTCAAAAAGATAGCGCATCGACTCCGTCCTGGTCGAACTGATAGAGGTCTTGTCTTTCTGATTTTCCACCTTACTCCGCGAAGGGTATTCACTCACATTTGCCAGCGAGTCCCATTTGATCGGAGGGATAAGTTGAGAAACAGTACCATAAGCTGTCCGAGAAATCTGCCGCTCCAATACATCCCCAACTTTCACATGTTGTCGATCTCCACTCCAACTGTCATATACCTGCAGACCATTTGCCACCAGCCATTGATCTGTAGAAAATGCGGCGGGTGCAGGTTTGACGTTTAGAATTTTTGATTTGGTGTTGACGACATGCTTCGTTCCTTTGTAATCCCCTGGAGCAGGTGATTCCGCCTCGATAGCCAAGGCTGGAAAGTTGAGCTCACCAGTTTCAAAAGGAAATACATTATAAATCAATTCAACACTGGAATAGGTATTCCCATCCTTTTGAAAAGAAGAACTTACCGATCTAAAATACACGGAAAAAGCCCCTTCCACTTTAATGTTACCAAGATCTAGCCCTGTAGTAAACCAAGTGGAAGAAAATACTTTCACCGAGACACTAACGGGCTGACCTACATAAACGCTGTTTTTGTCAAAAGTCACTTCTGCCCAGAGTGTTTGAGCCCAAGCCTGGCTAGAGAGCATAAAGGCAAGGGCGAGAATTGCTAGTAGCTTACCATTTCTTCCCATCTGCCTTTGGTTTAATTTTTTTCTCTTTTACCTGAAACTCAAATTTCTTCTTCAAAAAAAGCGATGGATCATCATCTATTTTTCGCATCAGCATCTTGCCGCCCGTCTGCTGGGTAGTAGCATTCAAGTCATCCGGAACCTCATCCAGTTCCTTGCCCATGTGTATATTTGAAGACACTGTTTCTTCCTGGCGTTGAGTTTCCATATCCTTTTTGGTAGCTTCTTGCCCACCACCTCCAAGGTTTTCCATACTCTCATTTGGAACATTATTATCTTTTGCTTCTCCCTGATTACCATCTTCTCCATCCTTTGCCTCTTCGGCCTTTGCCGGAGTCATAGAATCTTCTCCATGTGGAATCATCTGCATTTGCTTATTGATTTGCTGGGCTGGCGCAAAGCTAGGATCTAGTTCAGCTGCGGACTGAAAAGCAAGTCTGGCAGATAGTGTGTCTCCCGATTGGAAATAGGCCAATCCCAAATTATAAGCTCCATGAGCTGTAGTGTCTTCTTTAAAATCATTTATGGCATCAGCGTAATTTCCAGCTTTGAAATTCGCTACACCCTTACGCATAGGGTCTTCAAATCGCTTTGCCGCCTGAGCATAGTCTCCTTTTTCACTTAACTTTTGACCCTGAAAATCTGGCGTATACCAAAGCCCTGCGATTTTAGAACCATCTGTACAGGAACTTAAGACAAAGAACATTAAGGTGTAAATAACCCAACCTTTTCTAAACCAAAATAAAAGCAAGACCAGCATCGGAATCACAAACAATAGCCCCATATCTCTCCAGGAATTGTCTTTTTCCTCTGGCTTCTCGGTGAATTTGAGATTATCCGATATCGATTTACTAATCAATTCTACATCACTATCATCCAAAGTCAATTGATGAATGGAAACACGATCCAAAGAGCTTAGCTGTGAAATCACCTGCTTGTCAATAGCAGAGTGGACAACATTTCCTTCCGCATCTTTAAAATATGCACGGGAATTTGGCATAGGCACATCTGCTCCAGCATCGGTATTCATGGGCAAGATATCTACCTTGTCCTCATTATCTTGGACAAAGTTCTGAATCGCCGTGAATTCATCTTGATCAAGATCATCCGAAAAAACCAGAACAGTCCCAGGAGCATCAGTGACATTCATCACTGAATCCGCTAGCACAAAAGCCGCCTCCAAATCTGAACCTGGAAAAGGCATAACATTGGGACTTAGACCGTCTATATGACTGGTAATAATCTCATAATCTCTCGTAAGTGGAACGATGGTATGTGCTGTGCCGGCAAATCCAACTAGAGCTACTCGCGCCTGTGGATTTTGCTTTAGGAAATCATTGATCTTGAACTTGGCTCTCTCCAAGCGTGTCGGCTGTAGATCGGTAGCCATCATACTTTGCGAAAGATCCAACAAGATCACAACTGGAGTCTCCAGTATTTTACCCGGGACCTCTACTTTTTTCCAAGTAGGTCCTGCAAGAGCCAAAATCCCGAAACTTAAGCTTAAGAGCAAAATTACCTGCATGCTCAATTTCGTCCCATCACTTCCTTTCTTGATCACAAATGGCCTTAAATGTGGCGCAATCACTTTTTTCCAACTGAACTCCTGACGCATGTTGATCAGACCCATGATAAAAATCAAGGCAACAGGAATTAGTAGCCAAAGAAACTTTGATCTCAAAAAATGAAATGCCTCCCAATCAACTGGGAAAATGTCCTCAAACATAGCTCTCCTCCTTTCTTCCTCTTTGGCGAATCAGTTGAATTAAGGCTCCTATAAATACTGACGCAATTATAAGAGCTATAGCCAAGCCCAAAGGATAATAATAAAGCAAGGTCACTGGCTTGTTTTCCATTTCTTCATACTCAATCGGCTCCAGCTTATCCACCTCATCATAAATCTCCGCAAGCCTATCTTCATCTTGGGCAAGGAAATACTGCCCTCCAGTCTCTGTGGCAATATCTTTAAGCGTTTTCTCATCCAACTCATTGCCTTCTTTCCCAGGATCTCCGATACCGATCGTGTAGATCAGAATTGAATCTTTCTTGGCAAGATCTGCAGCATCCAATGGCAAAACATCATCCCCAGAGTCAATACCATCGGTTAGGATCAGCATGACTTTGGTCTTGATCGTATCCTTTTCAAACATATCTACACCTTTGGCAATGGCTTTTCCAATGTGTGTCATCTGTCCAGCCATTCCCACATCAGCCTCATCGAGGAGTTGCCCTACGGTCTGCAAATCAGGTGTGAAAGGAGCTTGGATATAGGCATTCGTCCCAAAAAAGACCAAGCCCATACGGTCACCCTTTCTCTTCTGAATAAAATCATGCATCACTTCCTTCACAGCATCCCAACGACGGGCTTTCTCTCCATCTATCACCCAGTCAGTTTTAGCCATACTGAAGGAAATATCTGCTGCGATCAGGAAATTACGGGAAGTCTTCACCTTCATCTCTGGCTTGCCAACTAGCTGGGGAGAAGATAATGCTGCCAAAAGCAAAACCCAGCAAATGGTCAAAACCATCCATTGAATAAAATTTTTACGCTTCACCAAGGCTGATTTTCTTGGCTTTTCACCAGTGTAATTCAGTGCATTTTGATAAGTCGGCAAAGTGATGGATGCACTTTTCATCCGTAAAGGCGGTAGTAGCCAATAGATCAACAGTGGCAATGGAAGTAGCCAAAAGACCCAGAGATGCGCTATTTCAAAGTTAGACGGCATGCGTTCTTACCCATTTTTTAGCGTTGGACAAAATATGATGTTGTGCTTCCACAGACAAAGGAACACTCTTATAGATTGCTGTTTGGATAGCATCTTCCTGCGAAAGGATTCTAACTCCTTTTCCAGTTTTTTCCAGAAAAGCCAACCAATCATTCCCAGTTAGATCTCCCACCTTTTCTCTACCAAAAGCATGCATTGCTGCCTGCTTCAGTACTACAAAAATCTCCAGTGTCTGATCTGCCTGCCTTATACTGTCTAATTTCTTTAGCGCTTCTCTTCGGTAATGGTTCCGCTTATAACTTCTCAGCCAAAAGTAAAATGCAATCAACAGCCCTACTAGAATTAAGCCTCCCAAAATTGGCCAGCCGATCGTTTCAAAAGAAAATTTGACTGGATCAGGCTCAAATAAGGGCCCCAATTGAAGTGGCGCTAAGCCTTGACTCAGGCTGTCTTGCTGGTTTGCTATGGAATCTTGAACGTTCATCGCTTCACCCTTCCTTTAAATAGTTCTTTGAGTTGCTGATCTATAGGCTGCACAGTATCCAACTGAAAAATTGGGATTCTATGTTTTTTTAGTTTGCCTTGAAACTTTCGATAATCCTCGTCAAAACCTTCCTCAAACTGATCACGAAGGTTTTTTGCTTTTCCATCTACCGACACTTGTGTCTGCTCATCCCCAGCTACAAACTTTTCATTGGGAATATTCCGCTCGAATGGATCAGCGATTTTTGCCAAAATAACGTCATTATGCTGAGACATGATGATGACCGACTGCAGCATTTTGGGAGAATACCGATGAAAATCGCTGATCAGGATAATCATAAAATCATGCGTCACGATATTCCGAGTCTTCATGGTCACTGCTTTCAGCAGATCATCAAATGAACCCTCCTGATTATCAATCAACTCATGATTTCGCTTGACTATATTCTCAAAAAAACGGAGGATATTTCTTCGATCACGCTTGGGAAACACAATGTCAATTCCCTGATCTGCAAATACAATCCCCCCAACCCGATCTCCTTCTTTCAAAATTCTAAAAGCAGCCAATGCGGCCAGCTCGGCAGCCACTACGGATTTGGTACGTTTTTGTGAACCAAAAAACATGGACTTGGACTGATCGACCAAGATCAAGGCTGGCTTTTCTTTCTCTTCGCTGAAAACCCGTGTATGCGTCTCACGTGTACGCGCGGTTACTTTCCAATCAATATTACGAATATCATCGCCTTTCACATACTGACGGACTTCTTCAAAATCCAATCCCCTCCCTCGAAGCTTTGAGGCATGTTTACCTCCCAAAATGCTTTTGACTTTTTGCTTTCGAGCAAGTAAATTAAAATGGTGGGCATGCCTCTCCATGCTCAATAAATCCTTTAATGAGCAAAAAATATCAGCTGGAAATGTGGTCTCTTTGGCCATGGAAATAGTATTTCTTTATGCCACCACAGCTACTTGCTTGAGAATTTCATCTAATACCTGATCAGGGCTGACGCCTTCAGCATTGGCCTCGTAGCTTAAAATCAAGCGATGTCTTAAGCAGTCATGCACTACGGCACGAACATTTTCAGGTGTCACGAAGTCTTTTCCTTCCATCCATGCGTGCGTTCTGGACGCTCTATCCAAGGCTATACTGCCTCTAGGACTGGCACCAAAGTCCAGCCAGGTATCAAGTTCCTCGGAATATTTGGAAGGAAAACGGGTCGCAGAAATAATATCTACGATGTATTTTTCCATTGCCTCAGAGATTTTGACAGCAGTGATTTCTTTTCTTGCATCGAAGATGACTTGAGGAGAAAGCTTGACTTCTTCCTTCGCCTGCCCTCCAGTACCTTGTTCATTACGATTCAGTCGCATAATCGCCAATTCTGAAGCGTCATCTGGGTAGCTGATGATTACATGCATCAGAAATCTATCCATTTGGGCCTCTGGAAGCGGATAAGTACCTTCTTGCTCTACGGGGTTCTGAGTAGCCATTACCATGAATAGCGGGTCCATTTTATAAGTTTTTCCGGCTACCGAAACTTGCCGCTCTTCCATTGCTTCCAGCAATGCAGATTGAACCTTTGCAGGGGCTCGATTGATTTCATCTGCCAAAATCAAGTTACTGAAGATTGGGCCTTGCTGAAAAACAAATTTCTCTTTGAGCTCAGGCTGATAGATCTCTGTGCCGGTCACATCCGAAGGCAAAAGATCAGGTGTAAACTGAATTCTACTTAATCCACAATCCAGCTCCGAAGCCAAGGTCTTTATTGCTCTGGTTTTAGCAAGTCCAGGCAAGCCTTCCAGCAGCATATTCCCATCAGCGAGGAGTACTAGAATTAGTCGATCAATCAGGTCATCTTGACCGATGATGGATGCGGACATTTTTGATTTAAGATGCTGAATTGATTCTAGTGTGTTCATAGAAATGAATTAAAATAAAAAGCGAATACCCCAAGTTCTAACTAATTTTTATAAACACAAACTCTAAGGACAGGATATTCGTGGATATCTCCTGAAATTAGTAGAGACTTATTACGAATTATTTTTTGCTATGGATGATGCCTAAATAACCAATCCAAAGCCATTACATCCTATTCCTTTTGTTCAATACCACTTCTTCTACCCTTTCTCGGAAAGCATCACCTATACTCAATTCTAGCTCATCTATGAAAATACTGCCCTTCCTAATACTGGTGATTGCATTGAGAGCAACTCCATATGATTTATGTATTCGGAGTAGAAAATTTTCTGGCAGCTCAATTTCTAATTCCTTAAAAGTTATTCGAACTACAAGGGGATGGGCTTCATTTTTCAGGTAGATCTTCAAATAATCTCCAAAGCCTTTTACCCAAATGATATCATCAAACTTCACTTTGTGCTGCCCAAAATCCATGGGGACGAAAAAATGGTCTCTTCCAGTTTTAACAGGCTTGGTGGTAGCTCCAGATTTGAGCAAAAACAACTCATGAGCTCGGTTACAGGCTTTGATAAACCGCTCAAGCGCAACAGGCTTCAACAAATAATCTACCACGCTAAGATCATAACTCTCGATAGCATATTGTTTGTAGGCAGTAATGAAGATTACCAATGGCTTTTTTTCCAGGCTGGCGATAAATTGCAAGCCGCTAAGCCCAGGCATTTGAATGTCAATAAACACTAAGTCAATGGAGTTTGCACTCAATGCTTCCATCGCGTCAAAAGCATTTTCGCAGGAAGCCACCAGGTTCAAATACGATACCTTCTCAATATTAAATTCAAGTAATCGTAAGGCCAAGGGCTCATCGTCGATTGCTAGACAATTCATCATAATTCAAGATCTATTTTTAAGGTAACCGTAAACCATTCTTCCGTTTTATTAATCTCAAGCTTGTGTCTCTTATCGTATAGCAACTCTAACCTTCTGTTGACATTTACCAGTCCAATCCCTGAGTCCTTGTCTTTAGCCAGATCCTGTTCAAGGTATTTGTTCGCTACTTCAAAGACAAGTTGATTATTAACCACCGTTAGGGAAATCTTAATGGTAGGATTTTCGATCATCCCTGTCCCATGCTTAAAGGCATTTTCAATATAGGGAATCAAAAGCATGGGCTCTATAAAGTGCCAGTCCTCTTGCAAATCAAAGTTCACATTCAAGGTCAACCGATCTCCAAATCTAAGTTTCTGTAGGTCCACGTAACTCTGGAGGTAGTCAACCTCGCTTTTTAATCGGACTTTTTCTTCGTCAGTATCATACAACATGTATTGCAGTAAGGAGGATAGCTTCAAAATAGTAGGTTCTAGCTCCTGACTTTTCAATCGGACCAAGGCTACAATATTGTTCAATACATTGAATAAGAAGTGCGGACTTATCTGGGAGCGTAAAAATGCAAGTTCAGTTTTCAGATTTTCCTGTTGCTTTTCTACCAGTTGCTTCTCAGCACTGGCTCTATCAGTCACCATTCTATATAAAATACTGCTCAAAGCTGTTAGTAAAAAAGGAATACTGTTCCCATAAATAGATCTTTCAAAGGAAAATGGCCTCCCAGTGATAATCATATTGTAAAAAGCACTTTGGATCATTAGTATACCTATGAAAATGAGTAGTTCCGCGCCTATAAACATTACCCATTTTTTCTTATACAGCAATTTAGGAATCAGGATAGCTGTATTCATGTAGAACATCCCCATCCAGAAAAATTTTAAGATGGTACTCAAATAAAGGAATTCCATCTCTCTGGCTGAACGAGGTGATCCATCCTTCATTTCATTTGTAAAAATGATAGGCATCAAAAACAATATCAACCAAACAAACCCATGGATGATGACTACTTGATGCTTCTTTACAAATTTTTTGATGGGTATCATGGCGGAGTGTCAATTGAGTTCAATATAGTCTAAAGTAGGTAAACGCCTGAATTGGACTTCTTGAAACTGTGCGGTGATTTGCTAGTAAATGCAAGTTGGAGGACTTAGGTAGGAAAGAAAAAATGACCTCCAATAGCTTAGAGGTCATTTGATCAATAATGATTAAATCGTTTTACAGTATTTCAATCTTGTGCTGATAAGCGCTTTGTCCATCGGATACCTTAATGGTATATTCTCCCTTAAATGCATTTTCGAAATTGAATTGCTTCCCTATTAATACAGTTTTTTTGATGGTTTCATTGAAAAGTAGCGAACCATCTTCGTTTAAGACATCTACGGTTACTTTGTGACTTTCAGGATTGAATAGATTCAATTGAACTAATTCTCCTACTTCTCTAAATACAATCTGATTCACTTTTTCGGAACGATCAATAACTCTAGCTGATGTATTGTCAACTTCAATGGTATAGACCACAGACTTGTTATCATTCTCAGCGCTGAAGTAATAGATACCCTGTTCCAGATTCTTTAGGTTCAATTTTCTGTTGAATGTCCCGTCGCTAAGCTTTTCTGTCAATAAGGTCTCATTCGCTTGATTCACTAATTTGAGCGTTGATTCGGTTGATTCCGCGTCAAAATTCAATACTAGTGTCTTTGGCTCATCTCCATCAGATAGACTAACTAGTGGAGTTTCTGCATTGCTCGTACCGATGATGAAGAAGAGCATTAAAGCTGATGTAATTTTAAATAGCGTTTTCATAGTATGTTTGTTTTTTGGTTCTGCCTGTTAGCAGAAGTGATTGTTTTTGATTTCTGATTCAAACATACAAGGTGAAATCTTCCTTTTTTTGGTTTTGCGGTGAACAGGCTAATCTATGAGACAAACCCTAAAATCACTGCGATAAAAAATATTTACATCTATCCAAATCCCCTGCATTCGGAAGAATTCTGAATAGTCATGACAGCATTTACAAGCTTTATAAGGCAAAGAGGGGCTTGGAATAATCTGGGTTCACTAAGGAATTAAGGTGTTTAGCGTTAGGATAGCCCAAATAAAAAAGGTGTAGCTATAAACCACAGCTTGCTAAAAAAACAAACTGCCGGAATTCCGGCAGTTTGAAAGATATTTTTGAATAGAAAATTACTGTTGTATTGGATGTGAAGTCATAGATTCCACTACTTCATCGATTGATAATGATGAACCTTTCACAGGAGGGAAATCCTTAAAGGTAGCTAAGAACTCAGCGGCTTTCTGCTGAGCAGGTACAAACATCCACATATTATCTGCATACCATTTAATATAGAGAGCAGAATTCCATGACACCTCAAAAGGATCAGCTCTTAGATTGATTACAACTGGCCAACTTGGAGATTTACGGTAAGCTTCAGCAATAGAACCTTCCATTATAGTAAAGTGCAATTTGAAATTATTATATCTGATCGCATTCATGTTTCCAGCTGCATCAAAATAGAAAATCTCTTTTCGTGGAGACTCACTTACTTCGCCTTTGAAATAAGGCAGCATATTGTAACCATCCAAATGAGCTTTGAATGTCTTTCCATTAGCCTGATATCCAGTCAATACTTTTTCTTTGATGTTTGGCTCTCCAGCTGCGGCTACCAACGTAGGCATCATATCCTCATGGGAGAAGATATCATTGTAGATAGTACCTGGCTCAATTACACCTGGCCAACGAATTATACTAGGGACGCGGAATCCACCTTCCCAAGTCGTACCTTTTTCACCAGCAAATGGAGTTGTACCACCGTCAGGCCAAGTAAATTTCTCAGCACCATTATCCGTAGAATACATGATAATAGTATTATCAATTATTCCAAGTTCTTCCAACTTGGCCAAAACTTGACCTATTGCCTTGTCATGTTCTACCATTCCATCAGGGTATAGACCAATACCAGTTACTCCATCACTACCTTCTTCTAAGTGGGTCCACACGTGCATACGTGTAGAGTTTAACCATACAAAAAACGGTTTGCCATCAGCATGAGCTTTCTCTATAAACTCAATAGCAGCATTTGTAAACTCCTTATCCACTGTTTCCATTCTTTTCTTTGTCAATGGCCCCGTATCTTGGATTCTACCATCAGCATAGGAATGTAAAACGCCTCTTGGACCATATTTCTTTCTGAAATCTGGATCCTTCGGATAGTAGTAGCTTTCTGGCTCCTCTTCAGCATTTAAGTGATAAAGGTTACCGAAAAACTCATCAAACCCATGATTGGTAGGCAAATGCTCATCACGATCACCTAAGTGATTTTTACCAAATTGGCCAGAAGTATAGCCATGTGGTTTTAGTAATTCTGCAATAGTAGGCTGGTTTTCCTGAATACCTTGTTTTGCACCCGGCATACCTATTGTCAAAAGACCAGTTCTAAATGGATGCTGACCTAAAATAAAAGCCGCTCGACCTGCCGTACAGGACTGCTGTGCGTACCAATCCGTAAATACCGCTCCTTCTTTGGCAAGACGGTCAATATTTGGAGTTTTGTAGCCCATCATACCCATATTGTAGGCACTTACATTGGACCATCCAATATCATCACCCCAGAGGACAAGTATATTGGGCTTATCCTGCGCCTGCGCCAAAAATGGCATACAGAAAAGTAGCAGAACAGCAGATTTCAAAAGAGTTAATTTGTTTTTCATATGTGTTTAAATAATTAGTTACTAAATCAATTTCCTTTCTAGATTGTCAGAATTCTTTCTGGCCTGCATAAATACTAGAATTTCCTTATAAACTTACAATTTTTCACAAGAACTAACAATTGCCTTTTCATCCTCATTTAAAATGAACTCAGAAAACCAAATTCAATAGGAATATATTCCCTTTTCAAGGCCAAATGATAAGAAACCTTAGCTAATCAACTTACTTTTCTAGCTCATATGGATAAATGACTTTCCAGTCTTTCTGCATGTCTACTACTAGCCAGTTGTACTTAGCTGCATCATCCAAACCTTTGCTCAACTGACCAATATGAGAATCTCGGTCATAAGCCACTTCACGTACTGAATCTGTATGATGGACAATCAATCCAAATCGTGACCCTTCACCAGTGCTGGTATATTGTAACATCTGATAATCACCATCACTATTACCTCCAGCAAATACTGGTCTTTTGCCAATATGTCTATAGATACCAACTGGTTTACCCGCTTTGTCATCGTTAAAATACAATTCAGGAGTTTTAATCAATTCTGGCTTAGCAAGAGAATCCACATAAGTAAGGCCTAATTGCGAGCCTACTACCTGGTAAGGAGGAATTCCATAAGCCTCTTCTGTCCAGGCACGCATAAAGTCAATTCCACCACCGGAAACGATGAAAGTTTTAAACTCATACTCCCTAAGAACCTGAAGCAATTCAAGCATAGGCTGGAATATCATTTCGTTGTAGTGCTTTCCAGTTTTCGGATGGGTAGCCGTTTTCATCCAGTTTTTCACATGTGAATCAAACTCTTCGGCTGACATGCCTGAATGCGTAATAGCAACTGTCTGCAACAAGGCTTTTTCACCTCCAGAAAGAAATCCTTTCATGTCGCCATTTAAAAGCGCACTGATAGAAGCATTATCTTTCCACTCAGGATGCTCTGGAGCCATTCTTTTGACCTCGTCGATTGCAAAGGCCAACTGAAAATACATAGGTTGCTCAGACCAGAGCGTCCCATCATTATCAAATACTGCGACGCGATCAAGTACTGGGATAAAGTCAGGAGAACCTTCTGTGGTCGCTGCCTCCACCCATTCTAGAATTCGAGTGCGTGGAGCAGTTTCCCAAGAAGCCAATTTCAAAGTGGCCCCGGATATTTTTCGTTTTACTGGCTGAATATCATTTTCAACAGGTTTCTCAGTGCAGGAAAAAGAAAGTGCAAGCAAAATAAAAGCGGTAATTGACTTAGACATATGTTTTACAAGCGAGAAATAGTCAAAACTCATATAATTATTGTTTTGTTTAAAAATGAAAATAGCGGAGATTTTTTTACTATTTCGCTACTTGAATCTACCTGATTAATTGCCTTCCTGACCAGCAGTAGTTGACTTCATTACTTCTTCTAAGCTGGAATTGAACATAAGATATCTAGTAAAGACATCAAATCCTAGTTCCCAAATCGTTTCTCCACCCCAATTCCAAAGGAGGTCACATTATATGCATTCGCACGAAAATCCTGTGTCAAGCTCCCAAGCACTGCCCAACCATTTCGAATCTCTACTCCGTACTCAATAGCAAAACGCGTAACAAAGTAATCCTCTCCTTCGGCAAATTCTCCTCCAAAGCCTAGCCCAAAACTCCAATGCTCACCTAGCATGTAGGTGCCCATCAGGGCAGGAGCTATTGGCCTCTCCCGTTCTATTGGTGCACCATCCTCCTCAGACTCAACATAGAAATTCTCATTCAAAAAATCAGTATGAATCCCCAAAGCAAAACGAGTACTGATCCAATAATTATAATCTATAGATACCGAAGGAACCATGTTAAACTGCCTTTTACCCTCTGAATCAGTTCCTTGACCAATTCTCGCATGTCCAATAAAGAACGCTATGGTATGCTTTCCTTCGGATTCTTTAGGCTCCTCAGATTCAGCATTCACTTTTTCTTCCTGCGCAAAACATAAGCTGCTGCTGAGCCCTAGGCTAATGGCAATTATAAAAAACTTGAATTTCTGCATTATTAAATCTTGTTAGTTTCTTTGAATAGGCCTACAACCCAATATATCTTCAGCTGCCAAAGTCACAAAATTACAAAAATTGGAATTCATACCCTTAGCTAAATGAACTACAGAATCATTGTCCAAATCTTTTCTGCTATTTGGAAGACCTAAGCTAATTTAAAACCTTCGAATTCCTCCTCCACCCATTCGCTGAAATGAGTTGAATCTTTGAGTTTGAAACTGCCCTCTTTGTCTTGAAAACTGGGATCTTTCAAGCCCAGATTGTACATGCTGCTGCGATGGATTCCATAAGGATCGACCATTATTATTCATTGAGTTCCAGTTCCCCCTATTATACTGACTCCAATTCCCATTTTCATTGCGACGGTATATATTACCATCATGGCCAGCAAATACCCCATTATCAGTATGGACTACTGTTCCATTTGCTCCATGAGCTATGACGCCCTGATTTCCACCAGAGGTTCTAAACCCTGCGGCAGTACCACGGGCAGTGGTCACATGGCCTGTTTGCACCCATTGATTACCCCTTGTGGCTACTGAATTCCCCCACTGAGCATAAGGGCTATGTCCTTGATTGGTATGGGCATAAGTGCCTGTCCAAGGATTATAGGTACTAGCAGATGTACGACCCCCATACCATCCTTGTACACTCGCGGAACGACCATATCGACCCGTAGCAGGATTATACCATCCAGCTGTATGTGCTGCTCCATAAGGTCCATATACCGAGCGCCCTACAGCAAAGCCTCCTGTCCAAGGATTATACACCGCGCCCACGCCATAAGTCATAGGCCAAGGTCTGTAGATAGGATATGGGTAGGGACCCCAAAAAAGGTATGGCGGGTAATAATATCCGGTACCATATGCAATTGTGGCTCCTACTGTCATTCCCATGACAAACATTCCATAATAACCTCCTGTGGTATTACTTTGCACGGTCGTATCAGTAGGATTACTTACCGTCACATAGGTAACATTGTACATAGGAGAACTTGGAGGAATGGAGTAGATCTCAGAAGGTACAGAGTCTGCCGTTTTCCAAGGGCCTTTTGGCTCTGCAGATTCAAACCACACTGCTTGGTAGCATAGGTAATATTCCTTCCCAACTTTAATCACTTTTTGCTGTGTGTTGGAAGCATAAAAAAGAGAAGTTCCCGCGATAGGTCTGAATTCTGGATTCCCATCATAATCCACTTTTACTTTGGCTTCTACCTCCGCCTTATTCACAATGGCTGTCGTAGGTATCTGAGCGAGCATCACAGCATCAGAAGCTTGAATTGTACCTGGCACCGAAACTAATACGCTAGCTTTAGGAGAATCTTCCGGTATGTTAGAAAAATCGGTTGGAAGATCATTCCCTGAATAAACCCAAGGACCTTCTAAAGATTTAGAACTAAACCATCTCCCGGAAAAAAGCACGTAAAAGTCACTTTTCGTCTCGTCTACAAAAACGTCATTATCCGTATTGCTTGCATATAGAAGCTTGGTCCCGGTAATCTCCGTATATCTTGGCTGTCCTTGAAATAAAATTAACTCAGCTGGGCTGGTACTATAAAAAACTTTTGGTGCGGCAACAGAACCTAATGGAGGAACCATTTTCTTCACATCATCAAAATTTTCTCCAGTCGGCAGTTTCTTCATCTCCCTAGGCAAACTCTTCACTTGAGTCCAAGGCCCTTTCAACTCAGTCGCCGATAGCCATGCACTATCTGCTAAGAGATAATATTCATTCTTCTTCTTTTCATGGAATACATCCCAATTAGTATTGACGATATACTCCATATTAGTCTTTTCAATCGGAGCGTAGACTGGATCACCATCTATAGAAAGTAGAATAGCATCCTGATCACTATAGAATATGACTGGCGGGTCATTTTTAACTGCAACAGGTTTTGCCTGGACTTTGCCTTGCTGAAGATCTGCCATTATTCTATCTACAGAAAATGACTCTCCGCCATTAGGCATAATCTCTTCAAAAACTTTTTGCAGCTTTTCAGAATCAGCAGGATCTACGGAGGGGAATCTGACGCCCTCAACAATTATATCTTGAAGAAATGCCGTGCGATTTTCCTTGTCAACCAAGGTATGACTTCTGATCGAAGTTACTCCCATGACTTGTTTCCCATCAGCAGGAGTCAAGGAAAAAGCTACTCGCGCTTTGAGCACTTTATAATCATCCCATTCATCTACTTGGGGCTGGTAATATACCAAGGTCGCCCCGTCTTTCTCTACTTGTCGTGGCCAACCTATATCCTTTGTGTGATCGGTAGTATCAGTTTGGGCTTGAAGTCCTCCGATGCATATCATCAGGATTATAAAGAAGCTATAGATCAATCGCATGTTGATAGGGTTAAGGGTGCTTTGAATAAAAGGGAAAGAGCAATAAGTTCAGATTGTTATCCTATAAGGTTCAATTTAAAAAAGGAGAAAAACGGAGTCAAATTAACCCAACGTCTTTCTCCTTTGCACTCTAGGCTCTGCCTAATGAGGATAATCCATTATTAAAACAATACTATTGTTTATCAACTGGGAATTGCTTCATCAATTTACCGATCTGCTTAGGAATAGTTTTATCTCTTTTCTCTGGCTTCTCATTCACCACTGAAGTGCTAGTTCCTTGCCAAATCAATTTCTTGCCAGATGCATCATACATGTCTACAACCAATGTGCCTTCAGTATAATCATTGTCTGAGTATGTAGTAGTAGCAGAGCCCATGCCCATTCCTCCTACTCCCATTCCCCATCCCATACGTGGACCATAACCCAATCCACCCATGAAATCAGTATAGGCAGTGGTGCTAGTTTTCTTATCTAACACTACATAAAGTGCAATCGCTGCATCAGCACCTGAAGTGACTAAGGTCATTCCTCTTGCATCAAATTCACTTTTCAATGCATCTAAGATTCTCTTTTTGTCAAAATCATTCAATTGCTTATCAGAATCCTTTTGCCATCCTTCAAATGAATAAGTCTTATAGCCGGTGAAATCAGCGTTTTTATCATAATCACTTTTTACTTGAGCAAATCCCGATACCGAGAATAGCATCAATAATGCTCCTAGCATTAAATTTTTAATTTGATTTTTCATAGTTTTCATGTTTTTGAAATCAACTTTTGAACTGCTTTTTAATGATTTGTTAAGTTTAAAAGAAATGCAATTGTACTCTTGAATACGTTAAGAAGGCCCAATTAGCTACAAAATAGCCGATTTATTAATACCTAAATCTACTTTATAAAAGTAATAATCTTCAGGAAATACGCAACTATAATTGGCCAGTATCGAGCATTTTAGTACTGCTACAAATTGTATTTCAAGTCTTTATAGGTGAAATACCTACCCATAAATCGGATAAATATAAGCTAAAATCACAATCGCCCTGTTCCAATGGATACAGGGCGATATGATTATTTAACACACTTAGAATTAAATGTTATTCAGAACCTGCTGCTTCAGACAGTTTCTTCATTACATCTTCCAGGTTAAAGCTAGCCGGTGGCTGACGAGGAGGGTATTCTTTAAAGGTCTCCAGGAATTGAGCCGCATACTGTTGAGCCGGTACGATAAGGAAGGCATGTCTCAATAACCAATCGTAGTAGGTATTTGAAGTAATATCAGCCTGCTCATATGGATCAGCTCTCAAATCAAACATTTTCGGTAATCTAAGCTCTGTAAATGGCTCAGCCCAAATTCTCAAAGTACCCTGAACTCTCTGCTCTAGGAATACCAATTTCCAGTTCTCAAATCGAATAGCAGTAAGCTGCGCATCATCATTAAAGTAGAAGAATTCTTTTCTCGGAGAACGCTCCACTTGACCCGTCAGGTAAGGTAAGATGTTGTAACCATCCAAATGAACCTTAAAGGTCTTACCATCCGCTTGGTATCCAGTCAGCAACTTTTTAGCAATATCTGGCTCACCAGCTGCAGCCAATAAAGTAGGAGCCCAGTCCAAACCACTGACGATTTCATTAGAAATAGTACCTGGCTTGATTTTACCTGGCCAACGGATTACAGCAGGAGAACGGTACGCACCTTCCCAGTTTGTCTCCTTTTCACTACGGAAAGGGCTCAAACCAGCATCAGGCCAAGAGTTCTTGTGTGGTCCATTATCAGAAGTATAGATAACGATAGTGTTATCAGCTATTCCTAATTCGTCCACTTTATCTAGGATGTTACCTACAATCTGATCGTGTTCGATCATACCGTCAGCATATTCTGTACGTGCAGTCAAGCCTGGCTTATCGCGATTCTCTTCTTTCACGTGCGTATACAAGTGCATTCTGGTCGCATTGAACCATACGAAGAATGGCTTATCAGCTTTAACCTGACGCTCCATGAAATCCATTGTCGCTGCGGAAGTCTCCTCATCGATAGTTTCCATACGCTTCTTAGTCAATGGTCCCGTATCTTCGATTTTTCCATCAGAAGAAGATTTGATCACACCTCTTGGACCATACTTCTCTTTAAACTCTGGAGTTTGAGGATAATTTCTATTTTCTGGCTCTTCCTCAGCATTCAAGTGATAAAGATTTCCCAAGAACTCATCAAAACCATGATTCGTAGGAAGGAACTTATCCAAATCACCTAGGTGATTTTTACCGAACTGTGCAGTAGCATAACCCTGAGGCTTTAGCAGTTCTGCGATTGTAGGATCCTCTTTTCTCAACCCTACATCTGAGCCAGGAAGACCTACTTTAGAAAGACCGGTACGGTAAATCGTCTGGCCAGTAATAAAGGATGATCTACCTGCAGTACAACTTTGCTCGGAATAGTAATCCGTGAAAATCATACCTTCCTTCGCAATACGGTCGATATTAGGAGTTTGATAGCCTACAACACCCATGCCGTAGGCACTGACATTGGTCGTACCAATATCATCTCCAAATATCACGACGATATTTGGTTTCTTCTCCTGCGCCATCACTCCTGTGGCAAACAGGGTCATGGCGAAGAGCGATAATTTTAGTTTGTTTTTAATCATAACTGCAAAAATTAAGGGTATAAAGTTTATAGTGTGTTTAAAATTGCTAATCAAATTTTTGTAAGATTACAGCCCAACTGGCTGTATTCAAGCTTAGATTGATATGATTATGATAAAATCAGCTTTAGTACTACATAAATTCAATTGCTTAAATCTAGTAAAAAAAAAGCAAAAACAAATCTTTAGGCAAGTTCAGCTAGTTTTTTTTCCATCCATCAGTACAATTTCACTTTTACATAATAATGCAATTGATCTCTTAACAATTTATTGAAATCACAAAGATAGCTAGTCTTCGAATTCCGAAGCCATAAACCATAGGTAATATGGATTTTCCGGAGCGCGTTGTTTGACCCATTTCATGGCAATGGCCCAGTTTTTTGCGTCTCCTTCATAGGCGTAGATTCCCGCCTCGTAGAAGCGTAGCAAAATTTCTCGCTTAAGTTCTATCTCTTCAAGCAAGGCTGGATCTGCATGAAGTAGCTGTGGAGCTCTATATTCATCATTGAGTGCAACTAGGGCATGCGTAAATTCACCCGGTACTACCCAATCTCCATATTCTATTCTAGGCTGATTGTCTGTGGTAGGCAAAGCATCTCCTGCATAGGCTTCTAGTCCGTCACGGTCTGTAATCCATGTAGCCAGCAATTCTGCTGTAGTATTGATCCCTACCTCCCGCATCGCTGCGGAGACTTCCGGCTGATTAAATCTTTCGCTTATCTTATCCACATCCAACTCCAATGGCTCATTGGAACCGATCAAGAGCATCTCATGCAGTTCGGTACTCCAGACTGAAGCATAAGGATACACATCCAGAAAGCTTCGAACCAAGGAGCGAGTATCCTCATTTGTCTGCGTAGGCAAGGGTAACCATTGCGCTACCAATCCATTTGGATTGAGTCGATCTGCGGCCAGTTGATAGAAATCACTAGAGTAAAGATTGACTACACCTGCAGCAGAAGGCGGTGGTGGCTCCAGCGTAATCAAGTCGTATTGTTCTTTACTTCGCAAAAGCTCAGACCTTCCATCCCGAAGACGAATATCTACGCGTGAATCTTCAGTCACATTATTATTTCCTTCAAAAAGACTAGCGGCCCTGACCACTGCAGGCAAAAGCTCTGCACAGACTCTCTTATCAAGACCTGGGTAGTACAAAAGACTACCGGCGGTAATCCCTGTTCCCAAGCCAATCACCAGCGCAGACTTGGGCTCTTCCTTACTAATGATAAGCGGCAATAATGCCTGCAAACGCATGTAGCGCTGGGAAGTCATGGAATTCCCAGAATTGGAAACTCCGGAAATATATAGTCTCCTAAAGCTTTTCTCTGCACTTCGCTGCTCTACTACGGCAACCGTACCTGCAGCACTAGGCTCGTGAAATATCAATTTACCTCCATGTCCTTTAGCCAAAAGCTTGACAAGATGATCCGAAGGAAGCAAAACCACTCCTAAAATCGCGATCCCAGCACAGGCAAAGATTGCATTGCGGCTGACCTTCGTCACCCCATGTCCTTTCCATACAGCTACAAGTCCTATCCCTACTGCAGCGAATGCCAATAACCCTAGGCTACGCTCTATCCCGAGAAAAGGCACTAAAACAAAGCCAATCACCAAAGTCCCCACTATTCCTCCCACCGTATTGAAAGCAACTATTCGTCCAGTGTCTCTGCCTGAATTTGCAGGATCTACTATAAGTCTCAATGCTGCCGGGAAGGCCGCTCCTAGGAGCATCGTGGGAATAAGAACTAGCCATCCAGCCACTACAAAAAATCTGGCTGCTCGTGCAAAACCTTCATATGGTAGCATTTTGAAAGCAAAATCTCCTGCAGATTCTTGGAAATTGGTCAATACATCACCTGAAAATGCTAAGGCAAGCAAGGCTGTAACTCCTGCTGCTGCGATTAGAAAACCAAATACGCCCCAGGAATCTTTAGTACGGTCTGCCCTTCGGGAAAAGAATGCACTCCCTAATACCAAGCCCAATAAATATGTTGCCAACACCACCGAAAAGGCAAAGGTCCTCGTACTCGTCCACTGTACCACTGCCTGCGACCAAATCACCTCGTATCCAAGTGCCAATCCTCCTGCAATAGCATACAGCCAAAGTGCCAGGGATTTCCCTGCAGGATCAGCAGCAGTCTTAGATTTGGTACTTGCAGGTAAGTCTTTTCCTACGAGTAAAAAAGCTCCTACTCCGGCTGCCAGGTTTAGTATTGCGGCAAAGACTGAGGAGCCAAATACGCCAAAGGCTGGTATCAGTACAAAAGAGGTTAACAAAGCTCCGGCAATAGCCCCGGCCGTATTGGCAGCATACAATAGACCTCCGGCATAGCCCAATTGATCTTTGTTAGGAGAAATAGAACGAACTAATACTGGCAGTGTGCCTCCCATCAGAAAAGCTGGAGCAGCTACCAGCAGGAATGGTAACAACCATGCTAATGGTCCCGCCATCAATTGCAATTGTGCAAATAGAGCTGCCGACCTGCCAAGAGCAAAAGTCACGATGACTCCAAGAATGGCCACACCAATTTCTAACATCGCATATAAGCGAAGTGGATGACTAAGTCGATCTGCCCTGCGACCAAAAATGTAACTTCCCAAGGCCAAACCAGCAAAGAAGGCCGAGACTGCTGTACTGACTGCATGTACATCTACCCCTACTACGATGGACAACTGCTTGATCCATAAGACCTGATATACAAGAGCTGCTAATCCAGATACAAAAAGTAAAATCGCTGGGCTAATAATCCAACGCTTATCCAAGCTTGGAGACTTCTTAATCTTTTTATTCATGAGTGGAAATATAGGGCTCTTTTCAAAAAAGATAAATTCTAGATCTAATTAGAGAAATTGGTAAATGGGGCTTCCTTCTATATATGGCAGTAATACACATTATTCCCCCTTCATCGGCAGGTACCAGCGGAAGCCAAAGCGAATTCCAAAATTATTCAAATTTCTGGTATAACCCTCAGAGCGATATGCCATGATTTCTGGCTCTATATAAGCATTGTACTTCAACTTGCCCGACCAGATATATCCTAGTCTGAAATCTATAGGAATTGCCACCTGCCCAGTTTTATAATCTATTTGCCACTCCGGCTCTATCCCTGCATACACGCCATTTGGCCAAGTGTAGAAGATATTTGGCTGGAGTACTGCATAAATATTCGACCCATACTTATCATTCCCTGTCACTGAAAAGAAGTTTTCCAGAATCCAATACATCTGCCAATTGCCGAGATCTGTGAAGGTCAAAGTAGCTGCTGGTCCGATTTGAAATTGAGGAGAGCCTAATTCTGAGGAGGTTCTAGTAGGAATAGTCGCATTCCACCCTGCACCGAATTGACCCCAACTTTTTTTGCTGATAATAAAAAACTGATTCAAGGTAAGATCACCTAAGCCAGTCGGCCCGTTAGGAGCGGTATTGACGTATGCAATCACACGAATCAGCTGTGGGAATGGAAGCAAGAGCCCTTTTTCTAAAGGAATAATCCCTCTAAATCGGAAATTCTGGGCAAAGCCATCTTGCCCCTCTGTATCAAAAATGGTGTATTCTTCGAGTTGAAGTTGCCAGGCAAGGGTAGTGGGATTCATCACTTGCTGGGATAATTTCACTGAAGTTTTTCCTTCTTCCTCTTCCTGCTTCTTCTCGTCTTGCGCCAACACCTGCTGACTTATGACAAGAAACAGGAAAATTATTTTACTAAAATCCGACAATCTCATAGCTAAAGATTTTCTACTATAAATTACTTATCAAAAGGATAAATCACTTTCCAATCCTCCTTCATATCTACGATGGTCCAGGCTTTTTCTGTAGCTTCATCTAGTCCTTCATCAAAGGTACCGATGTGGGATTTTCTATCGTAGGCATATTCTCTGATCGAATCAGTATGGTGTACATAGAGTTTAAAGGTTTTCAGTTCATTGGAATCTGTCCAACGAAGCATGTCCAAATCCCCATCTGAGTTACCCGCCGAGAACACAGGACGTCTCCCTATATAGCGGTTGATCCCAACAGGCTTACCCTCATGATCATCTATAAGATCAATCTCTGCAAGTCGTTCAATACTCGGCTTGCCATCATTATAAGAATATTTGGTCTTGATGCTACTTCCTACTACTTGATCTTTTGGAATGCCATACACTCCCTCAACCCAAGGCCTCATGAATTCTATGCCTCCACCAGAGACAATAAAAACTTTGAATTCATTCGCTCTCAAATAATCCAATAGCTCAAGCATAGGCTGAAAAACCATTTCTTTGAATGGCTTCTTTTTCGCTGGATGCTCAGCGGTAGCTATCCAGTCCTTTACAAGTTTATCAAATTCATCCGTCGTCACTCCTGCATGAGTAGCCATTACTATTTCCAAAAGACCTTTTTCACCTTGTGCCATCAAGGTTTTCATGTCATTTTCCAATACAGCTTTATAGGGTTGCTTGGTCTTCCACTCCGGATGATCTGCTGCCATTGCTTTCAATCGCTCCAATGCAAAAAAGAATTGAAAATAAATAGGCTGCTCAGACCAGAGCGTACCGTCATTATCAAAGGTGGCAATCCGATCGGCTACTGGAATAAAATTAGCACTACCGGAATTAGTCACATCTTCCACATAACTGATGATGGCTTCTTTGGTAGCACCATCATTCCAGGAAGGTAATCCTGGGGAAACTTTGTCCGTCTCTATTTCTGTATTAATCTCAGTCTCTGATTCAGTCTGAGGGGCACAGGAAATTGTTATGCTTAGCAGCAAGCCAAGTCCTAACATTTTGTAAGTGTTTTTTCCAGATTTCATAGTGTTATTTTTTTGTAAAAACCAGCTAATAGCAACAGGAAAACAGCTGTCTCCTGATATTTATAAAGGGTAAATTAATTCCTATTATTCCAAGCAGAACCAAAGACGATATACCAGCCAAAATCCTCATTGGACCAGGCTACATCTATACCAGTTCTCATATTGAATTTTCTCGCGATCAAATATCTAAACCCAGTTCCGTAGTTATAAATCAATTCTGAATCGATAAATGACACTTCTTTGGTGGGAGCCTTGGCTGCTCCTACAAATGCTACAGCACTCCAGCGCTTGGTGAAATCATATCGCTGCTCAGTTTCCACTACATAGGTTTCTTGTCCTTGATAACGTGCCATAGGTACTCCACGTAAGTTAACTCCCGGCTCCATATAGAATGGCGCATCTCCAAACTGAAGGTTTCCTTCAAATCGAAAACCACTCACCCATTTAGGCTTGAGTTGGAAATATTGCAAAGCAGTAATATTCCAATTCCTATAATCATAGTCACTGCCTGTCCAAGAAGCATTGACTCGGAAAGCGGAAGTGAAGTACAAGCCTTTATTCGGTGTAAATACATTATCCCGTTTATCGTATTGCATGTTGACCCCGACGTTACTTAGCTTATTATTTAAGGTCTTGTCATCTATGAAATCAGGCAATTCTGTAAGATCGAATTCTGGTTTGACTTTATTGTGTAGAAAGAGGTATTGAAGCCCAAAATATAAATCGGTATCCCCTACTTCACGCAGGATATTTCCAAAAAATATTGCTGAATTAAAATTAAGCCCTAACTGCTTCTCCCCTATGACGGGGAAATTTCTAAAGAAATCCATATTCATATCTCCATATCCTCCACCCACTTTGTATTTCAGGTGTTGCTTTGGCAAAGAGGCAGATCGCATGGCTCCACCACCCCAACTTTTGTTTGCGGAGTAACCTATAAAACCTGCTGTAATATTGGGAGGAATATATTTACCCTTTTCATGGACCTTATTTGGCTGGATAAAAACGGGAGTAAACATAGCTCCAATCCCACCTAGCGCAGGCTCTGTAATCAACTGAATCACAGGGATAAATCCATGGTAACTAATTAGGAAATCACTCAAATCTAACTTTCCATCCAGCGAATCCTTAAGGACCTTCATACTGAATTTCTCCTTTTCGGGTTGTACTTCAGATTTGTCCTGCGCACTCACTGTAAATGTCAGAAGAGAAAATAGTACTAGGCAATAAAAAGCTTTCATAAAGAAGGTCATAAGCCTTTAAAGTAATTATTTTTCATAACACGTTCCTCATATAATAAGCTTGCTTTTACTTTGTATTGAGGTATTTTATTACAGTTTTACCGATTTTTCCATTAAATGCAAAAGGAGCCTGGTCAAAGTAATCCAATGAAACCGGAGAGTCCAGATCAGTTCCTATATCAAAGGTAGCGTTGGATGTGAAATGCAGAGACATTGCTCGTGGAACTTGCTTTTTGGCTACTTCTTTGCCATTCACACGTATGATTATATCCATCGCTCCTCCTATTTTATCCACCAACTTTGATTCCACTTCTACCGTCGATTTCCCTACAGGAAGTTTGGTGGAAGATTTGATTTTAGTACGCTCGATTTCAAAAAGATTGAATTCATAATTCACATAGCCATCTTTTACAAAACAAGTAACTCCACCCGAAAATCCTGCCAGAGCATAAAGAACTCCATTGGCATTTTTCGGAACATCTAGCTCCATGGTTACCAAGCTACTTACCTTGCCCAACTTAGGTGCTGCAGACTCTGGCATACGAGTCAAAGGCGCTTCAAATGTCCATTCGGTCAATGGAGAGGCAGGAGCATCTTCAGGGTGGAAAATTGCTGTAGCCCATAGACCTCCACCCACAGGAAGGTTTTTGTATTTGGTAGACTCAGAGATGAAAAGCATTTTCATCTCTTCCAGCTTTTCAGGATTCTCTTTAGCCAAATCATTTGCCTGACTCCAGTCTTCATCTAGATTATAAAGCTCCCAGACGTCATTGTTAGGATCCCAGGTTCTTGCTCCTTTTGGTATTCCTCCTACCCATGGTTGTCTAAGCCCCATTGTACTAGCCATCCAGCCATCACTATAGATTCCTCTGCTGGCCATGATATCGAAAAACTGCGTTTTATGAGTGCCTTTTACTTCAGGATCGTCTAGGGAATAAACCATGCTTACTCCATCTATGGGATCTTGATTAAAGCCATTTACAACTTGCGGCTTTTCGATGCTCAACAACTCATAAATAGTAGGTGTCACATCTATCACATGATGAAACTGTGGTCGGGGTGTATCGTCATGCTTGATTTTTATAGGCCAGGAAACTGCCATTGGCTGACGAGTTCCTCCGAAATATCCACCAACTAACTTAGTTCCCTGATAAGGAGTAGATCCAGCCCAGGCCCAACCAGCATGAAACATATTGTCGGTTTTGTTAGTACCTAGTACATCGAGACCTCCTAACTCATTCAGCGCATCTATATGTTCTGAAATCTTGGTAGGAATAGCATTTTGTGCCAATTGCTCAGAAATAGTCCCATATAGTCCTTCTGAAGAAGATCCATTATCTCCCCAGATGTAAAATATAAGCGTGTTTTCCAGTTCACCCATCTCTTCAATTTGGTCGATTACTCGGCCGGCATTGTAATCTGCATGCTCTGCAAAGCCAGCCCAAACCTCCATTAACCTTCTTTGGAACGGCTTTTCTGATTCTGGAATAGATTCCCAAGATGCCATCGTCTCCGCTCGTGGGGTCAATTCAGTATTCTGTGGAATCCATCCTAGCTCCTTTTGTTTTTTGAAAACACGCTCACGATATGCATCCCATCCATCATCAAATTTGCCTTTGTATTTATCAGCCCATTCTTTAGGAACCTGATGTGGTCCATGCGCTGCACCTGGAGCCCAATACACAAAGAATGGCTTTTCAGGTGCATAGGTTTTTTGTTCTCGAAGCCAGGTGATTGTTCTATCTGCCAAATCCTCAGATAAGTGATAACCCTCAGGACGCTCTTCAGTCACGTAGGTAGTATTATGTACTAGCGTAGGCTCGTATTGGGAAGCTTCTCCAGCCAGGAAGCCATAGAATTCTTCAAATCCATAACCTGTAGGCCAAAAGTCAAAAGGACCTTTATTGGTAATCTGGTCTTCAGGAGTATTATGCCATTTACCAAAAGCAGCAGTATTATATCCATAAGCTTTGAGTACTTCTGCCACCGTAGCTGCTGTTTTGGGGATTACTCCGCTGAAACCGTCAAAGTCATTTGCTAAAGCTGCAATCTGCCCATTACCCACACCCGTATGGTTCCTTCCTGTCAATAATGCAGCCCGAGTAGGAGAACACATGGCCGTAGAATGAAAGCGATTGTAGGAAACACCCAGATTTGCTATTCTACTCAGATTGGGAGTGTTAATCTCCCCTCCATAGGTAGAAGCAGTCCCTGGACCAATATCATCAACCAAAATGATCAGAATATTAGGAGCATCAGCCGGGAGGTGTTCAGGTTGCGCTCTTTTGTGATAAGTCGATGTCCCCATCGTCAATCCAGCTTGGGATGCCGATGGTACTGGAGGGAATGGAAGAATCTGCTGAGCAAAGGTAGCACCAGCAAATACGCAAATAAGGAATATGTTCAGTAATACCTTTTTCATGCTTATGGTCTTATATGTAATACTATTTTCTAAGGTTTTATTTCAGCCCTCTGTTATTTACAAAGTAGGCCAAGCTAAATTTTAAATAACCAAGCTATCCAATTAAACATGCTCTTCTAGCATGCAGATAGCCTATTTCAATTTAACATTTACAGAATTTATCTTTCCCACAAATTCAAACGGCCTCTTATTGAAATAGGCCAGGGATACAGGTGAACCCAAATCTACTCCAACATCGAATGTCTCTGTGGCTGTGAATGCCAAAGGAACTGTACGAACCAAATCGACGGAGGCATAGTCATGTCCGTCAAGCGTAATCTGTACTGTACCAGGTTGTCCAGGACCTTTGACGGTCGTAGTAATTCCTAGTTTGTGCTTCCCTGCAGGAATTGCAGTCTTACCTTTTACCGAGTAATTTTCTATCAGCAGCATATTGTATTCATAGACTAGATAGCCATTCTCCATAAAGAGGGTTACCCCTCCACCAGCTCCACCAACAGCATATATTACTCCATTTGCTCCGCTACCAACTTCCATATCAACAGTGACTTCATTGCTCTCTCTACCGATCCCGGGTGCAGTGAACTCAGGCATCCTTCGGGTATCTTGTTTGAAGTTCCACTCCCTATAAGAAGTCTTTCTGATATCTGCAGGATGATTTCTTAGCCATAGGCCAGCTCCTATCGGAAAGTCTTTGTTGTCTTCCGCAAGGGCTAGAAAATCCTTCTTCAACTGCTCCAATTTTTCCGGGTTATCCTTAGCCAAATTATGCGCTTGAGAAAAATCCTCATCCAGCTTATACAGCTCCCAAACATCATTATCCATATCCCAGTTATTCACTCGCTTCACTGATGCTGGTGTATTCCAAGGGATAAATGGTCCAAAAGTCGAAGCCATCCAGCCGTCTTTATAGATTGCACGGCTAGCATTGTTATCAAAAAACTGTACTTCCTTCTCTGAAGGTGCCGATGCTTGGTCAAAGGTATAAGCTAAACTTTGCCCATCCATTTGCATTTGATCATAGCCATGCACCACTTTTGGGTGGGTAATATCGAGTAGATCATAAAGAGTTGGTGCAATATCTATTACGTGGTGAAACTGGGTGCGAATCTCTCCGTCTGGTTTGATTTTCTTAGGCCAGGAGATAGCCATAGGATTACGCGTACCTCCAAAATAAGAGCCCATCAACTTTGTCCCTTTGAATGGAGTTCCTCCTGCCCATGCCCATCCAGCGTGGTACATATTGTCCGTATGCGGTGAACCTAGCACCTCTATTCCTCCGATTTTACCCAAAGCTGCGATTTGCTGCTCTACTGTATTTGGAATATTGTTTTGTGCCAAAAGCTCAGAAATAGAACCTTGCTGCCCTTCAGCACTGGATCCATTATCTCCGAAAATATAGATAATGATGGTATTTTCTTTCAATCCGCGCTCTTCCAAGCCGTCAACTAATTTTCCAACCTGAGCATCTGTATGCTCTACAAAGCCTGCGAAAACTTCCATCAATCTTCGCTGAAAAGCTCGCTGACCCTCTGGGATATCATCCCAACCTTGGAGTGTGCTATCTCTAGGGGTAAGCTCCGTTCCCTCAGGGATAATCCCCATTTCCAATTGCCGCTTAAATACTCGCTCTCGGTAGGCATCCCAGCCATCGTCAAATTTCCCTTTGTATTTGTCAGCCCATTCTTGTGCCACATGGTGTGGACCATGCACTCCACCAGGTGCCCAATACATGAAAAATGGTTTGTCAGGTGAAAAAGCCTGTGAATTGTCCACCCACTTTAGCGCCTGCTTTACCAGATCTTCAGTGAGGTGATAATCCTCATCCTGCGGAGGCTCAATGTGATCATAGTTCTCTGTCAATCTAGGCTCCCACTGAGAAGTCTCTCCTCCCAAAAAGCCGTAGAAATGTTCAAAACCATAGGCATTTGGCCAATGGTTTTTAGGCCCCATCATCGTAGTCTCTGTAGCGGGAGTATTGTGCCACTTTCCAAAAGCGGAGGTATGATATCCGTATTCCTTCAATATCTCAGGAATCGTAGCAGCGGTTTTTGGAATAATACCCGTGTAGCCATCGAATGCTACCGCACGCTCGGCAATAGTACCAGAGCTTACTCGGGTATGATTCCTACCTGTCAACAAAGCCGCTCGTGTAGGAGAGCAGATCGAGGTGGTATGAAAAGTATTGTAGAGCAATCCCTCCTTGGCAATCTTAGTGAAATTAGGAGTGTGGATTTCTCCACCCATTGTCTCGGAAATCCCAAAGCCAACATCATCTAACAATACAATCAGCACATTGGGAGCATCAGCAGGTAGACGATTAGGCTCATCTGGCCATTTCATGTTAGAATCTTGGAGTCGAGCCTTTGTCACGCTCTCCATAGGAAGTGCCGCAAAGGGCAAGACCTCTCCATTATTCTCGGTGGCACTAGTAGTGTCTGTGTCTTTATTGATGCTGCAGGAAGAAACTAATAAACCTGATAAAAACAGCGAAAGAAGTAATTGTCTATTCATAATATCTTATCTGTTTAGTTAAAAATTCTCATTCAAGCGAAGGAAGAAACCAGTAGTCCCATAACTACCCCAGCCATAATCAATACCTATATTGGTTCTTGCTTTTTGACTTATATTGAAGCGCAAGCCTACCCCATAACCTGGCTCTATGTATTGAAACAGATCTATATTTTCCTTACTGCTTGCTGTGGTCGCATTGATGTAAGCAATCGCTCCAAAGAATTTTGGGTTTTTCTTGGTGGCAAAGAGATGCTTTCTGAATTCCAAACCTCCAAACATCAGGTTTTGACCTCTAAATCTACCTTGAGAATAGGGCTCTCCAGACTTGGAATACTGATCCCAACCTACCGCTGGTAGGTTCATATAAGGTAAATCTCCAGCTAGTGTTAGGTTGGCAAATGCCCAAAGCGCAATGATATTATTATGATTCTCAGTAAGGTTAAAGTATTCGCGATATTCCATCCACAATTGGGTCGAGCTTTGATCGCTACCCAGAAACTTAGGGTTGAACTTCACATTCATCATGGCATATCGACCTACGTAAGGATTGTTTACATTATCCCGAGTATCAAATACACCATTTAGAGAGATCCCAACTAAGGTGCTTTTGTCCTGCGCAAAGCCATATTGCTCATTATAGGCATAAAAAGGCGTGATCACTTTTGGAATGGTATCCAAGTTCAGTAGTTGATCCGTGAAATTGCTGAATAAGTCCAGGTGAGCTCCTATTCCTGCATAAAAATGACTTGAACCAATTCTCTTCAGATAAGTTTCGTAAAATCTGAAAAACTGAAACTCCAGCATATCTGCCTCAGAATTCCCTTCAATACTACCATCGTCAAATCCAAAATCATTATCTGCCAGTCGAGCCGATTGTGGACCAGTTCCCAAGCCCCAAGTAGGCTGAGAAGAATTAAGATAACGCCAGTCCCCTAATAATATAAAACCATTGTCCTCACCAAAGACTGTCGATTTCAAGGTAATGATCGTTTGTTTCTTTGTGGTGAAGGCTACACCAGCCAGTGCATTGGAGATTTTTGTAGTCTTGGGATCTCCCAAATACCAACTAGCTGAGGCACCTGCTCCATAGATAAATCCAAATGCGGGATTCGCCCCTATCACAGGCACAGGAGACAAATACATACTTCCCTTATGAGGAGGCTCTTTGACCTTCTTATGCTTTTTCTTTGAAGTAGTAGAATCTTGTTGTGCATAGACGCTTGATACTAATAGAATCAGTGACAAGCTAAACAGCAATTTGAAAAATGGAAGTTTATACATCATGGTTTGTTGTGATTGTTTCTTAAAGAGCAAGTAAAAGTTTAAGCTCATCTTTTAAATACCAAATATTCTGAAAATATTAATACTTCATAGTCAAATATAAGCCTTTGTGCTAATAACAAAAGGAAATAGCGATTAAGTAATTGTCAAAGATTTGAGGTTATTGCTTAGTAATGGGAAAAACTACGAATTTTAGGCTCATTTTAGTTTGGTTTCATATATCTAAACAGGATTATTTTGTCTTCATTTTTCCTCTACCTATAGGGAGGTTTGCGTAGATGGCTATCTGACTATTTTTCTGTTTACCATCAATATCCTTCATCACATCTGAAAAACCGCCTTGAAAGCGCAGTCCCAATGCATTGAATCGTTCTTTGTCAATGTACATGCCTATGCCTGTCACATATCCCATTTCTATGCGTTGCACCTGATCACGGATATCTACATCCAGAGACGCATCACCCTGAGTCAGCTCAGTTTCAAAAATATCCCTGGCTTTTGTTCTAAAAGAAGCCTGAGGACCTAGCTCAACAAAATAGGCTCCTTTATATGCATAGCGCATGGTCACAGGCAAACTTAAATAGCTAATCTTCCTAGTCACATCTGTATCAGCATATATAGAATTGAGCCTAGGGTCATCCAAATCATAGGCTGGAATACCTGCGGCACCTCTCTGGTATTTGGCTAGCATCTCGATGTTCAAGTGCAAATTATTATCCCACTTATGGGTATAGAACAAACCAAAATTGAATGTTCTCATGTTTTTATCAGCCTCTACGCCTGAGAGTTGATTCCAGCTATAATCCATATGAATCCCGAAGAGATTGTCCTCATTATTCAGTTTGTCACCGAATATCAAACTGAGTAATACTTGAGATTTGGCTGTGGTCGCAGTGCCCATACAAAGGACCAAGACTGAGAAAAAAATTAGTTTGCGTTTCATAAGCTAAAATTGATGGCTTGAAATTAAACTTGTCTTAGGATTTTTTCTTGAATATCCCTGCAAATCTATAATTGAGATTCAATAGGAACTGGCTTCTTTTTCCAAATACACCGAGTTCAGATCGTAGCATCCAGTTTTTATCAAATTGATATTGCGCACCCAGTATTAGATTTAAAGGAGCCGCTACTTCTTTATCCAATTTGTATTCAATCTGTGCATCTCCTATGTCTACACCAGCAGCAGCATCTTCAATCTTGCGGATTATTTGTTTTACTACGACGCGTTGTGCAGGAGGCAATCCATCAGCCCACTCATCCAAATCTTGAATAATTGCCCCATCTCCGATATTAGGGACTAAATCCGAGATAGATATATTGCCTCTTGTATCACTTTGGATATTCTGATAAAAAACGCCCGCCCATACAGATAAATTACGCTGAGGATTATTTATTGAAGGAATTGTATGACCTATTCTTAAACCACTGTTGAAAGCTGGTACAGGTTCCACTACTACTGATACATCTGCAAAATTGTAATTATTATCCCAAGCGATCCATATTGGCCCTACTGCTCCAGTTAGTGTAGCTCCAAAACCAAAGCTACTCACAGAAAATTTTTGAGAAGTTTCAAAACCAATAGGAGAAAGCAGCGTGACGTTTGTCTGTGTGTTGCCTCCTCCCAAAATACCGTACACGTTCAAAAATGGTAAGACCCAAAGGTCAGGACGGAACGAAACTGCATTTGTATTGGCAATGGTTGGGCCAAAATTAATGAATCGACTTACATCAACGAGCTCAGAGCCACCAAAACCTACCAACGTTTCATTTATTAAAATCTCTTGAGTCTGTGTGAAATAGATAATACTAGCTCCCCAGGCATAAGGCAGATCATATCCTCTTTTGGCAGCGCCTGCTCCCAAGATTGGAAATAGGTAGGGATAGTCCATATTCTTTAGGCTATCGTAATAGTCTTCATAAAGCGGGTTGAAGATTTTTTGAGCACCCTGGGCATTTGCTTTGTTTCCACTGGTCAAACCGAGTGAAAGGATCATAGTCAAAAAAAGCAGTTGGCAGCTGATGATTGTTTTCATCTATAAAGAATGGTTTAGTAAAACTTTACACGAAACTAATACAAGATATTAATTAAAATACTGTCGCAATACATATAAAGCAAGTTGTACCCTAAGGAAACACCCTGTGAGGAGCGATGGCAGGATGACATGGCGCAGACTGCCAAAGGTATAAATAGTAAAAAAGTGATCAGTTACAATGTTCAATTCAAGTTGCAGTCACCGGCAGTGCCAAGGGCACGCTATGTATTTGCCCAGTAGGAGCACAGCGAAATGCTGGGTGATGGAAGGATGATGTTAGTCAGAGTGCCATAGGCACGATCGGAATTGTCAGTGATTGTGTTCGATGAAAAAGAGTTCGACCCCTTCGGGGTCGTGGGGGACATGTGTTACATTTTACCCCCAGTTCCACTGGGGGCTATTCAAATGTTTGATCCTTTCAGGATCAGTAGTCTAAAACTTATTATCAGAAAATCCATGTATGTATGACCACGGAGTGGTCGAACCTTTCAATAGCCACGGGTGCAACCCGTGGTCACGGATGTTAAAATAGAAAATGGGACGACCCTGAAAGGGTCGAACTCATAACAAATACTTAGGATCAAATTCGATCTCATGTTCTTCTAGCAAGGCTTTGTATTCATCTAAGAAAGTAACTTTCCTATGATGTGTCTCCTGATTTTTAATGTATTCGATCAAACCGTCTTTGGCTTTGATGGATTCAGAAAAGGCACCATAGCCATCCTGCCAACCTTTGAATTTCGGGAAAATCGCCTCTCTATCAATGAAATCATCACAGGCCAATTTGATATCCTTAATCAAGGTAGCAATCGCAATAGTTGGGTGAATATGGGTTAAGATATGAAGGTGATCTTCGACACCATTGATCCGATAGAGGTGGCATTTTTTGTTAGTAAGTAACTGGTGAATAAAACCAAAGAGACGCTTTTTTTGATCTTTGATCATAGTAGGCTCTCTATTTTTTGTTGAAAAAACAATGTGATAAACCAGTTGTGTGTAAGTGCTCATAAAAATCAGGGTTTAGTGAAAAAAGGATACTAGGAATTTAGAGATTTGGTTGATTTTGGCAAAAGGTTATGTAGAAAAAGTTCGACCCCTGCGGGGAGGTGGGAACATATTGCGAATTCATTTACAATGGGTTGCACCCGTGGATACCGATGTTATGATGGGAAATGAGCGACCCTGAATGGGTCGAACATATTTGTTCTTAAATTTTAAAATCCCAAAAAATATATAAATGCGTAGATACAATCTACGTTTAGTGGGGGTTAATGAAAACGCAAAAAAGTATTCACCTTAGGTCAGGGTACCAAGAGCCAAGGGGGCGCTCAGTATTTGCCCAGTATGAGCACAGCGAAATGCTGGGTGATGGAAGGATGATGTTAGTCAGAGTGCCATAGGCACGATCGGAATTGTCAGTGATTGTGTTCGATGAACAAGAGTTCGACCCCTTCGGGGTCGTGGGGGACATGTGTTACATTTTACCCCCAGTTCCACTGGGGGCTATTCAGAAGTTTGATCCTTGCAGGATCAGTAGTCTAAAACTTATTATCAGAAAATCCATGTATGTATGACCACGGAGTGGTCGAACCTCCCAATAACTGTGCGCCGTGGAGTAGCCGCGGGTGCAACCCGGGGAAAGTTGAAACAGTGTTTCGAGACTGAAACCCTGAAAAAGTTGAACTTTTGCAATCAGGATTTCAAATCCTTGATAATATAAATGTATAGATACAATCTACGTTTTGTAAAGGGTATAATTTATTTCTCAAACACATTACCGAGAGTACTGAACACATTCATTGGATTTTAAGCACCGTAGGTGCGGAATTTTTGTAGCCCCGAGCTTCAGCTCGGGGTAAAAATAAGATTCAAGATTCCGGGTTTTGGCCGAAGTGATATCAATCGAGAAGATAACGGTTCGCCAAAACGAGGGGAAGGCAAAGATGTGAAAATAAAGTTCGACCGCATTCGGGGGTCGCGGGGTCGCGGGGTTCGTTTTCCATGGGTTGCACACATGGCTATTAATGGTTCGACCCCATTCGGAGTCATGCTTTTAGTTGTGGAAAATTGAAACAGTGTTTGGAGACAACAACCCTGAAAAAGTTGAACTTTTGCAATCAGGATTGCAAATACTTGATATTATAAATGTGTAGATACAAACTACGTTTAGTGGAGGGTATAATTTATGTCTCAAACACATTACCGAGAGTACTGAACACATTCATTGGATTTTAAGCACCGTTTGTGCGGTGTTTTTGTAGCCCCGAGCTGAAGCTCGGGGTAAAAATAAGATTCAAGATTCCGGGTTTTGGCCGAAGTGATATCAATCGAGAAGATAACGGTTCGCCAAAACGAGGAGAAGGCAAAGATGAGAAAATAAAGTTCGACCGTATTCGGGGTCATGGGCGGGGTTCGTTTTCCAGGGGTTGCACCCATGGCTATTGATGGTTTGTATCCAACAAAATAGGCTGTCTCATCTCTGAAACAGCCTCTTATAGGGGGCGAATAATCATTCGCCCTTACCCTTTCGCGCCTCGGTCTGTGTCCCCACAGACCGAAAAGTTTATATTATGATTTAGCCACTACAGCCAATTGAATGGACAATTCTTTCAACTGCTCATCTGCAATACTACTTGGTGAATCGATCATTACGTCGCGACCAGAGTTGTTTTTAGGGAAGGCGATGTAATCACGTATGGAATCTGATCCTCCGAAAATTGCACACAATCTATCAAAACCAAAGGCAATTCCTCCGTGTGGTGGCGCTCCATATTCAAAGGCCTCCATGAGGAACCCAAACTGCTTTTGTGCTTCTTCCTCTGTAAATCCTAGATGTTTGAACATCAATTGCTGGGTAGCTCTATCGTGAATACGGATAGATCCGCCTCCGATTTCCACGCCGTTGATCACCAAATCATAAGCATTTGCTCTTACAGCTCCTGGATCAGAATCCAGTAATGGAATATCCTCTTTCTTCGGAGAAGTAAATGGATGGTGCATGGCATGGAATCTTTCAGTTTCCTCATCCCATTCTAACAATGGAAAGTCCATCACCCAAAGTGGCTTGAAAACTGTACGGTCACGAAGTCCAAGCTCCTCACCCATTTTCAGTCGAAGCTCCGAAAGCTGCTTGCGTACTTTATCAGCATCTCCACTTAGCACTAACATCAAGTCTCCCTGTGCTGCTCCAAATGCATCTGCCCAATCCTGAAGATCATCTGCAGAATAAAACTTATCCACAGAGGATTTGATCGTGCCGTCAGCATTGTACTTGGCGTAGATCATGCCTTTTGCTCCGATCTGAGGGCGTTTCACCCATTCAGTCAGTGCATCTATTTGCTTACGGGTATATTCCGCAGCGCCTTTGGCACAGATACCTACTACCAACTCCGCTTGGTCAAAAATGCCGAATCCTTTGCCTTTGGCTAAGTCATTCAGCTCAACAAATTTCATATCAAAACGAAGATCTGGCTTATCGTTACCATAATATTTCATGGCATCGGCATATGTCATGCGCTTCACTTCTTCCAATTCAACTCCTTTCACCTTACTAAACAAATGCTTAGTCAGGCCTTCAAAAGTATTGAGGATATCTTCCTGATCGACAAAAGCCATCTCACAGTCAATCTGAGTGAACTCTGGCTGACGATCTGCTCTCAAATCTTCGTCACGGAAACACTTTACAATCTGGAAATATCTGTCAAAACCAGAAACCATCAGCAACTGCTTGAAAGTCTGTGGAGATTGCGGCAAGGCATAGAATTCACCTGGATTGGTACGGCTAGGAACTACAAAATCACGTGCTCCTTCCGGAGTGGATTTGATTAAAACAGGAGTTTCTACCTCGATGAAGTCTTGCTCATCCATGTATTTACGTGTCTCCTGCATCATCTTGTGACGCAATTGCAGTTTCTCACGAATTACATTTCTCCGAAGATCAAGGTATCGATATTTCATACGGAGCTCTTCGCCGCCGTCTGTCTCATCTTCAATTTTAAATGGGGGAACCTTGGCCGCGTTCAACACCTCAAGTGCTGTCACTTTGATTTCTATAGAACCTGTTGGAATGTAATCGTTTTTGGAAGTTCGCTCGATTACTTTTCCAGTAGCCTGTACAACAAATTCACGACCTAACTCGGCCGCTTTTTCCAATAATGCTTTTTCGCTGGAGTCCTCTTCAAAAATCAATTGAGTCAAGCCATAACGATCGCGAAGATCGACCCAGATCAAACCTCCTTTATTTCTTACTCGCTGTACCCAGCCGGCAAGAGTTACTTCTTGATTTACGTGCTCCAGGCGAAGTTCGCCACAAGTATGCGTTCTCAGCATGTTTTTATCATTTTTTTGGGAGGTCAAAGATAAAGAAATGACCGTGAGAACACAGGAATCATTGGCTGATTAGCAATCTTTTCGGTAAATTCTTTGAGATTCTCACAGAAAATCTCTCTTATCTTCAATAAAAGGCAAAATATCCAAGAAGCGAAGCCTCTCTAATTTCATACTTTCCAAAAAAACTCATATGAGCTGTTGTAATGGCGCAATACTATAATTCCTCTTATCTCTGCTAGTTAAAAAAAGTTTGACTAAAGAAACAATTCATACCAGTCCGCCCTGGCGGAATCCTCGGTGTAGCTAGCTATCGGTACGGGGGTAGTGAAAATACACGAAAAACAAAACGATGAAGGGATCTAGCCATAAAGTTTCGCCCTTTCAGGGCTTTAAAACAAGATTTTGCTTCATTTGCCCTGCACTTCGAACAGGCTGATGAATGGTAAAGTTCCTTCAGAGCCTGTTGGGCAACAGACATACCTATAAAATAATGTGAGCATATTCTTCGTTATTACTACAGTTGAGGATTTGCTAGCTAAAGGTTTATGTCCCAAAACTTGGAATAGAAGCCGTTTTTCGCTTGTTTTAACCAAAATTTCACCTTCCCTTAATAGTATAGATTAATGAAAAAGATTTGGATAGGAATTGCTGCCCTCATTATCACCATTGGTGCAGCATCTTCACTCCAATTTATCAACCTGCCTTTTCAAGCCGAAGAGGAAGCAGAGATCGTAACACCGCCATTGATTGATTCCCTTGCGAATCAAGTTTTTTTATATGGAATCAACGTCACCGGGCTGAATATTGTAGAAGGAACTGTCAGTAAAAACCAGACGCTCGGGTCCATACTCGCGCCTTTCAACGTACCCTACCAGATCATCGATCAAATCGCCAAAAAGTCAAAGGAGATTTTCGATGTAAGAGGCATTGCTGTAGATAAGAAATTCACGGTGCTAAGTCCTGCTGATTCATCTCAGGCAGCATTTTTTATTTATGAGCCAAATCCCGCGGAATATGTAGTCTTCAATCTAGACTCTATCGATATTTATAAAGCGGAGAAGCCGGCGGAATTCAGAACCAAAGAAGCTGGAGGAATTATCAATTCCAATCTTTCGGCTGACATGACTGGCCTAGGTGTGACTTACGACATCATTGATCAGTTTGCTGATTTATATGGTTGGTCTATTGATTTTGGAGCTTTGCAAAAAGGCGATAAGTTTAAAGTGTCTTATCAGGAAAAAGTAATTGATGGAATCGTCGTTGGCGTTTCGGATATCAAAACCGCATTTTTTGAGCATAAAGGCGAAGCTTATTATGCGATTCCCTTTGAGCAAAATGGAGAAGTAAACTTCTTCGATCAAAATGGTGATAGCTTTAAGAAAGCTTTCTTGAGAGATCCTTTGAAGTATTCTAGAATTAGCTCTAGATATAGTTTGAAAAGATTCCACCCTGTTCAGAAACGCTACAAAGCACACTTAGGTACAGATTACGCAGCGCCAAGAGGTACGGAAATCCGTTCTGTGGGCGAAGGTACCGTGACAGATGCTCGTTACACTTCGGCCAATGGCAATTATGTAAAAATCAAACATAACGGCACCTACACCACCCAATACCTGCACATGTCTAAGATCGCCAAAGGCATCAAACCTGGAACGCGAATCAAGCAAGGTCAGGTAATCGGCTATGTAGGAAGTACAGGATTGGCTACTGGTCCGCACCTTTGCTTTAGGTTCTGGAAAAATGGCAAGCAGGAAGATTGGTTGAGAGAAAAGATCCCTCCTTCCGAGCCGATTTCTTCACAGAATAAAATGGCCTTTGAATCCACTAAGGTAGAGTACATGGAAAGACTGGCGGCAATTAGACTTCCTGGTGATCCAGAGATATTGGTAGCCGAAACTCCAAAACCGACTACTTTACCCAAGGGCGAATAAAAGGATATTTTGATAAAATATAGAAGCGCAGGTCTCAGGATTTGCGCTTTTTTTTTGTTTTTTACCACAAAGTGCACAAAGGTTTCTCAGAGGACACAGGTAAAAAGTGCTGTTCCATAATTATGATTTACTGTCAGACTGAGTAAGAAAAATTTAGAATTTACTAAAGAGAGATGACGCTGTCAGCCTGAGTATTAAATATTCTCTGAACATACAAAAATGAAATGCCAGTAATTTGGTTTGGAACCATAACCATGGTCACCTTGAGCACTTGAGAGACGAGAGTCTCGAATTCGAAAGGTTCTCGACTTCGCTCGAACTGACCAGCTTTTGATGTCCTCAAATCAATCTGTTATTGGTAGCACTTGTTCGACGAGAGTCTCGAAATCGAAGGCTCTTAAGTTTTAGTTAAGAGCATTTCGCCGTCTCTAAAATTGACATCTATAAATTATAATACAGCCACTTCAGTTTAATTGGTACTTATACCGTTGGCATTTCGCTCTTTCAGAGCTTATCAATTGAATTAATACTACTTGAAGTAATTTAGCTGCGCACTCTGCGTAATCCACTGCGTTCACCGCGGTAAACATCTATTTCTTAACTTGCAGCCTTAATCCATTTTCAATATCCAGTGGAAGCAAATCAACAAATACGAATCAATAAATATCTCTCTGAAGTTGGTTTTTGCTCTAGACGAGCAGCGGACAAACTCTTGGAAGAGGGTAGAATCACTATCAATGGTAAGGTACCCGAGCTAGGAACCAAAGTTGGCTCCACTGATATCGTTGCCGTAGATGGGGAACCTGTAGGCAAACCAATACAAGCCCACACTTATATTGCTTTTAATAAGCCAGTGGGCATCGTGAGTACTACGGATACCAAAGGCGAAAAGGATAATATCATAGATTATATTGCTCACCCAAAGCGTATTTTTCCGATAGGAAGGCTTGATAAGGACAGTGAGGGTTTGATTTTGCTGACCAGTGAAGGTGATATCGTAAACAAGATCCTTCGCTCCAAAAACAACCATGAAAAGGAATACATAGTCACGGTCGATAGACCTGTAAACGATGAGTTTTTACGGCTAATGGGAGCTGGCGTTCCTATCTTAGACACAGTTACTGATCCCTGCAAAGTAGAACGAATCAGTAAATTTAAATTTCGCATAATCCTCGCCCAGGGTCTCAATAGACAAATCCGTAGAATGTGTGAGCACTTTGGTTTTAAAGTAGTACAATTGAAGCGCATCCGAATTATGAATGTGCATTTGGATATCCCAGTGGGCAAGTGGAGAGACTTGACAGAGAAGGAATTGGCAGAAATCAATGAGATGGTATCAGATAGTTCTAAGACTTTTGATTGAGGGTATTAACCGCTGAGTCAAGGGAGGATTCGCAGAGGGCGCAGTTTCGATTCTTTCTGCTGTACTGCTTTTCCAGAAGAACGTTATTATGTATTCTCGACCTCGAGCTATCGAGATACTCGAACTAACAGGTTATTCGTTGTGCTGCTTCTCCAGAAGCTGCACTTATCCACATAAAAATGCTGCATCTGGAGAAGCAGCATAACTCGAAATACAAGAATTTTACTTCTGATAAACTCTTACATAATCAACCACATATTCTTTGGGAAATGAAGTGGACCTAGGATCACCTCCGTTTCCTCCAATAGCAAGATTGAGCAATATATAATGTGGCTCATGAAAAGGATTCGTGCCATCAGGGTTGACTGTTCTGGCTAGGTCAACCTCATTGAGCAACTCATCGTCCAGAAAGATTTTTATAGACTCTTTAGTCCATTCCATTCTCCAGAGATGGAATTTACTCGGCCAATCAGGGTCTTGCTCCAGAAACTTAGAAAATGGGATTTTAGCCTCATCCCACTTGGCATTGTACTGACCTTCATCAGCCCAAGCTGCATTTGCCAAGATCGTTGCTTCGCCTTTCACCCGATAATACTCCATCACATCGATCTCTCCATTAGATGGCCAAGGCTTGGAAATGCCAAGAGTCCAGATCGCTGGCCACATGCCCAACGCAGTATCTATTTTCGCTCGAACTTCCATAATCCCGTATTGGAATTCATACTTCCCACGGGTATTGATACTGGATGAGGTGTATTCAGCAAACTCTCTATTTATTCTCCAATCCTTACTTTCAGCATCAAATTTTGGGTTTTCCACCTTTTCTCTTTTGCCAGTTATTATCAGTTTTCCATCCTTTACCAAAGCATTAGGTTCTTGATACCATTGCAACTCATTATTTCGCTTGAACCCTTTTTCAAATGACCATAAGGAGGAATTTACCTGACCAGCTTGATCAAATTCTTCCTGCCAAACCAAGGCATATTCTGTTCCAGTTGGATTGAATTGAGCTTGAGAATTCGAGGAAATTCCAAGTGCAAATGCCAGGAAAAAAATACCGTACTTGATCATATTGAAAGATTTAGGGATAAGAAGAAAGAAATATAAGCCCAATATATCAAGTTACAAAAGCTGTTGTTAGTCAGTTGAAATTATCAATTACTACCATTTCATCAATAAAAACTATAAATGATGGTATAAAAACAGATTCTAATTTACCTTTGCAGCAAATGCTTAAAATCACACTTTACATATGGCTTTGCGCTGTTCTGGTAATGAACAGCATGGTGTATTCGGTGATCAAAGTAAATTTCACAATGAACCAGAAATACATCATAGACAATTTCTGTATCAATACGGATAAGCCGATGATGAATTGTGATGGCAAGTGTTATCTAGCAACAAAGCTCAAGGAAGAGCAGGAAAGGCAGGAAAATACACCGGCTTTAACCTTCAATCAGGACTTTGGAGTGTATATCTCCAACACTACTCTCAGCTACCAACATCCATCGAATTTCACTGAGCTTATTGCTCATGAATCTTTTTACAAAAACGAGTTTGGCCAAACCATCTCTACAGAAATCGACCATCCGCCGAAGGCGTGATTTTTTTGATCGAGTAACAGATTTCTTTTCATAAAGTATGATTATCCGTGTCCGATAACTTTCGGATGAAGTCTCTAAGCCTATTTGGTTCGGTAGACAGGAGAATGCAGTGGTTTTGATGTTAGACATTCGAATCCTAGTATTCTTTTGTCTAGCTAAGGGAAAAATGCGGATGAGCATATAAAAACTTTCTATTCATGCGATTTCAATTCCCATCTTGGCTAGGGTTGATTGGTATGTGTGGCTTAATTTCCTGTGGAAATACTGAGGAAGAACCCATAACTGGTCCTACTCAGATTTCATTGGACGCGCCGGACTATTTTCCGTCCACTATTGCCATGCCTACTGATAACCCGCTGACTGCAGAAGGAGTGCAACTTGGGAGAATGCTTTTCTACGAGAAAAAGCTATCCGCTGATGGCACGGTTTCCTGTGGCTCTTGCCACCAACAGCAAAAAGCCTTTTCTGACGGCAATCAATTCAGCTTTGGTGTAAGTGACTCCATTGGAGATATGAACTCCATGTCGCTTTCCAATCTTCATTGGCAAACCAAATTCTTCTGGAATGGCCGTGCTATTTCACTTGAAGATCAAGCTATACAGCCTATCGAAGATGAGCGAGAAATGAATCTTCCGATTGAGGAGGCAGTCAATCGTTTACAGGCAGATGCTAAGTATCCGAGCCTCTTCAAAAATGCATTTGGCACATCAGAGATTAGTTCCAATCTCATCGGTAAGGCTTTGTCTCAGTTTGAGCGCACCTTGATTTCCGCCAATTCAAAGTTTGATGCCTGGATCAGAAATGAGGTTGAGCTTAGTCCCGAAGAGCAACTGGGATTGGAGCTTTTCTTCACCCATCCTGAGCCTACGCTTCAACTTCGCGGAGGTAATTGCAGTGATTGTCATATAGGCTTTCTTACTGCGGGTGACTCTGAGGGATTAGCAGGCTTTCATAATAATGGCTTGGATTCAGAGGAAAACTTATCGTTAGGGTTGATGGAAATCACAGGAAATTCTTTTGATCGGGGCAAATTCAAAGCTCCAGGATTACGGAATATTGCCTTGACAGCTCCCTATATGCATGATGGTAGATTTCAAACTTTGGAAGAAGTACTCGATCATTACAATGGTCACATTCAAAATAACAGCACGCTAGATGTGTTGATTTTGGAAGCTAGCAATGAACTTCCAGATGGCAGTGGTAACGTAAAGCTGCATCTAAGTGATGATGAGAAAGCAGCAATTATCGCCTTTCTCCACACACTCACAGATCAGCAATTTATTGCCAATCCAAAATTTTCAGATCCTTTCAATTGAAAAACTAAAACAGTCAAATCGAGCCTAGCCTGCTCAAGACAGATCGACAATGTTCTAAGCAAGCGAGATTCTATACGAAAAATAAAAACTCATGAAAAATATACTTTATATAGCACTATTCTCATCATTATTGATTTTCTCCTCTTGCAAAGATGAGGAGGTTCCAGCTACGATGGCTATGAACATTACGATAGAGCATGTGCTAGATGGCCAAGCTCTAGAACTGAATGGAAAGTCATTTACACTTCCATCAGGTGAAGATTTCACTCCAAAAAAATTCAAGTATTACATTTCCAACGTGGTATTGACCAACTCCAAAACAGGAGAAACTTATACTGAAATGGACAGCTATCACTTGATCAGCGAAGATGGAAACAAAAATATCAATCTAGGAATGATCCCTTCTTCCAATTATGATCAACTTACTTTTTCCATTGGCGTGGATGAAGTTGCTAATGGCAAAATTGACCAAACAGGTGATTTGGATCCAAATTCTGACATGGCTTGGAACTGGAACACTGGTTACAAATTCTTGGTATTGGAAGGTGAATTCACCAATGCAAGCTCAGGAGATAGACAAGGTCTAATAATGCATATCGGAACCAATGACAATTTCAAAACTCTTTCGCAGCCTCTTTCAGGTGTAAAAGCTGGTATGACTACATCTATCAACCTTACTTCGAATCTGGACGAATTATTCCTTGACCCTAATACGCTTGAAATTAGCGAATTGGAAAGCACTACTATTATGTTTGGAGAGGTGGCTGCTCAGGTGGCAGAGAATTACTCTAATGGTTTTTTTACAGTGAAATAATCCTATTCCCGGGGGCAATGCCCCTGGGTTCTCCTATGAAAATTTGTCTTAAACTTCTTCTTTTAACTGGGATTGCTCTGGCTTCTGCATGTACGCAATATGAGGAACCTGTATTCCTAGAACATGAACTCCAATACTTTATTCCTGAATTGTCTTCCACACTTCAGGTTGCAGGATTCCCACAACCAGAGCGGAATATCATTTCACAGGAGGGAGTTGCTTTAGGCAAGAAATTATTTTTTGACCCAAGCCTGTCAGCAAATGGCAAGGTCTCCTGTGCTACTTGCCATGCACCTAGCTTAGCCTTCACCGATGGAGTTGGACTAGGGAGTCATGGTACCACAGGAAATAAATTGCATCGTACTTCACCAGGTATTTTCAATTTAGCCTGGCAAGCAGATGGGCTGTTTTGGGATGGTGGGGCACACGATCTAGAATCACTCAACTTTGGCCCTCTTACACATCCTGACGAGATGGCAGCCGATCTTAATGAATTAGTTGCCAATCTTGAAAACAATGAGGAATACAAACAGCAATTCGAACATGTCTTTTCGGCAGAACGAATTGAAAGTGCCCAGGTGAGCCGAGCCATCAGCCAATATGTGAGAACGCTGATTTCTCAAGATTCTAAGTATGACCGATGGAAAAGGCAAGATGATTCTTTCACTGAATTAGAGTTAAAAGGCTATCAACTTTATAAAAAAAACTGCTCCACATGTCATCAAGAAGGTCTTTTCACAGACCGGGATTTTCACAATAATGGCTTAGACAAAGAGTACCCTAACCCTCCAGAACTAGAAGGTTTATACCAAGGGAGGTATAGAATCACCTCAAAACCAGAAGATATGGGGGCATACAAAACTCCTACACTTCGAAATATAGCCTTGACCGCCCCCTATATGCATGATGGGAGACTGGAGACCTTGGAAGATGTTCTCGATCACTATCAAAATGGCATTCAAGTCAATGAATCACTTAGCCCTCAACTTAGCGAGGGAATCACATTAAACCCATCTGAACGAATTGCACTTCTGGCATTTCTAGCTTCATTAACTGATTCCGTATTTATTCAAAAACATCATCAATCAACTAACTGATGAAATCCATTTACAAAAAAATAGTATTGCTTAGCTTAGTCTGCTTTTCATTCATAGGAATGCAAAAAAGTTATGCTTGCGATAGCTGCAATTTCTTCGAGTATAGCTTACTCCAAAATAAAAGTTACCTAGGAGTATTCTATAGACATAGAGGATTCAATGATTATAAAAGCTATACAACTGTGTCTCCAGCGGCGCAAGCTATCCTTACTTATCCGCAGCAACTCTCCACAAAGTTACTACCTGGAAACTATCCAATAGTGATGCATGAACCTGAGGGAAATGATCTCTATGTAAAGAAATCCAAAGAAGATTATGAGACCTATCAAACCATCGAAGTACGTGGGAACTACACTATAAATAACAAATGGAATTTTACCGCAGTACTGCCTTATGAGTTCAATAAAGTATACTATGCGGAGTATCTTGAACTACCTAAACCTAGCCGTGACACTACCCTATTCGTCCAAGGCTGGGGAGATTTGACTTTGGCAGGAGATTACATTTGGATGATATATAATCAAAAGTCAAGACATACAATTCGTCCAGGATTTGCGGTGAACCTGCCTACTGGTCAAGCTTTGGTCAAGTCAGCAAATGAAAACCAAGATTACTTTGATCCAATTATTCAACCAGGAAAAAATGCCTTCGCTTTTATCCCAAGATTGAATTACCAATGGTTTCTAAACAATCAAGGAGTAAATGCCGGAGGAAGCTATCAATTCAGTACAGAGGGTGCTCAGAACTATCAAGCTGGAAATAGCTTTAATGCTTATGCGATCTATTTCCATCAATTTCAGGCAGGTGAAAAAGTTATTCTCGCACCAAATGCTGGTGTATATTATGAGGCTTCACAAAAGGATACATGGAATGATGTGGAGCAAAATCTCACTGGAGGCCAGGTGACCTTTGCACAGATTGGCCTAGATTTTAATATCACTCAGAATACCTTGAATATAGTATACCAGCATCCCATCACACAGAATCTAAACGGAAATCAAATTTTGAATGGAAGTAGATTGAGTGTTGGCATTATCAGGAATTTCAAACTTTAAAAGGAATTTGGAGGAAATGCAGGAGCTAAGTGCTACTGTAAGAACAAACTGACAGCGAGGATATACGAATTAATGTACTATACTGGCCAATTAGAACAAACTCAGGATAACCAACCTACAATGGTTTCTAGAATAGAGGCTAAGAAATGATTTTCCCAAAGTGGAGGAGTGGCCAAAACAAAAATTAAGCATATCGATAAAAAACTCATTAAGTCTACCTTGAATATTTTCTTATAGGAAAAATAGTCATAAACCATTAACGCAATAACTGGAATAAGTAGAGCCATAACAACCCCTATTGGTCCAAAAAGATTAAGTAGCCCAATAAAATCCATCATTCTTGCAATTCCAGCAGAACTAAAAATAAGTGTGGCAACCATCATCAGTCGCTTGTGTATAAATGGCTTCCTTCTATAGTTAAGTCCTATTACACTTAAAATAACTCCCAGTAAAATTGTGGAGAAATCTCTCCCTGCCTGACCAAGATCAGATTGGTAAATCACAGGCACCATGAATGCAACATAGAAACCTGAGATAAGCACAGAAATCAATATAACAATTCCAAGCAGTCCTAATTCCTTATGTAACTTCAAACGCTTTGAAAACACCAACACTGTTTGGATAAAATACAATAGTATCCATAAGCCAGCACATAGCCCATGAATATAAATATGTGTATGTAATGACCCTTCTGTATGAATCCGAGAATTGATGGAGAACCCAAATCCTATCATGTTAGATAGCAAAAAAAAGGTGGCTATTGCCAGAAAAAAAATTCGATGGCCTAGAATTTCTCGTTTAAGCCCCATCATCGATTGTTACCATACATACGAAAATAGCCTATTTCAATTAGGTTAATTACTCAGCTTTTTTAACACGCTAACTATTGAATATTAATAGTATTGCCGAATCAGGATCCAGCTATTTTAAATATGAGTTTGCATCAACAGTTTTTACTGCCTCTTCAAAATTACCTTTGTTAAACTCTCGTATATCAATTGCTACAGGTGGGCCAGGATCTTGACCTTTGGTTCCTGGGGCTGGGTTTCTTTCCAGATAATTTATATCCACCGTGGATGATGGGAATGTAGCAACTATTTCAGCAACCTCATTTCCTATATTTTTAAATGAATGAGGCACTTTGGAAGGGATAAAAATTACAGCGTCTTTGTAGACTTCTTTAGACATGCTCCCCAATCGAACCTTGATCCTACCGTTTATTACCATCAAGACTTCGTCAATGGTATGCTGATGTAGTGGGATTTCGTCTCCTACTCCAAGCTGTTCTCTAAATACTGACATATTTTGAACTATGCCAGAATCCTTGTCTCCAGGATCAACAACTAGAGCTAATTTGGAATTTGGCCTATAATCATCTGGATCATCTATAGAATCTAGAGGCGTAAAATCGAATTTTTCAACTATTGCCATAGAACTACTCTCATTAGTTTCTAAAACAAGATAACAAATATCACGTATAAATTAATCAACAAAGTTAGATTTATTCAAGAATAGAGGCCATGAAAAGTTTATATATTAGATTTGGCAGGCAGCGTTACTGCCAGTCCAAATAGCAAAATTGTGAAAAAAAAGAGGCTACCCGAAGGCAGCCTCTTTTAGCACTATACTATTCACATCAATATTTTTACATCGTATCTACTTTCTTCTTTCTACCTGAATAGGTAAAAGATGATTTGCCTACTCTAAGTTCAGTTCGGCGATTCAACTGGTGCATCGCTTCTGTACATGTCACTTCATTACAATCATAGATTGGCTTAGATTCTCCAAACCAGGTTTCTTCCATTCTATTGTCTTCAATGCCTCTCTTAGTCAAATATGCCTTCACCACATCAGCTCTACGCTCTGACAATGGCTTATTGTATTCCTCTGTTCCACGTTGATCAGTATGTCCTTCGATGTATAACATTAGGTTTGGCATACGTTTCAGCATAATCGCAGTACGCTCTAGTTCTTTCTTATGCACTGATCTCAGCATTGACTTGTCGAAGTCAAAATAGATAGTTGGGATCGCAGCAAGTTCTTTCTGGATATCCTCAAATAGGGCCTCAGGATCACAGTAGTTCAAATCTTTGAAGCTTTCAGGGATCTCATAATTCTTGGTAGGGTCAGGGAAGGCCTCCAATACTAGTTCTGATCTTCTGTTCAATTGATGATCGGCTTCAGCACATGGAATACCGTTACCACAGTCATTCACCAAATCCTGCTCTCCAAACCATTCCAGTCTAATTCTATCTCCAGAGATGTTATGCTGTGCCATGTATTCAGTCACTGCCTTAGCTCTATTGTTAGATAGGATAATGTTATACTCATCACTAGCTCTAGAATCAGTATATGAAGCTACTAATAGATCTAGGAATGGATACTTAGTCATCATCTCTCCTAGCTTATCCAGTGCCGGTTTGGCATCGTCTCTGATCTTGAACTTGTCCAAGTCATAATAAACAATGTCCACATATACTGGCAATTGATATGGAATAGCGATCAGCGTATATTCTCTTTTCACTGTGTCTCCTTCAAAGCCTTTTGTAGTAATACTCTCATCGGTCACACTGAAGTAACCAGGCTTAGAAATCACAATTCCAAAGTCACTATCTGGCTCTAATTCTGCATGCAGCTGACCACTAGTACCTCTGGTCGTCTGCACATTGCCATTTTGAGTCTTATCTCTCAGTGTAGCCATGTAGCTATCTGTGATCACCAGTCCTTCGCAGTCTATTACTCTAGCAAGGAATTGCTTATAAACTTCCTGCATGGTATAGATATCATCTAGTCCTTGTCCTCCTTTTCTATTGGAGGAAAGGTATACTTCTTCTTTACCGTCTTTGTCTACTACCTCACGATAAGCAAAGTCATCCGCCAGCGAGTTGATGGGAATCCCCATGTTTTGCACATTGCTAAACTGAGAAGCAGTATAATCTGCCTGGAATATATCCATACCTCCTACGCCAGGATGTCCTGTAGAACTGAAGTAAAATGTATCCCCTTTTCTAAAAGCATGAGATTCATTACCGGTAGTATTTATTTCATCCCCTAAATTGACAGGTGTACCAAAAGCCATGTTCTCGTCATAGGTCACATAATAAAGATCAGTGTCCTTCTGCGGTATTTTTGTTTTTCCATCTTCAGCTAGTTTTGGCATATCTGAAGTGAAATACAGTCTCTTTGCCTCTTCATCCACAAATGGATTCATCACAGCATATCCAATTGAATCATTGAATGGTACAGGATAAAAACCTTCAAGTGTGCCATCAGTATTCAACTTGCTATAATAGATCTCTGGCTGAACAACTATATTATCGTGTTTCTTGACCTTTTTAATCTCTCGAGTAACGGAATAGAATAGTATTCCTTGGCTTTTGTCATAACTAGGGTCTGAAAAGTTAAAGGTCCCAGGTATATTTGACATCAGCTCGGTTACAGTGCCTGCGGTATCTTGCTTATAAACTGAAAAGTACTCTCGGTCGGTGAAATCACTTTTCTCTTCACTGAAAAATCTGTTCCTCGAATCTATTCTCAGGCTTGGCATATCACTTGGATAAATCCCGCCCCGATCTGACACAAAGTACTTATTTCCTGCTGCATCCACAGCAAGATCGAAATCAGAGCCAGCAGAATTCAAGCTTTCTACCCCTTCAACCTTCACCTTCTTCTTACTTTTTACTGTCAATAGTTTAGCTACATCCAAATCATCTGCAGTTACACCTTTTGCTTGAAGTGTACTTACTGCTTCATCAAAATTATCGGTCAACTGGGCTGATCTGAGGTACTGAACATAATCAGAGTTATCTGCTTCATCATAGCCAACGGTAGTTTTCCACCAATCATAAGACATGTCATAGTCGCGAAGAATATCCTGAGCTCCAGCTATTTTTTTAGCTGTTTCATAGTTAGGCTTTTTGGCATAGGCTTGCTCATAGATCTCCATGGCATTTTTATAATTCATCAGCTCCATCTGCTTATCCGCATAGCGAACCTTGCTTTTTTGCGCCTCTGAAACTCCTACTGATCCAAAGATCATTGCTACGGTAATACTGAGTATTGTAAATATCTTTTTCATAATCAGAACCATCTTTGGTTTTTCATTACTGCTGTTCTCGGAATGATGTAGTAGCCTACAGAAAGCTCATGTGAGTTGTTACGGTAGCTACTCAAAACATTCAGGTTATGGTCATAGGCATAGCCTAGTCGTAGTCTCTTGGTGGCAAAGATCTCTACAATTGCTGCCAATGCATTTCGATTGCTCAGGTTTTCTGGTAGATTGTCTTTCCAGATCTTAATGTTACTACGATAAGATCCTCCCAGCCAGAGTCGCTCTCCGAATAAAAACATCGCGTTGATGTCATAATTAGTCGGAGCTCCTTTTACTTCTTTTATCAAGAAGCTCGGTTTGAATTTAACTGATTTGCCAAAATCAAAAATTGCTCCGGCAGTCAGATAGTAGTGGAAGTCATGATAGGCTAGTGCTATGTCTTCTTTTTCTAATGCTTTCTTACCAATCATGTTATATACACTGAATCCAGCATAAAACTTTCTGGTATTAAAAAACAAGCCAGAGTTTAGATTTGGAGTCGTGAGACTGATTCTTCCATCAGGTATTTCTGTATCTGGATAATCGTTTGCATCCAGCATACTTCCATCTATAGAATATTGTGAGAACCCAGCACTGACACCCAAGCCTAATTGACTATGCTCTCCCGTTTTAATCCGATATGCATAAGTCAACAAACCACCCGTAGTCTTAGTAGGCCCTATATTATCACTTAGAAATGATATCCCAAATCCCATTGTGCCCTCGTTAGCAGACAGGTCTGCCGTAACGGTAAAGGTCTCTGGTGCTCCGGGGAAATTGACCCATTGACTACGATAAGTAGATTGAATATAAGTCTCCTGCTTATATCCTGCATACCCTGGGTTTATATGCAACCCATTGAAGATATACTGGCTGTATTGCGGTAGCTGTTGTCCAAAAGTCCCTCCGGTGGCCAATATGGCCACCAGAAAGGTCATTCCAACGATTTTAAAAGTAGTTTTCATATGCTATCTATTTTCTTCCTGTATTAAAGACTATTAATTAGTCTTTGATTACTTGTATCCAACCTTTGTACTCATGCTCTTGACCATTTTTATCTGTTGCTTTCAACACATAGAAGTAAGTTCCAGCAGTCTGCCCAGGAGCATCCCAGTCATTCTTATAGTTCTTCTGCTCAAGGACATGATCTCCGAATCTATTGAAAATTGTGATGTCTGTGCTGACAAATATACTAATTCCTTCAATCTCAAAACTATCATTATCTCCATCATTATTCGGAGTGATAACATTTGGTATATGGAAAGGCTTAATAGTATTCACATCATTCGCCTGATTATCTGACTCATCTGTGTCCTCTTCTTCCGAATCTACTAAGACAATATTGGTAATTGCTCCCGCAGTTTGTGCTTCAACTTTCACTCTGAATGTCACCGTAGCATCAGCATCTAGACTAGGAATAGTCCAAGTGAGTCTGCTTCCAGTCACTGCAACTGTCACATCAGCATTGCTACTGTTGTCTGTCACTTCAGAACTCAAATAAATTACATTATTTGGTAGGTCATCAGAAACAATCACATTGGTCGCTAGAGTACCACCGATATTGCTAAGGACAATTTCGTACTCAAATTCATCTCCAACAAAGATTTCTTTTTCAAAGCTAGTCTTAGTAATATTCAAGTTAACCTCATCATTTACTAAGGCAATGAATACAACTGCATCATCTTGATTATCTGGATAAGCTACTTCTCTTAAAGTATATTTCAGGGTATACTCTCTAGCCTCATTTACTCCAGGGATCAAGCTCAACTCACCATTTTCGTCGATCATAAGACCAACTATACCGTCTAGGTCAGTGAATTCAAAGTCAACATCTGCTGGATCTGGTCTCACACCTCCCAGTAAATCATTGTCAAGTATATTCCCTAACAAGCCGCCGAAGCTGATGAAGTGTGTTCCATAGTCATCATCATTAGCGATGATCTCTGCATCCACATCAACAGTAAACTCATCCTTATCTTCCAATGGATTATCAGGATCAACTGGATTATCCGTGGTTGCAGTAGCTACATTGACAATTGGATCATTCGCCGCAATATCTTCAGCAGTCACCGTATAGGTAGTAGTGAATGTCTCTACTCCAAATTCTGGAAGTGATGCTATTGTAGTCTCAAAGCCAGTCAATGGATCTTTCACTACCACATTTATCAAATCATATCCACCGTCATTGCTTACAGTCAAGGTATAAGTTATCACCTCTCCTGCGGTAGATACTGACTGCTTATCAGCAACTTTATCGATTAAAATGGCCGGATCTGCTGCTGGAGATGGCGGAGTATAGAATATCTCTACCGATGCATCATCATCATCTTTAACCGTTCCATCTTCTGGAGAATTAGCTACTACAGTTGCTTTGTTGTACACTTCATTCTCATCCTGTAGAACCTCCAAAGTAACTGTGTAAGTAGTGGTAAAGACTTGTGAAGCACCAGTTGCTAAAGACTCAATAGTCGAGCTGAAGCCTGTAAGCGGATCATCTACTATCACATTAGTGAGTGTGACATTTCCGGTGTTTTGTACTGTCAAGGTATATGTAATTACCTCATCAACATCCTGAACGAACTCCTTATCTGCCACTTTCTCAATTGTAATCGAAGCACTTTGAATTACCTCTGTAGTTACTTCATCCTCATCTGATGGATCTTCTCCATTTGGACTGTCACCTGTAGTCAAGGCCTTATTCAATACAGACCCATTGTCCAAATCATCCTGAGTTATTACATATTCTGTACTAAGCTCTGTTGATTGACCTGGAATCAAAGCACCTACATTTTCAGCTAATTCTGTGAGTGGATCATTCACCATCACTGAGCTAAGCGTGACATTACCAGTATTAGTAATTGTCAAGGTATAAGTGATGACATCACCTACTTCATCTACACTTGCAGCATTGTCAGATTTCACTATCTGAATCATTGGATTCTGCGGAATCTCAGTCTCCGTGCAAGTAGTACAGTCAGGGTCACTTGGCTCGGTCACTGGAGTCGGATCAGAAGATTCGTCCGTCACATCATCAGATGGATCGTTTGGATTACCT
>NZ_QKZT01000019.1:92304-95498 GCF_003254055.1 Algoriphagus chordae
TCAGGATCAGTTGGCTCGGTCACTGGAGTCGGATCAGAAGATTCGTCCGTCACATCATCAGATGGATCATTTGGATTACCTCTAGGACCTTCAGCACTAACAGTAGCCAAGTTTAGAACAACTCCACTATCTATATCTTCTTGAGTAAGAATATAAGTTGCAGTAAAGGTATTTGTATCAATATCACCAGCCGCTAAAGTTGCGATAGGACCTCCGATTACCGTTACTTTATCATCCACTAAGGTCACATCAGTTAACTCTATATCTCCTGTGTTTTCCACAGAGAAAGTGTAGGTAACGGATTCACCCACTTGAGCAAATCCATCTCCTGTAATATCGTCATTAAAGACTCCATCTTTTAGCAACTCAATACTTGGAGTTACTACCAAAACAGTCACAACGGCTGTGTCACAATTTGTAGGATTTGGATTAGTACATATTCTATATTCTAAAGTATAGGTACCAGAAGGAGTATTTGGTGCTACTGATACAAGTCCCGTAGTCAAATCAAGACTCAATACGCCTGGTGTGCTTTCAGATACAATTGAAATATCTACCAAAGTAGTATTCAATCCAGTAATTGCTCCCAACATATCGTTATCCAATACATTTACTATGTCCTCATAACCATTTGCAGATACTACTGGAGTTCCAGTCATATCATCATCGATAGCAATTGGAGGGTTTGGATTAGGATCACAAGCCTCTGTAGCTCCAGGATAAGCAATTTCTGAGCTTACCTCTGGGTTCAGCTCGAATTTCACATATGCACCTGGTTCTCTAACAGCAGCATAGTTAAAGTCTCCTGCCTCCCATTGCTCATTGACAAATCTCCAACCAGGCCACTGGCTACCATATCCACCAGGCAAGGTATCTGCACCAGGGAATAACATGTATCCTTCCATAGGAACATCTTCAAACCTGATGATTTCAGCATCATTGCTATCATACCAGATCATAGTCAATGGAGTAGGGTCTCCAGGGGCAAGATCTTGCAAATTAAAATTCGCTGGCTCTAGTAACCATCTTAAATATGGCGCATCAAGTTCACAATAAGATTCTATTTCATCCAACAGAAGAACTGGCTCAACTGTAGCAGTAATGATTGCCTCTGCATAATTAGAAGCGTTACCAATTTCTGTAATTCTATAAGTCAACTGATAATCTCCCGCTTCTGCATCTGGAGCAATAGTAATCACTCCTTCGGAATCAACTGTCAAGACAGCTTCAGGATCAGCAATAACTGTAGTAAGTGTTACATTTCCTGAATTAGCAGCTCCACCCATGAAAGAGTCATTGTCAAATGCATTGATAGAAGCAGTACCTCCATCAATGGTATAAGTTCCTGCATCGTCATCATTAGCAATGATATCATTGTAAAGTGAATTAGCAGTGGCCTCATCTGGATCACTTTCTATGGTTTCTTCATTCCCTAGGTAACCAATTGCTGTAGCAATGTTGGTTACAGACATATTTGTCAAATCTTCCTGAGTTACTGTGTAAGTACCTTCGAAGGTAATAGTAGCTCCTGGAGTCAAGTCTAGTGTATTTGAATCATCAATCAACTCACCGATTTTATCATCATTTACAGTAAATGGCCCATAGAGGGTTAGATTACCTGAGTTGGTAACTACATACTCATAGCTAATTTCCGCATCCACTGTATTATATGGATCACCAGAAACAATAGACTTATCAATTGTCAATTCAGGATTCTGGGTAAAGCAAGCTTGAGCCTCAGTCATATCTCTTGCGATCACTTCATATTCTTCACCATTTGCCTCATTAGATCCTGGGCTTTGTGGTTCTTCGAAGTATCTTCTTACTTCTGCAAATGCAGTATTGGTATAGCATTCAGCATCGATCAGTTCTTGACTAATAGGTACTATGACAGTATGGATATCATATGCTTCTGGTGCCAATTCAAGAACTGTCCAATTATCACCTGTAGTCTCATCTTCTACATATATATTATATAGAGTAGTATTTCCAGTGTTAGTCACTCTCAATTCAAAGACTACATTGCCACCAAGTACATCATCGTTATTAGCAACCGTTTTAGTGATGTCGATAGAAGGTCTCTGACAAAGGTCTACCTGCGTCTCAAGATTATCCACAACTGTTTCACCTGATAGATCATTTACTTCAGTTGCACCGAATTGGGCAGTCACCTCAGCCTGGTTGTTGATATAACCAAGCTCTGTATCCTCATCTGTGATAGTGTATGTTGCTGTGTAAGTAGCATTCTCACCTGGTAACAAAGTACCCTCAGCACTATTTTCACTACTTTCTACAAAACTGATATCAGATAGTGCACCAGTTCCTGTAAAGTGATAAGTCTCATCGATCAGCACATTATTCAAGGCCACATTACCTGTGTTATATACAGTGAATGTGTAGGTAACTATATCATCCGTATCATAGCAATCATCTTCAGAATCTACTGAGGCAGATTTAGTGATGGCGATATCCGCTTCCTGGCATAATGGTATCGTTAAGGTATCCTCATCAGATACTGTTTCGTCATCCGTAGTCACTTCGGCAGTATTCTCGATCAAGCCTGACTCAAGGTTTGCCTGTATAACAGTGTACTCAGCATTATATGTCCAGATCTCATTTACATCCAAGATACCGTCGTTGTTGTCGTCTCCTTCAACAAAGTTGATCGCGGATAAGCCTGGCAACTCATCTTTCACTTCAATACCAGTCAGGGATACATTACCCTCGTTGGTCACTGTGAAAGTATAAGTAATCACTGTCTCTCCAGCTGTTACTTCAACGCAATCCTCACCCTCTACAGGTATAAGATTTGCGCTCTTGACAATTTCGATGGCTTTGTTTTGTATGATCGTCGTGGTCGCACTCGCCTGGTCTTGCGCAGTCTCGTTGCTGTCCACAAACGCTGTGTTCACAATGTCAGCACCCGCATCTACAGCTGCCTGATCTGCAGCATAGCTCGTCTCGTAGGTCCAGATCTCTGTCAAGTCCAACTCACCGTCGTTGTCAGTATCCCCGCCGGTCAAGGCCAATGGAGTTACTCCGTCTGTGAATGGATCGGTTACCACTACTCCGGTCAAGCTTACGTTGCCTTCGTTGGTGACGTTGATCGTATAATTCAAGGTCGCAGGAGCACTGATGCTCGTCGGATCTACACTCTTAGTAATATCGATCACAGCATCCTGTACAATCGTCGT
>NZ_QKZT01000020.1:0-38595 GCF_003254055.1 Algoriphagus chordae
AAGCTGCTGTGCCGGTCCTCCGGGGTGTCTATCGTCACTTCGCCAACGTTGCTCTTCACCGTTTTAGTGCCTTTTCCGTTGCGCTTATTACCCGAGGACCAACCTTTATCTTCATCACGGAGATGCTCATCCATCTCGGCCTGAAGAGACTCTTCCAAAAATTCCTTCAGAATTGGTGAAAGTGCTCCGTTCTTCCCGAAAAGGTTCTCACCTGATAAAAACTGATCTAATACTTTTTTCTTGAGTGCTGATTCTTGTTCTTTCATACTGCTCTATCTTATAAACTTTAACTAAAATTCAAAGTCTTAGACAGAGTTTAGATTACAGTCTCTTATGAATATCCGATTTTCTACCAGTAAAGAGGGAAAGCAATCTAGGATATGTTAAAATTTATAAGTGAGGCCATTTCGGTCTTCGGTCTCCCGTCTTTCAGCCTGATAAGCAAAGAATCTAAGGTGACTGGCATCCTTGCGGATAATCACATTATGTTTTTTATCCGGCGGTAAAAAAAAGGTCTATGCCTAACTATCGTGCTGGAATGTAGATGTCGAATGTAGCTCCTTTACCTAATTCCCCGGTGGCTTGGATAAAGCCATTGTGATTGTCAACGATTTTCTTGACTATAGCTAGCCCTATTCCAGTTCCTGCATATTCAGCTTTACCATGAAGGCGCTGAAATACCTCAAATATTTTCTCACTGTAGCTTGAATCAAACCCAATCCCGTTGTCGGAAAATGATATCCAGTTATACATTTGTTCTGGGTCGAGTTTGGCAACTCCAGCATTTTCCCCTGAAATTAATTGACACTTAATCTCTATAAAAGTACTTCGGGATGGATCTGAGAATTTCAATGCATTACTAGTCAGATTCATCATCAGTTGCTTAAACTGAAAAGGAATCACCCGAATTCTGCAAGCTGCATTAATTTCTAATGTCGCTTCTTTATATTGAAGTTCTTCCTTCTGATCATCAATAATTTCATTTATGATAGAGCTAAAACTCACCTCCTCAAAAACCCTTTCCTGAGTATTAGTTCGAGAGTAAACTAATAAATCCTGAATGAGTGTCTGCATTCTTTGTGCTGCATTTTGCATGCGATCAAACATGTCTTTTCCCCTGTCTGATATATTATCATATTCATCTTCCAATAGTAAGCTGGTGAAGGTCTGGATCTTACGAAGAGGTTCTTGTAGGTCATGACTAGATATGTAAGCAAAGGACTGCAGTTCCTTGTTCATTTTCTCAAGTTCAATGTTTTTAAACTGCAATTCCTTAGTTCGATCTTTTACCTGCTTTTCGAGCTCATTTGTAAAAAGTTTTTGATCTTGGATATCAGTACTGGAGCCTACCCACATTTTTATGTTTCCTTGATCATCTCTTTGGGGTATAGCACGGCTTAATTGCCAGCGATATGTTCCATCTGACTTTCTAAATCGATGCTCGAAATGATAGTCTTTACCACTTGATATAGACTGAGTCCACTTCTCAATATTTTTCTTTCTGTCATCTGGGTGTACCATTTGAACCCATCCGTCTTTGCTCAGTTCATCTGCAGATAACCCTGTGAAATCGTATATAGCTTGATTATAATAATTGACCTTGCCTTCACTATCCGACGTCCAAATTATCTGTGGCAAGGAATCAGCAAGAAGTCTGAATTTCTCTTCCCGTTCTAATAATAATTTGTGGAAGTTCTTCTCTTCAGTAATGTCCCGGATAGTGCCGACGATTCGCTCAGGCTCGTTGTTTTGGTCAAAAAAGACTTTACCTCTCACTTCTATCCAGCATCGCTCACTATCATCGCGCAAGACGCGGCATTCGTAAAATAGGCTGCCGGTTTTATATGCTTTTTCATAGGCTAGTTTGACTGTATCTAAATCCTCTGAATGGAATTTTTCCATCAATTGAGCATTCGAAATTTTCTTTAAATCTGATACCCCAATTATCTCATTGCACCTGTTAGAAATTATACTTTCTTTCGTCTTTAAGTTAAACTCCCACACGCCTAGACCACTGGCAGAAATTACAATATTCAGTCTTTCTTCGTTTTCCTCTACTTTCAATCTGGCTTCCACTTTATCAGTCACATCATTCACCGTGATCATGATACCCGATACTTTTCCTTCTGTATCATGTAGAGGGGCATACTCGAAATCCAAATAAAATTTTTGTAAACCGTTGTCCCCAGCCACTAGAGCTACTGATTCTTTTTCACTATGAGATTTTCCCGATGTATAGACTTTCTTTAACAGCTCGGGATACTTTTGGTCTCTAAGTTCCGGGAATGCATCTAAGATCGAGATGCCGATTACTTCGGATGGTTTTCTTCTCCAAATGGATTCAAACATCACTTTATTGGCAGAGTCGATGATATAATTTTCACCTCTCAAAATCGTCATCGGGATAGGAGATTGCATGACCATACTTCGGAAATGTTTCTCACTCTCTTGAAGTAAATGCTTTGCTTTCACAGTTGCCGTAACTTCCGTTGCCACTACCATTATCCCACTGATTTCTCCACTATCCTCTTTAAGTGGATGATATACAAAATTAAAATAGGTGGCCTCATGCCTTCCATATCTATTCAGGGTTATAGGAAACTCATTTCCGAAAAAAGGTGTACCTGTTCTTTTTATTTCTAAAAATATCTCTTCTATCACTTCCTGAACTTCTGGTAGAGTTTCGAATAGCGGTTTTCCTATAAATTCTTCCTCGCTTTTATCAACTAAAAGGAGATAATTTTCATTGGCCATTTCTACCGTATAATCATCTCCTCTTAGAATGGTAATGCCCAAGGGAGCTTGCTTAACTGAATCCTTAAACCTCTTTTCGCTTTCTTCTACCTTTTGCTTTGCGAGATGGATGTCCGTGACTTCTGCTGCCGTGTTCATCACGCCGTAGACTTCACCTGCTGTGTTGTAAAGAGGGGTGAAACTGTAGTTAAAATAGAAGGGGAGAAGTACTCCCTCGATCATAATATCTACTTTTTGATTTTTGGCATGAAAGGGGATTCCAGTTGAAAAGACCCCATATACTTGATCGAAAATCTCTTGGTTTTCAAGTTCTGGTAATATTGTTCTATAAGACTTTCCTATTACATCATTCCCTTTTCCCCACACATCTAGAATAGATTGATTAGCCAGTGTAATTATCAAATCTTTGCCTTCATATACACCGATAGGAAATGGAGCGTTGGCCACTATAGAGCGGATGCTTTGTTCACTTTCTTCAATTGCTTTTCTCGCTTGTACCTGCTGTGTTACATCTTCCACCGTACCATTTAATCTATATCCGATTTTTTCATCTGTAAACCATGCTTTTCCCTTCGCATGTACAATTCTTCTTTGACCAGAATTCGGATTGATGATACTGTACTCGATATTGTAATTGCCACCGGATTCATATAAAAGCGCAGTTTGAATGGCTTTTGTTACCCGCGATTTGTCCTCCGGGACGATCGCAGCGAGGGCTTTGTTCAAGTCAATTTCTTCATCGGGAGCCAAGCCGAACCATGATTTAAGCTTGTCATTTCCCGTAAAGGTGTTGTTGGAAGGACTGTAATCCCAAGTTCCCAATCCCGCTGCATCTATTGCAAAGTGCAATTGATCTTTGCTCTCAATAAGTTTCTCTTCTACTATTTTTTTATCGGTTATTTCCACTGCTGTGCAAAGCACACCGCCGATATTTCCTTTTAGATCTCGAATAGGGCTGTAGTTGAAATCGTAAAACTTATTGCTTACAATGCCACCTGTCGTAACTATCATTGAGTCAGCTAGCTGTACAGAATTACCCTTCATGACTTTGCTGAAAATTCCAGCTCTTCTAGGCCATTTTTCTCGATCTGATTCTTTAGCGCTTTTACCCAGTAGCCTGGCATGAGAAGTGTCCCCAAGAATTTCCGCGTAATTATCATTGTATAATTTCACGAAATCTCCGCCCCAAAAAATGCACATGGGCAAGGGGTGCTCCATAATCATTGAAATCGTCGTTAGTAAGCTGACAGGCCAATCGCCTACATCTCCAAGAGGGGTCGCTTTCCAATCTATATTTTTATAATGCTCTCCAAGGGTGTTCTTCTTCGAGAAAAAATTCCATCTACTGTTAGTTGAGCTCACAAATTTAGGGGTTTCAATAGTGTTTAATCCATGCAAACTTGATCAAGATATGAAATTTATAAACTAAAAGTTAGCAACCAATTTGATTATCCGAACTGATACCAATTGCTTTGTTTATGCTCGAATTACTTAATAGGAAACTGGTTAATCGACTACGCTAAGTAGGCTGGTATTTGGATAATTTATCCTAAACTTAGAAGTGGATCTAGAATGAAAAAAGAAAGAGCATTAAACTGATATTCAAGACAGAAAGGGTATGATTATATACCTCTTTTTTTGAATAGATATTTTTTTTCAGAAGGATGAAGTAAGTCTAAGTCATTTTTTAGCTCTGCATCTTCATTGTAAAAATCTGTGGTAGTGGTAAAACACTCTGCATTAAAAACCACCTCATCTTCTTCAAAAATCCATGGATCAAGTAGGAACTCTCCGTTTGGAAGTTGACTCAAGGAAATTTTTTCTTCACCTGCTATGGGCTCGATTTGTACGGCCTCTTTGTGGTTCTCGAAATCATTTTGACATAAGGCTAGCGATAGATCATCACAAAATCTCAAGAATTCGTAGCACTGCGTAACTTGCTTTTTTTCCAAGTTTAAATTAACCAAAATCTCATCACAGGCTTCCTTCATTTCCTCCAGAAACTTCTGGACTTTCAATTCTTTGGACTCGCCATAAAGTTTCTGAAAATGTGCAGCGACCATCAATACTATAAAACTAGATTTGTACTTAGCACTGTTGGCTACGGCTTTTGCTTGCTCCAAATCAACTTCCTTTCGCTGGCGGTAGTCGAGTGGAGCGCCTGATTCTGTGAGATTATCACGCTCTAGCCACTTAGGTTGGTCATTGTCATGCTCTCCTATGCTTTCCATCCCAGCCGCCCAGTATTTAGGGAGAGGCCAAAGAGAGCGATCTAATTTCAAACCTATATCCATCGCAAGAAGTGCGTGGGCTTTGTGAAAGATGATTTTCCAGCCTTTATTTATAGGGCTTACTATCATATTAGAGTTGTTTAGAGATTCTCGTCATTCTGAAAATGAGCTAGATCTATTTTACCATTTTCTGTAGTTCTATTCCAATTGAGGTTTGTGGCCAATGGGAAAAGATGTGCGCTAGACTCAAAAAAATGCATCATATAGCCAGCTGTATTGACGAAGACCGCTAAATCTCCAACCTGTGGTAACCGACCTAATGGTATTTTTCGCTTCAGTAATAGATCTCTTTCCAGACAATATGCCCCGGTGAAGAAAACTTCCACCGGCTCACCATCTTCCTGTTCTTTCTGATATATAACAAATGGATCTAGTAGGAAATCAGCACTTCCACTCAACATCTGTGTCATATTCATCTCCAAGCCAACCAACCAATCCCCAGCTGAATCCTGCTTTCTAAAGGCAACTTTTGCTATTGTCATACCCACCTGATCTAGCATGGAGCGGCCTGGTTCCATCCTTATTTCTATATCAAGTTCCTTTGTAAGTTCAGCCATGGATTTCTGCAAATGATCCTTATGTGTTAAGATTTGGTATAGAAAATCGCCTTTAGAGACAGCATTCCAGAAAGGATAAGATTTAAGCTCTCCATGTAAAACCCCCATTATAACTTCAAGTCCAAGTCCTTGATTTTCATAGGTAATAGCTTTTATTTTTTTACTTACAGCTTTCCTGAGCTGCTGATTGAAATAATCCCATTCTGTTTCATACTTCAGGTAATTCATAAGAATACCTCCTCCTATGTCGATAAATTCTGTCCTTAGTCCCTTCTTTGCGAGAAGCTGAGAAAAGGACAAACACTGATTTAGAGCAAAACTTCTCTGCTCTATGGAATAGCCATTCAGGTGAAAATGTAATCCCTTGTATTCGAGTAAATTGTAATTATCCGACTCCAGAAAGTTGGTGGTGATAAAGCTGTCAATCTCAAGAAGGTCAAAGCCAAATCTACTGTAGAGCTTTTTCTCATTCACAAAGAACCCACTTACACGAAAGCCAATTTTCGCTTTTCTATTCTGCTTAGCCGCTACCTGTTGAACTAGCTCACATTCGTCGCTATTGTCCAGAATTAGTACACTCCCATTTTCCACAGCTTTCTCTACCAACTCTCGGTTTTTTACAGCAGCAGTGATGATCAAATCCTCCGGGTCAATTCCCATTTCCAGGCATTGCAAGTATTCCTGGAGGCTGGCAGTGTCTATTCCCATTCCCAATGCCTTGGCTTTTTGAACCACAGCCTTCGTCTTGTTGGCTTTGCGCGCAAAGAATATTTTATGCTTCAGTCCGAATTTTTCAAAAACCCTATGATAGGAGTTGAAGTTTTCCTCCATAGAATCTGTCTGATGTAGGTTGATTGGCGAACCATGTTTTTCGAGGAGTTGGTTCAAGACAGAGGTCTCTTCCATTAATTCATGCATCCAGGGAGAGGTGATAGGAGTCAAAGTAGGTAAGTTGGCCATCAGTATAAAGTAGGATTGAGTTGTGATTCAGTATTGAGGGAGAGAAGATTTTCTGTGATGTCTTTTGCCCAATCGCTGACGAAATCATTTCTTTTACGCGAGAGGGTATCATTATCATATGTTAGACCTTCTGTGGGTGTGCCGGTGAAAGTGATAGCAGTATTTGCAAATCCCGTGTCGTCCTGAGGGTGGCCTTTTTCATTGATGGATATACATCCAGGTCTGTAGTCGAGACGGCCTTCCTGCCTATTCACATAAGGGAGAATTAGTTCTCTTTCCAGTAAGTTTCCATAGAATTCTCCAGGACAACGCTGGAGTTGAATTTTTGGGATTCGCGCGTCTATCATGTAGTCAGCTTGAATAACTTCTTGCTTGCTATTGGATAAAGAATAGCCAGCTGATTTTGAGATGTTAGGGTTTTGGGCAAAAGAAAAATCGATCAAACCAGCTTGGGCGATGGCCTCTATTTTCTTCATGTTTTCAATGGGTGGACCGTACGAGATTCTATTCAAGTGGCCTGCATACTCTTCCAGAAAAGTTTTTTGGGACTGGGGCATGAGACCACCGAATTTGTAGACTTCGTTGAAAAACTCACTCAAGTGCCTCCATAGTTCAGCAGTTGCAGCAAAAGCACTGCTCTCTACCCCGATCTCTGCTTCCAGAATACTTCTTTGAATATAATCTAATGTGGTTTTATGGAGATCAATGTTGGAAAGTGGAGCTCTTAGAAATTCCTGAAAATCAAATCTCTTAGTCTCAGGATACTTTTCTAGAAAGCCATCGATTTGATATTCTACTTCTGTGAAATCTCGTGCAAGCGAGAGCTCATGGCCTTTTGCGCTAAAAAGCTTAGCGTAATAAACGGCTTTGAATTCCTGTTCGATTAATGGCAATAACTGTCGCTCAAAATGATATTTCCCCTCCAGATTTTCTACGAATTCAAGGGATTCTTTTGTGAAATAGTATGGGGTATAAGCGGGTTTTCCATAGGTGTTCCCTCGTGGAATCATAGGCAAGCCTGATTGTGAAAAAGGATAAATCATTGCAGGTTCTTGTCCTGATTTGATATAGGTTACAATCCCATTTATGTCCTCTTCGAATCTGCCATTTCGCCCCTCTGTTAGTGCCAGAACAGCATCGATGAAGGTGAGTCCCATTCCTTTAATCGCGACGCTGCTTCCAGCTGGGATATTTGATAATTGCCGTGAAACAGGATAAATGAAGTCAACATGATTAGTTTGGGTTTGTGACTCAGGATCATTGACACAGGGATGCCCTGTGGCAATGAGAATATGGTGAATATCGTCTACTGTTGTTTTGGAATTTGAATCTTGGTAGCTAATATGGTAGTCGTCCTCCTCTTGTCGTATGTCCTTTACTTCACCCACATGCTTTACGATAGTGATATGAGCAGGACAGGAATTAAGAAGTTCTGCAAAGCCTTCGGAAAGGTACCTTCCTACAGTAGCACGAGAAGAAAAAGTGTAGGGACTAGCTTTAGGGAATTCAGCCTGATGCTCTTTTAGCCAATCGACAAAGGATTTGGGCTGAGGAACAATAGGGCACGGCTCCTGATCTGGCCACATATTGATGTATCCATTGGCGTAATTCATCATCAAATAGGAGGGTTGCTGGCAATTATAGATGTACCCTGCACCAAAAGAAGTTGATTTATTGAACAGATGAATTTCTACGGGAATTTGTTGATTATCCCGCGCTAGGTTTGCTAGCAGGCGTTCTAAACCATACAGTCCTTTTGGTCCAAGCCCGATTATTCCAACTCTCATTTTGAATGGCTCTTTAAACATCTCTCCCTTTTTATTTGTGATTTGATCTTGATTAGATCAATACTTTTTCCAATTCGGTAATGTTTTCGCTTACCCAATCCTCGTTATAAATTGTATCTAGATACCGCTCTCCACGGTCACACAAAATCATTGCAATGGTAGATCCACTAGGCACGGAGGCTGCGAATTTTTGCACTGCGTGGGTAACTGCACCTGAAGAGCCACCACATAAAATCGCCTCTGTATTTATCAGTCTATGACAGCCCTCCACACATTCTGCGTCACTTACGTGAACGACGTTAAAAATCGATTCTCTCTTTAGGAATTGAGATTCCCTTCCAGCTCCATGCCCTGGGATTTTTCGTTCTCCGGCAGGCGTGCCGAAAATCACACTACCTACAGCATCTACTGCTACAATCTTTGTGTTTAGTTTGTTCGTTTTGATATAATCTGCGCATCCCATGAGCGTGCCACAGGTACTGGTGGCTGCGAAAAGATAGTCAGGAGCGTATCCTAGATCCTTCACTATTTCATGCATAGTTTGCTTGTGAGCAATAGGGTTTTGAGTGTTTCCATATTGATTTGTCCAAAAACTTCTAGGATTGGAATCCAATATCTCCTGAACCTTATCTAGCCTTGCTTGGAGAAAACCTCCTACTTTGGCTGGGGAATTCACATAATTTACTTTACCTCCAAATGCTTTAATGATCTTTACATTCTGTGTGTTGACCATAGGATCCACTACTACTTCCAGTTTCAATCCGAAATATTTGCAGGTTTGCGCAAGACCGATGGCCATATTTCCCGAGCTGGATTCTACGACTGTGTCTCCTTTTTTTAATAACCCATTTTCCATTGCATGGGTAATGAGTTGTAGCGCGGTTCTGTCCTTGATGCTTCCACCTGGATTGAAAGCCTCCATTTTAGCATAGATCTTCAACTGAGAATTAGGATATAATCTGGTCAATCTAAGCAATGGAGTATGTCCGATTGTATCTAGGATTCTGGAAAAGTATGGTTGGTGTGGGTAAGTCATAGTTGGTTTAGTTAGTGGTCTGAGGATTTTGTAAAGTGGTTTGTGAGCTGGTTTAGGCCATTACTAACCTTAATTCCTCAATGCAGTTATTGCATGAGTCGACACAGCGCTGACAATATTCATTGTTGTGCTTTTCACATTCAAGGACGCATTTATGGCAGGCATCTACACAGGCGTACATCATCTTTCCACGATCCAATCGAGCAGCTTCACATGCAGCTAGACAGTCAGCACATGCGCCAATGCAGAGCTGACAGAGTTCAATGCATTTCTCCATTCCACTTGTGCTCTTATGAGCCTGAACAAACCTCTGGCAATCCACGATGCATTTTTCCAGTGCTATAGTGCAATCGCTTTTCATGGGGGTCAAACTAGTCATCTGAGTTAGGGTTAATTTTTCCGATCAAAATCCAAATTATTAGCCAATTATGGCGATGGTACTTTTCCTGCCTTAGGAACTATTAAACTGAGATAAATTCAGATTGAGCGTCATCACTGACTATTATCTCAAGGAATTAAATTCTCATTATGTAGAAGACAAACCTAAATTGTGATTCGTGATCCAATTGGAGGTTAAGTCTTTCAGCAAGCAATATCTCCGCTGGATGTTTGTAGATTGCGTAAAGGGATGTCTGAAGTTTTGATCTCAGTTTTTACACCTTTTGCTTCAAAGAGACTACGTAGCGTTCTCTCATAAAATCTGGTGTTTGTGTTCCAAGCCTTCGTCTCCTTATCAATTTTAAGGCATTCAATAGTACTCAGAAACTGGCAGGAGATCAGTTTTATGATCCATTCAAAATCCATAGTCTTGATTCTTCCTAAACTCACCTTCTTTCCTAGGTGTTTTGCCCAAGTGGCAGTGAAAACCACGTCTTCGGAGAAGATGTTTTCACATATTTCGTCATTTGCTCTTTTGGCAGGATTTCTCCAAAGTTCTACTTCAGTGAAATACTGCCCATGCTTGAGTATGAAGTGCTCAACTATTTCAGATAAACTATGCTTTCTGTTATATGATGCTGTAGGAGTGTAGTAGAAATTGTCAAAGCAAAGTTCAAGATGAAAATTCTCCGCCAAAGTAGGAACTAACCAATCATACCATCTCAAGCCTTTCTTGGTATTAAACTTTGCGCAGTTTATACCTAGGGTCAGAGAAGAGATACCTTCAGACTTTAATCTTTCTATTTCTTGATTTACATGTTTCTTACTTCTCACCGGAAACCAAGTCACGCCTTTCGGCGATGAAGGTGTTTGAGTATTTATTGAGTATGAATCCATATTCTTAAAAATTTAAGAGTTAAGAGTGTTTCTTTCCACCATCACAGAGGTGGATGTTAAGAATCATTTCCAAAAAAGTAACCAAAAACAAAAAGCCTTTTGAAACGCTTTAAAACACAGTTCACACATTTAGTGGTGAATAATCAGAGACTTATTTTTCTCAATTTGTGGACTTGATTTGGGGAATTATACCTGAGATAATTTCTCAATGGAATTTTATTGAAAGGACAGACTTCCTTTGACTACTTCTTACAACACTATCAATCTGTGATAAGAAATTAATTCCTGTTGGGATGGTTTTTAGAGCATGCTTGTAGAAAACTCTGCATAAAACAGGGAGGAATCACCCCAACAGAATAGGAAGTTACTTCTTGAAAATATTCATTCCTGAAAGTTTCACGAGCTGAGATTCGTCTGTCAAATCCAGTCGTAATGGAGTCAATGAAACCAAATTGTTCTCTATGGCATAGCGATCTGTCCCTTCCTCCGCTTCCTCCAATGGCACCACCGTAAACCAAAAATGTTTTCTTCCCATAGGATCTTCAGAAGGTTTGACCAGTCCATCATATTGGCGTACTGACTGACGTGTCCAGGTGATTCCCTTAGGGGAGAAAGGAAAGTTTACATTCACTAATTTGGGGCCTTCCTGGCCGAGAAGATAGGAGATTACTTCTCTTGCGTAGGGTCTGATATGAGTGAAGTTATACTCTTCTTTTTGTGTAGGTGTACTCAGAGCAATTCCTTTTATTCCGAGCAATGCGGCTTGTTTTGCTCCTGCAAGCGTACCAGAATGCCACATGGAATTACCCAGATTTGGACCTAGGTTAATTCCCGAAAGTACAGCATCTACTTTTTCCCAGTGAAAGCTTCCCAGAGAAACACAGTCGGCAGGAGTTCCATTTACCCGATAAGCGTCGAAATCTCCAATCTTCGTTTTGCGATAGGAAAGAGGTCGGGTCGCCGTGACAGCATGGCCCATGGAGGATTGCTCCACATCGGGAGCGACGATACGTACATCGCCGAATTCTGCAGCTACCTCTGCCAATTCCAAAATACCAGGGCTATAAACTCCGTCATCATTCGTAATCAAAATATTCATGGTTAGTTAGTTTGGTTTCCTTTTAGCATGCAAATAGCAAGCAGAACTTTTATAGCTAAAAACTCATGAAGATCATATTAGTCTATAACCCATCTGCCGGAAACGAGGATTTTCCGCTGACCAAGATTATTAAATCTCTTGAAAAACAAGGGGCGAGCATCCTTGCTCAAAACTGTAAGGAAGATAATTACCAAAAAGTATTTGAGCTTAGTTACGATCTGATCATGATCGCTGGGGGAGATGGAACAGTAGAGAAAATCCTGTTGGAACTTCGAGATATCAAATGTCCAATAGCGATACTTCCTTTTGGTAACGCCAATAATATAGCTGGAAGTCTGGATCTGACTGATTACTATAAGAAGATCGTCGATCAATTCGAAAATGAAGATTTTCAGTACCTCAGTATAGGGGAGTATAAGACTGAAGAAGATAGGGGTTGGTTTGTGGAAGGTATTGGCTGGGGGATTTTTACAGCTTTGCTGCTCCAGATAGATAGGGGTAAAAGGCTGATAGGCGACGAGGATTCAAAAGTTGATTTTGGTATCAAAAACCTGATTAAGTTAGAGAAAGAACTTCCTGTTCACAACTATAAAATCAAACTAGACAAACATGATTATTCAGGTGAATATGTCTGGATAGAAATCATGAATACCAAGCAACTTGGGCCCCAACTTGAACTTGCGCCCTCAGCAGATCATAGTGACGATTATTTGGATGTAATGCTGGTAAAAGAAAATCAGAAAGACGAGCTCAAAGCGTTTTTGAAAGCTCAGAAGAAAGGGAAGGTTTCTAGTCCATTCGAAACTATCAAAGCAAAGAAAATCAAAATCAGCACTTACCTGCCTTTTCATGTAGATGATGAGTTGTTTGAGCATAGGACACTTTATGAAAAAACAGCCCCTACGGTGAAGATTTCTTTAGCAAAGCATCAATTGAAGATTCTAAGAAACGACTAATCCTAAAGAGAAGAAATTATGAAATCAATCTGGAATGGCACTCTGGGTTTCGGCCTGGTAAATATCCCTATCAAAATGTATTCAGCTTCCGAAGATCGACGCATAGACCTGGATATGCTGGATTCAAAAGATCACGAGCGCATTAGATATCAGCGAGTAAATGAGAAATCCGGGAAGGAAGTGGAGTGGAAAGATATTGTGAAAGGATATAAAATGGATGATAAGTACATCATCCTGGAGGATGAGGACTTTGAGCAGGCCAATGCCAAAAAAAGCAAAGTTGTGGAGATAGAGGCTTTTGTGAATGAGGTGGATGTGGCTGATATGCTTTTCAAAAAACCATATTTTCTAGAGCCCCAGAAGGAAGGTGGAAAAGCCTACAATTTATTGCGGGATGCCTTGAAGAAGACCAAAAAGCTTGGTCTGGCTACTTTCGTTATGCGTCAAAAAGAGAACCTATGCCTAATAGGAATCTATAAGGATGCTTTGGTACTTCATGTCATTCGATTTTCGGATGAAATACGAAGCCCCACTGACCTGAAAATCTCAAGCTCCAAAGTCACCAAAAAAGAGATGGATATGGCTGAATCGCTCATAGAGCAATACAGCGAGAAATTTGATCTTTCTAAGTATAAGGATCAGTACAACGAACAGTTGATGAAGGTGATCAAAGCAAAATCTAAAGGAAAGAAAGCGGTGGTTAAGAAATTTGTACCTGAAAACACCCCTACCAAAGATCTTATGGCTCAATTAAAAGCAAGTTTGGAAAAGCGTAAAAAAGCATCCTAATGGCTCTCGAGGAATACAATAAGAAACGGGATTTCAACAAGACAAATGAACCTCGTGGAGATATTGGACTCCAAACGGGTGAACTCCGATTTGTAGTCCAACGCCATGATGCGAGCCACCTGCATTTTGATCTCAGGCTAGAAATTGACGGCGTTCTCAAAAGTTGGGCAGTTCCGAAAGGTCCGTCTTTGAATCCTAATGATAAAAGATTGGCAGTTGAGACTGAAGATCATCCGATGAAGTACCTGGATTTTCATGGCACTATCCCCAAAGGGAATTATGGAGCCGGAGAGATGACGATTTGGGATACCGGCACCTATTCGCCAGTTTCTGACGAGAAAAAATCACTCTCCAAAATGTATCAGAATGGTGATCTGAAAATCACTTTTTTTGGAACAAAGCTTCAAGGGGATTTTGCTTTAGTGAAGACCAAGTTTGAAGGGAAAAAGCCTAACTGGCTTTTGATCAAAAAGAAGGACGAATTTGCTACAGATCTGGATTATGATGCAAACCTGCATTTGGGGGAAGCTGAAGCAACTCATTCTACTCGAGCTCCTGAAGCAATCACGCTCAAGCAGCAAGTTTCCCCTATGCTTGCTACTACGAGTAAAAACTTGAAATTCCCTTCCTCCAAAAACTGGCTTTATGAGATCAAATGGGATGGTTATAGGATGATTTGCAACCACTCCAATTCTGCAACTAGCCTTTATTCCCGCAATGGGATAGACTACTCAGAAATTTATCCAGAATTAATAGACGGGCTGAAGCAGCTTCCTAAACATGCTATTTTGGATGGAGAAGTTGTAAGTTTGGATAAGGACGGGGTTTCGAGATTTCAATGGCTGCAGCATTTTGCTGATGAGCCAAAAGGTCAGTTGGTGTACGTAGTTTTTGATCTACTCTATCTGGATGGGCATAGCATTATCCATTTGAAACTTGAGGAGCGGAAGGAATTATTGGAGGCTCTGGTAGAAGATGTTCCAAAAGTTAGGTACAGTGAGCATTTGAGAGGTGGAGGAAAAGCATTTTTTGAAGAAGTGAAGAAAAAGGGTTTGGAGGGAATCATCGGCAAAAAAGCAGATTCCCATTACTATCCTGATGTTCGTTCAGATGACTGGGTCAAATTCAAAACCCAGGAGAGCATAGAAACTGTGATTTGCGGTTACACCAAATCAGAAAACCGACCATTCGGTTCCTTGATATTGGGTTTGCAGGAGAAAAATGAATTGAAGTATGTAGGGAATTGTGGAACGGGTTTTTCCATTGCACAGCAAAAAGACTTACTCGCGCAGTTTAAAAAAATCAAACAATCCCAATCACCTTTTCCTGATAAAATAAATCTCAATGGAAGAAAGCCTATCTGGCTTCATTCTGTCATGGTAGCTGAGGTGACTTTTGCAGAATGGACGGATAATGACAGGCTTCGGCAGCCCGTTTTTAAGGGATTGAGAAATGATAAGCTCCCTCAGCAATTGGAAGCAGAAAGACCAAAAGATGCTTTGAAAAGGGATTCCAATTCTGAAAATTCATTGGAAATTGATGGAATTAACGTGCCTGTAAGTAATCTTGAGAAAGCACTCTGGCCAAAAGAAGGAATTACCAAGTACGATTTGATTGACTATTATCTTTCGGTTTCAAAATACATTTTGCCTTTTTTGAAGGATCGCCCCCAGAATCTTCATCGCCATCCCAATGGAATAGACAAGGATGGTTTTTATCAAAAGGATACGCCGGAAGGATATCCGGACTGGATCCAAACAACCTCTGTTTATTCTGAGTCTTCGGAGAAAAATATTGATTATATGCTTTGTCAAAATGAAGCTACTCTGATCTATATGGCAAATTTGGGCTGTATTGAGATAAATCCATGGAATTCAAGAATTACCTCTCTGGATAAACCGGATTATATAGTCATAGATCTCGATCCTTCGGACAAAAATGATTTCAAGCAAGTCATAGAAGTTGCGCAAGCTTTTCATCAACTGCTTGAGGAATTACAGATTGATGGGTACTGCAAAACTTCTGGCGCAAGTGGACTGCATATCTACATTCCTCTAGAAGCCAACTATACTTTCGAAGAAGGTAGGGACTTTTGTAAGCTTCTTTGTACGATTATTCAGGAGCAGCATCCCAAACTCACTACGATGGAAAGATCCCTCAAAGCCCGAAAGGGAAGGATTTATCTGGATTATCTTCAGAATCGTCGCGGTCAGACGCTAGCATCAGCATATTGTGTTCGTCCTAAGCCTGGTGGAACTGTGTCCACACCTTTGCTTTGGAAAGAAGTGAACAGCAAGTTGGATAAAAATGATTTTACGATTTTCACTATGAAAGATAGATTGAAAAAGTATCCCAGGCTTTTTACAGAAGTCCTGGGGAAAGGTGTGAGCATAGAAAAAGCTCTGAAATTACTAGAGGGATAGGGTCAAACAAACTCCTTTATAGACCCGAACTGGGAATTTTTTTTCACATATGCTTAAAGAAAATGCGGTGATTTTCTTTTCAAATACCCTTTTGCCTACTTAGAATGGCTTAAAAACCCCATTTCTACTTTTGGCTTTATGATTGATCTTTTTCTGGATTGGGAATCAAATATCAACCTATTATGCAATTCAAAACTACTATACCACTTTTAGCTTTAGCTACATTATCCTTTGCCTCATGTCAGGAAAAGGTATCCAAAGAAGAAAAAGAAGAATTATCGCAAACCAGCCCAGATACGGTACAGACAGCTGTAGGAGAACTTATTTTACCCCCTCCTTATAGTACAGAATCGGTGAGGAACCAAAGTAAGCTCGTGGATTGGCCAGAAGGAAAGATGCCTACCGCTCCAACAGGATTTACTGTTACCAAATTTGCCGAAGAACTGGATAACCCACGAAACACTTACGTCGGTCCTAATGGGGATTTGTTCGTAGCTGAAAGTAATACTAAAGGAAGTGCAGACCGGATTACGATCCTCCGAGACAAAGATGAAAACGGTGATTTTGAAACCCAAGAAGTTTTCAAAGAGGGTTTGAATCAACCCTATGGTATGCTCATTTTGAATGATTTTTTCTACATAGCCAATACGGATGGTCTGTATAGATACCCCTATAAATCAGGGCAACTGAAGCTTGATGGCGAGGGTGAGAAAATTGTTGATCTTCCTGCAGGAGGATATAATAACCACTGGACTCGAAATTTGATTGCAAATGAAGATGGAAGTAAAATTTATATCTCCGTAGGATCTGCAAGTAATGTAGCTGAGCATGGAATGGAAGAGGAGCACCGGAGAGCCGGGATTCTAGAAATCAACCCTGATGGCTCTGGAGAGATCATCTATGCAAGTGGTCTCAGAAATCCTGTAGGAATGTCGTGGAATCCTACGACCTCGGAGCTTTGGACAGCTGTAAATGAACGGGATGAGATAGGTAATGATTTGGTGCCTGATTATATCACGAGCGTGAAAAAGGGAGGTTTTTATGGATGGCCATATTCCTACTTTGGACAGATAGAAGATCCTAGAATGGAAGGAAAAGGCCAGGAGTTGGTGGAGAAGGCGATCATTCCGGATGTCCCAGTGGGAAGTCATACGGCATCTTTGGGACTTACTTTTTATGATGGTTCTACCTTCCCAGAAGAATTTAAAAATGGTGCATTTGTAGGACAGCATGGTTCATGGAATCGTGAGGAACTGGCTGGATACAAGGTTCTTTTTGTACCCTTTGCTAATGGGAAACCAGCCGGAAAACCTATGGATTTTCTCAAAGGCTTCGTTTCGGATTCTGCTGAATCTGAAGTTTATGGACGGCCAGTAGATGTGACCGTCTTACCCGATGGGTCACTCCTGGTAAATGATGACACTGGAAATACACTATGGCGAGTGAGCTATACTGGGGACTAGGAGAATTCCTCTGCACGAGATAAAAAAATCAATTTCACAGCACAATTAAAACGAAATGAAATCAAAGGAAATACTTCTTATTCTTACGCTCATAGTACTAGGCACGTACTTTTCTATTGTAGGAGTAATAGAGGCTGCTGGCTTTTTAAAGCCATTTGCTATCGCCGTTTTATTGACTTTGATTTGTATTCCTCTTTGCAGGAAGTTTGAAAGCTGGAAGCTCTCAAAGGGACTTTCAGCTCTGGTTAGTGTGCTTTTGAGTTTGCTGGTCTTTATTGCTTTTTTTGTCATCATATCTGCTCAGGTGGCAAATATCTCGGAGCGCTGGCCAGAGATAAAAAGCAAAGCAGAACCCAAATTGGAAGAGTTTCAGCAAACTATCAACGAGAAAACAGGATTGAATATTGAGCAGCAATTAGGCATGTTTGGGGCGAACGGGCAAGCTTCTTCCTCCACTAATGAAGGCGATCCTGATAAGGCTAAAGATGCAAGCCAACCTTCTCAGGCGGCATCAAGTTCAAATCAATCTTCGCCCGAAAAAATCGTGACCAAAGCATCTCAGGAAATTGGTACTATAGTTATGAATTTTTTCAGCTTCCTGTCGAGTGCAGTATTGACCTTGGTTTACCTCTTCTTTTTGCTGCTATATAGAAATAAGGTTAAGCTATCAATACTGAAGTTTTTCAGCAGAGAAAACCGGAAAGAAGCTGAGGAGGTTATGAAGCATTCCATAGAGTTAGCTTTGAATTTCATAGTAGGACGTTTTATACTAATCGTTTTTTTAGCCATTATTTATACCATAGGATTGTCCATTTCTGGAATAGAAAATGCCATTTTGATTAGTGTAATAGCGGCGATTTTATCCCTAGTTCCATTTATTGGGAATATCATAGGTTATGCGCTAGCGATGATCATGGCGGTTTTTGCTGGAGCAGAATTGGGCGGTATTATCGGGGTGTCGCTCACTTTTGGTTTGGCTCAATTTGTAGAAAGTTACATTTTGGAGCCTTATGTAGTGGGAAGCAAAGTGGAGGTGAATCCACTGGTCACTATAGTCGTAGTAATTTTGGGTGGGTCAATATGGGGGATAGTCGGGATGATACTGAGTATTCCAATCGCTGGTATCGCCAAAATAATTTTTGATGCTACTCCTTCACTTGAACCTCTAGGATATGCGCTGGGAGAAGAAGATGTAGAAGGCGCTGATGAGCAGAATTTCCTAAGTAAATGGGGAGAGAAATTGTGGGATAAATTCAGCAAAAAATAAGAATTGGCGATTGTATACTGCGAGGTATTTTCCACATATCGGGGAAATATAGAGTAGTATTCATTCATTGGCTTAAGATAAAACCGCTTTTAATGCTCCTGATGCCGATAATTCACTCTTGGGTTAAATTTTGATTTAAACCTTACATCAACCTATTCAATTTAACCAACCATTTTATGAAAAAGCACATAGCACTATTTGCACTAGCACTTTCCTCCGTCCTTATGAGCTGCAATGAGGAAAAGGAATATGGAAGCGTCACAGATGACGGCATTATGGAAGTGGATGAATCCACAGCGATAGATGAGAAAATGAAAGCGGGAACGGATACGAGTATGAGGCTTACTGATGGTACATCAATACCTGTAGTCATTGAATCCAAAGATTCCATCAATCTGCCTCAGGAATTACTCACTGTGATAGAAAATACAAGTGACATTCACCCTGATAGTATTCTTGTCAAAAGAAGATTTGAGGAAAATAGCATTACCTATTATGAACTTGAATTTCGTATGAAAGAAGGCCCAAATCAAACATTTACATTTGATGAGAATGGTAAAAGGAAATCAATAGATTAATTCCACCAAACCAAAATAACATGGATGATACTGTCACGAAATGAATTTGTGGCTTGCGTCATCCTTTTTTCTATTTATGTATATCCGCTTTTGTTCCAGTATGTAGTCAAAAGCAAAAAAGGATATGTTAAACTTATGAATTGAGGCCGCTTCGGTCTTCGGTCATCGGTCTTCCGACCAGATAAGCAAAGAATTTAAGGTGACTGGTATCTTTGCGGATAATCATATTTCTTTTTATGATTTTAATCCTCATTCTGAGGAATTTATAAGACATTTTTAAATGAGGTTTGAACTCTGCAAATTTTAAGATTAATAAAAATTGAATTTTCACTAAAGTTGGGATAGTACTAGGTAGCTCCTTGCTCACCCCGCTAATTGAGGGAAAACGACTTAAGCTGCCTCTTTAGAAGTGATTTATTGGCAAGGCATTTTAATCACTCTATATCAACATTGTTTTTCAGACTGCTTCATTTTACGAATCCATCCTTATTCTTTTTCTCTTGGAATGTTTTTAGAGGTTTTTGGAAACACAACCACTAAAAACCATTTTATCATGACAGAAAAAGAGAAGGCTGAAAAGAATGCTAAAAACCCAAAAATCGATGACCTCTACATGAACACGGAGGACGGGAGCGGGGAAGCTATGACTACCAATCAGGGCCTGCGAGTAAACGATGATCAGAATTCCCTTACAGCTGGAGATCGAGGACCGACACTCATGGAAGATTTTCATTTCCGGGAGAAGATGACTCATTTTGATCACGAGCGGATTCCGGAGAGGATTGTCCATGCTAGGGGAGCTGGTGCTCATGGCTACTTTGAATCTTATGGTGATCTTTCTGAATTCACAAAAGCTGGATTCCTTGGGGAAAAAGGAAAAAGAACCCCAGTATTTGCCAGATTCAGTACAGTAGCTGGTTTCAAAGGATCTACGGATTTGGCTAGAGATGTTCGGGGCTTTGCGGTGAAATTTTATACCGAGGAAGGTAATTATGATCTAGTAGGGAATAATATGCCTGTGTTTTTCATTCAGGATGCCATGAAATTCCCCGATTTGGTACATGCCGTAAAACCAGAACAGCACAATGAAATTCCCCAAGCCGCCTCAGCGCACGATACTTTTTGGGACTTCATTTCTCTGATGCCTGAAAGTATGCATATGATCATGTGGGCTATGAGCGATCGGGCTATTCCTCGCAGTCTTAGTATGATGGAAGGTTTCGGTGTTCACACCTATAGATTTGTCAATGATAAGGGTGAGTCTTTCTTCGTCAAATTCCATTGGAAGCCAGTGGCGGGGACACATTCTGTCACTTGGGATGAAGCCCAGAAAATCTCTGGTCAGGATCCGGATTTTCACAGAAGAGATTTATGGAATGCGATAGAAAACGGCAATTTTCCAGAATGGGAATTTGGTGTGCAGATCGTAGAGGAGAAAGATGAACACAAATTTGAGTTTGATTTGCTAGATCCGACCAAACTGATCCCTGAGGAACTGGTTCCCGTCAAGCTGATCGGTAAAATGGTATTGGATAGAAACCCAACCAATTTCTTTGCGGAAACTGAACAGATTGCCTTTCACCCTGGGCATTTGGTGCCGGGAATTGATTTTACAAATGATCCACTACTGCAAGGAAGATTGTTCTCCTATACTGACACTCAGCTTTCAAGACTGGGAGGGCCGAATTTCAATGAAATACCTATCAATCGTCCGATAGCTCCAGTTCATAATAACCAGCGTGGAGGTATTTCTCGTCACACGATTAATACTGGACAAAGTAGCTATCATCCAAATAATATAGGAGGTGGATGTCCTTTTCAGGCAAAAATGGCTGAGGGGGGATTTGTATCACATCATGAAAAAATTGAAGGGCACAAAATCCGAAAAAGAAGCAGCAGTTTCATGGATCACTTTAGTCAGGCAACGCTCTTCTTTGAGAGTCAATCGAAGGTGGAGCAGGAGCATATTATCTCAGCGATTCGGTTTGAGCTAGGTAAGGTGAAAAGCGAAGATATAAGAGAACGAATGGTAGGTATGCTTACCTATGTCAATGAGGATTTGGCAAAAGGTGTGGCGGAAGGCTTGGGTATCAACCCAATCACTAAACCTACGCCTCCGCTAAATCATAGCTATCCTGCTGATGCCGATCCTAAAGACTACCAACCAAAAGAAGTGAAGCCTTCTATACAGAAATCCGATAAGCTGAGTCTTATGGCTCATCCTGGTAAAGGAATAAAGGGTAGAATTATAGCTGTTCTTGCGGATGATGGGGTGGATGCAAAATCACTAGAAGCGTATAAAAATGCTTTGAAAAAAGAGGGTGCTGAAGCTAAAGTAATTAGCTCACATTCTGGATCAATAGCAGATTCCAATGGAAGTGCAGTTAAAGTTGATCACAGTCTTTTGACTACTTCTTCGGTATTGTTTGATGCGGTATTTGTGCCTGATGGAGCAAAGAGCATTGAGACTTTACATAAAAATCCGGATGCGATCCGATTCGTAGATGAATCTTATAAGCATTTCAAATTTATTGCGATTAATGGAGCTGCTGAGCAGCTTTGGGACATGACCTATGCTTCCAGAAACGCCAATCCTAAGGGAGTTCTATTCGACCAAGATGTGCAATCTTTCATTGATTCCATCGCCCAGCATAGAATCTGGGAAAGGGAAGATGCCATGAAAATTCCTGTCTAAACTTTTGCGGGCAATTTCTGAAGATTTTGCCCGCATTCTTTTCTAAACCCAAGCATCATGGATATCAAACATTTCTTTATTACGATACTTTCTGGAGTGGTAGGAACTATAGCCATGACTATTTGTATGTATCTATATGCAAGCCTTACAAAGCAATTCACGAAGGTGATACATATCCTAGGGAATATGCTGGTAGGGGAAAGTAATTATTATAATCCATCCAAAAATGCATTGCTCGTAGGGACAACTGCTCATTTTGGGGTTGGGGTATTATTTTCGTTTGCCTATTTTCTTCTTTGGAACTGGGGCGTTTTCCAAATCAATTTGGAGGATTCTGCACTGATCGGTTTCATCAGTGGTTTAGTTGCCATAGGAGTTTGGCAGGGATATATCAGTTTACATTCACACCCGCCTAAATTCTCTCATATTCACTTTTTTATTGCACTACTCATCTCACATGTCATTTTTGGGATAGTGAGTGTCAATGTTTTTCAGTTGATCACCGACAATCCTGAGCTATGGTACCAACTACAGGAGAAAGCTAAAATCACACCATGAAAAGCTCTAAACTAATATTGCCCGTTTTTGCTTGCCTTATTATTCTATTGTTTTCTTGTAACAATCAAACGCTGAGGATTTTTAAGTCCAGCTCAGCCAGGACAGCATATCTCAATACACTTGAAAATTCAGGAATTGCCGCAACCAAAATTGGTTCTGAGTGGAAGCAGTCTGCCAGTGAAGCGATTTCGAAAGCTCCAGAGTTGGCGATTCCTATGTCCATTCAGGGTAGTTTTAAGTCCAAAAGTATAGAAGCCAAAGCATGGAAAATACAGCTGGAACAAGGCGCATCGATGAACATCCTCGTTCAATGGCAAGCTTCAGACAGCAGCAAGCTAATCGTGGATATAATGCAAGGTCCCGAATGGAAGGAACTGGAGTCCTTTTCTACGCAAAATGACTCGGTGAAATTTGAATCCGAGAAAACCGGTCTTTACTTACTTCGTATTCAGCCTGAATTGCTAGCTGAGGGCAATTTTCAAATTCAGCTGAGTGGAACAGCAACTTATGCGGTATTTCCAGTGCAGGGAAAAAACAGTCAAGCAATTCAAAGTGTGTGGGGCGACGTGCGAGATGGTGGCAAAAGGTCACATGAAGGCGTGGATATTTTTGCAACTCGTGGCACCCCAGTCTTAGCACCTGTGGAAGGCATGGTCACCGCAGTCCGGGATCGAGGCTTGGGCGGAAAGCAAGTTTGGCTGAGAGATCCTGAACGGAATTGGAACCTGTATTTTGCTCATTTAGACAGTCAATTAGTAAGTAATCTTCAACGCGTAAGTCCAGGCGACACCTTGGGCTTGGTGGGGAATACAGGTAATGCTAGAACTACTGCTCCTCACTTGCACTTTGGTATTTATCAAAATGGTGCGATCAATCCCTTTCCGGCGATCAAAAATGACTTTCAGCAAGCTCCCAAACTTAAAGAGGGGCAGGTGGCTTCACTTATGAAAGTCAATGCAAGTCAGGCTAATTTGAGAAGCCAGCCAAGTACAAAATCGCCTGTTAATTCCCAATTGCAAGCAGATACACCTGTTTTTATTATGGCTGCTACTTTAGATTGGTTTCAGGTGGAGGATGCAGATGGTAATTCAGGTTTTTTATACAAGAACCTACTATCACCTATTGAATCTACCTCTCTAGGAGAAAGTTCTACTTACGCTTACACTTCACCATCACAAGTTTCCAGAGATAGTTTACTGGTCAATTTGGCGGAGTTCAGCAAAGTTGGCGAGACTGCGGATGGATTTGATATGATTTTGGATGAGGAGGGAAACGTATTATACCTCCCAGCTTTTACTAAAGAATAATAAACTCCGCTACCCATTTTGGGAACTTTTCTGCACAAAATCCTTGAAAAATAAACTCATGATTATTCTTTAATTTTTTTTAAAGAAACATAAATCAGGCCTATCAACCGCAGCAGGGTAATTATGGTTTTTTCACATGACTTGACTTCTGAAGGGCATTCATGTTGCCATTATAATAGAAAAACAGAAATATCATGAAAACTAATAAACCAGAAAACTCTAACCAGAAAACTACTGAAGAACTAGCTAAAGAAGCTAGAGTGACGAAAGAGGATTTGCAGGCTTTGGGGCCAAAAGAAGCGAATCTTAGTCATGATGGCGGAGACGATGAGCAGCTGATAGAAAGAAAGCGTAAAGTTGATTTCACAGGTGATGACCTAGATGTACCTGGGAGTGAATTGGATGATGAACAGGAAAGAATCGGTTCGGAAGATGAAGAGAACAATCTGTACAGTAATGCGGACGAAGAGGAAAAATAATGATCGATAAAAAGACAAAGGAAGCACTCAGAGAAGCACTTAAAACGGGGAAAGTTCTCAATCTTTCACTCGGTGATAAAAGCCGAATAAGGATAGAGAGAAGGCTTCCTTTTCTTTTGATTTATCGTGAAGAGAAGCAGGATCACTTCAAAGTTGCAGATCTGGTAAGAACTGAGTCATCCTATTTGATTACGAACCCAAGCACGGATTTTAATTCTGATATTGCTATGCTAGCCAAGGAATTGGCAAATGAGCTGGCTGAAGAATATGGTTCGGTAATGGTGCTCGAAGTATGGATAGGTAAGCCAGATAGTAAAACTTTTGTCCTCAAAACAGCGAAAGATAAGGCTCCAAATACGGTTAAAGCATTTCATAAAGGTCTGGAACTCTTTTGCCAAACTCATCAAGAACTCAATGTAGAAGTCGAGGAGAGTACAATTCGTCATCCAGAAGAACTGCCCGATTTCCTTACTTTGAAGCAATGTCAGGAAGCTGGCATTTACCTGATGGGATTGGAGATTCCACCCTTCTTTCAGAATAAAGCATCGAATGAGTTTTATTTTATAGTTTTTAAAGAATTTAAACTCGCTTTTTCAAATATCCTTAGAAAAGCGGTTTACGAATTTATCCGTGTGCAGACCTCTTTTGATATTCAAAATTATCAGAGACTGGGTAGCACGATGGTCGATGAGAAAGTATGGGAAGTAGACAGACGGCTTTCTGAAATAGAAGCAAAATATCAATTTCTGCTACTTATTTCACCTACGAATACCATGCAGGCAAAGGAAGAATTCATTGCAAATCAACATAGAAAAAACCCTAAATTTCTCTACCGAAATTTACCCATAGATCCAGATCGACTGAAAGAAGAATTGTTCAGGATTGACATTCAAGGAATTCAAGATCCTACACTTTCTTTTCTCTATACAGAAAAACGTGAAGAGCTGGAAAAGCAGATCACCATGCTGAAGGAACGGGGTACCAAAAATTTCATGTATAGCAGCATTCGTCTGTATAGTTCGCCAGGAGTAGAGCTTCATGAAACAGCTAAGCTACTCTTGAAAACCCTTCCGCCAGATGATTTTGAGGAAATAGAATGGGTTGATGCCTACGATATGGCAAAATATTGCTCGGATGAAATCACTAATTATCGAGCTGTTTATCCTGACCTAGATGCTAAAGTAGAAGTCAAAAATGATATCGTTGGCATGCTGGTTTCCAGAGGTCAACTTTATATAGGATCAAGTTTCAAAGTTCCAAAGCAGAGAATCAAAGCATTGATAAATCATGAAGTAGGGACACATGTGCTCACATTTTATAATGGGAAAATGCAGTCTTTCGGACAAATGAGCAGTGGCTTTGCTGATTATGATGAATTGCAGGAGGGGCTTGCAGTGTTGTCAGAATACCTAGTTGGTGGGCTTACCAACAACAGACTTCGGACGCTGGCCGCGAGGGTGATTGCAGGAAGAGCTGTGACCGAAGGAATGACTTTCGAAGAGACTTACCATACGCTTACATCAGAGTATAATGCTTTACCAGAGCAAGCTTTTCAAATCACCGCTAGGGCATACCAAGGTGGAGGATGTACCAAAGATATTATTTACCTCAGAGGCCTGATCAAATTAATAGATTACCTACAAAAGGGTGGTGAATTAGAACCACTTTATGTAGGAAAGATTGGATTCAAACACATACCGCTGATACATGAATTGCGCATACGTGACATAATTAAGCCATCTCCACTCAGCCCGAGCTTTCTCAAAACAGACTTTGCTCAGGAGCGCCTGAAAAAATTAAAGGATGGACTGACCTTACCCGAACTAGTCAATTAACCACTAACCACCACACTAATGAAAATCGGATTTGTAGTAAATCAAATTGAAACCGAGACAGGAGCATACAGTACCACGTTACTTTCTTCGTCGGCGGTTCACAGAGAGCATGAAGTTTACATCATCAGCGTAGGCCAGCTTTGCTATCTTGAGGATGGTAAAATGGGCGCTATAGCAGTCAAGGCTCCTAAAACAAAATTTCGCAGTTTGGATAAATATATCGAGGCAATACACAGTCCAGAAGCTGAGAGACTCCATATCTCTACCGATGATTTGGACGTGCTGTTTCTCAGGAATAATCCTTGTGAAGAGTTTGGAGAAAGGGCATGGGCTCAGACAGCAGGAATGGTTTTCGGACAAATAGCTAGTGCCAACGGTGTACTTGTTGTGAATGATCCATACGCGTTGATGTCATCTTTCAATAAGATGTACTTTCAGCATTTTCCGGAAACTGTGAGACCTAGGACTATCATCAGTAGGGATGCAGATGAGATTAAGGAATTTTATAAAAAGGAGAAAAAGAAAATCATCCTGAAGCCACTTCAGGGTTCCGGAGGAAAGGATGTGTTCCTGGTAGATAATGATAAAAATCTCAATCAGATCGTAGAAACAATCAACCGCTATGGATTTGTAATCGCACAGCAATACCTTCCTGCGGCCAAAAATGGCGATATACGAGTGATTATGATGAATGGCAAAATATTGGAAATCAAAGGGAAAGTGGCAGCTGTCAATCGAGTCAATAGCAATGATATTCGAAGTAACCTGCATTCTGGTGGTGAAGCGATTCACGCAGAAATCACGGATGATGTAAGAAGACTGTGCGAGATTGTCGGGCCCAAATTAGTGCAAGACGGAATGTTTCTGGCAGGAATAGATATCGTAGGAGATAAAATCATGGAATTGAACTTGGACAGTCCAGGTACGATCAATGCCATGCATAGACTCGAAGGAGAAGACTTTGCCTCTGCGATTATAGATGCGTTGGAACGCAAAGTAGCTTATCAGAAGCATTACGATGGTACGCTGCCCAATGCATTTTTGGCAACCTTGAATCTGTAGAGTTGGATGCTGAACAAAAAAGGAAAAGCTCGAGAGGGCTTTTCCTTTTTTTTATGTCACAGCTAGAAGATTGTCTACGGATTTCAGACTTAAGCCCGGTAACCTTGAGCGGAGTCGAAAGGTCCTCGACTTCGCTCGGACTGACCCGTATTCCGGATCAATCTGAAAGTTGCATGGTAGTCGAAGTCTAAAACCTCATATTTATCAAGCGGGCTTTACTATAAAAAAACCATCAGATCCTTGGGTTTGATATAAGGGGAGAAACACCCTTCCTTCAATTTTGGAAAGAATTGCTTCTCCGTCCAAAGAAGCTAATCGTTGACCCTTTTTGATTTCAGTGAAATTTGAATATCCTGGATCCATTTTGAAGTACTGATCTTCGCCTATGTCTTGACGGTAGGTTACCTCGAAATTGTCATTTGTAGGAGAGGCTTTCTCCAGTAGTTTGTAGTATTTGTCGTAAGCAATAGCGGACTTTTCTAGCATTCCTGTTTTCACTAGTATAACCCAGATTGCAGCTTCGTGGTAATCCACAGACTTAGGATCATCGTGTTGACCTGCTTCCATGGTAAATCCCGCGTGACCTTTTAGCGTCTGGTAGTGGTCAAAATGTCCCGGGATATATTTTTCTATACCTTTTACCACCGGCAAAGGCATCTGACCAGCGAAGCCAAAACTATCTTCACGACGATTGACGCTGATGTATGGAGCGGTATCGGAAGAGGTAGTGTGCAAATCCATAAAGTGGAATTCTGTATTAAATTCTTCCTCCTCCAGTTTTTCTACGATTTTCAATAGTTCATTAAATTCCGAGCCTTCATGAAAGTCCAGCATCTTTCCTGCTTTTAATAGCTTTTCATTTTCTAGAGTACACACTCGGTTGAGATCCTTGTCGATCAGCCTTACTCCCTTTTTCAGCGCCACAATATTTCCCGCCACGCCTACGATTTTACCTTTAATTGCAGGCTTCTCTTCCAGGAGTTTTTTGAATACGCGCTGCAATGCAAGCACACCGCTTGGTTCATTTCCATGTACTCCTCCGCTTACCAGTAAATAGGGACCGGGAGTTTGATCGCTTGGCTCGGCAGGGTATTCACCGATTACTCGGCTGAGGTTTTCTTTATCCAGTGTTACATTGTTTTTTTCCATGATCAAATAATTTGGGGTCACTTGATGTAGCCAAACTTTATACCATGGAACCTGGATTGGAAGAGATGAGAATAATATCCTTTTAAGGTCTGTGTGAGGGACAGATTACTTAGGGAGTAATTTTTCGAATGGAGTCAAAAAGTAAGGATAGGCGTATTTGAGAGCAATTTTCCTCAAAATGAGAACAGTGGTAAGGAAGAAATTGGTATAATAATTTATCTGTCATGTATTCCTTTTCCAGCCAGAATTTTCGGGATAGACTTATCTATCCTAGACTCTCGGGTTTTCGATTGCTTAGGCGCAGAAAAATAGAGGATGTAACCTCGCTGTCTGCCTGGAGTCAATCCTTCAAAAGCCTCTTTTAAACTTTTATTTTCATCTAGTTTTTGTTGAAGTTCTTCAGGAATGGGGTCTGGATTTTTCTCGAATTCCACTTTTAACCCAAGTTTTTCTAACTCAATTGCTTCAAAAATATAAGCTTTCAGGATGTCTTTGGACTTAGCTATTTCAGAAGTATTGGTGAACTTGATGAGCCTAGCAGCCTGAGTATTTTCGCCTGGCTTACTTAGCATCTTGTAAGTATCACTTAATAATGCCCCTTTGAAAAAGCTCACCGAACAATAATCGTTGAATGCTGCCAACACTAAGACATTGTTTTTTCGGAATGTGTAGCATGGAACTCCCCATTTTGATTCTTCCGTAAGTCCACAATCAAGAATTATCTTTCTCAAGAGCTTCAGCTCTTCGGTCCAATTATGAACTTTGCATTGTGGAGTGCCGCCTAGCGGACAGCGCCTACAGCCTTCTATAAAGTATAAGTCGACATTAGTGTTCATTTCTTGATTCTTTAAGTATTTACTAGCGCTATTATACTCAATTATTCAAAAAGTAAATTCTCGTTTTTTAACCATTTGCTAGAACCCAGTATTTCATCGGTGCCTGAATAAATAGGAGCAAGGGAATCCGTAGTGATCCACCATGATCGGGTTTTAGGGAGTTTCATGCCTGCTATCTCGATCAGGTCATCAGTACGGATTTCTTCAGCTTTGGACTCAAAATTTTTGTTGGATGCAAAGCCAACAAGATGATAATCTGCCTTAGCAAAGTAGAAATGCCATTTTTCCTTTTCAAAATCTATTGCTACTCGATAGGAGGCTGTTTCATGAAAAGTTGTATCAACGACAGATTCTTGAACTATTCCTTCCTCGTTTTGCAGTGTCATGGGTAGGCCAAGTATAAAGTGATAGAAATTCTTGGTCCAAGCCATTTGATCGCAAGATCTGTCTCCTTCTAGTACCACACAGCTTGACTCAGTGAATTCAATGTGCTGCTCATAGGTTAGATTATAATATGAGACCAACTTATTTGGATTGTCTAATCCGATCATAATGCCGTTAAGCACAGTGTCTGGATAGATAAAGTCACTTCTGACACGTATATTTTCTTGTAATTTATGCCATTGATTGCGGGGGTCATGGAATTGGATGCTTTCTTTCAAAACCTCTTTTCCAGATGGAATTGTGTTGCAGGCAGAAACAAGGAGAAGTAAGAAAAGATACTGTATCATGTTGAAGTGCTTATAGCTTTTCTAATACGAGCACCGTTCGATTGGGAATGTACATTTTGATACACTGGTGCTCATCTGTAAAGTATTTTACCTTTCCGTCTAGCCGCTCAAAACCGCTGAATTCCGTTTCGTCAGAATTGAGAAGTAACTGGTACTTCCCAGGATTTTTTACATGAATGGGTAGATCCGAAAAAGACTCAGTAGGATGGAAGGAAAACACGAAAATCAATCCAGCTCTTTCATAAGCCAAGATTTTTTTGTCTGGATCCAGATGGAGTTGATCTGCTGGGCTGGAAGCGAGAAGTTGATAGTCATTTGCCAGCTTGATGATGGCTTTGTCCCATCTGTCCAAATGTGCATAGCGAAGCAAGGGGTCATCTACAAGCGACCACTGTCTGCGAGCATGCTGATGACTCCAGTCATTTCCCTCCCTTGGGAAATCTACCCAGTCAGGATGCCCAAATTCATTTCCTATGAAATTCAAATAACCTTCACCCCCAAGTGTGAGCGTGATCAATCGGATCAATTTATGCAATGCAATACCGCGATCAACCACCAAGTTTTGCTGTAACACAGACATAGAAAAATACATTTCCTTGTCCATCAATCGGAAGGCTAGGGTTTGATCTCCAACTAAGGCCTGATCATGACTTTCGGCGTAGCCAATGGATCGCTCTGCAGCTGGCCGGTTGGTGAGCTGATGCCAAAGTTCGAACATATCCCATTCCTCGTCTTGCTTATGCTTAAGGGTCTTGATCCAAAAATCAGGAACACCCATCGCCATTCTGAAGTCAAAGCCGATTCCACCTTCCGCAATTGGTCTAGCCAAGCCTGGCATACCACTCATATCTTCTGCTATCGATATACTTTGAGGTTTGAAGCTGTGAATTAGAGTGTTCGCAAGCTGTAGGTATACTATAGCGTCCTCATCTACATTTTCATCGAAGTATAGAGCTACTGAGTCGAAGTCCATGAATAGGCCATGATGATGATACATGATGGAAGTCACGCCGTCGAATCGAAATCCATCAAAGTGAAATTCTTCCAACCAATACCTAATATTTGAAAGCAAGAACTGCTGAACTTCCCGCTTGGCATAGTTAAATACCTTGGAATCCCAGGCCTCATGATACCCCTTGTCTCCAGGATGAAAGTACTGATCTTCACTTCCATCAAACTCATTGAGTCCTTCATTCACATTTTTGATCGCATGGGAATGCACGATGTCAATTACTACAGCGATCCCCATTTCATGCGCCTTGTTTACCAGCGATTTCAGTTCTTCAGGAGTCCCAAATCGCGAAGTGGGGGCGAAGAAATTAGACACGTGATAGCCAAATGATCCATAATAGGGGTGTTCCATCACAGCCATAAGTTGGATGGTATTATATCCAGCAGCTTGGATTCGGGGTAGCGTCAGTTCTTCGAATTCTTGGTAAGTACCAACGCCCATTTTTTCTTGAGCCATGCCTATATGGCATTCGTAGATCAAAGGCTGTTTGAGACTTTTCTTCGTGCTATACGATTGGTCTGTCCACTTGAAATCCTTGGCAAACCAGAGTTGACCGGCTACATCATGTGTTTTTTCATCTTGAATAACTCTTCTGATATAGGCAGGTATTCTATCCAAAGCGCCATTATCAGCAATGACGTGGACTTTTACTTTGCTTCCATGAATAAAACTGTCTTTGTAATGCTCAAAAGGTAGGAAAATCTCCCAGTCGCCACGGGCGCCTTTTTTCATGGGATGGGAGTTTCGATCCCAGTTATTGAAATCACCGAAAAAATAGAGTTGTTTGGCTGCGGGAGCCCATTCTCGATAGACCCAGCCTTTTCGCCAGGGTTCAAAATGTATCCCATAAAAATTATGTACAGACGCATATTCGATGATGTTCCCACTGAAATTATCTATCTCCCGAATTGCTTCTTGATACCGATCAAATCTTCGCTGAATCTGAGCTTCATACTGAGCTAGCCAAGTTTCTTCTCGAACCAGAGCGAGTTTTTGTGAATTTTCCACCTATTGTTTTTTTAGCTGACTTGAATTTAGAAAAATGTAGGTGGAAAAATAATAAAGGGAGGATTTAGAATGAGCTTTCTTTTGTCCTTAAAAAAGAAACAGCCCGAAGAAGTTGATCTCCGGGCTGTTTGGTCACACTATAATATAAGTGTTCTAGTGCTTTTCGAAAACAAATTCTGGCTCCAGAACTTCTACATTTCCCTTGTCATTGATTTGATCAAGTGTTACTAGTTTCAATTCATTGATTAGCATAGGATCATACTTGGCAGCGACGCGAATGTAATTTTCAGTAAAGCCGTGGATCTTTCCGTCTTCTACATCTTCTTCGAAGAGTACAGTGAAAGTTTTGCCTAAATTCTCTGTGTAGAACTTTCTTCTCTTTTTCTCCGAAAGGATTCGAAGCATTTTAGATCGCTCGCTTCTCTTTTTCATCGGAACTACCTCATCCATCTCAGCGGCTCTGGTATTGGCTCGCTCGGAATAAGTAAATACGTGTAGGTAGGAAATATCTAGCTCATTCAGGAAATTATAAGTTTCGAGGAAAAGCTCGTCAGTCTCACCTGGGAAGCCGACGATCACATCCACTCCAATACATGCATGAGGCATGAGTGTTTTGATTTTTGTCACACGATCTACATATAATTCGCGCAGGTATCTTCTGCCCATTTTTCTCAAGATGGTATTGGAACCAGATTGAAGCGGGACATGGAAATGCGGCACAAAGCGCTTAGATGTTGCGGCAAAGCTGATGATTTCGTTGGTGAGCAAGTTGGGTTCAATGGAAGAAATTCTTAATCTATTGATGCCTTCTACCTCGTCCAGTGCATAGACTAGGTCTGCAAATCGCTCATTTCTCTTACCATCTACGATACCGAAGTCACCAATATTTACACCAGTTAGTACAATCTCTTTTACGCCAGTAGCTGCGATTTCCTTGGCCGACTCTACTACGCTTGCTATAGTATTACTTCGACTTTTGCCTCGGGCAAGGGGGATGGTGCAGAATGCGCAACCATAATTACAGCCATCCTGAACTTTAAGGAAAGTACGTGTACGATCATTGATAGAATAGGCATTATTAAAGACGGTCGCTTCCTGAATCTCCGAAGCGAGGACTTTTGTATCCTGAGCTTTCGCAAAATCATCTAGCAGCTCGATCAGGCGGAATTTCTCAGCCGCACCCAGTACCGCATCTACTCCTTCTATTTCGGAGATTTCAGTTGGTTTCAGTTGCGCATAGCAACCAATAATAGTGACATAAGAATTTGGAGAGATTTTTTTAGCCTCTTTCACGATCTTCTTACACTTCTTATCAGCATTCTCGGTAACCGAGCAGGTGTTGATGATGAAAATGTCGGGATTTTCCTGAAAATCAACTTTTAAGTAGCCTTTTTCTTCAAATTGGCGACTGATAGTAGAGGTTTCCGAGAAATTTAGCTTACATCCTAGTGTATAAAAGGCTACTTTTTTCACAATTACGCTTCTGATAATGAGATTGCAAAGGTAATTAATCTTCGCTTGTTTTCAATTCTCCAATTTTCGAGCTGATTTCACTTACTTTTCCCGATATCGGTGCCTTTTTACGATGATTTATTGAAAAAAGTGTAATTTTTTTGAAATATGAGGTCAAAAATGAGTCAAAAGCATTTTCCAATACATATTTTTCTATTTTTGTGAGTATAAATTTAAACCACATATTGTAGAAATGGCAACACTTAGACAACAAGCACTGGGACTAGTGCAGACAAGACAGCGAGTTACTAGTACAGCACCATCCTCCAAAATTTCAGACTATTTTGGTGTAAACACTTTTGGAACAGCTCAAATGAAGGTGTCTTTGGCACCTACTGCGTTCAAAAGAGTCATGGAAGCGATTGACAAAGGAACTAAGATAGATGCATTGACTGCTGAAGAAGTAGCCTCTGCTGTAAAAACTTGGGCATTGTCCAAAGGAGTTACGCATTATACACACTGGTTCCAACCACTTACAGGATCTACCGCAGAAAAGCATGATTCATTTTTCGATGCTTTAGGTGGTCTTGAGAAATTCAAAGGATCTGCACTTGTTCAGCAAGAGCCAGATGCTTCTTCTTTCCCTAATGGAGGTATTCGCTCTACTTTTGAAGCTAGAGGTTATACCGCTTGGGATCCTACTTCTCCGATTTTTATCTTCGAAAACACACTTTGTATTCCAACGATTTTTGTTTCCTATACTGGTGAAGCTTTGGATTATAAAACGCCATTGTTGAAGTCTGTAGAGGCAATCAATGAAGCGGCTGTTGCTATCTGCCAACTATTTGACAGAAATGTGAGAAAAGTACAACCTTCTCTAGGTGTAGAGCAGGAATATTTCGTGATAGATAAGGCTCTTTACTCAGCAAGACCAGATTTGGTAATGGGTGGAAGAACCGTTTTCGGTCATAGCCCAGCTAGAGGTCAGCAATTGGATGATCACTATTTTGGATCAATTCCTACAAGAGTAAAAGACTTTATGGTTGACTTCGAAACTGAGTCACTTAAGTTGGGAATACCTGTGATGACGCGTCACAACGAGGTGGCTCCTGGTCAATTTGAGGTGGCTCCATTGTTTGAAGAAATCAACAAGGCTTCTGATCACAACCAATTGCTAATGGATGTGATGGAGAAAGTGGCTGAAAGACATGACTTGAAAGTTCTTCTTCATGAGAAACCATTTGCAGGTGTAAACGGTAGTGGGAAGCATAATAACTGGTCTCTAATCACTGACACAGGAGTTAACTTATTCCAGCCAAGCAACTCTGCCAGAGAAAACCTTCAGTTCCTTACCTTCTTGGTAGCAACAGTAAAAGCTGTTTATGATCATTCAGATCTATTGAGAGCGAGTATTGCTTCTGCTGGAAATGATCACCGTCTTGGTGCTAACGAAGCTCCTCCGGCGATTATCTCTGTGTTCTTAGGTGCGACTCTTACTGAAGTTTTGAATGAACTTGAGAAAAACGGTAACATCAAAATTGAGAAGGGTGACAACATGTATATGAAGTTGGGTATCGCCAAGATTCCTGAAATCATCCTTGACAATACTGATAGAAACAGAACTTCTCCATTCGCATTCACTGGAAACAAATTCGAATTCCGTGCAGTAGGTTCTCAAGCAAATTCTGCTGGTCCAATGACTGTACTAAATGTTATCGTGGCTGAGGTACTAAGCACTATGGCCAAAGACATCGAAAAAGAGATGACTGCAGGTAAAGAGAAGAAGATTGCGATCGTAAACGTATTGAGAAAATATATCAAGGAAAGCAAGAAAGTAAGATTCGAAGGTGATGGCTATTCTGATGAGTGGGCAGCAGAAGCTGAAAAAAGAGGCTTATCGAACTTGAAATCAACTCCTTCAGCTTTGGACGTGTATTCTACTAAAGCAACTAAGGAGCTTTTCGAAAGACACAATGTAATGAACGGAATTGAAGTTCATGCTCGCCATGAAATCATGCTTGAGAGCTTCATGAAGAAGATTCAGATTGAAGGTCGTGTGATGGGAGATTTGGCGCTGAATCATATCATTCCAACTGCCATTCTTTATCAAAATAAGATCATCCAGAATGCCAATGGCTTGAAAGGACTAGGTCTTGATAATACTGCAGCGGTAGACACGATCAAAGAAGTTTCTAAGCATATAGAATCGCTGAAGTCAAATATCACAGCAATGGTCGAAGCGCGTAAAAAGCTCAACAAAGAGGAAGATATCGTGAAAATGGCGAAAGGCTATCAGACTGATGTTAAAGAAGCTTATTTCGACAAAATCCGATATGCAGTAGATAAACTAGAACTATTGGTAGATGATGAATCTTGGCCATTAGTGAAATACAGAGAGATGCTTTTCCTTAGATAGGTCAAGCGCTACAACTGAAAGCCGTTCCGAAAGGGACGGCTTTTTTTATGCCCACTATTTCGTGTTTACTATTTTCTGCACACGCATCAAATTATCACTGGCTTGCAGAATTTTACTTTTTAAGATTGGATTGTACGCTGGATTTTCATCCAAGAAGTCTGAGACGATTTTGGCAGCATCAGGAGAGGTGTATTGCCCCAGAGTAACGGACGCCCATCTTTTCGGGAAAAAGATGTCTCCAGTCTTCTGAATGTCCTCTAGTAGATCCAGCGCTAGCGGAAGATGCTTGATAGCGCTGCTTTGATGCAAAGGATGATGGATATAGCCAGATGCTGACAAAACCCATGATTCTTTCTCCCGATTAGAAGCTTCAGAGAATGATTCAAAGAGTGCGTCTCTTTCTGACTCATTTTGGGATAAGGCTGGCTGAAGAAAATCAAACCTTAGTAGTTTGTCTGGATTACTGATTCTGCTACGTTCTTCAATCAAAATCGCATCAGAATCTGGATGCCCATAAAGAGCCAAGCTCATTGCTAAGCTGGTGAAGTTGTCTGGGTTAAGTTTCAAATTATTAATCTCAATATCCTTTTTCCAGACTTTATAAAGGCGCTCTTGACCAGCCTCAGAATAGGCTATTCCGCTATAAAGAGAGAAGATGGATTTCTTTATATTGGTAGGTAGATCAGTTTGTAATTGATCCCAAAGTTGACCTTCTAATTCTGGAAGTGCTTTTTCGCGTTGCTCCTCGCTTAGGTACTTCCAAAAAATAATGCTGAGTTCAGAAGACATCAGGCGTGCGAGAATTTCATTTTTCTCGGTTGAAATACCGTTTCGAAAGGTCTCAAAAGCAAGTGTTGGCTCGATGTTACCTGCTAAGGTGTTTTCAAACAAATTGATATAAGACTGGCCACGCATCACTTCGTCCGAAAGGGTAGATATTGCTGATAGGGAGGTCTTGTCTACTGGGAACACGCCATAACCAAGTCCATTGCTGTTGTATAGAATAGCTATGGGCTGCTGAGCTCCTATAGCTTCTTTCAAGTCCAGTGTTCTGTCGTTTAAGGAAACGGAAAATGTTTTATTTCCCTCTGGATAGAAAAAGGTAATATCGAAAAGCTGTGGCCAGATTTTGTCAGAACCATCTTCTGCTTTTTGTCTGATAACAAAGGAGCTAATAGTCCCGTCTTTCGCCAACTCGATTTCATCTGAAATGAGAGGTCTGCCAGATTGATTCACCCATACTTCAGACCATTGCTGCAGGTCTAAATCGGTATTTTTATCCAACAGGACTACGAGGTCATTCCAGTCTGCATTGCTATTTGCGTAGGTATTGATGTATTTCTGAATGCCTTTTTGAAATGCGGCTTCTCCCATCGCGGTTTCCAGCTGTCTCATCATGATGGGTGCTTTGTCATAGATGATGCTGCCATATAGCGAACCTGCATCCTTTAGATTGGCTAGCTTCTGGCGAATTGGATTGGTGCCTAGAGTACGATCCTCTCCATAGGCAGAAGGGTAATGATTGCTGAGAAAGGAAAGCTCGTGATTGATCTCAGGATAGTTGGGGTTGACGAGTTTGCCTGCCATGAAGTTGGCGAAAACCTCCTTCATCCACACGTCTTCAAACCAATCCATAGTCACCAGATCACCAAACCACATATGAGCAGTCTCATGACCAATAAGTTTTGCACGACTCAGAAGCTCCGAATCTGTTGCGTTTTCATCCAGGAAAAGAGAAGATTCACGGTATTGAATAGCTCCTACATGCTCCATTCCACCATATTGAAAAATAGGTATAGTGGCAAAATCTAATTTTTGGAATGGAAAAGGGTAGGAGGTATAGTCTTCTAGGAATTCTTTTGCCTTTTGGTGAAGTGTGAAAAGCTCAGGAATGCTAGCTGCTATTTTTTCAGGGTTGGTTTCACGATATAGCATGGTCTGAGCAAAGTCTGTTTCTGACTTGGCGACTTCAAATTTGCCAGCGACAAATGAGAATAAGTATGTACTCATCAAATCTGACTTGGCAAAGCGATGTGTGATAGATTCTACCTTTTCCTCAGAGGCTATTTCAGGAGCTCCTGCTAAGACTTCCCAGTCCCTAGGTGCAGTAACTGTCAAGCTGTAGTTTGCTTTCAGATTTGGCTGGTCAAAACAGGGGAATAGCGTACTTGCCCTATCAGGAACCAGTAGCGTATATAGAAAGTCCTCGTTTCTGTTAAGAGAAAGCTCTCCAGCTAGAAATTCAATTTCAATAGAATTAGCTCCTTTTGTTAGTGCTTCCTTAGGAATGATCAGGTGCTGGTCAACATGATTGATCTCAGTATTGATGCCATTCACCTCAAGAGAGAGTAGATGTGAAGATTCCTCATGGAAATCCATGATTAATGGCTGGGAAAGATCAGTAATCTCTAGATCCAAACTCAAATGCGATGGTATTGCGACCGACTTTTCTAAAGGGAATTCGAAAGAAAGTTGATAATGAATAGACCCAAGCTGCTGCTTTCTGAACTGAGCTAGTTCCAAAGATATACCCGGGTCATAAAAGTGTTCATCAGAAACAGGTGGCTTGCAAGACAAGCAAATCAAGCATATTCCAATAAGCAGAAAGTAGTTTTTCATCTTTCAACAATCAGTAAATTTTGCAGCATTCGCAAGATTTTTTAGATGAGTGAGATAAGGGGGGCGCGGAAATCTAAAAAGTATTTAGGTCTTAAAATAAGAAAAACAGCCCAATTTGGACTGCTTTCTAAGTGATCCCTCTGGGGCTTCCCGATATCGACTTGCTTCGCTTCGTCTTCATCGGGACAGGCTTCTCGCCCA
>NZ_QKZT01000020.1:39815-89742 GCF_003254055.1 Algoriphagus chordae
AGCTGAGCTAAGGAATCATTACTCTAATATTTTTATAGTGAGTCGTTATCCACAATATTGCTCTGAAAATTTTCAGAAAATTTAACCAACAAATGCTGTCTTAAAACCTATCAAATTGACTTCCTGGCCTTGCTTTTTGCCAGATCATTGCCGTAATTGGACTGCAAAAATAAGCGGACAAATTTTAAATGCCAAACGTGAAATCAATCTTTCTCACAAAACTTTTGATATTTTTATCGATATCTCTACAAAGTATTCATTGTCAAGCAGATGTAATTGATCTGAAAAAAGCAGATTCTTTGTTTAATACGAGGAGCTACAAAGAAGCCATGGAGATTTATGATTCTAGCTACCAATCCGGGATTTATTCCCCTGCAATGTTGCTGAAAATGGCTTTCATTACTGAAGGGATTGGAGATAATGAACGAGCAACTCTGTACCTGAGTAAATATTATGACCTAAGTCCCAATCCTCAGGCGATTACTAAGATTAAAAGCCTAACTGGGCAAACTTCCCTCCAGGGCTATAAAGTGAGCGATGGACGGCGGTTTATGATATTTCTTACAGAATATCAGGATTATATAGTCGGATTATTAGCAGTGTTCTTAGTGCTTTCTATAATCACTAGTTGGGTAACTAGCAGGAAGTCGGGGAAGTCCCCAACCTTCTGGCCGACTATTCTATTAATCATTTTGATATTTGGAGCTAATAATTTCCTAGATGGACCTCATACCGGATTAGTCACTAGCAGCCCTACATTTATCGTCACAGAGCCATCTGCTGGCGGAGAACTGGTAGATATGGTGGAGCCAGGTCATCGTGTGCGCATCAAGTCTACAAAGGATATCTGGTACGAAGTGGAGTGGAAGGATAAGAAAGCCTATATCAAAAAAGAAGATGTAACCAGGCTATAACAAAAAAAGAGTCCAGCAGATTTGCTGGACTCTTTTTTGGATTTGGTCGTAACGAGATTAAAGTTTTTTAATCAATACGTTTTTGAAATAAACTAGATCACCATGATCTTGAAGGGTGATACTACCTTTTTTGAAGGTGCCCCAATTTGGCATGTTTTTGAATTTACTGTCTGCAACTAGCGCTTCCCACTCTGGAGTCCAAAGTGTAGTGCTTACCACTGTCGTGCCATTTAGGATAAATTCAAGTTGGCCATCGTTAGCGATGATCTCAGCTGAGTTCCACTCTCCATAAGGCTTCACGGTCTCTTCACTGCTTACGATTAGGTCATACAGATCCCCAGCTCTATGGCTGATGATTTTAGCGTCAGGATGTCCTTCGTTGTCCAATACTTGCATTTCCAGACCAGTATTGTAGGAACGCTCATATTCGGGCGCTTCGTGCGTATAAAATATCAACCCGCTATTGCCGTTCTGAGAGATTTTCCAATCGTATTTCAAGTGAAAATTATCGTATTCCTCGTTCGTAGTGATGTCGCCACCAGCTCCTTCTTCCCAATTCTCTTTGTTTGTAGCATCAAGGTATGCTTCACCATTCTCGATTTTCCAGGCTGAACCTACTTCTCCACCACCGTATTTATGCCAGTTGGAGAAATCGTTATTTGCAAAGAGATCTGTCCATTCTTCAGCAGGACTTTCTGTTACAGTTATTTCTTCTGTTTCAATTGCTTTCTCGCCAGAGCATGAAGCGAGAATACTCGCCAATGCTGCAACGATTAAATACTGTTTTTTCATCTTATTTTTTCAAAAGGAGTACATATTTCACCATGTCGGTAGCGTCTTCTTCGCTCAAACCAACATGTGGAGGCATTGGGATCTCTCCCCATACACCTACGCCGCCATTGATTACTTTATCGGCTAGCATAGCGATATTCTCATCCGTAGTTTCATATTTGGCAGCTACATCTGCATAAGAAGGACCTACGATTTTCCTTTCCACCATATGACAAGATGTACAATCAGAGGTTTTTAGTTTTGCTAATCCTTTGATGTAGATAGGGTCGTCTTTGTACTTTTCTTCAAGGCTGATATTCTGCTCTGGCGCTGCCGCAGGTGCTGCTACAGAGGGACTGCTGCTGGTACTTTCGGATGTTTTTTCTCCGCCTCCGCAAGCGAAGGTAAATCCTGCCAGAGCTACTAAGGCAAAATTTATAGGTTTTGTGATTTTCATTGAGTTGTATATTAAAATTGAGTATTTAAATGCCTAAGATTTTTTTATTGAATTCCTCGTCAGCACCTCTGCCAGCGAAGTCGTCAAAAGCCTTTTCGGTGACGTTGATGATATGAGAGGCTATAAATGGAGCGCCTTCTGCGGCTCCTTGTTCAGGATGCTTGATGGCACATTCCCACTCTAAAACGGCCCAGCCATCATAATCGTACTGCGAAAGTTTGCTAAAAATTCCTCCAAAATCAACATGTCCATCGCCCAAAGATCTGAATCGACCTGCACGTTCTACCCATCCTTGGTATCCGCCATAAACTCCTTGCTTGCCAGTAGGATTGAATTCCGCATCTTTTACGTGGAACATTTTGATCCTTTCGTGGTAAAAATCAATGAATTGCAAGTAATCTAGGCATTGTAATACAAAGTGACTTGGGTCATAAAGTATGTTGGCACGCTTGTGATTATTGACTTTATCTAGAAACATTTCAAATGTCACTCCATCATGCAAATCTTCTCCTGGGTGCAGTTCATAACAAACATCTACACCGTGTTTGTCAAATTCATCTAAGATAGGAGTCCATCTTTTCGCCAATTCTGTAAAACCTGTTTCTACCAATCCTGCAGGTCTTTGTGGCCAAGGGTAAACGGTATGCCACATCAGCGCACCAGAGAAAGTCGCATGCTGGGTAAGTCCCATGTGCTCGGAAGCTTTTGCTGCATACTTCAATTGCTGTACTGCCCAGTCAGTTTTCCCTTGAAGATTCCCTTTCAGATTATCTGGAGCAAATCCATCGAACAACTCATTGTATGCTGGATGCACTGCTACCAGCTGTCCCTGAAGGTGCGTAGAAAGTTCAGTGATTTCCATCCCAGATTCTTTTACTATGCCGACGATTTCATCTGCATAGGTTTTGCTCTCAGCAGCCTTTTGCAAATCAATCATGCGTGGATCCCAAGAAGGAATCTGAACTCCCGCATAGCCAAGATCAGCCATGTAGTTACAAATATTCTTCAGGTTGTTAAAAGGCGCTTTGTCGTCTATAAATTGGGCGAGAAATATCGCAGGTCCTTTAATTGTCTTCATTTTTAACTGGGTTAAATTATTAGGTTTAAGAGTTTATTTTTTTACTTCAAATGCTGTCCACTTGAGCTCTGATTCATTGCTTTTCAAAACATGATCTATAAATGCCATGCCTCTGATCCCGTCTTCCACGCCGGGATAATCTTCCCATTCTGGTTTTGGAGTTTCTCCTGCTCGATCAGCATAAATACATCTAGCGAAGTTACGATAGAGATTTGCAAAAGCCTCGACATATCCCTCTGGATGTCCTGCTGGAGTTCGTGTATTTTCATTTGCTAGCGAACCAAGATAGCCTGTGCCAGCTCTCAATATCTGCGCAGGTTCATCTGGCCAGCGAGCGATCAAAGTGTTGTTTAATTCTTGCTGCCATTCCAATCCGCCTTTTTCACCATAAATGCGAATTCTCAGATTGTTTTCTGCTCCAGTATCTGTTTGCGAAGCCGTTAGTACCCCTGAAGCTCCATTTTCGAATCTCATTAGTACCACACCATCGTCATCAATTGGCCTGCCGTCAATCTTGATGTAGAGATCTGCGCAAATTGCGGCTACCGTCTCGCCAGAGACGTACTCCGCCAAATGGAATGCGTGTGTACCTATATCACCCATGCATCCTGCAAGGCCGTTTCTCTTGGGATCAGTTCGCCATGCTGCTTGCTTATTGTTTTCTGATTCCAGCAGTTTCCAAAGCCAGCCCTGAGGGTATTCCACATAGACTTTTCTGACCTTACCTATCTTGCCTTCGCTGATCATTTGCTTGGCTTGCTTGATCATCGGATAGCCAGAATAAGTGTGAGTCAATAGGAATCGCTTATCCGAAGCATTGACAGCATGATATAGCTCTTTGGCTTCTGCATAGTTTAAGGTTAGTGGTTTGTCTAGGGCTACATGAAAGCCATGCTTAAGCGCTTTTAGAGCAGGGTCCAAATGCACGTTGTTTGGAGTCACGATCACGACTACATCTATTCGTTTGGAAACTGGAAGCTCCAGTTCTTTTGCAAACATCTCATCATAGGAAGCATAGACACGCTTCGGATCGAGCATGAGTTCTTCGCCTCGTTGTTGAGATTTTTCGGGTTTCGAGCTAAAGGCTCCCGCCGCTAATTCAAACATTCCGTCCATCAAGGCACCATTTAAATGGATGGCACCAATAAAAGAGCCTGGGCCTCCACCTATAAGTCCGATCTTTAATTTTTGTGGGGATGACATAGAGAAAAAGATTTTAAATTCAGGATTAAAGACTTGAATTAATTGATTCCGAGTGGAAAAACCTGCTCCAATTAGCTGAATTGAACGAATAATTGATCAGTAGCTCCATCATGGTATGAGTGGCTTTGTCATTTAGCTATAAGTCCGTACCTCGGAAATTCATACGATCTGCCTAAAATACTTCAAATTGGCTAAACTTTAAACTTTGGCTTGTTCTTAAACCTAACAGCCTTTTAAATCTGATTTTGTACTTATGAATATCAATACCAAGCTCCGACTTTCCGTTATGATGTTTTTGGAGTTTTTTATCTGGAGTTCTTGGTTTGTGACCTTAGGTACTTTTTTGGGAACAAACTTATTGGCCAAAGATCAGGAGATATCTCTTGCCTTTTCCACTCAGTCATTCGGTGCTATTATAGCTCCCTTCGTGGTAGGCTTGATAGCAGATCGCTATTTTCATGCACAGCGAATTCTCGGCGTAATCCATATTATTGGAGCTGGATTGATGTATTTGCTTTATAGCGCTACTGATTTTTCAGGCTTTTTTCCCATCCTTTTTTTGTACATGATTCTATTCATGCCTACGTTGGCACTGGTTAATTCTATTTCTTTCAATCAGATGAAAGATCCAGCAAAGGAATTTTCTACGATTCGAGTTTGGGGGACGATAGGCTGGATCACTGCTGGTCTATTAATTAGTTTTCTGTCATGGGATAGTCAGGAGGGCTTGAAAGAAGGGCTGTTGCGAAATACTTGGCTGATGGCAGCGGCAAGTTCTTTGGCGCTGGGTTTATTCAGTTTCACTCTTCCCCATACGCCACCACAAGCAAGATCGGCAGGGGATTTCAAGCTTTCCGAAGCATTGGGTTTGGATGCCTTAGGCTTATTAAAACATAAGAATTACGCGGTATTCTTTGTCTCCTCTATTCTTATCTGTATACCTCTGGCTTTTTATTATCAGAATACCTCGCCTTTTCTTACTGAAATAGGTTTGGCCAATTCCACAGGAAAAATGGCCATGGGTCAGGTGTCTGAGGTAGTCTTTATGCTAGCACTACCTATTTTCTTCAGCAGATTCGGGATCAAAAAAACCTTGATGGTAGCTATGTTAGCTTGGGCAGTTCGCTATGCCTTCTTTGCCTATGGCAATGCTAATGAAGGAGTTTGGATGTTATTGATTGGCATTGCTCTCCACGGGATTTGCTATGATTTCTTCTTTGTGAGCGGTCAGATCTACACAGATTCCCATGCTGGGACAAAATACAAGTCTTCTGCACAGGGATTGATCACCTTAGCTACCTATGGTGTCGGGATGCTTATAGGCTTCTGGGCAGCTGGATTAATATCTAAATATTATACGAATGAAGCCGGGGCACATCTTTGGGAATCAATTTGGTTGATTCCTGCTGGTATTTCTGTATTGGTTTTGCTACTTTTCATGGCTCTTTTCAAGAAAGAACAAATAAATTCACCTCAATAAACCCCCTATGACCAAACCTATTGACAATGGAAGAAGAGAATCTTTCAAGAAAGTATTACTTGGCGGCGCTGCGTTTAGCACTTTGTCCTCCTTTGATATGAAGCAAGAAAAACCCTATGAATTGAAAGGAAATATCAACCATGGCGTGTGTCACTGGTGTTTTCGGGATATTGAACTAGATGCATTTTGTGTAGAAGCGAAGAAAATCGGTATTAAAGGAATAGACTTAATTGGTCCAAGCAATTGGCATATTCTGAAGAAACATGGGCTAGATTCCTCCATGTGTAATGGTGCTGAAATCAGCCTTACCGAAGGTTTTGGTGAAGTGAAGTACCACGAGCAGTTGATCAAAAACTATACTGAGATGATCCCAAAGGTGGCAGAGGCAGGATACAAAAACCTGATTTGCTTCTCTGGAAATAGAAGAGGAATGGACGATGAAACTGGCTTAAAAAATTGCCAGATCGGACTAGAGAAGATTATCCCATTAGCTGAAAAGCATGGGGTTATTATTCAGATGGAGTTGCTTAATAGTAGAGTGAACCACAAAGATTACTTATGCGATAAATCTGCTTTTGGCGTTGAGTTATGTAAGCGATTGGGAAGCGAAAACTTCAAATTGCTATACGATATCTATCACATGCAGATAGACGAAGGAGATCTAATCAGATCAGTGCAAAACAATCACCAATACTTTGGGCATTACCACACTGCTGGCAATCCAGGGAGAAATGAATTGGATGATACTCAAGAAATATATTACCCAGCTCTGATGAGAGCTATAGTAACCACTGGCTTCGAAGGCTATGTCTCCCACGAGTTTATTCCAAAGTCTGATGATAAGATAGCGGCTTTGGCTCAGGGAGTTCAAGAGTGTGACGTATAAATAGATAGAAAATTAAAATTCCATATTTATGGCAAATGAATCATATGACGCAATTGTAGTTGGGTCAGGAATAAGCGGCGGTTGGGCTGCAAAAGAACTAACAGAGAAAGGGCTTAAAGTATTGATGCTTGAAAGAGGACCAATGGTAGAGCACGTGAAGGATTATAAAACGGCTACTACGCCGCCTTGGGAGGTTCCTCACAGAGGAAGAGATACGCAGCAGCAAATGGCTGATCACCCAAATCTTAAGAGAGATTATGTGCTCAATGAGCTGAACCTAGACTGGTGGGCGCATGAAGATGAGTCTCCTTATGTTGAAGAAAAGCCTTTTACATGGTTTAGAGGGTACCAAGTAGGAGGGCGCTCCCTCTTGTGGGGAAGACAATCGTATAGATGGTCAGATCTAGATTTCGAAGGAAATGTAAAAGAAGGCGTGGCAGTAGATTGGCCAATTCGCTATAAGGATATCGCTCCTTGGTATTCCTATGTTGAGAAATTCATTGGGGTCTCAGGTTCTAAAGATGGCTTGGATGTACTTCCTGATGGTGAATTTATGCCTCCTATGCCGATGAACTGTGTGGAGGAAGATGGTGCTGCCAAAATCAAAGAACATTACAAAGGGGCTAGAACTTGGACTATCGGTCGTCCGGCGAATATCACTGAGCCACTTCCAGGCAGACCAGGCTGTCAGTACAGAAGCAAGTGTTCCTTGGGATGTCCTTTCGGTGGATATTTCAGTACACAGGCTTCGACCTATCCTGCGGCTCTAGCTACTGGTAATTTGACCTTGAGACCTTGGTCTATTGTGAGAAAGCTGATCTATGACAAGGATACCAAGAAGGCAACAGGCGTAGAGGTAGTAGATGGGCAGACAAATGAAGTAAAAGAATACGATGCGAAAATCATTTTCCTTTGTGCTTCTGCCTTCAATTCGACAGCTATTCTAATGCGTACAGCTACGGATGTATGGCCAGGCGGATTGGGATCTAGCTCTGGAGAGCTTGGACACAATGTGATGGATCACCATTTCCGTTTGGGTGCTAGAGGCTCTATGGAAGGATACGAAGACAAATATTACTTTGGTCGAAGACCAACTGGACTATATATCCCAAGATTCAGAAATGTGAACGGGGATAAGCGAGATTATTTGAGAGGCTTTGGATATCAAGGTGGAGCAAGCCGCAGCGGGTGGACTCGTGATGTTGCCGAATTGAATTTTGGCGCTCCGATGAAAGATGCGCTTACGCAGCCAGGCCCATGGGGAATGGGGATAACTGCTTTCGGAGAAATACTTCCTTATCATGATAATACCATAAAGCTAAGTGATACCGTGAAAGATAAGTGGGGAATGGAAGCATTGGTGATGAACGCTGAGATCAAAGACAATGAAATCAAAATGCGAAAGGATATGATGGCTGATGCGGCAGAAATGCTGGAAGTAGCTGGATTTAAAGATATTCAGCAATATGACGCTGGATATACTTTCGGGCAAGGGATTCACGAGATGGGTACAGCAAGAATGGGACGCGATCCGAAAACGTCTGTGCTAAACGGGAATAACCAAGTTTGGGAAGCGAAAAACGTATTTGTAACTGATGGAGCATGTATGACATCCGCTGCAGCGGTGAACCCGTCGCTTACCTACATGGCCTTGACAGCAAGAGCAGCAGCTTTTGCAGTAGATGAATTGAAAAAGCAAAATCTCTAATCGTAAAAGACAAAACTATGACTATGAATAGAAGAGACGCATTGAAAAGCGTCATGGTAATGATGGGAGGGACGATGATTGGCGCTACGACGATCATGACAGGTTGTACCCCTGAAAACCAAATAGAAGGATTAGATTTTGATCCAGATGATGTTGCTTTCTTGGATGAGATCGGTGACACCATTATTCCTGAGACCGATACACCTGGAGCGAAAGCCGTAGGAATAGGCTCATTTATAGTAATGATGGTCAAGGACTGCTATGATGGTGATAATCAGAAGGAGTTTGTCGATGGCGTCAATAAATTGAGAAAAGACTTCAAATCTGCCAACGGAAAAGATTTTGTAGGAGCTCCTGCCGAAGAGAGATTGGCGTTTTTGAATGCCATGAATGAAGAGTTTAGGGCTAGCGGAAAAGACAGAAGTCCGAAGGTGATCAACATGCTTCGTGATTTGACTGTTTTGGGTTATTTCTCTTCAGAAATCGGCGCTACTCAAGCTTTGAATTATGTGGAAACACCAGGTAGATATGATGCTTGTATTCCTTACAATAAAGGTGACAAGACTTACGCGATTTAATTATTACAACCATATAACTATAGCCTGCTCCTCTTGGGGCAGGCTTACCTATTTATGAACAAGCAAAGAAGAAAATTCCTACAGATAGGCAGTATGCTTGGTGTAGGCGCTGCACTGTTTCCTTATGAACTAGCAGCTCATTCCCTTGACAAGGCTAAACTCTCCAAATTTGGACTGCAACTGTACTCCGTCAAGGAAGAAATGGCTAAGGATGCTGCTGGAACGATGCGCAAACTGGCTGGATTTGGGTACAAGCAATTTGAAGGATTTGATGGGGGGAAAGGAATCCTTTGGGGGATGCAGCCTTCAGAATGCAAGAGTCTCTTGTCTGATATAGGGGTTGATTTTGTGTCTTCTCATGCCAATGTATTCAAGGATCTGGATTCGCAGGCTGAGCAAGCTGCAGCCGTGGGGATGAAATACTTGATTTGCCCATACATCGGAGCACAAAAATCAGTGGAAGATTGGAAAAAAGTTGCAGACAAGTTTAACGATGCTGGCGCAACACTCAAGTCTCATGGGCTAAAGTTTGCCTATCATAATCATGATTACACTTTCAAAATGCTAGAAGGGCAATTGCCTCAGGATATTTTGATGGAAAATACAGATCCGGATTTGGTTGACTTCGAATTGGATATGTATTGGTCCTATGTGGCAGGTTATGACGCGCTGGACTATCTGGCCAAGTTCCCAGGTAGATTCAAGCTTTGTCATGTAAAGGATGCAGAAGCCGAAGGAGGGGATTCACACGATCGTGGAGTGCTACTTGGTGCTGGCGAGATACCATATGCGGATATCATCAAGAAGTCCAAGAAATACGGAATGAAATACTTTATCGTAGAGCAAGAGCGATTTGTAGGGACTAATCCTATGGAGGCTGCTGAGAAGAATGCTGCTTATTTAAGCAAATTGAAGGTGTAAATTAATTAGCCGAAATCTTGCCAGGAGATTCTATTAAGTAGAATGGTCTCGGCAAGTTCGACCAGCACAGCTTAAGTATAGCGTTGGGAGCATGGGGAATTGCGGTGGAGCCGTAATCCCTCATGCTCCCTTTACTTAAAAACTCAGCCCGTTCCTCGAGGTCGGTTACTAAGCTTGTCAATGTGTGCCGAGTTGAAGCATAAATTGTATTGCTACTGGCATCATTGCGGCTATAAATTTAATTAGGGGATATCTTATTTCTGAAGAGAAGTAAGTATAAGGCTAAGGCCAAAATGATCAACAAAGCGACTTCGAATTGAGACCAGATCTGGGAGCGATTTATTACGATGTTGGCTTTGTTGATTAATTTTTCACCCTCTTCCAATTGGATTTTACTCAGGTTGTCTAGGTCCTGCTGAGCTTTACTTATTTTTTGATCATAGAGCTGTACTTGACTCAAATTCACCCCCGAAGAGGCTGAGTATATGAGATCATAGTTTTTGATCTGTAGGTCATTTTCTATGATGGCCTTGAAATCGGCCAAATATTGTCCTTCCTGTTCTGTAAGTTTTGTTTTTTCAAAATCAGTCACTATCCCCAGGATGTTTTGTTCATGCGTAGCAATTTCGTCCACCACTTTGGAGTAGTCATAGTTGTTGTCACAATGGTCCACTAATTTTTGGATCGTGAATAGATTCTCTGAAATCTGGAAAATATAGCGTTCTACTACTAAGCGATCATTGTACACCTCTGTAAATGTATTGCTCAGATCTTTGAAAGACTGGCGTTGGATCAGATTCTGGCTGTAGATCAATAGCATTACTATTCCTATGATCACTAATGCGGTTATTTTCCTTTTTCTAAACACAGTGTTGGGCATGATTAATTGTTAGCGTTTGTAACTCATATCAGTTTAACCATATCTTTTCAACTTCCCAAATTTTTTGCTTGCAGAGCATAAAGATCATCGATTAATCTTTACGTAATCATTCCTAGGGTCTTTTTTTCGATTCAGTTTTTAGTTTTACTTGTCTATATAGGACAGGTCCTTTCTTAGTATTTATTCCTCATTCATTAATGCTTGTCACAATCATTTCTCGCGATAAGCTGAGTCCTTTTGCTAGAATGTTTAAATTTAAGCTAAGAAATAAACCCAAAACTAATGGCATACTATCACAGAATGGGAAGCATCCCAGCCAAAAGGCACACGCAGTTTCGTCAGCCTGATGGCAGTCTATACAAGGAAGAAGTAGTGAGCTCCAAGGGCTTTTCAGGTATCTACTCTACACTTTATCATATCTACAATCCCAACGAAGTAAAAGCTATAGGCAAGCCAAAACCCTACTCTTGGAAGCCTGCTAAGGACTATGGATTGAATCAGACACATTTGAAAACCTCAGGTGTAGAATTCACCGGGGAGGATTATTTGTCCGCAAGAAGAAATCTCATGATGAATTCTGATGTAATGATGGGGATTTGCTCACCACGTCAGCGGAAAATGGATTATTTCTTCAAAAATGCAGATGGCGATGAACTGATCTATGTGCACGATGGGGAAGGAGTAATGTATTCTCAGTTTGGAAAACTGGAAGTGCATAAGGGCGATTACATTGTGATTCCTCGCACGACGATTTATAGATTTGAATTTGAAGAAGAAGGTCCGCTCAGACTTCTGATAATAGAGTCTGTGGGGGCTATTGAGACGGTCAAGCGCTACAGAAATGAAGTGGGACAGCTGCTGGAACACTCACCTTATTGTGAGCGAGATATTCGTCCGCCGCATGAACTTCATGTAGAAAAGGAGAAAGGTGAACACCTTGTGCAAATCAAAAAACAGGGAATGCTACATCAGTATTCTTATGGACACAGCCCATTAGATATAGTGGGTTGGGATGGGTACTTATACCCTTATGCACTTTCTATTTATGATTTTGAGCCGATTACCGGTAGGATTCACCAGCCACCACCAGTTCATCAGACGTTCCAGGCTTGGGGATTTGTGATTTGCTCCTTTGTACCAAGATTGTTTGATTACCATCCACTTTCTATTCCTGCCCCATACAATCATTCCAATATTGATTCGGACGAGGTGCTGTACTATGCGGAGGGAGAATTTATGAGTAGGAAAGGAATAGATCGAGGATCCTTTACCCTACATATGGGAGGTTTGCCACATGGTCCACATCCAGGAACTGTGGAGAAATCTATCGGAGCTAAAGCAACAGATGAATATGCGGTAATGCTCGATACATTCAAATCACTGCAGATTACGACGGATGCCCTGGAATTCGTAGATGAAAATTACCCGATGAGCTGGACGGAATAGAAAGTTTGGGCTACCTAAAATTTAAAAAGCCTCGATCTGTGAAGGTCGAGGCTTTATGTTGGTAGGATTTGGATACTTACTTTTTGTCAGTAATCTCCAAAATAGGTTGTCCTGTAGCTCCATTTGGGAGCTTGATGTCAAGCATCATGGAAAGTGTAGGAGCGATGTCCGTGATGGTAGCATAGCGAGAGCTTTCGCCAGCGGGCACATGCCATCCATAGAATAAAATTGGGACATTGGTATCATAAGTGAAACCTGTGCCGTGAGAGGTGCCGGTGGCGCCACCAGTAAGCCATCCTGGCTCAAGAATTATCAGGATATCTCCAGAAGCCTTATGGTTATAACCCATTTGAAGTAGTTTAGCCCGGCCATAAGGAAATGCTTTTGTTCTCATAGCGGTACCAGTATAAACTTCCTTGATGCCATCAAATTTCAACAGGAACTGAGCTATTTCATTTTCAAAATCTTCCTGATTCATTTTCTTTTCTAGAATCAATTCCTGATTAAGGAAAAGTTGTCCATTTGAGCTGTTTTTGATCCAGTCACCCTCTCCATACTTAGAAGAGATGAAATTGAGAAGTTCTGTATTCACTACACCAGTCCTAACATTTCCACCAGGTACATTCTGACTGACCATGTGTGTAGCTATTTCAGCTACTGCGTGATCTGCAGAAAGAAAAACTAAATATTGGTCTTTACCATAAGTCTTGTCAAGGTAGTTCAAAAGTCTTTCGATCTCCTTGTCTAAGCGTAGGTAATTGTCTTCAACTTCTTTGGATTGAGGACCAAATCTATGTCCGATGTAATCAGGCGAAGAAAAGCTCAAGGCCAAGAAATCCGTTTCTTCTCCCATACCCAGTTTTTCACCTTCTAGAGCTGCTAGCGCAAAATCCAAGGTCATCGAGTTGCCGAATGGGGTGGAGGCAATCATTCCGAACTCTCCGTTCGTCTTTCTCAGTTCTGCTAGGTCATAAGGGAAAGTTGGACTGTCTTTACCAGAGAATTTACCTTCAAATGGATTGTCATCCTCCATACTTGCTGTATAAGTATTAATAGGGTAAAGTGTATTCCAGGTTTGAGAAAGATACTTGTCTACAACTTTTTGTTTGTTGAATTTATCTACCCAGTTTGGTAGTTTCTCGTGATAATAAGAAGAAGTCATAAACTCACCCGTGTTGGCATCAAACCAATAGGCATCTCCCATATGTCCAGCTGGTAAGCTGGCTCCACGATCTTTGATGGCTACACCTACAACTTTCGATCTCTTCTGGGAAGCAATTCGAAGTTCGTCAGTGATGGTAGTAGTAAGTAAGTTTCTAGGACTGATAAAGCCATTGTCTTTAGATCCTCCGACGTTAGTCACGGCAGTATCTTCTGCGCAGTATAACATTCGGTCCAAACTTTCTACGTACCAATCATTTCCGATGATACCATGAGTAGCGGGAGTAGTACCCGTATAAACAGAAGCATGACCAGGTCCGGTATAGGTGGGAATATAATTGTAGTGGCCATTTTTCATCATGAAACCATCATTCATCAATCGCTTGAATCCTCCATCTGAATACCTGTCGGCAAAGCGATACAAATACTCTTGGCGCATCTGATCAACTACTATACCGACGATGAGTTTTGGCTTGTCGGCTTCCGACTGTGCTAGTATTGGGCCTGTGGCCAAAATAAAAAGCAAAAATACAATACTGAGTTTTTTCATCTGTTTATAATTATTTTTTCCCGATAGCTATGGGGAGGAATCTCGCATTGTAGTTGATCCTCACAGGATGTGACGATTTTGTCGTGCTCGATTCATGATTTGATTTTTTTGATATCCAAATATAAGGATATGACTCAATCTGTGGATTAAGACTTTGTTAAATGGTCAAAAGCTTTGACATTAGAAGTCTTAAACAATATGATTCCTATGAAAAAGATATTTTGGACCCTGCTTTTACTTGTTTGCTCTCTTTCGGTATTCTCTCAATCCTATTTCGAAGATGGACTAAGCTCAGAATGGCATAAGGGGAGGAGAGATGAACTGAGGAAACTGATGCCAGCAAATTCTGTAGCGGTATTTTTTAACAATCCAGTAAAAAATCGAACGAATGATGTGGATTATATCTACCACCCCGATACTGATTTCTTTTATCTAACTGGGTTTCGTGAGCCAAATGCCGTATTGGTGATTTTCAGCGAAGAGCGGGAAGTCAATGGGAATGTGACTAACGAGCAGATCTTTTTACAAAATAGAGATCCAAGGGCAGAAATGTGGAATGGCAAAAGACTAGGCACCGAAGGAATGAAAAGTGAACTGGGTTTCAAAGATGCCATACTCAATTCTGAATTTGCTGCTAAGTCAGGCATCAATCTTCAGGATTTTGATAAGATTTTGACTTTTAGTCTTTCCGAAGGCATTGAAGAGAGCAGCACCAATCAGCCTCTGATTCAGATGGTGGATGAGTTTAAAACTGCTACTGCCTACCCAGAGAAACTCAACGAAGCAAGCGCTCAAATATATAAATTGATCAAAAACTCAGATCTAGAAACCTCTGATCGAGTGGTTCAGATGCTGAAGAGATACGAACGTCAATATCCAGATATGATGGATGATCCTTTGATTAGTTCTTTTATGAATGCGGATTCTCCAGAAAAAAGAATGGTGGTGAAGGAGGAAATCCCAGAGCAAAAACTGGATATATCTTCACTAGCTAGCTTGATGGCTGCGCTACGAGAAGTGAAGACCCCTGAGGAAATCGCCTTGCTGAAGAAAGCAGTGAAAATCTCTGCAGTAGGGCAGATCGAAGTGATGAAAGCAGCGAAAGTCGGCATGACTGAGCGGGAGATCCAAGGAGTACATGAGTTTATCTATAAACGCTACGGAGCAGAAGAATTGGGTTATCCTTCTATTGTAGGGGCTGGAAATAATGGATGTATTCTTCATTATATCGAGAATGATAAGCGTGATTTGACAGACAGGTTGTTATTGATGGATCTGGGCGCTGAGTGGAGGGGGTACACGGCAGACGTGACTCGTACTATACCTATCAACGGCAAATTCAATGAAGAAGAAAAAGCGATCTATGAATTAGTTTACCAAGCACAGGAAGCAGGAATTGCACTTTCCAAGCCGGGGGCTACTTTTCAGGAAATCGATGCTGCAGGACGCAAAATCATTGATGAAGGACTAGCCAAACTTGGCATTATCAAAAAGGGAGCGAGCCACCAGTATTTTCCTCATGGTACTAGTCATCATATCGGGTTGGATGTGCATGATCGAGGCACGCGAAATCCATTGCAAGAAGGTATGGTTTTTACGATTGAGCCGGGGATCTATATCCCTGAAGGATCCGACTGTGATCCTAAATGGTGGGGGATAGGAGTTCGAATAGAGGATGATATTTTGATCACTGCAGATGGTGCTGAGAACCTCTCTGGGGATGCCCCACGCTCAGTTGCAGCCATTGAAGAGATGATGCGACTTCCCTCTGTGCTGGAGGAATGGGTGTTGCCTGAGATCGATTAAGTTCGATGAAATAAACCCTCGCGGCGGCGCGGCGACGCAACGTATTTTTGTCTGAATATGGAAAAGATTGAGAATGATATTGTTACTTTAGTTCTGGATAAAGCATTTATGATTCATAAAGAGTTGGGACCAGGTTTGCTAGAGTCCATTTATGAAAGAGTGTTAAGTCATGAGTTGAAAAAGTCTGGACTTAAAGTAGCGAATCAAGTATTTATTCCTTTCCTGTGGGATGATATTACTTTTGAAAATGGGTTTAGGGCAGATTTAATCGTTGACGATAAGGTGATCATAGAGATTAAATCGGTTCAAATGATTGCTCCAGTCCATGCTAAGCAATTAATGACCTACCTACGACTTACAAAATTGAAGCTAGGATTACTATTAAATTTCAATGAGGCTTTATTGAAAGATGGAATTAAAAGAGTTGCCAATAATTTATAGTTGAGCTTAGAATAATCGTACGAATTCGCTGTGTCGCCGCGTCGCCGCGAGAAAATCAACAATTACACCTTTTGCAGGAGCTTTTTTATTAGCTAGTCCTGCTTCTTCAGATCACCCCGTTTGATAGATCGAATAAACTGCCCCCAGGCGAATGGATCCAGGAGTCGGAGTGTTCTTGGCCCATAGAGATCTTGATTTTGTATGGCTTGCCCTTGCTGGAAATACCGGAAGTTCTCGTTGCCTGAGGCAGGCATGGATTCCGCCCAGCGTAGTAGCATTTCTGGGCTCATGTTGGCGCGGGAGATGGATAAAGGATCTACCATATTCAGGGCGATTACCGCCTGTTTGAATTCCTCCTCAGTTGGATAGGGCATTACTTCAATTTCTGCCAGCGCTATTTCATCCACTTGCATGGTCAATATCAAACTGATACGATCATCTTTCATGTTGTCTGGAATTTTGAAAGTTTGTTTTTTCAAACCTATAAAGCTGAAAATAACGGAATCACCTTCTAACACAGGCATGGAAAAGTAGCCGAAGCGACCAGAACTAGTACCTCTTCCTTTTTTAGGAACATAAATGTTTACCCCTGCCACAGCATCAGTGCTATCTGCATTAAGGATAATACCCGAAAGTTGGATTACTTTTTTTTCTTGCACATCTTGAGCATTCACTTCAAGTGAGGAAAAAAATATTCCCATTAGGAAAACAAAGGTGGCACTAAGGAGTAATGGCTTCTTCACAAATTGGGGGACTTAATAGAACAGCGGACTATTTTAATTCTAATGCGATATTACCCTAATTTCGGATGATTTTTTATTTTACCCTCATAAACTCCGTTAAAACTTACAAATGCGGCTAAAAAATATCAGTTTAAACTACGGGCTTAGAATTTTCAAAGCATTGTCTGAGGAACCTCGGGTCCGTATTTTTCATTTACTTATGCTCAATAAGGAGCTTTCAATTTCCGATTTTGAGTTGATCCTCGATTTTACGCAGACAAAAACGAGCAGACATTTGGTTTACCTGAAAAATGCAGGTTTGCTAGGAAGTAAGCGAGTAGATCAATGGGTGTTTTATTACATTTTGGAGGAGTACATGGAAATCATTCAGCAGATTTTTAAGTTTATCCAGAAAGACCCCAGTCTTCTCAAGGATCAGGAAACCTTCGAAATCCTGAAATCCAACCGTGAGTTGGCCATCAATAAAATTCAAAACAATCAGTACCGCCGTTAATACCTTGAAAACCTACCAACACCTGTTTTTCGATCTAGATCACACACTTTGGGATTATGATCGAAATGTCCAAGAATCACTTTCTGAATTGTTTCTTCATTACAAATTAGAGGAGAGTGGTCTTCTGTCACCTCAGCATTTCATAGACTCCTTTTATGCGGTGAATTTCCAGCTTTGGACAGCTTACGACAAGGGTGAAATGCATAAAGATGAGTTGCGGACTACTCGTTTTCCTAGAATATTTGCCCATGCAGGAGTACATGATGCTGTCATTCCAGAAGAATTCGAAGGAGATTTTATGCACCGTACCTCGAGCAAGCCACATCTTTTTCCACATACCATCGAGATTCTCGATTACCTCAAACCCAAGTATAAGCTATATGTGATTACAAATGGATTTGATGAGAGCCAAGCGAGAAAAATGAATTCTTCTGGTTTGAGTGATTACTTTGAATTGGTGGTGACTTCCGAGACCACAGGGCATAAGAAGCCGGATCCGAGGATTTTCCAATACGCGTTGGAGCAAGCTGGTGCAAGTAAAGAAAATAGTTTGATGATAGGGGATAACCCGATTTCAGATATGCAAGGTGCGCATGGTGCAGGTATAGATCAGGTTTTTTTCAACCCGCTTGGAAAGGCAATTGAATTGAGGCCTACTTATACTATTTCACATTTGAGAGAACTAGAAGACATACTTTAGGGTTCTTTTACTTCAAATCCATGCGCCAATAAAACCTTCTGGTTATCTTTGGCCAAACAGCAAATCATAACCCCAGATATTATGCTCAAAGGTTTTTTTAATGTCCCAGCTCCGGTAAATGAGCCGGTGAAAGCTTACGCTCCCGGAAGCTCCGAGAGAAAGGAATTGCAAGCAGCGCTCAAAGAGGCGAGATCTCAGCAAGTTAACGTGCCGATGTATATCGGTTCGGATGAGGTCAGAACTGGCAATACGCAGACCATGTCTCCTCCACACGATCACCAGCATGTATTGGGTCATTTCCATGAAGGAGATGCTTCTCACGTAGAGCAGGCGATCAATGCTGCACTTGGAGCAAAGCATGCATGGGAAAACCTAGCTTGGGAACAAAGAGCAGCGATTTTCTTGAAAGCAGCTGATCTTTTGGCTGGGCCATATCGTGCCAAAATCAATGCAGCAACCATGCTTGGTCAATCCAAGAATGCGATGCAGGCAGAGATCGATGCGGCATGTGAGTTTATCGACTTCTTGCGCTTCAATGTTCAATACATGACTGAAATCTACGCTCAACAGCCTCCCGTTTCTGGAAATGGCGTTTGGAATAGACTGGAGCAGCGTCCACTTGAAGGTTTTGTATTCGCATTGACTCCGTTCAACTTCACAGCAATAGCAGGTAATCTACCTACTTCTGCTGCGATGATGGGTAACACCATCGTATGGAAGCCAGCTTACACGCAGATTTATTCTGCTAATGTGCTAATGCAGGTTTTCAAAGAGGCTGGAGTTCCTGATGGTGTGATCAACTTGATCTACGTGGATGGTCCTACTGCCGGAGATATTATTTTCAAGCATCCAGATTTTGCAGGAATTCACTTTACAGGTTCTACGGGCGTTTTCCAGCATATCTGGAAAACTATCGGAACGAATATCCACCAGTACAAAGCTTATCCAAGAATTGTAGGAGAGACAGGTGGAAAAGACTTTGTGATTGCTCACAAATCTGCCATTCCAAAAGCTGTGGCTGTAGGACTTTCCCGTGGCGCATTTGAGTTTCAAGGTCAAAAATGCTCTGCTGCTTCCCGTGCTTACGTCCCTTCAAATATATGGGATGAAGTAAAAGAAGGCTTAGTCGCTGATCTTGCTGACATGAAAATGGGCGGAACGGAAGATTTCACCAATTTCATCAATGCGGTGATCGACGAGAAATCTTTTGATAAAATTGCCAAGTATATAGACAATGCGAAAGCAAATCCAGCAGTCGAAATCATCGCTGGCGGTAATTACGATAAGTCTAAAGGTTATTTCATCGAGCCAACCGTGATAGTAACTCAAGATCCTATGTACACGACCATGTGTGAAGAGATCTTCGGCCCAGTGTTGACGATATATGTGTATGATGCTGAGCGATTCGAAGAGGCATTGGAATTGGTCGATCAGACTTCTCCGTATGCTTTAACTGGAGCTATATTTTCTCAGGATCGCTATGCGGTGGAATTAGCCACTATTAAGCTGAAAAATGCTGCGGGTAACTTCTACATCAATGACAAGCCAACAGGAGCAGTAGTAGGTCAGCAGCCATTCGGTGGAGCTAGAGCTTCAGGAACGAATGATAAAGCTGGTTCTATGATCAACTTGCTACGTTGGGTTTCTCCACGTACGATTAAGGAGACTTTTGTTTCTCCGGAGGATTACAAGTATCCGTTTTTGGGAGAAGACAAGTAGCACTATTGACCTTTGAGGTGTCATTCCTACGACGAAGGAGTAGGAATCTCCTCGAAGGTCTGGACTAGATATTTAATGAAATAAAACCTTCGAGGGGACCCTTCGACTTCGCTACCAATGACAGATTGATTTGAGGACATCAAAAGCTGGTCAGTTCGAGCACCCGAGAGACGGGAGTCTAGAGGTTCGAGAACCTTTCGATTTCGAGACTCTCGTCTCTCAAGTGCTCAAGGTGACCATGGTTAGGGTTCCAAAACAAATTACTGTCATTTCATTTTTGTGTGTTCAAAGAATATTTAATACTCAGGGTGACTCCTCGAAGGTTAGTAAGAGCCTCGGATTTAGATTCGGGGCTTTTGTTTTTTTACCGCTGAGGACGCAGAGTGTAGCGCGGAGAGCGCTGTTTAGTTTGAGTTCTTAATTCTATTCTTATTTTTTGCGCCTTATTACCTATTTTGGAGATTTTATTTATTTTTAGTTATTCTTCTAAAATCTTGTAAATGAAAAACCTCAGCTTACTTTTTGTGACTTTTATGATTATTTCCTGCGCTGAAAAAGGGGCTGAAGAAATCTACCAAGGCAAGCTTGAAGAATTGCTTTTGGAGGATTTTAGCTTGGAAAAAGACTCGTTGACAACAGGGTTTTGGAATCTAAAAGTTATAAAGGATGCAGGAAAAGATTATCTAGTTTATTCACGCAGTGCCAGAAAGTTTAAAGGATGGGGATTTGTTTTTCTAAATCCTCAAACCGGCAAAGAAGAACACCTAATTGAGATTCCTATAGAAGGTCCCAATTCTATGAAGGGAGGGATTATGGGTTATGTTGTTCATGAAAAGAATTCAGTTTTTTTAATTAGCAGTTTGGGCGATGTAGCAAGGTATGATTCGGCAGGTGATCAAATATCTTATATCGATTCAGAACTTGATATTCCACATACTTTGGACAATATGGTGCGCGTGGAGTTTAGAAATGGATTGGCTTATGTTGAATATCCTAATCTACAATTCGGTCAGAACCCTTCCCATATTGTAAATATCAAAGATAAACCTGGACCTGGTGAAATCAGGTATGAATTTGCTTTAGACTTTTCAAACTGGTTGACCTATACCGATGTCACTACGGGTAAAATTGAAACAAGTGATTTCCTAATCCCAACTGGATACGAGATTTTTCAGGGAGATGTGACAGCTACTTTTTTATTTGGAGCCTACGATAGTAAAAGAGATCAGTTCTTGCTCGGTTGGCCATATTCAAATGAAATTTATGAGTTGAAGGATTTAAAGCTTAAGCGAAAAGTGATTCCCAAGTCAAATTTAGAATATAAATTTTTGCCATCTGAAATAATCCCGTGGGGAACTAATACCGTTTGGGCTTTACCCAAAGAAGCTTCAGCAAATATTTTTCTGTTGTATGATTCTCACCGGGATTTATACATTCGCTGTTCCAAAATCAATGAATCAGGCACGGGTGAAACCAAATTTGAACGCACGAAGCATTATGTTTTGAGTATTTACTCGGGGGATTGGGAGCCGAAAGGGGAATACTTTTTCGATTTCGAAACTGAGCTAGAAGTTGAAAATTGGTTCCTGACTTCCGAAGGACTTTTTATCAACAAACCTGAACAGGAGTCTGAGGATGCGTATGAGTTTTGGAAGATTGATTTATCAAAATTTATTGATAAATAGCTAAAAGCGAAAGGATTGAAAAATGATTTCCTTAAATTCAGGTTATGAAATCGAGCATGATGTAATCAGCAAGTAGAGAGATAATTCTCGATCATGTGAGATTCTCCCGAGTTAAGTTCGGGACAGGCTATCTGACGATAGAGTATCAAATTATAAATAGATGAAGGCAGTTGAATTAAGAACTAGAACCGAGGCAGATGGAAGCATCAAACTAGAGCATACTGGTTTGAGTGGTGGAGTGCTAGTTAGAATTCTGATACTTTCTGAAGAGGAGGAGGGAGAAGAAGAAAAGCGGTATCTAAAAACCATTTCGAGAAATCCTGCTTTTGATTTTTTAAACGAACCTGAAGAAGATATATACAATACAAAAGATGGGAACCCATTTAAGCGTTAGGGGAAAAATTGTTCTAGTCCCGTTCCCATTTGATGATTTTTCTTTACGCAAAGTTAGACCAGCGCTTTGTCTCTCAGACCCTATTGGGAAGTTTGAACATATTGTAGTTGCATTTATTTCAAGTAAAGCTCCAGAGATTTTAGAAGAATCGGATATATTGATTGATCCTCAAGAGGATTATTGGGCTGGAACTGGATTATTGGTGGCTTCTGTACTTCGGCTTCATAAGATTGTTTCTATTCCGCTAAGTTTAATTATGAGAGAGCTTGGATCATTTCCTTTAATAATGGATAAGCTTTTAGCTGAAAAAATCAAGTCTATTTTTCAATTGAAATAATACCATTTGGATTTTTAATCCTTTTCAAACCACTTTCTATTTGCGTCACTTCGCGTTCTTCGGGGCTAAAAAAAACGGCTGAATCTCTCCAGCCGCTCGTAAATCGTAAATCGTAAATCAAAAATCTCAGATCACCTACGTGTGCATCGCACCATTCACCTGCAGCACCTGTCCGGAGATATAACTACTCATCTCAGACCCTAAGAATACGCAGGCATCAGCCACTTCTTCCGGTCGGCCACCACGTTTCATAGGAATTCCGTCTCTCCAACCTTGCACAGTTTTTTCGTCCAGCACAGCAGTCATCTCAGTTTCGATAAATCCCGGAGCTACAGCATTGCATCTAATGTTTCTCGATCCAAGTTCCAGTGCTACAGATTTAGTGAACCCGATTATTCCTGCTTTTGAAGCGGCATAGTTTGCCTGGCCGGCATTTCCTTTCACGCCCACTACTGAAGTGATGTTGATGATGGAGCCAGATTTAGCTTTCATCATGGTTCTGTTCACCGCTTTTACGGTATTGAAGCAGGATTTTAGGTTAATTCCGATCACTTCGTCCCAAGCTTCCTCGGTCATTCTCATCAATAGGTTGTCACGGGTGATGCCGGCATTGTTGATCAAAACATCCAATCCGCCAAATTCCGCTACTACTGCAGCAACTAATTCTTCGGCAGCTTTGAAATCCGAAGCATCAGATCTATAGCCTTTGGCTTTGATGCCAAATTCTGCCAATTCTGCTTCTAGTGCTTGGCCTTTTTCCACACTTGACAAAAAAGTAAAAGCGACATTTGCGCCTTCTTGTGCATATCTGATGGCAATTGCTCTTCCGATGCCTTTAGATGCGCCGGTGATCAATGCCGTTTTTCCTGAAAGTAATCCCATGGAGTTTAAAATTTTGTTTGGCCAAAAATAGAAAAAAACCCAAAACTTTTGATTCTAAAATTGATTTCACTTGTCTTTAGATTCTATGCTTAATTAATCATTGGTTAAATATCACTTATTTAAAATATAATTTGACGTTTGTATAGACTGGTAAAATATTGATTGGAAATCATGTGCTCTGATTGCTGAAATCAAGTTTTTAACCTGAAATAGTGATTGAAACCAAATTTTTTTCTGAAGTCAAAAGGCCTATTTTTGCGTTAATCAATTCGTTCTAAAAAACAAGTAATAGATATGTCTTCGACCAAATTTGACGTGATCGTGGTGGGCAGTGGACCAGGTGGCTATGTAGCTGCTATTCGCGCTTCCCAACTCGGCCTAAAAACTGCCGTAGTAGAAGCTGCGGAATTGGGTGGTATTTGTCTTAATTGGGGTTGTATCCCCACCAAAGCTTTATTGAAAAGTGCTCAGGTTTTTGAGTACATCAATCATGCTGCGGATTACGGCATAACTGTCGCCGATGCCAGTGCTGATTTTACAGGCATCGTCAAAAGAAGCCGTGGTGTTGCTGACGGAATGAGCAAGGGAGTTACCTTCCTAATGAAGAAAAATAAGATCGAAGTGATCAAAGGTTGGGGTAAAATCCAGCCAGGTAAGAAAGTAGAAGTAGAAGATGCTGAGGGAAAGAAAACCGTCTATGCTGCAGATAATGTAATTATCGCAACGGGCGCTAGATCCCGTGAACTTCCTTCTATGAAGATCGATAAGAAGAAAATCATCGGTTACCGTGAGGCGATGACTTTGGATAAAATGCCTAAGAAAATGGTGGTTGTAGGTTCTGGTGCTATCGGAATCGAGTTCGCTTATTTCTATGCTACTATGGGTACAGAAGTGACTATCGTAGAATTTTTGGATAGAATCGTACCAGTGGAGGACGCTGAAGTTTCCAAGACTTTGGAGAAACTATACAAAAAGGCAGGCATGACCATCATGACTTCTTCGGAAGTGACTGCAGTAGATACTAAAGGAACAGGTTGCAAAGTAACTGTCAAAACAGCTAAAGGCGAGGAGACGCTAGAATGTGATATCGTGCTTTCTGCTGCTGGTGTTGTTTCGAACCTTGAGAATTGTGGTTTGGAAGACGTTGGAATTTTGGTAGACAAAGGCAAAATCAAAGTTGACGAGTACTATAAGACTAACATGCCGGGCTACTATGCCATCGGTGATGTGATTCCTGGACCGGCTTTGGCGCACGTAGCATCTGCTGAAGGTATTATTTGTGTGGAGAAAATCGCAGGGCAAAATCCTGAGCCATTGGATTACGGAAATATCCCAGGTTGTACCTATTGTTCTCCTGAGATTGCCTCTGTAGGTATGACTGAAGCAAAAGCTAAGGAAGCAGGCTATGAGTTGAGAATCGGTAAATTTCCTTTCTCTGCATCAGGAAAAGCATCTGCCGCTGGCGCAAAAGACGGTTTTGTGAAACTTGTATTCGATAAGAAATACGGTGAATTGCTTGGTGCGCACCTGATCGGAGCCAATGTGACAGAGATGATTGCTGAGATTGTAGCTGTTCGTAAGCTAGAGATCACGGGGCATGAATTGATCAAAACCGTGCATCCACACCCTACTATGTCAGAAGCAATCATGGAGGCTGCGGCTGCTGCTTATGATGAGGTGATCCACCTTTGATCAAAAAAAAATAATAATAAAAGACAGAAGATCAACAACTAATTGGTCTTCTGTCTTACTTTTAAGGAAGAACTTTTCAAACCACCAGCTTTTTTGGAAGAAATTCAACTCATCGCCGGACTAAGGGCAAAAGACAGAAAGACCACGGAGTATTTGTATGACAAATATTCTCGGGCTCTCTTTGCGGTGATTTCCAGAATCGTCTTTGACAAGGATATAGCTGAGGAGGTTTTTCATGATGCCTTTGTCAAAATCACTAAGAAAATTGATCGTTACGATGAATCAAAAGGACGTCTATACACCTGGATGGCCAATATTTGTCGTAATTCTGCCATAGACAAACTGCGCTCCAAAGAAATTTCACAACAGACTAAGACCAACACAATTGATGACCTCGTATATGGGATGGAAAGCCAATCAGGCACCCAAGAGCATATAGACGGCATAGGCGTGAAGGGGCTTTTGGAAGATCTCAATGATGACCAAAAGTTTATCGTTGAGTATATTTACTTCAAAGGATATACGCATTCGGAGATTTCGGAGGAATTCGAAATACCTCTGGGAACCGTCAAGTCTAGGGTGAGGGCGGCCATACAAGTGTTGAAAAAAAATGTAGCAAGAATCTAGTGGATATTCAATCTTACATATCGTCAGGTAAACTGGAGCTTTTCCTTCTCGGAGAGCTGACGGAGCGAGAGCGTGAGGAAGTTTTGAGCCTTGCTAAGACTCATCCTCAGATCCAGCAGGAATTGGATGAGCTGGAGGAGACGATGTTCGCCTTTGATAATATGACTGGCAAAGCGCCACCTCAGGATCTGAAGGATAAGATTTTCTCTACACTAGAGCCTGACTTTATACTAAAGGAAGCGCCTAAGGCTTCTTCTGCGCCTGAGCAAACTAAAGTGGTGCCGATCTCTAGTCCATGGAAACCTTTTGCCATCGCAGCATCTATCGCGGCGATCGTAGCTTCGGGGGCAGCATTCTATTATGCTGACAAATATCAGGAGCGAAATGACCAGTTTACAGCCTTACTTCAGGATCAAAGCGTAATGGCTGATGATCTGAATCAGGTGAATCAGGCCTACGATGAAAAGGATGCTCAGCTAAATGAATTTGTGGCTGGAAACTTCAAGCGTGTGGAGATGAGAGGCGAAGGTTTTGATATGCAGAAGGATGCAAAAGTCGATGTGCTTTGGGATCAGAATGCAAGTAAAGTCTACGTGGCTGCAAATAACCTACATGACTTGAGTGAAGAGTTTGATTACCAGTTGTGGGCTATTGGAGACGATGGGCCAGTAGGTATCGGACTGGTGAACTCAGGTGAAAAACTGACGCTGCAGCAAATGGAAGCAGTAGCTCAAGCTGGTGCATTTGCCATCACTATTGAGCCAAAAGGAGGATCCAAAGCTCCTACTATGGAGAAGTTGGTTGTACTGGGAGAAGTGGTGTAGAAACTTAAAATTGAAAATGATTTAATTTATAATTGCCTGTTCTGAAAAGAGCAGGTTTTTTCATGAAAAGGAAAAATCCATTTCTATCAAAAGAAAAATAGGAAGGAAGTAACCCTAAGTAGAAACTTAGAGTTAAACTTTTTTTAAGCTGCTTTTGAATCTTTATTTTAAAGTGGCAATCCCCAAAATTTAATAGGGTGTATGCCGTACATCTACAAAAATCAAAGAATCAAGCATTATGAAGAAACTAGTATTCAGTATTTTATTTTCTTTTTTATCATTGTTTTCCTTTGCTCAATCAGGTCCTGATGAAGATCAATTGGGGGCTTGGTACATGTACTTTTTCAACAAATCATTCAACAATTCTCAATTCGGTATTCAAGGTGATGTACAATTTAGGCTATGGAGTCCAGTAAGTGATTTGGAACAATTGCTCCTCAGGTCTGGCATAACTTATACACCTGAAAATGCCGACATTCTATTCACCTTAGGATATGCCAATATTACGACTGGAGTATTTGGCGAATCTGATGAAACTGTCATGGAAAACAGGATTTATCAAGAAGCGCTTTTTCCCACCAAAGTAGGTCGGAGATTTCTCTTCACTCATCGATTTAGGTATGAGCAAAGATGGGTAGATACCCAGGATCTCCGAACCAGATATAGGTATAACCTTTTTCTTAATGTCCCTTTAAATGGTTCTGCTTTGGAAAAAGGAGTTGTTTATTTGGCGATGTATAATGAGATTTTCTTGAATGGCCAACGTGATATTGGTGAGGGAAGGACAGTTGAGGTTTTTGATAGAAATAGACTCTACTTGGGTGCAGGCTATGGTTTTCTGTCAAACCTTAGAGTACAAGGAGGCTGGATGTTGCAGACCACTGATAGTTGGAGCAAAGGCCAATTGCAATTTAGTTTACATCATAAATTATGATCGTGATTTGATCTCAATTTAGTCCGTTCTGAAAAGGGTAGGCTTTTTTTAGAAAATGTTTTTTAAAAAAAAACTAAGTGATTATTTGGTTTTCAGTTTGTTTTTTTTTTTTAATTATATTTCAAACTAAAACTTATAACAACATGAAAAAAACATTCTTATCCCTAGTTTTTAGTTTTTTCTTTATAAGTGCTTTTGCATTGGAAGAAGAATCTAACTGTAATGGACCGGTCCCATTGCAAACATGTGAGAATACATTGGAGGTGTGGATCCAGATTTCTCAGAATTGCTGTAAAGGCTATATTGATATTGTAGACTGTGATGCTGGAGCATATAGGCTAATTAATGAAGAAGATGGGCCTAATTCATCTTGTGGGTTACCGGAACTATAGTTTTTTAGTAAATAGTTGGGGGGGAACCCCCACATTTTAAAGATAATTATGAAAAAAACACTTTGGTTACTTACCTTCTCAATTTTTTTGAGCTGTAGCAAAGAAAATACATTAAAATCAGATTTTGAAATTGAATACGAAACGATTGATTTTCGTTTTGATTCTCTAGTACTTTCAAGTCAGGTTTCATATTTCCACAATGTTGATTATGCCAGAAATAGAATTTTTGTTTTAAACCCATTCAGATATAGTATAGATACATTAAATTTTGCATCTGGAAGCTATTTGCAAGGAAAGGAAATAGATGTTGAAGGGCCATATTCAATAACAGGATTCGATTCATTTTTAAGTGATGAAATTCAAGCCAATTATTATTTTGGAAGTAATTTTTACTATTATCTTAATCCTTTGAATGGGTTGAAGAAAAAACAGTATGGATTAGCAGGAGAGGAAACTATATATAAGGTTAAGCTTGGTTCGGAGTTTGGTAATTGCGTTCGTTGTTCTCAAACTAATCTCTTGTTATTATTCAATACTCTTGAAACTCAAGAAAAATTTTATTTTGCAACCCCGGAAAATTTTGATAACCAGAAAATTACCTATTTAGAATTCAAGTTGTCAGATGTTTTATCATCATCTAAATTAGAGTTTTCCTTATCGGAGAAAAGTAAGGTAGTAAAAGATTCACATACTTATATTCAAGAATTCGGGGATAAGTATTTAACCAGCTGGGATTTTCAAAGTAATATTCACATGCTAAATAAAAATGGGGAGATCCAATCTACAAAGGAGTTTGAGTCAAATTTATTTCCAAATCGAAAAGTGTTTTCACCGAGAGATCAAAAGATTACAAATCACCAAGATTTCATAGCAAAGTCTGCTGAGTGGAATAATGACGTCTCATATGGACCGATATATAAAGTGCCGAATTCAGATAACTATTTTAGACTTATAAAAGGCAAAACTTCCCATAGAACCAAGTTAGATGGAGGTATTTTTATATCTCTATTTGATTCTGAACTAAATAAGGTTGGGGAAAAATTAATTAATACAGATAAGCCAGATATGGGCTTAGAGTATTTCGTATTAAAATCTGGAATCTATATTAAGAGAGTCACAGAATCTGAGGATAAGCTAAGCTTTTATAGATTAACTATTTAGTAGTTCTGGTTAAATTCATTTGGACTAGCTTTTCTAAAAGAGTGTGAATTGAAAGGCCGATTCTCAAAAGAGCAGATTTTTTCATTTTCAGGAATTAGAGGCATCTTTAGGCTACCAATTTTACCTATGGAACTCGAACTCTCTACACCTGCTTTACTTTTTTCGGCGATTACACTTTTGATGCTTGCCTTTACCAATCGATTTTTGGCGATAGCCAGTCTAATCAGAGGACTTCACAAGTCCTATCTGGAAGCAAAGGACAAGGATTCCATTGTCAAACAAATACATAATCTTAGACTTAGGTTGCGATTAATTAAAAACATGCAACTCTTTGGAGTTGCTAGCTTTTTGCTCTGTGTCATCTGCATGTATCTAGTGTTCCGAGGCTATACTGAAGCAGCCAACTGGGTGTTTGTTGGTAGCATGGGGTCTTTATTGATCGCTTTGGCTATTTCCATGTTTGAAATTCAGATCTCTACCAAAGCACTTACTTTGGAGTTGGGCGACATGGAGCAGATTTACAAAAAAGGCAGCTCAAGCCTAGATTTTATATTCAAAAAAGACTCAAAGAAAGATGAAGAATAGGTTATTGTGGATTCCGTTTCTACTCCTAGTTTTTGGTTCATGTAGCCAAAAACCTCTAGAGCAACAGGAAGTTCTTGCCGTAGATTCAGAAGTAGAAACGTCTGGAAATCATATCCAACTCAGTAGCGTAGATGAAGCTCGGGATTTTTATTCCTGGTCTTCGGATCGTATTCCGATGGTTTCTGCACATCGGGGAGGACCTTATCCAGGTTTTCCTGAAAATGCGATTGAGACTTTCGCCAACGTGGTGAAATACACTCCGACGATTATTGAGTTGGATGTGGCGATGACCAAAGATGGGGTTTTGGTGCTCATGCACGATGATAAATTGGATAGAACGACGACTGGAAGAGGGCTGGTGAGTAATTCAACTTATCCTGAAATTCAAGAACTTTTCCTGAAAGATGAAGACGGGAATATTACTGATTTCAAAGTTCCAACTTTGGAAGAAGCTTTGATTTGGTCAAAGGGGAAAGCGCTTTTGACTGTTGATATCAAGCAGTCGGTGCCTTATGAAAAGATTGTTGAGGCAGTTCGAAGTACAGAGTCTGAAGCTCATGCAGCCCTGATTACTTATTCTATAGCCTCGGCCAAAAAGCTTCATTATATGGCACCAGAGCTGATGCTGTCGGTGACTATTCGGAATATGGAGGAGATTGAAAGATTTGAGGAAGCGGGCATTCCTTGGACTCGAGTGATTGCTTTTACGGGAGTAGCAGAGCGTCCTCAGGAATTTAATAAAGCCTTACACGAAAAAGGAGTGTTTACTATTTTGGGTGTTTTGGGCAACCTAGATGGAAGAGCTATCGCCCGTGGAGATCAGTTATATGCTAGTTTTGTGCAGAAGGGCGCAGATATCCTGGCAACGGATAGGCCTATTGAAGCTGCCGCTGCCATCAAGACTTTGGCTCCATCAACAAGTTCTAAATCCAAGTATTTCAAGAAATGATAATTGACTTAAGAAGCGATACCGTCACTAAGCCGACGGCAGAAATGAAGGAGGCGATGTTTTCTGCTCCTGTGGGTGACGATGTTTTTGGTGAAGATCCTACTGTGAATGCGCTGGAAGAGAAAGCGGCCAAGCTCTTTGGGATGGAAGCCGCGATTTTTTGCCCATCGGGTACCATGACCAATCAGATTGCAATCCGATTGCATACCCGAATTCAAACAGAAGTGATTTGCCATAAATATTCCCATATCTACCTCTATGAAGGTGGTGGAATTATGTCAAACTCTTTGGCCTCGGTCAATCTGCTCGAGGGAAATTTGGGGAAAATTACTGCAGCTCAGATCGAGGCTGCAATCAATCCAGATGATATTCATGCACCCGAGACAACTTTGGTTTCTTTGGAAAACACGATGAACAAGGGGGGAGGGAGTATTTACAGACTGGATGAGATTAAACCGATTCGTAAAATGTGTGATGAGCATGGTCTGAAGTTGCACCTGGATGGAGCAAGATTGTTTAATGCCTTAGTAGAGTCTGGCGAAAGTCCAGCGGACTGGGGAGCTCAATTTGATACGATTTCTATATGCCTGAGTAAGGGCTTGGGCTGTCCGGTTGGTTCATTGCTTTTGGGTTCCAGGGCTGATATCAAGCGAGCCAGAAGAGTGAGAAAAGGTTTTGGTGGAGGGATGCGTCAAGTAGGATTTTTGGCTGCAGCAGGGATTTATGCACTTGATAATCATGTGAAGCGATTGAAAGAAGATCATGAGAGGGCAAGAGCTTTGGGAAAGATGCTTGGAAATTTGTCCTTTGTCTCAGAAGTTTTTCCTGTGGCGACGAATATTGTGATCGCAAGATTGGAAGGAATGTCTCCTGAAGAGTTCATGAAAAAGCTTGACGAACAACAAATCAAATCCGTAAAATTCGGACCAGATCTGGTGAGGTTTGTGACTCACCTGAATTTTGGGGATGAGGAGTTGGGGGAGTTTGGGAAGAGGATTTCCATGATTTAATAGTCATTTGTAGGACATCGTTCATGAATCAATCCTAGTAGTAATTGGTCTGAGAGGACACAGATCAGGACGTTAGTTTTTTTTAACGCAAAGTCGCCGAGAACGCAAGGAATATCGCAACGCTTGTTTATTGTATCCATCAGCCATTTATGTCTCCATGTTATCCTGCTTCTCCAGAAGCTGGATGTTTTTCAGTTGCTGGTAGGTGCCAAACATTTTTCGCCCATCATTCCTATTAGTAACTGGTCTGTGACGACACAGACTAGGGTGACGACTAAGGCGAAGGATGTGAATATTTTTCACCCAACATTAAATGGTCTTTTTCTTTTGAACCCGCTTTTTTGTCAAAATCACAGGAATTATACTTTTTGCATCTTTGATAGGGGAACTCATTCTTCACAATGAATCGAAAACATCTACTGCTACTTTACTTTGTTTTTATGGGCATGGGCTTTTGTACCAATGTTTCTGCCCAGGATACGCTCTATACCAAATACGGGGATGTCTTAATTGGTAAAATCGAAAAAATCACCTTCGAGAAACTCTATTTTAAAACGGCTTACAGAAGTTCAGCGGTAGATATTAAACTGAATGAAATTGTCAATGTGACAAGCTCTGAGGATTTTCTCTTGAATGATATCCGAAATAAGAATTGGAAGGGGAGCTTGGTTTTGGATTCACTCAGTAACAACTTAATAGGAATCAAGACTCCTGATACAGTTTACTTTTTTGAGCCCAAGGAGATTTTTGAACTCACCAAGGACCAAAAGAAGAAATTCAAAGACAAGTTCAAGCTGGGAATTGATGCTGGCTACACTAGAGCCAAGTCCAACAGTTCTTTATCGCTTTCTCTGGGATTAACTGCTAGCTATAGGACTAGGAGGTGGGATACTGGTTTGGAATACAAAGATTATGGCGCAATTGTCGATTTAACTGTTATCGGTAGGACTTCCTTAGCCTATAATCTTTCCTATATTCTGCCAAAGGAATGGTTTTTTAATGGTAAAATACTCCTCTATTCCAGCACGGAACAGAGTTTGGATCTGAGACGGAACTTTACGCTTGGACTAGGTAAAAACCTGATTTATCGCCGGGCACAGCATCTTTCTGTTACTACAGGTCTGGTTTCTAACTATGAAAATTATAGCACCTCACCCGATGATTTTAATAGTACTGAAGGGATGTTTAACCTGAACTTTAATGGGAGAGTGATTGAGCATTTGGAGCTGACTTCAGATTGGACTTTTTTCAAAAGCTTTAATGACCGGGAGCGATACCGAAACAGTATAAGCCTGGATATTCGGTATATTTTTCTGCACCATTTCAATATAGGTATTCACTATGTGCTGAATACTGACAGCAAACCGCCAGTGGAGACTGCTAAGCGTGATTATGTGTTTGAGATGAAGTTAGGTTGGACGCTTCAAAAAAGGTGATTTTTTAGGGTTGTCATGCTTCTACAGAAGCTTGATGTTTTTCAGTGGCTGGTAGGGGCGGAACATCTTTCGCCCATTATCATGTTTTTAGGATTTAGAGTTGGTCTGTGAGGACATAGACCAGGGTGAAAAACCTTTCGAGTATATGTTAATGTATTGCCGTTTGTGGCGACCTACCTTCTCAGTAGGCAGGCACGAACAGCGGCCAGCTTTTTTTTACGCTGCTACTGTTATGTCGTTCGTAAGGATCTACCTAACTGGCAGACGGGCACGAAGGGCGGCCATGATGATGTTTTTAGGATTGGTCTGTGAGGACACAGACCAGGGGCGTTTTTTTTTAACGCAGAGGCGGTGGGGACGCTAAGAATATCGCAAAGATAGGTTGGTGTTTACTTCATAGAAGCATGTACTATAATCCAAATCTAGGTAGGCTCGAAATATTTTTCGCTCAACAATATTGTGGGTTTTAAATTGCCTTGTGAGATCAGAGACCAAGCTGCGGAGACCAAGATAGCACTATTACAAAGTGCTTGATTTAGCTCTAGCTAGCAGAGCGAAAAGTAAGATTGGCTTAAAATTTGAGATAATGCGATAATCCATGAAAATAGTCTAATAGTGTTAGTTAAATATGGGTTAAGCATTAAATACTCATATATTTCAAATAGAATTAACAATTTTTAAAAATAAAATTTGGATTTTTACCAATAGATAAAAACGAGTAATATTTCATTTAACCCATTATTATATTTTCAAACAAATTTTAAAACAGTAAGACCATGAAAAAAATTATCTTGAGTTTAGTTGTTGCACTAATAGTGAGCTTTGGTGTAAATGCTCAGGCTACCTTTAAGCCTGGAGTTGGCGTTAATTTTTCCAGTGTCTCGGATGCTGATGACGGAGTCAAAGGGAAAGCCGGATGGCAATTGGGAGGCAGTGTTGCCTTTGGAGAAAAGTTTTATTTTGAGCCTGGTGTATTTTTTCAAAAGCAAGCCTTAGTGGATGAAAATACAACAGCTGATGATGATGTTGCTACATTTAATGGCATTAGAGTTCCAGTAGCTGTTGGATTAGATGTACTTGGGAATAACGATTCCTTATTTGGTCTGCGAGTTTTTGGTGGTGGATCTGGTTTTTTTGTAACCAAAGTATCTGACAACTTGAACAAGGATGATATTGAAACTACTAAGTGGGGGGTATTCGCTGGAGCAGGTGTGGATATTACCTTTATTTATGTTGATCTATCTTATGAGTGGTCATTGACAAATATCCAAAAGGATGTTAGTAACATTGATCTAGGTAAGTCAAGAGGATTGTACCTTACTGCAGGTTTCCGTTTCTAATAGGGGAGTTTACTTACTTCAAAAAACCAGGTGGCTTATTAGCTACCTGGTTTTTTTTGTGGCTATTGCTTTTGGAGGTAAATGAGGGTGAGTTTTTTTCTAAGGCAGATGCTGTTTTGCCGTTCGTGGCGACCTACCTTCCCAGTAGGCAGGCACGAACGGCGGCAATGGGCTTGTTTAATGTATCCATCAGCTATATATGTCCCGCTGTTATCCTGCTTCTTTAGAAGCTGGATGTTTTTTAGTTGCTGCTAGGGGCGAAACATTTTTCGCCATTTATGATGTGTTTAGGAGTGGTCTGTGAGGACACAGACCAGGGCGCAGAGATACAGACTAGGGCACAGAGACACAGGCCACAGCGTAATTTCAATTAGTAGTTTTTGATATGGCTGGGATCTTACTATTACATTCTTGATTTAATGTCAAAACCCTCTAGCAGAGTTCCAAACAAATGGTATTTAGTACAAGTAGTTTTGTGGTAGGCTGTCGCTTCCAAATCTAGTAAAATGCTCTTCTAGTAAGGGATGATTTTTTTTAGGGTATGAGCTTGGAAATCAGTCATAGGTATCTTAAAAAATATTAAATTGCGTATCGTTTCGGTACGCCCTTGTCGTGACGAATTAGTACTAAACAGCCTATCATAATAGTGATAAGCGCAGAATATTTGACTTTAAATATCTGTTATTTAGTGCTTTGTAGCTTGAGTTTTGGGTTTTTTTGTTTTTGTAGAACTGGATTTTTACCATTGAAAATCCAGAGAATTTTACTTACTAAGTAGTTTATATGATAAGATCTATACTTAATTCTTCATCTTTTTTTTCTAGGTTTTTTGCAGCTGGGCTGGGAAAAAGAAATACTTTTAGTTCAAAAGCAGGAGTTAGCCTTTTGCTGTTTGGACTGCTTGCTCAGTGCGTTATGGCTCAAAACCCGGGTGGTGTTTCGGGTGCAAATCTATGGCTAAAAGCTGATGCTGGTGTAACTTCGACTGGAACGAATCTGACTGATTGGGTTGACCAGACAGGCACGAATACTTTTACGAGAACTGGGTCTCCGACTTTTAATGCAGAAGCTGTCAATTTTAATCCATCAATAGGTTTTAACAATACAGATTTAAATACGGACCCCCCCTCTGTAAGTTTAAGTGGTAACACAGCAATCTCTTTTGTAGATGGATTTGCGGTCTTTCAGAAAAGTAACAATTCAAGTGGAGCCTTAGTTGGGGGAACAAGCCCCGGACCAAATTATGGCAAGGCCATTTTTTCCGGATTTACAGGTACAGATAATTATGTGTCCAATGGCGTAGGATTTACTTATCAATCTTTTAATAATCCAGGATTAACAAATGGCATAAGCCTAGTTAATTTTGATGTAAGCTTAACTTCGGCTCCATTTGCGACAGCCTCCTATAATGGAGCTGTTCAGACAGTTGCCAATGGCGGCGGGGGGGATTTTTCATCCATATCTTTAACCCCTATGATTGGAGGAATCAATAACGACGGAGGCAATCAAGCATCCAGTGGGTGGAAACATTTCAGAGGTCAAGTGACGGAAATAATTCTTTATCCACAGTCCTTGCCAAGTATGGATAAGCTGAAAATTCAATCCTACTTAGCAGTTAAGTATGGGATTACCCTGGATCCTACGGTAACTAACTATGTCAATTCCGCTGGATCCGTTATTTGGAACGATACTGCACATTGGAATGATGTTTTTGGTATAGCTAAGGATGATGCTAGTGGATTAAATCAAATAGAATCTTATAGTATTAATTCTGGAACTGGCCATGGGGTAGGGATATCTGGTAAGGGAAACGTTGTGCTAAGCAATGCCTCCTCGCTTGGAAACGGAGATTTTTTAATGGCAGGTCATGATAATGGCTCACTAACTGAACAAACAACAGATTTGCCTTTTGATTTACCGAATAGTACTCGTATTTCACGTGAGTGGAAAGTGAAACATACAGGTACTGTAGGAACGGTTAATCTGAGTTTTGACTTGACTGGACTTTCTCTAGCAGGTGGCACTACTGCTTCCAACTATACCCTACTAGTTGACACTGACGGAAACGGTGACTTCGGAGACGGCATGGTTGTTAAAGTGAATGCAGGCAATATTATAAATAATGTACTGCATTTTACAGGGATTCAATTGCCAGATGGAGCTGTTTTTACATTATTGACTTCATCGGCACCACCATCAGGATTATTCAATGCGAACCTTTGGCTGAAAGCGAATGAAGGAGTTTCAACGAATGGATCAAATCTTACTGGCTGGACTGATCAATCTGGAATAAATAACTTTTCAATGGTTGGAACGGCCACTGTTTCAGACAGTAGCATCAATTTCAACCCTGTCGTTTCTATTAGTAATGCACCAGTTGTTAATCCTACAAATTACCTAGAAGGTTCTACACCTATAAATGTGGTAGAAGCAATTGCTGTTTATAAAAAGGCAAATGATAATAGCGGGGCTCTGCTTGGAAGCAGTGTAGTGAGTTCAGGAGGTAACGGGAAACAGGTTTTAGGAGGATTCAATGGCAATGACCTCTATGTTAGTGAGGGTACTTTAGCTCAATATTATTCCGCTACCTCACCCTTATTGGCACCTGGTAGCACTACTATTGTAGATGCTAATTTATCCACAGGTGGTACAGCTGCTCAAGCCTTCTTAAATGGATTAGGTTCAGCACTGAGTCCTACAAATACAGCATTCAATAGCATTAGCCTGACTCCATGGATCGGTGGTACAAATAATGAATCAGCTAGTAATGGAAATAGATGGAGGCAGTTTGATGGAGATGTTGCAGAAATATTAACTTATCCAAGTAGCCTGACATCAGCCGAGAGGAATGTTGTACTTAGTTACCTTGCCATTAAATATGGTATAACCCTCGACCCTTCAGTTACAAACTATGTCAATTCCTCTGGTAATCCGGTATGGAATAGTACTACTTATTGGAATGATGTGTTTGGAGTCGGGAAAGATGATGCAAATAAACTGAACCAAGTTTCTTCTAATAGTATAAATACAGGTTCTGGGGATGGAGCTGGCCAATCTGGAAAAGGGAATATTCTGATTAAAAACCCATCTTCTCTCGATGATGGAGATTTTTTAATGCTAGGCCACGACGCAGGAGCATTGACAGAGCAAGACACTGATATTCCCACAGGGCTAGGTCTAGTTAGAATTGGAAGGGAGTGGAAAGTCCAAAGAACTGGAGATCCAGGAACTGTGGATTTAGAGTTTGATTTTAATGGATTGGCAGTAACAGGTGGATCCACTGACATTTCTAATTTTCGCTTACTCGTTGACGATGATGGAGATGGGGATTTCACGACAGGTACTATTCAAGAGATCACGCCAAACTCTTTCGGTTCTCCTAAGTTGATTATCAATGGGGTGAACCTGCCTAATGGAGCTGTACTGACTTTTGCTACAGGTCCTTCTGTACCGTCCTGGACCGTGACTAAAACCAACACTTCAGGAAATTATGCTGCAGTAGGCGATGTGATTGATTACGATATCGTAGTTACAAACACTGGAAATGTGAGTATCACGGGTGTCACTGTAACAGATCCAGATGCTACGGTATCTACTACGTTTACTGGCGATTCTGCTCCTTTAGGAACGCTGGACGTGGGTGAGGCATGGACTTATACTGCTACGCATATAGTGACACAGGCAGATATTGATGCAGGAAGCTTTACGAATACTGCCACAGCCTCTGGGACCTCGTCAGGAGGATCTTTGCCAGATGAGACAGATACAGAAACTGTCAATGCTGATCAACTGCCATCTTGGACGCTTACAAAAACAAACACTTCAGGAAATTACGCTGCAATAGGAGATGACATTACTTATGATATAGTTGTAGAGAACACTGGAAACGTGAGCATCACTGGGGTAACTGTAACAGACCCTGATGCTACGGTATCTGGAACGATTACAGGCGATTCTGCTCCTGTAGGCACTTTGGATGTTGGCGAAACTTGGACTTATACAGCTACGCATGTAGTTACTCAGGCAGACATCGATGCAGGAAGCTTTACGAATACTGCCACAGCCTCTGGAACTCCAGCAGGTGGAAGTCTGGCAGATGCTACTGGTTCAGTTACTTCCAATGCAGATCAATTGCCATCTTGGACGCTTACAAAAACAAATACTTCAGGAAATTACGCTGCAGTAGGGGATGACATTACTTATGATATAGTTGTAGTGAACACTGGAAACGTGAGCATCACTGGGGTAACTGTAACAGACCCTGATGCTGCGGTATCTGGAACTATTACAGGCGATTCTGCTCCTGTAGGCACTTTGGATGTTGGCGAAACTTGGACTTATACAGCTACGCATGTAGTTACTCAGGCAGACATCGATGCAGGAAGCTTTACGAATACTGCCACAGCCTCTGGAACTCCAGCAGGAGGAAGTCTGGCAGATGCTACTGGTTCAGCTACTTCCACTGCAGATCAAATGCCATCTTGGACTGTCACAAAATCCAGTTCTACTGCGGATTATGATGCAGTAGGGGATGTGATTGACTATACCATAGAGGTTGCCAATACTGGAAATGTGAGTATTTCTGGCATAGCTCTTACTGATCCAAATACTACAGGAATTACCCTCACTAGCGGAGATAATGCTCCTACTGGCACATTAGATGTAGGCGAGACTTGGATTTACACAGCAACGCATGTGGTTACCCAAGCAGATATAGATGCAGGAAGCTATAGTAACACCGCTACGGCTACAGGTACTGATCCTTCAGGCACGCTGCCAAGTCCCGAAAACTCTAATGAGGTGACGGTAGATGCCGTTCCTAGCCCAGAGCTTACGGTGGACAAGTCTGCCACCGGCCAGAATCCAACCTATAGCCAGGTGGGAAGTTCTATACCGTATACCGTGGAGGTGGAGAATACCGGTAATGTTTCAGTTTCCAATATAGTAGTAACGGATCCATTGGCTACTACTGGTCCTACCTATGTATCTGGTGATACAGGTTCTGATGATGTGATGTCTCCAGGTGAGACCTGGGTTTATACGTTGACACATCAGGTAACGCAAGCTGACTTGGATGCTGGTTCTATCCTAAATACTGCAACAGCAGATGGTGATCCTGCTTCAGGTACCTTGGTTCCTGCAGATGGAAGCAATACGATCAATGCAGTTCTTAATCCAAATATCAATTTGGTTAAAACTGCGAATAAGACGGGTTATGCGACGGCCGGTGAGACTATTGAATACTACATCAATATTAATAACTCAGGTAATGTGACACTCAACGGGTTTACCGTGGAGGATGTGAATACTGGGGATACCTTTAATGTCCCTAGCATTACCCCAGGTGAAACCCAGACGTATACTGTCACCTATACCGTGACACAAGCGGATATTGATTCTGGTAGCATCGACAATGTAGCTAGCGTTTCGGGTACAGATCCGAATGGAAACCTCTTGGAAAAAGGAGACGACTTAGTGATCAATGCAGCTCAGACACCAAGAGTATCAATTGATAAGACTACTACTACAGCGCAGTTCACTGGGGCAGGGGAGACGATTACCTATACTATAGTTGTAGAAAACACAGGTAATATCACCATCAATAATCCTGTAGTCACTGACTCTGGAGCGACTACCGGACCAACTTACGTTTCAGGAGACCTGGCAAATACAGGAGTGCTGGATGTGGGAGAAGTATGGACATATGAGGCTACTTATGTGACTACTCAAGCAGATGTAGATGCTGGAAGTTACAGCAATACTGCCACAGCAGATGGTACACCGGCGGCTGGTACTTTATCTCCAGAAACATCTACTGTAGACACACCTGGTGATCAAACTCCTGATTGGGATGTAGAAAAAATAAATACGAATACGCCTAGTGAATTCACTAATGCTGGCGATGTATTGACCTATGATATAGTAGTAACTAACACAGGTAATATTTCTATACCTACAGTAAATGTGTATGATCCACAGGCAAGTACTGGACCTACTTATGATTCTGGGGATATTGCAAACACAGGAGTTCTGGATGTAGGTGAATCCTGGACTTATCTCGTTACCTATACCGCGACTCAGGCGGATGTGGATGCTGGTGGATTTACCAACTCTGCAACTATCGAGGGTACCTCTGTGGTAGGCCCAATGCCAGAGAATGATGATGATATCACGGTTCCTGCTACAAGCGCACCAAGCTGGACACTGGATAAATCTGCTTCTCAGCCTACTTATGATCAGGCTAACCAGACCATTACGTACACTTTTGTATTAGAAAACACAGGCAACGTCACGATCTCGAATGTTATTCTCACAGATCCGAATCTGACTTCTGGCCCTACTTTGCAAAGTGGAGACACGAATAGTAATAATAAACTAGAGCCTTCAGAAACTTGGACTTATACAGCTACTTATGATATTCAGCAGTCTGATATAGATAGCGGTACATTTACCAACAGCGCAACAGCCTCTGGTACTCCACCAACGGGTACCATCACACCTGCGACGGATGATGAAGTGATCACTGCGGATAAAAACTCAGATATTGCTGTTAAGAAAACTGTCACACCGACAACCTACGATACTCCTGGTGAAGTAATTACCTATAAGCTAGAGGTTACGAATACAGGAAACATGACACTTTCGAGTATTATGGTAACTGATCCTGAGATCAACTATTCAGTGACCATTCCTTCTCTTGCCCCAGATCAAACCAGATCTGTTACTGGAACATATACAGTCACTCAGGCAGATATTGATAATGGAACACTAAGTAATACGCTTACTGCCACTGGTACTGATCCTGACGGCAACACCGTAGATGACAATACTTCTGTAATAGCGAACGCTGATCAGAATCCAGATATAACGATCCAAAAAACAAGTACCTCTACTGGCTACGACAATGCTGGTGATGTGATAGACTTTACACTTATCATCGTAAACAATGGTAATGTAACCTTAAGTGATTTGCATGCTACGGATCAAATGACTGGTCTTGATACAACTAGAACAGCAACACTTGCTCCTAATCAAGTTTATACCTTACATACCACGTATACAGTCACCCAGCAGGATGTGGATAACGGCTCAATTACGAACACAGCAGAAATTGATGCTATTGCACCCGATGGGATGCATGTAGATGATACCTCTGATATCACGATTAATGGTTCATTTACACCTGCTATTGATATCAATAAGACTGTGCTCAACACCGGTTATGATCAGGCGGGAGATGTGGTGGATTATGTATTGGTGGTAGAAAATTCTGGAAACGTCAATTTATCTGATGTGGAAGTCATAGATCCTTTGACAGGAGATGATATTACCGTAGGTAATTTGGCACCAGGACAGTCGGTTTCCTATACTGTCCATTACACCATTACACAGGATGATGTCAATAACGGCACCATCACTAATACTGCCACTGCAGAAGCACTTGATCCAAATGGTGGAGATGTAGAAGATATAGATGATGATACTCTAAGCGGAGCTCAAAATCCAGAGCTGACCTTGGAAAAAACCAATGTGAATACACCTACGGCAGTCGGAGATGTAGTCCAGTATCAGTTTGTAGTTGCCAATACGGGCAACCTCACTATTTACGATGTAGAAATAGAAGATCCAATGACTACTCCGTCCACAATTGATATAGGCGATCTGGATCCAGGTGAGTCGGCAACCGTAACGGCCACTTATACTGTGACCCAGGATGATGTCAATAATGGACAAATCACCAATACTGCTACGGCTACAGGTCAAGATCCAAGTGGAACTGATGTGGATGATACAGATACCAACTGGATTGACAGTAATCCTACTCCGAGAATTCAGGTAGAGAAAAATGCAACGGTGAATGGCTATTCCTATGCAGGAGAGGTGATCAATTATTCCATAGTGGTAATCAACAATGGAAATACCACATTGGATAATGTGAATGTTACAGACTCTAAACTGAGTTTCCAAAATGCGATAGGTACGCTTGATCCAGGTGAAAGAAGAAGTTTCAACCTGACCTATATCGTTACCCAACAGGATGTGGATCTAGGCGAAATATCAAATTTGGCTTCTGCTTACGGTACCGAAACTGGCTTGGGGGTAACTGTTTCCGATGCTGATAATGAATTGCTCATCGGAAGTCAGTCTCCGAAAATCGAATTGAATAAGCGGGCAATAACGACAGGCTATAGTACAGCTGGGGAACTTGTGGAGTATGAATTTACACTGGTAAATACAGGGAATGTCACTCTTAGCAATGTCCGGGTAAATGATCCATTGATCAGTGCCACTCCGATTGTGGTACCAGATATGGCACCTGGAGCCACCATCACTAGAGTTGTTTCTTATACGGTGACTCAGGATGATATCAATACAGGAGCTATTACCAATACTGCTCAAGCTGAAGCTACAGGTCCAAAGGGACAGCGCGTCTTCTCGCAGGATAATGCAGTGGTCGATGCAGCTCAAAACCCTTCTGTAGTCTTTGTGAAAACCTCTACTCCTAAAGTGGTGAATGCAGTTGGAGATGTAATCAATTACACCATCAGAATACTCAACACAGGAAATGTTTCACTTCTGAACGTACATGTGACTGATCCTTTGGTTCAGCTGGATGAGAATATAGCCCAACTTGATCCTAAACAGGTTCAAGTTTATACATCCACTTACACTGTCACTCAGGCTGATTTGGATGCTGGGAAAATTGTAAATGCAGCTGCGCTTGATGCTTCTGATGTTAATGGAAATACTTACAATAAGAATTCTTCTACTACCACTGTAGTAACTCAGAAACCTAAAATTGTGATCACTAAGACTCCAGATGTGAGTTCTTTCGACACAGCTGGTGATGTAATCAATTACTCCATTGAAGTAGAGAATACAGGTAATATTACAGTTGAGAATCTTGATGTAGCTGATCCGAAGACTGCTGCACCAACTTATGTTTCTGGTGATACAAATGCAGATAATATCATGTCTCCAGGTGAGACTTGGATTTACACTACCTCCTATGCAGTCACTCAAGGTGATGTGGATAATGGAGGATTTACCAATGATGCTACTGCTACAGGAACCACTTCCACTGCAGGCAATGTATCGGATAATACCAAGGTCAAAGTGCCATCTGATATAACAGCAAGCTGGACACTTGACAAGTCTGTCACTAACCCAGGTAACTATAATGCAGTAGGAGATGTGCTTTCTTATCAAATTTTGGTAGCTAACACAGGAAATGTCCGAGTGAACTCCGTAACCGTAACGGATCCAAACGCTGATGCTGCGCCAAGCTATGTTTCGGGTGATACTAATAATGATCAATTACTAGATCTGACTGAAACTTGGACCTATACTGCTGATCATACCGTGACGCAGACTGACTTGGATAAAGGATCATTTACCAATACGGCTACTGCAGCTGGTAAACTAAGCTCTGGAAACATCCCAAATGCTACTGGTTCTGAGACTGTTCAAGGAGATCAAACTCCAAGTTGGACTCTATCTAAGGTGAGTACTACTGTTCCGAATTCTTACAACAAGGTAGGCCAGGGACTTACTTACAATATTTATGTTCAAAATACTGGAAACGTAAGTATTAGATCAGTTGATGTTACGGACCCAACAGCTACTGCAGCACCTACCTACAGATCTGGTGATCTGAATAATAACAAGGTGCTGGAGGTAACAGAATCCTGGACATATACTGCAGGCTATACAACTAGCCAAGCTGATATTGATGCAGGGGAATATGAAAATATAGCTACAGCGACAGGCACACCTGCAGGTGGTACTCTTGCTCCTGCTACTGATAATGAGATTATTCCAGCTGTTCAGACTGCCATATTAGAATTGATTAAGACTGTTGCTCAAAATGGTTACAATAAGGTAGGAGAGATATTGGATTATACGATCGAGGTGAAAAATGCTAGTAATATCACATTGACAGATGTGCTGGTAGAAGATCCTAACACAGGTCTTTCTGATGTGATAGCCGTAATGAATCCAGGCGATAGCCAATCTTACCAAGAAAGTTATATAGTAACGCAGACTGATATCGATCGAGGACACATTGAAAATATCGCTACAGCTACAGGGACTAGACCGGATAATTCGACAATTGTAACTAATGCCACTGAGAATATCAATGGAGCGCAAACTCCAGGATTAAATCTATTCAAGGATGTGCTACAAAGCGGCTTCTACCAAGCTGGTGAAGTGGTGAATTATACCATATATGTTCAGAATCCTGGTAACATTAATATTTTCGACCTGCGGGTTCAGGATAATAAAGTAGGCTTGGATACTACCATAGCTGTATTCGCTCCACTAGAACTTGCCAAATTTGAAGTAGACTATACGGTCACTCAGGCAGATGTGGATCTTGGAAGTATTACAAACATCGCTTCGGCAGAGGGTCATGACTTTAACAATTTTGCACTTACTGCTCAAGATTCGAAACTGCTGATAGGAACTCCAGATCCTAAGATGGTCGTTTCTAAATCTAGCCCTACCCAAAATTACGCTGCGGTAGGAGACGTGATTGAATATCATATTTCAATCAAGAACCCTGGAAACCTTACATTAACTGATGTAATCGTAGAGGATGCGCAAGTGACCTTTACGAGTACTCTGCCTATCCCATCCATTGCCCCTGGTCAGACCGTGATAGTGGATGCCGAACATGTGGTAGTTCAGGCTGATATCGACGCTGGAAAATACCTGAATACGGCTACTGTCACAGCTACTGAGCCAGATGGTACTAAAATCACTAAACAGACCAATCAAGTAAGAGTTCCTGCCATCCAAACTCCTGATTATACAGTGACGAAGGCAAGCTCTACAACAGATTATGATGCCGTAGGAGATGTGATTGATTATACTTTTGTAGTCGAGAATACTGGAAATGTGACATTGACAAATGTGAGCTTAACAGATCCAAAAGCTCAGATTACTGCAGGTAATCCTATTGCAACTCTTGCCCCAGGACAAACAGGAACTATCACAGCAGAGCATGTAGTAACACAAGCTGACCTTAATGCAGGTCAATACGATAATTCAGCATCTGCGAAAGCGACTGATACGAATAGCAAGGTAGTTTCTAGAAATTCTAATCAAGTAACAGTTCCAGCCATTCAGAGTCCTAGCTTGACTATTGTGAAAAGTGCAGGACAGTCTACTTATACTAGCTTGAATGAGGTGATCAATTATGAATTTGTTGTCACTAATACAGGAAATGTTACCATAAGCGACACGAAAGTAATTGATGCAAATACCGTGGTTGCGGGTAATTCTTTTGTACTAGATCCTATGGATGTAAGAACGGTGACTGCTACTCATACAGTAACACAGGCTGATCTGGATTCTGGAACTATTGTGAATGTCGCGACTGCTCAGGGCAAAGACCCTAATAACAAGCAGACTTCAGCGATTTCTAATACAGTTGTTCTGGCGGCGGTTCAAACCCCTAACCTAGCTGCAGTGAAATCATCTCCTGTACAAACTTACAGTACTGTAGGTGAGATTGTTCATTATCTGATCGAAGTGACTAATACTGGAAATGTTACCCTGAGCAATTTGGTGACAACAGATGCAAATGCGACGGTGAACTCTGGTAGCCCTATTGCTACCTTGATACCAGGTCAGACAGCCAATGTTTCTGCAAGTCATCAGGTGACTCAAGCAGATATCAATACAGGGCAAATATTAAATATTGCAACTGTGGATGGAGTGGATGTCAACAATGTAGATATTAGAGCATTGACCAATTTGGTTACTGTCACAGCAGTTCAGGATGCAAAAATCAAGGTGACCAAGACCGTTAGTCCAGTTTCTTATGATTCATTGAACGAAGTATTGAACTATGTACTGATAGTTGAAAATACAGGCAATGTGACCTTGGATCCGGTAAGACTGGTTGATCCGCTTACTTCACTGGATGTAGCTGTTGGACCATTAGATGGTGGGGATACTTATACTACCACAGCTTCTTACACGGTTACTCAAGCAGATTTGGATGCTGGTTCAGTTCCAAATATTGCTACAGTGACAGGTGTTGATCCAAACGCTGTGACAGTAACGGATACAGATAAAGAAGAGTCTGTTGCAGTACAAAATCCAGGAATAGAAATTCGCAAGTCAGCTGACACCAAGTTGGTGTACAATGCTGGTGATGTGGTGACTTATACGTTTGAAGTAGAAAATACGGGTAATGTTACCTTGGAAAATGTTGCCTTTGATGATCCTAGGATTTCATATAATCAGGCAATAGGTCAGATGCTGCCTGGAGCTACGGTTTCCTACACTACGACTTATATGGTAAGCCAGGATGATATTAATAGTGGATCTATCGTAAATAAAGTCACTGTAACTGGAGAAGATCCTAGTGGTCATACTATAACTGATGATGATCAGGTGACAGTTGATGTTGACCAAGATGCTAGAATAACACTTACTAAGACGGGTAGTACAGCTTACTACACGCAGTTAGGAGCAACGATAGACTATACGATTGTGGTAGAAAATACCGGCAACGTAACACTTACCAATGTCAATACTACAGATACTCAACTAGGTATATCAGAGACTGGCACCCTGCAGCCTGGTGAAACTTTCACCTACACAGGTTCGCATACAATTGTTCAAGCTGATTTGGATAGAGGATCTTATGTCAATACTGCAAAAGTAGGAGCAAGCCAACCTTCTGGACCTGCTTTGACTGCCTCGGATTCTTGGACTGCTACTGCAATTCAGTATAGTGCTTTGGATGTGGAGAAGACTGTAAGTCCGGTGATTTATGATAACGCCGGAGACGTATTGTCCTATGATATATTAGTCATCAATAATGGTAATGTCACGCTTAGTCTAGTTAAGACCGAGGATCCTAAGACAGGATTAGCTGAATCTGAGCCGACTTTGGCTCCAGGAGCTACCTTGACATATACTACCACTTATGTTGTTACCCAACAAGATGTAGACAATGGCTTGTTTAGAAATGTGGTACAAGCTGAGGCTGTCAAACCAGATCTAAGTAAGGTGTCTGGGCAGGATGATGCCATTGCCGTTTCAAATGGTAAAGGTGGTATCCAGCTGACCAAAAAAGCTCTTGCAGGTACTTATTCTCAGGTGAATGAGGTAATCGAATACGAGTTTACCATTACCAACATAGGTTCACTGACTATTGACAATGTAGAGTTAACAGATACAAGACTAAATTATACGCAGTTAGTAGGAACTATGGCTCCTCAGCAAACTGTGGTGTACACAGCAAGCTATTCAGTGAATCAGGCTGACATTGATGCAGGTTCAATTAGTAATTCTGCTACCGTAATAGGTACAGATTCCAACAATAAGCAACAATCTGATTCAGGAACTGCTGTTGTATCGGCGTCTCAGAACCCGCAGATTGAGTTAGTAAAAGAAGTGAGTCCTGATGTGATTGCAGCACCTGGTGTTGATTTGACTTACACATTTACAATTACAAATACTGGAAATGTAACCTTGACTGATGCTCAGCTAGTAGATACTATGCTGCCAGGATTTAGTCCTGCTCCTTTCTCACTTGATCCAGGAGATTCCAATGTGATTACGGAGGTATATCAGTCTACTCAAGCTGATGTAGATAGAGGCTTTATACTAAATGTTGCCCGTGTTAGTGCTACTGATCCTAATCAGAAATCAATCTCTGCTAACGATAGAGCATTGGTTACTGTCCAGAGAAATGGCGCCATTGAATTGGTTAAAACTGCAGACCTGGCCTCCGTCACTATGGCCGGTGAAGTGATTACTTACACCTTGACAGTGACGAATATTGGCAACCTTACGCTGAATGATGTGACTACAGATGACCCAATGACAGGTCTAAGTGAATATGAACTGTCTATGGTTCCGGGTGCTAGTATTTCTTACACTACTACTTATACTACTACTCAGGCAGATATAGATGCTGGTAGTATTCATAATGTGGCTACAGCCGAAGGTGTGACAGATTATGGTATAGCTAGAAATGATACAGACGATGCGACAGTTGCAGTGATTCAGAGTGGAGATATCTCTCTAACCAAAACTGCAAACCCTCAGGTTTATGCGGTTCCAGGTGAAGTAGTGACCTATACTTTCGTAATAGAGAATACAGGTAATGTGACTTTGGATCCAATTATGCTTTCCGATGCCTCACTTTCCTTGAATCAAAATTTGGGCACTTTGGCACCGGGACAATCAGTTACTACTACCGCAACTTATTCTGTTACGCTACTAGATTTGAACAGGGGCTATATCTTAAATGAAGCTACAGCAGTAGGTACAGGACCAAAAGGCAAGGATTTCAGAGCTATCGATACTGAGAGAATCACAGCATCTAGTTCACCGGCCATTGGAATAACTAAGACAGCTAATGTTGCTTCTTATCAAAATGTAGGAGACCTAATTGAATACACTTTAACAGTAACTAACACAGGAAATACTTCACTGATAGGAGTTACCCTGGTAGATAAGCAGATACCAATTGTTCAAGTTAAAGCAGGATTGATTCCAGGTGAAGTTTGGGTGTATACAGCTACTCATGCGATCACTCAGGCCGAATTGGATGCTGGGTCTTTGACTAATATTGCTACAGTGACTGGATTCTCTCCTCAGGGAACTTCAGTGAATGGACAGGCAAGTGTTACTATTAACGCTAATCAAAATCCTGATATTAAACTGGAGAAAACTTCAGATGTGAATCAGGTGAGTGCGGATGGCGATGCAATTAATTACACACTAGTTGCTACGAATACGGGTAATGTGACCTTGACGAATGTGGTGTTGACCGATCCGCTTACCAACCTGTCCCTCACTATTGGTACCATGAAACCAGGCGAGGTGGTTACTAAGTCAGAAACCTATCAAGCAACGCAAGTTGATTTGAATGCTGGCTCCATAGTAAATACAGCCACTGTTGTGGGTGAAGATCCTAACAATAATGTAGTTCAGGATACCGGAACAGTCACCGTGACGACTGTTCAAAATCCTGATATTACTATTGTCAAGAAATCTGATATCGCTACATATAATGTGGCCAATCAGACAGCAACCTTCACTTTGACCGTAACTAACTCTGGAAATGTCACCCTTACTGATGTAATTGTGACTGATCCATTGACTTCATTTACTGTAAATGCTGGGGATATGGATCCTGGGGATGTAAATGTTTATAGTACTACTTATGATGTCACTCAAGCAGATGTCGATAATGGTAGTTTGATAAATACTGCAAATGTTGAAGGTCTAGACCCTTCTAGCAAGTCAATCACGGATTCAGATGATGTCACTCTACTATCTGTACGTCGTCCAGATATTGAATTGACCAAAACTGCAGACAAACAAACTTACACTACAGCTGGCGAGGCAATAACCTATACCCTAGTTGTTCAAAATACAGGAAATGTAACCTTGGATAAGGTTAACATTGTTGATCCATTGACCAACCTAGGACAGGGGCTTGGTTCTATGGCTCCAGGTGACACTCAAACTGTGACTGCAGTTTATTCGGTTACTCAGCAGGATGTAGATGCTGGAATTATTCATAATACAGCAACTGCTAGTGGTGAATCTCCTAAAAAGCAAACAGTAGTAGATTACGCTTCTAAATCTGTCGTTGCGATTCAAAGCCCAGGCATATCGTTGAGCAAGGTAGCGACACCTACTACGTACAGCGCGGCAGGTGAGCAGATTACTTACGAGTTGACGGTTACGAATACAGGTAATGTAAGC
>NZ_QKZT01000021.1:0-265 GCF_003254055.1 Algoriphagus chordae
GTCTTAATCCTTATTGTAATGGATGATACTTTTTGAGTCTGTTTTAAAATTTTACAACGAATTTAAGCACCTGTCTTAATCCTTATTGTAATGGATGATACTTTTTGAGACATGAAAAATTTTGAACAAAAAGCAGCTAAGCAGTCTTAATCCTTATTGTAATGGATGATACTTTTTGAGGACATTGAGCAAGACGACGTGGTTAGCGCATTGCTGTCTTAATCCTTATTGTAATGGATGATACTTTTTGAGTATATCAGTATGA
>NZ_QKZT01000021.1:2220-87751 GCF_003254055.1 Algoriphagus chordae
GTCTTAATCCTTATTGTAATGGATGATACTTTTTGAGGCCTTGTGCCGTCATTTTATTGATTATCAATCGCTTATTTTCTATTTCTGTATACTTTCTCTTCATTTTCTCAATAATAAAGGTTCCTAATTTACAAAAAACACTGTGTTTGGCGGATCCACGATCTGCTCGATGTTTACGTTCTGACCTATCAACTTCATGCTCCTAGCATCTGAGATATTCATCGGTACTAAGATGATGCTGTCCTGATTTTCATACACCTCATTGATCTCTGCTAGGGTCTTGTTGATCTCATCAAATAGCTTATGATCTGAATGGCATAAAAATACACTTTTCTGTACCCGCACACAACCCTTCTGAAGTAAGTACTTGGCAACTAGCGTTCTTACTTTGTTGTTTTGAATGTCGTAGAGTATCAGGTAATTCATGGTTGTGCTTTTGATGGGTTTGTCTCGGAGAATTCCAAGTATTTTTTTGATCCGCTCGGGCAGAGGCAATACGGCATCTTGCGCTGATTCTGAGTCATCGGTGTCAGGTTCAAGGGTCCTGTGTAGTCCTGCCTTACGGATTTTATCGATCTTTTCTTTCAGATCAAATTTTCGTTGCTTGGGTTTAGCCATGCGCAAATAGTGGGTTGATCGTACTATCTAAATAGACCACTACTTCTTTGGCTAATGCCTTATCACTTCCGGTTTTGGTAGTAGCCACAAAACTCAAGCCCTTGCGCCCAAGGAACACGTTGATCTCCGCCCAGACGTTTACATTGCGACTAGCAATTCTACATTTTCTACCATAAGAGATAGGATCAACCTGAACCATAGCGAGTTCCACTTCCAGCAACACTTCCTTCATCTGAGTGACAATATCTTCTAATTCCTCTGGCTGCACATAGTCTTTGACTCTAGGGGCTCTAGTTTTCATTCCCATTTTTTCTCTTATCCTCATGATGGCATCATCAGGAAGTGCTTTGACCGCAGAATCAGTCAAGGCAGATGGGGATTCTTTGCGAATAGATTCAGCCTCTTTGATTGCAGACCTAAGCTCATCTAGGGCAAATAAATCTTCTTTTTTGAGGTAGTCAGACGCGATCACTGGTTCGGCTTCAGGATTGTAATAAGCCTTGGGATCGAAACTCACAAAACAACAACGAGAGACATCGTGGGTTTTGATATCAAGTACCTCCTGCAGCTGGTAAACAGCTTGTAACTTGAGACCAAAAGATTTGTAGAAAGCTGCATAGTAAGCCGAATCGTTGATTGGCTGATCCAATCGAAAGAACACCTTTAGTCCATCGCCACTGGGCGAAGCATAGAGTAGCTCTACTCTACTGTCTTGCTGGAATTGGGCTCGCATCTCATCCAGCTCAATTCCTGATTCGGAAAGGTGATCTAGGTCTAGTATAAATCGCTCTGTCTGAATGAAGTTTTCCTTTCTTCTCACTTTAGGATGAAAATCAGCACATACTACATAGGGTAGCGCTGTCTTTTGTTTGCGATACTGAGCAGGGTCTATTCCGCGGATGGCCTGAAGTCGACGCTGTAAAATAGCTACTTCACCTTCAGAATTGAGTAGTGCTTTGTGAAATTTGGCTAGGCTTACATCCTGAAGCTGATCTCCTGCCTGGGTGACATGTTTACCGAGTCTAATCATGATTCTGCAAATTTTAGAAAATGCTGAGCCAATGCCTGCATTTGGAGGTCAATATGGCTTTGGCGACTAACTGTACGATTGCCCAATGGTATAATTTCGCCTAGGTAATCATTGACAGATTGGATAAGGATCCGCTTCGCCAATGGAGAGAGAAGCACAGCATCATTTAGTTCATTGCGTTCAAATGCCTCTCCCGGAATGGCTTCCTGAGTAGTGAGCTGTATCACCACATAATCCATCCAAGGCCTATATTTCTCAATGGCATCATATACCAGTGCGGGGCGGTTGTGCTCATCCCTATGGAATATACCTACATAGGGATCAATACCAGCCTTGATCAGCGCTCCTTCTATTTTGCCATAAAGCATCCCATAGGAATAATTGAGCAGGGCATTGAATGGATCCTTGGCAGGCATTCTATCTCGGCCTTCAAACCTATACTGCTCAGGCATAATGGAGGCTATGGCCTGGAAATACCTTTTGGAAGCAGCTCCCTCCCAGCCTCTTAGCGTCGGTGCAATATCTGAAAGGTGCTCAGCAGCGATACCATCGATCTTATCCTTGTAATCTTCGATAGAATTGATTGCACTTTTGATGATATTAAATGCGGGCAAGACCTCCTTCTCAGGCTGTACCGTAAGCAAGAGCGCTACCTGGGCATCTAGCTTTTCGAAGATCATTTTCTTCACCCAAGGTATTACTGCTGGAGAATAAAGAAAATTGAGTTGCGCCCGGCGAATATTAGAAATACTACCATATTTGACAGACCAAACCCTGCCCTCAGGAGTACCCATATCATTGACAAACAAGACATCAACCTGATGATGTATGGCTAAGATAATTGCATCAGAAGTGATCCGAGCTGCCTTGGAGATACTGATGGTCTTCACTAGATCTGGAGGAAAGGATTGTTTGCCTTCAGCTGTCTGAACGACAAATAGTCCATTTTCCTTGATCAAAGTGGCTCCAAAGCTATTGATGACAAGGTTCATGATTTTAGGAGTTTTGATTTAAACAGTCTGTTTAACAAGATAATTGTTCACTATTACCTAGCGCCAAAACTTTAGGTGGCTAGTATTTTATAAACCAGATTCTCATCCACCGCACAAGTCGCATCAATCTTGCTATCATTGAAAATAAAGAAACTGACATATGCATCGATAATATACTATACAATCCACCAGTCTTTGACCAAGTGAAGATGTTCCTTGGCCCGCGTCACTCCGGTGTACCACCAGCGCAAGACGGATCTCGGGGATTGTACATACATGGCTTTGTTGAGGAAAAAGAATACATGATCCCATTCACCTCCTTGGCTCTTGTGACAGGTGACCGCATAGCCAAAGTTGGCTCTTAGGCTATTGAGGTAAGGATCCGTACGCATCGCTTCAAAAAAGGCTGTTGACTTTGCTTTTACTTCCTTGGCTCTCATCCTTCTACTAAAATCTATCATCAAGGCACGCTGTTGATCGTTACTGAGATTTGGTTTCCCATTCTGCAGTGGTTCTAAGCAAAGTAAGGTCTGATGCTGCACACCTGTCAGTTTTGCCTCTACCTGTACCTCTTGAAAATACATACCGCAGTGGGTTCGAACTTCTCCAAGCTGGGTTACTTCCACAAAGTCCCCATTGGTCAGCGGTACACGGTAGTTATTTTGTGATACCATGAGCAAGTCTCCATTTTGAAGCGGAGCATTCGCATTGCCATAGATCTTCTGCCTTACCAGCTCATTGATATCCTTCACATTACTATTGCTGATACACACTGCGATAGAATCATCGTGTCCATGCTGAGTCAGATGAGCTAGGTACTGAGCTTTCATTTGCTCATAGCTATGTAGGTGGATTTCTTTTGCTTCTCTGGCTGGGAGTTTCACCCATTTTGGTAGACTGCTTTTATAAAATTCTCTTCTCAGCGCCGTGGCAGTTTTGAGAATTGGGTTTTGGGCTTTTTGTCTCAAAATTTGGGTCATCTCAAAGCTGCGGATTTTTCTACCCTGAAGCCGAAACCAATTTTCATCCAAGGCAGGACTGGTTTCCATACCTATGGGAGGCAGTTGGCAAGGATCTCCCGAAAGGATCAATTTATTGTCGCCTACCATGCGCATCAGGTCGGTCAGCAAATGGCCAGATCCAAAGTGCGCATAGCTCGTGGCTTCTGTATTGGCATCGCCTATCATCGAAGCTTCATCCACTATAAAAAGCTTACGCTCATCAGGGTCAATAATTCTGGCAGAAAAGATCAGGCGCATCTGCCCGTATGATTCCTCGGCGGGAGCATCCTTGGAGTCCTCAGGCTCGCCATCTATGTCTTTGAACTGATAAAGTGAGGAGTGTATAGTGGTAGTCTTCAGCCCAGTTTTGGCGCGAAGTACGGCTGCTGCTCTACCCGTAGGAGCCAGCAATTCAAAGTCCTGATCTTTGGAGGCCAGTTCTTTGGCAATGTACTGCAAGAGAGTCGTTTTGCCCGTACCAGCGTAGCCTTTGAGTATGAATACAGCAGGGCCTTCAAGCTGTAGAAAAGACTCTATTTCCTCTTTTGCTTGAAGTTGGTGATTGGAAAACTGGATTTCGGACATGACTAGTAGGATCTAAATTGGACAAATTCAAATTTGGAGACTTTGGTACCATCAGACATTTCCTGCGTATTGCGTGAAGTGGTACTGGCGATACAGGTGACTCCATGTGATTTCAGCAGTTCGATGAGTTTGAACGAAAAGGTCAGCTCACCCATGACATGGACAGCATTAGGATTGATTTCGAGGATTTGGCTTAGATACTGTTGCGCAAGCATGTCAATCTCCTGCTCATCGGCAGTTGGGTCAATTGGAGGAAAGGGAAGATCTTGAATCACTCCCCATTGCTGAGCAATCTTAATTTGATTTTCTGGCCATGAGGCTGAAGGGTGGTTGGAGAAGTTGAGGAGCATGGAGACTATAGTAGATTTAAAAATTGTTCATATCTCTTTACAAGCGATTTTTTCATCCCATCATAAGTCTTGGGAGCTTCTCTAAACCCTGCATGATTTACATCATTTCTTATCGAGCTTTTAATGTCATTTACTAAACATTTTAAGGCTTTGTAATTGTCTAATAGATATACAGTGGGTACAACATCTTTTTCAACAAAAGATAATTTTTGGTATTTTTCTATTTGTTTAATATTTGGGTTGTTTGGATCGAGATACATATATCGATAACTCCCTTCAGCTACCGAAAGTGCGGCTGAGACAAAGCCTCTAACATCAGGATTTTGCATCAATTTTCCCTTGCCAATCTTCACAAGCACGTAAGTAGTTGCAAATTCTTCTAGGAGAGTAGCACCTTGTTGAATCAAACCATTATCAATACACCACTTCACTGCATTAAGACCGTTAATGATGGAATTTTCCTGATACTCATCGAAATGACTTTTTACTCTTTTAAGTATATATTTTAAAGGGTCATTTACTTTCAAATCTAAAGTTTGAAGTTCTTTTTGAATTGCTAATTGTGTGGTACCTTTAAAAATTTCTGGCCCTCTATTTACAAGAATTTCCTTTGAAAATTGTGAAATAGAATCTTTTAAATTAAAATAATCAGTATCCTCTATAAGATCTGAAAGCATAAGACCGTTACCAGTTTTTAAAAATTGATTAGCAGCATTAGTCCAATCTTGAATAGCTGAAAAGGATTTTAAATCCCATACCGGTGTATAAGATAGGCCCCCTACAGTTTCTCTCGCATCGTATGCACCATAATAAACACCTTGAACTTTTATATTTTTGAGAAATTTCGCATAGTTCAATAGGACTATTGCAAGCATAGGCAAGGACCTAAACCCATGCGTAATATCGAAAAAAACTTCATCATGGTCTTCAAGTTGATCAAACACAACTTTGAATATTTTCCAAATTTGCTCTTGACTAGTCCCACTAGGTATTTCATAATTACTATCACCAAACTCTTTATTAATTTTAGATAAAGAGCATTTAAGACCTTTGTTAAAATCATTGATATTCCAATTTTGATAAGCTTCTTTTGTAAGAAAAATTATTGGCTTAATATCATGAATATCATTAGAAATTAAATGTTTTAAAATAGCTTCTTGAATAAAGGGAGTTTTAAAGCTATTGTCTTTTTTTTGATCGAAGAAATAATCTGTTTCTTGATATTTCCCTAATCCCAAAAACGATAAAAATACTTTCCTAGCCATAGCGTTAAGAGTTAAATTTTTTAATGAGTTGATCGATTTTGTATGCCTCATCATTTCTAAGGAGGTCTTTACCTGATTCCTTTCGGAAATGCTCGATCTCTAGGATTTTGACTACGCCGAGATTGTGACGCAGTATATCCAATTGATCCTTTGCCTGAGAATCTTCAGTAAACTCACCTAGGTAGGCAAAATACTTTTTACACTGAAGCCCAAAATTCTGAGTCAGTGAAGAAAGCTTAAATAGCGGTTGTGATATTCTATTTGTTTTCAATTTTCCCGAAGGATACACCTTGCACTCAAAGACATAGAGGTCATTCTGATAGATAAACATCACATCAAACTCATTATCCTTATCCAAGAGACTTGGGTTATCTTTTCGTTTGATACCTACATTGAATGCAATCTGGCTTGGAGCAAGCTTGAGTGTTTGCTTGAAGTGATCGTATAAGTACCATTCAAACCAAGTTCCCATGAGGTAGTTTTTATCTAATTCCTTGTACTCTTGATCTGTGGCAGTGGCTATTTCAGCTACTTTTGCAGGATGCCCGGTTTTTAATACCCTCTGAAACAGTTTTTTGGGTGAAGGCTGATATTGAATCAAATCTTCACTAATAGACATTTCAAAACCATAGGCTTCGAGGTATTCTTTTAGGGAAATTGAAATCGATGTTTTTTTAGGGATTTGTTTTATCTCTGGATAAAGCTGCTGATAGGTAGATGAACCTATAGGAGCATAAAACATGTCAGCATCAAAAAACTGGAGTTGCTGGAAGACCATCTGGGACATCAGTTTATTTCCACCAGTGAGGTTGATCAGATATTTTCCTTGCTTAGCAAATTTTGCCTTTGCGAGATCTTCTTTCGCTTGAGCAGCATCATTGGCATCGATGATTACTGTTCGACACTTATCTAGTGGTAGTGACAGTGCCTCAATGATGTATTGGGTAGCCTGAGTATCTTCCATCTCTATCGTACTGATAAAGATGAATAATGAATCAGGCTCTCTGAATTGCTTGATAAAGTGCAAGGTTGGGAGAGCCTGTTTGGAGATAATGGAGAGTAGGGTGCTAGGCATTTCAGGTTAAAACGAAACTCATAGCCATCCAGATCATTAGATCAAGATGGCTATTAGGTAAGTGTGAATAATCCTACGTTTATGAATTTTCTAATTCATTGAATAAACTTTCAGCTTGATCTTGACCAATCCATAATGAAATCTTTTCAAACGTTCTATTCGATTCTCTAGGTTTTTTCAACCAGTTCTCTTTATCTTTTTTAGATAGTTGGCCAGCTATTTCTTTCAGCTTATTGTAGGTTTTGGCGATTGCTTCTTCTTCTTTCATGTATGGAACAGCCTCATTTCCTAGATTTTTTGAATCTTTACCATGGATAAGTTTCACATATTGATTCACCAGCTTGGTAAAGGACTCAAATGCTCTGGAATTCATCTTCAGGGAACTATAATCTGGGCCTGATTCCAATTTCTTCTTAATCTCTAATTCTTTCTCATGATCTAGTTGAGCTAATATTTGAGCTGTTTCTTCCTGTTTAAGTCGAAGCAATTGTTCCTCATGCTGTAGAATCAAGTTGCTCCTTCTCTCTTCGAGTTCTTGTATCAATTTAACTTTTAGCGCTGCAATTTTTGGTTCTATCTTATTTTTCTCAGCAGTAATTATCTGAGTATAGAGCTCTTTCGGATTGACAGTTTGAAGATTTCTGAATTTAACTTCATCTTGCTCGAAAAAGGCCTTGTATTTATAAAGGTCAGATTCATCAATATGATTATTAATTACTATCTCACCAGCTAGCTGTGAATATGTAGGTAATGAGAACTTTGGATCTTGCTTCTTTCTACCTTTTGCATTCACGAACTCATTGTTCCTCATATCCATTTTCATGTATTTCAGATCTTTGTCAGTCTGAGTATGAGGTTTTGCCATAGTAAACAATTCTTTAATTTCATCTGATTTGTGCCATGACGGAGTGGAATTATTCAAGGCCCAGTTCATAAAACCTTCATAGTTTTTAACAGCCGAAAGTGCTTCATCTTGGTTGATATCTTGAAGGTCTAGTTTCACTTTACCGTAGCCAAGTGGCTTTCCCATTCCAATGGAATGATAGAAACCTTCATTGAGATGAAAAGTTAGTGCGGAAAATAGCGCACCTAATTCTTCTTCTCTCAGATTATGATAGTTGACTGTGAAAGAAAACTCAGTACCTTTGGCAAGAGGTTTGAATTGCGTAGTAACCCCCTCATTGGGCTTGCCTGTTCTCTCATTGATCGGGGCAGGGTTATGTGTCACATCACCACTTCTAACCGGATAACGCTTATATCCACGGATTTTTGCATTGGCATCCATCATGGTTTTGTAATACCCAGAAACTTTTCCATCAGCCGAGTTTTGAGCTATATAGTTTGGATAATAGGTTGCTTTTGGCCCAGAAAGAACTTCTTTTACCATAGGTAGTACTGTAGGACTTCCTGTCGCAAAGGCATGACTAATATTCACCCTACCTTTTAACGCTTCATTTTTAGTAGCATATCCAAACAAAGTCTCTGCAAAATCCTTTTTCAACTTCTCTCCCTGAGTATTTCTGATTAATTCTCTTACGGATTGCTTATACGTGATCTTATAAAGCAGGGACAAACCCATATCCTTAATATTAGATGCTGTTGGAGGCTTTTCATCATTTTTAAGTCTAAAAAAAACTGGTATTGATTCTCCTTTTAATAGTTGAGCTTTTCTCCATTTCCAATCATCACCTTGCTGATTACGATCATGATCATAATAAGCATGATAAAAATTAGTGATGATGGAATCTTCCTTAGTTCCCAATTCAACTTCAGCTGTATCCTTTTCAAAAAAGATAAATTCATATTGCTTGCCTTTATTGGGCTCTGTTCGATTTCCTGGCTGCCCAGAGAATACTATCGTGCCAGTATTTACTCCGGCTGAATCAATTACAAATTTTCTTCTCCCAATCCCATCTTCTTCGTCCTCTTGTCGGAAACGATGTCCTTCCTTATTGAAAGTAAAATTATCATATTTATCCTTCGCAGTTTTTTGTTTAGGCTTTGATACATTACCACGATTTTGATAATGTGCAGAGATTTTCCGAGGTCCCGAAATTTTATCTAGATCCATATGCTTGATTCTTCCAGGTCGTCCACACGATCTTAGATAATAACTTCCATTTACCAAACGAAGCCAACCACAAAGAGACTCCTTTGAAAGATCAGACTTAGGGTATATAGAGTTATTTTGAAAGTCTCTAACAGAATAGCGAATATCATCAACTTTGTCCTCCATACTTCCAAATGACATGATCTCAATAAGATTTCTGATCATCCCTTTTATAGAAGCACCAGGAATAAAGTATTTCCCATTGAGATGGTTAAATTCTGGATCTATAATCTCCTCAAGTTCAATCTTTTCGTTCTCAGCTTTAACTTCTTTAAATTTTCTCTTGCTACCATTTCTAACAAAAATAGGGCTTTCAGCGGTGATTTTTACCTGAAGAGTTCCAGACTTAGCGTTTTCAAATGGCTTATCATGACTGACAAATTCTGACCAAAATGGGTTTACGACTTTGTCATTTAGGGGTACAAAATTATAGGGTGCTGTAATCATGATTCAGGTGAGTTTGATGATTGGAATCCTTCAAAAGCAATCCAAGAAGGTTTAAGTACGGGCATTCCATCACAGGCACTATCCTGCGATTCCTCCCAAAATTGTACTGCTTTGAGCTTGCGTTTATCGTTTTTGATCACAAACTCCACCCTAGAGCATTGCTCATCTGCAATTCCTTGGAGTTCTACAGAGTAGATCTGATAGACTCCGTCAATAAATTTGATTTTGATACTCTTACCATTTTCAGAATTATTATATAGATAGCCTTCTACTATAAAAGGCATGTCGGTAAAATCTTCCTTTGCTATTGGTCGAGATGAATCAATATAAATTGGGTTCTGAACATTAGAATACCATATATATCCTTCGTATTCTAAGCTGAAATTGATATCACTTACTTGTATCTTTTTCATGAGTTTTGGCTATTGAGTGGTTTAAATAATCCGTGTCCTTTGGTTGTCATTCCACCGAGTGGAATTTGACCAGATTTCAGTTCTTCGATTGCTTTTTCCCAGGCTACTGAATAATTAGGATCCAGATCAAAGATCGATTTCTTCACTAAAATCTGTAATGAGATTGACTTTGGATAATAATATGCTTTTTCCTGAAAAAGAGCACTGCTACTTGCTCCTCCAGTGAACCTATCAATTTTCACGTGATTAAATATTTTCTCTTGATCCTCTTGATAAGGAATATAGCAATCCTCTACAAGTACATTCCCACGTTGTCCTTGCCCCTGTTCCTGTTCTTGATCACCAGCATAACCAAATAAATCCCTAATAACTTTTTTGGATTGGTCGGCCACTTTTCCCTTTCTACTTCTATGATCTAATTCGTTGGTAAGGTTTTTCTCATAGGTAATCCAAGTTTCATCCTGATCGAACTGAAAATTTGAAATAACCTCTAGCATAGCAGAAAATTTTTCATCTGTAGTTTCCTCTGTCAATTCAGTTTCTTGACTTAAGGATTGTAGTTTATTCAACAACAACTCTATATCCATAGACGTATCTTTCTCCTCCGATCCCTTTGAGGATTGTATAAAATTTTCAGTCTTATAATTATAATGATACATTACTCTGTGAGCTAATGCTCCTTTGATAGAAGTGGCTGGAATTATTATAAATTCTTTCTCAGTTATTTTTGGTTTACCATCAACCCAGCTTACAATTTTCTCTCGTTTAGAAGTATGATCTACATCCATATCACCAAATCCTGCCCCAAAGAGGAAAAAATTTACAGGTATCAACTCAATTTTTTCTGATTGATAGTCGTCAAAATTGTTTTCTAGTGAGTTAATCTGCTTTCTATCGCCAGGTAGTTTCCCATTGAGTGAAGATGGTTTTTTTAGATAGTTTTCAAGATCCTCCTCTAGGTTAAGATTATAACAGACTTGATGACTATCTGGTAAAATCTTGAATTGCCCCAGCCCTTTTCGTGTACCGTGGCCGATTCGGAAATCAGGATCAAATAATGTATCCATAAGTGAATCCCATGAAGTCTCTTTAGCAGAATTACAGATCAATTCCAAATCAAAAACAAAACGGGTACCCTTGAAAATAATCTCTTCATCAAACTTAGCTCCTTTAACAGCAGCACCTTTCTCACTAATTGCAACGTGATCTCTAAAAGGCAATTTCTGGAAATGGCTGTAAAAATCGGTCTGAGGAAGTGACTGCAATCCTTCAATAACCAATCCTTCCTCTCCTATAATACATGCAGAAGAAATCATCACCTTGCTACCTTCACCGTCCTTGCCACCTGATCCAAAAACTTGGGCAGTTTCCTCAAGATTACCTGATAAATGTCTTAATATCCCAGCTAGTGTAGTCCCAGGAATATAGGGAAGCCCATTGGAATCACGAAGTATCTCATTGTCACGAATTAATCCAACTTTACCAGAGTTAATAGCAAAGGCACTTTCTGCTTCTAAATGAATTCTGGCATTTTTACGTATCGGGTAGCTCATTTCGTATGGTCTTTAAGTGGCATTTCTTTAACTAGTTTTTTGATAAACAACATGGCCTTGAGCTTGTCATATTTTGCTACTTCAAGAAATTTATCATGGAGTCTTTTCCTTCCTGTACGCCAGTTTTGCTCCGAAGCACCGCGGAAAAGAGCTCCAGTTTCAGAATCAAAAACCATTTTCTCAAATACATCAGCATTTAGTGCCTGAGAAGCATAACCACCTAGCATTCCCCATTGGCTATTATTGACTCCTTTGAATTCATTTTGGTGATCTTTTTTAAACTTCAGAACTTCAGTCCGTATTGTTTCACTTGCCTTCCCTCTTTTAACTATAGTCTTAAGCGCATCAACTTGAGTATTCAGCTGATCTTGTATTTCCTTTGGATAGCTAAATAATGGGTCTGACTCTATTTTGATTTTTTCAAACGTAAAAGGTAAAATCGCATCGTTTCTGCTAAGAAAATCTGGATTTACCACAACCTGACCAAAGCCCTCTGCTTTAAATGATCCTAGGCCTGAATCAAAGAAATCAGATTTGAGTTTATTTTTTCCTTTTACAAAAAATACTGACCCTTTCTGAATAATAATTCTATCTGCATCCCTAGCACCACGTTTCCCATTCCAGTTTTGATAGATGCGAGTGCGTAATTGAGATAGGTTCCAGTCTATTTCACAGGTAGAATCACCCGTCAATTGAAATGATGTTGGTTGTGATGTTGTATCTCCAAAATCATTCAAAAAGCATAAATCACTCAAAGCATAAATGATAAAAGGAGAAGCAAACTCTTCTGAAGTTATTACATCTGTTGTCTTCTCGAAAGAAATCTTTATCAGTCCGTATTCTGCAGTTTTGGATCTCCCTATTTTTCTTTCTCCCGTCAGTGCATTTTTAATTTGATTCTCAAATTCACCTGTATCATCTGAAACAGAAAAACTCCAAGTCGAACCTACTGGTAAACTGAAATAACCAAACATTTTTGAATCTTCAGATCTTCGTTTTTCAGCATCGTAACCAGATTTCAATTTGAAATTTTGGTCAAGAGTTATCTGTTGAGAGCTTTTTCCATTTATATGAATATATCCTTCTCTGGATTGTTTCAATTGAAGATCTGATTTAGACACATTATGGTGGAGATATACTTCAGATTCTAACCCTTTACCTTTTTCAGTAAAATAAACATTTGGTACAGGAATGAAAGATTTCTGATCTATATTCGGATAAGCATTTCCAAACCTAACCTTCCCTGAGTGAAATAGGGTTTGTGTATCTCGTGAAGCTTCATCGTAAAGCTCGTTGGAAGTTATCCCTAGGAACTTAGCTCCAGGAATATAGTCTAAAGATTTTGCTGGGGATTCTGAGCCAGCAGCAGTCGTTAAAACCACCTCAGAAAGTAGTGTACAGGTAAAATGATAGATTTTCATTGCGGTGAATTAAAGGTGAAAGAAATAGAACATCTACCTAGCCCACGTGTACGATTCAGTCCCAAGCTTTTTATCCAACTTCCACTCCTAGTTATTAATACATCATTTACTGGATTTTCTAAAGAAATACTCCCAAACAAAGTTAAGGGCACAGTCACTTCTAATTGCCTTAAGGAACCTTTAGCTGCAGTGCCAGATTCATGTTCAATTTGCGTAGATGATATCACTTGGAAAAGCGCATCTTTCAAAGGAAAATCTTTAGTTTCCAAAACTACTTCAGCAAAGGCTCTTGAGACTTTGGCATCAGAGAAAAAACTAGAACTTTGAAGAGATAAGTGTGTACCTGGGCTTCCAAAGATTTTTTCAACTTGATCAAATTCGAAATTATTATCAAAGTAAGCAATTGAATTGGCTGCTTCTCGAAAAAGACCTTTGATAGTCCGACCAGGAATATATGGCAAGCCATTAGTATCTTTCAAAACTGTGCTATCTGCATAAGTGCCTCCGGATATACCAGAACCAATATGCCAATAACTATAAAAATCAATTTTATATTTTAATGTGTGCATAGTTAATTACAGGTTAGCTAGGGTTAAAGTGTCATAGAGATGAGTAAATCCAATTTCTGTATCATCCCCACCAGCTTGAATCAATCGGGGAGTATATACTTCATTTAGCTTCAAAGCTTGCTGATCAAATCCTTTATCAAATTTGGTTTTTTCTAGAATTCGTTCCATCAGATATTCTGCCTGAGTCTCATCATCTCTTACAATAGTGAGCCATTGGCGAAGATTGGATTTTGGTGCAGTTGAAAGATTTATTTCCGCTACCCATTGCCCCAAATCCTTTATTGTAGCATACCCTTTTTGAGGCTTTAAAAAATATGGACCGAAATCAAATCTAGTACCACTAGAAGTAGTCAATTCATTTTTTACAATCGAATCGAAATCTGACACAAAAGAGGACTGTACTTTGTGGAACATTATCGAAGACGGAGTTAATTCTTCATTTTCACTTTCCGCAATTTTTTTGGAAACTTTCTTAGCCTTTGCACATAATTCTTCAGCCAAATGGACTCCATAATGGAAAGGATACTTTGCCTTGACGAATGCAATCCCTGCGCAGGCAGTAAGCCCACCTTCTTCCAATTGAAAAGAGATATTTTTCTTTTTTAACTCAGAGTTAAGTTTTACAAATTCTGACTTTGTATAACACTCAAATGCTTCTAAAAATGCTGACGTAAATGGAACCGCCTTACTTCCATTGATTAAGACTGTCAAATCATCCCCCCCTAATACAATCGGACGGATTTTTATTTGAGTGTCTTCTTCATCAAAGACCTCATCAAAAGCTTCTTTTGCTGCTTTCTTTGTAGCTATATCTAAAGATTTTGAAAATTCACTTAAAATTATTTTCAGATCATTCCCAGAGCTAGATCCATATATTTTAATCAACTTTTTACCTAGGTTGTTGCCATCTGCATGGATTACCCCTATCCAATTTTTTATAGAAGTAAGTCCTTCAAATTCTTTGTCAACCAAGTCGGAAATATTCTTTGTCTGATCTGACACTTTTACTCTTTTACCTGTGAGATCAAAATACAAATCATTTGTTCCTCGTTTCTCAAAATCTTGTTTAGCAATTTGAGTACTATCTATTGCTTCATTTTTGAAGTACGAAATAGCTGCACCACCAGTTCTTCTGGCAGTCTCACAAATCATAAACGGAGAAAACTGATTCATCGAATAGTTTGCTTTACTTCTCTGAGTTTTCAGTTTATTTTCTAATTCTTGGATAGCACTCGAGAAATCTTCTGATGATTCTAAAACCTGAACTGCCTGACTTACAGTAATCCCCGGAGCCAAGTCCATGACTATCTTTGGAAATGTCTTTACTAATAATTCACAAGATTTTTTGTCATCGAATTGATATTTAATATTTCCTGCTGCTGAAATAATAACATTTTCCTCCTTGAACCTGGAACCAAGTTCATTCTTAAACAGCTGAGTGCATATATATTCTACAAGAGCGCTCCCTCCCACAATCTCCTTGAGTTTGTTCGTTTGGAAGATAAAACTCTGGATACCTTGTATACTGGCACCATATAAATACTTGGTCATAGATTTATGGGTTTATTTATCGTACCCCATCCCATACTAGCTCCTTTACCAAGGCCTATATCTGGAGGGAGGTACATATTAGTTTTAAATGAAAGTGAAAATGATTGAAACTTTATCCCCTTATGTTTAACTGTGCTCTCTGATGGGATATCTGTAATCTTAAGAATTATTGGATCTCCCACAGTCCAATTTATCCCCTTAGCAAATGAGAGTAAATTACCAATCAGCATTCTCTCTAGAAACTGGACTTTCTCCGAAATCCCTTCCAATTCCTGATATTTAATATGATTGATCTCGTTCAATGCTAACCAATCATTTATCTGATATCGATGTGAAGTAGACGTCAGCCCCACATCAAAAGAATTGATCTTCATACTCTCCACCATCAAAGGCCTGAACTGAGATCCTATTCTAACTCGCCCAGTGTTTTTAGTGAAAAATTCATGGATTTCATCGACTCCATCGTGAATGCAGACTATACTTGCCTTGCCATTGGTAGTTTTGTATTGAATTACCGGATAACTATAAGCAAATTGGGAATCGCTGATATGATTATGAAAAGCGACGTTTTGCCGTCCAACCACTTCCACTACTGCTCCTCTAAATTTTGGAATTTCACTTGATTTCAGATTGGTATCAAAAGTGATTTTTATAACCTTAATAATGGGCATTAACGACAATTTTTGCACTATGAAATCACATATTAAAAAAAATGATAGTTAAATAAAATACCCTGTACAGGGTATTTTATTTAACAGAATCATAATTATTTGAAAACCAATATCTTACAATTAATTAATTGATAAATAAGAAGACTAAACTTGTTAGACGGTGTTACTCAGCTATCTTTTCTAATTCATCATACTAAAAAAATCAAAACCCAATACTCACAAGATTTCTAGGAATCCATATTCTAGTATGCCAGTCGTTGCTTTTGAGCACCAACGTTCCAGTCTTATAAATCATCATTAAGAATCCCCTAAAAACCCAAAACTCTAACCGCGCCAATTGCTTCCTATCCTTCAATTCTTCATTTTTGGCTACAAGCCAAACCCAAACCCTATGCGACAATTACTTTTAGTCCTTCTCATTCTTTGCTCTGTATCTAGCTTTGCCCAGGAATCACTTGTTTATCAAGGTGGTCAAGAAGGTCATGCTTCCTACAGGATCCCAGCAATCATTGACTTACCTGATGGTGAACTTTTGGCCTTTGCCGAAGGCAGGGTAAACGGCTCTAATGACTATGGAGATATTAATCTGGTACTCAAGAGAAGTGCGGATAAAGGCAAAACCTGGTCAGCACTTCAAACGATTGTGGATTACGATGACTTGCAAGCCGGCAATCCAGCACCTGTCTTAGATTTAATGGACCCGGCTCATCCGGACGGCGTGGTTTACCTGTTTTACAATACAGGCAACAATCACGAATATGAGATTCGAATGAATCAGGGAGTGCGGGAAGTATGGATGATTCGTTCTCTGGATTTGGGACATACTTGGGAACAGCCAGTAAACATCACCAGCCAAGTTCATAAGCCCAACAATCCTGAATTCAATGCTTCTTACACCAATCCTGCAGATTGGAGGCATTATGCCAATACTCCCGGTCATGCATTTCAGTTTCAAAAGGGCACCTATAAAGGAAGAATCTATGTGGCAGCCAATCATTCTCAAGGTCCTCCACAAGAAGAATTCAAGGATTATCAGGCACATGGGTTTTACACGGACGATCATGGCAAAACTTTCAACCTTTCCGAGTCTATCAAGTTCCCAGGCTCCAATGAATCCATCGCCGCAGAACTTCCCGATGGTCGAATGATTATGAGTACCAGAAATCAGCGAGGAGATATTCGAAGCAGAATTCTGGCCTATTCTGAAGACGGCGGAGCTACTTGGTCTGAACAGTATTTTGAAGAGAGTCTACCTGATCCTGTATGCCAAGGATCCATTCTTGCTTTTGAAGATGAAGCCGGAAACACCATATTATTTCATTCCAACAATGCTGATACAGCATCTAGAAATAACCTAAGTCTAAAGATTAGTACCGATCAAGGCAAAACCTGGCCTAAAACCACTCTTATCGACCATAAAGATGTTCCTAAAGGTAAAACCTGGACAGCTTACAGCGATTTGGTTTTGCTCGATTCGAAGACCATTGGTATTCTTTATGAGCGCGATGATTACAAGGAAATTGTCTTTAAGTGGCTGGGTTGGGAAAACTGATAACTGATCAGACTTCCCAATCTAGCCTTGCATCTCTTACCACCAAATTGGAATTACGGGGCTGATTTTGCTTGCTATATCTGCAGCGCCCTTATTCTCATAAGCGCTTACTTTTCTAGAAGCGCCCACTACTATTGGCTCCTTTACGATTTCCAAAAATTCATTGTTCCGAATCGTAACATTCTCTGCGCCCTTGACAGTAAAAGCATGTTCGCCTCCAATCACCTTGTTGTTCTCTATCAAAATCCGCTTGTGTAATCCTGGAATAGTACGATCTGGAGCATTGACATGAATGGCTATAGCAGATGCACCATCTATGGTGCCATCGTTATTCCCTCCCAAGCCACAGTTGGTAAAGGTATTGTTCCGTATAATCACATCCTCAGAGGCAACTCCCTCCAACCAATTTCCCTCTGCTCCAATATGAATAGCAGTGCCTGTGGTGTTTTCAAAAGAGGAATTCTCGATCAATACTTTTCTGGTTTTCACCAATACTGAGCGAGCTCGATGAGATCTCACCTGGCTATTTGCAAACTCCAAACTAGGTGTAGCAGACATATTTGCCAGGTAATAATTCTCAATATCCTCTGGCAAGTCCCCATCAAAAGTGATTTTCACAAGGCGCTCCTCTGGGTTCGTTTCGAAATCACTTACCCTGATATAGCCCACTTCTTTCAAGGTCGACTTTTCTATCACCGCCAACACATCTCCATTCTGTGGCTCATCTTGATAGGTGGAATGCGTAAAATTCTTTTCTCCCAAAAATGTCTCACATACATTTTCTGCAGGTCTGCTCACGATATGTGCATAGTAATTATGAACATTGGTAGCATCATCTCCCTGTCCTTCAAATTCACAATCATCAAAGCGTATAAAGCCTCTATTGGTCGCGAAATGAGTGGCATCAGTATTGGAAGAGACATATCTGCCTGCTGGAGGAACTACTTTCAGCCTGTTCATTGTGATATTTTTGCTCAAATGCCCCACGATTCCCATTCCTGCCTGAGCATTGATCGTCACATCGTTTAGGGTAATATCCTTGGTCTTGTAAATTAAAATCGCTGGTCTGTAATGAAAGCCCGAAAAGGTAATCAGCACTCTGCCCAGTTCGGCTTGATTCCGAATTCCAGCCCCATAAAAACGAAGGACGTTGGGAGCAATACCTTTTTTGCTATCGAAGTAAACGGCCGTACCTACCAAGGACTTTTTTTCTTTATTATAGAGCATCACTCTCAGGATGAGCATCTCATCAGTCATCTCCTCCTCTTCGGGGAATTCCACATCAACATAATCTTCACCTAACTTGATGATCTCCCCATAGCTATTTGGCCGCTTTTTGTAATCAATGGTCAGGCCATTTAGCGTCACATTTTGTGTATTCCGAAAGGAGACCGGCTCCATCCAGCCATCAAAAATTATTTTCACATCATTGGCATCTATGGTCAAACCATCTGCTCCTTCAAAGTCCAATCCTATCACATATTCTTGGTTTGGCACGTAGAGAACCTCCTGGGGATTTGCTCCTAATTCTCCTGCAAATGCAGCCTCTTGAATATCTACCGCCTTCTGATCTCTGAGCTGATATTCTCCTGCGGGAAAGTACAAGGTAGCATTCGGGGTAGTTCTGGCCTTCTCAGCAGCCTTCCTCAAAAATGCCGTATCGTCCTTCCCATCATTTGGTATTGCCCCAAAGTCGCGAACATTGATTACCTCTTCCTGTTGTCCCATTTGAAGGCAAAACCCATAAAATGGAATTGCTGCGAGCAATGGGGTCAACAATAAAGCAATCGAAGTATTTCTAATTTTTCCTCTTAGCATGAGTAAGGTGGTTGAGAATGAATAAGCTCATTAATTTGTAGTAGAAATAATGCAGGCACAAAATTCTGTCTGGTCCCAGCATGGAAAACTCCCATTTTCTATACAAAAATCCAAATACTCTATTGAATCATTGCCGAGGTCATCGCCTGATTTCTCCACACTTTTAACTCGGTACGGCCTTTCCAATTGTTACCTTTTTCCACTTTACTAAGCGATATAAAATCACTTACCTCTTCATCCCAGCAGCTCAAGATCACATCACCAACTCTCAATGAATTGGCAGCAGAAGTATCGTACTGATCCGGTAGCTCAAGAACAATTACTCCTGTAATTTCATTTAATCCAGCTGCAGATTGCTCTCCTAGAGTCTCCATATTTTTCACCTTGAAACCATGCCATTCTCTGATTTCCGACTTATTCTCTTCATTTTCCAGTAGGAGAAAAGGGATTTCTGGAGTAGCAGCCATTTTTTTCAATGCTGGAGAAGTCACTCCAAAATTATCCATATCGAAGTTGACAAATCCCAGACTTTGGATCGCTGGAGAATCTTCATGAAGACTGAAATCCCCTGTTTCAGGATCCACAAACATAGGATCTCCAAACTCACCGCTCGCTTCTATCCCAAAGGATCTACTTTGATCAAGGTCTTCCTCTGTAGTGAAAAAATTCTCATCGACCTTGTCTCCCCAGTAGTTTACTCGAATTTGTTTGTGCGAAGTCATCACAATATTACGAGTGAAAACATCATGACTTTCTTTAAACCAGACATGAGGATGAAAGCCATTATTCACCATAATATTATTGTAAACAGTCCTATAAAATCCCTCACGCAATTTGATTCCTCCACTTAGTGCCAGATTATTATAAATCTCATAATTGCTCGATCCATCATCCAAATCTATATCCCAGCCATGGTCGCAATGAAAACGGTTATTGCGGATAATGGTAGTTTTGATGGCATCAAGCTTTATCCAGTCCGGATGCCTCGCCGTTAGCTCATCCATAGTTTGCCTATTCGGATGCCAAAACCTATCTCTTCCCCAGGAATTAAAAGCCCCATGATCACCGGTTTCCATCACGGTATTGAACACGTCATTGTATTCAATAATATGCCCTCCCCAGGCTCCATCACCAATATTAATCCCAGCTCTGGGCACATTGTAAATGGTATTATGCACAATGTGCAGGTCCATGGCCATTTCTATCTGAACTCCTGCAACTTGCTTTTCGATCGTACCAATGTTACGTATCAAATTATCCGCAACGAGTGAGTTAGCGGGGTAATTCTCAGACTTTGGACCCGGAACAGTATCAATCTCTGCCTCTGGAACAAACTCATGATAATTGAAAGATGGAGAGCGAACAGCATCTGGATTTCCTACAAAACTGATTGCACTCCCTCCTATTTCCTCAATCAAATTCCCTTTGATGCTCGTGTTTCTATTATAGTTGCTGACGAAAATCGCATTGCCTCCCAAATCCTGAAAAACATTGTCTTCAATCAGGATGTTCTCAGTGCCATCCAACAGAATCGCTCCACTTCTATACACCGTCCAATCACTCCTCATCAGACGCTCCTCAGTCTTCATGAAGGTTGGTCTGCTCTGCTGAAAAGTCAAATTCTGCAAGACGATATCATGTACGGGAAGATCCTTGTCTCCTTTGAAAGAGATCAAATTTTCTAACATCCCCACTTCTACTTTTTGGATGCTTTCTATTGCTAGCCCTTCTTCAGGATAAAAATAAAGCAGGCCTTTTTCCCTGTCTAAAAACCACTCATTCGGACTATCCAGCTCTTCGGAAATATTCTCTACAAACCGGTATTCCGGATGCAATCCACTGGATCTGTTATTTTGCCAGCCGCCTTCATACATCAAGCTATCCGCCCCAAATTTTCCTGTGATCACATAATGCATTCCACCCCATTTACTCTTATGCAGCGCATGAATGTAGCCTCCTTTCGGATTCTTCCAAGTCGCGATTTTCTCTTTTGAAATAGCATCTACAGAAAAGCCATTGAAGGGGTAAACATCAGCTTGGTAATTGGGATATCTAGCTCGGATCTGCTTTTCGCTATTGATATAAAGCGAAGAAAAGTCTATCCCCTTAGGAACTTTCGCCACTAATAGATCTCCCTTATAATGCTTCCATTTCAAATCCAAAGACATTCCTCCACTCAGAATTACCTTCTCTCCCTCAGCTGCTCGAATTGTATATGGGGCATCTGTACTTCCCGATTCCTTTGAGTCAAAAACCAATGGCTCACTGAGATAATAAGTCCCATCCCTGAGAATCAGCGTTACCTTCTCTGCTGGCTTTTCTGCTTTAAAAGCTTTGATTACCTCCTTTGCATGGCCGATACTGCGAAAGGGGGATTCTTCAGTTCCTCGGTTATCATCGTTTCCAAGTTGAGAGACATAGAACTCTCTCTGCGCAAAGGCGATGCTTTGCAAAAGAATTAGGAGAACTAGGGTAAAAGGAATTTTGATAGAATTAGAACTCATATTGGGAATAAAACAGTTTTGTCAGAATGCCTAGTGCTTATCGACTAGGCAACTTTACTGGCGTTAAATGAAATTTCTTTGGGAATTTGAAGATACCTTAAGACATGCTAGTTTTCATTTCTATTTCCATTTATTTAAAAATGAAGTAGATTTCGACTCATTAAAATCCTCACTCAGGTGAAATATCTGCTCAGCTTAACTTTCTGTTGGATTACTATTTTTGTTTCGGCCCAGACTGTCTGCACTCTAGAAAGCCGCGAAAAACTAGATAGCTACCTCAGTAAATTATCCTCTGGAAACTATTCGGATTTGTCAGCAAATGAGCTGACTATTAAAGTAGCACAATGGTTTCTCGAAACTCCCTACGTGGAGAAAACTTTGGAACTTCCCGGAGCAGAAAAATTGGTCATCAACTTAACTGGCTTGGACTGCACTACTTTTCTGGAAACGGTGGTGACATTGGTGAGGATGACGGAAAAAGAGGAATTTACTTTTGAGGACTTTGAGAAAGAATTAGAATTTCTGCGCTACAGAGATGGGATCAAGGAAGCTTATCCTTCGCGCTTGCATTACTTTTCTGATTGGGTTTATGAAAATCAGCAAAAGGGAATCTTGACTGATATCACAGAAGAAATTGGTGGATCTCCTTATCCGAACGCTCCATCCTTTATGTCGGAGAACCCTCAATTCTATGCTCAGCTTGCTGATCCTTCCAATCTCGAAGCAATCAAAACAGCCGAAGCAGACATCAAAACAAGAAGCTATTTCTACATTCCAAAATCCGAAATCAGCAGTTTAGAGAAGGGTATTCGATCTGGTGATCTGATCGCCATCACCACATCTATGGACAATTTGGACATCGTTCACACGGGATTTGCAATTCAGAAAGATGGAAGAATCCATCTACTTCACGCCTCTTCAAAAAACATGGAAGTAGAAATCTCAGAAAAAACCCTTAGTGATTACCTAGCTGGAAATAAAACCCAATCTGGAATCCTAGTCATGAGACTTACCGAAAATTAGACCAAAAAAGTTTGTGCTTGGTATAAGTACTGAATGACAATCACAGCTTCTACAGAAAACTAATTCTTATTGTCCCAAGCTAGAATGCTGGCAGCCGTAGTGAAATTCACTTCCATCTGAGACTCTGTTGTCTTGAACCCCTCACCTATTTCACTGCTTGATCAACTTGCCTACAAACACCCGATTATCCCTGCTTTCCACCATGATCACATAGGTTCCTGCAGAAAGCCTAGCGATAGCCAAACTGACAGAGCTTGAACTTTGGCGTATGACTTCTACGCTGGAACTGACTTCCCTTCCAGAGGAATTATAGATTCTCATAGAGTTCTCAGCAAATTTCAAATCTCCCAAAGCTTGAATTTCCACTTCAGCTGAGGCTGGATTCGGATAGATTTTCAATTCCTCAGAAACCAAAATCCCAGGATTGAATATACCCGAAATGGTCATTGTCACAGCAGCAAGTCTAGTCTCACAGCCCGCGGTATTCTTTAGCTCAACGCTATATTCTCCCATAGATTGAACTTCCAAAGATCTGGAAATTGCCCCATCAATCTTTTCTCCATTCTTGTACCATTGATAAGTGAAATCACCTTCTGGTGCTCTCAGGATATTACCGTCTTCCACGATTTCTCCGCTTGGGAAAGCAGCTGATACCACTTCAAATTTCTCCGTTTCGAAAAGACAAGCTCCAGCATATCTGACAATAGCATGATAGCTTCCTCCTTCTTCTATTTCGAGAGTTTTTCCGGTAGCACCACTAATTTCAGTCCCATTTCTTCTCCATCGTACCACTTCGAAATCAGCTTCAGAAGCTAAGGTCAATATCTGCGTATCACCAATACAGACCAATTCAGGTCCAGAAATACTCACTGGTTTTGTACTAAGTGATTTCACCATGACTTGGGCTGTTTTCTCTGTGACATTCCCAGCGATATCAACTGCCCTAATTTCCACCCCGATCTCTTTCCCAAGGTCCTCACAGGTGATTTGAGTTCTGCTGATAGTCACTTCCTTAATTTCACAGTTGTCAGTTACTGACTCTATGAAATCCTCGGTTTTCAATTGCAGAGCTCCCAAAGTCAAATCAAGCTCAAGTTCCAGATTTTTGGTCTCCAAAATAGGCGCCATTTCATCCAGTACAACTACCTCAATTTTCTCCTCCCAGTCATTTCCGCTTCCGTCTTGGATTATCACGATGACTTCCTGAGCCCCTAAATCCTCACAGGTGAATTCACTTTTACTTAATGACAGAATCAAATCCTCATTTTCTAAAGGCCATGATTGAAAGACATCTTCTAGAAGAAGTTCAGCTTGTCCAGATTCATTTAACACTAATTCTATGCGTTCTTTGACTGGCGGATATGGATTAGGATTCAGCGAAATCTCAAGTGTTTGAGATCTTGTGATACAGCCAGAACTGAGTCGAATTTTGGCGTAATAATTACCAACCTTATCTATTTCAATACTTTTCCCTTGGAGATCTGCGAGCAGCTCACCGTTTCTGTACCATGCTAGCACCTCATATCCCAACTCCTCACCTAATTCAATTTTCACCGTCTGACCTTCATAGAACTCCTCAGTGTTTTCTAAGGATACAGTTTTGGACTCTATTATATTCAAAAATACTTTTGCTTTTTCTACTGTACTATTTCCACTATTATCCTTCAAAGTGATCTTAACCGGCACCTCTGCATAGCCTGATTCTTCATCAATATCTTCACAGGTAATATTGTTTTTCTCTATAATCAAGTCGAAAGACGTGGAACAGTTATCCAGAGGATCCCAAATAGCAAAATCAGGCCCTCCAATTGTAATACTTCCACTTACGAGGTCAAAAGCTTCATAGGCATTTGCATAAGTGAAGGTGGGCGCGATAGTATCCAGCACATAAAGCCTAGTTTGATCCATCCATTCCTGACCTGTACTAGTATTCTTGGAAGTGATTTTGACCTCGTTCAATCCTATATCATCACAGCCGAATTCCGGTCCAGGATCAGTACTGAACACGAAATAATTGCCTTCTGGCATATCTTCTAAAAAGTCTAGCGCTGTCAAATAGCCTTCACCTTCATGATTGAGGTAGATCGCCACTGAATCTTTAACTTCTGGTTCAAAGGCTGCCACACGCAGCGGGATTTTCAAAGACACCTCATCCTTATAAACTCTACGCTCCACTTGCTGCAGGTTGTAGTTTTGATCCATCACTGGAAAGACATACACTGGGGTAAAATTGACCAAGGCAAATTCCTGGTTACCTTCTTTGGTTTTCTCTAGATTCACCTCCAAGTGCCCATAATGCTTCCCTCCATCGGTCAACACTGGATTGGCTCCAGAGGTATCCCATTCCTCGGCAGAACTCTGATCTGCAGACCACATACGGTAAGGATTGTAATCTAGCGTGTTCAAGGGATTACCCAGCCAATCTCTCTTTTCACCCCGCATACCATCTCCAGCCACGCCTACGTCATAATACATAATACCTTTACCATCACTATCCTCATCCACGAAACTTCGTTCAAACAATTCATCATGCCCAGAAAACACTGCGATTACGCCATATTCCTCTAGCATAGGATTCAGCACTCGCATCGGTGTACCTACCTGACCAATGGAAAGTTCATGATTTAAAGGCACCCCATGTTCACCCGAAGAAAAAGCAATGTGATGGTATTGTACAAAGATCAATTGACCAGCTTCACTGGCATCTTTAAGATTATCTTCCAACCAAATATATTGATCAGAACCTGGACCAAAACTACTCAGGTCATTTCCTCCCGCAGCTTTGTATTGTGAGTCCGTATAATTCTCCTGCGTGTCAGTTCCCGGCAGGGTAAATTCCTTTCCACTAAGCTTAGGTTGTCCATCAAAATCCGCTTCCGTCTGATCAGGTGTACCGTTGCTAGAATCTAGGGTCAAAATAGTCACTGGCCCATAATCTACTCTGTAATAACTTTGGCGATGCTTTTGAAGAGGATCTTCCGTTGGTGTTTCGAAATAGGTATGAAAACGCTTCCTCCCCAAAACCGGGAGAAACTCACCTTTTTCATTAGTACCATAGCCCCCATTTACTGCTCCGAAAGCCTCCCAATTACCCAAGGCTGGAATTATTGCATAGCGAGACAAGCCTGTTCCAAGCTCACCAGCATTTTGTCTAAAAAACTCATCCCAGGCTGGCTGATACCCTGCCCCCTGAACCAGGTCTCCAGGCATAATAATGAAGTTGGGGTTACGGGCATTGATGATCCGCAGGTTTTCATTGTAGCCTTTCTCCTCAGTCAACATATAGTTTGGCAGCTCTATACCTTGCTCTATGGTGCTTCCAAATTTTTGTTTCCACAGTTCTGGAACAGTTGTAATCGGTCGAAACAAGGGCGTTCCTGGATACCAAGCTCTATTGGTCACTCGGCCTCTGGGATCTGTCTCGGAATCTGCCAAGGCTATAAATCTGATTTTCTCCCAGCTGGATTTGGATGAGGGCATGGTAAAAGTCCCTGAATAATTCAATCCTGCCAGCGTCACGATATAATTCACCTGCACATCAGCAGGCAAATCTATAGGGAATCTAAAGCGAAAAGCCTGCTCACTTTGGATCCAACTTCCTTGTTCCAATCCATCGATCTGTTGATTTTTTTCTGCGGAAGTGTAATAAATTTCCGGTACAGATTCGGCTGTAACTGCACCTTCATACATCACCGAACCGGTAGCACTTAGCAACTTGATAGAACTCGTAGCTAAAGAATTACTAAACCATGTCAGCTGCATCTTACCTTCCCCATAGGCTTGTAGGTAAGGATAGACCCTAAATGGATTTACTTCTGTGGGCCTGTGGGAGGCTAAAACCATAAAAACAAGTAGCCCCAGTATAAACAGTAGTTGTTTTTTCATTGTTAAACAGTTGAGGTATTTCCAACAAAAATATAGGAAGTTCAATTTCTAAGATACAAAATATCAGCCTATTTGGTATAAGGCAAAAAATCAAAATGCAAATTGAAAATTACTACTCCACTCTGCTTTTAAGCAGTAATAATTGCACTGGATTTAATGGATCATTAGTAAATACATAGATATTCCGCTGATCTATCCCTTGTCTTCCTTTAGGATCAAATACTACTTTAAGCACTATGGATTCTCCTGGATTAAGTGAAGTTTTGGACATCTCGAGTTTAAGGCATTCACAGTTTCCCTGTACTTTTTTTATTTCGAGCACTTGCTTACCTCTATTGCTAAGCACCACATTCTCCACCTTAATCTCACTTGATTTGATGGTTTTCAAGTCAATTTCTCTAGGGTCGATTACTAACTGAGGAACTAGGTTCAAATCATCCTTGGCAAAAGGCGCATAATACTCAAACACATCAGCCAAAATCTCTAGCTGAATAAAACTGGTGCTATCCTTCCAGTTTACAGAAACCTGATCCTCAAAATACCCCAAATCATTTTTCATAGCCCCATCATAATACACTTGAAGTAGGCCGCGGTCATTAGGCATTATAGAGTCTGTCAACTGTGAAACTTGGATATATTCTGGCCCAGCAAACTCTACGCTGTCCTTATAAAAAGGCTTATCTCCAAAATTAAACACCTCCACCTGCTTCAGCTTTGGCTCATTGGTAAATACCTCTCCGACATTTACTTTGGAAAGTCGAAAGCCCAAATCTCCTTTTCGAGTTCTATAAGTCCCCTCTGGATCACTTGCTCTAGGAATAGCATTTCCTTCTATAAATAAAGTATCCTGAGTGCCTTCTAAATTGCCTTTCACGACGATCATCCTCGAGAAAAACCCAGCTCCTGAAGATGGATCAAATGAAACCTGCAAAGTCCCTGTCTCTCCTACCTCCAAGGTATCCTTGGTGTATTCCACTGTCGTACAACCACAGTCCGTCCAGACTTTCTCAATGAAAAAAAGAGAATCCTGGGTATGCGTAAAATGAAACTCCTCCAGTTGAGGACCTTGCTCTTCCAGCACTGTTCCCAAATCTGCTTTGTTGATCTCCCAAATCAATTTTGGAGTGACAGGTTCCTGAGCCTGTGCATGTTGGGCGGTAAAGCAAAGTAAAAGTAGTGCAAACAGAGAAAATGGAATTCGAATCATAGTCGCAATTAACGCATAATTTCAAACGAATTATAGGCTGATTTACTTAATTTGCCGCAAATTCAGACTAATGGCAAGAGTACTTACAGGCATTCAAAGTAGCGGCAGACCTCATATGGGAAATATCCTAGGTGCGATCGTCCCTGCTATTGAACTGATCAAAGAGAACAAGGAAGAATCCTTCATTTTTATTGCAGACTTGCACTCCCTGACCACCTCCAAAGATGGTGAGCTAAGAAAGCAAAACACACTCGCTGTGGCTGCTGCTTGGCTGGCTTTTGGTTTAGATATCGAGCATACCACTTTCTATCGTCAGTCCAGAAGACCTGAGGTAGCGGAATTGACTTGGTACTTGAACTGCTTCACTCCTTTTCCCATGCTTGCCAATGCACATAGCTTCAAGGATAAGGCAGAAAAACTCTCAGATGTAAATGCTGGTCTATTCACCTACCCGGTATTGATGACTGCTGATATTTTGCTCTATTCTGCAGATTTGGTTCCCGTGGGAAAAGATCAGATGCAGCATCTGGAAATGGCAAGGGATATCGCCTCCACATTCAATAGAATAGTGGGAGAAGATATTTTGACCATACCTGAAGCTAGAATCGATGAGGTGGTAAAAACTATTCCTGGCACAGATGGTCAGAAGATGAGTAAGTCTTACAACAACTTCATTGATATTTTCCTTCCGGAAAAAGCATTAAAAAAGAATGTAAATAGCATCGTGACGGATAGTAAAGGTTTGGAAGAACCCAAAGATCCGGATACAGATAATGTGTTTAAGCTGTACAGTCTGATCGCTTCAGAAGAGCAGACGAAGCAGATGCGAGCAAACTACGAAGCTGGTAATTATGGCTATGGCCACGCGAAGAAAGAATTATTGCAGTTGATCCTAGATAAGTACAGAAAAGAGCGTGAGCTTTTTGATTTCTATATGAATCATCCTGAGGAAATAGAAATGAAACTTGCCGCTGGCGAAGAAAAAGCCAAGGCTGTAGGAGCTGAGATTCTGGATAAGGTAAGAATGAAGCTAGGCTTTAAGTAAACACTTAACCTTTGAGGTGTCATTTCGAAGGAGGAACGACTGAGAAATCTCCTCGTAGGTTTTGAAATTATATTTTATAAAAATGGCTCTGTCAGTATCTGACGGAGCCATTTTTATTACCGATCGTGCCTTTAGCACTCTGTGTAACTTTACTGTTCTTTATTACCCAGAATTCCATTCTGGGCAGTTAAAGGCCTTGCCTTTGGCAGGAGAATTTAATTACCCTTCTGTATTCTTTGTGCCAAAGGCACAATCAGTAAAAACCCTGAATACAGCGAAGCGAAATTCAGGGGTAATAGGAAACCTTATACCTAAGAGTGCCAACGGCACGATCAGTATCTCACCCATTCAAATATGACACTTTGCAGAATTCTTCGAGCTCCTTGCGACTAGGCGGTTTAAGAATATGTACACAGTGTTTAGATCCTGCTTATGGGACTCTGTACAGCATCAGAGATTCATGCTATAAGAATTCCATTCTGGGCACAAACTGGCCTTGCCTTTGGCAGGAGAATTTAATTACCCTTCTGTATACTTTGTGCCTAGGGCACAATCAGTAACAACCCTGAATACAGCGAAGCGAAATTCAGGGATAATAGGAAACCTAATACCTAAGAGTGCCAACGGTACGATCAGTATCTCACCCAATCAAAAATGAGCCTTTACGGAATTCTTTGAGCTCTTTGCGAAAAGAATATGTACACAGTGTTTAGATCCTGCCTATGGGACTCTGTACAGCATCAGAGATTCATGCTATAAGAATTCCATTCTGAGCAGTTAAAGGCCTTGCCTTTGGCAGGAGAATTTAATTACCCTTCTGTATACTTTGTGCCAAAGGCACAATCAGTAAAAACCCTGAATACAGCAAAGCGAAATTCAGGGATAATAGGAAACCTTATACCTAAGAGTGCCAACGGCACGATCAGTATCTCACCCATTCAAATATGACACTTTGCAGAATTCTTCGAGCTCCTTGCGACTTGGAGATGAAAAAATTAATAAAATTACCTACTCAGAAACAGGTCGATGCTAACACTGGTCGATGCCTTACCATTTCAGGGTAGATCATCAAAATCACTTTTCTATCCGCTTCTCTAATTGCGTCGCTCCAAACACCATTTTCTCTGAGTGTTCTCTAGCAATCTCCTTGATCTCTGCTACTTTATCAGGATTCTTTTCTGCCAAATCAAAACGCTCTGAAGGATCATGCCCTAAATTATACAAAGTCAGTTTTTCAAGCTTCTCCAATTTCTCAGGATAACCAGCAGGATTGTTACTGTAGAAATAAAGTTTGAAATCTCCTTTGCGAACAGCAAATAGACGATCTCCATGGTAATAAAACATTTCATCCCGTGGAGTCGCATTCTCGCCTCTAAGTACAGGACCTAAGTCAAATCCATCATACACTCGGTCCTGAGGTAGTTTTGCACCAGCAAGTGTCGTGATTGTAGGTAATAAATCCAGCGTGCTTCCCATTTTCGAGATCAGCCCTGGCTTCACATTTCCTGGTCCCCAGATTACTGTTGGTACACGAACACCACCTTCATAGCTTGTTCCTTTGCCACCAAATAAAGATCCAGAGCTACCTCCCTGCTCATTATAAACTAACCAAGGGCCATTGTCTGAGGTGAAAATAACATAGGTGTTTTTGTCTAGCCCATTATCCTTCAATGCTCTCAGTACCTCTCCCACTGACCAATCAATCTCCTCTATCACATCACCATATAATCCTCGCTCACTTTTCCCTTTGAAATCACCTGAGGCAAAAAGCGGAACATGAGGTAGAGAATGAGCTAAATACAGAAAGAATGGTTTGTCCTTGTTAGCTGTAATGAATTTCACAGCTTCTCCAGCGTACCTCTTGGTAATGGTGTTTTGGTCTGCTGGTCGCTCAATGATCTCGGTATCCCTCATCAATGGCACATTGAAATACTCGTATTTTGATTCGAGAAATGCCTGCGTGTGAGTCACATCATTAATACGATCCATGTCATTGCTATAGGGAATTCCAAAGTAAGAATCGAAGCCATGACTGGTTGGTAAGTATTGCGGTAAGTGCCCCAAATGCCATTTCCCAACTGCCGCGGTAGCGTAACCTTCTTTTTTAAGTAACGTGGCAATTGTGTTTTCATAGGCCGGAAGTCCACCGTCTGAATCAGGAAATAAGACTCGTCGCTTGTTGGAGTACATTCCCGTGCGAACAGGCATTCTTCCTGTTAAAATCGCAGATCTACTTGGAGTACATACATTCGCTGCTACATAGAAACTAGTCCACTTCTGCCCTTCCACTGCCATTTGATCGATATTAGGAGTCTTGATCGTGGGATGACCAAATGCCCCTAAATCTCCATAGCCCTGATCGTCTGTGAAAATTATAATGAAATTGGGTTTATCTCCCTGTTTACTTTGACTAAATGCCAGAGGGGAAAAAGAGAGAAATAATACAAGCAGTTGGAGGAAAACTAAGGGTCTATGCATAATTAGGTAAATAAAAATGGAAGATCGGGCATTAGAGAATGCTCCAGGATCTTCCATTGTAAATTAAAGAAAACGACTTATTTCAGCACCACATCTTCTACTTTCTCATTCAAATCACCTCGAATAGTAGTATAATCATTGACCATTTCTTCCAACTTATCTGGATTGGCCTCCGCAAGATTGTTGGTTTGCCCTATATCATCTGTGAGATTATATAATTGATATGCCTTATCATTTCCGATTTCAATATTGACAGACTTGATCTTTGCTGCGCCATTGTAAGGAGGAATCATAATCCACTCTCCCTTTCTCAAAGCTGTTCTTCCTGTAGCTTCCAATATCAGCTCGGATCTACCAGTTTTTTTCTCACCAAAGAAAGCTGGCAAGAGATTTTCAGAATCCTCTGTAGTATCTGTACTTCCAGTCAAAGAAGCCAAAGAGCTAAGCAAATCAAGTTGACATACTAAGGCATCCGAAACCTGTGGCTGGATTTTCCCTTTCCAATACAGCATAAATGGCACTCGAGTTCCAGCTTCAAACAGACTGTACTTACCACCTCTCAATGGACCTGCAGGGGTATGATCCCCAAGCTTTTCTACCGCATCATCATAGTAGCCATCATTCAAGACTGGGCCATTATCAGAAGTGAAAATGATCAGCGTATTGTCAAGCAAGCCTTCATCTTCCAAGGTTTTCATAAACTCCCCTACCATCCAATCAGCTTCCAAAATCACATCTCCTCTAGGCCCCATTCCTGATTTACCTTCAAATCTTGGGTGAGGAGTCCTTGGCACGTGTGGCTGCTGAAATGCATAGTAAAGAAAGAACGGGTTTTCTTTGTGGGACTTTACATAGCTTTGGGCTTTTTCTAAGAAATGATCAGCCATATCTACGTCTGACCACTTCGCAGCTTCTCCACCTTTCATATATCCTATCCTAGGAATGCCATTCACAATGCTATTATTATGGCCATGATGCCACTTCATCGTAGTTAGTTCAGGATTATCCTTTCCTGTTGGCTCCCCTTCAAAGTTCTCCTTGTAGCTTATTTCAATAGGGTCATTTGGATCCAAATTCACCACGTCACCATTTTCTATATACACTGTAGGCACTCGATCTTGAGTTGCGGCCATGATATAGCTATAATCAAAGCCGACTTCATTTGGACTTGGGCTGATATGCTGATTCCAATCAACATTTCCGTCACCCAAACCTAGGTGCCATTTCCCTACTACTCCAGTTTGATAACCTTGTCCTCTTAGCATTTTGGGAATAGTCATCTGAGTTGTGCTGATTAGCAAAGGGGCCGTACCTGGAAGGATTTTGGCATCCTTATTCCTCCATGGATACACACCTGTCAGCAAGGCATATCTGCTTGGAGTACAGGTAGCCGAAGTGGCATAGCCGTTGGTGAATCGAATTCCACCATTTGCTATTTTGTCAATATTCGGAGTAGAAAGCTCAGTAGCTCCATAGGAGCTCAAATCACCATAGCCCAAGTCATCCATATAAATGATGACAATGTTTGGCTTTTTCAGCTCTGAATCAGTCTGTTCTTCTTTAGGGGAACTGCAGTTAAAAAACAGGGCAGCGCCAGTCAATCCTAGCAAAAGTTTACTCTTAAAACTCATGATGTTATGTTTATATATCATATTTAATCCTAAAATTCAGCATTCTTGATTCAGTATTCGACATTTACTATTCATTAAAAATTCGAAAGTAGAATGATTTATCCTGACGAATGAAGCCCTTCAGCTCGTACTTTAACCAATAAAATTACTCCGCAAGATTCACAACTATACTATCCGAATGATCGCTTTGCATAGTAAGCCCTGCATACGTTTTCATCAAGCCTTTATCCTGATCTCTTACTTCTACTCTATACTTGTCAGCAGAAAACACTTTTGGCTGAAAACTAGCAGTATTGACAGGCATCGCGTATTCTAGTTCTCCTGTGGACTCATTGTAAACAGAAACTAGTGGATTTTCAACTCCCTCCAGATTCAAGGTTTTCAAATAGCCGACAGCTTTTCTAGCATAATTATCTTTCTGCGAAACTGTAATAGGCCAGCCCTCATATTGTCCTTCAGGGTTAGCAATCGGATCAACGTTTCTTGGCCAGCATTCGATCTTCATCGTCCGAGCCTTCTTATCGAATGTGACTATTCCATAACCTGTCCCTCGATCATAAATTCGGGTAGGTGTGAAACCAGTTTTATAAGGATTGGCTACAGCCATTACTGTCATTTTATTTCCAAAGCCATCTTCGAAATCTCCCGTATTTTTGGTTCCTCCTGGGAATGGCTCATGTCCTTCGGGCACCTGAGGCCACCAGCGTCTCGGCCATAGATTATTCAGTGCCGGCCCTCCAAAGGCATACCCAGAATCACGAAATTCCTCCACCCCATATTGCACAGTACTTGCCAAATGCTGATCTCCGGCGATATGTAGGGCAAAAGATTTACGAATAATTCTCACGGCCTTATCCCTGCCTTTTTGCGGCCAGCCATTCGAATCCATATCAGTAGTCGGCGCATCACCATCCACGTACTCTCCCTTCTCAGGAGTAGGCAAACTAGGAACTATGCTATCAATGATACTTCCTTCCGGTAAAGTGGCTACAGTACAAAAGTTCGTCTGAGACAATACAGCTTTCATCTGAACTCCTGGATCCCATTGCGCGGTCCAACTTTCCAAGAAATCAAGTTGTCTTTTGCCTAGTAGCTGGGCATCTATATCATAATACTTTTTGATGTCAAAATCAGGGTTCTGAATAAAGCCATTCATTACTTTTGCTTCCTTAGGCAGGACATTCTGCGGAGCAGATTTGAATTTTCTATCTTCCAAAATCGCAAAACTTACTCCGCCATACTCCCAATCTGTGTAATATACCTTAATCCCTTGCTTAATAGGAGTTGGATCAAAGGCATCTGGCAGATGGCTAGTTTGAGTATCTTGAATCATATTCACCCATTCAGGAGGCATTTTGTAGCCACCCTGATCTTGGGCTATATAGCCCCAGCCTTCATCAGATGGCGCATGTTTACCTCCTTCACCCCATACATTCCCATGATATACATCATGATCATCAGGGATAATGGCTGTGGGTATGTTTCTAAAAATATCACGATATGACCAACCAAACATGTACCACTTGTGAAGGTAATCTAGGTACGACTTCTCCAAAGGACTGGTCTGAATACCAAATCCACCTGAACCCTCGTAGAACTGATCTCCGAGAAACAAGGCCATTTCAGGCTTGTGTTTTGCCACATGAATAGCTACTTCCTGATCAGGAAAACCATGGTCAGCATTGCAGCTAAAGACTGCTACTTTTAAGTCATCAGAAGATTTCGGCTGCGCCGCAATTTCACCATAAAAATAGAATTCCTGCGTTTTATCTTTTAGAGGAACATTCACCTGCACTCGATATGGAATCATTTTCTTATGCTTCCAGTCATCTATCCTAAAATTGGCGATTCTTCCATTTGGATCAAGTGCTGAAGTTTGAGCCGTCTCCCATCCTGAACCTTTTTTGAGCTGAAGATCTACCTTAGTATTTGGAATCAGCTCCAACGGAGCGAGTTGTGCAGTTAATTTAAGACTGTTTTTGTGCAGTGTATATTGTGCAAAGAAAATCGGCCCAAATACCTGATCGGCAGCTTCTACAATTTTATCGCCTTGGAATACCCAGTCTGAAAATGCCACTAGGCTGTTTGTGTCTTGTTCCTTCTTTGGACAGTTGGCGACTAAAGCCAAATTGCCCTGCAAGTCCTCTGGATCAATCCCATCAGCAGATAAAACCACTGTGCTGTTACTCGCAGTACCAGTAAGAGTCAACAGGTACTTCCCTTGCTTAAAAGTACTTTTAAGAGACAAATCAATAGCTTTAGATAAATCCAATTTATCCTCACTGAGCTTCTCCCCGATCATCAACTGACCTGTTCCTGTGACACCAACATCCAAACCTTTTCCAAAAACGGCAGCAGAGCGATAGTCTTCGAAAATGCCTTTTGCACCTAACCTGAATCCAACATAGACATCAGCATTGCCAATCAATCCTTTGTTGCTCCAGCTGATGCTTACCGACTGCTGAAAATCCTTGTTATTAGCACCCAACTGATGGGTAAGAATATGCAAAGCTCTATTGTTGCTGGAAATATTGCAGACTGCCTTGCCACCTACGATCTCCCAGTCTTGAAGTCTATTCCCCCAAAACTCTGGACCAATCCACTTCATATCTGGCCAGTTTTCCCAGTTACTTTTAAATCCTGAAGTCTCAGGGGAAAGAAGTTTTTTGATGCTGGTAAATCCTTGAGAAAAGAAAAAAGGAGTCGAAAGGGAAGTTAAGGCCATGGCCTTGACAGCGGATCTGCGTTTCATAGTCTAAGAGGTGGTGAAAAGGTAAATATGGGTTGTTTGCCCTAATAATCCTTGAAAAATGGGATAAATGGCTTTGCTTATTGGGTAGATTTTTTTTTACCCAAATTTTCAAGTCAACAAAAAAACCAATGAGCTTACACCCATTGGTTTTTCATAAAATTCTAATTGGAGCTACAACTAATTAGCCAATGATATTTGCATCATCATCCCACTCGATAATGGTACCTCTATCCTCAGGTTTCAGATACTGAGGAATGTATTTTTCTTCCAGTTTCACCCCATGCTTATCCATTACCTCCTGTGGGATTCCATCCCAGGCATTTGGTGTATTACCCACATATCCCATGTACTTCCAACCCTCTGGGGTAGAGAAATAACCAGAACAGGTAAGATTACGAAGCATATTAAACCAGCGTACAGCTCCTTTGTAGGCTGGTTTTGCTGAGTCTGGCCAAGCTACTTCCTCCACGATCTCAATAACTTCAGGCTCACTAAGCTCATTGAATGGTTTGCCAAACTTCTCATCTGCTTCAAAATCCAACCACATCAAGCCACCTCTCATAGGAGTTTGGTAATGCGGCATATCCTTCATGATAAATTCCATGAAATCAACTACTCCCAATTCGGTGGCAGCTGGAGATTCATCATCTTTTGGCATGATAATATCCACCATGACACTAAGCTTTTTACGCTCATCGTCCGTGAAAAACGTCTCGGAAAGCAACTCTTTATCCCGCTGCTTTTCTTCTTCTGTTCTACCACCAATAGTACCGCCAGAAAGCAAATCCCTGGCAGGTAATTTCTGCTGCTCAGGTGAACAGCCAGTAAATAATAAACCCGTACCGACCGAGCCGGTAAAGAGCAATTTTAGATTTTCTCTTCTGTTCATGGTTTAGATATTTTTCTTATTCAATTCAGAAACTATATAATCGGAAGTTCTCCACGCCAAAGCCAAAATGGTCCAAGTTGGGTTTTTATCTGCTTGAGATACGAAAGGACCAGCATCTACTACGAATAGATTGTCGCAGTCATGCGCTTGACAATTAGAATTCAGCACAGAGGTAGAAGGATCATTTCCCATACGGGTAGTCCCTACTTCGTGAATGATTCTTCCTGGTGCCAAAAGACCATATTTAGTCTCTGGACCTGGCTTGCTACCAAGTAAAATTCCTCCTGCTTCAGTGAGAATTTCTTCAAAAGTATCATGCATGTGCTTCGCCTGATTGACTTCCTGATCTGTCCAGTTGTAATTAAATCTAAGGACAGGAATACCGAATTTATCCACCGTATTTGGATCGATCTCACAGTAGTTATCATACATAGGTACACTTTCACCTCTACCTGACATACCCATGGTAGAGCCATAGATTTTTCGGATATCTTTTTTCAGACCTGCTCCGTAGCCACCGTTTGGACTTGGCTTACCGAATTCGTCTGTGATGTATTTTCTCATCGAATCCATACTTCCACCAGTACCATAGGCAGGCTGGCCCATTCCGCCCCAGTACTCGATATGATATCCTCTGGCAAAGTTCAATTTCTTATTATCTCCCCACCACGGTGTGTACATATGCAGCCCACCTACACCATCTTCGTTATACCGCTCACGATCCATCATGCTCGGTACTATGGCCATGCGGTCAGTTCCTGTGGAATCATGCAGGTATCTACCTACCATCCCAGAGCTATTTCCTATTCCATCAGGATGCGACTTGGACTTGGAATTCATCATGATTCTTGCAGACTCACAAGCTGATGCACCAAGTACAACCACTCTAGATTTCAGCTTATATTCCTTCAAATCCACCTTACTTACGAAAGAAACACCTGTGGCTTTTCCGCTTTCGTCAGTAGTGACTTTTCTCACCATCGAATGCGTGTAAAGATCAACTTTACCTTTTTTCATCGCAGGGTGAACTAGACAAGTACCTGCTGAGAAATCCGCATGAACTTGACATGCTCGATTACACTGACTACAGAAAAAACAAACCCCTCTATCCTTATTAATAGGGCGAGTAAGCATGGAGAGACGGGAAGGAATCATCGGAATACCTACTTTGTCAGCTCCCTTTTTCATATAAAGCTCATGCAATCGTGGCTTCGGAGGAGGTAGAAAAAATCCATCTGGCTCATTGTAAATTCCTTCCTTTGTTCCAAACACGCCAATAAGCTTATCAACCTTATCGTAATATGGCTTGAGATCATCATAACCGATTGGCCAATCGTGACCTAGTCCATCAATGCTGGCTCGTTTGAAATCATTAGGTCCGAAACGTAGAGAAATTCTTCCCCAGTGATTTGTTCTTCCTCCAACCATTCTGGATCGGAACCAATCGAACTCAGTTCCATTTTTTCTGGTGTATGGCTCACCATCAATATCCCAGCCACCGATAGCTGCATCGAAATCACCAAAAGGACGAATACGCGTGCCTGCCCCTCTTCTCGGGGATTCCCATGGTGGTCTTAGCTGTGTACGATCCTCTTCTTTGGCTGGATCAAAATCTCCACCTGCTTCCACTACTGCCACAGACAGACCCGCTTCAGAAAGTATTTTGGAGGCCATCCCTCCACCTGCTCCCGAACCGACAATTATAACATCGTAGGCCTCCCCGGAATTTTTGATTTGAAAACTCATTAGCTAGAATTTACTTTATTGATGTAATTCAATTTTGAAAAAGAGAAGTCGATTTCCAGTGTTCACTCAGCTGGCTCCTTCTAATCATAAAATAACAAAATAATTTCTTCCCAAACTTGCTGAATTACCTATTCAGACTGAATCCAAAAAAAACCCCTTTCAAAATAAACCTGTCACATGATCCATTAAAGCCCCCAGAACGCTTTTACAAGGCATTCTGAGTTGCTGTTGCACCAAAAAACTACAGATAAAAACACCAGCAACTTCTTCTATTTTTTTATAAATGGAAAGCTGGTCTTTCGGAAAAATATTCATTTAAAGTATATCTGGACTACTAATACCTTTTTATTTAAAAGGCAGTCATCTTGTTTGGCTTTTTTACAATTTTTGCAAACAATTAATTCTAGATCAGCTACGCGGCATGTCAATCAAAGTAAAATCAAAACTTGAAAGTGAAATTCTACTGAAAGTTTCACGAATGAAGCCTGTCATCAAACCGACTGTTCCACATCGTCACTCTGGCTACCATGAATTGATATTCCTTTCTAAAGGAGCCGGTTCCCATACGATCGGTGATGAGAAATTTGATGTGATCCCCAATACCGGCTATTACCTAGGGCTGAGTGAAGTACATTGCTGGGATTTCAGCAAGATTCCTGATGGCTATGTAATACTCTTCAAAGAAGAAGTTTTATCGCAATATCCGAATGCGTTCAATAGCCTTTTTCAGCTAGCCAAAACCTTTGATATTGGAGATTCACAGACCCAAATCTTTCCTATGCTAGAAACTTTTTATCGAGAATACAAAAAAGGCAGTTCGCAGGATCTGTTGTCTGCTCACCTCAATCTATTAATTCTAACCACACTTAATCTTCCCTTTTCTACTCCTAAGATGGATTCAACGGTCATTGATCAATTAGCACTTTTCAAAAGACTTATTAACGAAAATTACTCCCAACTGAAAAATGTACAGGATTATGCTGACTTGATGAACATCCCAGTGAGAAGACTGAATGCTATTTGCAAAACTACCCTCAACACTAATGCTAGGGAAGTGATCAAAGAACGTATTTTGATAGAGGCTAAAAACTCCCTGACGCACACCAGTAGTCAAGTGTCGGAAATTGCTTATTCTTTGAATTTCACTGATTCTTCAAATTTTGTGAAGTTCTTTAAGCAGCAGACTAACTTGACACCACTAGAGTATAGATCCAAAATAAAAGTCTAATTATACCATAATCAGTATTTTTCTACCGTAAAATAGCACAGAAGCACTAGTTATTTGTGTGTATAAATAAACCTCAAATGAATAGATTATTTCTTCTCCTTTTTCTCTCGCTTTTTTATGAAACAGCTTTTTCCCAAACCTCAATAAAAGGAAAACTGATTGACCGATCCGAAAACAGCCCTTTGGAATATGCCAGTGTAGCTATTTTCCAAACAAAGGATAGTGCTTTGGTGTCAGGGGCAGTTACGGATCAAGAAGGAGTATTTTATTTAGAAGGTTTAAAAACAGGAAGTTATTACCTTTTAGCTCAATTCATGGGTTATGAAACAACCACTGTTTCGGATATAACTATTTCCAAAAATCAATCACTTGACTTAGGTACTATTTCCCTGAATCCTGATCAACAATTACTTGCCGAAGTAGAAGTCTCAGGAAGGAAATTCACTACTATGAATCAGGTAGATCGTCAGGTATATAATTCCGATAACTTCCTGACAAGTCAAGGAGGAACCGCTACAGATGTACTTCGAAATCTCCCATCAGTTAGCATCAATGCGCAAGGTGAAATAGCGGTTAGAGGGACCACGGGATTTGTGGTTATGATTAACGGTAAGCCCAGTCAATCAAGTCCTGAAGCCTTGCTTTCTCAGCTGCCCGCCAATGCCATAGAAAATATAGAATTGGTCACCTCTCCTTCTGCCAAATACGATCCTGAAGGAAAGGCTGGGATCATCAATATCATCACCAAGAAAGGCGCTGCTGATGGCACTTTTGTACAAGTGAATGCTAAGTTCGGAATGCCGAGCATAGAGCCTTACGACAATAAAAATAAGCCACAGCGCTATGGTGCTGACTTCACAATTAATCACAAAAAAGGGAAATGGGATCTTTCTCTAGGTGGAAATTATCAGAGGAATGATATCAATGGAAGACGAGAAGGAAATGTCTATACAATAAGCGGAGACACCACCACATACTTCCCTTCGGATGGAGAACGGAGTACCGATGCCAAAACCTTCTCAGGTAGGTTTACGCTAGCCTATGCGCCCAATGAAGCCAATGATTTTAGTCTAGGATTTTATGCAGGAAAGAAAACTGCGGACCGTACTGCGGACATTCTGTATTATGACAACCATGCTGAGGTGAACGGACAGCGGATTTATACGATGCAGTATTACAATGAAAATTTGAGAATTCGTAGAGGAGATTTTGTGCTTGGCAGCTTAGACTATAAGCACACCTTCCAAAACAAATCTCAGCTTTCCGGATCTTTTCTTTACGAGTACACCATGCTTGGTGGACCTACAACCAACCGAAACCTAGGTTATCCTGATACCAGCATCATCTACCAAGACGAGTACAATACAAACGACAACCCACTCAACGGAACTAGGCTGCAACTGGACTACAAAGCAGCTCCTAAAGCCTTTGGAACCCTTGAATTTGGCTATCAGTTTAGGTACCTCAATCATACGGGGGATTTTGTCTATGAACGAAAAAATAATGAAACGGGTGAATTCGAACTAGTTCCAGAATTTTCAAGTGCTGTCGATTTGAATAGAGTCTTGCATTCTGGCTATGGGCAATTGACGGGAGAAAAAGGAAAATGGAGCTATGCCGCTGGAGCCAGGCTAGAGATCATGGACAGGATTTTCGATTTGAAGGATATTGGAGGTACGGTAGACACTACCTACTTGTATGATTTTGTGAAACTGTACCCTTCGGCAAGTTTACAATATTCATTCAATGATGAATTGCAAGTCAAAACCTCCTATTCTAAACGGGTAGAAAGAACGACTACTTTCAAGATGAACCCATTTCCAGAAAGAGAGCATTCAGAAACACTTGAGCAAGGTGACCCAACTCTCCTTCCTGAGTTTGTGGACTTGGTGGAACTGGGGGTGGTAAAAAACTTTGGTGACAATTCATTTACAGCTACCTCCTATTTCAGGAATATTCAAAATCTCGTAAACCGAGTCAATACAGTTTACAATGACACAATTTTGAATCGTATTTATTCAAATGTCGGTACAGGAAAATCTCTAGGTATAGAAGTAGGGCTGGAACTGAATCCTACCGATTGGTGGCAGATTTTCGCTGGAACGAATGTGTATCACTATTCCATTAATGGTGAATTTGATGACAAACCGATCCATTCCGAAAGCTGGATTTACTCCATCAATGCAAACACCAGCTTTAACTTCGGCAAGAACTGGGAGGCGCAGTTGGCAGTTAATTATCTATCTCCTACCAACACTGCTCAGGGTGAGGATTCCCGTTTCCTATCTCCCAACTTGAATATCAAAAAGACTTTCCTCGATGGAAGATTAAGCACAACGCTTCAGTGGCTCAATATCGACATGGGTTTACTTCCTACCAACGAGCAACGTATCAGTACCTGGGTTGATGGTGAATTTTATACCACAACAAATTATGTCTATGAGGTAGATGTAATTCAGTTGAACATCAGCTATTCCTTCAACAAATTGAAAAACAACTCCAGGTTCATCAAGAGTGAGTTTGGTGAAAAGGAATTTTAAGAGATGATAATTCCCGGTTGAAAAGTAGCGTTTAACAATACTATTGCGTCTTTTCATTATCGCTACCTTAATTGATCTATGAGAAATCTAATCATCCTCTTTTTAGCTATTTCTTTGTTTACTTCCTGCACTGATGATTCTGATTATGAAAATCCAGAGGCTGTGCTTATTCGTGTAGAGAACAGTTCAGGATTAGATTTTAAGGATATCCTGATTAGCTCTGGATCTATGCCAGTTGAATTTGGTGATGTCAAGGCTGGTAAAAAATCAGGCTTTAAAGAATTTGAATCTGCCTATCGTTATGGCTTTGTGAGTTTATTGGCAAATGGTAAGGAATTGAGAATTCAACCTCGAGACTATATGGGAGAAACTCCTCTATCAAAAGGCTATTACACCTATAAACTTGATGTGGACGAATCTGATACGGAACACCTGGGATTGACCTTGGAACTATTGATCGTCAACTAAAGCTATCCAACTCATTTTCAAGTCCGTTGGAAACATAGTTAAAAGAACATCAAAATATTCTCACATTTTTTTCGATTTCATTTTCAAAAAAGCATTGGTCAGAAAAATATTTTACTACATTTGCATCCGATTCAAGAGCAAGTCTTGGGTCAATAATTGAAAGTTCGAGGTGTAGCCCCGATAGCTATCGGGATTAACTCCGCAAGTGATCTCATCATGAGAAGGCTGAAAGATCAATTCATTGAAGTAATTAACAAACACCTCGGGGTGTAGCGTAGCCCGGTATCGCGCCTCGTTTGGGACGAGGAGGTCGTAGGTTCGAATCCTGCCACCCCGACTTATTAGCTCTTAGATTAATTTCTAGGAGCTTTTTTTATGTCCAATTTTTAGTTATAAGAATGAGTTCCCCCGTTCTGCCAAAAGCCATCAAATTTGCATCTTAACAATTTCCTTTTTTGGCAAAAATTTGATTTGTATAAAAAATCTATAACAGCTTGATTCACAAAGCTCACTTCATTTTCGAGCCTTTGATTGCGCCAGCATTCCACTAACCCTACCCTATTTTTACTAGTTTTGCTTCAGATGATAGTTTGTATTGCTGAAAAACCAAGTGTCGCCCGTGAAATCGCCGCTGTTCTGGGTGCAAATAATAGGCATGATGGGTACTATGAAGGAAATGGATATAGCGTAACCTATACTTTCGGACACTTTTGCACCTTACTTGAGCCGAACGATTATGATCCTTATTGGAAGAGCTGGAGCCTCAGTCACCTTCCGATGCTTCCCGAAAAGTTCAAAACCAAAGTCGTTAATAATCCAGGGGTTAGGAAGCAATTTGATATAGTAAAAAAGCTATTTGATACAGCCACGTTGGTGATCAACTGTGGTGATGCCGGCCAGGAGGGAGAATTGATTCAACGATGGGTAATCGAACAAGCGGAGTATAAAGGAGAAGTCAAACGCTTATGGATTTCATCGTTGACCACAGAGGCCATCAAAGAAGGCTTCGAAAAATTGCAACCTTCTGCTAAGTACGATAATTTGTATTATGCCGGGTATTCTCGGGCAATCGGGGATTGGTTATTGGGAATGAACGCCACACGCTTATATACGGTGAAATATGGTGGATACAAACAGGTGCTCTCCATTGGTAGAGTCCAAACGCCAACCCTAGCCATGATTGTTAATCGGTTCAAAGAAATTCAAAACTTTCAACCAAAACCATATTGGGAGTTACAAACCGTATATAGAGAGGCTACATTTAATTATGAAGAGGGGAAATTTTTAAAGAAAGAAGATGGAGAAGCTTTTGCCAACAGGGTAAAAGAACATGACTTTGAAGTGGTCTCCATTGCTAATAAAAAAGGGAAAGAGTACGCTCCAAAGCTTTTTGACCTGACAGGATTACAGGTTTATTGCAATAACAAGTTTGGGCTTTCTGCCGATGAAACACTTAAAATAGCGCAGCAATTATACGAACAAAAATTAATCACCTACCCAAGAGTAGACACCACTTTTTTACCGAACGATATTTATCCTAAAGCAGCAGGAATTTTAAAACAACTGACGAACTATACTTCGTTAACTCAGCCGATATTGGGCAAAAAATTAAAAAAGTCTCCCAAGGTTTTCAATGATAAAAAAGTAACCGATCACCATGCCATGATTCCTACAGGAATCCAAAGTAGTTTACAAGGGAATCACATAAAAGTATATGACATAATTGCCAAGAGATTTATCGCAGTCTTTTACGATGAATGTACGGTATCTAACACCACAGTATTAGGAAAAGTGGATACAGTTCCCTTTAAAACAACCGGAAAGGTGATTTTAGAAAAAGGCTGGAGGCTTGTTTTTGAGACTGCTGACGGCAAGGATAAAAAGGAGAAAGATGAGCTCCCGATTTTTACAAAAGGAGAAAAAGGGCCGCATGAACCTACCTTCCTGGAGAAAGAAACCAAAGCACCTAAGCACTATACTGAAGCGACTTTGCTAAGGGGCATGGAAACTGCCGGTAAGCAAGTGGACGATGAAGAATTGCGAGACTTAATGAAAGAAAATGGCATTGGCCGTCCTTCTACTCGGGCAAATATTATTGAAACCCTATTCAGAAGACAATATATTGAACGAAATAAAAAGCAAATCTTGCCCACTGAAACAGGTCTGCAATTGATTGATATTATAAAGAATGATCTTCTGACCTCAGCCGAACTGACAGGCCAGTGGGAAAAACAATTGAAAGAGATAGAAAAAGGCAATTTTAACGCGGGCTCTTTTGTGAAGAACATGAAGGCTATGGTGGAGCATTTGGTATACGAAGTTATCCGGGAACAAAGCCATGCTAGAATATCTCACAGCACTGAAAATAAAGCTCCTGAAAAAGAAAAATCACCCACTGCAACTGGGATCGTGGGACAGCCTTGTCCAAAATGCAAGGAAGGCTCGCTGATCAAAGGAAAATCGAGTTACGGTTGCAGCGCCTATAAAACCGGCTGCGATTTTTTACTTCCTTTTTCCTTTGAAGGTAAAAACATATCAGAGAATCAATATTTACGTTTGCTTCAAAAGGGATCGACTGTCAACTTAAAAGGATTTAAAACAGCTGCGGGAGATAAAGAAGGTTTGGTACGTTTCAATGAGACTTTTCAACTCGTGTTGGAAGAAAAGAAACCTGCAAATTCCGCTAAAAAATCCCCTCCAGTCATTTCTTGCCCATTGTGCCATAAAGGAACGATAATAAGGGGCAAAACAGCTTATGGCTGTAGCGCCTACAAAGAAGGATGTGACTTTCGTTACTCTTTTGATACCCTCCGGGAAAAAGCCAACAAGAAACCATTAACCCTTGAGCTGGTGAAAAATCTACTGAAGGAGAGTGTGAGTATTTAGCTTATTGAGTGAATGGCTTGGTAAACCCATATCTCTATCTAAAAAACACGCTGTTTAAACAATAAACCAGCCTTATGTGGGGCTGATTATTGTTTATAGGAAAATCAAAACCTTAGATTAGAAATCAATATTCGATGTATCCACAGAGTCTTATGTCGCTATCAGCTTATCTAAACCAATATTCAGAATTCACTACTTTATTAGGTTCATTTTCAAAGGCCCACGACAATTCCAATTTTGGCGAGCTGTCCTCCTTCAATAAATAAATTTTCACTGGGTGATATCCTGCTTCCAAATGAACAGTACCCTGGGGTGAATCATCTATGGCATAATTACCATCAATGACCGAAATATCATGAATGCGCATAAAGAAGTGACTTTTCTTGCGATCAGCAGAAAAACTGTACTTGCCTGATTCAGGAACTTTAATATATCCAGTCCATACTACTAGATTCCCATCTCCACCTTCTTCATCTATAGTAGGCAAAGCAACAACCTTTTCCGAGATCGCTTTTCCCAAGACAGAAGGAATGAAGGCACGTTGCACCTTATAGCTTGAAGCCACTAAGCCATCTTTGAATTTTAACCCTTTTAACGCAGGAACTAATGAGGAATCATATGGACGAGGAGCTCCCGAATCGGCAATTCTACTTCTCAGAGCAATAGATTTGAATTCTTCCTGAAGCTTGGGATTTTCATTCGCCAGATTATTCCCTTGTTGAGGGTCTTTAATCACATTATATATTTCAAAATCATCTTCTTGCGATTGAATATCGTAACGAACTCCTACCATTTCCCCTTTTCTCAGCATCTGCATCTCACCACGTTTTTTGTTTCGATGCGATTCAAGAAACTCATCGTAGCCAGGGACTTTTCCATTTTGAGAATACTCTACATAAATCTTACTGGAAGCTTGCTTACCCTTTCCGATCAGAGAAGGCAATAAGGATACGCCATCTGTACGAATGGGTGCTGCTGCACCGGAAACCTCTGCAAATGTTGTCATCCAGTCATAGGATATACTTGGAGCGGAAACGACCGTTCCAGCTTTGATATGAGTAGGCCAATGTGCTATAGTGGCTGTGCGTAAACCTCCTTCATAGACGTCTCTTTTGATACCGTCGAAATTCGCAAAATTGTTAAAAAACTCAGGCGTATAAGCCACATACTCCTTTGGCAAATATGACTCTCTGGATGGTCCATTATCTGAGGTAAATATCACCAATGTATTTTTTGAAATATCGAGATCATCAAGCAATTGCATCAAATCTCCCACTTGATCATCAATACGTCTATTGACTGTGGCGTAGCGCTGATAGGTAGATGGCCATTCTATCTCTGGTGTATTTTCATCTTTATCGTGATCGTAGGTCGCAGTGGCAAATTCTGGATAGGTAAATGAATCCACTTCACCAAAAGCTGTATTTATCATTTTCCCTGGAGTGCCCAGCCATTGAAGCCCACCATTTAAGCCGCCACCTGCAGGATAGTCCTGCGTTGGCAATTCCAAAACAGCATGAGGGGTATCATAAGCTAGATACATAAAAAATGGCTGGTCTGATTTTTCCTTTTGGTGAGATATGATAAAGTCTTTTGCCTTAGCAGTAAACAAATCACCGGTATATGATTTGTCAAGCCCTTCTACCAGCTCATAGCCATCGTAAACTTCTTTGCTTCCTCTATATATTCCCTCTACAGGATAATGCTCATGACCATCTCCGTGTCGGATATAACCAAAGTAATGATCAAAGCCTTTCTTAAGTGGATGAGCTGGCCAATCTGGACCTTTTCCTTTTCCCTGCAATCCCCACTTACCTATGGCTATGGTTTCATAACCGACATTTTTAAGGACATCAGCCATCGTATAATTATCACCGATTTCCTTATCAAATTGATTGTTGCGAACATGCGCATGTCCTTGATTGACCCCCATAAGGATGGAAGCTCTAGATGGTGCACAGACAGGGGCTGCAGTATAATGGTTGGTTAAGATAGCTCCCTCATTAGCCATTTTATCTAGCATTGGAGTCATGATCCACGGTTCACTTCGCTCGTTACGTACTTTTCTTTCATTTTGGAAAAAAACACCTATATCCCCGTATCCTAGATCATCCACCAGGATGAAAATGATATTTGGTTTCTCCTGGGTATAGCCCGCATATGGAAAAACGCCTAACACCAGTAGCAGGCTTATAATTCTTAGAAAACTCTTCACTTTCTGTATTGGTTTGTATTGAAAATTGAGGTGTAATAAATAACCATTGGTACGATTATTCTGACGTAATAAAAATGCCCTCCAATCAAGATGGATTGAAGGGCAATATTTTTATTGCTTAAGGATTACCAACCTGGATTTTGCTCCAAATTAGGATTCAAAGCAATCTCTTCAGATGGTACTGGATAAAGGTATTGGTAGTCTTCCCAAGCTGGAGGATTTCCGCTGAAGAATTGAATATACCCTTCATCGGCTCCGTTTTGAATCGGAATTCTATTATTCACCTCAGATCCTACTATCCAACGACCAAGCTTAGGATCATTGGTATACCCCATCTTTTTCCATCTTCTCAGATCATCAAATCTAAATCCTTCTGCCATCAACTCTATTCCACGCTCACGTCTGATTTCCCAAAGGATAGGATCTACTTCCGGATCTCTTGTTGGGTCAAAACTAGCAGTAATATTACCAATTATCATTGGCGCCACATTACCCCTTGCTCTCAGTTTATTGATCGTCATATCAGCGATAGACTGATCAAATGCTCCCAGTTCCCATTGAGCCTCTGCATAGTTTATCAAAACCTCTCCCATTCTGAAAATAGGTGCATCGTTGAAATCATTATTTTGGATATCGTGAAGACGGTTGTAGTATTTAAATAACTTATAACCCGTTCTAGAAACATTGTAAGGATCGCCCTCATTGAAATCTCTGAAATGAGGTGCAACTCTCAATATATATCCTGCATGATTTCGGGATGGCAAAGCCTTCTGATTCTGAGTAGTAATACCATCAAAGAAATCTATGTATTCTCTATCCTTCGGATCAGCGGTATGTTCCCATGCTAAGCGATCTCCAGCAACAGGTAACACTCTAAAGGGAGGAGTGATCGTATATAGCATTCTTAAGTCACGCTTTCTAAACTCTGCATATGGGTCCTTGTCAGTCTCAAAATCAGGACTGTTCCAAATCGTCTCTCCATCTTGCATCAAATAAGAATCAGCACCTCTCTTAGTGATATCCCAGTTACCAGCAGAATTTCTATGACGTGAAGTTAAGCTGTGAGTAAGGATTCCATTCTCGTGCCTTTTGAATAACAAGATCCCTGGAACACCATCCAATGACTCACTGTTGAACACTTCATTATAATTAGGATGAAGAGTAGGATTGTTTGCTATAAGCTCCTCAGAAGCTGTCACACTTGCTCTAAGAAATTCTTCAGCACCTGGCAGGCCATGGTATTTTCTCCAAGTACCTTCGAAAAGCCCAAATCTTGAAATTAAAGCACGAACTACATCACTACTGACAGTATTACTCGCTACGCCATTAGTACCTGGTTCATAGATATTCTCTACTGCAAACAATAGATCATCCAACATATTCTGAGCTACTTCCTCTCTTGGCGTTCTTGGGGCGAATAGGAGTTCATCATCATCCGTAAGTACTCTATCTATCCAAGGCACATCTCCATAAGCAGCGATTTTTTCATAGTAATCAAAGGCTCTAAAGAAGTAACTTATTGATCTCCAATGATTCTTTTCAGATTCTGTCATCGGAGAACTTTCTAAATTGTCGAGCATGATATTGGCACGTCGCACAAAGGAAAAATCCCAAATCGAAGAAGAAGTTGGTATCGTCTGACGGCCCCAAATCCAAGCTGAACCTTGATTGGTATTATTCTGCATCATTAGATCTCCATTCCAGTCACTATTGGCTGGTCCAAAGCCATATCCAGGAAACACAGTGTAAAACCCATAAGCATAGGTTTGCGAAACCTGGAAGTTTTCAAAGGCATTATCCTCTGAAAATGCTAATTCTGGCTTTTTATCTAAGGTACTTTCAACACAACTAAATGTCAAAAGCGCTATAGAAAAACCGAATGCTATATTTTTAACTATTTTCATAAACTTCATTTTTTAAAATGTCACATTAAGTCCAAAGGAAATCTTCCTAATAAATGGATAATTACCTCCATTGTTGATGCCTGTTAAATCAGCATCAAGACCATCTGGTAAATGATCAAAATTCAAGAGGTTTTCTCCCGAAACATACACTCTGAATCGTGTGATTTTGAGTCTATCTAATAAATTATCACTCAAAGAATACCCGAGTGTAATATTCTGCAATCTGAGGTAAGCCCCGTTAGCCAGATATTTAGATTGAACTCTTCTGCTATTGCCATAATTTCCACCACCATTTGGATAGTTTCTAGGGTAAAAAGCATCCGTATTATCTGGAGTCCAGTAATCCAACTGATGATTATAAATCGTAGTAAATTCAAACGTATATGGAAAATAAACTGGGTTATTGATCCACACATCACGCTTGCCTATGCCCCTAATGAAAATAGACAAATCAAAGTTGGAATATGTAAGAGATCCATTCACCCCGTACTCCATTCCTCTGGTGGAATTACCGATAACTGATCTATCTCCTGGATCATCTAGGGTACTGTTTCCTGTGAAAATCTCTCCGTCTCCATCGAGATCTACATATTTGATATCACCTGGATTTTGGTTTACCCCGTTATAGGAAGGCACTCCATCTTTCAATTCTCCATTTAGAAGATTTGCATCCAAAGAACCATCTACGAAATCATCCACTGTATAGTAACCATCAGTAGTAAAGCCCCAGATTTCATTCAAGTTTTGACCAACATAATATTGGCTAAGCAATCCAGCTTCATTTTGGAATCTGGTGATCTCTGTATTATTGTTGTATAAGTTAAAACCTACAGTATAGCTTAATCTATCGAAATTCTCTCTCCACTTGACGTCCAATTCCCAACCCACTGTCTTCAGGTCAGCTACGTTTTGAAGTGGAGCACTTGCTCCGAGTGAAGCTGGCAATTGAGAGCCTGCAGAAAGCATATCCAAAGTCTGTCTGTTGTACCAATCAAACGTGGTAAATAGCTTGTTCTCAAATAAGCCAAAATCAACACCAATATTGGTAGTTCGCACGGCTTCCCAAGAATAATTAGCACTAACTAGCCCAGGAGCGCTTAAACTAACAGCGCGAACTCCAGAATCATTATCTATCCAAGCCACATTTGAAGAATTCATTGTAGGCAGATAAGGATAATTCCCCCATGCTCCTTCTACGGCCTGATTTCCTATTTCTCCCCATGAGGCTCTCAATTTTAGTTCAGTAATCGCTCTAGCCACACCAGCCATAAATGGCTCTCTACTCACTTTCCATGCTCCAGATAAAGAAGGAAAGAAACCGAAACGATTTCCTTCTGGGAATCTAGAAGAGCCATCGTATCTACCGTTCACCTCAAGAAGGTACTTTTCTTTGAATTGATAATTTGCTCTAGCAAAGAAACCTACTATTCCATAATCTGTATAGAAATCACTAACATTCACCACTCCAGTAGCCGTAGAAAGGCCTGGATTGGATGGTGAAATCAGTTCCTGTCTAGAGGCATTGAATCCTTCACGAACGGACACCTGCTGGTTCATCCCTACCATGAAATCTAATACATGCTCCCCAAAGTTCTTATTGTATTTACCATAGGCATTTATTGCATGGTAATTCCTCTTATTTGAACTTGTGAAGTAAGAAGAAGCGCCTGGGTTATATGGGGTGATAGAAAGAGTTGCTGGGTTGATCATCGTAGGAGTAAAAGAAGGAGAACTGATCTCATCTCTACTTTTCTCAAAGGTATATTCAGCATTGATTTCCATTCCCGCTAAAGGCTTATATGATCCTTTGAAAAAGAATCTAATTACCTCTTCAAAATTCTCACGCTCCGGAGAATATTTGATAAGGTTGGCAGGAGTAGCAAAAGGTATCTCTTCAGTACCGCCCAAATTGTCACTACCAATAGGAGTAGCAGAATGAAAGTTGATTGCACTGTAATATAAACTACTCCAGTTGCCTCCAATTGGCCCAGTTCTCAAGCCGTTTTTGTAAAAACTATTGAAAGTTGTAGTAATCTTAGGACTGATCTGTGTAGTAAGATCCACATTTGCAGTGTATCTCCTATAGCTATCCTTATCCGTCACCATAATTCCATCCTCATCATTGAATCCTAAGGAGATACGGTAAGAGGTTTTTTTACTGCCACCCTTCACAGATAAAGAATGAATTTGCTCGAATCCATTTGTTCCTAAAAACTCTCCGTATAGGTCGTTCTCACGCGTATAATATCTCAGCCCATTTGGATCGGTAATATATCCTTCAGGATAGGCACTAGGGTTGGCATTATAATCATTGATATATCCCATCCAATCTGACACATTCTGACCAGTCCAGTATGTCTGCTGCCCCCAGTCGTCCAATGCTGACACAAAGTCTAATGGAGAAGCTTTTTCAGGCAAGGTACTTGGTTGAGTAAAACCAAAGTTATTGGAGTACTCCAACTTCATAGGTTGTTCAAACCCACCTGTTTTGGTAGTAATCAAAATCACTCCAAACGCAGCTTCTGCACCATAAATAGAAGCAGCAGAAGCATCTTTCAATACTACTACATCTTCAATATCCCTTGGGTTGACATCATCCAAACTCATCGGAACGTTGTTCACCAATACAAGTGGTGATCCTCCATTGATAGAAGTGAACCCTCGTATATTGATATTCGTGCCTGATCCAGGCTGACCACTACCATAAGTAATCTGTAAACCTGGCACTGTGCCTTGAAGCGCTTTTGCAGCGTCAGTCACAGGTCTATCTCCTAGCACCTTGTCCATTTTGACAGCAGTAACAGCTCCAGAAATATCCTCACGTTCCTTGCTACCAAAACCAACAACAACTACTTCATCCAATCCTGCGAAATCTTCCACCATGATGATATCAACACTACTTCTAGCGCCTACTTCTATTTCTTGCTTTTTAAAGCCAATAAAGCTCACTACAAGTACGGCTCCTTCATCAGGAACAGAAAGCGTATAGTTTCCGTCCAAATCTGTGATCGTACCCGCTACACTTCCTTTGAGCAAAATGTTTACCCCAGGTATTCCCAGACCATCTTCATCTGTGATTTGTCCAGTAATTTCCTTTTCTACTGGTTCTTCTTGCACCTTTCTTACTTTGGTAGCCGGGATAGCAGAATTCACACTTATGGTCTCATTGACCTGCTTAAATTTCAGCTGGGATTGCTGTGCGATTTCGCCGAGAAAAGTCGCCACTGAAGCACGACTATTCTTCAAAATCACATTTCTGGACAGATCCACCACCTCATCAGTAAAGAAAAAGGTGAAAGTGGTTTTCTGTTCAATCTCTCTGAAAGCGTCCTTAATCGACAGCTCTCTTGGTTGCATCGAAATCACAACCTTCTCTATATCACCAGCTTGAAGCAGATCATTTGCGGAAGCAGTCGAAAAGACTGACATCCCCAACATAAGCACTGCAATAAGGCTTAGATTTAGAAACGGACTTAAAACACGTAAACTTTTAATCATAGCGCATCATTTATTGTTAGGTTTATTAATTGCAATTATCACTTGTATTCTACAGTTATTTAAACAGTTAGTCTTTGTTAAAATCAACAAATACTGTATCCTTATTTATTTTATAGTTGAAGTAATTTGAATAACTAAGCACTTCTAAAACATTATCTAAGCTTTCTCCTTCTTGAAACTTACCTAAACCCTTAGCCTTAGTCATATTTCCTGTTACTTCGATTTTCACTCCATACCATCGCTCCAGGTATTTGAATATCTCCTGAAAACCTTGATTCTTGAATTCTAAAACCCCTTGAGTCCACTGTGTTTCTCGAGTGATATCACCATTCTTTTTCTCAAAATCCCCCCTCTCATTTGACAAGACAGCCTTTTCTCCTGGCACTAGGATTAAGGCCTCATTACTATCTATATTATCAACTTTCACTTTTCCCTCGACCAGCAACACCTCAACGCTATTCTCATTTGCATAGGCCTTGATATTAAAAATAGTCCCAAGAGCTTCTGTATTTAACCCGGAGCTTTTGATCACAAAGGGATGTAAACTATCCTTTGCCACGGTGATATATGCCTCTCCTATCAGCTCAATATTTCTGTTAACCGCAAAGTCTTCTTGATACACGATGGAACTTTCAGAGTTCAATGATACCAGAGAACCATCTGGCAAATGAAATTTTGATTTCACACCCGAAGGATTACTTCTAGTGATAATTTTAGGCTGAGGCTCCCTCTGCTGAGTCGAACCGGAATTATTCGCTTTGAAAAAGACAAAGGGAATTAAGACTACTAAGGCTACTATGGCAGCTACACTTAGCCATGAGGGAAAATGATTTCTAGGTGAAAAATTGACTTCCTTAGCTTGCTTGTTGTCAGGCTTTTGCTGTTCATAACCCGCCTTTTCAGCATTGATTTTCTGCAGTATTGTCTGACTATCCCAAGCTGGATAATTACTGTTTCCCCGCTTACTATTCCAAGCTCTATCAATTCTAGAATCTAAATAAGCAGCACCTTCCTCAGTATTCAGCCAAGCACAGAATACTGTCGCTTCTGGCTCAGACATTCTGCCTTCAAAAAATTCCTTAAACTGTTTATCCTTGTCCATTAGGTTTATTTAATTAACCCGGATCATGAATTAGAATTCGTAGGAGAATGGAGACTACAAGAATATCCGCTTAGATAAATTTGGTAGCTCTAATTCGTAATAGATTTTCTATTACATATTTCGGGTTCAGTATATATAGACCCGAACAGAGATAAAGTCCCGGTGGAAATGTGAAAAAACTTAAAATATTCTATCTCATCTGAGATTTAACTCAAAATAATAGTGCTAATAATCACAAAAAACCGATATCCATAAGACAAAAAACGCAATAACATCCTGTTCCAACATTCTACTTCTCAAATACTTATTAGCCTCAGCCAATTGATTTTTGACAGTTTTCTTCGAAATATGAAGTTGTTCAGCTATTTCATCCAGAGAAAGTAACTCTGTCCTTTTTAGGAGAAAAATCTGCTTTTGCCGTGGCGGTAGGTTATTTACTTCTTTAAGAGAAGCTTCCAGCATTTCTGCATAGATAAAATCTTCCTCGATAGAATTCCGAATTTCTGCACCATCAACCATCAATTCAGACTTTTGAAGTGATTTTCTGGCATTTTGTTGCACTAAACGTATTACCAGAGATTTTAGAATAGCCAGCAAATAGGCATTGAAGCTCAAGGAAGGATCCAATCGCTCTCGGTTTTTCCAAATCTTGATGAAAGTCTCCTGTACTACTCCTTCAGCATCTTCATGATCCAGATTCATTTTTCTAGAAGTGTTATAAATCTTCCTAGCGTACTTGCTGTATAAATAATTAAATGCAGTCTCTGAACCCAATTTGAGCTCATTTACATACGCTGCATCATCATCCAAAACTCTCATTAACTTAAGTATTCTTTGCTACTTTGAGCATTCTTTAGAACACTAATTAACACATATTATCCGACTATCTAGTACTTTTGGACTAAAATTGAAGCCTAGTAAAACCGAAAGGATCGCAATTACCTATCTGTCCCTCAGCTTGTTTCACCACGACAATTCTTTTCTCAGCAACAATCGTATTTACACAATCCATCGCCAGAGATCAATGTATCCTGAATATATTTGTGAAATGAATTTCCAGTACTTTCATTCACGATGGCGACTCCTCCCTGGGCATATTTTGTATTGGACTCATCTTTGTTTGCCTTAGTAACGATAAAAATCCTTTTATCACTAAGTTTTCCTGCAATCTTCGCCACAAAGGTCAAACCCGCAACGCCAGAGCCTATCACCAAAAAATCAGTTGTAATCATTTCTTCAGCTTATGACAGTTGTAGCATTCGTTCAATGGGCAAAATGGACTTTTCTATAATACCATCCGAGACCTCAATTTCAGGTGATTCATATAGCAGACAATCGTAAGTTTTTTGAAGTGTATTTATCTTCATGTAGCTACACTCACTACAGGCACAGGTATTATCAGCCTCAATATGAGCGGGAATTAATTGCTTAAGTGGCACTTCCTTCTGCATCTCGTTAAGGATTCCTAATTCCCTAGCAACAATAAACTTTTGTCTCGAACTAGCCTTCAATTAATTGATCATTCCGTCTGTAGAACCTACATAATTTGCGGTCTTTAAAATATGCTCTTCAGACTTACAGCCAAGGTGATTAAGTTGGAAATCATTAAACAGAGCGACTTTGAAGGACGGAGGCTCCATAACCCTATTGGCTTCGCGCTAAGATGTAATTGCTGTGTTTGCTAGCTTTAATCAAAGTGTGGAAATAGCAAGAGAAGCAGTTTTAATACTGGTACTCTCTTCACTTATCGATGTCCAAGCAAAATATAGCCTATCGCCTACTTTCTCCATTTGAGGAAAACCACTCTTTCTAGCTGGGTCCATTTGCGTCACTACTACGGGAGCATATTTTTCACCTGAAGTCCCAACTTTCAAAACTTTCAAATAAGTTTCTCCATTTTCGGTTTCCATCCAGCTTACGACCGCCAAGTTATCGTCCAACAAGTCCACATCTACTCTTCCCAAAGCTTCCATTCCACTTACCTGTATTGGCTCTCCAAAGCTTTCTCCTCCATCTGAGGAAAAGGCGACTTTTACAGCTGGCTTATTATTCACCCCCGTAAACCAAGCTACAACTACTTCATTACCTTGCGCATCTACTTTAGGCCCATTGACTGGACAGCCATTTATTTCCCAGCCATCCTCATACACTGCTTGTGGAGCCGTCCATTCTCCATTCACATACCGAGTGATAGCAATATCCCTCAGCTCTTCTTCTGAACGATCCCTATAAATTACAATAGGGCCATTATCAGTAATAGCGGCAGTTGTTTGACAGCAATCACAGGTCTTTGCATCCAGTAGAGCTTCATCATATATAGCGCCATCCTGACCTACTCTGGCAGCTCTGATAGACATAGCACCGTTATGTCCAGAGTGCCCATGATCCATCGACGAGGCGGTATTTCTACCATCTAACCAGGCTACAAAAAATGAATCATCCCTATATGGGACAGCCGATACGAATCCATGTTCGGTAAATGTAGAGTCTGTGTGAAGCGGCAATCCAAGTGCCCAGTCGGATGAACCTTTAGGAAGTACATTCAACTTCACATCATACGAAAATTTCTCCTTGGATGATTTTTGCAGAAAATGAGTTAATAAATTCCCATTATTCTCAGTTATGGATGGGAAATCTGCCCAATTGATAAACCAATCGACTCCTTCCAAAACAGTCTCTGGTTGCGACCAAGTTGCCCCTTCCAAATGGGAATACATAAGTTGGGAAGTAGAGTCATCCAGTGTTTTGACCCAGGACATCATGAGACCTTCAGAGCCCGAAAACAAATAAGGAAGAGCGCTTTCTCCATCTTCAGGAAAAGGAATATTCTGAAAAGGTTCTACTTTCGGAGTACTGCATGATACGCCAAATACTATTGTAAAGAATAGACAAACTTTCGCGATTTTCCCCATTAGTGAAGCTCTGTAAGTTCTTTGATCGTTAGTTCAGAATCCCAATCCATCTTACCTGACATCTCCATGACCTTCTCCCCTTTTTCGTTTAAAATGAATGTGGCTGGCAGAGCGTATATTTTCAAATCAGATAATGCCCCTTCATATCTTACAAACTGAAAATCGAAGCCCTTTTTCTTTTGAAACTCAATAATTTCTTCCAAGGATTCCTCCGACACTAAGAGCAGTTGGTAGTTTTCCTTTTCCAGAAAAGGTTTGACCTGCTCCAAATCCGGCAACTCTTCTAAACAGGGTTTGCACCAGGTAGCCCAAAAGTGAAGCAAAACTCGTTTCCCCTTGAAATCTGAAATAGCAATAGTATTTCCCTCCAGATCCTTAAAAAGCAGGCTATTTATTGAGCTTCTATCTGAAGAAACCTTCTCAGCAGCACTAGTAGAGATGGAGCTTGTACTTTGTTCACATCCCATGAGAGACATTAGCAAGAAAACCACAACCAAGAAACGATTCATCATACATTGACTTGAAGATCAGGACAGGATCAAAAGCCTGAACTAGATTAGGTAATAGTCAGCGAAGATATCAAAATTAAATGTGTCAAGCTTGTCACTGAAAGATCTTCTCAATTATTGGAAACTGTAACCAACTATTGATTAGCTGTACAACTGACTAAATCCAACTCAGTGATACCTTGGACACTAGGTGATAGCCCAAGTTGGCAACTCTCATTCCCGTCCTATTTTGCTTGCTTTGAAAAGAGATTAGTCAAAAGGAAACCCACAATAAAAATCGTAAGCGTCCCCATCACAATAGTAAGATTGGTATGAAGTGTATTTTGAAAACCTTCTAAACTCGTGCCGCTTAACAGGACTGGAGAAAGACTCATCCAGCCAATTACCACTACTCCACATAGAACGCCGATAGCAGCTGCCTTGCTCGTGGCTCTTTTCACCACAAAACCCAGCAAGAATAAGCCTAATATCCCACCGCTGAAAATCGATGATAGTGCCCACCAAGCCTCTAGAGCGCTGGTAACACCATTGAATGCCAATGCGACTACTATACTCAGACCTCCCATAACAAATGAGCTGATCCACAAAACTCGCATGGACTGCTTCTCAGTGGCATTTTTGTTTATATATTTTCGATAATGGTCTGAAAGAAAAACTGTCGCTGAACTGTTGATACTAGTAGAAACTGTGCTCATCCCAGCAGCAAAAATAGAGGCTATCAAAATACCAGTAACTCCCACAGGAAGGCCAGAAACAATAAAATAAGGAAAGACCTTATCCGCATTCTCTACCAACTGCAGGTCTGCAGGTAATAAGTCTGGAAACGCCTGGTAATAGGAAAAAAGAGCTGTTCCGATAAAGAAAAATAATAAGGAAACAGGCACATATAGTAAGCTTCCCAACCACGTGGATTTCACGGCTTCCTTTTCAGTTTTGGCGCTGAGGTAGCGTTGAATATAACTTTGATCAATGCCAAAATTCTGTAGGTTGATAAATAGACCATAAATCAAAATCATCCAAAAGGTTGATTCCACAAAATTGAATTTGAAGCTTCCCAAGCTAAATTTATCAGCTTCGGCAGCAATGCTAAACACCTGTCCTGGTCCATTAGGCATGGAAAACAGAATCACCACTACACAAAGTAATGCTCCTCCTATCAGCACAATCCCCTGAATAGCATCCGTCCAGATCACTGCCTCTATCCCTCCTAACATGGCATAAACCATAACACAGATACCAGTACAAATGATGATCATCGGAATACTCCAGCCGAAGAGTGCGTTCATTGGCAAGGCCAGCAAATACATAATGGCGCCCATGCGAGCCAGCTGAGTCAACAAATAACAGATAGACGCATACACTCTTGCCCAAGAGCCGAAGCGTGTTTCCAAGTAATAATAAGCCGACTCGCTTTTTAACTTTCTATAGAGCGGCACGAAATATTTAACCGCAATCCAAGCAGCAATAGGAATAGACAAGCTAAACACAAAGCCATTCCAATTGGACTTGAAGGCATTTCCTGGAAGTGCAAGAAAGCTGATACTGCTAACGAATGTGGCGAAGATCGACATGCCAATAGCCCAACTCGGAAGCCTTCCACCTCCAGTGGTATATTCCAAGGCTGTTCTTTTCCGGAAGGAAAATGAAATTCCAAACAGCACTATAGCTGCCATATAAACTAAAAATACAATTAAATCTATAATGGGTAAATCCATATATATCTAGAAATTTTGGGTGCAGGAAAAATCAGTTTCTCTTATAATATTAAGTAAATCGATCATATTTATTGGTCAGCCAGCATACTTGTGATCTTGTTGACTCTTCTCCTCAACTCTTCAACCTCCTCTTCAGAAAATGGATATACCGGAGGGGCAAACTCTGTCTGGCAAAGTCCCATAAACGAAAGTGCCGTTTTCACTCCTTTCATATAACTAGACTTATAGCCCCCAACCTGGTAGATGTTCTTACTGATCTCCATCACAGATCCCTGTAATTTCCGGATCTTTTCAAAGTCCCTATTCTCCGCAGCTTCATACAAGCTCACATATAGTTTCGGAAATAAATTCGCCCCACCACATACACCACCATGACTTCCCATAAGCACTGTTTCAGCCATCATTTCTTCTGGCCCAACCATCAGGACAAAATCCTCTTGATTTCTAAATTCATGGCATAAGGCTTGGAAATAAACTCCATGTGCCGAGCTATCTTTAAAACCTATAATACGCTCATGTGAAGCAAGTTTCACTACTGTATCGACTTCAATGGTAAGCTTGGTATGAGAAGGCATATTGTAGAGAAACATGGGCAGTGATATCGCATCAGCTAATTGTTTGAAGTAGGAATACATTTCCTCCTGGTCAATGTTCACATAGAAGGGCGGAGCTGCGACCACAGCATAAGCTCCTTCACTTGCCGCGTAGTCTGCCAAAGCGATACTTTCAGTCAAAGACACATCAGTAATCCCGACCAATACAGGCAGTCTTCCAGCTACCTGTTCACAGGTCAGTTTGATCAACTCTCTACGAACAGAATAACTCAAGCCAGAAAATTCTCCAGTAGTCCCCAAAATAAAAATACCATGGACCCCACCTTCAATTAGATGCTCAATCAACTTCTTTACACTCTCCTTATCCAAGGATCCGTCCGAATTGAGCGGAGTAATCATAGGTGGCACAATACCTCTTAGCGGCACTTGAATAGCTTTAACTACAGACATAATATTAATTTAACAGGTTATTAAGGGTTAGGACAAAAATCTGGTAAAAGGCTTCTCCATCGAGACTTACCTTTCTATTGTAAGCAATCGTATAACCGGAATTTGACCAGTTGATATTACTTAGACTAGTACTTGAATTTGAAGGTGCAGGTAATACAAGCCTAGTTTCCCCATCTAATACTGAGGTCACATAGATAGCTTCTTTGGAGCCATAGACTAAGTATTTCCCATCTGCACTTAGATCGAAGGTAATATCCGCAGAGAAACTGTTTTGAGTGATCGCTCTGATCTCCCCACCATTTGGGGATACAGCATAGATCTGAACTATTCCCTCCTGATCTTTTTGGTAGAAATAAAGTGATGCCCCATCCGGAGAAGATCTCATCCATTGTCGGGGACCCTGCACTCCTGGGAATTTGTTTGCAGTGGTGAATGTCAATCTCCGCTGAACAACTCCCTCTGGGATAGCCGGAAGCTTACTTCGATCTCCAGAAGTGACCGAATTCATAAGACTGGGTAAATCATCTGGGACATCAGAGATGAAGACCTCTGTTACTTTCTCGCCTGAATCAGAAATCACATCAGCCAAATATGCCAAGGCTACTTTTTGCCTAGTTCCATCAGTCTTTAAATAACCATTGTTTCCCACCCATCCTTCTTCATAGGCTTTGCTAATCTGATCCGAACCAGGCTCTGGCATCGCGGTTACTTCGGCCAGTAAAATGGCGAAGCTATTTCCATCAAAGTTCTCCTCATCATTTTTCCCATCGATCAAAACCTGCTCTCCTTTCAGAAAAGCTCCAACTGTTCTAAGGTCATGGACTGCAGGATTTACCTGGGATTCTATAGCTAGAATTTCATCATTATAAGTAAAGCTAATACACTGGCCATCTGCACTGTATGAGTACGCATGTGAACCTCCACGCAAAGCACCTTTGGTGAAAGGCGGAGACACATCTCTTGCTTCCATAGGTTCTTCTGTATTGGCATTATCCAAATCAAGCTGCATCGCAAATCTGCGCGTAAAGCCATAAGGATTCTCCTTGGAAGCATTCATCAAAGCATGAATAAATACTACCTCATTCTTTAAAGGGTGAAAACTAACCGCTCCCACACCTGGTCCAAAAACAGTTTGATTTCCCAGATTATAAATGGTTTTAATCTCTTTGGTTTTTACATCGACCAACTGAACAGAAGCATTCTCTCCGATTTTCGTTTCATCATTTCTATTATCAAAAACCAGTGATTTATCATCCGGAGAAAATGCCTGTCGCTGATTCAAAAAGTGACCTTTTGCATCAGAGGTAAGCTGAATTTCCTGAAGCTTATTCATATCAGTCATATTTGAATCATTACTCATACTTGAATTATGTGGCTTGCATTGGACTGAGGTAAAAAGCAGCGCAATTAAAATTGGAAAGCTGAAAACTCGGAATAGGGATAGTTGATTTTTCTGACAGGAAATCATCGTTGAAAATAATAAAAATGACCGTCCTCAGCACCTACAAAAACCTCCCATATTCCATCCTTATTCCAATCGACAAAAGTAGGACTGGTCGTATGTCCAGCCAGCACTTTCTCTGATAGCGGACCTTTGCGAGAGAAGATAACCTTATCGCCTTCTTGAGAGATATTCTCAAATAGCGTGACGTTCACACTATTCACTAGTAAATCCATATCACCATCATTATCCCAGTCTACCAAAGAGATTTTTCGCCTCCCTGATCCACCAGCTTCGGCATTGTTTAGGCGTAATGGTCCAGCCTCTTCATTTTCAGCCTTATCTCTATTCGTGTAAACTGATGCTTTATCCCCATAAAATATCCGCTGACCTGGAAGTATCGCCTGCTGACCATTTTCTCTTACGCCTTTGAAAAAGGATAGGTATCCTTCATAGTCCAGCATCACCAAATCCATTATCCCATCCTTGTCCCAGTCTATGGCAAAAGGAGTTGTTCTCCATTGAGTGACCAATTCATCTTGTGCGGATTTCCACCAGTTCCAGGCAGGGGAAGTTGCCAGTTCGTTGCCACGCTTGACTTCAATAGGCTTGGGAGCTTCTAAGCCCGAACCTGTATTTTTTATCCACTCTATCCTTCCCCAGATTGAATTAAAAATGATATCCTTGTTCCCATCTCCATCCCAATCCGCGACAGAAAGTGTGGTGTAACCCCATTTGGCTTCAGCTGGTCCTTGTATCGAGCCATTTTCACCTGCTTGAATTCGAATCTCTTTACCATCTACAGCTAGTAATTTTGGTTCTTTCCAGCTAGGTTTTTCCCCAGCGCCAATATTTTCTATAAAAGCAAAGTATCCTGCTGAGTTTCCCGTAATAATATCTTCATCGCCGTCATTGTCCCAGTCCACACTAACTGGCGTTGCCAAAGCTCCAAACTTTAGGTTATCTGATTGCTGGCGGAAATACTTAGGGGTTTCAAACTGTGGGATATTATCCTTTAAACTTCCTGTGTTTCTGATAAGCGCCACTCTTCCATCCTCGTCTCCTACCACCAAGTCCACATGACCATCTTTATCCCAATCCACTGCAACCGGAATAATCATTTCTAAATCCATTTTGATCAGGCCAGCATCATTTTTTAGAAAAACCCCTGCTGCATATTTAGGACTTTGTCTAGTCCCAATATTTTCGAAATAAGTCATACGATCCAAAAACTCTCCGCAGATCAGATCCAAATCCCCGTCTCCATCAAAATCCGCAAAATTGGGAGATGGAGCTCCATAGACATCAAGCATTTTACCACCAGCTTCTATCCTACCCATATTCACATATTTCCCATTCTGATTTTCTAGCAAGAACACAAAGCCATGCAGAGGGCCATTCGTCCATACACCTTTATTGTTGAAGGCATTGTCCCAGCCATAATCAGCCCAATCATCTATTCCAACAACCAGATCCAAGTCCCCGTCTCCTTCGTAATCAACCATTTTCCATTGATTGAAACGAACCTTCTCAAAGCCTTTCTTTAGCTCTTCTGCATCAAAAAGCAGCTTCTCTTCGCTAGCTAGCTTGGTTTTGAAATCCATGAGCTCGACTCCCGGAATATTAACTTTCACCCCCTCATCGATGTGTGAAATCTGGACATTTTTGATGGCATCCCCTAGTCGAACAGGAGCGGCAAAATCTGGAAAATCATCCCCTGAAGTATTCTCAAAAAAGTAAAGTCCATTGAAAGGCTTATCTGGACAGGAGACTAACATATCCATATCTCCATCCCCATCGTAATCCATCGGTAGCGGCCAAGCCCAAAGCCCAACTCCCAGAAATGAACTGGTATTTGGGTTGTTGTATTTTACGATTTCAAAGTCATGAGCTGCCTGCTGCGCATAGCTCAGATTCATGAGTAAAAATGCACAAATACTCATTGTGACTGATTTTCTCAATAAGCTATTTAACTGCGTAATAGACTGCATGCTTGGCTTGGTTTATGTTTCCTGATTTCTAATTCCAACCTAGTCTTTCAAATCGATAATTGCCATACAAAATCGATTGATTCGAAAATGAATGAAAATCTACCTGAGAGTCATTGATAGGACTAGATTTGACCTCCCTAAATATCACATGAATTTCGATGCTAAGTCTATTGATTATTAGTAAGATATTCCATTATTTTACCATATATGATTATAATCTTAGGGAAATACCAGCAAAATCATCTTATAGCTTAGTATATTTAATCTCTAGATTTCTTTGGATTGAAATCACAAAACAGAATCAATTACCCAATTCTACAAGAGAACCGAATGAAAGCCCATTTCCATAAAGTATCAATAGAACCAGCAAAATCCTTTAACATCCGCTTTGATCCTAAACCACTGTTAGGCAACCTTTGGCATTATCATCCTGAGTTGGAACTGCATTACATCATCAAGGGAGAAGGCACCCAATATATTGGCGATAGTGTGAGTAATTTCTCGGATGGACAGATGGTTTTTTTAGGCCAAAATCTCCCGCATGCTTGGCGCTGCAAGGAGGAATATTTTGAGCCTGATAGTCCAAAGCAGACTGCTACTTATGTCCTACAATTTCACCCAGATTGCTTTGGCTCAGAATTCTTAAAACTACCCGAAGCACAGGCTATTCCAGCTTTATTCGAAAAGGCAAAACAAGGTCTAATAATCTCAGGTGAGACTAAGAAAAAGCTTGCTAACCTGTTGATGGAATTAGAACAAGCGACCAGCATGAAAAGAATTATTCTTTTGCTTGAGGTTATAAATACCCTTTCCGAAACTGATGATTATAAGACTATTTCGCCAGGTTATGCCTATAGTCATTTGTCAAATTTGTCAGAAATGCATCGACTGGAAAAAATTTATTCTTTTGTTCTCGCCAATTATGGAGAAGAAATCAATCTCTCAGAAATAGCCGCTCTAGCCAATCTCAGCACCTCTGCCTTTTGCCGCTATTTCAAAACCATGACCAACAAAACCTTTTTTGAATTTGTCATAGAAATACGCATTTCCAATGCCTGCAGAGCATTGATTGAAAATAGGCGATCAACCCAGATGATTTGTTACGAATGCGGTTTCAATACATTATCTAACTTCTACAGGCATTTCAATAAAGTCACAGGAATGACTCCCTATAACTATAAAAAACAATACCTTTCTTAATCTGGGTATCACATAGAAACAGTGATTTCTTGTCAATTCTTAATTGCAGGAATACATGCAGTTTGTATCAAAGGCGCTTCACTCCTACAACTCTAAGACTTCATCTCTCGTATTCCTGTTTTTCACCAATCAAAAGAAAATACCATGAAAGCTATCGGATATAATCAAGCTGGTCCAATTAACGCTCCCGAATCACTAATCGAATTTGAAACTGAAACGCCTACACTAAGAGCTCATGACCTATTGGTGGAAGTTCGCGGGATATCTGTCAACCCGGTAGATGTGAAAGTTAGAGCAAGTTCAGCCCCAGTTAATGGTACCAAGATCATAGGTTACGATGCTGCAGGGATTGTCAAAAAAGTAGGTACTAGCGTATCTAAGTTTAAGGTTGGCGACGAGGTTTTCTATTCAGGAGACATTACACGTGCAGGAACCAATTCTGAATTTCACGCTGTGGATGAACGCATTGTTGGTAAAAAGCCAAAGTCCCTTGATTTTGCTGAGGCGGCAGGTTTCCCACTAACCTCAATCACTGCATGGGAATTGCTATTTGATTCCCTTGGCATAAAGGAAGGAGGCGGAGAAGGCCAAAGCATCCTGATAATTGGTGGAGCTGGAGGAGTAGGTTCCATACTTATTCAGTTGGCAAAAAAACTTACCAAACTAACCGTAATCGCAACTGCTTCTCGTGAAGATACAGTTAGCTGGACTCAAAAAATGGGAGCCGATCATATCATCAATCATAGAGAATCCTTAGTAGATCAATTGAAAGAACTAGGGCTAGAACCTACTTATGTCGCTTCACTTACGGGCACTGATGGACATTTCGACTCAATCATTGAACTCATAAAGCCACGCGGGAAAGTAGCATTTATCGATGATCCCAAATCACTGGATATACTCGCAGGAAAGAGAAAAGCACTGAGTTTCAGTTGGGAGTTTATGTTTACCCGCTCCATGTTTGAAACTGATGATATTGCTCAGCAGCATGAATTACTAAATAGAGTTTCTGAGATGATAGATGCAGGGATTTTGATCTCCACTGTGACAAATAATCTTGGGAAGCTAAATGTAGAGAATCTAAAAAAAGCACACATCATGCAGGAAAGCGGCAGAGCAATTGGTAAAAATGTTCTAGCTACTTTTTAATCCTCATTCCAAAAAATTTCTAAATCAATTCAAGAGCCAGCAATTTGAGGATTGTTGGCTTTTTTATGCATTTTTAATCCTTTGTTTAGCCATAGCACACCTATTAATAAAATTCCACATGCTTGAAATTGAGCGTTTAGACCATGTTCTGATCACGATTCCTCCAAATACTTCTGCGGAAGCTGTAGAATTTTACTGCAAAAAATTACAACTCAACGAGATCCCGGGCAGACATCCCAATGGAGCAATATGGATCGAACTGGGCAATATAGAACTGCACATACGGGAGGAAGAAGGTCATCAAAGCAAGTCCGCTAGGCATCCAGCTTTTGTAGTAAAAAACTTAGAAGCAGCTAAGTCATTTTTGCTAAAAGAAGAAATCGAAATCAGTTACTCTTCGATCATTGAGGGCCGAGATCGATGTTTTTTTAGGGATCCTTGGGGAAATAGATTTGAGCTGATTGAATATGTTTAAGGAAATAAATCTTCCTCTACTAACAGTACATGGTTAGCCTACTATGTCAATGCAATAATCCTTTGGGTTGTTTTACAGCAAAAGAAGCTAACACTAAAAGGATTCCTAAAGGAAGAAAAAGGGTGAACCCAAGGAGAATTTCGTAATACTTAGGAATGGAATCGAAGGAATTCCATAGCAAAAGTCCCTGTGAAAACAGGGTCAGCTCTGTCAGAATAAAAGCGATGATTAGCATCAGCAAACCCACTTTTGACAGCATATTCTGAGGAATGAGTCCTCTGCGAAGGCAAATACCCACACTTGTCATGGTAAAAAAACCGAGCATTATCAGGTGAATAAAACCTACAAAGAATTGACGGATGTCTGATGAAGCATGTAGAAATGCAGGCAGTAGTAAGGTTAATTGAACAACAATCTTTGCAAAAAGTGAAATCAGGCCTAAAACAATTAACCAGTAACCCAGATCACTTTTGTCCTGAGTCGGATCTTTTAGAGCTTTCACCATAGGTATCAGCAATCTCCCAAAAACAACAGCCTGTATAAGCACCCCCAGTGAATTGAGATAAGCGAGTATCTCGAAAGGATAACTCCAATATGCGGGCAAACCATAAGTGAGCACCAAGGAAATCTGCAAGCCAAAGAATTCCAATCTACTGATTTTTAGAATCTTGCCCTGAAGTTCAAAAAATAAAACTAGGATGGACAACACAGCAAAGACGAACCAGCCATTGAATTGTAAATGGAGAAAAAATTCTATGCTGGCCAAATATAAAGGATGAAGCTTACCGAGGTTGACGATCACTAGGGGCAAAAACCAGACGCCAATAGTGGAAATAAACATCCAATAAATCGCCCATCTTCCAAGTAGCGTAGCCGTTTGATTCCTTAATTTTTTCAGGTCACTGAGCAACAAAAAACCAAGATAATAGGCAATCAGTAAATGTGCGGTAAGTAAGGAAATGCTCAAAATCGTATAGCCCTTGAGTACAAAGGAAACAGTCATCAGGCTACAAACCAAGATATTAGCAAGCACCAAGCCCCAGTAAAGCTTCGGCTTCTGAATATAGCCTTTGAGAAAATGGATAAAAAGAGCGCAAATAATGGTAAACCCCCAGCCAAGCATTGCAAGGTGAGAATGCGCGTGCAGCACATTGGTATATTCGAAATAAGGAAGTTCCACCACCCAAAACAAGCGCATACTTGTTCCCAGTAAGGCAGCAATCAAAAAGAGTACAAGTCCCCATACCACAAAGCTTTGCACCTGCTTTGGATTAGTCACAACAGCTTTGGGATTGTTTTGGGTGCTCATCGATGGGATTTTTTCTTTTCACAGGCAGAACTAACTTGATCTTGCAAAGATGTCGATTTGATAATCTAAATATAAAATAAGCTTATTCTAATATTTCCTAATATTCTTAGGCTATCGATCAAGAAATACGTCCGATTAAAACTAATCTTCTGCTTTAATCGCTGATTTTTTCCTTTCTTCGGGTTCTTATTACACCCAAATCCAACTTAATTACAGGAATTTTAAGTTTTAAAATTGAAATATGAAATCAAGCGTAAGGTAAAAGATGCTCAAAAGCTGAGTGCCTGATTCGCGAGATTCCATGTGACTTTCAAAATCAAATTAATACATATGAAAGAAATAGTAGAAGCTATTAATGCAGTTGTATGGAGTAATGCACTGATTTTTCTTTGCTTGGCGGCAGGAGTATATTTCTCCTTTGCCACCAAATTCCTTCAGGTCACTTATCTGAAAGAAATGGTTTACCTCCTATTCAAAGGAGAATCATCCAAAAGAGGAGTATCCTCATTTCAAGCATTCGCAATTGCCATATCAGGAAGAGTGGGAACAGGAAATATCGCAGGTGTAGCTACTGCAATAGCTATGGGAGGACCAGGAGCTATCTTTTGGATGTGGGTAATCGCATTCCTAGGAGCAGCTTCCGCTTTTGTAGAATCTACCCTTGGCCAAATCTACAAGGAAGTCAATAATGGCGAGTACAGAGGTGGACCGGCTTATTATATAGAAAAAGGAATTGGTAAAAAATGGTATGCAATGCTTTTCGCTTTTGCCACCATCCTAGCCACTGCCGTATTTATGCCGGGCGTACAGAGTAATAGTATTGCCTTGAGCATGGCCAATGCCTTTGATATTCCAGTCATGTGGACAGGAATAATCATCACCGCATTGATGGGTTTGATCATCCTGGGCGGGGTCAAAAGAATTAGTAAAGTAGCAGAAATTGTCATTCCATTTATGGCTGGAGCTTATATCCTCATGGCTGTTGTGATTATCTCTATCAACATCACCGAAGTGCCTGAAATCTTCGCTTTGATCATAAAATCAGCATTCAATATGGAAGCTGCTTTCTCTGGAGTATTTGGTATGGCTATCGCTTGGGGTGTCAAAAGGGGGATTTATTCCAACGAAGCTGGACAGGGAACAGCTCCTCACGCAGCCGCTGCCGCTGAAGTAAGTCATCCGGTGAAACAAGGTTTGGTTCAATCCTTCTCTGTTTATGTAGATACACTTTTCGTCTGTACTGCTACAGCATTGATGATTCTCTTCACAGGCCAATTCAATGTAGTCAATCCAGAAGGAGGATTTCTGGTTGAGAATCTACCAGGCGTGGCTTATGGCCCTGAATACACCCAGTTTGCCGTTGCTTCTCAATTCCCATCACTTGGGGCAGGATTCGTAGCAGTTTCATTGTTGTTCTTTGCATTTACCACCATCATGGCATATTACTATATCGCTGAGACCAACTTGAGTTATTTAATCAGAAAGACTCACAACAAATGGGGAATCTGGGTACTCAGAATTGCTATACTAGCAGCTACTTTCTACGGAACGATCAAGACTGCTGAAATGGCCTGGACTATGGGTGATATAGGCGTAGGACTGATGGCATGGTTAAACATCATAGCAATCATCCTTCTTCGTAAGCCAGCTTTCAAAGCATTGAAAGATTACCAGCGTCAGAAGAAAGAAGGCAAAGACCCAGTCTTCATTGCCAAAGATGCTGGAATTGATAATGCTGATTTCTGGGTAAAGAAATAGTTTTACCGCAGAGTCCACCGAGGATTCGTAGAGGGCGCGGTGCTATACTATACTTTCCCGCAAATTTGTGTGACGTTGATTTTAAATAAGGCTGAAAGCCCTAGATATCAAAGCTCAGACTAAAGGGCTGGGTAAACCAAAATTTAAAGCCGGCAAACTAAATTGTCGGCTTTTTTTGAGCTATTAGTAACAGAATTGGTATTTTGTAGTAAAAATAGCTTAGGCAAATATTGGACACCAAACTTTTCACAGATATGAAAATCAACACAAATCGACAAGCGGGCATTTTTGAGGGAGGTAAAGAAAGTTGGGAAAAGACAGCTGAATTCAGGAAGAAAGTCGCTCAAATGAAAAAACAGCTACAAGACAAGTACGAGCCAGATTTCTCATCACAGAAAAACTGGGTTAAACGCTTGATCCTCAAAACTCGTGTTTGGCTGCTAATCAGAAAAAAAATCAGCGAGTTAAAGTCTGGGGAAAATCTTCATTTTTCGAGTTAGACTTTATAAATTGAAGCAATTATGAAAACTCTAAAAACCCTACTGGTCTGCATCTGCCTAATAAGTCTTTTAGGATGCGAAGATGATTCACATCCTTCAAATATGACCGTGGAAAGCTATGTGGAGTTATTAAAAAAAGGAGAATACGATGCTGACCAGTTGCCGGAATTTTCTTCTCGTGACATACCGGCACTTTTAGCATATAGAAATGAGAATCAGAAAATTATAAACTTTCCTGTCAATACTCTTTCATCCTCTTTGACTTCGGAATGCCGTTTAGGAATGTTTGTTCTATGGACTATAGAATCTATTCGAGCACGTGCTACAAACTCAAAATACCTGTTTCATACCTTCCCATCGCAAAATCCAGTAGTAGAAAATAAAGTTGATTTTGAATGGTTAGAACAAAGTGATGCGATTCATGCAGCTGTAGCAGAATCCTACTTTGACTGGTGGGAAAACAACATGAACAAAGACTTTGATCAGTTCAAAGAAATTGATCCACTTTTGAACACTGAATATCGCTGGCATTAATTCTCCTGATTTCTATAAGCAAAACACAGATCACGTACCCTCTTCAAACATCAAGCTCCGATTGGAAATAACATCCCAATCTACTGATACCTTTTCCTATACTCCCTTGGTGTACAGCCATTGATTTTTAGAAAAGCTGCATTAAAGCGGCTGATAGAGAATCCACAGTCAATCAACTTCCGCTAAGGAGACCAAATTTCGCAAGACAAGCTTTAAGATTTAAACTAGTTACGACTTTCATCAAAAGTTATTTACTTCTGGGATTTTGATAGGTTTATCCAGAAATGCAAGTAGTTTTTCCGCTAATACGAGAATAGATTTACGTTTAATTGAAGAAAACCCTTATTTGACCTAGAAAACCCTCCATGAAAACTTGGCTTACAATTTTACTATTCGTCACATTCACTTCACTTTTTGCGCAGCAAAATCAAAAGAAAGCGACACCAAAACCGAGAATTGTTGTATTGACGGATGTCTCTACCTGGGAAACTGATGATAGTGAATCACTAGTCAGACTGCTTGTCCATGCGGATTTATATGAAATCGAAAGTATAATTTTCACCACAGGTTGGAGTCTGGACAAAACCCGGGATGATTTCATGGATTTGATTCATGATGCCATAGATGCCTATGAAAAAGATCTTCCAAATCTTATGAAGCGCTCCAATCAAAAGGACTTTCTGGCAGATGAATCTAAGCAAAAAATAGGTTACTGGCCAAGTCCGGATTATTTGCGAAGCATCACTGTATTTGGCAGCAAAAATAGAGGCTTCAAGTTCATCGGGGAAGACAATAACTCTCCTGGAAGTGATCTGATCATCAAACTTGCAGATGAGTCAGATGAGCGCCCTCTTTGGATTACCGTTTGGGGAGGTGGAAATACCCTAGCCCAAGCAATTTGGCAAGTTCAACAAACTAGATCTGAAGCGGAATTGAAGACATTCCTCCACAAAGTCCCAACCTATACCATCACGGATCAAGATAGAGATCAGAAAACTGATTTTGCGATTAGTTCACACCAATGGATGAGAAGGGAGTTTTCTGAGGATTTACTCTTTATATGGGATGAATCTGCCTGGAAATATCAAAATGGAACAGGAAAAAGTAATTGGGAAAAATATGCTGCGGATATCCAGACTCATGGCAATCTAGGCAAAGTCTATCCCAAATATAAATATGGCGTAGAAGGTGATACACCCGCTTTTTTTCACATGATGCCAAATGGTCTAAATGACCCGATGGTTCCTTCTCAAGTGGGTTGGGGAGGTTATTTCGTAAAGGGGATAAGCGAAGATAAGGCAACGGAATCATACACAAACTTCGAGGCGCCTGTCTATGATAAATCAAGAGAATATTCAGCCTACTTCTACCCTGCCACCTACAATAATTTTGCAGCCAGGATGGACTGGGCACAGGACGGAAAAGGAAACCGAAATCCGATAGTTGTAGTCAATAAAAATGAGGGAATAGATATTTTACGTGTTAAGTCAAAGAAACGCGGAACTGTCATGCTTGATGCTTCCAAATCCTATGACCCCGAGAACGATGAACTGAGCTTCAAGTGGTGGATTGTGCCTGAAGCGGGTAGCTATAAAGGCGAAATATCTATACCGAATAATGAATCCAAGATCATAAAATTTGACCTACCAAAGGACTTCTCTGGCAAAACAGTCCATGTGATCTGTGAAGTAACGGACAGTGGCAGCCCTAAGCTCACCAGCTACCGAAGAATTATCATCGAAGGGAAATAACTAGTTAACGCATTGAAAATTAATTGCTCAAAATCTTTCTTGATCTTCCTGCTTCTAGGAGCATTTCAAATGGATTCATTTGCGCAGTACCGCGTGATTGTATCTTCCGACTTCCCTCCTATTCCAGTGACCAACAGTGATCCTGATGATGTGCAATCCATGGTGCGCTTTTTACTTTACACCAACGAACTGGAGGTGGAAGCCTTAATAGCTTCAGCAGGTACATTTAATATGGTTGCCAATAAAGGAAATATTCTAAATGTCCTGGATCAATACGATCTCGTAGATGAGACTTTGAGAAAGAAAGACTCTATGTTCCCTACTGCTGATTTCCTGAGATCAGTGACTTTTGAAGGCCTAGGAAACAACCATCACATTGAAATAAAGTGGGGTTGCGGAAAGCAGCTCTGGTCAGATATTATTGGCCCCGGAAAAAACAGCGAAGCATCAGATGTAATTATAGCTATCGCTGATAAACCAGACCCCAGACCCGTTTATATAGGTGTTTGGGGTGGAGCACGTGAAGTTGCTCAAGCTATTTGGCAGGTGCAAAACAGCAGAACTAAGGAAGAACTGGAAGTTTTTTTAGATAAGATTCGAATTTTTCTAATTGGATGTCAAGATGCTTCCCATAGCTGGCTGATGGACAATTATCCAAATTTATATATTATAGAATCGAAGACTACTTACCAAGGCATGTTCGGTGTAGGGACACAAGAATGGGCTGAAACTAATATCATCAAAGATCACGGACCACTGGGGGCAATTTACCCACCAAAAGCAATGGCTGGATCTGGAGTAATAGAAGGAGATTCTCCATCTTTTCTTTACCTGCTCAGTGCTAATAGAGGTTTAAATGACCCTGAAGATCCCACACAGGAGAGTTGGGGCGGGCAATATGTGAGAAATGGTGACACCAACCATTTTATTGACGGCCCAGGCCCTATATCAATTTCAAAATGGAAGAATGCATTTCAATTAGACTTTCAAAAACGGGCAGATTGGATGTTGCCATAAGTATATATCATTTACTAGTAGCAATCAGAGCTACATTAATACTATAAATCAAAATTACTCTTACGAGTATAGAAATAGTAAAACGATAAACCAATGAAAATCAGACTCATATTCACATTAATCCTGGTATTTACCTTATCCATAACCCAAGCGCAGGAGACAAATTATCTCAGTATGAGATGGAAGGATGTGGCTACCAAAATGCCTGAAGCTTGGTACGGTTCAGACGAAGCAAAAGCTGTTGCCGAGAATGTACTGCTCAGCCAAAAGGAAATTGGTGGCTGGGAGAAAAACAAGGATTTTCATCAACCATTATCCGACTCAGAAAAAGCTAAAATCAAAGCCAACAAAGCTAAGATCGGTGCAACATTCGATAACGGAGCGACGATCAGCGAATTGAGATTTCTGGCGAATGTATATGCCCAAAATCAAGATCCTCGCTACAAAGATTCTTTTGAAAAGGGCTTGAATTACATCTTCATTGCCCAGTATGACAATGGCGGATGGCCACAGTTTTTCCCCGTACGCACAGGGTCTGTTGCCTATTCTGGACACATCACTTACAATGATGACGCGATGGTAAATACCATGAAGTTTCTCAGAGAGATTTACTCAGCAGATCAAGCCTACGCAGCATTAAAACTAGATCCAAAAATGATTGCCAAAGCTCAGAAATCATTTGATGCAGGGATTGACTGCATTCTCAAAACTCAAATCGTCGTGGACGGCTCCCCTACTGTTTGGTGTGCACAACATGATGAAAAAACCCTTGCTCCTGCTAAGGCTCGCTCCTATGAACTTGCTTCCTTTAGCGGTTCGGAATCCGTAGGTATCGTTCAGCTATTGATGGAACTGGACAATCCTTCAACGGAAGTGATTGCTTCCATAGATGGAGCAGTCAACTGGTTTGAAACGCACAAAATCGAAGGAATCAAAGTAGAAACCGAAATCAATGCTGATGGCAAAAAGAATAGAATCGTGGTTTCTGACCCGAGTGCTCCAGCACTATGGGCGCGCTTTTATGATCTAGACACAGAAAAGCCATACTTCTGCGACCGTGATGGTATCAAGAAAAACTCCCTTTCTGAAATCGGCTACGAGCGACGCAATGGCTACAGTTGGTACACTAACGCTCCAGAAAAACTTTTGAAAGAATATCCTGCTTGGAAAGAGAAAATAGCAAATAACTAGTTGGAAAGTCGACAATTATTTGTCGGCTTTTTTGCTTAAGGGCCAGTTTCGTCCCAATTGGAAATCTCAAAAATAATAGAAACTGATCTTGTACTAAAGCACAGCTATTCTGCCTAGTTTTGATGAAATTCACTGGAGTTAAAACATGGAGATTAAAAACAAAACAATCACTTACGGTTTCATAGCAGCTGGACTGATGAATATTGGAGGGGTTTTAATCTTTTCGAGATTCTTCACAAATGCCACCATAGGCAAATTTGACCCTTTAGTAATGTCGAACTTTGGACTTTTGATGATCCTGGTTTGGGGACTTGCTTACCTGTCCGTTGCCAAAGATTTTACCAAGGTCAATTGGCTGATCGCTGTTTTCGCAGTTGAGAAATTCATCTATGGCTTCGTCTGGACAAAATGGTTGCTGAACAACGATCTCGCTGCAGTCTATGCTGAAGACGCCATGGCTGGAATCTTCTACACCATCTATGGCGCTAACGATTGGCTATTTTTCGGCTTTTTCTCTTATGTATTCTTAAAAAACCTGTTGAAAAAGGACAAATCAAGCAAGTAACAAAATGCCAACAAATCCCAGCACAAAAACCTACATCTAGTTACTTTTCAGACAGTTAACTACATTTCTATTGTCGGGCTTCTAAACAAGTATTTCAGACAAGGAACCAACTCAGTTTTTAACTCATTGAAGGACTAAGTATCGAATCGAAAGAACCAATTTATGGAAAGCAATAAAGTAACAAATTACATCAAAGAGGTTATTAAGAACATGCCATCGGACTGGCTAAATCTAACAACCCATAGACTAGATATCTATGATGAAGAGTTGGCCAAAACTCAATTCTTAGAGCAGTTTGAAAGCTTGTTTCAGGCCAATAATGCTACTTCCGAAGCCCTAAATAATTTACCTACTGCGTATGATTACATTCGGCTAGGTCATCCCTTATCCTGTGTGCTAGAATGGGCTATTGCTAAGCAGCACCAATTAAAAGCGGAAAACGTAATCAGTTTTTCATCCCAAACGGCACCAATTCTGGCGGTTTTAAGGAAAAACTTATTTACTAAAAAAGATACCCAAATAGTTTACAGCGCTGAATTACCTCACTTTTTTGATGCAGAAATTCTGCGAAGCGTTTACGGCTATTCCTTTCAGCTAAGTCATGTAAATAAGAATGAAGATATACCTGCATTCAAGGGTAGTACTATTTTCATTTCTCAGGAAGAGGATACTAGCAATTTCAATCTCACACCAAACAAGCTAACCGCAAGTGTAGATTTTTATATAAACCTTCATCAGGGGCTTGGATCTATATTACTGGTAAATGGTAAGGACAATGAAACATATATCTCCGAAATCCAGCACGTCAGAAGAAGAGAGACTATTGCCATGACGCCTATCAATTGTCATTTTGCCTTACAATCACTAGTTGAAAATTCTGCTTTAGTGAAATCTGAAAACGATTCAGAGACAAACAGGATCAGTGTTCAAGACTCGCTCAAGGAGATTACTAATACTAGCTTAAAACCCCTGCTTGGATCTAGCGGATTGTCTATGCAATATGCGATTATGATGGGGCTGGTTCATGATGCGCTGGAAAACCATCAAGGCAAAGCGATCAAATTCATCGTTCCACCAAACTGCTACGGTGGCACAAACGACCAAGCGCGACGGGTTGCTGCGTGCATTGAAGAAGTTGAAGTGGTTGATTTGCCTGTGGATGGCGCTAACGACATGGTGCAAAGTATTGCTAGCATCTTGGATAAAATTGCGAGCGAAGATGCGATTCCATACATCATCGCTGAAATCCCTACAAATCCTAGAGTTGAAGTTCCTGATCTTCAAAAATTAAAAGCTGTTTTGAGCCAAACGCGTAAAACTGCATCTGGTGAAACTGCTTTAGCACCTGTGTTTATTTTAGATCAAACCTTTTGTCCTAATGTGCACTTTTTAGCTGAGGGCGAAACACTCTCTACGATTAGAGCTATCTCTTATGCCAGTGGATCCAAATTCCCAAGTGGCGGAAAATGTACTGCCGGCTACTGCGTAGGAAATGATAAAGCAGAAGGCTTGATGGGGAAAATTGAAAAGCATCTAAAACTTTGCGATAACGAAGCTACCAACCTTCAGATGGAGATTTTGGCGAAGCAATTACCTTCGATGAACCAACGGATTAAGGATGCATATGAGAATACACGTGAATTTGTAAACTTCATACAGGAGACTTTGCCTACCGCAAAAATCAATTTTGTATCAGAAGAACTGGCCGAACAAGGATTTATGCCATCGGTATTTTCACTGGATCTACCTACCAAAGGGGATACTGCCGAAGAAAAAGAAAATTACAAGCGAGCATTGAATCTTAAATTGATCAATATGATGATCACCGAAATCCCTAATGAAAGCAAGTACTGCGTGAGTTATGGGCAGTTGAAAGGATGCTATTGGACTATACCCGCTACCTCTACTCAAGGGACAACCAAAGAAGCTGACAAAGATTACATTGCCCGGGTGTCGCTCTCTCCTACTATGGATCTTGAGCTGCACAAAAAAGTCTTTCTACGGTTTGTTGAAGAGATTTGAATATAAGAAGTAGTTCCATAGCTTATTTGCTTTACAGGACGGAAGACCGATAACAGGTGACCGAAGTGGCCTAAAACCTAGAGTTTAACCTAATTTTAGTTGCTTTTGGATCTTTGCTGGCAAAGAAGCGGATACACATAATCATTTTGAATCACCTATACTCAAACCAATAAAAGAAGGTCTTTTGCATAGCGAACTCAACCGGAGAAACAAATGAAGGATTTAGCGGGGAAAATAGTATTAATCACGGGTGGCGCAGCGGGCATTGGCAAAATAATGCTTCGCTTGATGCTGGAGCGCAAGGCCAAAGTGATTATTTGGGATATTAATCAAGCTAGCATTGATGCCACTATCGCAGAATATACTGACGGAGAAAGCATCTTTGGCTTTCAAGTAGATGTCTCCAATATCCGGCATATCAGAGAAACTGCCAACAAGGTAAAGCAGCAGATAGGAGTCGTCGACATCCTAATAAATAATGCGGGGATCGTAGTTGGCAAATACTTCGATGAACATTCCACCTCAGACATTACTAGCACAATAGCAATAAACGTCAATGGACCTATGCTAGTCACAAAGGAGTTTTTGGGAGATATGATCGCTCAAAACTCTGGACATATATGCAACATAGCATCCTCAGGAGGCTTGGTTTCGAATCCCAAAATGTCGGTTTATGCCGCTAGTAAATGGGCGTTGATTGGCTGGTCTGATAGCCTGCGCTTGGAAATGGAACAGCAAGGCAAAGACATAAACATTACCACCATCATGCCTTATTACATCAATACCGGCATGTTTGATGGAGTGAATTCAAAGATTCCAATTCTAGAACCTGAAGCTGCTGCACTTACGATAGTAAAGTCCATTGAGAGGAATAGAAAAATGGTGACGATGCCAGGTTATATTTATCGTTTTACCCGATTAGGTCAGGCTATCATGCCTCTTTCGGTATTTGATTGGTTCGCTGGCTCTGTGCTGGGAATTTATAAGACCATGGAACATTTCGTGGGTCGAAAGAAATAAGTTTTTCGATCGAATAAATTCATTTCACCTTCCACTTTTAAATGCAGACGATGATTTGTCGGCTTTTTCATTTTTAGATCGAGAACTGTTAAAAGAACTCAAATTCAATCCAATAGCAAGGTTGAATTACTGCAACTATAGATTTGATTTCTAATTTGGTTTCAGCAGAATTATTTAAAGACATCCACCTTGAAATCGAACATCATTTAAAATTCCCTCAAAAGAGAAATTTTAACACTGTGAAATTCCATGTGTTCGCTAAAAATCAAATCATAATCACATGAAAAAAACTCTAACCCTCCTACTCATTTTTATATGTGTGCACATGGCCTATGCCCAAAGCACACTGACCGAAACCGATAAACTTGCAGCAACCACCAAAATTTGGGGTTTTTTAAAATATTACCATCCCCAAGTTGCAGCGGGGAAATATGATTGGGACGAAGAACTGTTTAGGATTTTGCCAAAAGTCAAGACTGCCTCAACACAGGAAGAACTCTCTCAAGTTTACTTAGATTGGTTAGATAATCTTGGAAAAGTAAAAGCATGTAAAAAGTGTGATCAAATTACAAACAAGGAATATTTTGAAGAGAACTTCAATTTAGCCTGGATAGAGAACAATGATACTTTCACAGATGAACTTTCTGAAAGGCTTAAATACATTGAGCTGAATAGACATCAAGGAAAAAAGTACTACGTCTCTAAAATCAAAGGCATTTGCAACATCGAAGTACTTAATGAGAAAAACTACGAGGATTGTGATTGGAATGACGAAAACCTACGATTAATTACCTTGTTTCGATATTGGAACATAGTCGAATACTTTTATCCCTACAAATACCAGACTGACACCGATTGGGACGATGTTTTGACTAACATGATTCCGAAATTTCTTAACCCTCCATCCGAGCATGACTATAATTTGGCAATGCTTGAGTTAGTCGTAAGCCTCGATGACAGTCATGCTTGGTATTACAACGAAAAAACAGAATCCATTTTTGGTGAGTATTGGATCCCTGCACATTTCAAATTGATTGATGAAAAAGCAGTTATCACTGACTACTATAACGATTCACTTTCGAAAGCAGCTGATATACGAATTGGCGATGTCATCACAAAAGTGAATGATCAAGAGGTTGAAGCCATTTTTAATCAAAAAGAGAAATACATAAGTGGCTCAAACATCCCGAGAAAGAAACACAATGCATTCTCTGCAATTTTCAACGGCTCCTCAGACTCAGTGAAAATAGAATACATCCGAAACAATCAAACGGATACCAAAACCATCAAAAGGTATCTGCTTGCAGATCTTGCTATAGAAAAGAAAGAGCCTGAAATTTTCGAAATTTTAGAAGACAATATTGGCTATATCAATATGGGAGAAATAGGAAATAAAGATGTAGAAGAAACAATGGAAGCACTGAAAGATACAAAAGCAATCATCTTCGATATCAGGAATTATCCAAAGGGAACGCTATATTCATTTGCTAAATACATCAGTTCTTCTTCGAATGTATTTTTTAATGTCACAGCAGCGGACTTAGATTATCCCGGGAAATTTATCTGGAGAACTGGCAGAAAAACACTTCCCAGTGATGGATTAAAATATAAAGGAAAAGTAATATTACTGGCTAATGAACAAGCCCAAAGTCATGCTGAATTTACAATCATGTGCTTACAAACAGGTGATAAGGTAACCACTATTGGAAGTCAGACTTCAGGTGCAGATGGAAATGTCAGTTATCTTACCATTCCAAATGGATATAAAACAGGAATAACTGGGATTGGGATATTTTACCCAGACAATACCGAAACACAACGAAAAGGAGTAAAAATAGACATAGAAGTCAACCCAACTATACAAGGAATTATTGAAGGCAAAGATGAGGTACTTGAAAGGGCGATTGAATTTATAAACAATTAGTTGCACCTTTTGTGAACACCACTTGTTAAATCTTATCACTTAGAAAAACAACACCATGTCAATCACAAAAGAATCAGAACTAATAGGAATGAAACGCATCTCTGAAGTGGTGGGAACTACACTAAAACTGATGAGAGAATACGCTAAAATCGGTATGTCCACAAAGGAACTAGACGAATATGGAGGGGGAATTCTGAAAAGTTACGGAGCCAAATCTGCACCTTATGAAACCTATAAATTCCCTGGCTATTCCTGCATTAGCGTCAATGAGGTAGCTGCTCATGGCATTCCTTCCAAGAAGAAAATTCTCAAAGAAGGAGATTTAATTAACATCGATGTGTCAGCGGAACTGAACGGCTTCTGGTCGGATAATGGAGGTTCTTTTGTATTGGGAAAAGATATTCATAATCATCAACCACTTGTGGATGCTTCCAAAAACATCCTTCACAAAGCAATTAGCGCTATCAAAGGCGGAGTAAAAATCGCTGACATAGGTTTTTTGATAGAAACTGAAGCTAGAAAATCAGGTTTTAAAGTCATTAAAAACTTAGCCGGGCATGGAGTTGGAAGAAGTCTACACGAAAAGCCGGAAGATATTTTAAACTATAGAGTCAAAAGCAACCGAGAGCGATTTCAAAAAAACACTACCGTCGCAGTTGAGACTTTCATTTCTACCAATTCGACAATTGCCGTGGAGCAAAATGATGGTTGGACACTGGTAGGAAATAATGGTGGATTTGTCACCCAGCATGAGCATACAATTCTCATCACGGATTCTGCGCCTGTAATACTTACAGAGGCCAATGGAATCTGGAATTAACTAAGCTTTTCCAAGAGGCTTGTAATTCATAATAAAGAGAAACTCGGGTCATAAAAAGACCAAAATCACTCTTAATTTGGAGAAATAAACATAGGTTGCATACCTCAAAACTTAAATCTTAAAAGATGCAGTATATCGTATGTGAGACTCCAGGCAAGTTTGCGCTAAAGCAAAAAGATGAGCCAATCAGAGCTGCCAATGAAGCTATTTTAAAAGTCAAAAAAGTAGGCATTTGCGGTACAGATCTACATGCTTACGCTGGCAATCAAGCATTTTTCACTTATCCCAGAATATTGGGTCACGAATTGGCGACTCAGGTAGTCGAAATTGGCGACAATGATAAGGGAATCAAAAATGGTGATAATGTGGTAGTAATGCCCTATTTGAGTTGCGGACACTGTGTTGCCTGTGTCAAGGGCAAGACTAATTGCTGTACTCAGATAAAAGTTCTCGGCGTACACACCGATGGTGGAATGCAAGAGAAAATTACTGTTCCAATTGACATTCTAATTCCTGCTCAGGGCTTGACTGATGATCAAATGGCCATAGTGGAGCCCTTGGCGATCGGAGCTCATGCGATTAGAAGATCAGAACTCCAGTCTGGAGAAACCATCGTAGTGATTGGCTGCGGACCAATTGGTATCGGCATCATGAAATTGGCTCAAATAGCTGGGGCTGAAGTGATAGCCGTTGACATGAACCAACAGCGCCTTGATTATGCCAAAGAGATAATCGGAGTAGATCATATCGTATTGGCGGGTTCTGAAGCAGTAGATCAGATTTCAAAAATCACAAGTGGCGATTTGTGTGCAATAGTTTTCGATGCCACAGGACATAAGGCTGCCCTGGAATCTGGACCGAATTATATGTCGCATGGTGGCAAATACCTGCTGGTTGGCCTTTCCAAAGGAGACCTGGTCTTTAATCATCCTGCGATTCATGCCAAAGAAACAACCATCCTATGCAGCAGAAATGCAACTTTGGAAGACTTCCAAGAGGTCATCTCTATCCTTAGAGAAGGCAAATTCCCAACGGATTCTTTCATCACCCATACGGTAGATTTCAAAGATATGATCGCCAATTTTGATGGCTGGCTAGATCCCGCAAATGGTGTAATTAAGGCAACCGTTAATTTTTAAAAAATAAATTTCAACTCAGATTAAACTCTGACAATGAATACTACAGCATAAGTTGCTTTGCCAGGCCACACCTGCAAATGAAAGTGGAATTGGTGGAAGACCTATAGGAAACAATGCTACATACTGCTTTCCAAAGCTGAAAAAGAACATCCCTGAACCCATCCTTTCCTTTATTAATCATTCCAATGCTCATCGATTACCTTTTGAATATGGGGATAGTTTTTATCCGTTTCATTCAAATTTTCACGGAGTTCGATCAATTGCTGCTTTAGATCTGAAGCAATTCCTTTGTATGCAGGATCTGCATAAACGTTATTCATTTCATTAGGATCATTCCTCAAATCATACAATTCCCAAGCAGCTGGCGTATGACGGGTAAAATCGTTGCCCCAACTTCCTTTATTCCATTTTGCATCTGGGTCATCCGTATCTACCCAATACCTACCATAGAAAAATATTAGTTTATAATCGTTTGTGCGTATCCCAAAATGCGCAGGATTACCATGCTTGTGCGCCATGTGCATCCAGTATCGGTAATAGGTGGATTTTTGCCAATCTTCCGGTTCCTCCCCTGTTTCCAAAATAGATTTAAAACTATGACCTTGCATATAGCTTGGAGTTGTGCCTCCAGCCAACTCTATCAATGTAGGTGCAAAATCGGTATTATTGATGATGGCATCGGTACGAGTTCCCCCGGCTATTTTTTCGGGATATCGAACAAAGAAAGGCATACGCATAGACTCATCGTACATCCAGCGCTTATCGATATAGTCGTGCTCTCCCAGCATAAATCCTTGATCACCTGTGTAGACAATGATTGTATTTTCAAGCAATCCTTCTTCCTCCAAGTAATCCAATAAGCGTTTTACGTTATCATCCACGCCTTTCACACAGCGTAGATAGCGCTTTAAGTATTCTTGATATACAACAGAGGTATGCTTCCTCTCATCGGCACTCATCTCCCAGTTCACATATTCGTCGGGACGGATATCTGCTGCATTTCTGTACTGCTTATACACCGTGCTATCGGTATATAGATTCATCGCTTGGTTACGTATCAAATTGCGACTTGATACGGATGAACCTATAATTCTGGTTAACGAATCATTTTTGCCACGGGTACCCTCAGAACCGTTGTTACCATTATGGTACATACTTTCTGGTTCAGGGATAAAGGTGTCTGCCAAATACTCATCGTAGCGTGGTGCATTTTCAAAATCATCATGAGGTGCCTTGAAATGATGCATCAGGAAAAAAGGCTTATTAGGATCTCGCTTATTTTTGAGCCAATCAAGCGTAGCATCTGTAATTACATCTGAAGAATGCCCCTCTGTTTGAATTTCATTTTCTGGCCAAGGCTTATCTCCCTGCACTCTAAAATCTGGGTTGAAATACTTACCCTGTACCGGCAACACTTGGTAATAATCAAACGCTGCTGGTTCTGCATGCAGGTGCCATTTACCTACTATGGCTGTCTGGTAGCCCAGTTTTTTCAATTCCGTCGGCAAATATTGTTTGTCAGCAGGAAGCTCTCCTTCTAGATCGATGACCCCATTTGCCTGAGAATTCTGTCCAGTCATTATAGCGGCACGACTAGGCACACATATAGAGTTGTTGACAAAACAATTATCAAAAATCATCCCCTCATTGGCTAATTTATCCAGATTAGGCGTTGGATTCAACGAAGCCAAACGACTGCCGTAAATCCCAAAAGCCTGCGTCGTATGATCATCAGCCATGATGTAGATGATATTGGGCTGTTGTTGATTGTGTTGGCTTTCCTTTTCCTCACAGGAAAACAAAACAGAAAGAACTACTAGAGAAACGAATAGTGAATGGTACTTCATAGACACAGATCTTGTCTTAATGGTTAAAAATTTCTGGCTAGCAACAAAACTTCCTCATGACTGTAAATTGATCAGATCATAGTTATCAGCAATGATTCTTGAGCATAGCTATTTTCTAAGATGGTAAACTATTTTGATTTTTAGGCAACCGATTAGCCTTAAAATTCTTCGGTAAGTTTCAATCTTGCTGTCAGTCTATATGGAAGTCATTAGCATCAAATACGTCATCCAACAAAACCAGTCCAGTTATTTAAGCAGCTAGGAACATTTTTTCTGATCTCAATAAGCTTAAAATAGGCCTAATCGAGAATTTACATGCTTCTATTTCTTGCATACTTACTCGTCGAGTCCTTATGACTATCGACAATGCAATCTTGATATCGTTCCCTTATCCCTCACCATTCTTCCAACATGCAGCGTAGATTATCTAACCGAAATTCTTAATTTGGCCTTAGCAAAACCCGTAGACCTGTGGACAATTGCGATATAGACGCAATAGGGATCTGGGAGCTGCGTATATACAGGTGTTGGCAACAAGCTGAAAAATGAAACACGATATCAAGATATTATATGGAATTTTAATAATTGGAGTATTGGTTTCAGTATTTCATATTTTAAATGACCAAGGTGGTTCTGCTTTAGGCAACATAATAGATACTTTAACTATTACTTCAATAATTCTATTTCTGTCAACAATCCTTTTTATTTTTCTATCATTCAAAAAGCACATTCGAAAAATAAGTATTTGGTTTCTTCTAATTTTAAGTTGCCCACTTGCTCTAATGTCTATGACACATATGACAAAGGAACTTTCTTTAAGACTGATTGAAACTACCACACCAGATAAGTTTGCTTATAATGTAAAAGTTACGACTGATAAATATGAACGAGATAAAATCCAGCTGCAAAACTTAGTTGATAGTCTTATAAAAGTTAAGACCGTTCAAAGACCATCAGAGTTGACTTTGAAATATTTTGAAGGCAAAACTTATAATGATTCAATAGAAAGAGATTGGGCAATTGATTTGCCGATAGGACTTGAATATAAAGAATCAATTATCGACACTTTATTTTACTCCGAGAACGGAAATGAAATTGTCGCTGGATTACTTATAAACAAAGCGTTTAACAAGTATATAGACTATCCAAATGGCGGAATTGAGTATTTTGGAAAAGGCTTTGAATTTGACCAGAAAAATTGGAAACCATTTAAAATGCTTAAATATTCAGTTACAGGATATGACAATTATAAAGAGTGTTCGGAAAGATTGAGGTATTATTATTTCAAAAAAATCGGGACTTACGAGAATGAATTGAATATGAATGACACAAGGTTTTTAAATAAAATTAAATAAAAGCCAGTTGCCAATCGAGTAGACGGCCGTGAGCCATAAGCCCACGGTGCGCCTCTCACACCACCGTACGTACGGGTCTTCCCGATGCTCGGGACAGGCTGTATACGGCGGTTCGTAAAGCAAAATGCAACGCTCTTTACACCGCTACATCTTTCCGCTACTTTTAAGATAAGGCTACTCAAAGGCTCCTTACCGAATTTTCACTTCACAATACGTTCAGTCCTTCACTACTTTTGTGAGACCTCCATAGTTCTTATGGCTCGTTCCTCATAGCTACTATGACTTCTGCTGACTTCTCTTAGATGTTCACGACAACCAGAGATCTCCCCAGGTAAGAGCATATTCCTTCCCTCAATATCCA
>NZ_QKZT01000022.1 GCF_003254055.1 Algoriphagus chordae
TTATATTAGCGTCATCGCGAGGAACGAGGCGATCTGTATTTAAATAGGTAGATTGCTTCAGTCGTGCCTCCTTCGCAATGACGTAAAGCAGATTGCAGCGCTCGTATCTCACTCGCAATGACGGTTAAATTATGAAAAAAGGTGGTTCCATATATCTCCTAACAAACAAGAATAATACAGTGATCTATACAGGTGTCACTGAAGATTTAATTCGAAGAGTACAAGAGCATAAATCCAAATTTGATCCTAATTCATTTACAGCAAAATACAACTTGGATAAACTGGTTTACTTTGAAGGTTTCCATACAATTGATGAGGCAATAGCCAGAGAAAAGCAGATTAAGGCAGGGAGCAGAGCAAAGAAAGAAAAGTTGATAAACTCTGTAAACCCAACTTGGAAAGATCTCTATAATGAATTATTGAGTGAATGAGGTGGCTATTCGTCATTGCGAGGATTGAGACAGAAGTTCATTTTACTGGACGGCTTATCAATCCGCGGCAATCTATTGGAAGTTTGTACTAATAAATTACAGATTACCGCGGTCGTTCCTCCCTCGCAATGACGATATGAAAATCATTCAACTTATACAAAAGCCTCAACGAAGAGGAGCGGAGATCTTTGCGGCTCAACTCAGCGAGCAGCTTAGGCTAACTGGAAATGAGATTTTGTTGGTTAGTATTTTTGAAGGAGATGCTGATTTACCCTTCAAGGGCAAATGGATTAAATTGAATAAACAGGTTTCTCATCGGTTTTTTGATTTTAATGGCTGGAGTCAATTTTCTACAATTGTAAAAGATTTTAAGCCAGATATCATTCAGGCAAATGCAGCTGATACGCTTAAGTTTTCAGTGTTTTCGAAAAGGCTATTCGGATGGAAAGCTCCAATAATTTACCGAAATGCAAACCAGATGGGGGATTTTATCAGAAATGGTTTCCACCAAAAGTTTAATCAATATTTATTAAATCAAGTTTCAGGAATAGTTTCAGTTTCTAATGCTTCAGCTGCAAATCTTCATGATACTTTCAGATTTCCACAGGATAAGTCCACAACTATTCCAATTGGAATTGATTCCATGGATATAGATTTAAAATTGCAGCAAAAACCCACCTTACCAATGCCAGAGGATTTCTTGCTGCAAATTGGTGGTTTGGTGGAGGAAAAAGACCCTTTAGGAATGCTGGATATTTTCTTTGAGATTCATAAAGATAAACCAGGTTTGAAGTTAATCTTTATGGGGTCAGGGAATCTTAAAAGTAAATTGGAGGATAGAATTAAAGAACTTGGCTTAGCATCTAAAGTTCAATTGATACCCTCACAGCAAAACATTTTCCCCATTTTATCTAAAGCAAAGGCCTTAGTAATGCCTTCTAAAATAGAAGGATTGCCTGGAGTGATTTTAGAAGCGATGTATTGCAAAGTACCGGTGATAGCTTATGATGTAGGAGGGATTAGGGAGGTGATAAAAAATGAGAATGGATGGTTAGTTCCTGCAGGTAAGCCAGTTTCATTTGAGAAAGCAATCGTAAGTGTTCTGAATAGCTCCAAAGTAGATTTAAAAGCAAAACTTTTTAAAGCAATGGAATTAATAGAAGATCAATACACAATTTCTAAAATTTCAAATCAATTTGGATTTTACTATAAATCTATCAGATGAGGCAAAAATTTCTAAAAATTATTCGTTCCAAAGTACTGCAACCTTTGTGGGTGAAATTGCACCATATTTCATTGATAGGGATGAATTACTTTGGCGGAGCATCTCTGAGTCACAGTGGAGAGATTTGGGCTTTGAATTACGTGAAACAGAAATTGAAAGATAAGGATGAGATCTTAATATTTGATGTTGGAGCAAACTCAGGCGAATACTCATTGGTAGCAAATGAATTGTTTGCGGATAGAGTGTTCATACATGCCTTCGAACCATCAGCCTATACCTATAAGATTTTGGAAGAAAAAACTGTTGCGTGTACTAAGATAAAAACCCATAAACTAGGAATAGGTAGTGAGAAGGCCATACTTAAATTGTACTCCAGTGGAAAAGGAAGGACTACAGCTTCTGTATATAATTTAGAATATAGAGTAAATAATTTTCAAGATGAGTTTACCGAAGAAATTGAAGTTATTTCGGTTGATTCGTTTTGTAGCGAGAATTCAATTCAATTTATTGATTTATTGAAAATTGATATTGAAGGCCATGAGTTAGTAGCACTCAAAGGAGCTAAATCTCTCATTGATTCTTTATCTATTAATTTCATTCAGTTTGAATTTGGGAAATGTGACATTGATGCTGATGTTTTCTTTAGAGATTTTTATGAAGTATTGTCCCCAGGATATCATATGTATAGGATTGTCTCAGATGGATTATTTGAGATTAAAAATTACGACTCAAGTTTAGAGATTTTTCACACCGCCAATTTTCTGGCGGAAAGAAAAGGGATATAGAATTTATGTTTAAGGCGGTTGTCACGTCATTGCGATCCTGAGCAGTGGGAGTAGTAATATGTTTATTGAATGGCATATTGTATCGCTCATACCTCACTCGCAATGAAGGATAAAGATCTTCTTTAGCATGATAAATAAAAAAATTAAAATATTACACCTTATCAAATCACTAGGCCGTGGAGGAGCTGAAAAACTCATTCCCGAAACTGCCTTGGTCCATGATCAGACTCGCTTTGAGTTTCACTGTATTTACTTCTACCATCAAAAGAACAATATAGTAGATGAGCTTGAAGCGGCGGCCATACAGGTACATTTATTTCCTTCTAGCAATTTGGGGCTGTTTTTTCAAGTAAATAAGGTTCGCGACTTTGTCAAGGCACATCAGATAGATATTATTCATGCACATCTGCCCTGGGCGGGAATTATGGCAAGGATTGTAGGTGATAAACTGGAAATCCCCATTGTCTACACAGAACATAATACCTGGGATAGATACAATTCTATATCCTATTGGGGTAATAGAATGACCTTTAAAAGGCAAGATATAGCCATTGCTGTTTCAAATGAAGTGGCGCTCTCCATGCAGCTCAATTCCATGGTGGATCCCTATCAGCGTGGTGGTAGAATGAAGATCAAAGTGATACAGAATGGCGTAAATACGGAGGTGTTTAGGAAGATGTGGGATCCACCACGGCGGACAAGTGTAGGATGTCGGATCCGCCACGGCGGACAAGTGCCCGATGTAGATTCGTCATTGCGAGGAGGCAAGAAAGCCGACGAAGCAATCTTACAATTTGATTCAGCTCTTATTGGTAACTCGAGACAAAATCCCCCTTTTCAAATGGGGGAAGGGGGGATTTACTCCAATTTGAAAACTACCCTTGGTATTCCTGAATCAGCTAAAATAATAGGTATAGTAGCAGTATTCCGCGATCAAAAACGCTTATGGTTATGGATAGATCTAGCCTTGAAAATTTTGAGAAAATGCCCAAATACACATTTTATATTGGTCGGCGATGGAGAGTGGAGGTCTAGGCTGGAAAAGCAGATATCAGATTCAGGTAAATCAGGCCATTTTCATTTAGTAGGGGTACAAAAACAAGTAATTCCTTATCTATCAATATTGGATATATACCTGAGTACCTCAGAGTTTGAGGGTTTGCCCATTGCCATGCTAGAGGCCATGTCCTGTGAAGTGCCGGTAGTGGCTACTCGTGCGGGAGGTATTGGTGAGGTAATTCAGCATGGAATCCAAGGCTTTTTATCTGAGATAGATGAATACGAAGAATTGGTTGATCACTGTGTTGAGCTAATCAATAAGGAGACCCTTCACAAATCAATGTGCCTTGCTGCTCGAGAAAGAGTGGTACAGCATTTTAGTATGAATAGGATGGTGGAGGAGTTGGAAGAGGTTTATGAGTCCGTCATTGCGAGGGAAAGCACTCGACGGTAGGAGAGTGTTTTGCCGAAGCAATCTTAAAGTTGGAATATATACTCTGATCAAAGAGATTGCTTCAGTCGGTTGAATTCCTTTGTAATGTAAAATTCCCTAGTCCTCCTTCGCAATGACGTATACTTGTCATTATGAGGATTGGACTCAAAATTTAATTTAGCATTGAATCATACATACAATCCGAAGTAATCATAAAGTTGGATTTCGTACGCTATACGCTAATTTTAAATTTCAAATTCAAAAATTTTAAATTAACGCAGTGCTTGGCGCAGTAGTCCTCATACTCATCCTTTTTGGCATTAGCCAACCCATACTCGGCAACTTGCAGCGTGAGCATAAGTGGGTGAAAGCAGGGTTACTCAACCAGATGTTTTGGTACCATATGTTCTTTGGATTAGTCTATTGGACATATAGCCAGTTTAACAGATCTGATTCTCAAATGTATTATAGGTACACTGAGATTTCCAGAAATTGGTTTGACTCTTTTCATGCAGGGACGGAGTTTATTCATTGGATGTCCTATCCATTTGTAAAATGGTTGAATTTCAATTATGATATGATGATGTTCTTGTCCTGTTGGTTGGGATTCTGGGGTTTTGTTTATTTCTACCTATTTTTTAAAGAGAACCTTCGATTTAATCCCAAATTCCAAGGTTGGGATGCGATTACGATTTTTATGTTTTTGCCTAATATGCATTTCTGGACTGCCTCTCTGGGCAAGGGGGCAGTGATTTTTGCAGGAATAGGCTTTTTGGTTTATGGACTTTCTTGGCCTCAAAAGAGACTTAGTTATATCGCATTTGGGAGCTTTCTTTGCTATATGGTGAGACCTCATATTCTCTTTGCAATTCTGATAGGTATGGGAGTGGGCTTTGTGCTGGGTAAGGAAAAAGTCCCTATTTATCAAAAGTACTTGGTGGTGTTTTTTGCAATAGGAATGAGTATTTATGTTTATGAAGATTTACTAGCTTTCTTAGGTTATGACCCTAATAATGTATTAGAAAGCTTTGAAGAAGAGTCTGCCCTGAATATGGGGAGACTTCGGTCTTCAGGTTCGGGAGTGGCTATGGAGTCATATAGCATGCCTATGAAGCTATTTACTTTTTGGTTTAGGCCTTTGTTTATTGATTCACCAAATGCCTTGGGAATTGCGATTTCCTTTGAAAATGCACTATACATCTACATGTTTAGTAAGGTGGTTCGAATGGATTTCATCAAGTATATCAAACAAGCTCCTGCTATGGTGAAGATGTCTGCGGTGGTATTTATTTCCATATCAATCTCCATGACCTTTGTGATGTCTAATCTGGGTATTATCATCCGGCAGAAGTCTCAGATCATGTACTTTATGCTCTTTGTGGTAGTGGCTTTTATGGATTGGCAACGGACCACGCGAATCAAAAAACGAGGAGAAATATTTAATCGGATAGTGGAAGAGGAGAGGAAGAATTTGGAATTGGCGGTGGCTGAGAAATAGTGTTTTAACGTCATTGCGAGGCACGAAGCAATCTGTATCTGTTAACTATTTACCTCCCTCCAAAACGACTGTAATTTGTCAGTTATTCCCTGTTCTCGATGAAAAAAGATGGCTCAATATATCTTATGACAAATAAGAATAACTCTGTTCTAGATATTGGAGTAACTGAAAACCTTATTCGTCGTGTTTAGGAGCATAAATTGAAGTTTTACCCAACTTCATTCACCGCAAAATACAACTTGGATAAGCTGGTATATTTTGAAAATTGTCAATCTATTGATGAAGTTATAAATCGGGAAAAGTAAATAGAAGGTGGTAGTAGAGCAAATAAAAAGCTTGATATTCAGTCAATCCCAATTGGGAAGATTTGTTTGAGGAATTGAGAATGAATTCCCTTCATTTCTAAAAGTGAAATACAAAAGCCGACTCAGTATTGTCCTAACTGGAGCTTCCTGCTATTTGATAAATAGATCGCTTCGTTCTTCGCGATGAGGTATTTGACCTAGATTAGCTTGTTCACAATGAATCGGGATAGGCTATACTCCTTTGAAATATTTCTTCAAAAGTCTATATATAAAATGAAAACCGGCACCTTCACCATTTCTCTTGACTTCGAACTCCTCTGGGGTATCTTCGATAAGGTAGGAACTGGCTACAAGCCTTCTTACTTTCTTAATACCAGGCAGATCGTCCCGATTATGTTGGAGAAGTTTGCCAAAGCGAATGTGCAGGCTACTTGGGCTACTGTAGGGATGCTTTTTGCAGAGAATGAAGAAGAATGGCGTGCATACTCACCCAAGTTTTTGCCATCCTACCGGGACAGAAAATACTCTGCGTATGAATGGGTTAAGAAAAATGGCATCAGGCCCGAGGTGCATTTTGCTCCGGATCTAATCAGGCAGATTATTGATACTCCAGGCCAGGAATTAGGTTCGCATACTTATGCACATTATTATACTTTGATGCGTGGCCAAAGCCCGGAGCAGTTTCGTGAGGATCTAATGGCCACTCAAAGAATTTCTAAAGATAAGTTTGGGGTTGGACTGGAATCTCTTGTGTTTCCCCGAAACCATATCAATGAGTTGTATTTGGGGATTTGTTTAGAGGAGGGGTACAAGTACGTTCGTGGTAATCCAAGAAATTGGTTTTGGCAAGAAACTCAGCACGAAAACCTCAGTAAGAAAATTTTCCGATCTGCAGACTGCTTTTTTCAGGTTGGAGCAAAGACCTCTTATGCTTTGGAAGAAGTCAATTTATTTGAACAGGAACCAATAATTATCCCCGCTTCTAGGATACTTCGTCCTCAGCAGCAGCACAATTTGCTAATGAACAAGAGTCGTTTGCTGAGAATTAAATCCGAAATGACATTTGCTGCACAGCATAAGGAAGTATATCATCTTTGGTGGCATCCGCATAATTTCGGTACCAATCCTGAAAGTTGTTTAGCTGAGTTGGATGAATTATTAAGTCATTATGCAAAGCTCCATTCTGAGTACGGAATGCTTTCTATGAATATGCGAAGTATGGGAGAATTGATAAAAGAGCAAGTTTCAATGGTTTAATTTCTGTGCCTCATCAGGTCCTGCATAAACCTCAGATCGTATAAGTCTGAGGTTTTTGTGTTTTCCAGCTCTTGTAAGGGCGAATCATCATTCGTCCTATAGAGCCATTGAGCTATTGCCCCAATGTCTCAATGATCCAATGTCCCTGTGTTTTCACAATTTTCCAATTCCATTTCTCGGCAGAACCATCTGGTACAAAGAACCATCTTGGCCGAGAGAATTTGGCTTCGGTAATTTATAACCTAGGGTTGAAACCCTAGGCTAGGAATATGGCTCGTCCCCATGGGACTGTTAGGTTTGAGTGCGTTCTTAGTTTTGGGCTTACTTAACAGAAGTGCCTTTTGATAAGGGTAGATGGGGAGGCTAGAATATCTTTTCTTCTTCAGCTCTGCTCTTGTAAGGGCGAATCATCATTCGCCCATCGCCCCATTGTGCCTGTGCTTTCACAATTTTCCGTTTCCATTTCTCGGCAGAACATTCTGGTACAAAGAACCACCTACGCCGAGAGAATTTGGCTTCGTTGTTTTATTACCTAGGGTTGAAACCCTAGGCTAGCTATATGGCTCTTCCTTATGTCAATCAATGGTTCACTTTCCACAGCAAGTCAGCGCAATTGATCTTGTGTATAACGTGTATCACAATAAACAAAAAATGGATATATTTGTTTATTAAGATAAACAACCATGGAGATTCTATTTAGTCTATACCAAAAGCTTTTACGAAATACAGCGCTAGATTTTCAGCGTAACTTGCTTGAAGAAATACGATGGGAAAATCGCCTGATTGGGATTAAAGGTGCCAGAGGAGTTGGGAAGACCACCTTGGTTCTTCAATATCTGAAAAAGGAATTTGGGAGTTCAGATTCTACTGTCCTTTATGTTTCCCTAGATCATTTTTGGTTTTCTACTCACAGTCTCTTGGATTTAGCAGATCAATTTACCAAAACGGGCGGTAAGCTATTGGTGCTGGATGAGGTTCATAAGTATCCTAATTGGTCTAGAGAATTGAAGAATATATACGATTTTTACCCCGAGTTGAAAGTTGTTTTTACTGGTTCCTCACTCCTCGAAATACTTAATGCTGGGGCGGACTTGAGTAGGAGAGCGGTGATGTACCAGCTGACCGGACTTTCTTTTCGGGAATACCTAAATTTGGAAGCAGGTTTGAATCTTCCAGTTTTGAAGCTTGATGTCTTAATTCATGAGCATATAGCTATTGCAAATGAATTGTTGACAGAAGTTCGACCTTTTCAATATTTTAGTGATTACCTACGAAAGGGCTATTATCCATTTTCAAGAGAATTTGGGGATTTATATGAGCAGCAGCTTAGCGCTGTTGTCAATTTGGTGTTGGAGGTAGAGCTGCCTCAGCTGCGCAAATTTGATTTAGCTTATGTGCCAAAGATTAAGCAGTTATTGGCAATAATCGCTGATTCAGTTCCCTTTATCCCTAATGTGACCAAACTCAGTCAAAAAATCGGTATCAATAGAACTACCTTGCTGACCTATTTTCAATACCTCGATGAAAGTAAATTGACAAGTAATCTGTATCAGTCCAATGAGGGAATATCCATTTTGCAGAAGCCTTCAAAACTATATCTTGAAAACACCAACTTAGCATATGCTCTGGGGAGAAATGTAGATGTTGGCAATCTTAGAGAGACTTTTCTGCTCAATCAGCTTAGCTATAAACATAAGATGACTTTGCCTCTAAAAGGAGATTTTTTAGTGGACAAAATATGGAATATTGAGGTGTGGGGAGCAGGGAAAGACCTTCCTAAATCAGGACTTGAAACTGATGTTGTTGCTGCCGATGGAATTGAATTGGGTCTCGGATCCAAGATCCCATTATGGCTTTTTGGTTTTTTGTATTGAGCCAAAGGATTTCCACAATAGAATAGCTATCCCGATCAGCCAACTTCATTATTATCTCATTGAGCGTTCATTATTAGCAAGGCGGTGCTTTGTGGTAAATATGAGTTATCATTTCCATTTCTCGGCAGAACCTTCGGTTACAAAGAACCATCTTGGCCGAGAGAATTTGGCTTCGGTAATTTATAACCTAGGGTTGAAACCCTAGGCTAGGTATATGGCTCGTCCCCATGGGACTGTTAGGTTTGAGTGCCACATCTAGATATTCTCGCTTATGATATTAGTTTAATATTAGCGCTTTTTGGAAGCAGTTTTGAGCGGAATCTTTTCCCTCTTCAGCTCTATTCTTGTAAGGGCGAATCATCATTCGTCCTTTAGAGCCATTGAGCTATTGCCCCAATGTCTAAATGATCCAATGTCCCAGTGCTTTCACAATTTTCCATTTTCATTTCTCGGCAGGACCTTCTGGTACAAAGAACCACCTAGGCCGAGAGAATTTGGCTTCGGTAATTATAACCTAGGGTTGAAACCCTAGGCTAACTATATGGCTCGTCCCTATGGGACTGTTTGGTTTGAGTGCCACATCTAGATATTCTCGCTTATGATATTAGTTTAATATTAGCGCTTTTTGGGAGCAGTTTTGAGCGGAATCTTTTCCCTCTTCCGCTCTACTCTTGTAGGGGCGAATCATCATTCGTCCTTTAGAGCCATTGAGCTATTGCCCCAATGGCTCAATGATCCAATGTCCCAGTGCTTTCAATAATTGTCATTTCCATTTCTCGGCAGAAACCTTCGGGTACAAAGAACCATCTTGGCCGAGAGAATTTGGCTTCGTTGTTTTATTACCTAGGGTTGAAACCCTAGGCTAGCTATATGGCTCGTCCCTATGGGACTGTTTGGTTTGAGTGCCACATCTAGATATTCTCGCTTATGATATTAGTTTAACATTAGCGCTTTTTGGAAGCAGTTTTGAGCGGAATCTTTTCCCTCTTCAGCTCTTCTCTTGTAAGGACGAATCATCATTCACCCTATAGCACAATAGCCCGATTGCCTGTTTAATCCAAAGTCCTTGTGTTTTCAATAATTGTTATTTCCATTTCTCGGCAGAAACCTTCGGGTGCAAAGAAACATCTTGGCCGAGAGAATTTGGCTTCCGTGATTTATAACCTAGGGTTGAAACCCTAGGCTAACTAAATGGCTTGTCCCCATGGGACTGTTAGGTTTGAGTGTGTTCTTACTTTTGGGCTTACTTAACAGAATTGTCTCTTGTTAGGGTAAAAGGGGAGGATTATTGCAACAAAGGTTTCCTCTTCTGTTTTGTAAGCACGAGTCAACCCATTTCAGCCATCTTCTTTCCTATATGCTCCATTACCTCCTGAAACTCCTTGGTTGGACTGAAGTCAATGATTTTTGTGTTCTGCTCTGCTTTGGCGGTATGTCCATTAGGCATATAGAAGACATCACCCTTTTCTAACAGTTCTTCTGTTCCATCGTCATATATGACGCGCATAGCGCCTTCCACTAGGTATCCCCAGTGCGGACAGTGGCAGCTATTGTTGTGAAGTCCCTGCAATAGTGGTGTAAAATCCGCTCCGGCTGGAACTTCATTGAATGCGATGGTCATACCTCCATAGCCAGGCATGTTGCGCATAATCGTATCAGGTGTTTGCATTACCACAGGTATGGCCTCTTTGTTGATTTTCATGATTAAACGAGTTATGGTGAGGATATTAGTTATTTAGTCCATAAGTCTACTAGTTCTGAGCTGATTTAGTGCTTGCTCTTTGCTTAGGCTTGAGATGAAAACTAGTTATGATTAATTAGGTAAACCACCATTATTTACCCAAAAATTAACACTATTGATCCCAGAACAGGCAACTATACTATTTCAAAATCTAGAGCCTTTATAATAGAAGTATCATTACTCCTTTTTCTTAATTTGATCAGCAACTATTTTGCGGAATTTTGAGCCAAAACCAAATAGTAGCATGTTGTCATGAAAACTATCCGCACTCACTTCCCTGTCATTTATCTCACCAGGCGCATTTGCAGCTATAAAAAACTGATGATTTGCTACAGTGGATGGCGTGACTGCCCTCGGGCGTCGGTCTAGAACTGATAATATACTGTTGGCGGCATCTGTTCTCTTGCCGAGCAATTCTTTGTTGGTGCCTTCGGGGCCTATAAAATTGGAAAGAATAGTTTTAAGAATAGAAGTGTGATCGAAGACTGTCTTTGATACAGATTTTGGCTTTACCCAAGGAGAAATAATAAATGCAGGTACTCGCAAGCCGTAATGACTTGCACCGTCTTTGTGAATCTTGTGTACTACTGGGTTCCCCTCACCGTTGATGCCATGTGGAGGCACATGATCATAAAAACCACCATGCTCGTCATAAGTGATGATAAATAGGGTCTTCTGCCAATGCAAGTCATTGCTTTTCAGTGCATCGTAAATCTCTTTGACACCAAGTTGACCTTTCCCGACATTTGCTGGCGGATGGTCATCATCAGCTTCACCTTCTATCTCTAGGTCAATGATGTGTGGATCTATCCATGAAACGGCTGGAAGCTGTCCATTTCTTGCCTTACTCAACCATTCATCTCTTTGGATAATGTTTTTTTCATCCACTCTGTATTTATCGAACATTCGCAGAAAGGCAATATTGCTCTCTACATAGTTCCAACTGATATTTTTCTGGGTCAGAATATCGAAAATGGTGTCGCCTTTGACAGCTCCTGCTTCATTTCCACCTATTTCAAAATTGTTGATGCTTGGTGCAGATCCCATTACAGAAATAAATCTATTGGGGTAGGTAGCCCCGGGGTGAGATGAGAACCATCGATCACAGATCATATAATTTTCTGCAAGGAAATCAAACATACCTAGTGTATCGTCGTCATAAAAACCCATTACCAACTTTTCACTGCCTGGATCATTCTTGATATCGGTTTTACTCATATAGTTTGAGACAAATCCCGACATTTCACCATTGGCAATCTGCTCTTTGACCTGCTTTACTCCATGCCCTGGGTCCACGCTGATTTTGGCCCCATCCGTGAGTTTAAATACGCTATGCGAGAAGTTGGTGCCTGGAATAGGATTAGTGTGATTGGGCGCTGCTCCCAGTCCATCCACATCTGTTCTGTTCTTTTTTTGAGTCAAATATCCCAGCATGTGATCAAATGACCTGTTTTCTAAGGTCAGTACTACAATATGTTCTATCTGCTTAGAATCAGGTTTGACTGGGGCATTGTGTGTTGGAGGTTTTATACTTATTGAAGCTTTATCCTTCTGGAAGAATCTGCCAAATTTGAAGCTTGAGAAAATAGATTTATGCAACCTTGTCTTTTGTGAAGTAGTGGGAATGGGACTTGGCTTGCTGGGTGCACTTTGGTTAATGATTTTGGTTACCTTCATGGTAGGCCTAGTTGTTATCAGACTATCCTTGAGCCGTATTTTCGCTGAAGGTCTGCTATAATGTCTCACAGTGAAATCTTTCGAAGTTGTTTGCAAATCGAAAAACACTTGGTTGTTTCTTCCAGAAGCTAAAAACAATAGCATATCAGTGAAATGTTCTGCAACAGTCTTGAGTATCTTTTTTGTCGAATTAGCTTTTAATATTTTCTCGATAGCGGATTTGGCACCAGCATTTATTCCGCTTTGTGTTTTAAAAACAATAAATTTTTCGGCGTGGATTGTTGGGAGTATGGTTGGCTCTGCTGCACTGATTGGAGAATGAGAAGCAATGAGTTTTCCTGCCAAATTTCGCTCTTCATAATAGCTTTGATTAAATGGAGCTTTGAATGCTAGCTCAGATTTCACTGCTAGTTTGGTGATATTGACATTTGGTCCTACGACGTTAACTTCATTCCCAGATGTCTCAAAAACAACCTCTGCAGCTAGTGCAATGGCATCTCCATCTGAAGGAATTACGCTTAAGTCTAGTGATTCTAGATTGATATTATTTAGAGAGAAGTTTACTGATATTGATCCAACTGATAATCCAGTCAGAGGGTCTTTGATTGGGTCAATAGATGTGGAAAGCTCACCAATAGGGATTTCTATTTTGTCAATGCCAAGCATTTTTTTTGCCTTGCTGCTGAAATCTAGCGTAAGGTTTTTGTCAATTTTAAGACTAACAGCAAATAACCGGTTGACCTTTTTCAATAAGCGATTCAACAAGCTAAATGGGACTGCTGATTCTTCTAGTTTTAATTGTAAATCCGGATGTGAAATATCGATTTCAAAATTTTCAGACTGAACCCCCTTGTTTTTTATTTGAATAGTCCAAGCCCCATTAGGGTCGTTATCTTTAATGGTGTATTTGAATTGGGTCAAATGTGCGGGTGGGCCTGGAGGTGGAAGAGTAGGGTCAAAGGGTGAGCCTACGTCGACAAGATCATCGAGTACAGATATCGCTGTTTTTCCAGGGAATTTAATATTACCTAAAGCAGTTTTTGTGGAAAATTTTGCACTTAGGAACGGAGTGAGCTCTTCACTTACTATTAATTTGTTAGGATTAATAAGCTGTATTTCCACTGGAGCTATTAGGAGAGGCTCGGGACCTTTTTGTCTTACATATACTACAATCTGTTTGGAGCCTCCTACGATTTCGGATGAAGGATTGAATTTGGTAGTGAAATTATATTCGATGGCTTTACCAAAACCGATAGGGATATTTCTTAGTTCTTTTACTTTAACCCTTGTTAATACATCTGCCATAAGTGATAAAAATTATTAATTATATAAATAGTTGAATAAAAATGTAAGATTACTCCTTCTGCTAAGAATTGCTTTATTCGCCTAGCTAGGCAGCCTGAATTATCACATCGTAATTTTGATGTGATTTTTATCAAGGTACTGATAATCTGCTTATTGATTTTTCCATGGATAAAAGTAAGAGAGCTTCATCCCTAGGTTTTTTTATTTGGCACTCCTTTTTCCACCATAGAACCTTGCAATCATAGACTTATTCAGGTGCTATATTCTGATTGATTCGGAAGAGGTTGTTCGGATCGTATCGTTTTTTTATCTGTGTTAGGCGTTCGTAGTTGTGTTTGTAACTGGCCTTGACACGATCTTCACCCTCGTCCATCATAAAATTGGAATAGGCGCCGCCTGAGGAATAGGGATGTAAGGCTCTCCAGTAGTCCTTGCACCATTTGGTGATTTTGTCCTTGTTCGCAGGATCTGGATCTACGCCTACGATTACGCCAGCGTACTTGGCGTCGCGATATGCCCAAGGGGTTTCTTCAGACCCAACTCGGCTCGCAGCTCCACTTATAGGATATAGGTGCATTTGAGAGAGGGGAGTGGGAATCGTAGAACCGAAATTCAAATGTTCTTTTCTGATTTCAGGACCTAATTCATTGAAAAAATCTGCACGCCAGTACCACTGCAAACCCGGCGGAAACAGCCCGTCAAAGAGGGTCTGAATAGCAGGATAAGGCATTTCACCTACGTGTTGGAATATTGGATTCTTTGCCAATATAGGCTTGAATGCTTCTGCTGCTTTGTCCATATCGCCAGTGTAGCACCAGACGATTCCGCAAAATTGTTTGTTGTGTAGATCCTCCGGAAATGGAGGTCCTGGAATAATCATGGTAGCTATAAATCCATTCAAGTCATCTGGAGCATCATGGATAAACTTATGATACCAATCCATTATTTCCTCAGTCTTCTCAATAGGCCATAAAGTCGGTCCACCGAAAACTGTTTTTAATGGATGTGCTTGGAATTTGAAGGAGGTGACGATGCCAAAATTCCCGCCTCCGCCACGAATGGCCCAGAAGAGATCCTTGTTCTGTGTAGCATTGACGGTGACGCAGGTTCCATCCGCCAACACCATATCTGCCTCCAGCAAGTTGTCGATGGTCAAACCATATTTTCTAGACAAATAGCCAACGCCTCCTCCGAGTGTTAAGCCTCCGACCCCTGTGCTTGAGATGATTCCGGCAGGGATAGCTAGACCAAAGACATGTGTAGCATGATCCACCTCTCCCCAGGTATTTCCACCGCCCACTCTTACGGTATTGTCAGAAGTATCCACTCTTACATTTTTAATCCCCGACAGATCTATGACCAATCCATCATCACATAAACCCAATCCGCCGCCATTGTGCCCACCACCTCGGATGGCGAGTGCAAGTTTATTTTCTCTGGCAAAATTCACTGCGGCAACGACATCTGCGACATCGGTACACATGACAAACATGCCGGGATGCTTGTCGATCATTCCATTGAAAACCTTCCTGGTGTTATCGTATTCCTTATCGGTGGATAAAACCAGCTTGCCCTTGAGCTGAGCGCTCAAATTGTCTAGTAAAGTAACGTCTAAGTCTGTGAGTTGAGTAGCCATGAGATGAGTATGTTAGAGTTTAGTCAAATCTAATCAGGGTTAAGAAGGGGCTCAACCACATTTCATTCAAAAAATAGCACTATTCGTTCATAGGTTGTTTTAGAGGGAAATAGGGAAGGGTTGTTAGAAGGACAGTTGTTAGGCGGAAGCTCGGATGGTTTTGTTATAGGCAGATGGGACCATGCCATATGCTTTTTGAAAGCATTTTGAAAAATATGCGGGTGTATTGAAACCCGTCTCATAGGCTATATCGGAAGCCCTTCGTGAGATACGAACGGTGGTGGTGGTTCTTATTGAGCAAGAGGTTAAACCTTAATATTTGTGAAATAGATCTATCTACGAAAAAATAGTAGGATTATTAAAAATTCGTTTCTATCTTAGGGATATGGAAGAATTAAATAACAACGAAGAAAGGATCATGCGAATTTTTTGGAGACTTGAAAAAGCGCTTGTCCGAGATGTACTAGATGAATTGCCAGATCCGAAACCGCCTTACACCACCTTGGCTTCTGCTATCAAATTACTGGAGAAGAAAGGTTATTTGGATCACAAAGCTTACGGTACCACGCACCAGTATTTCCCATTGATCACACAGGCTGATTACAGCAAGAGAAGTGTAAATCAATTGGTAAAAAATTATTTCGAAGGTTCGGTGGGAAATTTTCTCTCTTTTATGGTAAAAGAAAATAAGATTTCTGACAAGGAAATTGAGGGTTTACAGCGCATGATTGATGATATGGATAAACCCACAGAATCATGAACGCTATCCTAATCTATCTAACTGAGGCAAGTATTTGCGTAGCCATCACGGTGCTCTTTTACAGACTTGTGTTGAGTGATTTGACTTTTTTCACCTTGAATAGAGTCTTATTGGTTGGCATGTTGATGCTGTCATTTATCATTCCTTTGTTATCAATTAATCTTGGGGTCAAGGGAATAGGAACTGGCGAAATTACCCTTCCTGAGTTTCTGGTGGGCAAAGGGGTAGAACAAGAATCCTTGAGTTATTCATGGCAGGAAATTCTTTTTTATACTTACCTCGCTGGGGTAGTAGTCATGTCGGTTCATTTGTTTTTGGGCTTCTTTCTATCACAGCGCTTATTGGGCAAATCCAAGTTGATGCGCTACAAAGATTACTGGATAGCTGTTCATCCTAAATTCATTCCTGCTTCCTTTTTCAGCTACATTTTGCTTCCAGATTTTGATCCAAGTCGCTCTGAGCAGAAGCAAATCGTCCTTCACGAATCGGTGCATGTGCGATTGAAGCATAGCTGGGATTTGCTATTAGTCCAGTTTGCAAAAATTATCTTTTGGTTCAATCCGCTTATCTACCAGTTTGAAAATTCTCTTAGAGAAGTGCATGAATACCAGGCAGATCAGGGGGTGACCTCCAGCTATTCCAAAAGAGAGTACTCTGGCCTTTTACTCCAGATGATCAGAGGAGGACAGGGCTGGCACTTCATGAATAACTTTAACCAATTTCAAACCAAAAAACGAATTATCATGATGAGTAAACCAGAATCCCAGAAGAGGGAAATGCGTAGGTTCTTGCTTGCGATTCCCGTATTAGCTGCTTTGTTCTTTGTGTTTTCCTGTGAAATCACTCCCGAAGAAGATATCGATGCTCCTACGATGATGGGTGAGTCAAAAGCTACCAAGATAGGACCGGCTGACATTACCGCTAGAAAATTAGGTAAGGATGGAGAAACAGTATTTGATGTGGTAGAAAAGCAGCCAAATCCTCCAGGAGGAATGTCAGGATGGAATGAGTATTTAAGAAATAATTTGACTTATCCTGAACAGGCTAGAAAATTAGGTATTGAAGGAACCGTGATCGTAGCATTTATTGTCAATGCTGACGGTTCTCTTTCAGACTTTGAAATACTCCGAGGTATAGGTGGAGGAGCTGACGAAGAAGCAATTCGAGCAGTACAGAATTCCCCAGACTGGACTCCAGGTTCTCAAAAAGACAAAGTCATCAATACAAGAATGAGACTGCCTATTCGCTTTAAGTTGAACTAAAATCACTTAGTAACCAAAATCTGATTTCGTGGAGATACTTGAAGTTTCGACTTATAAATAACTCTACTTTACCATACTGAAAGACATTCACCTAAACCAATTATTATGAAATTATCAATCTCCAATTTCCCAATTAAAGCATCTCCTCTGTTTCTACTTGCGATGCTCTTTTTCGCTACTCTTCCCAATCAAACGGCGATTGCACAGACAGAATCTGAGACTGTCCATATGGAGGTAGATGAAATGCCACAACCCAAAGGGGGAATGGATGGCTGGAATACCTATTTGGCCGAAAACTTGAAATATCCTAAAGCAGCTAGCGAAGCGAAAATAGAAGGTACTGTGATCGCTACATTCGTAGTCTTAAAAAACGGCGAAATAGATTCTGTTGAAATCCTGCGTGGTATAGGAGGAGGATGCGATGAGGAAGTGCTACGATTGGTGAAAGAGTCTCCAAAATGGACTCCTGGAAAAAAGGATGGGGAGATCGTAAAAACACGAATGAGACTTCCTGTGAGATTTAAATTGTAAAAGTTAAGTTTTAATTAGTAGTAAAACATCCGGAGTATCTTCGGATGTTTTTTGTTTGTAGACAAATGATCTAGTTTTGCCGGTCAATAGCTGCAATCCATCCCATGAACAAAATAGAAGTAAGTAGTCGATTTTTAGTATGTCTTCCATTGCTGGTCCTTACGGTTATGATGTTTTCCTGCACGGACAACCTTGAGGAGAAGTTGGTTGGCTCATGGAAGGGCAGTGATCAATTGTTTGTCAAAAAGGCTGGTCCGAGCATTCCTGTTACCATTAATGGTGGGATAGAAAGGCACTTGAATAGTAGCTTTAATCTCAATGAAGATGGTACATACCAAAAGCTTGTAGGTGAATATGACAATGGGTCCGGTACTTGGGAGCTGAAAGATGATCAATTGATCATCCACGACAAGAGTGGAAATGACCTGACTTACACGCTCATCAAGCTTACGGACAAGGAATTGGTAACTATCCATAAAGTAAGTATGGAAACTCCAAGCGGAGAATTGTCTGGAAATATGACCTTGTCTTACACGCGATAATAGATTTCGGACGCGGTGAATATTGATCCCATTACTTTTTAATGAGTTTTGAGCGTTCATTTTACGCTGTTAGGAGTGAGGTTTTTCAACGAATTGGGGAATTGTTTTCATGGGATTAGCTTGGCTGATTTTATAGCTGATCAGAATAATCCATTTTTTATCGTATCGTTTAGAGATAAGTCAAAATAGTATTCCGCATAGTCTATCAAACCCCAGTATTCGTTTGGGGGGTATGGTCGTGGCATGTCTCTTGGATGATTAGTAGTATAATTTTAAATTTTAAAGACACTACATATGACTACTACTAAAGCAACACTCGCAAATCATTTGAAATTGGATAATAAAGCTATGAAAGAACTATCCGGCCAAATGAATGATTTACTTTCTGATTACCATATTTTCTATCAGAACGTAAGAGGGTTTCACTGGAATGTGAAAGGGGAAAACTTCTTTGATCTACACATCAAGTTCGAGGAGCTTTATACTCAACTATATGAAAATATAGATGAGTTGGCAGAAAGAATCGTAACGATAGGTTTCAAGCCGCTACATGCCTATTCTGATTATTTGAAAAGCACTATTCACAAGGAGATTACGGATGTTTCGAATGGAGATGAATGCGTAAAGCATGTGATTGATGGCTTGGGCATTTTGGCTCAGTCACATCGTAAAGCGGCCAAAGCTGCAGAAGAAGCTGATGATATCGCTTCAGCTGATATGCTTACGAAATTTGTGGGTGATATCGAGAAAAGAATGTGGATGTTTACCATGTTCTCTAAATAATACATAAGATAACTAACCAAAAAAAACCACAGTGAGAGCTGTGGTTTTTTATTTTGAAAACACTGTATTGGATTCCTAAAATTCAAAGAAAAGAGCGCCACTGAAGTCATGCAGTAGCGACTTGCAGTGCCATATCTAATCCATCAAATCCCCAAAGAATAAAGCGTTTAGGAATAATTTATTGGTACCAAACCAAGTTCCTCGGAAGTTGGGACTGTCGAAGAAATTGATCACTCTACCACCACCTACAGGCGATATAATTACACTCGCACTTTGTTTTAGCTTTTCCAGATTTGCGTCAGAAATATATCCTCCCAAATGTGGGTTTTCGGTATATCGAATAGGGCTGAGGTACTTGTTTTCACTCGGCTTCATAAATATGCTGTTGTTGCGATAAACAGGAAGTTCATCCCGCTGATAGCCATAAGCGATAGGATGGGTCAGATCCAGTTTTGCCATGTAGATGCTTCCTCCAACTGACTTGGCTCCTTCATGCTCTCGCTGTATCGCAAATGGAAGGTTTTTAGGTTCTGCTTCTTTTTCTTCGTCACTAACCTCTACCAGTGTTTCTTTGATAATCTCCTTTTTATTTAACCAGCTGCTGGCACTTTTCATGGATATAACGGTGCCGCCACGACTGATCCAGTCTTTCAGATGTGTGAGGAAAGCATCAGACAATGAATTGTAATTTCCAGATGGTAAGATTAGGCTTGTATAATCGAAAAGGTTTACTCTTCCCATATCATCGGAGTTTACTTTCGTTATTGGCATACCCAACTGACTATCCAATAGATACCATATCTCTCCTGCTTCATAACTTGATATTCCTTCACCCACTACCATGATTACTTTAGGCTTTTTCACCGCTCCGACCAGATTAGAACCAAGGTCTATCCCTGCTACATTCATACCTGTACCTGCCGCGAATATTTGCTGTGAATTTTCCTTTGCCAGTTCCTGAACAAGGCTTACGAGTTTTTCGGATTCTAAGCTTTGAAAACCTGTAGGAATCATCAAGGTTCCTGCTGCAAATTTGGTTTCCCCAGCTTGTGTATTTGCCGTAAATGGTCGATTGATGATCTCGACATGAACTCCTGCCTCTTGCAAATCAAAGAGCATTTTGGGAGCATAATAATCCGCCCAATCTATCAAATAGGCATAGGCTTTTTCCGTAGGGAATTCAAAAGTAGAAACTGCTGCTTCCGTAATTTGATCCCCTGATTTGATAGCGGAACTTGGCGCAAAAGGCATATCGTAAGCACGAGCCATAGTCCAGGCTGAAGCATCATAGAATACCGAGTCAGCAAATTCTTTTACATCCTCAAACATGGTACGTACCATTCTATATTGTGGCTGAGATGTAGGTACTATCCATGACTTGCCAGCTTTGAATTCGTATCCAGCAGCACTCAGGTCTTTAGTGTTTTCAAATACTTCGATTTTGTGATCTAACAGGAATTTCACAAAAAGTTGATTCTTACTTGCATCATACTCGTCGCCGAAGACATAGTTTTTGGCTGGATCTTTTGCGCCTTCAGAGACTGCCGTCTCGAAAAACTCTCTGAGGTAATCATGCATATACTCTCTATTATCCAAACCGGCTTCCATGGTCGCGAGAGAGGTTCGTACGTGATTTTTTATCGTAAAGGCAAAGCTGATATCTCCACGCTGACTGGACTGCAGATGTCCTCGGCTACTGGCTTGTTCAAATACTAGCCCTAAACCGCCTTGGATATCCGGATAGGTTGAGCCATAGCCGGGATAGCTATTATCGAAGACTTCTTTGGTCCAGTAAAGGCTTCCTATTTCATTCAAGTAGTCTGCGAAATAGGCTGCAAAGCGCACATTGATATCATCGTAATTTTTTCTTGGGATTACAGGATTCTCACTTCCGTAAGGTTTAGTTGGCTCAAAGAAATAAGTGCTATTTGTCCCCATTTCATGAAAATCGGTGGTCACATTTGGATACCAGTCGTGATACCAGGCTATTTTCACCTGAGATTCTGGATGTGCCAGAGGTAGCCAGTCCCTGTTCAGATCAAACCAGTAATGATTTGTTCTTCCGCCAGGCCAAGCTTCATTATGCTCCCTATCCAGCGGATCGGCTACAGGAGGAAAGCCTTTGTTGCTATTTGCCCAGAGGCTATGGCGATCACGCCCATCAGGATTGACGGTAGGATCGAAGTGAACGACGGAGTTTTCACGCAGATTTTGTGCTAATTCAGATTGAGAAGCTAGCAACCAATAGGCAGAAAGCATGGCTGCTTCTGCTGAGGAAGGTTCATTACCATGCACTCCATATCCCAAATGAATAATCGCCGGCATATTACTTACATCGGGCATTGGAAGGCTCGGATCTACCAATTGAAGATGTGTTTTTCTGATTGCTTCCAAATCAGCCATATGTGCAGCTGAAGCAATGGTAAGGATGATTTTAGGTCTATGTTCATGGGTATAACCTATCGTTTTTAGCTCGGCTAACGGGCTAACTTCATCCAGTTTTTCGAAGTATTTGACGATCAAATCATATCGTGTATGCCAATCGCCGATTGGATAGCCTAAAAACTCTTCAGGAGAAGGAATACTTGGGTCAAAACTTTCCTCTGGGAAATAATAGGAGGATTGCGCAAATCCTGATGCGCTAATGAGAATGCTGAGAAAAAGGCTGAGTATTAGTTTTTTCATAGGAAAATGGTTTCTGGAATTTACTAAAGAGAATCTGCACCACAATTTAAAATCCACCAATGGTTTTTGGTTTGCCGTGTTTTGGCTTAATTTATCGCCTTAATAGTAAATCCTAAAATCTATCGTATGAAAAATAGCATTTTCGCACTTGCTTTGACTGCCGGTGCTTTGACTTTGAGTTCATTAGCAACTGCCCAGGAGAAAACTCCACCACCAATGAAGCCTGAGGCTACGGAATTCTACACTCCGGTCCCGCCGAAAGTCACTCCTGGAGCAAACAATACCGCTCCTCCTTCTGATGCAATTGTACTTTTTGACGGTTCTAGTCTGAACGGTTTTGTCAGTGCAAAAGACGGTTCAAGTCCTGCGGAATGGACTATAGAAAATGGCGAATTGGTAGTGACAAGAGGTAAGGGAGATATACAATCCAAATTGCCTTTTGGTGATGCTCAGTATCATGTAGAGTGGTCAGCGCCAACAGAGATTGTAGGCGAAGGTCAGGGGAGAGGTAACTCTGGTTTTTTCTTAATGGGAATGTATGAGGTGCAGGTATTGGATAGCTACGAAAGTAAGACCTATACAAATGGACAAGCTGGAAGTATATATAAACAATTTCCTCCTTTGGCGATGGCACTTAGACCTGCTGGTGAGTGGAATTATTATGATATTATTTTCAAAGCTCCCCGCTTCAATAAAGACGGTATTTTGACTTCTCCTGCTACTGTTACGGTTTTGATGAATGGAGTACTAGTTCAAAATCATGTGATCTTAAAAGGCCCAACAGAATATATTGGTATTCCGAATTACAAGGCTCATCCAGAGAAGTTACCTATCAAACTTCAGGATCACGGTAACCCTGTGAGATTCCGAAATATCTGGGTTCGGGAGTTGTAAAAGTCTAATTCAAAGGGAGTAGTTATTCAGTTAGCTACTCCTTTTTTGTGCAATTGTCATTAAGAATTTAACCCAATAACCATATGTCATCGAGAAGAAGATTTATACAAAATACCATGTTGCTGGGAGCTGGTCTTACTATGCCTACTGTTCTCACAGCAGCAGATTTCGGCAGATATACCCGTAAAATAAAGCCCTCAGATCAACTGAATTATGGCTTGATAGGCTGTAAAGGTATGGGCTGGTCAAATATGAATGCACATCTCAAGATGCCTCAGGTAAACTGTGTGGCTCTGGCGGATGTAGATCAATCTGTGCTAGATCAGCGAACAGAAGATGTGTTTAAGCTCCGAGGAACTCGCCCTAAGCAATACAAAGACTACCGTAAGCTGCTGGAAGATCAGGATATAGACATTGTGATAATTGGTACGCCGGATCACTGGCATTGTCTGATCATGTGCGATGCAGTCTCTGCAGGTAAAAATGTCTATGTGGAAAAGCCAATTGCTAATACGATCGAGGAATGTCAGCTGATGGTCAAAGCTCAGGAACGCTACGGAAAAATCGTCCAAGTAGGGCAATGGCAGCGCTCGGGTTCGCAGTACGCTCAGGCAATTGACTATGTGAAATCTGGAAAGCTAGGTCAGATTCGCCTTGTGAAATGCTGGGCTTACCAAGGTTGGATGAAGCCTGTGCCCGTCTTGCCAAATGGGCCAGCTCCAGCGGGAGTTGATTACAAAATGTGGTTAGGTCCAGCTCCCGACAGACCATTCAATCCAAATAGATTCCATTTCAACTTCCGTTGGTTCTGGGATTATGCAGGGGGATTGATGACGGATTGGGGAGTTCATGAGATAGATATTGCATTATTTGCAATGGGAGTAAGCGCTCCCAAATCAGTGATGGCTTCAGGTGGTAAATTTGCTTATCCAGATGATGCTTCTGAGACTCCAGATACCTTACAGACTGTTTATGAATACGATGGCTTCAATATGCTATGGGAACATGCCACAGGAATAGATGGTGGGAATTATGGTACGACGGAAGGGATTGCCTTCATTGGCAATAATGCGACGCTGGTAGTGAATCGTGGTGGATGGAAGGTAATTCCAGAAACTGAATCCAAGGATGGAGTGAAGGTGCCGAAAGTGCCAGAAGTCCCTCATACTCCTGGGATAGGAAATGCCTTGGATCTTCATGCAATTAATTTCGTGGAAGCAGTGACAGCCAATGACCCTAGCTTGCTAAACTGTGCTATCCAAACAGGCAGCATCGCAGCGATCAATGCTCAGATGGGGAATATTGCTTATAAGACAGGTAAGAAGATCTACTGGAATGCTGATAAGAATCAATTTACAGATAAGGAAGCAAATCAATTAATCAAGGCTCATTACCATAATGGATGGGAGCTGCCGAAGATTTAAAAATCAAACAAACTTATGATAGGCTGCTTCTCCAGAAGCAGCTTTTTTATTTACAAAGCGCACCCGAAAAAGCGATTAAAAAAAATGATGATTTTTTACCCAGACTGTGGTAGTAGATGGCTATTATCTAGACAGACAAAAGCCGCAGAAATCACTCTCTGCGGCTTTCAATTTATAGTCTTATACTAGCTTAGAAGGCCAGTGCTGCCAGTCCAAGTTTGGATTTGAAAGGATTGATAGATTTCAGAACTTGACCTGAATATTTTTTGAATATGTCGCTGCCCAGCAAATCTGTTAGGAATTTGGTTCTGTTATTCTTCAGACCCAAGAAAGCAGACTTTTTATCATCGTCAGATTTATCGCTATTAGTAATATCCATTAGTTGATCTACAAAGCTTGAGTTATTTTTGGTTAGCTTGTCTTTTTGATCAGAATTAAGATCTAGTCCATCAGTGTCGTTAAGAACTCCCAGAACTTGAGAGGATAGATCCATCTTTGGCACTTTAAGTCCTTGGGCTTGTGTGCTTATCGAAAGCATCACGAGTAAGCTCAATCCGAGTAATAATTTTAATTTGTTCATAGTTGTATAATTTGGTTAATTACAGCACAAACTTAGCCAGTTTATACTTTCTGCGTAGCGGGCCAGTTTGTTTTTTGATTTTCTTACGGTATTTGCTGACAGTATCTTTACCGAGAATACTCTCAAAAGCGGAGTTTTGATCTTTAGCCAATCCAGTAATTTTGGCGATTTTGTTATCATCCGAATCATCTGATCCAGCGACTTTGATCACATTGTCCAAAAATGAAGAGTTACTAGTTTTCAATTTGTCTTTTTGATCATTGCTAATTCCGAGATCATCACCGGGGGAAAATGCGCCCATCATATCTTTTTTGAAATCTGGTGAGGGCAATTTGATAGTTTGTGCTGAAGCTTGCCAAGAGATTGCCATCATTAGCAAGACGAGCGTGAATATTGATTTGACTTTCACGATATGAATAAGTTTTGTTTGTGATTTATTTAAATAAGCCTTTTCCTAAGTCCATTAGGCCTCCTATATCCATTCCTCCCTTTCCTCCTCCATTTCCAAGCAATGAACCCAACAAGTCAGCAGTTCCTACTTTACCCTGTCCACCCTGAAGTGAAGAAACAACAGAAGACATAATGTCATTGTTATCTTGCGGGGCGTCATTCACTCGTTTGTTGAAGAAATTCATAATCATCGGAAGCGCGGCGGCGGCTATTCCCATGGCTTGCTCCTTGGAGATCCCTAGTTTTTCCATCAGGTTTTGCGAAACGTCTCCCTGAAGACTATTGATTTCTGAAGCACCTGGAGCCGTCTCTTTACCGGAAAACATTTCCTGTATGGCGGAGGTATCCCCTGAGGCAACGCGCTTTTGAAGGCTGCTGGCAAGGGAGTCTTTGATGGCTGCAGCTCCAGCTTTGTCCTGATTCATTCCTTGGAGCATTTCTTGAAGCGGCCCATCTGCTAACTGTAACAACTGATCTAACATGATTTCAAAAATTTGATTTGTTCAATTTCCTTAAAATGGAATGGGATTCCAATATTTTTCTTCTGAATTCATCAATTGACTAGCTAGATTGCTCAATAACAGAACGATTTTTTTCAATCGATGAAAGGAATTTATTGAACCAAAGCGATTTCCTGTCCTCCAAAATTCTGGACTCCAATTAGATAAGGGACATTGTGAAATTCCTTATTGTAATAGACGCTGGCACCACAACCTAACTGTACAAAATTTGGGTTTAGAATGCTCTTTCGATGGCTAGGAGAGTTCATCCATAGTTTTACCACTTCCTCCGCATAGCTAAGATAGGTATGTGGCAAGATCACTTCTCGTTTGGAACTGGCATAGGTATACATTCCTCCTGATCTAGGTATAATGATTTTTCTTCCATCTTGGTATTGTAGGCCTATGCTAGAACTGATATTTTCTCCGATTAGCATCAGGTTCAATCCTTCCAGTCCGAAGCGTTCATTGACGGTCTTCTTTCCTTTGATCTTACTGATATGTGAATAGAAATGTAGCTTGACCATGTCTGAGGCATGAGCAGCTGCTACTTTTTCTATGATCTCCGAATGTACAAATGGAGGCAGACCATATTTGATGCGCTCTTTATTGGTGACATAAAACATGGCAGCTTGTAGCAACCCAGGATCCATCTTTTTGTAATTGATGGTTTGATGAACTGCTGCCAATTGGAAAAATTCTTCAGGACTGAAGCGCTTATAATCTGAGGGAATCCAAGATTGTGCTGATGCTGATTGCACCAAAAGGAAAAGGTAAATGAATAGAGTCCGTGAAAGCAAGGTGACTTTGTCTTGAAATGGGAACAGGTGTCTTCTGAAGAATAGACGAAAAATGGGCTCAAATATTTTATTGAACCAGGGTGCTTTTGTGTGATATCGATCAAAACACTGTACGGTTTTGAGGCAGTCTGATTTAAAGCTGATTTTTTAGCATACTTAAAATCAATCACTTAAATTGAAATACTGTGTGATGGTATTGTTTTTTCTATAGATACAGATCTTTTAATTTAAATGATTTGACCTATAGCGTTTTGATGGTTAAATACATTTTACAAGTATTTTCAATCCAAATAATTACTTCCTATGAGAAAATTCATATTAGGCTTGTCGATTTTCGCAGCCCCTTTCTTTAGTCAGGCACAGACTGATGCCAGGCTTATGCAATTGCCCGATGTATCGGATACTCAGATTACTTTCACTTTTGGAGATGATATTTGGATAGTGCCAAAGCAAGGAGGCGTCGCCCAGAGACTTACTTCTCCTGCTGGTCCAGAAATGTATCCGAGATTCTCCCCTGATGGCAAGCAGATCGCCTTTTCTGCTAACTACAATGGGAATTATGATGTTTATGTAATGCCTACAGCGGGTGGAGTACCCACTAGACTGACTTATCATGGTATGCCGGATTATGTGCAGGGCTGGACCCCTGATGGCAAATCTGTGCTTTTTACCTCAGGTCGTGAAAGTGGCAAGGAGCGCTTTTCGCAGTTTTATACTGTAGCAGCCCAGGGTGGGCTTCCTACCAAATTACCTGTGCCATATGGGGAGTTTGCTTCTTATTCTCCTGACGGAAAAAGATTTGCTTACACTGATAAAAGCCGGGTAAATAGAAATTGGAAAAGGTATAGAGGAGGAACAGCGCCTGATATTCTGCTCTTTGACCTGGCAAGTTATAAAACCGAAAATGTAACACTAAATGATGCCAACGATGAACTTCCGATGTGGATAGGCGATGCAGTTTTTTACATGTCAGACAATGGCCCGGAAGAAAGGAATAATCTCTGGAAATATGATCTGAACACCAAGCAAAACACCCAGCTGACCGATTTTAAGGACTTCGATATCACCTTTCCTTCCAATAGCGAGCAAGAAATTGTCTTTGAAGCTGGTGGAAGTTTGTACCTATATGACATCGCTACCGATAAATCACAGCGTATAGAAATTCAGATTATTTCCGATCAAAAAGCCATGATTCCGAAGATCGTGAAAACTGAATCTGACCTCACAGCAGCAAGTATTTCTCCAGATGGAAACAGAGTGATAGCAAATGCCCGCGGGGAGATATATAATTTGCCAGCGAAAAAAGGTTTTGTTACCAATCTGACCAATACATCTGGTGTAGCCGAGCGCTATCCTGAAATAGCTCCAGACGGCAAAAAGATCGCATACTGGTCAGACGCAACTGGCGAATACCAGCTTACCATCAAAAGCTTGGGAGCTGATTCGGAGACTAAAACACTTACCAAATTCAAAGATGGTTTTGGTTACAATATCTTCTGGTCGCCAGATAGTAAGAAAATTGTATCTGTAAATCAGGCTATGGAAGTCATGTTAATCGATGCTAGTTCTGGGGACGTTCAAGTGATTGATCAAGGAAAGTATATGTTTGAAGGGAATCTTCAGGGCTTTGCCGTAAGCTGGTCACCAGACAGCAGATATATCACTTATAGTCTGTCTAAGGTAAATCGAGCTACTTCAGCGCTTTATGTGTTTGACACTCAATCAGGCAAGGCATCACAGCTAACTTCGGGTTTTTATTCTGATCAAAGCCCTGCTTTCAGCGAAGATGGTAAATACCTTTTCTTCAGTACCAACCGAAACTTCAGTCCACAGTATTCAGATATCGACAATACTTTCATCTACTCCAATACCACTGGTGTAGCTGTGGGAACCTTGAATCAGTCTATTTCATCCTTGATTTCTTTAGAAAACGATGAGATCAAAGTCGAAGAGGAGAACTCAGATAAGGAAGATGATAAAAAGGAGGAAAAAGAAGAACCAAAAGGAGTAGAGTTTGAGACTACAGGCTTCGAAAATAGAATAGAGATGCTTGATATTTCCACTGGAAATATAAGTGATTTAGCCAGTTTAGAAGGAAAGCTTCTGTACCTGCGTCACCCGAATACTGGTGCCGCTGATGATTCTCAAAGCAGTTTGCAAGTCTTTGATTTTGAGGAGAAAGAATCCAAGACCGTAATAGAAGGAATAGGTGGTTTTTCACTTTCAGCAGATCGCAAGAAAGTGTTGGTGTTCTCCATGGGCAAACTTGCTGTGATCGACCCCGCTCCTGGCCAGAAAATAGAAGAAACGGTGCCTCTTGGTGATATGCAAATGACTGTAGTTCCAGCTGAAGAATGGAAGCAGATTTTCAATGATGTGTGGAGGTTTGAGCGGGATTATTTCTACGATCCAACTATGCATGGAGTGGACTGGGCGCTTATGCGCAAGCGATATGGCGATTTGGTAGCACAGGCAGGATCGAGACGCGATGTCAATCTAATCATTGGCGATCTGATTGCAGAATTGAACGCTTCTCATACTTATAACGGTGGAGGAGATATGGATTCTGGACCAAGCTTATCTGTAGGCTATTTGGGAGCTAATTTCACTCTTGAAAATGGTGCTTACAAAATCGCCAAGATTATCAATGGAGCTCCTTGGGATGTGGAAGTTCGTTCACCGCTTTCAAGGCCTGGTCTAGATATCAAAGAAGGAAATTATATCCTTGCCATCAACGGTCAACCAATAGATGCGACCAAATCTATTTATGCCGCTTTGCAAGGCCTTGCTGGCAAAACAGTGCAGCTGACCGTAAATAGCTCAGCTTCTATGTCAGGAGCTAGAACAGTATTGGTGGAACCTCTAAGATCAGAAGCAAGACTTCGGAATCTAGACTGGATCAATGATTTCCGGAAGCGAGTAGAAGAGGCTACAGATGGACGAATCGGCTACATTTTCGTTCCTAGTACAGGGGTGGATGGGCAAAATGAGCTTTTCCGTCAGTTCTATGGACAGATGGAGAAAGAAGGAATGATTATAGACGAGCGCTTCAATAATGGTGGACAGATTCCAGATCGATTTGTAGAACTGATGGATCGTCAACCGCTTGCATTTTGGGCAGTTCGTGATGGTCAGGATTGGGCCTGGCCTCCTTCAGGCAACTTCGGCCCGAAGGTGATGTTGATCAATGGATTCTCGGGTTCTGGTGGAGATGCATTTCCTGATTACTTCCGCAAGCGTGAGATTGGCCCGCTGATCGGAACTCGCACATGGGGTGGATTGATAGGTATTTCAGGAGCACCAAGTTTGATAGATGGCGGTTCTGTGACAGTACCAACTTTTAGAATGTATGATCCTGATGGTACTTGGTTCAAGGAAGGTCATGGCGTAGATCCGGATATTGAAGTTGTAGAGGATTTCGAAAGTCTGGCCAAAGGAACAGATGCTCAATTGGAAGCAGCAATCAAAGAAGTAATGAGGCTATTGAATAGTACAGATCGCTTTAAGGTGCCAGCTAGGCCTGCTTACGAGAAGCGCTAATTTTGGAAATTTGGCTTAAATATTATTACTGGATTTTCTAATTACAGCCTGATTATTAAAGAACCAGCTAGTCATGACTTAAAGAAAAAGAAAGAGGTAGTAAATCGACTACACCAGCGACTTACTACCTCTCACTTTTTACCTCTTACAATACTTACTACTTACGAACCTTACGACTTACTTATCCCCGTAAAGCGCCTTACCCGCTTCCTCGTACTTATCACCGGCAACCCACATAGGTTGGTTTTTGGAGTTGGCAATGTTTTGCGCAGCAAGGATAAATGATTTCCAGTAAAGGGTCACATAGTCCAAATCCATGGAATCCACGTGATCACCAGCTTTGTGATAATACTTGTTTATCTCATCATCAAATGCGGTAAAACCCAAGCTGAAAGTAGGAGCGGGGATGCCTTCTTTGGCGAAGTTCACATTATCTGATCTATCGTAAAGTCCTTGCTCAGGCGCTGGGTCTGCGATTGCTTTCAATCCAAAATCTGCTACGGCTTCAGAAACCAAATCATCAGCGGTTGTTCTGCCCAGACCGATTACCGTAATAATAGAAGTGTCGTTATAGCCAGCTCCATCGATATTTAGATTGTAGATGATCTGATTCAAGGGGATAAGTGGATTCTCTGCAAAGTATCGGCTACCTAGCAAACCTTTTTCTTCAGCAGTCCAAAGAGCTAGCAATACAGATCTTTTTGGCGGGTTTTTCGCAAGGAATTTCGCTGCATTCATTACCGCTACCGTACCTACTGCATTATCACGAGTACCATTATAAATGGAATCACCACTTGCATCAGGAGCACCAATTCCTACATGATCATAGTGCGCAGAAAGCATCACATATTCGTTTTTCAAATTCTTGTCTGTTCCTTCTATCCAGGCTAGCACATTTTTCCCATCAATGGCTACATTGGTTTTGCCGTCAATTTCCACATCAGCCGATTTAGCTGTACCTGTAGCAATTGCTTTGGGTAATACATTCGAAAGATCTTTTACCCAGATATAAGGAAGTTTGCTTGACTCACCATTGTCTATGCCCATTTGAGCACGATTCAGGTAATTGGCGATCAACTGCCAAGGAATAGAAGGAATATTGAAGCGCTCAATAAGCGCTACTGCACCTTGTTTTTTGGCATTGGATGTTTTTTCGCTACCTAGAGAGAATAGATCTGCAGGCCCCATTTTGTCAGGAGCACCCACGCTACTCACTGCTATTTTACCAGTCAGATCTTTTCCTTCGAAGTCAGCTGGGGTTCCGAATCCTACATCGACCAATTCATAGGTTCCTGTCAGTGATTCTCCATCTAGCACCAGCAGATTTACCCCTTGGCTATAAGTGGAATCGCCTAAAGTGATCTCACCTTTGGAAGGTGGTGAGGATAGACGGAAGGGGATGTTTTGAAAGTAGCCATCAGCTCCCGGAACCGGTTTTGCACCAGCATCTTCCAATTGCTTTGCTATAAAATCATAGGCAAGTGCCATTTCAGGGGCAGCAGGATCCCGGCCTTTTAACTCATCAGAAGCAAGATATGTCAGTTCAGAAATCGCGCCCTTTTCATCGAATTTCTTATCAATTTTCTTCTTTTGCGCCTCAGCCACAAAAGTCACGGATAGTAGAAGGCTAAGGCCTAAAAGTGATTTTTTCATATGTGTATAAATAGTTTTTGTCTCTGTTTGAAGTAAATTATAAAGGCAGGAAGACCGAAGAGGCCTCAATATCAGCAATGTTTATTTCCTTTAAGTTCTTTGAATCAATTGCTTGGGCTATTATGCTAAAGTAAAGCATTTTTATAAAAAGTTGACTTTAATCGGCTAGATGTATGGCAGCCCATCCCAAGTCCCTGAAGGTTTTTTGGAAATGAGGGGGGAGTTCGGCTAGAACTGAAATGGATTCGGATGAGACAGGATGAGTAAATTCAAGTTTTCTTGCATGCAAAAGCAAGTTCTCCAAACCGAATTGCTTCTCAAAAAACTGGTTCTGCTTATTATCACCATGCTTTTTGTCTCCCAAGATGTAATGCCTCAGATGTGCCAAATGACGACGGATCTGATGAGTACGGCCTGTTTCAGGTTTCAGTTCTAGTAAAGAATAACGACTAGTAGGATATCTTCCTGTAGTATCAAACGGGATTTCAGCCTCGGCTAGCACCTGATAATACGTTTGGGACTCCTGTATCCTTCCCGATCGCTCGCTTTTCAAAGGATGATCAATCATCGCTGATTTAACTTCAGGAATCCCACGAACAATCGCTAGATAGGTTTTCTTCACAGATCGATCAGCAAATTGCTCTTTTAGCATTGGAAGTACATCTTCCTGCTTGGAGAAAAGCAAAACACCGCTGGTTGGTCTATCCAATCTGTGAACAGGATACACATGCTGCCCAATCTGATCACGAAGCATTTGCAAGGCAAAAATAGTTTCCTCCGCTGCAATGGAAGTTCGGTGAACCAGCAAGCCTGAAGGCTTATTGATCGCAATCAGTTGCTCATCTTCATAAAGTATTTCTAACACAAGAAAATTTGAGATAGGTGGATTTGAAATGGGTAATCTTTGAGCAATCAGTATTCTTTTCTCATTTCACAAATTATAAGAACTGGATAATCTGTGTTTGTCAACAATATTACTCTATTAAGTATTCTAACACCACTGCAAAGTGATCTTTTCGTTTGTTTAGAGTTCCTATTGAACCACCAGAATTGTAAAAGGCTGCAGTTATTTTCTGATTTGATTGGTTCTGGAAAGGGATTACAAGTGATTCATATGGATCGTTTCCTTGATTTACCACATCGAAAACTAGAAAGGCTCCTTTATATTTCCCAGGTATAATGAATTCATCAGCTGTCAAATCAAGATCATTCCACCCATGTCCGTTACCTTCGTAAAGTGTATTGGATTTGGCACGTATGTCTCGAAACTGGCTAATACGGTAGATGTCACCTTCTTTAGGTTTTTTAACTTCGTCGGAAACTAAAACACGAACGGTGATTTTTGGATTGGGGTCACCTAATTCGGAAAGGTAAAGGCTAAGTCGAGAAAGGATTCGGGTTTGCTTTCCTTCAAACTCAAAATAGACAGCGTATCTATTTATTGTTGTTGAATTTCTCTTTTTGTCTTGATTTTTTGAAAGTGTAATCGGGAGGTTAAAGTCGCCTGTAACCTGCTTTCTGAGTTTTTTTGAATTTAGTTGATATTCTGGCATTTCTATAAACCGTGGTTCTAGAAGTACCAACCTCGACTTTTTCATAATTGCTTTTGATATCAAGGTGTCTGCATAGCCCATGGCGGAAATACTAAAAGTTGCATTTTCGGGAAATAAAGACATATCCATCTTAAACTCTCCCTCAGGATTACTGGAGGCCCATTTCTGGGTAGTCAATTCAGTAATTTTGGCATAGGAAATTGGAACACTATCATGATTAGATTTCAAGATCCACGCTTCTTGACCGTAAAGAAAATTTGTTTCGAATAATAAAATAGCTAATACGCATACGATAGTTCTTTTCATTGATTCGGGAAATTATTTATACTGTATTTTAAAAGAAAGGGTTTTGACATATCAAATTTTGATATTTCATCAGTCGACAATCCCATTTGCAAGAGAATTTCTTTATCATATTCATCTGGATACAAAATCGACAAATTATATCCATCAGAAACAGAAAAGGGCCACATCAGATAATCCTCCAATGGCCCGATATCACTAATAATTATTCCTCTATCATTTATTAAATCATAAAGACCTATCCTGATTTCCTCTATCGTTCGCCAATAAAAATTAAAACTTATCACACTATCTATCAAATTAAAGTTATGAACAGCAAATGCATAGTCCTGAGATCTTAGAATTTCATAAAAATCCTCTGCTTCTTCTAACGATTGAGCTATTTTTGGCAGACTATTCTTGCCAAAATCTACCTGATAGACAGGGGAAAAATCCAAGCTATCCATAGCATATATAATTTCTGAGAATGGTTCTGCATAAAAAATTCTATTTCCAATATTAGATAAATTACCCCTTTGAGATGCTTCTATTACCCCAGCAGGTTTCTCATTATTAAAAATAACTTGATAATTCTCATCTAAAAATACTAACCCTCTGTAGGAACCATTTTCAAGTTCATCATCACTTAACCCAATTGAATGACCAAATGAATTCCAATTCAATAAATCACCTCTGAAATATCCACTAGCCTCAAATGATTCCAAAAAACTTAGATTTGGAAGTTGATATTTTATGATTTTTTGCAGTCCTCGGTCATATACTGCTAGATTATCTTCGTGTATAATATAACTTTCCAAGGTAGTAAATTCACCTGGGCCAGACCCAATTCTTCGAAGCGTATTTATAAAATCCCCACTTTTATTGAATATATAAAGTGCTTGTGCATAATCTTTATCATGTAGGATTAAGTAATCAGCGTAATATCTGATAGAATGTATCCTACCCAAGGAAACAGAATCTGGAATGTTTAGCAGTACGATTTCTAGATTATCAGATATTTCTGAGAAATCAACTATTCTACTACCACTTTGGAATTGCAATGTTTTGATTTTAATTAAATCTTCCCTTTGAGAACTACAGGAAATTAGGACAATAGAAAAAAATATCAGAAATAAAATATTTATAATTTTCATTAGACTCTATAATATGTTATGATAAATATTTTAAACATTAAGAAACTAATTGGTCTTCAGCTTTTTTTAAGACATTGAATTATTTGCTAAAAAAATAAAGTTTTTTAAATAAGGTTGAGAAGCTTTCACTACCCAACCTCTTTGCTGAGAATATTAGATTAAGGGAGACTTGGTATTTCTGGCCACCCAGGGCCAGTATCTCTGAGTAAACAAGTTTTATTCGCTTTTACAATGCAGTTCGTTGAAAGAAATACTTTTTTATAACCACAAAGCATATAAGCGTCATCACCTACTGGCTGGCTCACACAAGGAGGGTCTTCCAGAACTTCCTTTGCATTGGTATTACTGACCAGTCCCCAGTCTCCATTTACATCTGTTTGAATGTTCAATACAAAGGCTAAAAAGAACACCAGAATCCCTACTATTTTGACGGGATAGAGCTTTGATTTCTTGTAATCCATAATTATTGTTGTTTAAGTTTGTGTTAGTTTTTAAGTCTATAAAAAAAAAACTGTAACTACAAAATAATTAAGAAGTTAATTTGATTTTCTTCAAAAGAAAAGCTAATGAATTGAAATTAAGGAATCCGATCTCATTAGCCTCGTAAAGCGTAAATCGTAAATCTAAAATATCGTCCCAGAACCAATACACTCTTCTCCATCATACCAGGCAACAAACTGTCCAGAAGCCACACCTTTTTGAGCTCGGTCGAAGATGACATAAAGGCCATTTTCTTTTTGGATAAGCGTTGCTCCACTGAGCGGTTGACGATAGCGGATACGTGCTTCATATCTTGCAGTTTCTCCAGTCTTGAGCTTCAGGTCTTCGCGTATCCAGTGGATCTCGTCAGTTTTGACAAAGAGCCCGTCACGAAGTAAGCCAGGATGTGTTTCCCCCAAACCTGTATAGATCACATTCTCTTGCGTATCGGTAGAAATCACAAATAATGGTTTTCCGGTTCCTCCTACATGAAGACCTTTTCTTTGGCCTACGGTGAAGTAATGTGCGCCATTATGCTCACCCAATACTTTACCCTGATCTTGGGTATAATGAGTTGGAAGTGAAATAGCATCCAATGTTTCCTGATCATAATCCTCTGGAGCAATTCCAACCGGAATTTGTTGCTTTTGGTAAATACCTAGCTCTTCTGGAATCTGTATGATTTTGCCTTTTTTAGGCTTCAATTGTTGCTGCAAGAAATCTGGCAAGCGTACTTTTCCGATAAAGCACAAACCCTGACTATCTTTTTTATCCGCAGTGATTAGATCCATTTCTTTAGCTTTTGCCCGTACTTCTGGCTTTTGCAAATGCCCAATAGGGAACAAAGCTTTAGCTAACTGACTTTGATTCAATTGACACAGGAAATAACTCTGATCTTTGTTTGGATCGGCTCCTGCAAGTAATTGATAGGCTGTTTTTCCATCTGCACCAATAGTTTCGCCTTTTTGACAATAGTGCCCAGTTGCCACAAAATCGGCTTTCAGTTTCTCGGCCGCTTTCATAAAAATATCGAATTTGATCTCTCTATTGCAAAGAATATCTGGATTGGGAGTTCTGCCGGCTTTGTATTCAGCAAACATATAATCCACGATTCTATCCTTGTATTCCTCGCTGAGGTCGATCGCTTGGAAGGGAATTCCTAGTTTCTCTGCCACCAGCATCGCATCAGTGGAATCTTCCATCCAGGGGCAATCATTGGATATAGTGACAGATTCATCGTGCCAGTTCTTCATAAACATCCCGATGACTTCGTAGCCTTGCTCGATGAGTAGGTGAGCGGCGACGGAACTATCGACCCCTCCGGAGAGGCCGACTACTACTCTTGGTCTTGTCTTCATATGCTGTAATAAGTAATGGATTCAAGGTCCATTAGGTTACAATGTGATCAGAACAGTTTTTCTTTCGGAAATGGTTCTGATCGGGGCAAAGTTAAGGGAAATCTATTTCACCGTCATTTTGAAATTATCAAATAAATATGTCATTCGTGATGACACGAAAGACGGCAAGAGAAATCTAATGAGCAAAGTTTTTTATTGATCGTGAAGGCACGGAAGAAGTCCAATGTACCTTTACTTTCTTTGCTAGAGGACCGAAGACCGAAGCAGCAATTCTGTTCTTCAACCCTTCCTTTTATTGTTTCTAGCTAGTTACTGGCAGCAAAGCGGATATCAATACATCTTAATTCGATTCTGACGGCTGGTATTTTCCATAGACTGCATCTTTAAACTTCTTGTGAAGTTTAATTTGATCGTATGGAAAAAGCTGAACGAAAAGCACCGCTGTGATCTCATTCACTGGATCTACCCAAAAAAGTGTACTTGCAGCGCCATCCCAGAAGAATTCCCCTACAATCCCATTCATTTCTTCAGCACTGGTAGGTGGAGCAACTCGTACAGCGAAATCAATTCCAAATCCAACATTTCCTTTGCTCGGAAGCCAAGATCTTTCAGTTACTGATTCAGGGAGCTGGTTGGTACTCATCAGTTGCACCGTTTCAGGCTGGAGGATTCTCGTCCCTTCAAATTCCCCTTTATGAACCAGCATTCTGGCAAAAGTCATGTAATCATCCAAGGTGGAAGTAAATCCAAACCCACCAGGAGTCAGAGGCCATTCATTAATATTAAATCGATGGGCTTCTTCGTTTGGCATTTGTTCAAGTTTCCCTTCACCAGTTCTGCGATAAGATGCAGACATCTTAGATCTATCGCCTTCAGGGACGAAGTACCTTGTTTTGCTCATTTTCAGAGGATCGAGCACATGCGTTTGCACATACTCTTTGTAAGGTGTTCCAGAGATTCTTTCTACCAAAAAAGCCTGTACATCGACTGATTGACCGTATTCCCACTGCGTTCCTGGCTGAAACCAAAGTGGAACTTCTCCGATTCTTTTGGCCATTTCAGTCAAATCGATCTCAAAACTTCTTGGATCTTTCACTGCTAAAATTTCACTCAAACCAGGGATATCCGCTCTGTTAGGAAAACCAGCAGTATGTCGTGTGATGTCCCGGATGGTCACGGATCTATCAGCATCTACAAGTTTGATGTTTCCGTTTTCATCCACTCCATCATAGACCTGCATATCCGCAAATTCAGGGGCATACTTCTCAAGAGGGTCATCCAACTGAAATTCCCCTTCTTCGTAAAGTGTCATCAATGCTGTTCCAGTGATCGGCTTGGTCATGGAATAGATCTGAACAATGGTATTTCTATCCATTTTGACCTGCTTTTCCAGATCTGCGTAGCCAAAAGCATTATAATAGACCTCTTGGTCTTTCTCAAATATCAATGCTGAAACCCCAGCTAGATTTCCGCTTGCTACAAAGCTAGATAGGGTAGAGTCAATTCTTGCTCGAGTTTGATCATTGACTAGGAGTGGAGCGGAGGGTTCCTTTTCTTGGCAACTACTTGAAAAAATGAGAATTGCGCAAGCATAGAGAAATAGCTGTTTCATGTGTTTATTATTTGAGTTTCAAGGGCCATCCCCTTAGGCACCGTGTGGAATCTTGCATCCTAATTCATCTTAGCTGGGATTGATACATAGCTGTATGATCTAGATGAGCTCGGTTTCATAGGTTTGGGTATAGCTTATCAATTGAATTGTAATCAATCCATTACATAATATATGAAAAAATGAAACAGCTGAACTTAGAATTTACAACTTGAAATCCTCTTCCCAGAATTTGAACCCGCCCTTGAAAGCATTTTCATTCGTTCCCAATCTACAGCCTTCAGGAATATTAGTTAGCAATTTAGAGTTTCCTCCTCCCAGCAAAATATCATCTGGTCTAAAGGCTGCTCTAAAGTACTCAACCATTTTTAGGACGTTTTTCTCCCATCTTTTGGAGCCTGATTTGGTCAGGTATTCTTTGCCTACATACTCTTCAAATGTCTTTTTCTTAAATGGCAAGTGACCACCTTCGATCGGGATAATGGTGTCGTGAATGACCATTGCAGTGCCAAGCCCGGTGCCCAAACCCAAGAAAAGTAATTTTTTGCCTTCATAACTACCAAGTGCCTGCATGGCGGCATCGTTGATGAATTTGATAGGGCAATTAAAAGCCGCTTGGAAATCAAAAGTATTCCAGCCTTCGCCAAGATTTACAGGCTCGCTTACTATTCTGTTTTCTTTGACCACCCCTGGGAAACCCATGGTAATCATATCGTATTCCCATTGTGCTGCATTTTCTTTGACGAGTTCGACCATTTCTTCAGGCTTAAAATCAGCTCCAGAAGGGATTTTAATACGTTCTGCAGCACCTGTTGCCAAGATTTTCACATTTGAACCCCCGATGTCGATTACGAGAATATTCTTTTTGCTTTTTTCCATCCATTGAAACTAAATAGAAATGTTTACTTAGCGAAGAAGAAATTGATTCAATTCTGAAATTTTGCTTAAAAATACTGTTGTGATTGGTCAAATAGGATTTTGCTTTCAGCTGATTGTTATTCAAAGTCTAGACTGTTTTAGGATTTTGAGTATGTGAGTGATTTCTTTTCAGCTAAGTGCATAATTACACTTCGGTCTCCCGATAGCTTCTCCCGATAGCTATAGGGAGGTCTTCCGACCAGATAAACAAAGAAGCTAAGGCAACTGGCATCATTGCGGATCATCACAAAATTTAATCCTTAAAGCAGATATAAAAATAGTTTGCTGATAAAACAAAAGCATCTTTCCATACAGCATAAGCTACTTTTCGCAGGATTTTATCCTCCAGATTTTTTGGCTTTGTACCCAGCTGCCTGAAGTACTTGCACAACTTTGTCTCGGTGATCTCCTTGGATTAATATCTCTGCATTTTTTGCCGATCCACCAACACCACACTTATTCTTGAGCATTTTGCCCAATTCTTTCAAGTCATCTTCGCTTCCGACAAAACCCTCGATCAAGGTGACTTTCTTGCCAGCTCTTGCTTTTTTGTCCAGCAAAACTTTGAGGTTTTGTTGATTTGAGGCTAGCGTCTCTTGGATGTCATTATTTCCACTTTGGAATTCAAAATCATCGCTAGTGGAATAGACCATGCCATCGCGCTTTTTCCAATCGTTATTTTTCTTTGCCATATCAAATGAAAATACCTACCCCGAGGAGTAGGTATTAGTATGCTAGTGGTGAAATTAATTAGTCTTAAATGTCCAAACTGGACGCTTAGCATGGTTGACCACATCTTCGGCTATAGAGCCAGTAAAGAAGTGAGATAAACCAGTTCTGCCATGTGTAGCCATAGCGATTAGGTCTGCATTGATATCCTCTGCGAATTCCACTATACCCTCTTCTTCGGACTGAGAATTGTAGATTTCAGCAATGGCATGCTCGATATTATACTTGTTAGCAAATGCCTTAATTCTAAGCGCAGATTCTCTTGTGGTTTCAAAACTACCTGGAGTATTGATTACCACTAAGTACAGGTCAGCGTCAAACCATTTCTGAAGGGTTTTTACGCGATTGGCTAGCTCATCTTGATCTTCTTTGAAATCACTTGCAAAAACAATCTTTTTAAATGATTCAGGGTTAGTTTGGCCTTTGACCGTTAAAACTGGACAGTGCGCTGTTCTAACGACCTTTTCAGTGTTGCTTCCTACAAGCACTTCTTCAATGCCACTAGAACCTTTTGAACCCATTACTACCAAGTCAGGATCTTCGTCTAGTATCGCCGAAGAAATATTTTGGAAGGCATTTCCAAGCACTATTTTGGTGACTAATGCGTAGTTTTTTCCTGCATATTTACTCTCCATTTCTTTGAACTGCTCCTTTCGGCGATTCATCAGTTCTATAAAGAATATCTGGTTTTCGTATTCAGCGATAGGTTCGCCACCCATGGTACCCATTCCGCTATTAGAGGGAACCTCGATGACGTGCAAAACTGTAATTACTACATTGTCAAATTTGTTTGACAGATTAGTAGCTAAATCCAGCGCGTTCTGAGCCTGCTCAGAAAAATCAAATGGAACAAGTACTTTAGTCATAAAATGTGCTGTGTTGGTTTATGCCAAATTAGCCTAAAAAAAGAGATCAGGAAAGTACTTTTATCAGCTTTTTCCTAAAAAAACTAAACCTATTCCAAATAAGAGTACCCAAACCAGGGTGGAGATTGCCATTTTTTTAAGATTAGGATCAATTGCTTCAGCATCCTTGCCTTTTTGGACATTCATACCAATTCTGATCATCATCGGGAAAACAGCAAGTGCTAGGAGAGAAGTCCATTCGTTGGTTACAAAAGCGAAAATGAACAAACAGTAGTTTCCTCCCAAAATCAAAAACCAATTGTAAATTATTGCGGCTTTCTTTCCGATTCTCACAGGAATAGACTTTTTGCCTGCAAGTTGATCGGATTCTATATCTCTAATATTATTGATGTTCAGCACAGCTGCGCTGAAAAGCCCTAAGGCTATCCCAATCCAAATGGCCGAATTGTCCCAGGCCAAACTGTGAAGGAAATAGGTGCCATAGACGCCCAGTAAGCCAAAGAAAATAAACACGGATATGTCTCCAAAACCAGCATAGCCATAAGGGTTGCTGCCGGAAGTGTAGGAGATCGATGCCCAGATTGCTGCTAAACCAAGGCCCAGGAATATCCCGAAAAGTACCCAGTCCTGAATAGCCAAATAGAGTAAAATCAAACCTGATGCTAATGCCAAGGCACCAAACACATACATGGCCTTCTTCATTTCGGGTAAGGAAATCAAACCAGACTGTACTGCTCTCACAGGCCCTTGGCGATCCTGATGATCCGCTCCGTGGATACTGTCTCCGTAGTCATTGGAGAGGTTGGAAAGGATCTGCAGAAAGATGGTGGTGAGCGCAGCAAATAGTAAGATTTCCCAGCGGAAAACAGATTTGTATGCTGCCAAAAATGAACCTGCAAAAATACTTGCTAGTGCGAGCGGTAAAGTACGAAGCCTGACCGAATGCAGCCAGGCTTCCTTTTTTGTTTGAATAGTTTGTTTCACTCAGTCCTAAAGCTTCTGATTAACCGTTAATTAAATCAATGATTTCCTGATCCATTGGTGCTACTTTCGAAGGAAAGAACTTGATCAATTCACCTTTCTCATCCAAAATGTATTTGCAAAAATTCCAGCTTGGTTCTTCGTTATTCCATCCGTTCATTTCTGCATCTGACAACCATCTGTAAAGTGGATCCTTATCAAATCCTTTCACAGATATTTTTTCAAACATGGGGAAAGTAACCCCGTAGTTTTCTGAGCAAAAGGACTTGATTTCTTCGTTAGAACCAGGTTCCTGTCCTCCAAAATTGTTGGCAGGGAAACCTAGGATTACCAATTTGTCACTATGAGCAGCGTATAGTTTTTGCAAAGCTTCGTATTGTGGGGTATAGCCACATTTGGAAGCCACATTGACTACCATGATTTTTTTGCCTTTGTAGGTGCTGAAATCTACTTCCTTTCCATTGAGGTCTTTCATTTTGAAATCGTAGAAGGATTTTGCCATGGTTTCGTCAGGTAGAGAGGAACTTTTAGATTTTGTCTCATGAGTTTTGCTGATAGAGTAAGCGCTCACAAGCAAAAGAAGACAGCCTAGAAATAATAAGTTTTTCATGTGTTTATATTTTTATATGGTCATCTCCCTGAATATCGGGCTATGGGAGAAATCTCACATAGTTTACAATCATGCCATGATCTGAAGTATGAATCATGATCGATTTCATCATTACATTCGTTCAGGTACAGCGATTCCAAGTAGTAGCATTCCTTTATTGAGAGTTTTGGCAGTATGAGCCGAAAGCGCTACTCGGAAGGCTAGTATGATTGGGTCATTTTCCAGAAATATAGGAAGATCCGCATAGAATCTGTTGTATTCCTTCGCCAAATCGAAAAGGTATTGTGCCAAAATAGCGGGGGAATAATCCGTGCCAGCTTGTGTGATTTTCTTTTCAAAATCATTCAATAAATAAATCAAACTCGATTCTGATTCTTCGATTTTAGAAATCGTAGAGAAATCTGTCTGCTTATAATCAACTCCGATTTGATCTGCCTTGCGTAAAATTGAAGCGATTCTAGCATGGGAATACTGGATAAATGGGCCGGTGTTTCCTTGGAATTCGATAGACTCTTGAGGATTGAACAACATGCGCTTCTTTGGATCAACCTTCAATAGGAAGTATTTCAAAGCTCCCATGCCAAGTGTTTCGTATAGCTCAGTTGCCTGTGCTTCATTGAAGCCGTCGATTTTACCAAGCTCTTTGGTGTGAGCAGCTGCAGTATCTACCATCTCTTGCATCAGGTCATCTGCATCTACTACAGTTCCTTCGCGAGACTTCATTTTTCCTGTAGGTAAATCTACCATGCCGTAAGACAAATGAGATAAACCATCACCATATGGTCTGCCTAGTTTACGCATGATCTTAAACAAGACATCAAAGTGATAATCTTGCTCATTTCCAACTACATATACTGACTTACTAATCCCAAAATCATCGTATTTCAAATCAGCAGTTCCCATATCTTGGGTGATGTAAACAGAAGTGCCATCAGCGCGAAGTACTAACTTCTCATCCAGTCCTTCTTCTGTCAGATCCACCCAAACTGAGCCATTGTCTTTCTTGAAAAACACTCCTTTTGCCAAGCCTTCAGTTACGATGTCTTTACCTAGAAGATAGGTGTCTGACTCATAGTAGTATTTGTCAAAACTAACGCCCATGCGTTCGTAAGTTTTTTCAAAACCAGCATAAACCCATGTGTTCATCAGCTTCCAAAGCGAAACTACCTCCTCGTCATTAGCTTCCCATTTGCGAAGCATATCCTGAGCTTCTAAGAAGAGCGGAGCATTCTTTTTGGCATCATCTTCAGATTGACCTTGTTCCTTCAGATCAGCGATCTGCTCCTTGTATTTCTGGTCAAAAATCACATAGTATTTTCCAGCTAAGTGGTCGCCTTTCAGTCCAGAGGACTCCGGAGTTTCACCCTTGCCGAAATGCTGATAAGCCACCATGGACTTACAGATGTGAATTCCTCGGTCATTTACCAGATTGGCTTTGATAACTTCATAGCCATTTGCTTCTAGGATATTTGCCACAGAGAAACCCAAAAAGTTATTTCTAAGGTGTCCTAAGTGAAGTGGTTTGTTGGTGTTTGGTGAAGAATATTCCACCATCACTTTTTGACCATTTGCAGGCAGTTGCCCCACATTTTCGTTAGCCAAAAGCTTCTGGAAGACATCCACCCAGATCATGTTGTTCAATTCCAGGTTCAGGAAACCTTTCACCACATTGAAGCCAGCTACTTCCGCGACATTTTCTTTGAGGTATTCGCCGATCAGATTGGCAGTAGCTTCTGGGGTTGCTTTGGATACCTTCAGGTAAGGGAATACCACGAAGGTGTAAGTGCCTTCAAATTCCTTGCGCGTAGGAGCGAGGCTAATCTGCTCCAAAGGAAGGTCGTGATTGAATATGTTCTGGAAGGCAAGCTGAATGCCTTTATTGATTGATTCTTGTATTTCCATAATTTTTTAACCGCAGAGCACGCAAAGATTTCGCAGAGGGCGCAATTGATTTCTTTTATGTTATTTGATTATATTCTGGGTTTCGTATTAGCAACTCTTTGAATTCCATATTTAAGTTGGGAAACATTAAAGTTAATAAGCAGACCCAGTTTGAATTTTCCGATTTTTACGTAGTTAAGCGTTTGGGCAAAATGAACATCGTTGAGTATTTCGACTGATTTTAATTCTAAAACTAATTTTCTTTCCACCAAAATATCAATGCTGTAGCCAATATCTAAGTTGATTTCATCAATTACTAATGGCATTTTTTTCTCTACTTCTACAAAAATACCAGCTTTCTGGAGTTTATAGGCTAAAACTTGCTTATAAGCATTTTCTAAAAGCCCAGGCCCTAATTGACGATGGACATCTATCGCTATTCCAATAACTCTTGTGGCAAGTTTATTTTCAAGTATGAGATCTTCGTCAATCATAATTGTTTTTTTTCTCAGTGTTCTCTGCGCAAAACTCCGCGCACTCCGCGGTTTATAAATTTAAAAATTATCCACCAAAGACTTAATAGTCGCTTCCAAGACTTCAAAGGCGTTTTCAGCCATTAAGTTCTCTGAGTCGAGCGTAGGATTCACTTCCACGATTTCCCAGCAACACACACGCTTATCCTGGATGAGTTTTACATTTAACTCTATCGCTTCCTGCACGGTCAATCCATCAGGAACTGGGGTGCCAGTACCCACGGAAATGGAGCTGTCTAAGCTGTCTACATCAAATGAAATATAGATTTGCTCGCAGTCTTTTAGCGTTTCTAGTGCTTCAGAAGCGATTTGATCAATTCCTTTGGTGCGAACTTCTTCAGTGCTAAAGTTTTTGATGCCGTAATTTTTGATCAAATGATCTTCCGGAGCTTCTGTGTCCCGCACAGTGATAAATACTATGTCACTTAGTAGGATTTTAGGGAAGTCGCCACCGATGGTTTTTATCTTTTTCCAGATTGCCAACGTGTCCTCAGATGGCTCATTTACCTGACAATCTATATTGTCAAGTTGTGATACCATGGCCAAAGGCATTCCATGCATATTTCCCGAAGGAGTAGTGAAAGGCGTATGCAAATCAGCATGTGCATCTATCCAGATCACCCCTAATCGCTTGTCAGGATCTGCAGCTTTGATTCCCATAATGGTACCTGCTGCAGTGCTATGATCACCAGCTAGTACGATGGGGAATTTCTTTTCCATCCGCAGTGATTCGATGGTGGAATAGACATTTTTGAGAACCTGATATACTCCATCTATGTATTTAGCATGCGGGAAATTATTGCCTTTCCAGAGAAAACTATTTGCATCGGGAACGTTGATCGGGTCAAACTTGGTGAAGAAGTCAGACTTCTTATCCAAGCTGGCGATTTTCAATGCATCAATTCCCATACTTGCTCCACGGGTTCCTGCCGCTAACTCAGAACGCACTTCTACTAGTTTTATATCACGCATTTTGGCTGAATTTAAAGTTATATTGGGTTGGGTAATGCGAGGCAAAAGTAGTTAAAAATGCCTTTATATGATCAATAATCAAACTTCAATTGCCATTGGCCAAACTTCAATTTTCAAAAATGTAGAACTGCCAATTTGTTGGATTGTAGTTTTTCCCTCGAATTCTTGTGGAAAAGGTTCGCAGATTTCTGCGGATATGATAGTCTAATACGTTTCACATCTTCCTCATTTAAATCAGCGTAGATCTGCGGTATTTGTCTGCGCGTATCTGCGGGAAATCAAGACAAATTATAAGATTCTACCTCAAAATCAATAGTTTTGAACTATGCCTATTTCAACGAAACTCCCCAATGTAGGAACGACCATTTTCACAGTAATGTCCAAGCTCGCAGCTGATTGTGGTGCGATTAATCTCTCGCAGGGTTTTCCTGGTTTCGATTGTGATCCTGTTTTATTGGATTTGGTGAATAAGTACATGAAAGCGGGTTATAATCAATACGCGCCGATGAGCGGAGTGCCAGCATTGCGCGAGCGGATAGCTGAGAAGACGAAGTTGGTATATGGGATTGACTTGGATTCAGAAACTGAGGTAACTGTTGTATCTGGAGCTACAGAGGCTCTTTATGCTGCTGTGACAGCCGTTGTGAAGCAAGGAGATGAAGTGATTCTTTTCGATCCAGCCTATGATTCTTATGCTCCAGCAGTAGAATTGAATGGCGGAATTCCAGTTTATGTGCCGCTTGGGATGCCTGATTTTTCGGTGAATTGGGAAAGAGTAAAATCTGCTATTTCTGATAAAACACGATTGATTATGGTTAATACACCGCACAACCCGAGCGGATATGTTTGGACGCAGGAGGATCTTGATACGCTGGCAGAAATGATTCAAGATCGGGATATTTTGGTGGTGAGTGATGAAGTGTATGAGCATATCACCTTTGACGGGAGAAAGCATCTTTCACTATTGACTCATCCGATCCTGAGAGAGCGAACTTTTGTTTGCGGTTCTTTCGGCAAGACTTTTCATGTTACAGGTTGGAAGATCGGCTTCTGTTTGGCACCGCCGAAACTCACAGAAGAATTCAGGAAGATTCACCAGTTTTTGACTTTCAGCACCGCTACTCCTTTGCAATATGCATTAGCTGATTACCTGTCTGAGCCTTCCCGCTATTTAGCACTTCCTGATTTTTACCAAAAAAAGAGAGATCTATTCTGTGTAGGGCTTAAAGAAACTCCTTTTGAATTCAGTCCAGCGCAGGGAAGTTTCTTTCAAATGGTATCGTACGCACATCTTTCTCAGGAATCTGATTACGATCTTGCAGTGCGGCTTACCAAGGAAATAGGTGTGGCGAGTATTCCTATTTCAGTATTTTTCTCTGATAAGAAGGATCATAAGATTCTTCGATTTTGCTTCGCAAAAGAGGATTCAGATCTTAATAAGGCACTGGATAAGCTAGGGGATCTAAAATTATAGAATTGTAAATCAGTTATTTAGGTCTTGGTTTTTACTTTTACTGCCTATAACCCTATAAATATTATAGGGAATATAGGTTTTTGAAAAAATCTCTTATACCTTTGGATCATTATCATAATCTAAAACTCACAAAAATGAGCGCAGTACCACAAACCAAACTTACATCTCAAGATCAGTTGACTGGTTTAGCCAATGGCTTCACCAAAGTTTCCGTTAATCAGCAGGAAATCGTGAAGATATTCAATCAGAAATCTGGTTTGGTCATGCAGGGGATGTGCAAGTTTGAGGAGGGTTTTGAAGCACTTTACCCACTTTTCAGAGGTTTGAGTGAAGCAGGGAAACCGAAGTCTTTGAATTTGAGATTTGAGACATCTGATAAATCTGCCTTTTTTCACTACCCAGTATCTAGTCAAGATGAGGTATCTATTTTCTTTTCGCAACTGATCCTACTTTTGCAAAAGGAAGTGAAATTCAAAAAGGTATTGAAGGAGGTAATCACAAATCTAAATCAGTTTAAAGCTGAGCAATCCTTGCTTCAGTATGCGATGATGGATTAAGTAGAAACGAAGAAATTATTACATTTCACTAATATTGGGGCAGTCCACAGGGATTTGTCCCTTTTTCATTTGAATTCATCTGAGAAAAAGCAATTTTTGTGGGGCTTTAACACCAATTATTCTTGCTAATGAATACCTACAAAGATCTGATTGAGCAGACATTTGATTTTCCTACCAAAGAATTTAAGGTAGAAAATAATGAATTGCACTTCAATGGAGTGAATATGATGGAGATCATAGAGACCTATGGTACTCCACTTAAGCTTTCCTACCTGCCGAAAATCTCTGAGAGTATCCAGAACGCAAAGACGTATTTTAAGAATGCGATGGAGCAGCATGACTACAAGGGCAATTACACCTATTGCTACTGTACTAAGTCATCGCACTTCAGTTTTGTGCTCAACGAGGCTTTGAAAAATGACATCCACATTGAGACTTCCTCGACTTTTGATATTCCATTAGTGAGAAGTTTGTATGCTCAAGGCAAGATTACTAAGAACACTTATATAATCTGCAACGGCTTCAAGAGGGAATTGTACAAGCAGTACATCTCTGAATTGCTTAATGACGGTTTTGTGAATTGTGTTCCGATTTTGGATAATTTGACTGAGATCGATTATTATCTAGAGCATGTGAAAGTTCCTTTCCAAGTTGGGATTAGAATCGCTGCGGATGAGGAGCCAAAGTTTGGTTTTTATACCTCAAGACTAGGTGTGAGATACAATGACATTATCAAGCTGTACGAAGATAAAATCAAGGATAATCCAAATGTAAGCCTGAAAATGCTTCATTTCTTTATCAATTCAGGTATTCGGGATACAGCTTATTATTGGTCTGAATTGACTCGATTTATACAGAAATATGTAGATCTGAAGAAGGTTGCACCTACATTGGATACCATGGATATCGGTGGTGGTTGGCCGATCAAGACCAATGTCTTTTTTGATTATGATTACCAATATATGGCGGAGCAAATCGTCAAAAACATCAAGTGGATGTGTGGCAAAAACAATACAGATGAGCCTAATATTTTCACGGAATTTGGAAGTTATACAGTAGGAGAGAGCGGAGCGGTATTGTATTCGGTTTTGGAAGAAAAGCTTCAGAATGATAAGGAGCTTTGGTATATCATTGATGGATCTTTTATTACACAACTTCCTGATAGCTGGGGACTTAACCAGAAGTATATCATGCTTGCCGTGAACAATTGGGATGCGGAATATCATAACATCAACCTCGGAGGATTGACCTGTGATAGTATGGATTATTATAATTCGGAAGCACACCAGTTCAATATCTACCTTCCTAAGCCTGAGAAGAAAGTTCAGTACTTGGGCTTCTTTCATACTGGAGCTTATCAGGAATCTCTTGGAGGATATGGAGGAATTCAGCATTGCCTGATCCCTGCGCCTAAACACGTGTTGATTGAAAAGGATGCAGATGGAAATATATCACATCGACTTTTCGCAGAAGACCAGACCGAAGAGAGTATGTTAAAGACACTTGGATACTAACATAGAAAACCGCTCCCGAATGAGAGCGGTTTTTCTGTACCTATTTTTCAAGACCCGAGTTGTCCTGCTTCTCCAGAAGCTGGACTTTTCTTGGATTCATGCTGCTTCTGGAGAAGCAGCATAACTTCAGGTGTTATTTATTCCAACTGAATGCATGGTTTTTTCATATTTCACGAGTCGTTCCTCTGGAACGAAAAATACTTCTCGATAGATTCTTATCTACAGACCAGACGTTCCTAGGGAACGTTTTAGAATTCAAGCTAACAGCAGTCAGGATACTTCATTATCGTTGGTCCAAGTCATGAGAATTGATCCAGTTAGAAAGGGGAGGATGTTTTGATCTGTTTTCCAATATGAATGGCATGAGGCAGCTCCAGAGGAGCGGTATTTTTGTAGCCCCAGGTTTTAACCTGGGGTTACAAAAATTATTATTTTATCCGGGTTTTGGCAGAAATGCAGTCAATCGAGCATTCCCGGTTCGCCAAAACGAGAGGATTTTGAAAGGAGCAAGAGACAATAATTTTTTCAGCAAAGCTCCGAGTTGTCTTGCTTCTCCATAAGCTGGACTTTTTTGATTCATGTTGCTTCTGGAGAAGCAGCATAACTTCAGATGTTATTTGTTCCAACTGACTGCATGGTTTTTTCATATTTCACGAGTCGTTCCTCTGGAACGAAAATACTTCTCGATAGACTCTTATCTACAGACCAGACGTTCCTAGGGAACGTTTTGTAACTTAGCCTAACAGCAGTTAGGAGATTGCATTATTGTTGGTCCAAGTCATAAGGGTTGAGCCAGTTAGAAGGGGGGGGTGATCTGTTTTCCTATATGAATTGTAAGAGGCAGCTCCATAGGAGCGATATTTTTGTAGCCCAGGTTTTAACCTGGGGTAGAAATTTTTGTCGTGTCTGGGTTTTGGCAGAAATGCAGTCAATCGCGCATTGCCGGTTCGCCAAAACGAGAGGATTTTGAGAGGAGTGTTTTGTGTATGTTTTGATCTGTTTTCCTAACTGAATGGCATGAGACATCATTTTATTTTCAAAGCTCCGAGTTGTCCTGCTTCTCCATAAGCTGGACTTTTTGGATTAATGCTGCTTCTGGAGAAGCAGCATAACTTCAGATGTTATTTGTTCCAACTGAATGCATGGTTTTTTCATATTTCACGAGTCGTTCCTCTGGAACGAAAATACTTCTCGATAGACTCTTATCTACAGACCAGACGTTCCTAGGGAACGTTTTGTAACTTAGCCTAACAGCAGTTAGGAGATTGCATTATTGTTGGTCCAAGTCATAAGGGTTGAGCCAGCTAGAGTTTTTTGTTGGTATATCTTACTTCGCCTAAAACAAAAATGTATCAATGTGATTTTTCACCAAAACTTCTATCTTAGTGAACTGACCCAATTTCTACCTAATGACTTCATACGCAGCTAGATTACTGTACTTTTTGTTGGCTGTGGGTTTTATCAATTTTTCTGTAAATGCTCAAACGATTTCGGGAACTGTAAAAGATTCGAAAACTGGTGAACCCATGCCCTTTGCCAATGTATTTATAAACAATACAACTATTGGAAGCACTACTGATGAGCAGGGCAACTATTCGATTTCTGGTAAATTTTCTAGGACAGTTGAGTTGGTGGCCTCGTTTGTAGGTTATGAGACGAGTACTAAAACTTTAAATATTTCAGGTGCCACGAAAGCTAATTTCTCCTTGAACCCTTTGGAATCTATACTGTCTGAAGTAGAATTAAAAAGTAGGAGAGACAAGAAATGGGAACGTGATCTACGTCGATTTAAGGAAGTGTTTTTGGCAGTACCAGACGATCCTTTCTCATCTCAACTAGAAATTAAAAATCCTTGGGTGCTGGACTTCGAAACTGTAAAAGAAAATGGTCCTAACTATGTTCATGCTACAGCCCAAGCTCCTTTACAAATTGCAAATAATGCCTTAGGTTATGATGTGACCTATTATTTGACTGATTATCGTTTTTATAATAATCGGTCCAGTTATTTGGGGTTTGTGTTTTTCAGCCCTCAGGATATTAGTGATTCAACTGCTTTAGCGACTTTGGATGCCAATAAAGAGACGAGCTATATAGGTTCGATTCGTCATTTATTTAAATCAATCCTATTGAGCAATGTGGCTGAGGAAAACTTTGAGATTTATGAACTTGATAAATCTTCCATGTTGCGGGAAAGAACGAATGTTTACCATGAGGAACTTGGCAAGTCAATCAAACTTTTAGACGGGGATTCTATACAGCGCATACCGCTAGAAAATGGAAATTATAGAATCGTATGGCCATTCGAGGCAGAAATTCACTACAAAAATAAAACCTGGTGGAATGATTATTACACAGACCTGTATCATCCGATCAGCTGGATCACGGCTCCATTGGGCTACTTTGATATTGACCGAAATGGTGTGCCGGTGATGCCATCACAGGTGGTTCTATCTGGATACATGGGGCGGGCGCGAATGGGTAGATTTTTACCATATGATTTTATGCCCTCTGAGACTTTTGAAAAATACCTGGCTGAGGTAGACACTAGCCTGCAGCAAATCACACGCTGGAATAATCTGCGTGAAAGACCCTATTTCAGTACGAATAAACCCTATTATTATCCTGGTGAGACAGTCTGGCTTGGTGGTGAAATGCTCTATCAAAATAAGATTATGTCTGATTCGCTGAGCAGAGTACTCTATGTGGACCTAATGGATAAAAACGCCAAAATCATTCAATCAGAGACTTTTCCTATCAAAGGAGGTAAGATCTCGGGAGCTTTGGTTTTACCTAAAGAACTCCAATCAGGTGATTACTTTCTTCGAGCATATACTGAGTGGATGCGTAATTTTCCGGAACAGGATATTTTTCTTCGAGCAGTTCCTATACTGAAAAAGGAAGAAAATGTAACAGCTGTTCCAATTTCTAATCCTGACCTATTTGGGGATTTGACTATTTCGATGATGGACACCATTTACAACAGAGATTCTTATAAGGAGATGAAAATCGACTTATCTTTTCTGGATGAGACGGAGGAATTGACGGATGCTCACTTTACCCTTTCTTTGACTGATGCTGATTTGGTATCAACGATTGGAGATAGTCCGTCTATAATTAGCGCAATGGAATGGCTGGATAAATCGCCTTCACCTACCAATTTTTCACTCAGTAATCATCAGATAGAGTATGGGATTACAGTCGATGGCCAATTCAAAAGTGATAAAAAGCGCGATCCTGTGATTAATCCTATCACCATTGTCAGAGATGATTTGGCTGATTATGGCATAGTAAAAACAGATTCTTCGGGGTATTTCCGAGCTACAGGATTGTTTTTCACGGATACGGCTACGATTTCAATTGCCGCTATGGATTCAAAGCAAAGGCATTATGGATCGGTTACGGTAAATGAAAAGACTAAACCTCTTTTCGTAGGTTCATATCCTAAACTCAATTATCAAACCTACCAGAGACAAGACGATGGATTAAAGTTTGATATCTCAGGGGATTATGTGTTGCTGGAAGAATTTGTGAAAGAAGATGAAAAGATTGAAACCATGGAGGATCGAAACTATGGGTATGGGCCTTCGGATCGAGAAATTAGTGGTGATAAATTGGCAACTATTTCGCCTGAGGCTTTGGCTGGACAATTAGGTTTTAAGAATGGTTGGAAAACTATTGGGAATTACAATTTTGGCTTAAAGGCATCAAACCCGTTATTAATTATCGATGGTGCTCAATATCCATTTTTAGATAATGAAAGCTTTGATATTTTGATAAGTACATTTATACCTGCTGAATTAGAATCCATCAAAGTCTACACCTTTAATTCAGCTTCCTTTGGTATGGCAGGATTTGGCGGGGTAATAATGATTACTACCAAAAAAGGCCAGAGAACTAAGCCTGGGAAGGATAACGCATTTAACTCTTCCGAATTTCAGCAATTCCATATTCGTGGCTTTTCTCCTGAAATTGCATTCCCGGATAATTATGAAAATGAAGATCCAGTAGAGATTAAACCTACACTGTATTGGAATGCAAATGCTGAAACTGATGGAGGAACTTACTTTTTCAAAGTAAAAATCCCTCAAGCTCTGAAACGTATGAATCTGAGAGTTGAGGGATTAACAAAGGACGGTTTGGCCTTTGAGAAGACTTTTGAGATCGATGTGAAGTAAGAAGACCTTACTCTGGTAATCTGCTTTTCAGCATGTTGATTTGGCCCATGTGATTGGCCTGATGTTCCATCACATGAAACCAAGCCCAATGATTATCTGTCTGTCCTCCTTTTGCAAGCTTCGCAAACCATTTATCGTCTTTCTCCTTGAGTGTTTCCAAGGTCTTTTGGCGAACCTGTGCCCATATATCTAAGTAGTATTGAATAGGTTTTCCAACAAATTCTACTCTTGCTTCATCGCCTAGGTTCAAAGCGGTTTCCCATTTCTCTTTTTCGGCCTCATTAAATCCTCTGCCTTCAAATGTGTAAGCTTGATAATATACTTCTGTTGCGGCCAAGTGCATAATCATCGCACCAATTCGATTTGCTTTATCATCTAATAGAAAATCTGTCTGTTCCTGATTGAGCTCTTGTGTGCTGTAAATTATCCTTGCTCTAAGGTTTTCCAGCATGGACACCATCATTCCTGTATCATGATCATATCCTTTTGGGGGATTCATCGTGTTTTGGGCAAAGAGCAAGGTTGAACTGAGCAAAACCAAGGAGAACAATAGAGAGAATTTTTTCATTTGGGTAAAAGTTTGTGAGTCAGCAAAATGCCTATTAAATGAGAAATCAGCTAATCAATTATTGTTAATTACGCTCCGGACTTAAAAATTCTATTCATCAGCACCCACTTTTCTCCAGGCTTAGCCCATGGAATCGGCTGCTGATATTTCCACATAAAATCTTCCCATTCGGCGATTTTTGGGTTGGTTGCATCGAACTTGGCTTTGACTTCGAAGTCGAACTCATCGACAGTTTCCAGTAGCATAAACATGCGATTGCCTGTTCGGAAAATTTCAATATTGAGAATGCCGGCATCTATATCATGTTGTGTGACTTCAGGCCAGGCAGCTCCGGCCGCATGATGCTGCTCGTATTCTTTGATAGATTCCTCATCGTCAATGAGGTCAAGTGTCAGTGCGAAACGTTTCATTTTATTAGTATCAAGATATCAGATTTAAGACATTAGACTTAAGACATAAGATTTTAGAGTCAAGAGTCTAGAATCAAGAATAGGAGAAAGTTTAATTGAAAATTCATGGCTTGGAGTACCTAAGAATCTCGTAAATCGTATTTCGTAAATCCCACTTCCGTTTAGCGAAACCATTTCCTAAACTCCTCAATAGTCTGCTCAGCAGCTTCATCAGGATTAGGGTAGGGGAAAGCTTCAGCTGAAGCATAACCAGCATAACCAATTGTTTTCAAAGCATCGGCTATTTCCTTCATCGAAGTATGTCCAAAACCCATAGCACGTCTATTACTATCCGCAAAGTGCAGGTGTCCGATATTTTTCCCCCAGTTCAGAATACTTTCTTCCAAATTGCCTTCTTCAATATTCATGTGAAATAAATCAGCCAATAGCTTCACCGACTTGGTATCCAAAGAATCCATAAAGTTTGATCCAGCTTCTATGGTATTAAGCAAGTTGGTTTCGTAGCGATTTAGAGGCTCATAGATCAAAGTGACCCCTTTCGATTCGGCATGCTTCCCAAGTTGATTCAATCCTTCTGACAGCCAAGACATTGTTTCCTCTCTGTTATTTCCAGGAAGTACATTTCCCTGCATGGAACCTATAATTGCGGGTGCTCCAAAGGCAGCTCCGAAATCCATCATATCCTTTATAAATGAAATTGCTTTTTCTCGAATTGCTGGATCAGGATCTGTAAGTGTTAAACCATGAATTACCTTACCAGCTCCAGTTCCTACAGCAGCTAGTTCCAGCTTGTATTGAGCTAGAAGGTCTTTTAATCTAGGAATTTCAATCGCATCAGCAGAAGCTGTGAAAAGTTCTATTGCGTCAAAGCCAAGCTTGGAAGCTTTCGCCATTCCAGCTTCCAGGTCTTCCCAGAATATCCAAGGGCCAGTTTTGATTTGAGGTACTAGAGCGATTGTTACGCAGGATTTTATCATTTTCTTATTTATCAAAATCAATCATTATTTTAATTATTCCCTCTTGGCTCTCAGCCCAATCTGCAAGAGCTTTTTCGGACTCATCAATGGTCACCACTTTGCTGATAACCTCATCCACAGGGAATTTTCCTTGTTCTAAATATTCGATTACTTCAGGGAATTCGGTGGTGCAATTTCTCGAACCTAGAATCTCAATTTCTTTTTGCACAAAAAGAGAAGTATTGAATTCCACAGGTGCTTTTGCGTAGCCAATGCAGACAACTCTGCCAGTAAAAGCCACTTCTTCCACAGCTTGACGATAAGTTATAGGACTTCCCACTGCTTCGATGATCACGTCTGGGCCATCGTTGGTAGTCATTTCCTGAAGGGTCTGATGTAGATCTATCTTCTTTGGATTGATGGTGTGTTTCACTCCTATTTTCTTTGCTATAGCGAGCTTTGCGTCGTCCAGATCAATTGCGATCACTTCAGCTCCTTTATTCACCGCTGATGCTACAGCTCCCAAGCCTACGATTCCACAGCCGATTACTGCTACACGATCCTGAGCTGTCACCTTTGCGCGATTCACAGAGTGAAAACCAACCGTCAGCGGCTCCGCCAAAGCTAATTCACGTAAGGATAATTTTTCAGAAGGAAACACATCTTGCCAAGGCAAGGCAATGTATCGGCACATGGCACCAGGACGACGAACTCCCATCGTCTTATTTTCCTTGCATGCATTTCGGGCGCCCTTGCGGCAAGCAATACATTTTCCACAATTCAAGTAAGGATAAACCGTCACTTTCATTCCAACTTTGATGTTCTCAGGAATATCAGTTCCGAGTTCTTCGATAGTTCCCCCAACTTCATGCCCTAGGATATTTGGATATTCCTGTAGCGGAAAAAGTCCTCGATAAGAATTCAGATCTCCACCGCAAAAGCCAACCATACCGACTTTTAGGAGAACTTCTCCGGATTTAGGTGTTGGTTTTTCGACTTCTCGAAGTTCTGTTTTACCGATATCGGTGAGTACTAATGCTTTCATGAGGTTTGAGGTTTTTAGTTTAATACTTTACTATATAGCGACTTCGACTTCGCTCAGTCTGACACGATTGTCACCCTGAGCGAAGTCGAAGGGTTATTTCTTACTAACAGATCGCTTCACTTCCCGACGAATCGAGACATGCTCTCCGTCGTTTGCGATGAAGGTCGCTTCCGTCTCCCGTCTTCGGTCTCCCAGCTTATATATTATTCTCCGCTTTCCCTTCAAACCACATTTGGTTTTTGACAGGAGCGACGAGTGTTTCGATTTCTTCCAAAAGACCATCTGGAATCCTGAAATCAAGCACGGATACATTTTGGGTGATGGTGGCTAAATCACACATTCCTACGATTGTGGTAGAAATATCAGGATGATCCAAGGCGTAGCGAATAGCCACATCGCTGAGCTTCACGCCATATTTCGCACAAAGGCTAAGTAGTTGCGATTGCATATCCTTCATCGCTTGTGGAGATCTATGCCATTCCGGCAATGGAGCATCCGAAAGTATGCGCTGCATCAAAGGAGCTGCATTCATCAAACCGAAGCACTTTTCTTTCGAAAGAGGGACGAGCTCACGGTTGATTTCATCTTCCAGTAGATTATAATGCGCCCAAGAAAGAACTGTATCTACATCTATATTTCTCGTGATTTCGGCTAGGTAATTTACCGGCAAACCAGTAATTCCTATAAAACGAGCTTTGCCGGATTCTTTCAGTTTTACTAGTGTCGGCCAAGCTTCATTGATGATTTGCTCTTTGTCCACAAACTCTATGTCATGAAGCTGGAGGAGATCGACGTAATCTGTTTTCAGTCTGGATAGAGATTCATCTACGCTTTTCAGAATTCGCTTTTCAGAAAAATCAAATTCCTGTAAGTCATAGCGACCGCATTTTGTAGCTAAAATCACCTTGTCACGCTTTCCTTCGAGCGCATTTCCCAGTCGCTTTTCCGCCAGGGTAAGACCATAAAAAGGAGAAACATCGAAAAAATTCACACCATGATCGATCGCATAGGCTACGGCTCGGTAACCGTCTTTTTCGTCAGAAACATTGAATACATCTCCCATAGGTGATGCTCCAAATCCCAGAATAGACAAGTCTAGTCCAGTGTTTCCTAACTTTCTGTATTCCATAAATTAGGTTATTCTTGGGGTTGTTATTTTACAAATCCAATATATGGAGATTTTGTGAGGAGGGAAAGTTGGTAGCTAATATCCCTGAATATTCATGGAGCTTAGTATCGAAAGTCCAGTAAAATGAGTGAGGTTGAGGTGTTTCTCTTAGATCTTTTAATTGCTGTTTTCTGCGTCCAATTTAAGTTTGACTATCCTACAAAAACTAAAAGCGGCAGTGCTTATACTGCCGCTTCAAAAAAGTAGTTTGAAAAACCAATTATGGAAAATTAAATTTCTACACTAAACTAGTGCTTTTTTACAAAATTCAACACATTTCTGAACCTCTTTGACAGCATCTGATCCTTCAGGGATCTGGTATTCCAACTCAATGGTAGCCGGGAACTTATACTTATTTTTTGCCATCAGATTTAATAATTCAGGGATAGGCGTGTCTCCAGTTCCCCACGGCAAGTTTCCTTTGCCGTTGGCAGGGGTTTGACGGTCTTTGGTATGCATGCTGAGAATGCGCTTATGTTGCTTTTCTATCAGAGGAATTAGGTCTGTATTTCCTGCAGCGATGTAATGCCCTGCGTCTAGATTTAGCCCATTTCTCTTGCTTTGCTCTAACGCAGTGTCCCAAAATGTAAAGGTCTCCTGCTCATGACCATGATAGCCAACAGACATTTTATATTTTTCTCCTAGTTTCCCCAGGCGTAAGGTATGTGCATCATTTGAAGGATGCTCAAGAGTGACATGACTAGCACCCAAAGCCTTCGCAGCAGTCATTCCATAGGCGATTTCTTCATCGGAAGCATTTATACCAAAAGCATTTGGTTTAAAAGCATATATGCTGACCCCTGCATCGTTGTACATTTTACGCATTTTCTCAAAAGGCGCCGTACCAACCTTATTTCTCCATGCTGCAACTTCTTTTCCGTAAGCCTCAGACTGAGCAGTCATATCTGCTAGCTTGGCTTTTTCCTCAGTAGTGAGTTCTTCTCCTTTTCTTTGTTTTGATCTAAGCGGGTACATTTCCCGCATGTTGACAGGATTCGTTGGTTTTCCTGCGAAAGACTCTGCCGGATCGCCCATAAGTTCTATGGCAGAAAGCCCAGAATCAAGTACATATTGAAGGGTTGCCTCGGCGCTCTGATCTGGTAAAGATCTGAATGAATAGGTAATACAGCCTATTTGTACTCCATTGATCAAAGAGTTTGGCTTATTAAGAGACTTGATGATGGCTGGAGCGCCCTGCAGCCAGGATGGAGCCATCGCTAGTCCACCTATTCCAAGTGCGGATTTTATGAGGAATTCTCTTCTATTTTTCATGTTGTTCTGGGTTTGAGTACTGAGTTAAACTTCAAATTAGTATTTACTTTTTCTTTTTTACTGAAAAGTTTACCCATAATTTCATTTTCGGGCTGAGAGGTCATATACTCGTTTAAAGATTTTGCCTGATAAAAATTACTGAGAAATGGATTACGAAGTAAATAATATTACCAAGAGGATAGCTAGGGGAGACTTTCTCAGTGAGTTACAATTCAATACCTCGAGGAGTGGAGGTGCAGGCGGACAGCATGTAAATAAGGTTGAATCCAAAGTTCAACTGAAATTTGATATCCCTAATTCCCGTCAGTTGAGCGAGGAGGAAAAGGCAATGGTGCTAGAAAAACTGCAGACTAAAACTGATCAAGATGGGGTGTTGCAGTTGCAGTCACAGGAAAAGCGATCACAAATTCAAAATAAGGAGTTGGTGATCCGGAAGTTCGAGGACCTGCTGCGTAAGGCTTTTCAAAAGAAGCGAATCCGAAAAGCTACCAAACCAAAAAAAGGAGCAATCGAGAAGCGGCTCAAAGCAAAAAAAAATCAGGCGGAGAAAAAGGCAAATCGTAACTGGAAAGCGTAAAGTTTTGGCAGTTGTCGCAGTGATCAGTTTTCAGTCGCAGGAGCTATTGTGATAAGTTTCGATTCAGTATTAGAAGTCTTTTATCAGGACTGTGTATTGTTTCGTTGAATCAGGTTTGTAGATCTGAATGGGGTAATTGCCAGTAGGCTTCATTATTTGTAAGGTGTAAACTGGTTCTGTATTTGAAATAATATTCAATTTATCCTGATTTCGGAAAAGCTTGTAATCATCCAGTTTTAAATCCAAGTATCTGTCAATATTGTCGAATTTTTTGATGTAGATAGTGTCATTATCAAGTCCCGTAATAGGAGCACTTGCTAATGAGTCTAAAACATTCTCCTGATGCTCGTAGGTAGGTTTTTCCTGGGTTAACTCACGGAATTTGGTCTGATAACCCTGTGAGAAAGAAACAGCATAAGTGCTGATAGTCAGTAAAATAACTAGGATTTGCTTTTTCATATCTCTTATAAATTAATGATAGCTCAGCATCTCACCATGCATTTGGGCATGAAAGTTTAAAACTGGAATAAGTTAAAAAATAAACTTCAGGTAGTTATCCATTTTAACGTTTTATATGAAATCAAAAGATTTTGAAATCAAAAATAACCTAATCTGATTCTCATATATTCATCTTCTGAGAAAGCTCCTTTAAAGCTTCGTCCAGTTCTTGTCCTGAAGATTTCAAATGTTTGATGAGATCTGTTTTCTCATTAGAGTCAAGTTGCACATTTTGAAATAGTTCTATGATACCTAGTATTCTTGCCAATGGAGCGCGCACGAGATGAGATTGGTCCGAAGCAAGTTCCAGAAGTTGCTTGTTTTTAGCTTCCAAAGAATGCAGAAATGTTTCTTGCTTGGTGATGTTTTGAAATGCAGCTAAATATCCCTCTAAGACACCTTTTTTATCTTTAAGTACGATCCCATACAATTCGATAATGATAGCATTTCCTTGCTTGTCTTGTAAATACTTGTTGATGATAAAACCTTTTTCGGATTCAGACATTCTAATTTTATCTAATTTCTTCTGATCTTCTTCTAGGTATTCAGGAGGGGTGAAGTCTATTACTTTTTTGCCAATGATTTCCTTATCAGTATAGCCGATGATCTCCAAAATATTGGGGCTGACGTAAGTGAAATAACCATCTTCATTCACTTTGATTATTCCCAAATTAGGGTTGGTGAATAGTAGTTCAAGTTCTTGTTTTCTGCCGTTGACTTCGTCATAGAGTTTTTTGATCAAATAGTAAAGCATAAGCCCAGTAAGAAAGACATACAGGCAACCTTTGATCATCTGAAATCGGGACATCGCTCGGGTATTGTCACTAAAAATATTACTGATAATGATATCACTGAAAAGTATCCAGTTGATTCCTACCACCATGTAAACAGCCACGATAGCCCAAGGCTGATTAATAGAAAATATTTTTTCTTTGGACATATGCGGGATTTATAAGACACAGCAGCCTTTGAAGATTTTCGCTAGTTTCATTTAATTTCCAATAAGTTAAAAATTAATCTGACTTAGTCTGGATATTTTTTAATGGTAAATTAGCTTTTAGCAAATAATTAGCTGCGTGGTGTCGACCATGCCGAATATAATAACGTTTACCAAGATGAATGAATAGTCCTGATAAACCAATTCACCTAACTCACTTAGGGATTGGGAGAGTAAACAGGGATCTTTGATTTGACCGAAGTTTGCATCCAGAATCCAATTGCACGAAACCGAAATAAAGCTTCCCTTGCTTTTTGATGAATATTGCTCTTTCCTCCCAATTCTTTGATTTAATTAAGTACTATTAATCTAAATACAGATTACTCATTGATGTTTGAATTTCCTTTTTACATTTCCTAAAACGTGAGCAACCGAGAACCAGCTCAAAGCCAAGAAAAATTAGACTGAGAAAAAGGCTAATCATAACCTAAGCCAAATCCCTACTTCAAACTCTCCAGCACCAGTCTCACCAACTCATTCTTATCAGCACCCGGTATCCACCGAGCGACGATTACCAAGTCATTTTCCTGATCTACATAGATCATGTTGGTGCCTGCTCCAATATGGGAATAAGCTGTTTTAGGAGCTGCAGGAATGTCTTTTAGATCGTAGTTCAGGAAGTAATTCATAAATCCATATCCTTGATTTGCGGGGGTAGGAGTTTTGGATTTTTCGATCCAGGATGTCGGTATCAATTGCTCACCATTCCAATTGCCATTATTCATCGTCAGGTAGCCGAATCTAGCCTGATCATAGGCAGAGAGCATCATGCCGCCGCCCCAGTGTGATCCACCACTTACGGATTGCATGATTTGTCCATCGATAATCACAAAGGAATTTTCATAGCCAGTCCATCGCCATGTATCGCTGGCGCCGATGGGATCCATGATGTGTTCTTTGAGGACTTTGGGAAGAGGTTTTCTCCAGATATTCATCAAGGCAAGGGCAAGCACATTCACACGGGTATCGTTGTATTCGTAGACCGAACCTGGAGCATTTTGTGGTCTCGCTCTCTTCTCTTTTGCTCCCTCACGAGGTCGATCAGCCCAGTCAGGCTTACCCCAAAGGGAGCCTTCCCAATCTGATGTCTGACGCAGGAGGTGATTCCAAGTGATGCTGCGGTTGTGTTCAGTAGAGAAAAGTTCGAACGTATCTTCATCCTCAAAATGATCTGCCTTATTAATGCTGAGTTTGCTTGGATCGTACGGATAGATAGGCGCCATATAGGGATAAACCAAATCATTTTCATCCGAAATCAGTCCTGCTTTCACGGCCAAACCAGCTGTGGTAGAAAGGAAGCTTTTGGCTACAGAAAATGTAAGATCCACACGTGCTGGATCGCCCCATTGTCCAACGATATAGCCTTTGTAAATTATCAATCCTGTAGCAGGCCCTCGCATTTTCATAGGGCCTATTGGATATCCAAAGGGTTCTCTGCCGAAACCGCCTTCATAATGCGCGATTTTCAGATTTGGGTTTTCCTGACTTTCATGAGCGATCGCAAAGTCTATCGCATCTTTGATCTTTGCGGCATCGAGCCCCAAGGCTTCCGGGCTTTTGCTTTCCCAGTGGTTTTTTTCGGGAAAATAGGATTGTGCCTGTACTGCGGTGGCCAAAGAGAGTAAGAGTAAGAATAAGATAATTTGTCTTGTCATTGCTTATAACTTTGTCTGAGTTTACTAAATAAGCATTTAATCAATTCAATTTTCGGAAATTATTGAAAACCTGTTTTAAAAAACAGATGGATTGTTACACATTCAATTTGCTTGGTTCAAACCTCCGGCGTCCTATCTCCCTAGTTTCCACATTTTCATTAACTTCGCAACATGGAAAATATACCTGCTTGCCCTGCCTGCAACTCACCCTATGGCTATGAATTAGATGGAAAGTTGATCTGCCCAGAATGTAGTTTTGAGTGGACCTTCGACACAGTTCTAGAAGAAGAAGCCGAAGAAGGATTAGTGGTCAAAGATTCCAATGGAACCATACTCGCTGATGGTGATGCTGTTACCATCATAAAAGATTTACCCGTAAAAGGAGCACCCAAACCAATCAAAGCCGGGACTAAAGTGAAGAGTATTCGCTTGGTAGAAGGAGATCACAACATCGACTGTAAGATCGACGGTTTTGGCTCTATGGCGCTGAAAAGTGAGTTTGTGAAGAAAGCTTAGCGATTTACGATTTCAGATATTTGATTTCGGATTGCTGGAATAAACTTAGACGCTTGATTATCAATCATTCTCAGGTTCTGGGGCGGTGTAGTTATAGACTATTTCCCCTTCTTCTGATTCGAATGTGAACTTGATGGTTTTTTGACCATATATTTCTGACCAATCCATATTTAGCTGTTCACAAAATGGTATAGAATCTAGGTGTAAATCATTTACTGAGCGTAAAATTTGGCCTTTTCGCACTCCCGCTAGGTATGCATAAGATTTTGACTCAATGACTGTAACTTGATTATCTACCATTTGAAAATCCAATTTTCTTTTGAAATCAAGATTTGCATTTTCATAAGGCTGAACATAAAACCTATCTTTTACTAGGTCGATCACCACAATAGCTTTTTCGAGAAGTCCAGCGCCTAAATTTGAGACAAACTCTGTTTCAAAGGTGTTAACTGGCACATTTGAAAAAATAGTTTCTCCTACACGTAATCCTTCAGTTTCAAATGAATAGTTCAGCATGTCCTGCTGTGAACCAAACAATCCTCGTGCTGTGAAAGAGTGGATTGTGTCAGTGATAATGTCCTCAGAAAATATATTGTCATCAATCATTTTCTCAAATGTGTTTTTACTCATATTGAAAAATCTATTTCCTGATCCAGTATCAAACTGTACCAATTCAGCGGCGTTGGTTCCGACATAATATATTGGAATCAAAGGAGTTTTTTGTTGATCAGTATACTTTATTTCGACAAAATCGGAATAGTCATTTTCTAAAGAACTCAATGATTTAGATATGGTTAATCGTTTATTTCTAAGATCGATTTCAATAACTTTTTCATCAAAAAATTCTAGACCCAAATATCCATCTAAATGAACATTACAGACCTCATACATATTACTAGGAGCTATTATAGATGTTTTAAGATTCCTGACTTTAATGTCTCCAACAGTAATTTCCGGAATAATGGTATGTGTCACAGAATCGGTATTTCCATAATAATCCATACCATGATGCCAGCCAATAGAATCTAAGCCAAGCCTTTGTGCTGCGTCTGGAGAGATTGTAGTAGGAGCTCCAGTATCAAATTGAAAAGTAAAGACTTCCCCATTGATTTCTGCCGAGATGAATATTGCATTTCTCATCACTTCAAATGGAATTACTTCCGTTACATTCCTCACATATTTACTATAAAAAAATGCAACTACTGCCAATACAATTGTTGCTACAAAAAGTCTTTTGATCATGTGTTGGAAAAATTAAAGCCCAATAGTTGAATGCACATACGATTCAACTACTGGACTTTTAAATAGTAAACTCTTTACTTACCAATCGGCGTTTCATCTACTTTCACATCTCCAGCCACGTACTGAAGAGCATCTAGGAAGTAGGCTAAAACATTTGCGTTTTCGAAGCTTTGTGCATTGTGAGAAGTAGAGATATACATTGCTCTACCTTTGCCATCTTTTCTGATCCAAGAAACGTAGGTTTTGCCTGAAGTTTTCTCCTGACCTTTTCTTTGACCTTCGATTTCAGCATTGTTGAAATAAGTCAGAGGATGGAAATCCAACTCATCATAAGCATTCTTATAGAAATATGGCTCATCTACGTGATTGTAACCCTCAGCAGGAAGTGACTTGGTCAGTGGATGCGTAGGATCTACTATTCTTACCTGGAACGCCTGCTGCTTGGTGTGATAATCAAAGCTACCACCAGTCAACTTAGAGAATTCCATAGAGTTGTTGAACATCGTATCACCACCATGCACAAGTAGAATTCCACCGCCTTTTTTCACATAATTAATGATGTTTTGCTCCAATTTATTCGCTTCAGCCCACACCGTAGCGCTGTCAAGAGATGTGTCTTCGCTAAGCTTATCCACGAATAGATTTCTATATTGTGGTTTAGAGTTAGTGTTGTTGAAAACCACTGCATCAAACTCCTTAAGCTTATCTTTCTCCATCATCGCGATATCAGTGCTGGTAGTCACCTCAAAAGTTCCGCTTTTGTCGGAAATGATCTGTATCATCGCCTGTGTGTGTGGATTTACCCAGTGCCAGAAGCCTGTGTGTAGGGAAAAGACTAAAATCTTTCTTTTCTTTTTGAAAGGGAAATTGGCCTTTTCAGGTGCCAGTTCCGTGATTTTGTCTTTCCAAGCTTGATCCAAAGGAATCTCTTTTGGGTTTTGTGCCAATGCAAAATTGACAGAGGCTAGGAAAACGATTGCGTAGATAATAATCTTCTTCATGGGGTATTTAGATGAACGGGTTAGTCAATAATTTAGATTTCTATATCTTTAAAATTCAATCCAAATAACCTGATTTTTATATGATATTCAAAAGGATTTTCTGTGTACCAGCGATTTACCTATGCTTAATGGTGTCGGTTTATGCGCAAAATGTGACCTTAAAAGAGACAGATAACGGAATTGATTTCGTAATTGGTAATCAGTCTGTTCTAACCTATCAAACGGCTGTAGAAGATGTCCCAGAAGGTATCAAAAAAGATTTTGCTAAATCTGGATTTATTCATCCACTAAAATCACCCTCAGGTCAAGTTCTTACGAGAATCCAACCTACAGACCATTATCATCACTATGGAATATGGGGACCCTGGACCCGTGCAACCATCTCTGGAAGAGAGGTTGATTTTTGGAATCTTGGTGATCAAAAGGGAAGGGTGGATTTCTCACATGTGCTTTCTGAAAAGGTAGCTGGCGGAGCTGCTGAACTAAATGTTCGACAGAATCACTTAGATCTAAAAGCTCCTGAATCCGAGCGTATTGCCATTGAAGAAGATCTTCGTATCAAGGTAAAACCTGCAGATAAAGGTCGCTACATGGTGGATTACACCAGTACGATTGAGACTGAGATTCCAGGTGGTATCTTGCTAGATGATTACCGTTATGGTGGTGGAATTGGTTTTCGAGCCACTGAGAAATGGGGTTCAGATAATAGTACCATTTTAACTTCAGAAGGAGATACTAGAAATACTGCGGATGGTACCAATGCGAAATGGATCATCGTACAGGGCGAAACTGACGACTCTTCGGGTGAGAGTGGGATTCTTTTCATGAGCCACAATACGAATAAAGCTCATCCAGAACCACTACGTGTTTGGCCAGAGAATACCTACAATGGTATCGGTAATGTCTTTATCGAATTCACTCCGATCAGACATGATTCTTGGGAATTGGAGCCTAATAAACGATATACCTTAAAATACAGAATGATTGTCTATGACGGTGTCATGACAGCTGAAGAAGCAAATGCCTACTGGCGTGCATTCGTGAAATAATAATAAGTGATAATTAACCCTGAATAAGTAATGAAAAGAAGAGAATTTATTAAAAACAGCGCATTAGCATCTGCGGCGATTGGATTTCCTACCATCGTTCCATCCTCCGTTTTCGGAAAAAACGCTCCAAGTAATAAAATCAACATAGGTCAAATAGGATGTGGTAGAATCGCACGTGATCATGATATGCCAGGTGTATGGCGGCATGACATCGCCCGCATAATTGGAGTTTCTGATTTGGATAGCAATCGAATGGCAGATGGTAAGAAGCGAGTGGAAGATTACTATGCTAAAAAAATGGGCAAGCCTTATCTTGATGTTACCCAATATGCTGACTACAAGGATATGCTTCAGAATAAGGATATAGACGCAGTCGTAATCAGTACACCAGATCACTGGCATTCACAACCAGCTATGGAGGCATCTTTGGCAGGCAAGCATGTCTATGTGCAAAAGCCAACGTCTTTGACAATTCGCGAAGGACGACAGTTGGTGGAAGCTGTGAACAAAGCAGGTACGGTGCTTCAGCTGGGTACGCAGCAACGTTCTAGTGAGCAATTTAGAATTGCAGCTGAGCTAGTGAGAAATGGTAGAATCGGTAGACTTCATACCGTGAAAATAGGTCTTCCAGGAGATCCAGCTGGACCAGAGGCGGCTCCTATGCCAATTCCGCCTAATTTGAATTATGATATGTGGTTAGGCTCTACTCCAGAGGTTCCTTATACAGAAATCGGTGTTCATCCTGCTACTGGCTATGATAGACCTGGATGGTTGAGAAGAGAGCAGTTTGGTGCAGGTATGATCACTGGTTGGGGTCAGCATCATTACGATTCTGCAGCTTGGGGAATGGATACTGAGTTGACTGGTCCTAGATATGTACAGGCAGTTGCTGAGTTTCCACAGTCAGGCCTTTGGAATGTTCATGGTGACTTCTACGCCAAAGCTGAATATGATAATGGTATCATCATGTACACAGGTGGTGGCTATCCAAATGGTATTCGCTATGAAGGTACAGAAGGCTGGATTTGGGTATCTCGTGGTAGCTACGTAGCTTCTACTTCTGATCCTGTAGCTCAAGGCAATAGTGCCAAGGCTTTGGATGCATCTGACCCGAAGATTCTAAAATCAGTGATCGGTCCAGATGAGATTCAGTTGACTAGAAGTGATGAGCATCATGGCAACTGGCTGGGAGCTATTCAGGGAAATAATGAATTGCTATCTCCAGTAGAAATAGGTCATCGTTCTTGCTCTGTTTGTTTGTTGACACACATTTCTATGAAGTTGGGCAGAAAACTGGAGTGGGATGCAAATATTGAGAAATTCATTGGAGATGATGAAGCAAACTCAATGTTGGAAAGACCTCAGAGAGCGCCGTATGGCACTAATTATGTGAAAATTTAATTATCAATATTTTGAAAAACATTGCGCTACTTGCATTTGCTGCAGGGATTTTGATTTCCTGCGAAAATAAAGAAACCGTGAGTCAAGCAACAGAATCTACATCTGATATTACGATCATGTCCCTAGATCCGGGGCATTTTCACGCTGGGCTAATTCATAAATCCATGTATCCGCAGGTGGATTCTACGGTTTATGTATTTGCGCCGGAAGGCCCAGAACTCAAAGACTATATGAATCGTCTGTCTGGCTATAATCAGCGGGCGGAAGATCCCACGGCCTGGGATTTACAGGTAAGTACTGGTGATGATTATTTGGAGAAAATGATCTCTACCAAGCCAGGTAATGTGATGATGGTGGCGGGAAAGAATGATCGTAAGATCGATTATATCTCAGCCGCTATTTCTAATGGGATCAATGTCTATGCAGATAAGCCTTTGGTGATTAATAAGTCAGGATTTAAGAAACTTTTGAAGGCTTTTGATGAGGCTGGGAAAAAGGATCTTCTGCTTTATGATATCATGACGGAGCGATTTGAGATCAGCACCATTTTGCAAAAAGAGCTTTCTTTGGTTCCCGCCGTTTTTGGCGAACTCGAGAAAGGCAGTCTTGACAATCCTGCGATTACCAAGGAGTCTGTGCATCATTTCTTCAAGTATGTTTCTGGAAATCCGCTCATCAGACCTGACTGGTTTTTTGATACGGATATAGAAGGGACAGGCATCGTGGATGTGACTACGCACCTAGTGGATTTGATCCAGTGGGAAGCTTTTCCGAACGTTACGCTTGACACTAGCGATGTGCAGATGCAGACGGCTAAGCTTTGGTCAACAGATCTGGATTTGGATCAGTTTAAACAAGTGACTGGACAGGCCGAGTTTCCGGAGTTTTTACTGAAAAACGTAGCCAACGATAAGTTGAGCGTCAACAGTAATGGGGAAATGAATTACACGCTGAAAGGGGTTCATTCCAAAGTGAGCGTAATCTGGAATTATCAGGCACCAGAAGGTGCTGCAGATACACATTATAGTATGATGCGTGGTACCAAGGCGAATCTGATTATTCAGCAAGGTGCTGCGGAGAAATATGTAGCTACCTTATATGTGGAGCTTTTGGATGGACAGGACGAAGCATTGACCAGTCTGGTGAAGGAGAAACTTCAGGATCGTTTTCCTGGTTTGGACTTGGAGAAAACTGCTGAAGGTAAATACAAGGTGATTATTCCTGAAAAATATCATAATGGCCATGAGGCTCATTTCGCGCAGGTGACTGAGAAGTACTTGGAGTATTTTGCTGAAAGAAACATGCCTTCTTGGGAGGTTCCAAATATGATTGTGAAGTACTTTACGACTACCGAGGCTTTGGTGAAAGCTGAAGAAAAATAGGATAATCCTAAACATGAACACCAATTTATAGGTTGGTTAGTTAAGCTCTTACTTATGGGATTAACTGATCAACCTATTTCTGTTTCAAAACCTACCGTAGCCATTGCCGGTGCAGGGGGATATGTGGGTCGGTGGTTTATTTATCACTTTCGGCACAAATACAATATCATAGCGCTCAGTCGCAAGAAAGTTAAGGACAACCCTTACCCGGAAGTAACTTGGAAACAGGTAGAACTGTATTCAATTTCAAGTACAATTGAGGTACTGAAGGAGGTAGATGTCGCAATCTATCTGGTGCACTCTATGAATGCATCAACTCGTTTGAATCAAGGAAGTTTTGAAGATACAGACTTATTGCTGGCTGATAACTTCAGTCGTGCTGCACATCTAAATAAGGTAAAGCAAATTATCTATCTGGGAGGACTACTTCCAAAAGAAACGGGAGAAACCCTATCAAGGCATCTCAAAAGTCGCCTGGAAGTAGAGCAGACTCTTGGGTCTAGATCAGCAAAACTGACTGCCATACGGGCTTCGATCATCGTAGGGCCTGGGGGCTCTTCTTTTGACATGATCAAAAATCTGGTCACCAATCTCCCCGTACTCATGTGTCCTCAGTGGACCGAATCGCTGACACAACCCATTTCGCTACGGGACACCTTAGAGATTATTGATACATGTGTGGGCAATGAACATTTATATGGAGAAGCGATAGAAATCGGGAATCCAGAGGTGATTTCATATCGAAAAATGCTTGAACTGACAGCCAAAGCTATGGATAAGAAGCGATGGGTTTTCTCCGTTCCAGTTTTCTCTTTAGGGCTTTCCAAGCTTTGGGTTGGTTTTTTTGGTGAATCACCACCACAATTGGTTTCGCCATTAGTAGAAAGTCTCAAGCATACACTAACTGTGTCTGAGGAATTGAAATTTCAGGAAAAGCACATTGATTACCTTAGCTATGAGGAATCGGTGAGAGTGGCCTTGGATTCTGATGTTCGTCCCGAGATTCCAAGTTTTTATCCTTTGGACAAAGAAAAAAACACGGTACGCAGTATTCAGCGAATGGCAAACCCAAATGGGGAATCTGCAACATGGGTAGCTCATCGCTATAATATCTGGCTTCCTACATTTTTCAAGTTTTGGATCAATGGAAAATTGCTGGATTCTGGTGATATAGTTTTCTTTTTGCTTTGGAGCAAAAAGCCCATGCTTCAATTGACAATGATCCCAGATCGAAGTGAAGAGAATCGGCAGTTATTCTATATTTCTGGCGGCTGGCTGGTGAAAAGATTCGATCATGGCTGGTTGGAGTTTCGTGGGGTATTGGACAATAGATATATTATTTCAGCCATTCATGAATTTGTGCCACGATTGCCTTGGTTGATTTATGTGAATACCCAAGCGAAAATTCACCTATGGGTGATGAATAGATTTAAGAAATATTTGGAAAATCGACTGAATTAAATTCAAGGATATTTACTTTTAAAGTAACTCAAACCAAAAACTAAATTATCAGAGTCATGAAAAACTTAATTTTTAAAAACGGAGATAAACTACCGATTATCGGATTAGGAACTTGGAAGAGCAAGCCAGGAGAAGTTGCGCAGGCAGTTTTCTGGGCTATAGAGGCAGGTTACAGACATATCGATTGTGCTGCTGTTTATCAGAATGAGAATGAAGTAGGAGCCGGGATTGCCAAAGCCATCGCGGAAGGACTAGTAAAGCGTGAGGAGCTTTTTGTGACTTCTAAGCTTTGGAACAATGCACATAAAAAAGAGCAAGTTCTTCCTGCTTTGGAGAAATCTCTTGCTGATTTGAAATTGGATTATGTGGATCTGTATTTGATTCATTGGCCTATTTCCTTTAAAGCTGGAGTAGGTTTTCCTGGCGGAAGAGAAGATTATTTGACCTATGAGGAAGTGCCTATTTCGGAGACGTGGAAAGCAATGCAAGAATTGAAAGAAAAAGGTCTTGCTAAGCATATCGGGGTATCGAACTTCAACCAGAACAAGTTGAAGGAAATACTTGAGCTAGGAGGTCAATCTCCAGAAATGAATCAGGTAGAAATGCAACCATATCTTCCTCAAGAAGGCTTGGTGGAGTTTTGTATAGAACATGGGATTTTGATGACCGCCTACTCTCCATTGGGTTCACCGGATTCTAGAGCAGACAAGCACGCAGATGACCCGAAGTTGCTGGTAGATCCTGTAGTCAAAGAGATTGCCGACAAGCATAAAGTGGGTGCTGGTCAAGTCTTAATTGCTTGGTCTATCGCCAGAGATATCGCGGTGATTCCTAAGTCAGTTCATCAAGAGCGTATAATTGGGAATTTGGCTTCTGCTAACATTAATCTAGATGATCATGATATGATGGAGCTGCGTGATATAGGGATCAATCATAGATTTATTGATGGGTCTTTTTTCACTGGGGAAAATAGCCCTTATGAATCTTCGGATTTATTTGATCAAGCTTAGGGATTTGAGAGGTTAGGGGTAAGCGGTAAGATGTAAGTAGTTAGTGGTAAGTAGTAAGTAGTAAGAGGTAAAATGTAAGTGGTGAGTGGTGAGAAGCTCATTAAAAAAGGCTATTGGGTTGATCCAATAGCCTTTTTGCCTATAATACGAATTAGGATTAATCCTCTACTTCCAAGGCTTCTAGAATGTCAGCCAACTCATCAAAGTCCTTTAAGCCAGGAGTGATCTCTACTCCACCGGTAAGAGAAATCCCATAGAGGCTTAGCTCAGAGACTAATTGTTGTACGTTTTCGGCGGTAATTCCTACGCCCAATATCACCCGACAATTCTCGCTGATTACTTGGATGGCTTTATGATCAGCTTCATCCAGTTCTTCATGGTCTGAGGTGATATGAAATATGATCCCAGATTCATTCAGTTTCTCGGCCACTTCTAATTCTATATGTCGAACTTCTTCTAGATCCATTTTATAGATGAGTCCATATCCTTTGCCCTCAATATCTGCCAATGGTTCTATTCTATCATGTTCGATCCATTTTACCGAAGGGTAATTCTTTAGCGTTTCTAGTACTTCATCCGCTGTGTAGCTCTCAAACTCACCGACAAATTCAGGTCCTGAAACCCAGCCGGTAATTTCTTCAAACTTAGTACTGCTAATGAATTTGTCACCGTCTCCTTCTAGGGTAAAGCCTAGTAAATCCACATACATTCCTGCGCAATACCTAGCATCTGAGAGATTGGTAATACCGCTTATTTTTACAAAAGTGCTTAAAGCCATGGTTCGAATTTTGAAATGGCTAAGTTAAACAGGATGATTGGCTAGAAAAATAATATTTAGACTTTGTATAGACGCCTGCTAACCTCATAATTAAGAAAATACTAGTATTTTTAGTCATTGAACGATACTATGAAGAAACTCATACCCATCATTGTACTAGTAGCTCTGGCTCTTTTTACTTCGTGTACACGAGAAATTGAAGAGGGACAGGTTGACTTGGGCTATGATTTTCAACCGTTGGAAGTAGGGCTTTTTTGGATTTACGAAGTTGATCAAACCACCTATTTTGGTGAAAATGATTCCGAACAAGACTTGTTCTTTTTCAAAGATAGAATTAGAAGTTTTTATACCAACGCGGAAGGAGAGTCGGTTTTTATCGTGCAGCGATCCAAATCCCAAGATCAATTAGACTGGGGAAATCTATTTGAATACACCTTGATTCAGCGAGATCTTTCATTGGTGAGAACAATCGAAAACACCCCTTTGGTTACCTTGGTTTTCCCTCCCAATAATGGGCAACTATGGGATGGGAATGTATATAGAGATGAGGTAGAGGATGAATTCGAATTGATCAATACTGGTAGTTCCATTCGAGTAAATCAGGAGGATAGTGATGATCAAGTGACTTATCGAGATATTCGATATGAAGTCTATGATAAGAATGTAGGTATGGTAGAGAAATACGATGAAGTACTGACTTACTGTTCCAGAAATGACTGCCTGGGAGATATGCTGATAGACTCAGGAGTAAAGATTTTAATGAAACTAACCGATCATGGTAAGGATTAAGCTTTCAGTTTGTTTTTTAATTGTAATGGCTTTTTCATGGGATTTAGCTGCGCAAGATCGCTATGCAGTATTCTATAAGTATAAGCCTCAGGAAAGTTTGTCACTGGAAAAGCCAAGTGAATTTCTAAGTCAAAAAGCTTTGGATCGTAGGAGTAGAGAAGGCGTAGCTCCTGATAGCTTAGATCTCCCTGTTTCGCAGAAATACCTGGATGCTGTTTATGAGAAATCGAATTACATTCTCTATTCGAGTAAGTGGTTTAATGCTACTTTGCTTGTGACCGATGCCACAGGACTGAAGGATTTGCAAGCTCTACCTTTTATAGATCGCGTAGAGCTAGTAGGTAAAGGATATCTTCCAAGTCCAAATGCTAGAGTAGGGAGCAGGATATATGCTTCTGTTAGCAATAGATATTGTCCTCCGACCACAGAAAATGCCCGGGGTTTGGGCACTGAAGAAGAAACTTATGATTTCCAAAATGCGCTGCTAGGAATAGATAAAATGCACGAGGAAGGATATACAGGTAAAGGAGTGACTATTGCAGTCTTTGATGCAGGTTTTCCAGGGGCTGATACCGCCTCTCCTTTGGCACACCTGCAATCCAATGGGCAAATTTTAGGAGCAATGGACTTCGTTCGGCCTTGGAATAAGAATGTGTATTCTGAAAATCAACATGGTACTAATGTGCTTTCCCTAATCGCTTCCAATGAGCCAGGGAAAATGCTCGCGGGAGCTCCTGATGCCACTTACATTCTTGCGATTACGGAAGAGATCGCGACAGAATACTGGGTGGAGGAATACAACTGGGTTCGTGCCGCTGAATATGCGGATAGTTTAGGCACAGATATTATCAGCAGTTCGGTAGGGTATTTTGATTTTGATGATCCTGAGATGAATTATACGGTCGAGGATCTGGATGGAGAAACCACCATTATTGCCCGTGGAGCGGGTATAGCAGCAAGCAAAGGTATTCTAGTAGTCAACAGTGCAGGAAATACCGGTCCTTCAGAATCCAGTTTGAATTCTCCTTCTGATTCCAAAGCCGTATTGGCAATAGGTTCTGTAGATAATACGGTAACTATAGCAACTTCAAGTTCTAGAGGCCCGACATCAGATGGGAGAATCAAACCAGACTTGGCGGCTTTGGGACAGGGTGCAGCTTTGATTCGCTCAGATGGAAACCAAGGCTATTCTAATGGAACCTCTTTCTCTGCTCCACAGATCACTGCTTTGGCGGCTGGACTTTGGGAAGCCAAACCAGAATGGACGAAGGATAAATTGGTAGAAAGTTTATTGAACTCTGGAACACAAGCTGATGAACCTGATAATCTCTTGGGTTACGGTATTCCTAATTTCCTCGATGCACTTTATGGAGAAATACTCGCAGTTGATGAAAATGAGGAAGCTTTAGCATGGAAAGTTTATCCTAATCCAATCCTAGGAGATGAGCTGAATATTCACTTTGGAAATAGCCTGAGTGCAGAATTCTCATTAATTGATCTGCACGGTCGAACCCTACAATCTGAGACCCTCAACAGAGCGACTGTCAAAGTACCATTCCAAATTATATTGAAAGGTCTGAAGCCTGGGATCTATATGATCCAAATGCAAGACGGAGGATTAATCAAGCAAAGCAAACTGATAAGACAATAAGAATTTGGGGGCTGAGTATTAATTTAGTTTTTTTACATAACCAATATTGAACTCATGTCTCCATTAATCGCCCCTTCTATACTAGCCGCTGACTTCGCAAACCTTCAAAGGGAAGTAGAAATGCTTAATTCCTCAGAAGCAGATTATATCCATGTAGATATCATGGATGGAGTATTTGTTCCGAATATTTCTTTTGGAATTCCAGTGACTGAAGCTATTCATCGCCATGCGAAGAAACCGCTGGATGTGCACTTGATGATCGTGAATCCAGATAACTACCTGGAAGCTTTCAGGAAAGCAGGAGCAGAAGTCATATCCGTGCATTACGAAGCTTGTAATCATCTCCACCGTACGCTACAAGCTATTACTACACTGGGTGCTAAAGCTGGGGTGGCTATCAATCCTCATACTCCAGTGGAATTATTGTCGGATGTAATTCAGGATATTGATTTGGTATGCATGATGTCTGTGAACCCAGGTTTTGGAGGTCAGAAATTTATTGAAAATACGTATTCAAAAGTCTCACGATTGAAGGATTTGATCTTGGCAAAAGGAGCAAAAACAAAGATCGAAATAGATGGGGGAGTGAACCTTCAGAATGCTCCTAAATTACTTGCTTCTGGAGCGGATGTATTGGTAGCTGGAAGTTTTGTGTTCAACTCCTCAGATCCTGTGCAGACTATCTCTCAACTAAAAGAGATTGCGCTAGTTTGACCATTTTGATTACCATTTGTCATAAAAAAACTTAAAAAGCAGCTTTGTTTCTTGAATTTTTGGGTTTAGAGTTTTTTATTGGGGATTATACAGAAATTAAAATCACAAAGTTTATGAAAAAAGTATTGCTTTTCGGAGCGTTGTTCGCGTTCCTAGGGCTTGCTGCTTACGCACAAGATGAGGAGACAGTCACAGATGAAGACTTGACTAAATATGCAAATGTAGAGGTGACATTTGATAATTATGTGAATTCAAAAACAGATGAATTGAAAGCTATGATTTTGGAAAATGAGATTTTCCAGGGTGGTGGTAGATATAATGAGATCAAAGCAGCTTGGGGTGATGAGGCTAAAATGACTGAAGCTGAAGTTACAGATGAAGAAAAAGCTGCTTTTGAAGAAGTAAAAGAATTTCAAGGTTCTCTTCAGGGAGTTTTGAAAGAATATAAGACTAATTTGATCATGGACGAGGAAGTTCTTGGTGCTGGTACCTATAATAAAGTGTTAGCTGCAACTAAAGCTGATCCTGCTGTACAAGAGAAATTAGATACTATGATCGCTGAAATGAAAGCAAAGCAAGAAGCTGAAAAAGAAGATACTTCTGAGCCTACAGACGGAAAATAAGATTTTATTTACTCTTATTATGAAGATGCCTCCCAATCGGGAGGCATTTTTTTTTAATTTCACACCAAGAGTCCCAAGCCTTCGTTTAGATAAAGTATGAATTTCAAAAAGCTACCCCTCTCTATTATTCTTTGTTTTGTGTTGACAACTGTGCTCGCACAGGAAGAAGATATTTTCGGTATATCCGAGAAAGCCAAAAGCCCCAAAAGTGAATCTTCTATTGGCAATGTCGCTAGAAATGTGTTGGAGATGTTCAGTGTGGAACTATCTGGTGGGGGAGGCTATCAGCAATTTAGCACAAGCTTTTATACTCCTAATCCTGGGCTATATCCTTTCACTAGGTATCAGAATCTTGATGGTGATCCCTTAGATATTTCGGAGGAAAATCCCTTGGAGATGCAAGGAGGAGACTGGGTGTTTCCAAACTGGAATGGAGGCCTAAGAATTAACCTATTCAACTTATTGACCATAGGTGGAGGCTTCGGTCAGGAGTGGGGCAATCTTGCTCCTATGCAAGGAGGCGACCATCAGTTTGATTTTGAAGGAGCTACCTATCAGGTGGATAAATTGTATGGAACCGTTGGGTTGGTGCTATATGATGCCAATAGAAGACGTGCCTTTCTCAATTGGAGATATAGGAATTACTCTTCTTCCAATCTGTATATGCAATCAGAGCTTAGACAGCGTGCTCGACAGAATTATCCATGGAGATTTATTTTTGAAGCTGAGTTTGGTAAGCTGAATCTGAAGAAGGCTTACGATCCAGCATTTGACAATGGTACAGATCCATATGTGCCAAGACTAGCGGTATCCGACAAGAATTACTACGGATTAGGCTTGAGGGTAGAACGTGACTTTTCGGAGTACACCAAAATGTTTATAAAAGGAGGGGCTGATTTCCGAAAATTCACTTATGCTGCAGCCGATTATTCTGAAGTGCAAGATCTTGATCAAAAAGTTTACGCCCTGCAAGCTGGGGTAGCGGTTCGCTTTCCGGGAACTAAGCGTTGCAAAATCGCTGGTTGTGGCGTCGTAATGAAGCATATGCACAACGGAATCGAGTACAGAGGCAGCGGAATTTTCAATTTTCAGAACCGAAAAGTAGGGCAGTGGTATTAAAGTCTTGATTATCGACATTGGACTTTATAATCTCTTTTCAAAACCAGTCGGTTTTTACTATCTTGCAGCCTTAATCGACCCCGTGAATAGCATTATATGGCTCAAGGAGAAAACGAGAATATCATACCCATTAACATTGAAGAGGAAATGCGTGGTGCCTACATCGATTATTCGATGTCGGTTATTGTTTCAAGAGCGCTTCCTGATGTCCGTGATGGACTGAAACCAGTACACCGTCGAATCCTATTTGGGATGCAGGAACTGGGTGTATTACATAACAAATCTTATAAGAAATCTGCCAGAATTGTCGGTGAGGTACTAGGTAAGTATCACCCACATGGTGATTCTGCTGTGTACGAAACGATGGTTCGTATGGCGCAGCCTTGGTCTCTGAGATATCCTATGGTGGATGGTCAGGGTAACTTTGGTTCTGTCGATGGAGATAATCCTGCGGCGATGCGTTATACAGAAGCAAGACTAAAGCGTATAGCGGAAGAGCTTTTGGTAGATATCAATAAGGAGACTGTAGATTTTCAATTCAACTTTGATGACTCCCTGAAGGAGCCAATCGTATTGCCTGCAAAGGTTCCTGCACTTCTTTTGAATGGAGCTTCAGGTATTGCTGTAGGTATGGCGACGAATATGGCGCCTCACAATTTGGGAGAAGTCATAGACGGGATTGTAGCCTACATCGATGATAATGAGATCACTGTGGAAGGATTGATGGAGCATATCATTGCCCCTGATTTCCCAACCGGCGGTATAATCTACGGTTACAATGGCGTAAAAGCTGCCTTTGAAACTGGCCGTGGTAGAGTAGTGATGCGTGGTAAAGCCAATGTTGAAATCAAAGATGGTGGAAATAAGGAGATGATTGTCATCACCGAGATACCATATATGGTGAACAAGGCTAGCATGGTAGAGAAAACCGCCGCGCTGATCAATGAAAAGAAAATTGATGGAATTTCTGCAATTCGTGATGAGTCTGACCGCTCAGGAATGCGAATTGTTTATGAACTGAAGCGTGACGCGATATCCAGCGTAGTATTAAATAATCTTTATAAGCATACACAGTTACAGACTTCATTCTCAGTGAATAACGTTGCCTTGGTAAAAGGCCGTCCACATACACTGAATCTGAAGGACATGATCGTTCACTATGTCAATCACCGCCATGAGGTAGTGATTCGTAGAACGGAATATGAGCTGAGAGAAGCAGAGAAGAGAGCACATATACTCCAAGGTTATCTGATTGCATTAGATCACTTGGATGAGGTGATTTCCTTGATCAGAAGCTCTGCAGATCCTGAAACAGCTAGAAATGGCTTGATCGAGAAATTTGATCTGAGCGAAATTCAAGCAAGAGCGATTCTCGATATGAGATTGCAGCGATTGACTGGAATGGAGCGAGACAAGATTATCAATGAGTATAAAGAGATCATGGCTTTGATCGACGAGCTCAACGAAATCCTTGCAAGCGAAGAAAAAAGAATGGAAATCATCAAAGGCGAACTGGCAGAAATGAGAGCGCGCTATGCAGATGATAGAAGAACTGAAATCGAGCATAATGCAGAAGATTTCAGCTATGAAGATATGATTCCAAATGAGGAAGTGATTATCACTGTTTCTCATGAAGGATATGTGAAGCGTACAGCGCTTACAGAATATAGAACACAAGGTAGAGGAGGCGTAGGATCACGTGGTGTAAGTACCAAGCAAGATGATTTTACAGAGTATTTGTTCACTGCCTCTACGCATAATTACCTCTTGATCTTTACGGATAAAGGGAAGTTGTTCTGGTTGAAAACTTATGCAATTCCTGAAGGTTCTAAGACTTCTAAGGGTAGACCTATTCAAAACTTGATTAGCATAGAGCAAGATGATAAAATCCGCTCTATCATTCAGGTAGCTGATCTGAATGATCAGGATTACCTAAACAATCACTTCTTGGTGATGGTGACCAAGAAAGGCGTTATCAAGAAAACTACATTGGAGCAATACTCTCGTCCAAGGACTAACGGTATTATCGCACTGAATATCCGTGAGGATGATCAACTGGTGAATGTGGAAATGACTAATGGTAGTCAGCACATCGTGATTGCAGCCAAATCTGGTAGAGCTATCCACTTCAATGAATCAGCTGTAAGACCAATGGGCCGTACTGCTACAGGTGTGAGAGCTATCAGGTTAAATGATGATAACGATTATGTGATTGGCATGGTATGTGCGTCTGAGGAAAATGCAACTTTACTAGTAGTTTCTGAAAAGGGCTACGGTAAGCGCTCTAAACTTGACGAGTATAGAATCACCAATCGTGGAGGAAAGGGAGTAAAAGCAATGAGTGTTACTGAGAAAACCGGTACACTAGTCGCAATCAAAGAAGTAGTAGAATCTGATGATTTGATGATCATCAATAAGTCAGGCATTACCATTCGTATTTCTGTAGATGGCCTTCGTGTGATGGGAAGAGCTACTCAAGGAGTAAGATTGATTAAAGTCGGAGAAAATGACGAAATTTCCTCAGTTGAAAAAATATCAAAAGAGGAAGAAATAGAAGTCATCGAGGATGCGACAGTAATTACGGATGAAAATCCTGAAGCAAGCTCTGATGAGCCTTCCACTGACGAATCTGAGGATTCTTCTGAAGAAGGAAATGAAACTAACGATTAACCAACCAAACAAGAAAAATACGCTAAAATGAAGAAGCTAATTCTATCAATGGCCTTGATCGGTGCAACGACCTTGGCTTTTGGACAAAAAAAAGTGGTTCGATCTGCACAGAAGAATTTTAAATCTGGCGATCTAACTGAAGCCCTTGCAGAAGTAGAAGCGGCCACTGCTGATCCAGAAACAGGTAGCGATCCTGCCACTTATCTTTTAAAAGCACAAATTGAAACCAAAATGTTTGGTTCAGATTCATCTAATACAGCCTCAACTGTTGAGACAGGTCAAGTTGCATTAGATACTTATAACAAGGCTTTTGAAATGGCTGGATCTGATAAAGAAGATGGTGTAGGAGAAGAAGTTTATACGGAAGACATGCCAGGTGTTCCGGACAATCTTAGACCATATTCTATTTACACGCTAAAAAATGTAGCATTCGACAAAGCACTCGAAAGATATAATGCTGAAGATCAAGAAATGGCTTACCATTTCTTTGACTTAGCTGGACAAGTAGACCTTATGGATACTACGGTTCATTATAATGCAGGTTTTATAGCAAATGATTTGGGTATGTTTGAGGAGGCCAAAAAGCATTTTGGATACCTACTTGAAGTACCTGATTACAATAAGTTGACTGTTTATTACCTATTGGTTCAGATTGCTAGTGGTGAGGATAAAAATCCAGAAGAAGCATACGATATCATCATGAGAGGTAGAGAGGATTATCCTGAGGACAAAGTTCTTGCAGAATATGAGATCCAATTATTACTTCAGTTAAACAAAATGGACGAAGCAATGGCTTCTATCCAGGAAGCATTGAAAAATGATCCAAACAACGCTGGAATCCTATTGAGATCAGGTTACCTAAGAGAGCAGGCTGGTGATATAGATGGAGCACTAGAAGATTATAAAAAGTCTGTTGTTGCAGACCCTGAGTTTTACGATGGCAACTATTATACTGGTGCGCTATTGCTAGAGAAGTCAAGAGAAATTCTTGCTGAATTGAATTCACTTTCTGATGAGGAATGGGAAGCTAAGTCAAAATCAATGGGGGATGAAGCAAATCTTCACTACGAGGAAGCAATACCTTACTTTGAGAAAGCATTGGAAATCAGGCCTGATAATACCGATGTAATGGCTATTCTGTTCAGAGTTCATGCAAGATTGAAAAATGATGCTGAAGCAGATAAGTACAACAAGATGTTGATCGAAAAAGTAGGGCCGAACTGGCAAGAAACTATGTAATTCGAAATTTATATAAAAGAAGCCTCTGGATTTGATTTCAGAGGCTTTTTTGTGTTTTAGATATTCTTATTTGATTTCCTTATTAGCTAAATCTCTGGAAAAATAGATAGGCTGCCTTTTACAATATTTTTATCTTTGCCACCAGAAATTCACAGTAGCGATGCGATTGCAAGTAGTACTTAGTATAGTGTGTATATTTTTTTTGGGACTGATTTCAAACCAAGTTGACGCGCAAACCAAAAAATACATTGAAGTTTCCTATGACCAAGGACCGATCATTGGTAACAATAAAGACTGGGCTAATGAACTCATTGATAAAATCGATTATTCTGCATTTGACTTAAGGTTTGGATGGAGAAGTAGCAAGAATACTTACTATAATTACATCAACAGATACCCGAGTTACGGTGTGGGATTTACCTCAGCGCTCAATTATTATTCGGAAATAGGGAGACCAATGGGCGTTTATGCTTTTGGAGAATTTCCGTTTGGGAGGAATGTTTTTCACCGGAAACTCAATTTCAGCTATTTTGCTCAAATTGGTTTGGGTTTCAATATGAATCCCTATGACGCAGAAAGCAATCCTTTAAATGGTTTTGTGAGTACGGCAGTCAATATACACGTCCATTTCGGCTTGAAAGCTTCCTATAGGTTTTCGGATACCTTCGAAGGTTTCACTTCCATAGGAACCAAGCATTATTCAAATGGATCAATTAAAAAACCGAATTCAGGAATTAATTTCATTCCAATAGCGATAGGCTTACGAGTAAACCTTGACAAAGAGCCTTTCAACCCAGGGGGCAAACCTGATTTTCCTCCTTTAGAAAAAAGAGGTTTTTGGAATATTGCCGCTTACACAGGATTAAAGAGTTATGATATTGGTGAGAAAACCTATTTTAGAGGAGGTTTGGGACTGAATTATCTATGGGAGCTTTCTTACAAATACCGAGCTGGCTTAGGTATAGATTGGTTTTATGGAGCAGGTGCCAGTGAAAGATATCCTGATGAGAATATTACATTTTTTGATGTTAACTCTTTTGCGGTAGTAGGCTCCTGGGAATGGAAGCTTTCTGAGCGAGTTTATATGCCTATTGCCTTAGGAGTGTATATCAGTAGAGCACACTATAATCAAGAGGTATCAAGTTTCTATGAGCGTATAGGCATTCGATATAGGATGAATAATAATATGTTTACAGGCATTCAGATCAAGGCGCATAAAGCCAAAGCTGATTTCTTTGAGTTTACCTTTGGATATACTATCCCTGGTAAAGTGAGGAAAATCGTTAATCACTAAGTGATTTTGACTCCTTTAATCAAAAAACATTTTTATTTCCCTTGGTCTTGTTTTAGCTTGTAAGGACAATATACACCCACATATGAACAAGCCTATCTTGCTCAGATCATTAGCAATACTTTACTTCTTGCTGAACTCTTTGATCTGTGTTTCACAATCCCTTCCATCTTCCGAGATATACCATCAGCTACTTACACTCAAGGAAACCAAGAGAGTCCTGTACGTGGCTGCGCATCCTGATGATGAAAACACGCAGCTGATTGCCGCCCTAGGCAATGGAGAACATGTGCAAGTAGCCTATTTGAGCTTAACAAGAGGTGATGGAGGACAGAATCTACTTGGCAAAGAACTCGGTATTGAACTGGGACAAATCCGGACTCAGGAATTGCTTCGGGCCCGTGAGACGGATGGTGGAAGACAATTCTTTACTAGAGCGATGGACTTTGGTTACTCCAAGAATCCAGATGAAACCTTACAGAATTGGGATAAACAAAAGGTGCTTGCTGATGTAGTATGGGTAATACGAAATTTCAGGCCTGATATCATTATCACACGATTCAATACAATTCCAGGCGGTAATCATGGGCATCACACCACTTCTGCGATTTTAGCAGAAGAAGCTTTTGACTTGGCAGCAGATCCAAGCTCTTTTCCAGAACAATTGAAGTATGTGGAAACTTGGCAGCCAAGACGGATTTTCTGGAACTCATACAATTTTGGGGGAGAATTTGTAGCAGATAAATCGGCGAAATATGCGGTTTTTCAAGTAGGTGAATTTAATAGCTTGCTCGGCGAAACCTACAGTCAAATAGCCGCCAACAGCCGTACCATGCATAAATCGCAGGGTTTTGGAGCCACACCAAGGATAGGTGCAGCTGTAGATCATTTACAATTTATCAAGGGGGAATCCTTTGAAACTTCAGCTTTCGAAGGGATTCCTAATCGCTGGAATGAGCTAGACGGAGGGAATGAAATCGAGACTTTGATTGAAACTGCCATTGAGAGATTTGACTTCAAAGATCCAGTAGTAAATCTTAAATCCTTGATGCAAATCCGGGCTAAGCTGCTAGCAATTAATTCAAAACCTACCTGGGTTAGCGAAAAGGCAAAGAAGATAGATGAGTTAATTTTTGAAGTTTTGGGGCTGAAAATGGAATTGGTTACCAATCAGGAACTAGGTTATGCTGGCGAAAAGATCAAGGCCAATCTAGTTGTTAACAATCCTTCTGTGGTGTTGCTTTCAGGCCTTTCTTTAGAGCTTTACGGTGATGCCTATGCCGAGAAGAATAAAGTAATTACGAATAATGAGCCGGTTATTGTTCCTGTTAATTTCCAGATTCCAGTAGATGAGCCACTTTCTCAGCCATATTGGTTGGTCAATCCAGTAGTAGATGCAATCTACGATGTGAAGGATCAGCTTTTAATAGGAAAGCCTTTCAATGACATGAAGGTGGGAGGTACTCTAACTTTCAAAATAGATGATCAGATATTCAATACAGCTATTCCTTTAGAGTACAAATACAACGATCAGGTGGATGGCGAAGTGAAACAACCATTTACCATTATTCCAGAAATAGACTTAGATGTTTCAGATGAAAATGTGTTTTTGATTTCTGGCGTAAATCCAGTTGTTACCGTTTCGGTCAGTTTCCATGGTGAAATGAAAAAGGGGGAATTGACTTTTAAAAATCTAACTGAGGCTGAATTTGAGATTGTAGCTGAAGAAGAGATTGCCAGTCTCAAGAAAAAGATTTACTCAGTTTCTTTCAAATTGGATAAGAATGAAAAACGTGAAGTAGTAGCGCAGTTTACCACTAATGAGGGTAAAACTTTTGATCAAGACACCCATAGGATTTCCTACAAGCATATTCCAAACCTGACTTATTTTTCCCCAGCAGCTATGAACTTGATCCAACAGGATTGGAAAATTTCTGGAGCTGAGATCGGTTACATTATGGGAGCTGGAGATGATGTTCCTGCGGTTCTTTCTTCCTTAGGATATAAGGTCACTGAAATCACAGATTTTTCCTTAGCCAATCTTTCTCAGTTCAAAAGTATCGTAGTGGGAATCAGGGCATACAATACCAATGTGGCCCTTGCTGCCAATCAGCAAAATCTAATGGCCTATATTGAAAATGGAGGGACTGTAGTGGCTCAGTACAATGTAAGTCGTCCGCTTCTGATTGAAAATCTTGGTCCTTATCCATTTAAGATCAGCAGAGATAGAGTGACGGTAGAAAATTCTCCTTTTACGGCGGACTGGAATCATCCGATTTTGGCTGGACCAAATAAAATAACAACAGCCGATTTCGACGATTGGATCCAGGAAAGAGGATTGTATTTTGAAACTGATATTGCAGCAGAATATTCAACTCCACTGACTTTCCAAGACCCAAATGAGGATCCATTGAATGGCTCATTGATTTATGCCAAATATGGCAAAGGCACTTACATTTACACAGGGATCTCTTTCTTTAGAGAGTTGCCAGCTGGAGTGCCAGGAGCGACTAAATTATTTATCAACTTGATCGAGCAATAGTTTTGGAGGAAAAACGAATACGTTGGAAATACCTATATGCAGGATTAATTGTCTGCCTTTTTGTACTGTTAGCCTTGTTTTATTGGCTTAATATAGCCTACGCATGAGCACATTAGATTGGGTAGTGCTTTTCGGTACTTTGACTCTCATAGCGACTTATGGCGTCTATAAGACCTATGGGCCAAAGAGCCTAGATTCTTATCTGCGCGGTAAAAATTCGATGAATTGGTGGTCGATTGGTTTGTCTATCATGGCCACTCAAGCATCTGCTATTACCTTCTTGAGCACGCCTGGTCAGGCATATGAAGATGGGATGAGGTTTATTCAGTTTTACTTTGGTCTGCCTCTGGCGATGATTGTCATCTCAGTGGTTTTCATTCCGATTTATTACAAACTCAAGGTTTACACAGCTTATGAGTTTCTCGAGAATCGATTTGACCTGAAAACTCGAACGCTTGCTGCACTGCTGTTTATAATCCAGAGAGGCTTGGCTGCTGGTATTACCATCTATGCGCCAGCGATTATTCTATCCACTTTACTTGGTTGGAACCTGACGGTTACCAATATTCTGATTGGCTCTGTTGTGATTCTTTACACTGTTTCGGGAGGAACTGAAGCGGTGTCTATCACTCAAAAACAACAGATGGCAGTGATGATGGGAGGGATGATACTAGCAGGGATTATCGTGATCCAAATGCTCCCAATTTCCTTCCAGGAAGCTATGCATGTGGCAGGAAAGATGGATAAGCTGAATATGGTCAACTTTGAATTTGATATCTCAGACCGTTATAATATCTGGTCAGGGATGACTGCTGCGGTTTTTCTCTTCACTTCATATTTTGGTACAGATCAAAGCCAGGTGCAACGCTACCTCTCAGGTCAGACGCTTTCCCAAAGTCGAATGGGCTTGATTATGAATGGTTTTTTGAAGATTCCAATGCAATTCATTATCCTGTTTATCGGAGTAATGGTCTTTGTGTTTTACCAATTTTTCTTACCTCCAGTAGTTTTCAACAAGGTTCAAACAGATAAACTAAGGCAAAGCGAGTATGCCGCTGAGTTTGAAGGATTGGAAGCAGATTATGCAGAGAATTTTGAGGAAAGTAAAGCTTCCTATCTTGATATGCTTGACGCGATAGATCAAGAAGATGAAAGCCGAGAAACTGATATTCGAGAGAAATTATCTGGATTGAAATCAGAGCAGCGTGCTATTCGTGATGAGGTGAAAGAGTTAATCGTGACGAATGATCCTGTGGCAGAGACGCGAGATACAGATTACGTGTTTATGCGCTTTGTGATGGATAATTTACCGAAAGGAATCATTGGCTTACTCTTCGCTGTGATCTTTTCAGCGGCAATGTCATCCACAGCTTCGGAGCTGAATGCTCTGGGATCTACTACTACTATTGACCTGTATAAGCGATCCATCAAGAAAGAAGGTAGCGATAAGCATTACTTGAAATCATCTAAATTATTTACTGCTTTCTGGGGGTTGGGAGCTATCCTCTTTGCTACCTATGCCTCTTTATTCGAAAATTTAATTCAAGCTGTCAACTTGCTAGGCTCCCTATTTTACGGAACTATCCTTGGGATATTCCTGGTGGCTTTCTTTATGAAGTGGGTCAAAGGGCAAGCGGTTTTTATAGCGGCTTTGCTGTCCCAAGCTTTGGTGTTATTTGTGCATTTCAACAATGGAGATGTGATGGATGGAAATCTTTGGGAGATAGGTTTTCTTTGGTACAATCCTATAGGTTGCCTTGCTGTAATGCTATTAGCGGCATTGATTCAATTGGTTATGCCTACTGCAAAAGCGACCGAATAAGACCTAAGCAATTTTAACCAGAGAAGCCTCCCAATTTAGGAGGCTTCTCTAGTTAACTCTTAAATTAATGGTACCCGAAGTACATATTAGGGCTTTACAGGTTTTAAGTTTCAATACTCTTGCCACTTTTCACCATTTACAACTGGGTACTCATCGAACATTCGGCATCGGTCACATACCACCCAACAATTATCACTTCAACCCGCATTATGCATTAGAATAATTGAATGGAGGGCTTATGTTTTGAATTTGGGCAAATATCCCATCCATCCAAGGCCTCTTTTTAGCAGGTAATGAGATTTTCAATACCTGCTTATTGGCATGATTTACCTTCCATGCTCCTAATGCAAAGCAATAGGATTTCAGTGTTTTTAAGGTGGCCCGATTATGATGATTCAGCGCAAAATGACGGAATAAACTCATTAGGTTATAAGCTACCATGATGAATCTGAACGAGGCTTCTGTTGCCCAGAAATCCTGTAAGCAAAAACTTTCCAGGCCAAAATCATCCTTGAGTTCTTTGAT
>NZ_QKZT01000023.1:0-17792 GCF_003254055.1 Algoriphagus chordae
CTGAACTATCATTTACACCTTCTTTCAGCATTCGCAATGACGGGGATTTTACGTCATTGCGAAGGAGGCACGATTGAAGCAATCTGCCAATTTTACTACAGATCGCTTCGTTCCTCGCGATGACGGTATCAATGACGGTTCAAAGCTTTCTCATACATCTCCAAATAAGCCTCTCCGTTCCTTTCAGGATTATTCTTTTCCTTAAGTCCTTGCAAAGCTTTCTCTCCTTTGATGGAAATTATAGATGCATCCGCAATTATCTCATTTATTGCTTTTTCCAATCCCTCTTCTATAATTCTAGATAATAGTTCTCGCTCCTCATTCTTTCTAAATAAGCCCTCTCCATATTCATCCTTGGGGACTTCTATTACCCAGCCCTTTTCATTAGAATTAATCTCCGGTAAGGCTCTGATATTTGTACTAATGACAGGACAAGCCATAGATTGGTATTCCAATACGGAATAGCCATAAGTATCTGCATAAGTGGGCAGCAATCCCACATGAGTGGATTTCAATAGCTCAAGTACTTTTGTATTTGGGATATTTTGATAATGAAAAATCTGATCAGGATAGCTTGAAATTACTTGCAAGGCCCAAGCCTGATCAGCCTGAGAAGTATACGAGGCATAGTCCCCAAATTTCAGATTAGAAATTATACGCAATTCAACATTAGCCCCATGGTCGATTAATCGTTTGAAAACGCGTAAAACCTCAGCCCCTCCTTTTCTAAAGAAGTCATTTCCTGTAAGCGTAAAAACCAATTTATCGGATATACTAACCCCTTTCTCTTTCCATGAAGCCAAATTCCCTGATTGTGAAGGATGAATGACAGTCAGTTTGTTTGATATTGTTTGTAGATATTCAGGAAATCCTTCCTCTATTCTTTTTAACATAATTCCCTTGGCACAGTTACTCATAGCTACTATCCTTATGCAGGAATCGGAAGCGATAAGGTTCAGACCAAACTTATCCATGCCCCATCGAGGCAGTGATGTTTCAAACGTAGTGATCCAGGCTGTATTTGAAAGTGACAATGCATTGAAAAAATGGAACAAATCGACTTTTCTCTGAAAGGGAGCATAATGAATATTCTTTAGTATAGGATGAGCCAACAGTTTCTTAAGCCTAGAAGATCTCATCATCAGTCTATAGGGAGAAATCATATCCAATACCGTGGAATAGCTCACTTCATTGTCAACAAGTCCAAAGAAGTTCTTCCGGTGATTATAGCTCAATCCAATTGTCCCTACTCTAATTTTTTTCATTCAAATTCAATACAATTTGAGATATGATTTCATTGGCACTTTTCTCCCATGTAAAGTTTTTGGATACATAGTCTTTTCCTGATTGTGCCAAACTATCTGCTAGCTCAGGATTATCCAACAGCCGTTTGATAGAATTTGCCACCTGTATATCTCCAAATTTTGTGATCAGTAGATGCTTGCCATTCTCAAAATTATCAGTCACAAAAGGGATATCCGGGCCGATAGATGGAATGCCAGCAGCCATATATTCAAGTAGCTTTTGAGGGCAACCATACGCATTGGCAAAGTGATGAACTGCTATATCAAAGGAAAACACATAGTCCGGAACCTCAACCCCATTTTTCCATCCCGTGATATGTACAGCTTTACTTAACTTTAACTCGTCTATCAATTGATCTAATTTCTCTCGCTCCGGTCCATCCCCCACGATCAATAGCACAAGGTCAGCATACTCTTTTCTCAAATGGGAAAAAGCCTGAATAAGCACATCGACATGCTTATGAAAATCCAAAGTACCTAGATAGCCAATGACGATTTTACCCTCCAAATTTATCTTCTTCTTATACTCTGCATCAGGCTGATTTCTCTTGAATTTCATAGGATCTACTCCATTGTAAACCACAAAATCTCTTTTTCCCTGAGTCTTATCTCCAAAAATATCATCTCGAAGGGAATCAGAAACAAAAAAATTCAAATCTGCCTGAGCATATGTATCCCGTTCTAAATTCTTAAAATAGGATCTAAATGGTATCTGCAGGTAGCTTTCTGCAAAGGCAGATGTGTTAATTTCCGATACTAGCAATAAGTCCGGAAACTGCTTTCTCAAGCGCCCTATCTGCAAGAAATTATTATCCGGTCTCATAATGAGAACTCTCGGATTTTCCTTTTTAATCAACTCAATCAATTCCTTTAAATAGTGGGAGTTTCTACGATAAAAACGAATCAACAAAAACCAATTATGCTGCTTTAGCCATCCCCACTTTTGGCTTACTTGACTTGGTTTTCTACTCGCTAACTGAGGGAAAGTAAGTATCTGGTCTATGTCAGCATGCTTACCCGCAAACTTCAAAAACTGTTTTGCATGGTTACTCCCGCCATGAGCAGAATTTAACACAACTGAATAATAAAGGATAGTAAAACTCATCTCTTAACTATGCCTTCATTCTGAATAATCCTAAAAAGGACTGGATCAAGGGTGATTTTAGAACTATCGATAGTTTTAAAGGCAGCCAAAAAAGAGTTATACTCTTTATCTATATCGTGAACTCCCACTTTCTTGATGAAATCTTTGGCGGCCTCCTTTGTCTTGATATGATCTCTATAGCCAGCCCCAAAGTCAGTTTTATAGAAGGTAAAACCAGTAATGTATAATTCTGAAAATGCACTATGTAGCAAACTCATCAGTGCGAGGTAGCCTATTGTGGGCCTGAATTCATCTAGAGGTTCACAAACTAATTGATGAAGCTTTTTAGGCAAGGTGAAAACCTTTTGACTCACAGGGTATTTCTTGTAAAAATTAAATGTCATCTGAATTCCAGCCTTGTTGTTTCGGGGGTTGATCAGGTACTTGAGGCTTTGCTTTTTATACATTTCAAAATCCAGTATTCCTCCTCCAGACTCATCATTTTCATGAAAACTGTGGAACAAAATATCTGTACGAGTACCAATATCTACCTTAGATTTTCCTGTAGCGACGATATAGGGAGCACGGTTCACCCGAACCACAAAATCAAAACCATCAATATACTCACCTAATCCAGTAGAATAGGCCGAATCAGCGGGGCCTACTATGGCTACTCTTTTTCCTTTCAACAATGAAAAATCAAAAGCTCTAAAGTGAAGTGCAAGCAGACCTAAGCCTCGCAGGTAGTTGGAGACTCTACTCAATTGATTACCACCAATTTACGAAAGGAATCTATATACAAATATTCAGGACTACGAAGCAGTTCATTATTGTAAGCAGCAAAGTCAATTCCATTATCCAGCGCAGCATCCAGGTCGTTGTGCGAGTCACCTATCATAAGCAAGTCTGCTTTATCGTAAGAAAATTTCTCAATCAGTTCCTTAATCAAAAGCCCCTTGGGAGTTGGAGATCCATGAATGGATACAAAATTGGAAGCTAGATCCAATTCTTTACAGATGTATCGCAACTCCTCTCCGTCAGAACCGGAGACTACATGCATGGGTAGTTTATTAACCTGAGATCGAACATATACTACTGAATCCTCAATCAATAAAGCTGGAGAGATCAACAATTCACGCATCACCTCACTGAAACTCTGACTCAAATCACTTATCTCCTTATCAGATACGGTTTCTTTTCTTATATCTTCAAAAAAATACCTGAACTTCACATACCTAGACCAGCCCCCATTATTCAAATGAAATTGAATTAATGCTTCTACTTGATCTGCTGGATAGCTCTCAAGTACTTTTCTAAAACCAAGTTCGCGCACTGGCATGGAGTCCATAATCACCCCATCGAAATCCCAGAGTAGAACTTTATAATTTTCTAAGTTTTTCATAAATAGCCTCTGCCATCGTAAAATCATCCTCCCAATCAATATCCCAGGATTTGATTTTATCCATTTTATATAATGCCGGATTTGCTCCCAGCCTGTTGTTCTTTTCTAAATAGATACTCCTTGGAGCCATAAAAACCGCATGATTCACCTCATATAATGTGGGCAAATCCTGTGTCCTAGGCCACTTAAATTCCGAGGAATCGGAGTTAAATACTCTACCCTCAGAATTGAGTAGGAAGTTTTGAAAAGCAGATACGGATAAAAGTGAATCATGTCCCTTGTCCAATTCTTTCCAATACTGCTCAATCACCTCATCATAATCCATTCCCAGAACAAATGGAGTAGTCACATGCCCCCATAGAATATGTCCTTCCTGAATAATACTAGGCACATACTGTATCAAATCAGACAAAGCAGTGGTATCCACACAGAGATGATCTGGCCTCCGTTCTATTCGGATCTTTTTATTTGGATCCTCAATGCTATTGGAAATCCGTATGGCTTCCTCATCATTGGTAGAAAGCACTATTTCATGCAAGTGCTGAGACGAAAGCAACTGCCGAAGCTTCAGCTCCAATAGACCTCCTGACAAATCTGCAAATGGTCTGGTACTTTTATTGATGACACGCTGACTTCCTTTACGCACAGGAAGGAAGAAAGAAACAATGGGTTTTCCGTTCATATCTTGTATTAAGTATTACCGTCCTGGTAACAGGGTCTCGACTCCGTTACCAATTAAGGATTGATTTGAGGACACAAAACGCTGGTCAGTCTGAACGAAGTCGAGGACAATATTTTTATATATTTCAAAAAAGCCTTCGACTTCGCTACCTATGACGGATTATGATTTTCACCACAAATCGTGTCAGTCCGAGCGAAGTCGAGGACAATAACTTCACCAACTTATTTTAAGGAGGCTTCGACTTCGCTCAGCCTGACACCTTCATTGCACTTTTTTAAATTCTAAATTTTTCCTATTCGACTTGACAACCCTGTTTCACCTTGAGTGAAGTCGAAAGATCATTTTATCGCTAACACAACATTAGTATAAAGGCATGTCCTTAATTCCACTCTTCCCTTTTAAAAAATCAGTTAGCGCCATCATATTCATTTTCCAGGATAGCATTCCATATTCAAGACCAAATCTAAATCCACTTATGGCTTTGAAAAAGGTTTTTAGAAAATTAAAGATAAAGGCTACATACAGCCCATTTTTCAATAGGATATAGAGCATGTTTCTAGCAGAATAATAGGTTCTAACCGAAGGAAGTTTTTTCCCCCAATGCCTACTTCTAAATTGCTGGCCTGGATCTCCAGCCCCAATATTTTTACGCTGCTCTAGCCAGTACTCTCCATCTACATAGAGCTTGAAACCAGCATTCTTTATTTTTAAACAGTAATCCAACTCCTCAAAGCCAAAAAACAACTCAGGAGAGGGAAGGACACCTAGTCTTACCAGTTTTGCATTGATTAGAAATGACTTATTTCCAGGAATAAAATCCACCTCATTCGAAAGAGAAAGATCAGAATTTTGAAGTCGCTTAGTTCTACCTGTATACCGATTAAACTTACCTCCTCCCAAACCTACTGCACCAGCTTCAGGATATTTTTTGGTCAAGTTAAGGAGTCTTTCAAAAACCAATTCATCGGCTGGCGGATCATCATCATCACCCCAGTAAATCCAATCATAACCTTCATCAGCCAATTTTTGAAGACCTATTTTGGCTGCCCCAGCAGGGCCTAGATTCTGCCCCAAGGCACAAATAGTAGTCTTTTCGTCTAATACCCCAGCGATTGTTTCTGAAATTTGCTGAGAGATACTATTGTCTACCACCAAGATTGTAGTACACCTTAGTGTTTGAGATTGTATGGTCCTAATAGTCTCTTTAATATGAGTGGTTCGTTCAAATGTGATAATAAATGAACCGATCTGCTTACCAGTCATACTTTGAAACTGCTGTAGATTGACGGTAATCCGAAAAGTACCTTTTCCAAAATTTGAGCTTTAAAAATCGAAAAGCTTTTAGTCTTTTTGAAAACTGATCGTAATCAGCCAAAAAAGCCGGAAAATGCTCAGACAAAACTTTAGCTTTTTCTTTGAAAATAATGGAACTGGTATCCCTGACTTGAGAATCGGAAATACCACCTGGCTCCATCCTTGAAATAACAAATGGAATTTTAGAATAGCTAGAATTAATCTTACATATACTCAAAAGGAAAAACTTCCAATCAGATGTAATCAATAAATCCTCATCATAATAGCCGCAGGTATCAAATAAGGATTTCTTTATAAATGTCCCCTGATGAGGTAGAGATCTATTTTTTAGAAATGAAAAATTTAGAACAGGAGGATAACAAGTAACCAAATTATCTCTCCAAATCACATCTCCATAGATAATATCCTCATCTTTCAAATAGCCATGCATGTCTTCCAGAATATGATCAGATGCGAACTCATCTCCACTATTTAAAAATAGTAAGTATTGACCCTGAGCAAGAGAAATTCCTTTGTTCATTGCCTGATAGATGCCATTATCAGGCTCAACTAGTAATTGCTGGATGTTTGATCGGTTTTCCTTTAAGAGTGCTACACTCCCATCTGTTGAGTCTCCATCTACAATTACATATTCAAAATCCCGAAAAGTTTGATTGAAAACCGATGCAATAGTCCTTCTCAATCCAGATGCATTATTGTAATTAATTGTGACAACGGTTAGGATCATCACGAATACGTTCTTTTCAACTGATGATATAGATTGATTGCACTAGAATAATTTCGTATCAAATACTTGAACCTAAAGATGAAATTATAGCAATAGACTCTAGAAATAAAATCACGTTGTCTAAGCAAGGTGATATAGGTCTTCACTACTCCTGATAGTAGGACTGGAACTTGTTTTGCTAAATATAGTCTATAGTCGCCCTCACTCTTGCTAAGCAAAAAATCATAAGCGGTAAGTATGGGGTAATTTGACAAAATCCCCTCTCTCAATTTTAAATAATAGGCCTCCGTAATTCGCTCATCTTTTATTTCATGGTAGAAATTCAACTTGGAATCATATGCTATCTCGAATCCCTCTAGCTGTACAGCCAAACACAATTCACTATCTCCTCCCGAGGAAAGTAAATTCGCCTTCCTATCGGTTATGGAAGAATCGATTGATTTGAGGTAAAAACTCTTCAAAGCATCAGTTTTAAAAAATAATCCAGCACCATAGTGAATGACTCCTTTATTCTGAATACCAGTAGACTTCCCAAGAGAACCTACTGCATAACTACTGGAGAACTGGTCAAACCAATAGGGAAGATTCATAGCTACTTTAGCTATTCCATAGCCTCCCAAGCATCCTAACTTTTCATTTCTCAGAAAGTAATTCATTCCTTGAATCAAGTAATCTGAATTCAAAAAATTATCATCATCACAAAACAAAATCACAGGAAAGTCAGCGGAAAAGACTCCCTTTTTTCTTGCATTTGAAAGACCTGGAATTGGTTCATGAACTACCCTCCCTTTAAGATTAGAATTAAAAAAAAATGAAGTAGCCAGCTCCTGTGTTGCGTCAGTTGACAAATTATCCACAACGATCACCTCGTATTCAAAGTCTTTAACTTCCAATTTGTTCAGGTAATCCAATACTGTGGGAAGTCTATCAGCTGAGTTATAGCAACAGATAATTATTGAAACCCCTTTATTCAAATGATTCAAATTTATACTTTACGACCTCCATACCTGAAAAGTGAAACAAACAATCTTTTCAAATAAAAGCTAACACCAACCTTTCCTTCATTGATGGCCATGGCTTGCTTTTCAATTGCTCGTACGTATTGCGATTTACGTTCAAAGAAGAACGGGTGAACAAGCTTTGTGAAAGAGGGTTTGGCAAGCTTCAGGTCAATTTTTGAGAAAAGTAAAATGTTCTGTCGGTACCAAGGATCCACATTTTCATTTTCCCAAAAAAGTTGGCGAAAAGGGTCATATACTTGATATCCGTGACTAGCGAATTTAGAAATCCAATAGTCAGGCCATTGTTCATTGATATGATTCTGTCCTCCTTGCCCTGGAATCGCTGCAGAGAATAATATGGTATCAGAGTGGTTTGCCAGACTTTTAATAATTATATCTACACTCTCTAAAGGCAAATGTTCCACTACTTCTAAACAAATTGCCAAATCGAACTTTCGCTTTAAGTCAATTTCTACTCTAAGATCTTTGGATACAAATTCAGTTGACAATAGGTATTTACGAAGTAATTTTTGATCTACATAGGCTCCATCTAAGCCAATTACATCAGTAACACCTAAATCCTTAAAAGATTTTAGCCAAGTCCCAATCCCACAACCTATATCTATAATAGATACAGGATTCAAAAGTTGAACAATAAGCGGCGCAATAACATCGGAAGATCTAAGGTTGTGAATATCTTCTCTATGAATATATTTTGTAATCATTAAAGAAAAATATTTTATGTTAAGAATAAAATTTTTCGAGACCTAACATAGTATATAGAAAGAATAAAAATTGCCTTTAACGCATATTTAAGTTTTAGATTAACTACACAGGAATAAATAAAAGATTTTAAAGGAATTATAATATAACTTTTATAAACAATAATATTCTTACAATCAAAAACGATAGTTCTAGCAATAAAATATTTATACATTAAAGATAAATAAGGCTTGTTTTTTTGAATATGGGAACTAACTATTGAATCATCAGAAACTCTATACTTATATGAAAAAAAATCCAATACAAAAACTCTCATACCTTTAACCAGTAAACGAAAATAAAACTCTTTTTCCTGTCCAACAGGAATTTCATTGTTAAATAAATCGACATCTTCTAATACATTCCTTTTAAATAATGGACCAGGAGTGGTAAAATGGATATCCTTTAAAAGGTAGTCAACTAACATATTTTCATATTTAGGAATCCAATTCTCATAGCATTTTATATCATTATCAAAAGAAGTTGGTCGACTTATAACGCAATCAAATTTAGGGTGCTTTAAAATAAAAACTATCTTTTTATAAATAAAATCCTTAAACATCAAGTCATCACTATCAAACCAATTAATAAATTCTCCTTTAGATAATTGAAATGCAAAGTTCCTACAAGTATTTGCTCCTTTTGAAAGATTAAATGGTCTTTTAAAAATATGAAATCTAGTGTCTAGTTCTTTGTATTCCTCCAAAATTTCCCAAGAAGCATCAGTGCTAAGATCATCTACAATAATACATTCCCAATTTTGATAGGTCTGAGATAATACTGAATCTAAGGTTTCTCTTAAGTATAGAGCTTTGTTATAGTTAGGGATTAATATAGAGACCAAAGGAGAATTCATTTTTATTTCATGAAGGTCTAGTATAAAAACTTTCCCTACCAGACAACCTAGTATATCGAATATTATTTTGGGTATTTACTAAATAAGAAAAGTTAATTTGAGCTAATCGAACAACTTCAGTTTCATCCGGTCTATTAGAATCATCCAAAAAAACAATAGAATTGGTGCCAAGTCTATTTTGGAGAAAAGGAATAAACCCATAGCGGGAATTTTTACATATATTTCCTTTAGGTGCGTCCACTAAAATCATATCAAAATGAAGTTTTTGCAAGTCATGATTTACAGGGATATCATACCAAATTCCAACTTTATTCCATGAGTATGGACTGTTAGATATAAGTGGAAAACTAAGTAATGTTACTAAAGGATTTGTGATCCCCAGACTTTCTTGCCATTGTTGATCCTCATCAATACTATACAGTTGGGTTTTCAATTGATTTTTTTGAATAAAACTAGATATAATTTGGGTAGATAGCCCTGATCCAAATTCTAAAATTGAGTTAGGTTTATAAACAATTATATCGTTTAGTATATGCTGAATCGCTTGAAAAGACATACTAAAACCAGTTTCAAATAGAAAGCCATTCGGAAAATATGGCTTGACAATTTCAAATGCTTTTAATTCCCTACTATTAAGGTGACTATGTTGCTCATTCTTAATAATCATATTCCGCATTAGAAAATGAAGTTTATCCAGACCGAATAAACGATCTCTTAATTTTACTAGCCAATTCATCATGTCAATACTTCAAATGGATAATTAACATCAGTCTGTCCCCTTGGCACAATTAAGCCATTTTCATAGAAATTACCTTGCTCTACCCTAAAATTCATCACATGTGGATGCCAGTCTGCAACCTCAACACCATCACTGATATGAACTGTCAATAAATATTCATTTGAAACTAAAGGACATTTAGGTATTCTAAATATTACTTTCTGTTTACTAAAATCCAAATTTTGATTCAAACTTGTACTTAACCATATCAACCTTTTACTTAATTGATTATCTATTCTAAGATCAATACGAGGTAATTGAGAACGTGTTTTCAATGAATCTATAAAGGTTAATTCAATGAAAAATTCATTTCCAGTAATTACTGATGAGTTTTTGCCATTTTCTCCATAAATAGAAATAGATTCAAGACGTATGGATTGATTTCCTGCCCCAATAATTTTAGACTCGAATACGTTTAGATAATTGCTTGTTTTAGCTGTTGAAAAATAGGTTAGCAAAATTTCAGAAGTGCCACCCATATTAGCCTTTAGTCCATCTTCGAGGAGAAGCGTTGTAGGACAAAGTTGTTGAACAGCAGTCATATTATGACTTACAAAAAGTACAGTGCGACCATTGCCAGCAACGTCCTCCATCTTCCCCAGACACTTTCTTTGAAATTCATAATCACCCACAGCAAGCACTTCATCTATAATCAAAATTTCAGGTTCTAGATGAGCAGCAACTGAGAATCCCAAGCGAACTTTCATCCCTGAGGAATAGAATTTAACAGGAGTATCAATAAATTTTTCAACACCAGAAAAATAAATAATCTCATCTAGTTTAGAATCAATTTCTCTGCGTGTCATTCCCAGAATAGTACCATTCATATAGATGTTTTCTCTACCGGACAGTTCAGGGTGAAAACCTGTTCCAACCTCAAGCAAAGAAGCAACCCTACCTTTGATCTCTATCTTACCTGAGGTAGGATCGGTAATCTGAGAAAGAATTTTGAGGAGGGTGGATTTCCCAGCACCATTCTTTCCAATAATTCCAAGTACTTCACCTTCCTTTACTTCAAAATTAACATCCTTTAGCGCCCAGAAAACAGATTCATCTTCACGACCAAAACGATTCATATCTCTCAGTCTCTTAAGATTTTCCCATGGAGATTTAATCAAGTTTCCGATTTGGCCTGTTAAGGTTTCTGCTTGCTTTTCTTTTAGCCCAAGTCTATAGCGTTTAGAAAGATTTTCAACTTTAATAACCGTATTAGACATTATTTATATAAAGACTTTAGTTCAAACTTAATTAATTTACGAATAATCAAAAGCTTATTGATAATGCCTATAGGCTCATGTCTCGCCCATTTCCATGTAACTCTCCATTGCTTCAAACGTGAGGAATTAGTAGTCCCTTTCCAAATGCGATTGTTCTTATGACGTCTAATAACAGATACTGGATAACTTAAGTTACCTGGCATCAATTGTCCATAAAAAGATAGGCGAATCCATAGTTCAGAGTCTTGATGTAATATTAAATTTTCATTAAACACACCAGATTTTTCCAAAACCTTTCTACTTATAATAATACAATTAGTACAAAAATGTCCATAAGTACCTCTTATTAAAAAATGGAGTAAGTTTTTGGAATTAATATTATTATTTGAAATTGTATACAAATCATTTGTATCTTCAAAAACTCCAGCTTCATATATCCCGTCAAAACTAACATTATTTGCAATAAAATTCAAAAAAACTTCAAATCTATTTCTTAGAAAATAATCATCAGAATCCAGAAAAGCTATAAAAGGGTATTTGGAATTTACAATACCTAAATTTCTTGATGCACCAGCGCCTAGGTTTTCAAAGTCAGGATGTGCTAAAACAGTAACCTTTGAATAATCTGAAAACATCTCACGTAATTCAAAAAAATTCAATTCAGGACATCCATCATAAACAACTAATACTTCTGAAACTATTTCATGCGAAACACAAGATTCTATTGATTGAACAATAAAATTTCTTGCATTATAATATGGAATGATTACTGATATCAAAAAACAAACATTAATAAATTGCTTCAAAAATACTAGTTTCAGCAAAAAACAAATCATACTCTACTAGTCCATACTCTTGAAACACTAACTTAAATTTATGCATATCAATAATATTCTTGTATTCATACCTATCAGAATTATCTAAAATTATCAACCCACCCTTCTTAATCATTTTCATTGAATTTTTCAAACATTCTAATCTTACTCGGCCATCAATTAAAATTAAATCAAAATATTTATGTGGAAAATTGAGGACTACCTGGCTATACCCACTAAAATCAAAATTTTTATATCCATCATTTTTGTTTGACTGTAATATATCATCACGTAAGGCAGTAGGAGAAAAAACAGGTTCGGATAGAATCAAATCAACATTATTGCTACCATTCAACTCCAGTTTGTTTTTAACAATTTGATACCATGTTTTATCATGTTCAACCGAACACACTATAGTGTCTCTATTTTGAAAGTAAATTGTAGAGGCACCAGACCCATATTCAAAAACTCTCATTTGTGAAATAATTGTATTATCCAAAAATTTAACTGCCCCTCGAGTTAACCAAGGAATTCCCAAACTTAACCTATTGCTCTTTACTCTGTTTTGTTTTAAATATAAAGGAAGACATCTAAAGAGAGGCATCAAATCCTTACCCTTTCCCTTTGCTACAATTAACTCTTTATAAAACTGATGTATCAAAGAGTGAAATCTATATCTTTTCAAGTACATTAATTTAGTTTGTTAAAATCAATTTATAAGGCAAACAAAATTAGAAGGTATAAAATTTTCTTTCTTGCAGCTATATCCATCAAAATCTACATATCCAGGATACAATTTTCCCACTTTATAATTCCTAGATTCAAAAAACCCATAGAAGTCCCGTAGAAGAAAATTACTTTTCAAAACAAGGTCACCATATTCAAATTGGATCATTTTTATTCTTTTTTCAGAAAACATTCTTTCAAATCCAAAAAGAACTTTTGACTCGAATCCTTCCACATCTATCTTAAGAAAATCAATAAATTCAATTTGATTTAATTCACAATATTTATCACCAGTCATTACCTCTACCCTAGTTAAGTTCTTTTTATTTTTCCCAAGTGGATGATTATAGAATGAGGAGAATATAGGGTTTTGAGGATAATAATTCATTTCAAGAACACCAGAAAATTCACCCAAAGCCAGATTATTTATCTTAATTTCCTCGATTCCCTGGGTGTTCTGTGCCAACCTTTCATATATAGCTGGAATCGGTTCAAATGAATGAATTTGGGCATATTTATTTTTATGGTGAACAAGTTTAGTCCAATCACCAATATTGGCTCCTACATCGAATACAATCAACGGCTGATTAGCATCTAGACTATCTATTAACCACTTCTCTCCATTGGTATTGAAGTCATTATTTTTATTTTCCAGTGCTTCATTAATAGTAGAACTGAAAGAATAAAGCAACTTACCGATACGGGTTTTGCGATGATTTGTAATCCAATGATAAATAGATTTTTTAATTTCTCTGGGCATTTAGCATATTTATATCTCTAGAAAAAAGAGTCATAAACTTTTTAACCCCTTTAGCATTAAGATGATTAGCATTGTAGAAATAAACAGTATCTCTATTAATTTCTAATTGTGAGTAATCTAAAAATGAAACATCTAACTTCCTAGCCATGTCCTTATAATTAGAAATTATTGATTTAGAATTATTTTCATATTCCAACACCTTAGCATAGATAGGAGAGAAAATCAAAATTATATCAATTTCATCCTCTTTCAGTTTATTAATTACCTTCTCAAAATCATCAATTTCAGATTTTGAAAATTCAGTAAAAACCCCATCAATATTTACTTTCCTCAATTTTTCAAATTCAGAACCGTCCCATTTCAAGTCTCTCCCGCTATATCCTTTGTACACGCTCAATGGCTCTTTACTTCCAAAAAAATAATTCTTTAACCCCATCCACATAATTACAGGTCTATTCCCATACTTCGAAAGAGGTAAAAATTGGTATGTATTGGGATATAGATTGTAGGTTTGTAAAGCAATTTTTACTTCCATATATTCATTAAATGCAATCAATTTTTCATAGCCATAAAAATTATCTGATTCAGTAAAAGTATGTAAATCCAATACCCAGGCTAGAATTTTTGGCCTTGGATTATAATTTAAATAAGTCAAAAGCTTCATTTTTTGCTGTCTGTAAACAGTCCCTGTAAAGGCCAAATTATAAGTTGAAATCCCAGTTTTCTCTTCAATCTGCTTAGGATCAAAGTGGTTGTACGCCCTAGAAGACCCAAGAATTACGAGATCATCATCAATCTTACCTTCAAATAAATCCTTCCAAGCTGGTATATCCTCAAAATTACTGTTTCGAATTCCTATTGTTACTGCATAGTCAACGAAGAATAAAAATCCGTAAAGAATCAATGACAAAGCAATCAGTTTTAAAAAAAACAACCTCAAAATTGAAAGTAAATAAACTCCTTAACCTCGGTAAAAACTCCCCAGAAAACAATCAAAAATCCTGTGAAGAGATAAGCAGGATATCGATACCATTTTCCTTGGAGCCTTTCCAGCCAGTTGAATTGATATCGACCAAGCCACTCTAAGGCAATAAACAGAATCAAGGCTATTCGAATATCATAACCTAGCCAAGCAAAATTACTTGGCAATAGTGGATTTGCTAGGATCCCATTCAAATACTCCCAAGCCTCTCCCACCGTATCCGCTCTGAAAAACACCCAGGCTATACAGACCAAAGCAAATGTTGATACCATTTGAAAGACTTCCTTGAAGGAAGGAAGAAGGTGCTCGCCTTCATGCATGTGTGTCCTATTCTTCCCAATCAGAAAGATTGGTATAAATAAGGCTGCATGAATACCTCCCCAGGTTATAAAAGTCCAGTTGGCACCATGCCAGAAGCCTGACACTAGGAATACGATAAAGATATTTCGGATGGCTTTGGATTTAGGCACTCTGCTCCCCCCTAGCGGGATATAGAGATAATCTCGAAACCAGGTGGAAAGTGAGATATGCCATCTACGCCAGAACTCCGCGATATCCCGTGAGAAATAGGGAGTTCGGAAGTTTGTCATCAGATCGAAGCCAAAGAGCTTTGCTACACCAATGGCTATATCAGAATAGCCTGAGAAATCTCCATAGATCTGGAATGCGAAAAGAACAGCTCCCATGATGAGTTCTAGGCCTGAGGCTGTTTGATAGTTCTCAAAGATGGGATTGACGACTAGGGCGCAGTTGTCCGCAATCACCATCTTCTTGAATAAACCCCAGAGGATGAGTTTCATCCCATCCGAACCTTGTTGGTATTGGAATTCCCGCTTTTTGAAGAATTGCGGCAGTAAGTTCGATGCTCGCTCTATAGGTCCAGCCACCAGTTGCGGGAAGAAAGCCACAAAGGTAAAGAAGGCTATGGGGTCTTTGGTAGGCTTAAGCTTGCCTCTATAGACATCTATGGAGTAGCTAAGCGTCTGGAAGGTATAGAATGATATCCCTACTGGAAGGATTATGCTTAAGGTACTGATATGAGGCTGGAAACCTAAGATGCTGATAAAGTCAGCTGCTGAATCAATGAAGAAGTTGAAGTATTTGAAGAAAGCTAGGATGCCGAGGTTGAAGAATAGGCTTATTGTGAGGTAGAGTTTACGGCCAGAGAACGCATTTAAGACCGAAGACGGGAGACCGAAGACGGAAGAGTTGCCCGATGTCCGGTGTCTGATGCCGTGTTCGTCATTGCGAAGGTTGTTTGCTGTTTCTGATTGATTACTATCGCTATCAACCTGAAGCAATCTCTTTTCTTCACTATCAGATTGCTTCACTCCTGCGTCGTTCCCACCACGGCGGGCAGGCGCAATGACGTTTCCCATTTTCAACCCACAAAAGTAATCCACTGCGGAGCTGGCGATGATTAGGGTTAGGAATCTCCAGTCCCACCAGCCGTAGAATACATAACTGGACAGTAATAGAAAAGCATTCTGAAGCTTCAAATTCTTCTGAAATAGAAACCAGTATAGTAGGAATACTATCGGTAGGAAGATCAGGAAGGTGAAGGAGTTGAAAAGCAAGCTTTGGGAGTTGGGTGTTAGTTGTTCGTTGTTGGTTATTCGTTGTTAGTTATTCGTTGTTGGTTGTTTGCTCCGCAAGGCGGACAGGTGTTAGTTCTGCCAAGGGGGACGGTTAAAGAATTTTAAATTAAAATCATTTTAAATTTTCCACTCCGCCTACGGCGGGCAAAGCTTCGCCCTTTACCCATAGCCCCCTGAAGGGGGAATCTTCACAGCTTCGCCCCTTCATTCCCATCGTGCTGATAAGAATTCTATCCTAATATTCCCCTTTAGGGGCTGGGGGTAGACTGAGTAATAAATTTACTCGGTTGTTTTTGAAAAGCAAATTTTGGTTGCTGGATATTAGTTTCTGGTTCCGCCACGGCGGACCAGCCTTTGGAGAGGCAGGCAGCGTTGTTTGTTGGTTGACAGATTTCAGTACTCAGCACTGACTTCAGGCAATTCATAAAATAAAGGCAATCTCAATAGACAGTCAGAATAGCGGTCGGAATTGGGGAGTTGACGATCGTACTGGTTCGGAAAGCACTTTTTCGCATAGTCTGATTTGTGTAGACTTTGATAGTGGAAAACTGACAGTACCCCTGCTGACTTCATGCGACCGGAGAATTTAGTCCTATCTGATTCCTGTTTGAAAAGCAGATAAAACATATGTGCATTACCTTTATGCTCCCTACACTGCCAGGTAAATTCAATATTTTTTGATGCCTCTATAAGTATCTTCTGATAGCTGCTAGAGAGGATTTCATTAGCTGTACTTCCTTCACTGAAGAGTTGAAAATAAGCCTCCCAAGTAGACATTCTTCGGCTTTGAATGGATTCCAACTCCTCCAACTGTGCCCAGAGAAATGCTGCAGTAAGTTCTGATGGTAGAAATGAACTACCTATATCTACCCAGCCGTACTTAGCCACCTCTCCTCTAAAAAACGCTGCCCTATCAGTACCTTTTTCCCAGAGAATTTCTGCTCTTCTGATCAAAGCGGGATCATTGATAGCCAGTAATCCCCCTTCACCAGACTGAATATTCTTTGTTTCATGAAAACTAAAGCAGGACAAATGCCCCATAGATCCAAGTGCCTTCTCCTTGTAATAGCTCTCTATCCCCTGTGCTGCATCTTCTATTACCCAAAGCTTATGTTTTGTAGCAATACTCATTATCTTATCCATCTCACATGCTACACCAGCATAATGCACTACAATAATGGCCTTGGTCTTGGGACTGATTAGCTCCTCTATCAAACTTTCATCCATATTGGGATGATCGGATCGGCTATCTACAAAAACGATTTTGGCACCACGTAATACAAATGCATTGGCTGTAGAAACAAAGGTGAAACTAGGCATGATGACTTCGTCACCTGCTTGGATATCGCATAGCAAGGCTGCCATCTCCAAGGCGTCCGTACATGAATTGGTCAGCAGACATTTTTTAAATCCGTATCGCTTTTCAAAGAAGCTTTGACAGCGCTGGGTGAATTCACCATTTCCGGAGATTTTGCCTAGCCTGACTGCTTCCTCTATGTAACGAAGTTCTTTACCAGAGAGGTAGGGTTTGTTGAAGGGGATTTTCAAGTTTTAGTTGGTGGGTGGTGGGTGTTGGTTGCTTGTTGTTGGTTGTTGGTTCGCCGAGGCGGACAGGTGTTTTTGGTTAAGGGAATTTAAAATGAAAGAATTTAAAATGGATTGTGATGCGTTACTGCGAACGTATCTTGAATCTTGTGTCTTGATTCTTGTGTCTTATGTCTTAAGACTGATGAATATCGGGATTAGTTGTTGGTTCCGCCACGACAGGTGCTGGTTGCTTGTTG
>NZ_QKZT01000023.1:18037-82922 GCF_003254055.1 Algoriphagus chordae
GTTGTTGGTTCCGGCGCGGACAGGTGTTTTTGGTTAAGGGAATTTAAAATGGATAATGATGCGTTACTGCGAACGTATCTTGATTCTTGTGTCTTACGTCTTGAGACTGATGACTGTTGAATATCGGAATTGGTTGTTTGTTCCGCCACGGCGGACAAGGGTTGGTTGTTAGTTGACTGACAATTAACTCTTGGAAACTGAAGACTGCTAACTGCCACTGATCACTGAGAGACTCATCCCTGAACTCCCACTCTTTTCTCCACAATATAAATCGGTCTGTTCTTCACTCCTTCGAAGGTTTTGCCGATATATAGGCCGACCATACCGAGGGTAACCAATAGAAAACCGGTAAGCATCCAAATGGATATAATCAGAGAGGCATAACCTGCCACAATGATGTCTCCATGTAAAAATCTATATAAGGTATAGAGCGCAAAGAGAAAACCTGTGAATGCTACTCCTAAGCCTAGTTTTACCGTAAGTCGGATGGGCTTATCAGAATATGCCAGCATAATATCCAGGGCTAGATTGAACAACTTTTTAAAATTATACGCACTTCCCCTATCTCCATTCTCTGCATGCTCCACAGGAAGAGAGGTCTGCCGAAACCCTACCCACTTCACCATGGTGGGGAAGTAACGAATACTCTCTCGCATCCCTATTATCTCGTCGACAACCTTACGCTGATATATACCAAAATTGGCAATGCGCTCATCCTGCTGAGAGCCTGTAAGCCAAGCCAAGGTTCTGTAGAATAATTTGGAAGAGAACTTCTTTAAAAAAGTATCCTTCCTTGTCTCTCTCCTTGCCAGCACAACATCATAACCTTTCTGGGCCTCCTGATAAAGATTAGGGATTTCCTCCGGCCTATCTTGTAGGTCACAGTCCATTACTACCATCCAGTCTCCCCTTGCTGCATCCAATCCCGCTGTGATAGCGTAGTGTTGCCCGAAATTTCTCGAAAGTTTGATTCCTCGAATCTCAGGGTAAATGGCAGCAAGCTCTTCGATTTTATCCCAAGAATTATCTGGACTGGCATCTTCTACCAAGATAATCTCATAGGATTCTGTGATCCCTTTCAGGGCTTGACGGATTCTATCTATTAGTTCCTGAAGAACCGTCTCGGCTTGGTAAACTGGAGAAATAATGGATAGATGCATTTATTGGGAGGTTGGGGGTTGGTTCCGCCACGGCGGACAGGTGTTAGTTGCTTGTTGTTAGTTGCTTGTTCCGCCACGGCGGACAGGTGCTGGTTACTTGTTGTTGGTTCCACCAGGGTGGACAGCTGTTGATGGTTAAGGGAATTTAAAATGAAAGAATTAAGAATTTAAAATGGATAATGATGCATTACTGTGAACAGGTCTTGATTCTTGTGTCTTATGTCTTGATTCTTGATTCTTGAGACTGATGACTTCTGATTGACTACTCAAAACTTTTCCACCAGTGATATACATAAGACTTTTCAGCAGGTTCATAGCCTAGTGAAGTGTAAAGTCTGCAGGCTGGAATATTAGCTTCTTGAGTTGGGATTTGCAGGTATTTAGCTCCTTTGTGCAGACAGAGAAATTCCGCCGCTTTAACGAGCTTTTTTCCCAAACCTTGGCCTTGACACTTTTCGGAAACAGCAATCAGTCCAATTCTCCCAAGCTCCTTTTCTATTGAATAGGTTACCATTCCGGTATTCTCTGGAGCAACTATCACTTGATTTTTTTCAAATGCATTTTTTATCCAGAGTCTATATAGTTTGTCGAATTCCAGATTTTGAAGGCGGGAATCAGTTTTAAAACGCGAGTATTTTCCGCTCAAAAAGGCCAGATCAAATAGTTCCTCCTCCAGCAGAGAGCACTCAAAATGCTGGATTTCTATGGGTTTCGATAATGGCTCCAAAGATTTCTGAAAAGTCAGTTTGGTATCCACCAATTGAATAGCTGGATTTGTAATAACTAAAGCCGTTTCAGAGAAAATATAGACGAGCTGGTAGTCCCGAGCTTCTTCCAAAAACTCATGTTCATCCCATAGTTCTCCTAGGCTTGTCTTGCCAACAGGATAGTTGAAGAGGTTAGAGTCGAAAGGGAGGGTGGAGATCACGGGTTAGTTGTTCGTTGTTGGTTCCGCCTCGGCGGACGCGTGTTGGGGCTAATTAACAACAAATAATTAGGCAACATCAGCGAATATTACCCCCAGCCCCTAAAGGGGGGTAAATCCTATTTATATACAGAATCAATATATAATTACGATAGATAAAGCTCAAGTTATAGCTGATTATCCTACTGAGGTTCAGGCTTTAGGGGATCGGAGGACATTGTTTCTTAATGCTCTCAACTTCCATCAGTATAAGCCGAAGCACTTCTTCTGTTTCTTGCATAACGAAGTGATTTTTAAATCTAAGAATATGAATACCCAATCCTCTTAAATCTTCTTCTCTAGCCAAATCTCTTAACTTTTGATCGCTTTGATCATGGATTTCTCCATCGAGTTCAATTCCAAATTGATACTGGTGACAGTAAAAATCTAGAATATATTTATAAACAGGATGTTGTCGTCTGAAATGTAGATTATTAAGCCTGTTAGCTCTTATTCTTTCCCACAATACGCTTTCCGCGGGAGTTAATCTCAACCGAAGCTCTTTTGCTCTTCTAAATATTTCTGAAGAAGCCTTGTGATGCATCTTATGAAAAATTATTGAATCCGTTTTACCTCAGATTACTAAAGGGGAGAATTAGCATTTGTTCTACCCCCAACCCCATCCCGATAGCTACGGAGGGGGAATTAGCTACCTGCTAAATATGATGTTTTCTAAAATATTATTCAGATGAAAATTGACCGGGTTTGACAACCGAACCCATCCTTTTACTTATCGCTGAAGGAAGAATTGGCGCACTAGTTTATTAAAGAGCGAACAACTATTTTTTTCCTACTTCAATCTATCTCCGTGACTCGCGCCCCTCTCTCTTTAGGAGAGGGGGACGGGGTGAGGTAAAGTCTAGGCATCATCAGCGAATATCCGTTCCATCCTTCGTCCCGATTTCATGTCAAATTGAATATTATCGGGATCTCCGGATGGAGGAATTCAGGCAACATCAGCAAATATCCGTTCCATCCTTCGAAAATACATCATGCCGAAAATGAAGAGAATCACTGCTACGATAGTACCTGGCCAGATCCATTCCCAAGGCATTGCTCGATCCAAAAATGCGGCGCGAAAGCCTTCTATCACCCCTACCATTGGATTTAGCACATAAAACTTTTGGTACATTTCGGGAACTGCGGTCGTACTGTAAACTACCGGAGCAGCATAGAGTAACAATTGCACCACGAAGGTCATTGCATGCTTGACATCCCGATACTTTACAGCCATGGCAGAGAGCATCATTCCCACTCCTAGACTACACATCAGTAGCTGTATGATCAGCAATGGTAAGATCAACAGTCCCCAACCAGGAGTAATCTGATAGTAGATCATCATTCCTATCACCACTAGGAAAGCAATCATAAAATCTAGCAGTTTGGATAGAATAGAACTCAAGGGCAGCACCATCCTAGGGAAATACACCTTGGTGATCATATTGGCATTCTGTATCAGGGAGTTGGCAGACTCTGTCAGCGTACCTGAGAAGTAATTCCAAGGCCATAGCGCCAGGTAGGAAAACAGCGCATAGGGAATTCCATCAGAATCCACATTAGCCAGATTACCAAATACAATGGTGAACACTACAGTAGTGAAAAGAGGTTGAATAATCGCCCAGGCCACACCCAGCACCGATTGCGCATAGCGAGCCTTGATGCCTCTGAGGGTCAGAAAATACAAGAGGTCCTTATAGCGCCAAAGCTCTTTGAAATCTATCAGCTGCCAGCCTGATGTGGGTTGGATTATTTTTATGTTGTCTTTGGGATTCAAAATTCTTGGCTGTGGGTTGGTTCCGCCACGGCGGATAGGTGTTGGGTGTTGGTTATTTGTTGTTGGTTCCGACAGGGTAGACAGGTGCTAGATGTAAGTTCAAAAATTTAAAATGGAGAATGTTTGAATTTAAAATTGGGTATATGTCCTTTAAGAGCCAGGTTCAACACATTCCGTTTTGTGAGGTCACAAACCGGGGCGAATGAGGATTGGTTATTCGTTGTTGGTTGTTGGTTATTCGTTCCGCCACGGCGGACAGGTGTTGGGTGTTGGTTATTTGTTGTTGGTTGTTAGTTGGGTGTCGACTGTGGACTCTGAACTGAGACTGCGACTGCGAACTTATTTCCCGTAAACCAGAATTCCTTGAATATCTCCTGGGTCTGTGTCCAGAATGGATACATCTACTTTTCGCTGGACTTTTTCATAGGTCTTTTCTTTGATAAACTCCAAGTATTCCTTGTCCAGCTCTTTACCGATAAGAATCATCTGAACTGTTCCTGAGTCAATCCCCTTGGCATAATCTCCTACGATATAGGCTTTATCTACCTTCCCCATTCTTTTGACAATACGCTCCATCAGATCATCTAGTCCGAGGAATTTAGAAACCATATTCTTGATTTCATTGAAGAATGGATGTCCTTCATTAGCCTTATACATTTTGGTTTTGCCCTCGTCTTGCGAAACCAATAAACCTGCCTCGGTTAGGCGATTCAGTTCCACTCTCACAGAATTGGTGGACTCATCAAACTCCTTGGCTAGCGATCGCAAATAGCCTGAGTTTGCATGCGAAAAGAACTTCAGGAGAAGTTTAATACGGGTTTTGGAGGTGACTAGGGAGTCGAGCAATGGTTAGATGTTTGTTCCGCCAGGTCGGACAGGTGTTGGTTATCGGTAAAGATGTTATTATATTGGTTATCAATACTTTTAGACATTTCTTTCAACTTAAAACATCAACATCATGAGTAGCTACAGAGACTTGGATATTTATAAAATCAGTTTTAGTTTATTTTTAAAAACACATCCATTTTCACTTAAACTTCCAAAGTTTGAATTATACGAATTGGGTAGCCAGTTGAGGCGGTCTTCAAATTCTGTCAATACAAATATTGTGGAGGGATATGGTAGAAGAATCTATAAAAGTGATTTCATTAAATTTCTGGTGTATGCCGAAGCAAGCAATCTGGAAACCTCATCTCATTTGGAGAAAATTCTAGTTTTGTATCCATATCTTTCAATTGATTGCTAGAAACTTGTGGAAGATTATAATCTTCTAGGAGGCAAAATCCACTCCTTCACGGAATATGTAAGAACAAGCTGGAGAACCTAAGAACCAACGAGATCTTTCTTTTTTGACTAAAAATACTGTCGTATTCTGACTAACAACTAGTAACAAACAACTATCAACTAATAAATGCTTCGCTCCTTCACTCCCGTTTATGGGAAATAGCTGATGAGTCAAAAACTTACTCACTGAGTAACAAATTTACTCGGTAAAATGGCTTTTGCAAGTTGGTCATGATGACTAGGCAGCATAAGTTTTGTTTAGCCTAAAAAATTCTATAAAAGATTAGTGCCTTTGAGAATAATGAAAAAGTATGAAATTGGCTTCTACTACCTTGCTTTCGAGTGTATACTTTCCTCCTAGGTAGTTCATATAACCAGGGAAATAAAATTCTTGATTTACATCTACTCCCAATAAATAGTATTCCTTGGCATCAGAAAGTTGAGAAAGACCTAGATTGTGAAGTTTTTCTTTCTGAAATGGACTTTGTGAAATCCAGCCCAAACTTAGGAATGGCACAGGCTTGTCTAGACTATAATTAATATTAAGGTAATTTTCCTTATAGCCTTCCATAACAATTAGCGATCCAAGAGGAAGATTTTTAGTAAGAACTAAGAATTCTTCTCGCATGATCTTCCTACCTTTTGCCTCCTCTAAAAAATTAATAAGATGAAAACCAAAAAGCAGTAACATGATTACCGTTAGAATTAGAGACAGCCTTTTACTCGCCAATCTCTGTGTAGGCTCTAAGATAAGTGGGTACAAAAGTGGTAAAAAGAATAAGATGATCACTCTTCCATTCAGAACATAAAAGTGATTGAATACTAGAAAGAAAGAAAGCCAGGACCCAAGGTAAAACAATGACTTCTTTGAGCATTTGAATCTGTACAGATAAAGTCCTACCAGCATCATCGAAAATACAGTTTTGAATGCCTCAGTTAACATCACTGAAGCCAGTCTAGATAGGGAGTTAAAGACCTGATTAAGCGTAAAATATTCAATATCCAATTCTACTTTCTTGGTCTCCAAGTCCTCAGATGAAAGTCCATCTCCTTCCATCATCCACTGAGAAAAATAGAACCAGTTGGAATCTCCAGGTAGTCTATCCTGCCCTAATAATTTGTAATTAGCTGGATGATCTGAAACCTGAGCTCTAGCTTTATTGTACTTCACGAAATCAGCATATTCCGACTGATTTTCCCAAAACACCTTTGATCCCACTAAGGTGATTAGTATCCAAAATGGAATCAAAACTCGCTTTGATTCCTTAAGAATACCGTTGAATGTTTTGAAGATCAAAAAATAGAATCCTAAGCCTAATGAAATCAAAATGAAAGATTCCCATCTAATTAATATAGAAAAGATAAATAGGACTATTGAAAAAAGGTACAAACCTTTTGTCTTTGTACTTATCGAAAAAGAAAGTAAAATAAAACCAGTAATCCCAGCAATTCCAGACACTATAGTAAATTGAAGAAAAAGTGCGAAATGGAGAAAAAGACAAAGGCAAAAGAGGGATAGAATATTTTTACCATTAAACCCCATATTTGTTTGACTCAAAGATAAAATCAAAGCAAGGTAACTCAGATAAATTATCATAAACCAAGTCAATGGATACCAAGGAATGCTTGGGGAAAGCGTGTAAAGCTTAGAAAAAACCCAGCTTAAAATCGGGTGGATGAAGACCACATAAGATTCTGGCTCTCCAGTATATGCCCCAGAAACAAGCCACATCATGATCACATCATCATTCACCTGAAATCTCCAGGGAAGAAACCAAATCGAGATCATGCAGAGTAGACCTAGAATTGTCCAAACCTGTATAAATGAAATAGCTTTTAATCTCTCCATAAAACTTGAAGTTGCTCGCCATTTGGCATGGAAAACATCTTTTTGTGGTAGTTGGAATCCAGCCCCAATGGCAAGGAGTTATGTGGATGGTTGATAATCAAGTTATCGGAAATTCCATTAGGAAAGTAGAACGCCACTTGACTTTTGGTCCAAAATCCGGGTGACTTCGGTGAAGTTTTACCCAAAAGATAAGGGATTCCTGGTATCCTATAAAACGCTAAGAGTTCTTCCTCATCATTCAATAATGGCTCCATGATATTCAACAAATCAATCTGATTTTTGGAAAGTTTAATTTGGCTTTCCTTTCCATAGCTCCACTCTTCTGTTGCATTCCAGAGTGCTTCTTGTTCAAAGGGATGAATCCAAATACCATTAGCTACCAACAATACTGTTACTATTCCAACAGATGCTCTGATGTACTTTAGAAACTTCACATGAAGCAGACTACACATATAGAAGGCCGCGAGTAACCAAAATACCCAATAATGAATACCTAGGCGAAGCAAATAGACATTACTGCCAAAATGCAGTACGAAAGGCAACACCAGCAGGACTAGCGCTAGAAAGCGTTGATTTGTAGAAATAGCTGCAAAAGGTAGCCTAGGCGCAAAAAAAGCAAGAATAGCTACTGTCGACAGTAAAACCACATGATTCCACTCTCCAGTTATTGTAGTAGCATAGGCTATCCAAACTAGGATGAACAATCCAAGTACTAAGATCAAAGAAGCCAACTTGGGGCGACTAGTACGAATTGCGCTGCTTATCAAAAATGGAATAGAAACTAGGGCCAACCAAAAAAATCCAACAGCAGAATATTTCAATAATAATAAGAAAGAATACTCATTTCGATTCCCCATCATATGAGTGGCTTCCACCATCCGAGAAAGCGCATAATCATCCAAAACGAAATACAAGAGCATTTCAACCGCTGCAAATGGAAGAACTAAGCTGAGGAGGCTTAGTAACTTAACTTTATTACCCAAAATCATCCAAGCTAAAGTAAGTAGCCCTAGACCCAAGCATGCCGTGATTTTAACATACGCCAGCCCTGCCAAAACCAAGCCTATCAGGACATGCTGTATTATGCTCCTATCTTTGAGGGAAATCAAGGCTAACCAAAAACAAACAAGTACTACACTTAGGGAATTGTAGGATAGACTTTGAGGCAAAAATCCATAGCCAGCGAATAATCCGAGTAGCGACAATAAAAAATGGTCGATAAGCAGTTTGCTAGCTCCGGCCAAATTTTTCCAGAAGAATGTCAGGGAAATCGCTGCTGACAAATAGAAAAACAAACGAAGCCCGCGCAACCCAACTATACCAAACTCAATCTCAGTGATCTTATAAAAAAGCTTGAAGAATAAATCGTAGTTGAAAATACCGGCAATGTTCTCCTGATCTGGCACCGCAAGTAGTGCATAAAGGCCTTCATCGGAAATATCAAATCCACGATTGATTCCGAAAAAAATCAGTAAAAGTGATAAAACTGTACATCCTGCTAAAATCTTGTTCAAGATAAATGCAAATTTCTGCTGTTTTTTAAGCTAAGTCTTTAATTCCAATATAAAAATAATTAAACCAACTCCTCCAAAAATCATGTTTTGTGGAAAACTTCCTCTGCTTTAAACCAAAAAATACCCTGTACAGGGTATTTTTTTTCAAGATCCACTACATACCTTTATGTCAGGGTGATTAAGCAACTTTTCTAACACTACTTTTTCTAAGAAAATATTAAAGGGATTTTTTATCTAATTTTTTAATCCCTTTTACCTTCCTTTTCCCATCGAATTTTCAGGATTAAATGCTCCTTCTCAGAGGGATCAAACTGGAAGGGCTTATGGCTTTGGCTGTAGTAATGTCAAAATAGATTGAAATTCAATAGCAGCCTAGGCTTTGAAACCTAAGCTATTTATAGGATGTACTACCTATAACCCCTGAAAACTGGTCAACTAGACTTGATACCTTGTAATTAATACTAACCTCTCTAGTAATATCTTACTTCACAATCAGGATTAGCTTTTTTGAAATTATCCACGGCTCTACTATTCAGTCTGGTATTGAAGCAAGAGAGTTTCTTGAGATTTGGCAGCCCCTCGATAGGCTTCAGAGAACGTAAGTTTGTGCTCGCCACATCAAGTTCCTCTAGCTTATTCATTCCCTCTAGGCCTTTGAGTGTTTTCAAATTGGTACCAGAGATGTTGAGCGTTTTTAGATTAAACAATCCCTCTAATGGATCTAGGTCATCTATACCCGTATTGCTAATGTCCAGTTCTTTCAGGTTGGGTAGCATTTTCAATGGAGAAAAATCAACCACCGGTACCTGAGAAATTTTCAATTTCTCCAACAGCTTAAGCTCCTCAATAGGCGCAATGTATCCGATCGGCGCATCAAAGATCACCAATGATCTCAAATTCACAAATGCGGTCAAGGCATGAATATCACCTACAGACACCCGCTCAAATGTCAAGGAAGACACTTCTGTCATCTTGTGCAGTTCCTCAGTACTTGGCTCTTCAGAAAGAGTGAATTGTTTTCTGAAAATCTCTTTCCAAGCTCCATCTAAAGATTCCCACCAGGCCTTCAATTCTTCCGTGCGGTACACAATCGTTAAGTTTGACTTTTGCATTACTATCTCCGGAACTTCCTCTTCGAATATTTCAGAAGCGTTCACATTCAAGTAAGTCAAGTTGGGAAGGCTAAGTACATCCATAATACTGGATACAGGGCTTCCATCTAAGTCTATTTTCACCAATTTCTCATTGGATTTGATAGGTGAAATGTCCTTCACCTGAGAATTTCTTCCTTTGATCTCTACCAAAGTCTTAACCTCACTAAGGGAAATTATTTCTGTGATAGGATTATCAGAAAAATCAACTTTGCTTAGTTTGACGAATCTGGTAATAGGATTAAGGGTTTCTATACCCGCTCCAGACAAATCCAGTTCTTCCAAGCCTATGGTGCTAGTGAGTGTTTCCACACTTGGACTATCGGTGGTAATCCTTGGATTGGCTTTCTTCAAACTCGCTTTCCAAGCATCTGACAATCCTGCCCACCAGCTTTCGAGGTCTTTCACATGGTGAATCAACAAGACCTTAGCATTATTTCGAATAAAATCATCTGCGGATAGCACAGAGATTTGAGTCTCATCAGCCAATACCTTATTCAATGCTTCCTTGTCATTAAGCGCTGATATATCGGAAACCGAAGTATTTGTAATATCCAATACTTCTAGATTATTGAGCTCGGCTAAAGGCGTAAGATCCTGAATATTGGTGTTCGACAAATTCAAGGTCTTCAAAGAAGCCAAGTCGGCCAACTGACTGAAATTGATTAAGTAATTTTTGCTCAGATCTAGATTCTCCAATTTTGAGAGATCCTTAATATTCTCTGTGTTATTGAATCCACTTTGAGAGATATAAAGACTTTTCAGACTGTCAAATTCATTCAATACAGCGAAGCTCACAATCGGTGTTTCCTCGATGCGAAGTGAGCGTATTGATTTTAAATTTACCAGCTCAGAGATATCGGTAATATGGGTATTGGAAATATCCAGATGCCTTAGGCGATCAGAATATTTGATAAACTGAATATCAGAAGTAGGCGTATTGGACACATCCAAGTATTCTAGGAAGGTTACGTTGGAGATAGGCCCAAGCTCTGTAATCTGTGTATTGCTCAGATTGACATACTTCAGGTTTCTCATGGCTTCCATAGGACTGAGATTCAATAAAGAATCCGTACCCGAAATATCCAGAGAATCTACCTCCACAAACTTGTACAATAAATCAACATTGATCGAATCAAACTCAGATACTGCAAAGCGATCTTTGAAATACGCCTGCCAGTGCGGATCGAGTACTGTCCACCATTCGGCGAGTTCTTCATCACGGCTTACCTTAGTCGTATAGACACTCGCTATTTTTAATTCTTGTGTTTTACTATCCAAATTCACCTCTACAAACCTTGGCTTGGTGTTGGTGACTTTTTCGTCATTGATACCTGTAGCGGTAATGGTCCGATCTAGAGAGGCTGTAAAATACACATCTCCATTATCCATTTGATGAGGTTTTACCTCTCTTATTTTGAATTTGAAGTTTACTTCCTTGTAGAAAAACTCGATGTCTTTCAAATAGGCTGTGACATTTTTATTGGTAACGACTTTTCTATCCAGCAAGAGATCATCTTCCACCTGAACTTCTCCATCGCGAAAAATCTTCAAATAGCTTTCACGGATTACCACATCTTTGTCCCTTGGCTGCGTGTCAGCAGATCCAATGGTATTGAGGAGGTATTCCAAAAAACGAACCTGATCTTCTACCTTACTAGTGTAGTCATCTATTTCAGCCTTGGTATAGCCTTTTATAGTCTGTGCTATTCCGGAGAAGCTCAGACAGAAAAGTAGTAAACTTAGATATATGGTCTTAGTTCTGATCATAAATGTATTTCTGGATAGTTTCCTTGTCTCCTGGGTTTAGTTTGACAAGGTTTGCAATCAGCCAACCTGTATTAAATCCAGGACGGTTAAATTGGTGTACTTCAAAATACCAGCCTTCTATTTGGAAGAAATGAAATTTAACATTAGTTACGGTTTCATAACGGATGTTTTTCTGCTTCATTTCGTACAGAAATAAGGTCAGGTAGTCTGGTTCGAAACTGCTCTCAGTGAAAGCTTCTGGTGAGTTAGAGTCTTCAAAAGCCCTCCTAAGATTCATAAAGCCTAGTTCATGACTAAGTGGGTGTAGGAAATCCTTTTCATCCCCAACTGGCTTATTAAATATGTTTTTGAATGGGGGAAATGACACCTCATCTATGACCCATTCATACCCCAGTCCTTCGGGTTGTAATTTCAAAATCAAGGTGGCAGTTTCTCTTTTTCCCTTGTGAATAAAATCTGCCTGAACCTCGGCGAGCCATCCTTCCCTGTGGAAATTGATGTAGCGAGGATAATTAGGAGAAAGCACTGAGTCAATAAACTCCTTTTTCAAATCAGGATTTATTGAGGACGTTTGATTGTCAAAAAGTATAGCTAGAAACCCCTTTCTCAATGGGATACTATGATACGCTGAGTCTCCCGGATAATAGCGCACATTGCCATCAGTCGGAGATTCCTCTGCGTTAAATCTTCTGAAGAATTGGTTTAGTTGTTTGGTAGAGGCAGCAAATCTGCCATCATCTTTGATTGTCCCGGGGCTGCCAATGCCCTGCCCCGAGACAATCGAGATGCTTGCGATTAAAATCGCAAAGATTAAAGTTACTATTCTCATGCGGAGGTTTCTGTCACTCTCACGTCACCTAGCATGACGTCCCAAAATTCGATGGTTCTACCAGCAATTTGGGTTTGCTTCTTCTCAACGTAGATAGTGATGTCTTTCTTAGTAGTGTCCTTGTAATTCATTCCTGTTTCAATAGAAGTACCTTCAAAACGCTGGAATACAGTGACAACTCCCACGTATCTACCATCAGGCTGTCTTTCTAGATCTGAGATGTACTGAATATCATACCAAGTGATATTCACTCGATCGTAATTCAAAGCCATCAAACGCTCAAAATAACGTCTTACTTTGTAGTAAGCGATTTCGTTAGTATTGATACTGGAAACACCCATCTCAGCACCAGGAGAGAAAAGCTCCTCAGCACGATCCATTACTCTATTAGCCTCAGAGAACTGTGTCTCTTTGCTACCGATGATGCTGATATACTTACTTAAATCTTTAACTTTCTCTAGTGCAAGAGAGTCAATAGCTTGCTTTCTAGCAGGGCTGATTGTTTCTGACTGAGCTAGTGCGCTTACTGATGTTGCAAGGAATAAGCCCAGGAAAAGGATCATTATATTTTTCATGTGTAAATTATTTTTCAGATGGGCGATTATTTTCTTCTAAGCTCCAATTCAGAGACTTTACCATTAGCATCCATACGGATATCGCTGATATAGTTCAAGTTCTTTTTGGTGTCTTTCAAGTAATCCAAATACTTCTTAATCGTAGTTGGCTCATCGTAATCTTTGATGCCATTTTCCTCGTGTATCACGATCAAAACTGGAGTTTCTTGATTAGAAAACATACCAAGCGTCTCCTGGATGGTCTGATTGGCGATAGAGGCATTACCTGCTGCAGCTACGCTGTTAAAATAATTTTCAAGCTTCTCGGCAGCAACTTCTTCCGCTGAGGAAACTGGTGGTGGTGGTGGAGCTACTTCTTGCACTTGCTCAACTGGTGCTGGTGGAGCTGGTTGTGCAGCTTTCTTTTTACTCTTACACGCACCCATAGCCAGCATGGCTACCATGGCAATCATAAGTGAGCGGTTAACCGAAATAGAGAACAATTTTTGTTTCATTTTGGGGATTAGATTAAGATGATGAGGTTTTATAAATTTTTAAACAGGGACTTCCCCTACTTCTTGATTTGGGTACAAAGTAAATAAAATCATATGATTTAAAGGCAAATGCCATTCCAAATCAAAAATGCTTTTTGTTAATATTTTCAAATACCTTTTGAGCGGTTCATGAGTCACGAGAGCGGTTAGAGCCTAGATTCTCAAATCAGTCACAGTTCTTACATTTATTATCAATAAGTGATCCAATGATTTCGATAATTTGGGAAATACTTTGCTAAGCCCTGCAGTCAAGTGGATAATGTACTCATCTCCGCTCAATAAAACTGCGTGAATCGGGACCTTTGGACAGAGTATTAGACAGTAATGAAATGTGACACTCACATTGTCGGGAGTCTTTAGTCAGGCTGTATTGACCTTTCAGTAGTAAGTGAAAAAATAGATCAAAATCTAAAAACACTACTGGAAATCAGTGATTTGACTAATATAAAAGTGGCTATCGCTTCGGAATAATCTGTCAACTCAATCAGTTTTTTCAAGCAGAAAGCACCCTAAACTTAGCTCAATGGAAGGGCTGACATGACTAATTTGAGGAGCTTAACAATTCCGAAACTATATAGTTCGCTTGTGCCTCAGGGGTACAGTATTTATCAAAAAAAATTTTCCCTCCCCTCGCAATTTTTTGATGATATTCTCGGGAATTGATGACTTGGTCCAGTAGTTCTGAATACTCCTCAGTATTTTCTAAGTAGTGAATATTCTCACCATGCCTGGGAACTATAGGCAACTCTACTGCGAATGGAAAAGAAAGCACAAATGAAGAGTTATTCCAATACTCCGCTAATCGCCAACTTACGGCTCCCAAAACAGCGGGATTATTTAAATTGACTAGAGACTTGGCACTCAGTTTGGCAAATTTCTTTGGTGGATATTTCCCCTTATTCAACTCTTGATCAAAACCGAAATTATCCCCATCAGATCTAGGAATCAAGCCACCCTCAAACTCAATCTTAGAATGTGCCTTGCATGCTCTGATAAATTCTGCACGAATTGTATTTGCCCAGGACTCCTTTTTCCAAGTACTGCCAGAAAAAAACACATAATTCCCAAAACTAGACTTTTGTGCCTCTTGCTTGTATGCATACTGAGATTTCAAAACGTAAATTTCTTTGGCTAGATCTCTAGGTTTAAGAAAACGAAGGAGGTTGAATCCAAAAAGCTTAAAGTACAAGGGCAAGATATTTACGAGGTAATGCGGGAAAATTGGCCGTACTTTTTCTTGCATATAACTCTCATGATCACGCAATTTATTGGTAGCAAAGTACAAATCAGCTTGCTGATAGAGCACTTCATTTACACCGACCGGATCATGATTGTCTATTACCCCTAGCTTTCCTCCTACTTTGAAAATCACATACCCTCGATTATGAAATTCTTCAAAATCCGGCTTTACTACAAATTTCAGCTTGAATGCCCTAGACAAGCCCAAAACGTAGAAGGATGAATAATAATTGGGGATATTCAGTAGCTCAATTTCCGTCATTTCCCAATTGACAGGCAGGCAAAATTGAATGTCTCGTGATCAGGTAGTGTATTGGAAGTGTCAATAATCAATTCTTTAAAAAACTCGCAACAAACAAGATCTATTTTGATTAGAATCGAGGATAAATTGGATGATTACTCATTACTCAGCCGAGATTATTTGAGTACTTTTTGAGCAGGAATGATTTGATTGCCAAATATAGGAGGCCTGTACCCAGGATCATCAAGGCTCCTACTAGAGGGCTTGGGGTACTTTTAGGATATATAAAAAATGCAAAATTCACAACTAGCTGCAGGAGAGCATAAGCCAAGGCTATATTGACATGAGGTTTTTTTCCTTGATTTGCGAGTATTTGGTACAGATGATTACGATGTGGTTCAGATATCTTCTCCCCTTTTCTAATTCGGTCAAAGATGGTGATCGCTGTATCTAAACCATAAATGAGTAAGAAAAGAATAACTGTCCAAGATCCTGATTCCAGATACCACTGAACCAAGAGATACACCATCAAATAAGCGAGTGATATACTTCCTATGTCCCCTGCGAACATCAACGCCTTTTTACGCAGGTTAAAGATTAGAAAAACACAGATCGCCAATATCTCATAGCGAATCAAAAATTCATCAAAAATCCCTAAGTAGGCATTGACGGCAAGCATACTGCCTAGAAAAACCAGACCATATAATCCAGTGACACCGTTGATACCATCCATGAAATTAATCCCATTGATGACCGCTAAGGCTATAAAGTAGAGTACAGGTAAGGCAAGCCAATTGATCTGCGTGAACACATCCAAATCATAAAACGCCATTGAAAGTGCCAGAAACTGTATCCCAAAGCGAATCTTACTCGATAAGGTGTAGATATCATCTAGCAGACTGATCGCCGATACCCAAACTATTCCGAGTACCATCCAAGTATGCGGAAAATCAAAAGCCATCCACCAAAAGATAATGGCAAATGGAAACAAAATCCCTCCTCCCCTTACGGTAGTATGTATATGTGAACTACGATGATTTGGTTTATCTACAATATTGAACTTGAGCGCAAGTCTATGATAGATCAAGGCTAGAAGTAGCAGCGCTAGAAAAACTATGATTTGGGATAAAATCATTGGGCAAAAATGGTCTTGTACCAGTATGAGTTGAAAAATAACTGTCTGATAAAGGTATAGTTTTTCACAGGATTCATTTTGAAATCATTCACTACTTTTTTCACATCTAGGTATTTCAGCCAGCCCATTTCAAATAAGGGGCTTTCATGCATAGTTTCTAGGTGATCCCTCAGCTCAGGATTATTGAGGAAATATTCGTTCCATGGTATAGCCAATCCAATTTTCTCATGGTTTTGGATATAATCAGGGAGCTTTTTCCCAATGGTATTCATAGATAGCCATTTGGATTTGCCTCTGGTGGAAAAATTCTCATCTCCAAGGGTACTGATACCAGTAACTAACCTATAATCCAAAAATGGTTCTCGGCATTCTATGGATGCTCCCATAGAAGTCCGATCATTTTTATCGTTCAAAGAGCACAAATGTGTATGATGTTCTAAATACAATAATTGTCTGAGCTCATTTTTGGGATGAAACTTCTTGGCTTCCTCAAGCATTTTTACTCTATAGTCTGGCAGAAGGTTCAAGTGATCCAAACCCAATTTTTTATAATCTGCCAAAAACATCTCATTTGCATTGGTGAGAATCTGAAAGTCGGGATTATTTCCATCCAGATAGCGCTTCATTTTTCTGAGTCTATCATTCGTAATCCACTTTTCCGGTACGTACCGAATAAAATGAAGCATGTCATTCATTAAACCATGTCCAGCGACTTTGTGCCTGACATAGCCTGCCATCAATTCATCTGCCCCTTCACCTGTAAGCAAAACCGAAACTTTCTCTTTTGCCTTTTTGGATAAACCAAGTAGTAAACCATCTGTAAAATGCATCAGTGGCTCGTCATTTACCTGAATAGACTCATCAAGTAAGTCCACGAGGTTTTCACCCAAAAACTCATAACCATTATACTCAACTCCATAATCCGTAGAAAGACGCTGTGCCAAATGTGACTCATCTTTGGCGAATCCAGGAAACTTCAAGTTCCAAGAGCTTAACCCCTGATAGTTCATTTGGTGCTGAGCATACAAAACACTTGTACTGTCCAGTCCTCCACTAAGCATAGTTCCTACTGGGACATCAGAAATCATTCGAAGGGCTACCGAATCCAAAAACGTCTCTTCGTACCAGGCTAATGGATTCTTGATTTTAGGTAATGCAGCTGCCTCCTCACCCAGATGGTACCATCTAACAGTTTTGTCTAGAACTACTCCATCTTTCCAGACTTGATAATGTCCTGGTAAAAACCGCTTTACTCCTTTAAAAATAGTATTCTCGCCGCTTACATGACGATAAAAAAACAGTTCCGCCAAATGCTCTTCTTCAATTTCCTTTGCAATACCGTAGGCAAAAAGAGCTTTTGGTTCTGAGGCAAATGCCATCCCACGCTCATCGACTGTGGTAAATAGTGGCTTCACTCCATACCTATCTTTAACGAGAGTAAGCGTCCTACTATCTTTTTCCCAGAAGGCAAAAGCAAAGAAACCATTTAACCTTGGGAGGACTTTCATCCCGTATTCTATTAAGAGAAATAGCAAAACTTCAGTGTCGGATGTAGTCTCAAACTTATATCCTTTTGCCTTCAACTCAGGATAGAATTCCTGGTAGTTAAATATCTCACCATTAAATACTAATGTGAAATTTCCACAGGGGGAAATGAAGGGCTGATTGGCTCCCTCACTCAGATCCAAAATGGATAACCTTCTATGTCCTAAAGCTAGGTCTCCATCCAGAAACTGCCCCCCAGCATCAGGCCCACGATGAATGAGTGAGTCTGTCATTGCCTGAAGCACCTTTCCACCAGCAGGTTGATTGTTTTTATTCCAAAATCCTGTAATTCCGCACATTAACTACGCTGCTTTAGCAGTGATAAATAAGTTTGATAAAATGAGCTCATATTAGTTTTCAAATCACAATTTTGCTCTATAAATATTCTGTTGCTGATGATACCATCTGTGTATTGCTCAGAGTTGCCCAAATACTCAGCAATAGCTGTAGCTAAAGCATCTGTTTGTCCAACAGGAACTAGTAGGCCATTGTTTCCCTGATCGATAAAAGCCTTATTGGCTGGAAGTTCAGTTACAATAGGAAAGCAACCACAGGCCATTGCCTCAAATAAGGAGGCTGACACTCCTTCTGTTTCTGGTACTGCTATGTAAATCTGCGCTTTAGCTAGATAGCTTGGAAGTTCTGAATTAGGTATTCTTCCAGTCCAAACAACTTGATCTTCCAGCCCCAATTCACGAGATTTTTGGGCAAGGTTTTCTTCCTCCTGCCCTGAGCCCACCATAATACAGTCCAAAAGAATTCCTTTTTTCTTCAGAATATGTATGGCCTCCAAGATCTCTGCATGCCTATAAATAGGGAACAAACTACGAGTTACAATAGCGGTGAATTTCCGCTCTGAGGAAGGTGGGAAGAATTTATATTTTTCCAAATCCAAACCCTTGGGCTTCACTAGTATTTTTACTGGAGAAGCTCCAGATCCTAGCATCGCATAAGTCATCACATATCCCCAAGCATGAATAAGATCTGCTCTGGTATAGATAGCTCTTTGCAATTTGCGTTTATACCACCCTGCAAACCCATTTTCAGGAAATGCATCTGTTATCCCTTGCTGTGCTACTATTCTGACTTTGGTCTTCACCAACAAACTAAGGAAACCATAGCTAGTGGCTCTTTCAGCCAAAGTGATATCATATTTCTCTGAATTGAATGCCAACTCGAAAAGGAAGCTAAGAGCTGCGAATATACGCGCCAACCTACCTCCAGTTTTGGCAATTTCCTTTGTTTGAATTCTAAGGCCCGATTCTCTCTCTATGCCTTGAATCCAAGTTTGAGCATCAGCTCTGTATGTCTCACCTAGAAAAAGTATCTTCACTGTCTCATGGAATAAAAGTACCTATGACTGAGCTCGGTTTCCAATCCAATGCTCTTCTCGCCTTTTGATCTGAAAAAGTCAGCTCATTACTCAGCTTATCAATACGGTATGAATTCAGTGGGAATCCTGGAATGTAATCCCCCAGTTTCCCAATAATCTTCAGAAAGCTCAAAGGTAGCTTCTTGACTTTCTTTCCAAACTTATCAGCGATATACTCATCCAACTCGGCCAGGCTAGGATGAGCCCCATCCGTCAAATTGAAAATACCAGACTTGTCTGTCCACATCGGAATTGCTTTGGCAATATCCGCAGCCAAAACCATGGACTTTCTAGCCTCTCCAGATCCTAAGCGAAAATAATAGCCTGCCTTTATTGCTTTGATCATTGCTCCCAAATTACCAGGTGCATCTTTACCAACTACCAAAGGTATTCTGATAATCAAATAATTAACAGCATTTGACTCAGCCCATTCTTTAACAGAATTCTCAGCGTTAATCTTACTCTGAGCGTAGGGTGTATCTCCTAGTAAGGGTGCTGTCTCTTCCAATTTCTTGCCAGTTTCTTTGCCATAAACAGCTACTGTACTTACAAAAATGATAGCCTTGGGATTGGCGGTTATACCTTTCAAAAGATTGACTGTTCCGGCTTCATTCACATCAAAGAACTCCTGCTTTTCTTCAGCAGTTTTTGGAATGACATGCGCTTTGCCTGCAGCATGAATAATCAGATCGACCTCAGGCAAGGAAGGGACTTCAGTAGAAAGATCAGCCCGAATTGCATTTGAACTCGATCTTCCTAGTGATATAAGCTCGTGATCCTTCGCTAAGGAGGCTACTATAGCTTTTCCCAAAAAACCCGAGGCACCAGTTAAAAGGATTTTCACTGCGTAGCCTCCACTATTGCATCTAACATTTTATTAGCCAAAAAGTCCTTATCAAACTGCTCTGAAGCTATTCGACTCGCCTTCTCACCCATCTCCGCTAGCAACTCAGGTTTTGAATCCAATTCAATTAGCTTTTCAGCCAATTGCTTAGGATCGTTGGGATCTAGGGTAAATCCTATTTGATATTCAGCCAAGAAGTCTTTCATCCAGCCTTGCGTATTCTGTACTACAGGAATACCTGCAGCTAAGGATTCAAAGAATTTATTGGGTGAAGAAGTATCCAAAACTGGCGTTCCTTTCAGAGGAACTAGGGAAACCATGGCATTCTGAATAAGTCCTACTAGATCTTGCTTGGGCATCAAACCCCATATCAAAATGGTCTCCAGCGAATTCTCTTTGATTCCTTGTTCGATTAACTCTCGTTGCTGCCCTTCGCCCACTATCAGGATTTTAAGGTCATTCCTGCCTAGATTTTGTAGGATTTTGGCAGCTTCAAGTAGCCAAAGTGAATTATTTACTACTCCTATATTTCCTGTATAGATTGCATACTTTTTCTTTTCAATAACACCTCGTCCCTCAAATGGCTTCTCAGTGGCAAAAAGTGGAATGTTCGCGGCATTGGTAACATCGATCACCTTCACATCGGGAAATCTTCTCTCAATATTCTGACGCATGCCGATAGATAATGCCACGACCAAAGAGGAAGCTTTATAACACCTACTTTCCAATGCATAAGCAATTTTTTGTAAGATCTTATTTTGAAACAAGCCTAACTCTATGGCACCTTCTGGCCATAGATCTCGTGCTTCAAACACCATCTTTCTCCCCCTAATATATCTTGCCACCAATCCTGGGATTCCTACGGTAATAGGCCCAGAGGAGGCTATCACTACATCTGCTTTGGCTGTAAGTGCATACCATATGGAGCAAACTGCATAAGCTAGAAAAGTATATATCCGCTTTAGAAAGGGCTGCTTATTATCAATACGAACATTGATGACCGTCACATCCACCCCTTCGAAACGCTGATGTTCTATGAATTTGCTTGCAGTAAGATCCGATTTGGAATAAATGGAAGTGACCACTTGGACCTCATGCCCTTGCTTCACCCATTCCTGCGCAAACTCATGCACACGAGTGCCCCAAGAACCTTTGGGAGTGGCATAGTACTGATAAAAGTATAGAATTTTCAAAATGTAATATTAGTCGATGTATCGAACTTCGCCGGGTGCGTTTACAGCCTGTAATTGACCATTTATAATATCAAAAGCTAATCCATTGAGTTTTCGATGAAAAGCATGAAGCTCCTTCACAGTAGGATTCCATAGTCTACCTGCTTGAATTTCCTTGCCTAGCAATAGAAAACTATGCTCGGCTACAGGATTTAATGCTCCTGATTCATCCAAAAACAACCTTCTGGGATGATTACTTCCAAGAAATCCAAAATAGGTGTGCGCGATCAATAGCCCGCATTCTTTCTTCATCTTATCTAAAGAAGGCTTGCTGAAAACTGACGCAAAATCCTTCACTGAGACAGTTTGAAAAACAGAAATCTCTGTAAAAGGCTGATTCATTGCCTTAAAAAAGACAGGGGAAAATCGAGAAAAGTGAAATGGCTTAGCTCGTTCAAAGAGATTTTTTTTCCATATCTCTGAATCAAAAACCATAGGCACTATCTTAATACCAGCTGCTAGAATTTTCTTATGTCCATGTAGCTTTCTTTTTCGGAACAACCAATTAAAGTGTTTTATCCCTTTATCGAACCGCTCGCTTGTACCATAGGCAAGCCAAGTTTTAGTATCTCGACTTTTATTTATAGGAAGCTTGTTTTTAATATGCCAATCCGCCGCATCCTTTATTGATTTAATACTTGAATCAAATACAGATAGTTGATTATTTGACAATGCGTTACCTTCCATTACGTCTAAGTAATTCCATATCAAATCAATCCCCTTTGCTTCCATATGCTGATACCAGTCAGCCTTCTTGTCATTAGTCTGTTTGGTATAATTGTAGGCTAAATAGCCGTGATCGATGTAGGTAGAAATCTGCTTGAAATTCTCAGGCGTCTCAAAATTCTGGAACTCAGACCAACTTTCTTCCCTAAAAGATCTGCTCAGTGCATGGTATGTCAATTCATGCCCATCTTTTTCCCATCTCAAAAACTCATCATGCATGCCTGCTTGATCCATAGCTGCAAAGTCGCCTTGGTATGAATAGGTATGGAGAAAAAAGCCTTTTGTGGTCCTAATACCTGCTCTAGCAAAGAATTCTCGCTGAGCAACAAGGAGTTGAGGGGTATCAAAATCACAGTGATCCGTAAAGCAAACAGTGGGAACAAAGCCTATTGGACTTCTCGCTACTTCTGGTACCGGTCCTAAACCTTCAAATAGACATAATTCGTAAGTAACTCCCTTACTTATTGTAGAAGTAGTAATCCACTCTCTTTTATCATCTTGATCATATAGAAAGGTGGGATTCAAATCTGGATGAATTAGATACCATAGCAACTTCCCCCTTTTAGCATCCCATTCCCAACATCCTGTGGTAGTCATAGCTGCCACAAATGTCTTATCAGCAAACTTGAGAATCTTAGGACTGTGGTAGTTTGCACTGAGGTATGGAGTAGCAATAGGCTTCCACACGTAGTCAGTACCTCTCCAAAACTGCGGTACTTCATCAAAATCAATTTCTAGAAATAGGCTTTCTAAGCTGACTTCAGTCAAAAATTCAATTGAAAGCCTGATGATGGATTCATCCTTGCTTTGAGCAAATTTCAAAAAACCATCAAAACTCAGTCTTTTCCCTGCCTGCTCAGCCAGTAGTAAAATGTTTTTAATCAATCTTAACCGTGTTTTTATTAAGGTAAATAGGCCCAATTTTCAAGCATCGTAATCTTGCTAATGGTATTAATCCAGCTTTCTCCATTCCCTTGATACTAGGAGTATTGGTAGGAGCCACGAGCATATATACGTCGTGAGTTGACACAAATTTCTTAAGAATATGATGAAGGACATTGGGGTAAATCCCCTGACCTCGATAATTATCGTCCGTGAAACAATCCCCAATAGCTATATATGGCTGTTTGTAGCCAAAGTTCTTTAGCAAAAGACTAGAAGTAAAAAGCTTACTGCGATGTATCAGATTTCCTTTTTCCTTGATAATAAACTGCGAGTCTGCTTCTGAGAAATCAATCTGATAAGGAAAATCCTTATTCAAAGCATCTGACAAAGCTGAGTTTCTAGTACAGCTATACAAAAGTAGATCTACTGGGAATGGCTTAAGCTTATTTAGTAAACCCATTTTCTTAAGTTGTGGTCAATAGGTTTTCGATCAATTGAAATTTGCCGGATTTAGCTTTGGGAAGCTCTGGGACTTTTTCAAATTCAAAATTCAAATTTTCTCCAAATACTTCTTCAAAGGCTAATTGGAGATCTTTTTCTCTTACGTCGAGTTGGTTCTTTGGAGACACATAAACTAGCTTAAGTTCATTCTCACCAAGTTGAATCAATTTGAACTGATCAATTTCAGGATACTGCTTTAAGATTCTCACGACAGTCTGAACAGTAATATATTTCCCAGAAGGAGTCATAATAAACTCTGTCTGCCTTCCGATGACTTCTCCTAGCAGTGGTAACTGAAGCCCGCAAGTACAGGTATTATTAATGGCCTTTATAGCCAGGTCCCCTACTTCATAGCGAATCAAAGGGGTGGTGAAATTGTCAAGCCCAGTCAAAACTACTCTACCCATTTGTCCTGGCTGCACTTCATTACCATCATCGTCTAGAAGCTCCAACACCAAGTGCGGGCTCATAATATGATAATTCCCCGCCTTGCATTGGCTAGCTATCAGAAAGCCCTCAGAAGCTCCATAGGTATCGTACACCTGGCAAGCAAATGCTTTCTCTATTGCCTCACGAAACTGAGGAAGCAACTTTTCACCTATTGATACCACCGATTCAAAATGGACATCTTTGATATTGTTTTCTAAGGCAATTTTTGCAAAGAGATAAAGGCTAGAAGCATAGGCCACAAAATGTGATCTCGGCTCTTCTCTAAGCAACTCAAGTTCTGCCAATATCTGAGTCTTATCATGGCTCATTGCATCGATATAGCGGGTATTGAGTAATTTGTCTTTAATAGCTTTCTCAGATGAGCGAGTCATATTGACGCCAGTTTGAAGCAAAGACTTCCCGAATTTATAACCTGCCCATTCCCACCAGAGTATTTGCAGAGCGCGATTGTTGGAGAGTTCATCCTTGGAAAAATAAACTTTAGAAGGAGGTCCTGTAGAACCCGAAGACATAATAGCTGTCAATGATTCCTTATTCTTGTCAGTGACTATAAACTCCAAATTTTCCCGAAATGTCTTTTTCGCCAATACCGGAAAAGATTTCAGCCATGTCCTAGAATCAGCATTTTCTGGAATATTTAACAATTTGAAATAGGGAGACTTAGCTGCTGCATGTGAAAGGATTTTATGAAGCTTTTCGGACTGTAGTTGCTCTAAATGTGCGCCATCCTGAGCTACTGTTTTTCTCCAGTAGCGAAGCTTCTCAATAAAAGTGGATTTGAGCAGCCTATCGCCAATGGGCAGTATGGCATGCTCTAGTATGAAAAACGGTAATCTCATTGAAATTGTTTGAGGTGCTTTTGCCAGATTGGCTTAATAAATAACCAATCCCATTCTTTAGATTTTTCTCTAGCCTTGCAGGACAATTGGTGGGCGTATTCTGGAGAATCGACAATCTTAATAATCCCTTGACTGATCATTTCAGCATCATTTGGCTCCACCATGACACCTTCTATCTCATTTTCAAATAGATATGGAATCCCTCCCACATTGGTAGTCACCACACACATACCCATGGCCATCGCTTCCATTACTGAAAGTGGCGTATTATCCACATTAGTGGTATTTAAGAAAATATCATAGTCCTGCGAAAGCTCAATCCATTCCTTCCTGGTTTTTTTGCCTACAAATTCAACATTCCCTTCTATTCTTAATTTCTTCGCTTTTGCTTTGCACACTCCCATCAAACCGTTTTTTTCTGGCCCAACCATACCAAGCTTGGCATCTGGGTACTTAGTGGCAAGTAAGGCTATTACATCGATTGCCAATTCCGGATTATAAATCGCCGCAAAAGACCGCACCCATAGAATCCGTGGAGCAGCTGCTTTCCTCTCTTTAAAATTGAATTTGTTTAAATCTATCTGGTTCGGGATAAGCTTGACATTAGTATAACCACTCTGCTTAAACTTCTTCCTCATAAAACCAGAAGGTGCTACCAAAAAAGCCGCATTATTGAAAAAGGTATCACACTTCGCTTTGCTGCGAATAAGCCTTTTCGGAAGGTCTCCACCGTGCAAAATTGGAACATAAGGCAGCTTTAGGCTTCGACATATGAAACCACAATAGAATGCTAAATAAAAGCCTCTGGTACTATAAGTATCAATTAATACTAAATTGACCGTGGATCTATTAGTATAAATAGCCTTAGCCATATCGGCGAATCTTAATAAAGGTGACCTGTATTCTGACACCTGAATTACTTCCGCTATTTCTTTTAGTTTTTCTCCCAGTACCTCAATGGAGGTGGGGTTGTAGCCGTGGCTTTTTAGCTTGTTTCCTAGATACAGGATTCGCACGTTTTGGCTTTGGGTTAGAGATGGATAAAAGACTGAGTCCTACTAGAGCGGGCGTGACATAAGTCCGCATAGCCGCATGAAAGGAAGTATATAAAGCGACAAGAAAGAGTGCAATCAGAAGTCCTTTTATTAGTGGATTGGGGTGTGATTTCAACAGGTGGAGACCAAGCCAACAAAGAATTAAGAAATATACCAATCCCAAAGCCCCGTGCTCAGCGAGTAATCTACTGAGTTCTACATGAGCCACCGTACCATGTAGGCCTTCTCTTAAGAAACGAGAGGCTCCTGCCCCCACACCAAAAATAAAATGCTCCAACCAGAGGTCTACATCTCCCAAGAAAATATCAAGACGGCCTGTGGTAACGGTGTACATCGACTTCACCTTAGATCCCTCGATGGTACCAATAGTCTCTCCTTGGTATCGAAGGCTCAGCATACCATTAGTAATCTGGTCCACCACTACAAATGCCAAAATCGTAATGAGCATAGCAGGAATAACGAATTTACCAATCTTAGGAAGTCTGTATAATCTCTTTTCCTTAGCGGAAGCAAGTCTGAGGAAAAATAACACCACTATAGCTCCCAATGCAGTCCCGATCATTCCTCCACGAGAGAATGTGAGCAAGCCTTGAAAAGTAAAGGCAAATAGTATTAAGCCATCTACAATATAGTTTCCTGAGAATTTCCAGCGATTAATCATTATGAAGAACATAAACAAGGCCGCCAATCCAAATAAAGTAGAAACTTGATTTGAACCAAATCCCCCACTCATATCCACATTGGCTCCTAGGACAAATTCTACTTCAGAAAAGTCCGGAGTTTTCACAAAAGTATAACTCAGAACGCCTAGAATAGGATAAACCATCATTCGGAGCATATTACCAAGTTGAACTTGAGTAATCCTTTGCTTATAGAAAAATATTACCACCAAAGCCACGTTGATTGGCCCCAGCATATTAAAAATCAAGTCAGATTTCTGAACCTCTCCCGAAAGATCAAAAAACAAGGCTGGGATCATGCAGAGAAGCATAATCCAACCTAAATAACCATGCGTTTTGTATTGGATAATCCCCCATATCATACCTACAGCAAGCAGGTATTTGCCGAGCTCATAAGGTATAAATGGAGAGGTAAAAGCCATTCGTGAGAGTAGCTCAAAGGAGATCAGATACAAAATCAAAGTCATCCCCAGATATGGACTTTTCCCCTTTTTCATCACCAGGGTAAGAGAGGTAATCAATACCAAGTAAAACCAAGCTATGATGCCATAAGGCGTAACTGTAGCTGAAAGTCCCAATAATAAATGGATCAAAATCCAGATATATGGTCTCTTGTTGAGAATTAAATATTTAATCAATTGCTACTCAAATTAACCTGGGTTAATAAAAAAAGAATATCGTTATAGCCCTTCATAAATTGGCTACTTCCATAATTATCCTTTACATGTTTTTGAAAAGATTTTCCCATTTTCAATGCTTTCTCTGGATTACTTAGCAGTTCATCCATGCCATCAGCGAGAGCCTTGCAATCTGCAGCTGGCACCAAAATACCATAATCACCATTCCCTAATACTTCAGGGCATTGCCCTACTGCTGTAGAAACCACTGGCAAGGCAGCCAAACCATATTCCAATAGTGCTACAGGTAATCCTTCACGATCAGAGGCGACTAAACCTGCATGAACCTCAGAGAGTAGCTCTGCCACATTAGAAACTGGCCCTTCTACAGAAATAAACTTGCTTAAGGAGGTAGAGCTAACTTTTTCAGCTACTGCTCTTTCCCAAGTCTGATCTATAGCCATACCTACCAACCGAACCTTGAAATCATCTCTTTTTTCTTTTAGAATCTTCACTGCCTCCACTATATTCTTTTGTCCTTTTTCAGTCCGGTAATTTGCCAAGTGTAGAAAGGTAAATAGTGTTGGTTTAACTTTAGACGAAGTTACCAAATAAGGGAAATTAGGCAGGTATTCAATAAGATTTTGAGGCTTTAAGCCCAATTCGATCCAATAAGCTCTTGTAGATTCATTAGCTGTAATAAGAAAATCAATCTTTGAAGCAATCCATTTCAACTCAGTTCGGGGATTGTTCCTAATTACTTCTTCAGAAATACCCAAGTGATCATGCCAAATCAACTTAACTTTTGGACGGAACAGCTTCAATGCCGCTCCCCAATAAACAGAGGTGCCATGTGCATGAACAACATCTGGCTTAAATTGATCAACCAGACTCAAAAGCTTTCTGAAGGCTTTCCAATCGGTTGTCTTTTTCTTCTCTAGGAGGAAAAGAGTGGCTTGATCTTGCACAAGATTACCTAGATCTCCCTGATTCCTGCTGACTACAAGTTGATTTTCTATTCCAACTTCGCTAAACGTATTGGCTAGGTTAACAGCCATTCGTTCCGCCCCACCGGGGTTGAGCGTATCTATCAATTGAAGAATTCTCAATTCCTGCTCACTTGTCTATCGAAAATCACAGATTTGATTTCCTCTTGAAATTTCTCTAGGGTAAACTGTCTCGACCAGTTCATCGCTTTCTGAACCTTTGTCTCATACAATTTAACATCATTTATTAAGCTACTAATTCTATCTGAAATCTCTGACACATCTGCTTGTACCAACTCCCCTCTCTCTCCAAAATCTAACATCTGAGGAACACAAGAAACAGCTGTAGTAATCGGCAAACATGCCCAAAACATAGCTTCCGCTACCACCTTTGGCCATCCTTCACTTTGGGAGATAAAAATCAGGAAATGTGCATTCTGATATGCCTGTTGCAACTCCACAGAATCAACATTCCCATGCAGTACAATGTTATTCTGCAATCCTTGCTCAGCTATATATTCCTCCAAATTCTTTCGCTCTGGCCCTTCTCCATAGAATTCCAAATGGCAATCCAAGCCTCTTGAGATCAATGCTGCACATACCTGTGCAGAAACCATTGGCTGTTTTCCTGAATTCAAACCTCCTGCAAACAACAATCTGATTTCCTGATCATTTCCTATAAGCAAAGGCTCAATTGGTATAATTTGGTTTTCAGAATAAGAAGCCGTGAAAAATGGTCTGATATTTTTAGATTCATTTGGCCAGTCCCCATAGACCAACACTTGCATGTTTTTGGTAAAGTTGGTATTGCTTAGGATATTTTGCTGCATCCTATAGGTAGAGGGTTGCGTACTTTTCCTATCCCAGTTACCCGCGTATTTAGCAGATTTTATTTTCACTGGGAAAAAAGTCTGCACCATAGCTCCTAGCAAGCCCATATTCCCTGGACATCTTAGGTGGATATGATCAGCAGCCTTCATTGCCTTCCATGTTTTACTCCAAAGTTCAGGAAACTTACTAGCAGTTTTCATCATTGCTCCAGGTGACAAAACTGTAAACTCTGGCACCTGAACAAGGCTTAGATTTGGGTGCTCATAAGCTAAATCGATAGGATCAGTGGCAGCAGTTTTAGTGACTGGAGCCAAAACCGTTACCTGATCAACATGCTGAAACCATAGATTCATTTCCCTCACGTAGGGGCCGTAAGCAAAAATTTTACCTCCAATTTGCTTGTGAAGCACATGTCCTACTACCAGAAAATGCATTAACCCTTCAGAAGTTTCGAATAGAATGCTAAGTTTTTCTGCGTGATTAAAGTTGGCTCAAACTTAGAATTCACCTTCTCAATAGCCTTCTCTCCAATCTCTGCAAAGCGCTCTCTTTGATCAAATGCCTCTATAATCACCTTAGCGATATCCTGCTCTGAGTGTGGATCACACAGCCAGCCGTTGATACCATGATCGATTGTCTCTGGCCCAGGACCTTGCTTGGAGAAAATTACTGGTTTCCCCATGGCCATAGCTTCAGGTGCTACCAAGCCTTGTGTTTCCATATGGGATGGAAACACACAAATTTCTGCTTGTTCATAATATCCAGGAAGATCATCATGAGCTACAGGACCATGAAAAGTAATACGATCTAAAATCTGTTTTGGAAAACTCTCTTGAAGGTACTTGGTATAGGATTTTCCATCCGAAAACTTCCAGTCCCGTCCATAGACTTCCAGTGAAACTTCAGGATATTTTTCGGCAACAATCGGTAGGGCTCCGATTAATTGCCTAATGCCTTTCTTCTCACAAACCGTCCCTGCAAAAACCAACCTTCCTTTAACAACTTTAGCAGGATCTGCCTTGTAAAATTTATCCAATGGAATCGGATAATTGATAACTTCAACAGGCTTCTCATGGAAAGAAAGCATCTTCCCAGTATGGGTATTTACATATTCAGAAACAGCCACAAAGCCATCTGCTATACGAAATGATTTCTTCTCTTGAAATCCTTTCCACCTATTCACTTTTCGGTTTTCGCCTTCGGCAAAGAAATGGTGACCACCATGCAAGCGAATCACATATTTGAACATTGAATTCTTTTCTACAAATGCCAGACCTAACTCTGAACCCTCAATGATATCAATTGGATTCAATTGGTGAATAGCCAATAGGTTTCTATGGATAGCTCTAGTATTTCTCCACCAAGCGAGATACCTCAATCCAGAATGAGGAATAGTAACTACACGAACTCCATCGATATATTTATCAATTAAGTCCGGTTGCACACGAACACCAATTACAGTCACCTCATGGCCTAGTTTTACTAAATTGGCAGAGATTGTACTTAGAAAAGTGCCTATCCCTCCATATACAGACCCTTTTTGTGGAAACTCCTGTGAAAGAAAACAGATATGCATTAGACTTTGGATGTTGGTTTTAAATTCAATTTATGAGTTAAAAACTCACTTATTCTAGTTGCAGAACTTGGCCCTTCCAGTTGACCTACAATCTTTTTGAGCCAAAGTCTTCTGTCCTTGGCTAGCTTATCTGGACTATCTATGATTTGCAAAATACGCTCTCTGATTTCTCCTGGCGAATTTGCCCAAGCTACTGCGTCCCAATCTCCCATAGATCTAAAGTGTTGGAAATTGTAGATATCCTCAGTTCTCCATTCTTGATTGCCTGTATGGTCGTAGTTCAGATATAAACCTGGACTATCAAACCAGCTGAAATCAAGCGCCATGGTCGAACCAATATTCACCACAGTAGCGCAGTGAAAACTCAAATTCACTAGGTGCGTAATATCCTCTGGGTATGGGTAAAACTGATTCCAGAATTCGCCTTTATGCCATATTGGATTGAGGTTCTTGATGTTTGGATATTTCTTCAGCACATCCGCATAGCGCTCTACTCCTTCTACAGGTACCTGCCTAAAAATCAACTGAACACCAGACTCATTCTGAAGAGCAGCTGCCACATCCTCTAAGTAAGCAGCGTCGTAGGGAGAAGTTTTGGAATCTGAACCTGAGAAGCAAACCCAGGATTTACTGGCATTCAGTCCAAACTCTTCTGCAAATTCTTCTCTACTTTTGATAGCAGCAATATTCTTATAGAAATCAAATTGCGGTGTTCCTGTAATTTCAACCTGATCTTCACTGATCTCAGGATAATAGAACATCAATTCTTCCTTCATATAATCAGACCAAACCGTATAGAAATCCGATCGTACTAGAAGCCGTGCCTTTGGCAAATTGTCCCAAGAGAAAATAGCTGTGGCGGTAGTAATCCCTAAATCTTTGGCTGCCTCCAGCGCATAGGCAGCACCAGGATATCGCTGATGAGTACAGAAGAGCAGATCTGGATTCATCTCTTTCAAATCTGCCCGATACTGAGTGTAAGCAGCAGTCTTGCGCAATTGTGAAAAGTATAGTTTTTCTGTTCCTTCTATTCCCTTATAATCCTTAATTTGTTTACCAAAAAATTCTGCCAGTCTAATTAAGATTTTTCTTTTAGTTGAACCCATTTTATCATGCCAGTTTTGCATAATGGTAGGATTGCCTGTCAAACCAATATTATATTTCAGCCTAGCATAGGTGGTGCTTTCTTTTAGGATTTGAACCAAAAAATCTTCGTTAAAAACTTTTAACTCTTTTTGCTGCGGAGCAAAGCCATTGATTTCTGTAGATAAGGTAACTACCTCTTGCGCTAAAGCATGCCAGATCACCACTTCATGGCCACTTTCATTCAATAACTTAAATAAATCAGAATAGAGATAATTTCGGATACCCACTCCATCGGGAATTAAAAAACAAATTTTACTCATTTCAATATTGCTGCGGCATTTATCCATTGCCAAATGTAAAAACTGTTGTCTCTGTCTCCAGCTATATATTCTTTCCAATACTTATCCAGTATTTCTACGTCGAACCAGTCCGTATTCTCTCCTAGCCACTGAATCTGCTCACCAGCCCAAACTTGAAGTTCGGTGCCTAACCACTCTCGCTGAGGTGTTTGTAAGGGACGCTTTGGAGCAAGACTTATATTATCTCCTAGGTAGTTTCCTGCAATTTTGCGTAGTAACCATTTTTGAATACCATCTTTCACCTTAAACTCAGTGGGTCTGGAAAACACATATTCTACCAGTCGATAATCCAAGAAAGGCTCCCGTAATTCAGTACTATATGCCATGCTCATCCGATCATTGAATCGTAGGGCACGAGGAATTTTTGTATAAAATAAATCTCGGTACTGAAGATTTAGCAATCGATCATCAAAGGGTTGTGGATGTGCTGAGTTCCCAGATTTTGACTGAAAATCTTTACTTAAGGCATCAGCCTTTACCGGGGAAGATTTCACTCCTTGCACTAAAGAGCCCCCTTTTTTGAAATAATAATCATATCCTGCCCAAGCCTCATCCGAGCCTTGGCCATCTAATAAAACCAGTATGCCTTTTTTCCTCGCTGCTTCAAACACTTTTCCATATGCCAAAGTGGGGACACCACCGAAAGGCTCTACTTGTAGCTTTGAAATTGTATTTGTTAATGCGGGAATCTCTGCAGCAGAAATCAAGCATTTATTCAAAGGATAAGGTCTATCCTTCATCATTTCTTCTACCCAAGGAAGCTCATCGTATCGCTCGTCAGCCGTGTAAAAGGTGAATGCTTCTATCTCAGAATTATGAGGAAATGCATCCGACACCAGCGCTAAGAGTGTACTGGAATCCAGGCCGCCGCTTAAATTGAATCCAACAGGAACATCAGCACGGAATCGAAGCTTGATAGAATCTTTCAACAATTCCGTAATATACTTTTCTTCATCCTCATGGGATGTTCCAACAAGCGCCTTTACTCTACCCACAAAATCATACCATTGCTTAAGATTAAGAACGCCATCTTTCCAATGTAGTAAGTGTCCAGCTGGCAACTGGTGAATTCCTTGCCAGAAGGTTTCATTAGGTAGACCATAAGTGCCATGTGCAAAAAAGCCAGCCCATACAGATTGATTTGGTATCTTCTCTATTCCGTTAGCAAAAAGTGCTGGGATCTCAGATGCAAAAGATAGAGTATCCGAAGAATGGTGATAATAAAATGGTTTAACTCCAAATCTATCTCTAGCTGCAAATAAACTTTTCTCCTGCTGATCCCAAATTGCAAAAGCAAACATGCCATTGAATCGATCCAAACATGATTCGCCCCAGTGTATCCAAGCTTTCAGTAAAACCTCTGTATCAGAGGCTGTGTTAAACACAAAAAAATCTTCAAGCACAGTTCTAATTTCCAAATAATTATAAATCTCACCATTGAATACAAGGTGATATCTATCGTCATCAGAATGGAAAGGTTGATTTGCAGCCTCCGAAAGGTCAACGATGGAAAGCCTGTTATGTCCCAAAGAAACCTCTCCGGAATCTTCCCAAATACCAGTAAAATCAGGACCACGGTGATTCTGAGTTTTCACCATTTCCATCAGTTTGCCTCGATCTGCTCCTGGGCCAACTATTCCTGAGATTCCACACATATTAGGATTCTGTAAATAATTTGGTCACCAATTCTTCTGCCAATGCCCAATCTTTTGGAGTGTCTAGATTTACGTAGCGCTCGAGATCCCCTAATACAAAGGCTAGATTATCACCATACAAACTGCTTTTCTCCAACAAGACAGATGTCTTAGTCAGGTAAATAGCACCATCGCGGAAATATCCGGTTGGAAGCTCTTGCCTCCGTGTAATGATTTCCTTTTCTCCTGTGGCTATTCGCAGCATACCTTTCTGATCTGATTCGAAAATCCAATGTGGATTAAATTCGTGTGGAACAGGTAGCACAGACACTAATGCATCTGCTCCTGTTTCTAAAATTTTTGTGATCGCTTCATCTATTAGGCCTTTTCTACGAAAAGGCGTAGTAGTCTGAAGCAAACAAACAAAGTCAAACTCTTCTCCTCCTTTTTTGAAAAAATTTAACGCATGAATAATAGTAGGGAGCGTTGGTGCATGATCAGTTGCTAAATCTGAGGGTCTTCTAAAAGGAACTTCCAAGCCTAAGTTTTTGGCTACTTGGATAATATCCTCATCGTCAGAACTCAGTATTGTACGAGTAAGCAACTTGCTTTCTTTTGCCGAATTTACTGTATATGCCAACAAAGGTTCACCATTGAGCGGCTTTATGTTTTTACCGGGAATACCCTTAGAGCCACCTCTGGCAGGAATAATAGCAAGTATTTTCAGATCTTTTGAGTTATTAAGTATTAGAATTTATTTTATATGATTATCCGCAATGATGCCAGTCACCTTAGATTCTTTGCTTATCAGGCTGGAAGACCGATGACCGATGACCGAAGTGGCCTCAATTTTTAAGTTTAACATATCTTACATTGCTTTTGCCACCTTACTGCTAGAAAAGCGGATATACATATTATTTTAAATCGCTTTTCGTCAGTATTGCATACATGGCTGTAGGGAATCCCCATTAGGATCGAAAGCGGCAATTACAATCCTTAATAAGTGATTGTCTTATGAAACTTAAGTGCTACAGAAGCTAGGAGATCGGCGATAGTTTCACCTGCACTCCCCCCTCCATATATGTTTGATGTTTCAGTGGTGCCCTTTGCATCATGCTTCTTGATGGCGGCAAGAATCTCATTACTGTCATAGGACACATCGATTACATTGTGTCCTCGATCACGACTGTTTTGGCGACTCCCAATATTCACTACAGGAACCCCCAGAAAGGCGCATTCTCTTATTCCTACGCTGCTGTTTCCTATGAGTCCCTTACTATTGATCAATAATCTCAAGAAGTCATCAGGTTCCATGTTTTTGAAAAAGTGAAAATTATGAAGCGAATTCATCTCACGAAAAGCTCGAATTCCAGTACTAGTCCCATCTGCTCCAGCATCTACATTTGGCCAAAAACATAATATTGGCTGATTCAACTCATGTACTGCCTTAAGGGTCTGCTCTATTTGCATTCTAGATGCTTTAATCTCAGTCGTCACAGGATGTTGCATTACTACCCAGTATCCTTTATCCAAATCAGGGCGGGATCCTACTCCTCCGTATTTGGAATAAGGTTCAAAATTAAAGGCGGAATTTGTATTCACATTTGCCGCAAGGTCTATGCTAGGACAACCTGTGTTAAATACAGCCTCAGGATCCTCCCCCAATTTAATAACACGATCATATGCACTTTTTGAGGCTACAAAGTGGTAATCAGACAACTTCGTAATTGCATGTCTAACCTTCTCATCAATATTCCCGGTAACTTCTCCTCCTTGAACATGAGCAAGTGGAATATTCATATAACTGGCTGATATAGCAGTTGCCATAGTTTCAAACCGATCTGCAACAGTTAGCACTATATCAGGTGAAAGATTATCAAAAACAGTAGAAAGCTCCAAAATACCTATGCCCGTAGTCTTAGCTGCAGCAGTTAGATTCTCTCCTTCTAATACATTAAAAACCTTAGCTGCAATGACAAAACCATCTTGAATCATATAATTGACGGCATTGCCATAACGATCCAACAACGCTGATGCAGCCACTACTAGCTGCAACTCTAATTCTGGATGATTTTTTATCGCAGTTAATGCAGTTTTAATTCTAGAATAAGAAGGTCGAGCGGTGATTACAACACAAATTTTCCTTTTGTTCATGGGCTTATTCATTCAGGTCTTTCCAATTTAAAAAGTCCCATTGATTTAAGTTTCTATTTAATTTCTTACCAAGGATCTCTTTGAACTGATGTGCAGGAATACCATATCCTTTTGGCTTTTTACTTTCCAAATCGGAAAGGCTGATTTCATGACCTGCATTTAGATCCTTATTTACAGCAAGACTCTTCTCAAAAATCTGCTTGAGTTCACTGTAAGGTTCGATATTGTCTTTGACGACAGGATTCGTCATAGCTGCTTGAATAGCTTTAATACCTTTCACCAGTTTCTCAGTCTCATCAATAGTAATACTTGCCGCAGTATCTGGCCCAAACTGTCTCTTATCAAAGACCACATGAAACTCAAAGAGCTCTGCTCCCAAAGTAGCCGCGGCAAGACAAGAGTAAATATCTCCACTATGATCAGAAAAGCCCACAGGTATCTGATACCTTGTTTTCAATTCTGCAATTACGTTCAGCCCCCATTGTTCTGGGCTAGTAGGATATGCTGTGGTGCATTGCATGATACTGAGAGGATTGCCATATGATTGGAGAAAAGAAACAGTTTGATCCATCTCTTCCCAGCTACTCATTCCAGAGCTCAAGATAATCGGTTTGCCTGTTTGAGCTATTTTCTCCAACATAAGCAAATTAGAAACCTCTCCAGAACCAATTTTATAGCGCTTAACTCCTACTTGCTCTAACCATTCTACTGCTAGATTACTGAATGGTGAAGATATAAGTTCTATTCCGAGCTCTGCCGCATGGGCATTCAATTCCTTCCATTGATCCAATGAAAATTCCATACGCTTCCAATACGCATATCGGGTAGCATCTTGCTTACTGAATTTAATTCGGAATGGCTCAAATTGGGAGCTTTCTGCCTCCGCAATATGCGTTTGGAATTTGACAGCGTCAACTCCTGTATTAGCCAAAGCTTCTAAATAAGCATGAGCTGTCCCCAAACTGCCATCATGAGCTTGGGCTATTTCTGCAATGATCATAGTATAGAGCTTCTAAATGTTGTCATGATAAAAGGAATATTTCAAAAACACAGTCTATATGACACCATAGTATTTATTTAAACTTCACGTCATTTACCTAGGCTAAACCACGTTTGAGTCTCTTTTCCCAGGAATCTAAACTGTAAAATTCTTCAAAATCAGAAAATTGAAATTGTTGTTTTGTGTCCACATTGGGCTTCAGCAATTGCTCCTTGAAAGCCTCTATCCAGCTATTAAGAATATTAGGCTTATCGATCAGGTGTACATTTGGGTAAGTGGACACCACGTCCTTTATTCCCCCATTATCAGAACATAAAATAAAATTGCCGCACTTGATCGCTTCTACTAATGACAGTCCAAAGCCTTCCTTCCACAAGGATGTAAAAAAATAATAGTCACTTAGCTGTAAATATTTAGCGACTTCTTGGGATGTTTTTTTGCCGATCTGAAACAGTCTATCATTTTCCCAAAGCGTATTAGGCTCATGTCCAATCGTAACAATCTTAATCCTCGGATCAAGTTCAAGCAATTTCGGAATCAATTTTCCAAAAAGATGAATTCCTTTGACAGGACGTGAATTTGCCATCCAGCAAATAATTATATCCTTCCTTTCAAAGCCCATTGATTCACGTAATGAAGTTTTTTCGTCGGCTACTAAGGGGTGAAAAATAACAGATGAAACACCATTGCCCACAATGTGTACTTCCGGAGTAAACTCATTATTTATGTTGAGGCTTTCTAAGTATCCAGCCTCTGTCAGAAAAAAGACTTTATCTGTCAAATGCGCTAATGATGGATTCAGCTTAAGTGCATGACCATGATAATAGAAAATAATCTCTGAACCTTGAGGCAGTTGAGTTTTGATCGTACAAACAGCTTCTAGGAGTGCTTGATCATCAATCACCAAAATCTGAACAGGAAGTTTCTTTTGGCCGATTTTCAATAGTTCAGATAGGTAATCCTTTGCTACCCAATCCGTCAGCGCTTTTTGACGAACAAATTGTGATCCAGGAAACCATTTCCTCTTCGCACTGAAAATATAGCTTGAATCGCCCTCCTTATTTGGAGATAAGACAAAATCAAAAAACTTGTTCTTCTCCAAAAAGTAATTAAACTCGAAAGTCCAACTTCCAATTCCTTGATAAGGCAAAGGAAGATTAGAGACCAATACGCGAATTTTATCTTTCAAGTGCTTTGTTAAATTTCAATAATACTAAGCAGTCAATTAGAACTCCTGTAGCTCTACCATTTTCTTGAAAAGCGAACTACTTTCTACCAACTGATTAAAACTACCTTCACTGACAACTTGCCCAGCATTCAATACCAATATTTTATCGGCTTTCTTCACTGTACTCAATCTGTGCGCTACGATTATTATAGTGTATTTCCCTCTAAGGCTATCAATATTTTCTTGGATGGAACGTTCAGTTTCAGAATCTAAAGCTGAAGTAGCCTCATCAAGAATCAAAATATCCACGTCCTTGTAAAGTTCGCGAGCGATCGAAATACGTTGTTTTTGACCTCCAGATACGAGCATCCCATTGTCACCTAGCATTGTGCTTTCCTTTTCTGGAAGTGAGGAGACAAAGTCCTCAATATTGGCCAGGCGAATTGCCTCAGCAAACCTTGCCATATTTTCAGGAGTCTTATCATCCCAAAACGTAACATTATTGAATATATCGTCACTGAAGATCACTGCTTCTTGGGTAATGTATCCAAACCTACGTCTATAGCTTGACTTATCTACTTCGTTTCGTTCTTTAGAATTGACGGTTATAGTTCCTCCTGTAGGGTCCAGTAAACCAATGATCAAATTGACCATGGTGGTCTTTCCACTACCAGAGCCACCTACTAATGCAAGTGTTTTTAATGGCTCAATGTTTAGACTAATGTCCCTCAACACTGGCAATCCAGGTTTGTAAGCAAAAGTCATATCTGACAATTCAATTCTGTCCAGCTTACCTGCTGAAGGTTTATCTTCCTTACTTTCTTGAATGGACCTAAACTCGTCCATCAATTCCATAGCGGCCACGATACCACCGTAGTGAGCAACAAAGCCTTGCCAACTGGTCTGCAAGCTGATTAGGTAATTCAACGCTCTATAGAAAAACAACAAACTAGCCATGATCGCTGCAACCTGCCCACCTAGATAATTGACTTGTATTAGGATAACTACGGCCACAATTATCAATACAATAGGCTCACGGATGGAGGATAAAAACGAATTGTATACTCCTATTTTCTTCTGCTTCTCTTCTATAGAATCAATGATCCTTTTGAGCTTCAGCTGATACTTCGAAAAGTAATCAGTAGCCTTGAGGTATTTGAAATTGTGTATGGATTGGATTAAGTAAGACTGGAACTCATGATTGAATGCAGTGACTCCTACTGATGCTTTTTCGGTGAATTTGAAGATTGCTTTGAAAATAAAATTGGAGAGAAAACCTCCGATTCCAACCAAAATGGCAAACTGGAAATTCGTGATTAATGCCAATCCTACATAGACTGATAGTAGCACCATAAATTGGATGGTGCTGAAATAAGTCAAAAAGCTATAAGTCACCTTAAATACCTCTCCGGAAAGTGTGTTCTGGATTTTGCCAGCGTCAAGCTTTACAAAATTTTTATAAGCCATTCCTCCTAACCCATCAACCATTTCATAACGAAGCTTTTTGACAAACTCCATTTGAAGCTTCGTTTTCCAGATCCCGTCATAAAATTTCAAAATTGACTTGAACACGAATAAAGCTATCATCACTATCAAGATGACGTTCAGATTCAACCCAAAGCCGAGAGCTTCAATCCAGTCCAGCAAGAAGCTTAGTCCCCCTAATGCTTCCCGAGATTCTGGTGTGATGCCATCTGCCGCCATTTGAAAAACAGGAATAAAAAGCGCCAATCCAAAACCGTCTAAAAGGCCCACAAAAAGGCTAGAAAGGAGTAAGATAATTACTTTATATCCTAGGTATTCATAGAAAAATGAAAAATACCTAAAATACTTTTGTAGAAATTTATTCAAACTTGGGTATTAAAATCCTAAACGGTTTTTCTTTTTGTTATCATCTTCATAATAGCCATAACCGTAGCCGTAGCTATAACCATAGCCACCATAAGATACCTTACTGGAATCGAGGCCGTTGAATACAGCATAAATATTCTTGATTCCTTTTTGCTCTTTCAAGCCATTGACTGCATCGATAAATGCTTTCTCTGAATAGTTTTGACGGAATACAAAAAGGGTAAAGTCAACCAGAGTCAACAAATCCAGAGTTTCAGAAACCAAACCTACAGGTGGTGTATCCAAGATAACCACATCATATTCTTTCTTCAACTCGGTGATCATTTTCTCAAAATTGCTTGAGAACAATAGTTCCGAAGGATTGGGAGGAATAGGGCCAGATACAATCAAATCCAGGTTTTCATAGGAAGTTCTCTTGATTACTTTTCTATGATCATCTTCCTGACCGCTCAAATAAGTAGAAAGTCCTACATCATTTTTCAAACCGAAATCATCGAAAATCTTAGGCTTTCTCATATCACAACCGATCAAGATGGTCTTTTTTCCTGTCAGTGAGTAAACTGAAGCCAAGTTCATCGCACAGAAAGTCTTTCCTTCCCCTGAGATAGTAGAAGTAATCATAAAGGTGATTTGCTTCTCCTTTGGAATCAAAAACTTAATATTGGATCTCAGGGATCTGAAACCCTCTGCAATACCTGATTTACCTGAATTGAATACCACTAGATTCTCATCAGTACTATTGAGAAGGATCGTAGAAAGTACCGGGATCTTAAGCTTATTCTCCAAATACTTAGGATCTTCTATTTTGGTATGTAACAATTCACGAATAAACACAAACAGAATTGGTATAAAAAGTCCTGCGAAAACAGCCGCCAAATAATTTCTTAGAGGCTTAGGACTTACTTCTAGCAAACCCGTTTTCGCATGCTCAATAATTTTATTATTCGGAACATTTGAAGCTTTGGTGATCGCAGACTCTGCTCTCTTTTCACTTAGAAAGTTATAGATGTTCTCATTCAAGGTTGCTTCTCGCTGAATTCTTATTAGGTTTTGTTCAGCCTCTGGTAGGGTTCTGAACGATGCTTCCATAGCTCCCTTTCGTTGCTCCAAATCCGCAATGGTCATTTTATTACTAACATCCACATTATCAAGATTCTCACGGATTGATCTATTCAAATCCTCCAAATTCTTGTTTGCTTCCTTTACAGCCGGAGAAAGCTCGGTCTGTGTTGCCATCAATCTAGACCTATTGACTTGTGCAGATAGGAGATTTTCAATCAAGCCATTTAAATATGGATCATCTATTCCAAGACCTGAAGGAACTATGATTTGGCTATAATTCTCACGTACCAAATAGTCCTTTAGGGTTTGATAATAGCGGCTTTTCAACCTCTCATTTGCCAACTTAGACTCGATTTCAGTTAATTGTCCAAAAACCGTGTTACTCTCATTGCTAAGATTATAAATCTTGTTGTTTGAACGGTAGTTCTGAAGTTTATCTTCGAAATAAGTCAAGGAATCTGCTACACCAGCTACCTGACCATCGATGAAATTAATCGTCCTATTAGCTATGTCATTTTTCTCTAAAAGTTCAAGCTCAAGATAAGTTTCCATCAACTTATTAAGGTAAGCCTCACCTTTTGCCCGATTAGGAACCATCAAACTAAGATCGAGAATAGAGGAGTTTTTCTCTACCAAATCGATGATCAAGCCAAATGAATAATAATTTGATAAATACGTCTGATCTCTAACTATAAAAGAGGATGTTCCCGACTCTTGACCTGAGGTATTATTGATCACAAACTTGAAGTTTGGAGTTTCAGCCGTTTCGCCAAAGGCGAATGTTTGGGTCTCCAGATTATTTGCTCCTCCAAAAGTGCCATCAGGATAATACTGAGTATAATTGTCTCCTTCAAACTTCAAGGTATATTCTGTACTATTTTCCCAATTAACTCTAATGATACCATGAAGTAATTGCGGAAAATTCCAATCTACCACTACCACTATTGGTGTTTTCTTATAGATTTCTTTTTTGATGAAAGTTCCATCCTCATAGTATTCCACATCAAAGTCCAATTGACTTAAGGTAGCTTCCGCAATTGGTCTGGATTTCAGAATGATAGTCTCATTCGTAATCCCAAGTCCTTGATCCTGCATGGCTGCTGGAGCATCGAAAAATGACATTGCATTTTCAGTCTCCTTAATGAAAAACTTTCCTGAAGCTCTATAAGTCGGTACGGTAGTTTCCGTATAAAAAAAAGCTATAGTCATGAAAATTAGCAAACTCGCTAGAATCCATGGCCATATTCTAATTATTTTCGGAAGGAGTATTTTAATATCAAAACTACTTTCCTCCTCCTGAAAAAAATCATTTTCCTCTTGGTCAATACTCATAAAAAGGGCTGATTAATTATTAACTAAAGTAAGTATAAGAGCAATTGCCGTGATAGTAGTTGTAAGCAAAGTCAGTGTTTCCACTAAATTGGTACCAGCTCCTAGCTCTCGAACTTTCATTGGCTCTGCATAGATCATATCATTTGGTTTTAAGAAATAAAACTCTGATCCAAGAAGATTACGATCAAGCAAATTGATTTTATGAATCTGAGAACCATCAGGATATTGTCTAATTAGTAATACTTGATCTCGCTTGGCAATGCTTGTAAGATCACCAGCAAAAGCGATCGCTTCATAGATTGTTACTCTATTTTGTAATATGGTAAATTTACCTGATTGGAAGAATTCACCTAAAGCAGAAAAACGAATTCCCCCAAGGCGAACGCGTACAAAGAACTCATTCACATTCACGTATTTAACCACTTCTTTTTCGACTAATTCTTTTGCTTGTTTTGTACTCAAACCTAAAAACTTCAACTCACCAATAAGTGGGACTTCGACCATTCCTCGATCATCAATGGTAAAGCCATTCATGAAAAACGCATCGCCTGCTCCTTGACTACCTCCCATCTGTGCTGAACTGCTACTAGGATCATTTGCGATTGAACCGAAAATCTCATTCAATTCCGGACTTGTGGTCTTAATAGAAATTTCTACAATGTCATTGATCTGCAAAAAATACTCTTCTGTGGAGTATGGGTATTTCGCACTAGACTCAACCAAAGGGCCTGTTGACTCCTCCAGTTCTTGCATATAAATGAGTTTTTTGTTGGATACACAAGAGAAAAGCACCAAACTCATTATACCGGAAACCGCAATAAATCTGTATAGTTTATTCATGGGATTGTGAAAATATGGGAAGAAAAAGGTTGTTTTTTCTGATTTGCCTCAAAAATAAGAATTAATCATAACTATTAACTTTTATTTGGGCAATGCTCTGATATTCTGATTTCTTACAGGCGTGCGTCTATCACTGATTTGTCCAAAAATCCTTTCACGTCATACACTACCTGCGTATCAGATTTCTGTATCGCAAGGCTAGCAAATTCTTTATGAGACACTGCCAGGATAATTGCAGAATAGGCCATCAGATCTGGAGCTGTTGATCCAGATTGAATCTCTACACCATATTCATGACTTACCTCTGCAGGGTTTGCCCAAGGATCATACACGTCTACATTGATATCATAAGTTTTTAGCTCCTGATAAATATCGATTACTCGCGTATTTCGCACGTCTGGGCAGTCTTCTTTAAACGTAAAGCCAAGTATCAAGACTTTAGCATCGATTACCTTGAGATCCTTACGCATCATCAGCTTGACTACTTCCGTAGCCACGTGCTTGCCCATGCTGTCATTCAAGCGACGACCTGCAAGGATGATTTCAGGGTGATATCCCATTTCTTGAGCTTTTTGTGCCAAGTAAAACGGATCCACTCCTATGCAATGTCCACCAACTAATCCGGGTTTGAATTTCAAGAAATTCCATTTGGTTCCAGCTGCTTCCAGAACTTCATTGGTATCTATTCCTAATAGATTGAAAATCTTAGAAAGCTCGTTGACAAAGGCAATATTGATATCTCGTTGGGAGTTTTCAATCACTTTTGCAGCTTCAGCCACCTTGATAGAAGACGCTTTGTGCGTACCTGCCGTGATCACCGTACGATACAACTGATCAACAAACTCTGCAATTTCAGGCGTAGAACCTGAAGTGACTTTAAGTATTTTGGCTACCGTATGCTCCTTGTCGCCTGGATTAATACGCTCAGGTGAATAGCCCGCAAAAAAGTCAACATTGTATTTCAAGCCAGAAACTCGTTCCAGAACTGGCACACATTCATCCTCAGTGACGCCAGGATAAACCGTAGACTCATAGATGACCACATCTCCTTTTTTGAGATTAGTCCCTATATTCTCCGAAGCCTTCAGCATAGGAGTGAGTACTGGTCGATTATGCTTATCCGTAGGTGTAGGCACCGTCACTATATATACAGTACAATCAGCAAGATCTGTAGATTGTGTAGTCGCCAGCAAACCTTTGGTACTTGTGTCAGAAAAATTGCTAACCAAAACCGATTGAAGCAAATCATCTTCCACTTCAAGCGTGTTGTCTTTCCCAGCGTTCAGCTCCCCTACTCGCTTGGTATCTATATCAAATCCTACAGTAGGATATTTCTTAGCAAACTCTACTGCTAATGGAAGGCCTACATAACCTAAGCCGATGATGGCGATTTTTACGTTTTCTAACGATGTGTTCATAGTTGATTTTCCTTCTTTAGAAACCAGCAAAAAATCTGATTTCTCATTTCCAATTTTATACAGCTTCGCTCTTTCAGTCCCAAAACTTAGCTTTATCAATGGGATGAGCTTTTCTTCTCGTTAATATGATCTTGGTAAGCTCATTAAGCTCCCCTCTATTTCTAAAAATGAGTACTAAAGTTACTCATTTCAAATAGAGCGCAAAACTAACAAATTTCGTAAGATATTTCACTTCTAATGCTATTTATGAATCTGGTAGATTAGATTAACTGTGCCTGAGAATGTCCACAGATTTTGTCCACTTGGATAATCTGCAGTAGAGCCAGAATCATTTTCCCATTGATAATTGTAGCCTTTAATCATCTGGGCTTTACTACTGAGCACTAATCTATCCCATTGGTGATCCCATAAAATTCCTGCGCTAAAATCAACCCATGGACGTTTATTGGGATTTTCCCCAAAAGCTCTGTTATAAAAATCTTGTTGGTTTTCAATACGCTGAAATAGAACCCCCAGCTTATTGAGATTTGCTACTTTAGAGAATTCTAGGATTTGAGCATTTGCCCCTACTCCTATGCCTACTCCCATAGACTGTCCCTCATTGGTAAAGCCTCTCACTTGATAATGAGTGTGCCAGCTTGTATTTAATGTATTGAGATCCGCATATCTGATATACCTGTTCACTGACTCAGCTTGCTGGACTATCTCTCCTCTTAGCTGAAAATATTCACCTTGCTTACCTGATTTGAACAGTTTAGAAAAACCCAAAAGGTAAGCTCTAGCATGCTCTGGACTCAAAATAAAATCTCTCCAGTCATAGCTGTGATCTTGTTTTCCATATTCTGCATAAATCTCAAAATTCCCTTTAGAATTATAATACCTTAAAAAAAATGACACCTGTTGATCTTGAGCCTTGGCATCATAGTCTACAGAGTTGTCATTGGTAAATAAATTCTTCTTTTGGAAAGGTTCTAGAACGGGGAATCGGCCGTTGAAACTATCCGGCACATCTTCATTATATTGCTGAAAAGTCCTATTGAACCCTACATATATTTTAGGAAGAAACACAGGCTGATAGGTAATGGTTAACCCCGTGACGTATCGCCAATCTCCTCTGAAAGGTCTAGCAAATATTCCATTCAACCGTTGATTTTGTGAAGGAAGAACTCCTGTATCTTCAGCTCTTCCCGCAATCAACTCTGCTTCGAGTGTACCAATAATAATATTTGCTGGGCGACTGGTTCTGAGAAACAAGTGTTCCATTCCTCTGGCATTATTACTGAAAATCAAGGACGTAAACTGGCCTGGTCCCCACCATATATTCTCTGTTGAGACGCCTAGTGCTACAGGGCCTGCATTCAAGCTAATGTATGATTGACCCAGCCAAGCAAATGAATTATATTCTTTTGGAAACCGCTCTGGATGATCACCGAAATTCCAATACCTGAATCTAGCGAATATGGTATTGTCAGAATAATTCTCCCCAAATCCCTGATAAGCTTTATTTTGACTAGCAACAAACTCTGGCCTAAACTGAAAATTCAGAAAGAAGAGTTTACCATAAACTCCAGGTGAAAGGAGTGTCTGCACACCGGCACTATTCATCATGCTATAATTACCCCAACCGTATGGTCTATTTGAGTTAAACACAGTGGTGCTCAGAACAGGCAAAAGCTCCAATTGCACACGCTTCTTCGCTAGTACTGTGGAATCATTTAAATTTCTGAAATGATTCTGTTTAAGACTGACTATAGGTCTTAATGAAAAAGATAAATCTTTTATTTCCTCATTCCCTAATAACTGCTGTCGCCGCAGGCTTTCTTCCAAAACTGGAAATCCAGCAGGAATAGTCTGGGACCTAGCACTGCTAGAAACAAGCCATCCCACAGCACAGCTAGTCAACAACAAGTAAAACCTCAATTTCAAATGGACTTCAGCATTTTGACGTACCTCTTGTTAATTGCTTTCCAAGAGTAATTTTTACGAGCTAGCTTATACATGTCTTTGGAAATTGCCTCTCGGTCAAATTCCTTTAGACGCAATAGTTGTTGGAGCAATTCGTCTGAATCATTGAAATAAACGGCTTGATTAAAAGTAGTTTCCCTGTTATAATTCACGCCAAAAGCGATGATCGGAAGGCCCAAATACATTGCCTCCACCAGAGATGGGTTAGTCCCTCCAGCACTATGACCGTGTAGGTAGTAATGACAATTTGATCTCAACACATTTAGCTCTTCAGTAGCATAAATTGGGTTGTAAAGAATGACATTTTTCTTGGTCGAATATTGCTCGTACAGACGCATACCATAATCGCTGGAATTCCAGTTGCCCACAATTACATAAGGGATCTCAAGGTTATTTTCTGAGAAAACCTTCAGCTGCATCTCAATATTATTTTCTGGCTCAATTCTACAAACCGTGAAAATGTAAGGTTTATGGATAAAGGCGTACTTCTTTTCGTACAAATTAGGATCTACAGAAGTAGCATGATTAGCTCCATAAGCGATTAGATGAGACTCTTTACCGTATTCCTCCTGTACATAGTCATAGATATGCTTATTGTCAGAAATAATAGCGTCCGAAAACTTCACCGCCAACGCTTCTGAGAACTTCAAAAATCGTTTTGCAAAGGATCCCCACTTATCACGCTTCCACTCTAGCCCATCGATGTGAGTGATCACTTTGGCACTGGTAAAAGGCTTAATAAATGGAATAGTAATGGCGCCAGAAACACCCAGGATCAATATATAGTCAAACCCGCTTACCGACTTCCAAAGTGAAACTGAGTCATATATAACACTTTGAACGCCATTAGCTTTCAAATTCAAATATTCAAGCTTTGCCCCTTTGTAGCTGTCTAGCTTCTCTGGGTAACTCTGACTTTGACAATAGATGGTGATATCATAATATTTAGGAAGTATGTCCAGTAGGTATTCTACTAGCGTCTCAAATCCCCCGTAGTTGGCAGGAACTCCTACTATACCTACAATGGCAAGTTTTTTCTTAATCATTCAAATACTTATTCATAATACTCACCATTTTGTTCCTTTCCGATTCATTATTCAGAAGGAAGTAACGGTTATATGCTTTTAAGAGTTCCTTAGTTTTAGCTGAAGATTTAGGCGACTTCGCTTTGACATCAGCTTTTTGAACCTCTTCTAAAGCATCTTTCAAAATCAAGTACCTCAGAGAAACCTGAGCATCTGGATATACAAAATGGCTGTCACCTGATGGCAAATCCGAAAATATTGCGGATTTCATAATCTTGGAGGACCACAGGTTAAATGCCCAACGCAACATCCCATCGTATCCCTTAGCTCTTGAAAGCATTAGCAAGAAGTAAATATCCCCATAATTCGAAGCCATCAACATGTTTGGCTGAACTTCATAGCATGAAGTATAGTAAGTTGTTTTAAATCCTTTGGATTTGCGCAGCGCCAACTTATCCGGATCAAGAACAATATTACTAGCCAAGGAATAATCGTAAACCAATTCTGATAAAGCTGGACTGAACCTACCTGAATAGCCAAACTTAAATGCTGGATCGATGCCCTTTACATATTTAACGAGTTCAGCTGTCTTATTCATATCTCGCTCATCTACCCAGAAAACCGCCTTATCCATCCAGTTTTTTGCCTTGAGATAGGATGCAAAGTCTAGTAAAAATGGCTTCCAAAACGCATTATACTCATCTGTACCCGGTGCAGACTTAAAAGTCTTTACTTCACCCGCAGTTTCATCAAAGTAAAAATAAGTCTGATTCCATGGGTATAGATTGTGAACTGCTATTTCCTTTGAAACACCCTTGGATGCTGCCAACTCTACATATCGCTCAAATGTAGAATAATCATAGGAATAGCTTCCATCCGCTTTTTTACGTACCTGGATCATCATTTGCTCGACAGGTTTGATCTTCGTATTGAAGAGATCGTAAAATACGGAGGTTGTCACTACAGTCTGATTTAATACTTTCAGCTGCTCAAACATCAACCCCATCTGCTCCCAATGCTCTTCGGAGAAAGGTTTGAAATCGTAATAGGTGGAAATAGATTGCGGAAACTGCCAGAAGTCCATCTCAAAATCAAGCTCAGAAAAGTCCGGCAACTTTTGATCAATGACCTTTATCGTTGCTTCGATTTTCTGAGAATCGCCATTTTGATCAAAGGTCAGTTCTACTGGATAACTTCCAGGCTTAAGCTTTTCTGGTATTTGGATTTTCACCAAACCATAGGTAATTGCACTTTCTACTGTAAAAGAATTGCCTTGTAAGGTTTCGGCCCGATCTGGAAAAAAATCCTTCACAAAGGTTCCATTCTTTTTAGCATTACCACAGTTTCCTGCGGAGATATCTCCCTCAACTAGATGCAATTGTATTAGCTCGGCTTTAACATTCTTACCCTCTACTTTCAACTGAAAATCAAGTCCTTTGGTAGAATCTGAATAAATCAAAAAGGGCAAAATTACAGATTCATTTCGCCATGCTTTAAATTCGGATTTATTGGGTGCTTTTGAGCCAAAATCCTCAAAAGTGGTAAAGTGAGCATTCAGCTGTGCTTGGGCATAGTTGCCCAAAGACATGGATAGTATTATGAATAGAAAGATCTTTTTCATGATTTAAGTAGGTTTGAAATCCTTGTATCAAAGTTATCACGAGAATATTGAGCTTTTTTCAACTCCGCTCCTTGGCTTAAGTTAATCCAATGTGCCTTATCATTTGCCATTTTCAAAATTTCAGTTGCCATCTGATCTAAGTCTTGATAATCAATCTGATATCCATTCACTCCATCTTCAACCAACTCAGTTACCCCGCCCTGTGTGGGCACAATAGCTGGAAGGCTATAATACATACCTTCTAAAATAGTCATACCAAATGTTTCAATGCATTCATCAGGATGGGTCAGATTCAAAATAAGAGAAGCTTTTTCAAAAAACGGATGCACATCTCTCTGCACTGGGAAAATCTGAAGGTTAGAAGGTAAAGACTCCGTCAATTCAAACTTTCCAACCTCTTTGCTTTCATCACTAAGAACCAAAGTAAAACTAAGAGCTGGCAATCTTTTCGCTAAGCTGACAAATTCAGCAACTCCCTTATAGGGACGTAGCGAGGCTAGCATAAGTACTTCAAAATTACTTGAAGCTTGATTTTTAGAACTTGATTTCAGTGCAAAATCTTCAGAGACACAGTTGTAAATCACCTGGCTACTGATTCCCTTACTTCTCAGATTAGCAGCTAAATAGTCAGAAACCACAATTACTTCAGAGGAGAAACTTTTTACGATCCAGAACAAAAAGTTACTCAGAAGTCTAGGACTAATCTCATTTTCGTGCACATGAGTAATGATTCTTTTCCCCATTAATTTACCCATTAGTATCGCACCAAAGGGAAGAATGGTATTCACATAAAAGATTTTCTCGTCTTGCCTGTTTTCAAAAAGCAACTTTATCGCCAGCAAAAACTGGCTGAAAAAGAAAGAAAACAGTGTCAAAATTCTATGTTCCGATCTAGAATAGAAATTACTTTTCCGCTCAAATCCAGACAAAAAACCCTCTGTGGTACTTGTATATAACTTCACTTCTATCCCGTTTTTTTGTGCTGTGCTGATCACAGAAGACAAAATCTGTGGACTACCGGTGAAATTATTCAGCAGATGAAAGAATACGATCTTTTGAGGCACTAGGAGGTTTAGAATTAAGAATTAGTAGAAAAATGCTGATCAATAAATATAAGGTCGTGGCATAAAACTCATGCGTAAACTGCTGTGCGATAATAAAAATGTAAAAAAACATGGCAGCATAGAAGACTTTCTTTCGGATGAAAAACATAAGAGATATCATCATCACAGTGGCTAGATACGCGAGATACCCAATAAACCCGTAGGTATACAGCAAAACTGAGGTACCATTTTCGATGTATCCTGTTTTATATTTCGTTGACCTAGCGAACACATCACTTACCATATTATTCCCATGACCAAAGAGGTATTCCTTCCAGCTGGAGTATTCAAAGAATGAGGTTCTAAAAGCTTGAAGTAAGTCTGCCCTGGAGTTGAGCGTGCTTACATTAAAGATGAGCTTATTGATGAATTCAAAATAATACAAGTAGAACATCGCAGCCACAACGAGGGTGAATATGAAAATCTTACGATGCTTGAAAAATAAAATCAGGTAAAAGATTACTAAGGTGTTACGATTGAATGTAAGAATGAGTCCTAGAATTGCTATTCCATAGGCAAGTGAATCCAGCTTAGTGAGAGTATCGGATTCCTTCTTCCAGTAATAAATCAAGAACCAACCGATCAGCAAGGTGCCATAGGATTGCACCGTCGTCGTCAAGCCTTTGGCAGCATGAAGGAAAGGTAAGCCCTTGTCGTACATGGGGTGAACATGTGGATTCATCCCAATCAAATAACTACTAAACACCAACAGGATCCCTACACAAATATGCACAAAGAGCCCCCAGTATAGGATATCCAGAAATGCTTCCTCTTCCGCTGCTAGACCAGCAAAGAACAACCCTAAGACAGGGAAAAAGATAATTAAGGAAGAATCTGGAAGATTTAGCACATAGCTGAGCAAGCAGTAGGTTGCTAGCCCAAGAATAGGAAAAAGCAATCGAGGCGAAAATGTTTTGCTGAGGAAAATCTGATGAAATATCAGCAAAGCCACTACTCCAAGCATCGCGACCTTATCTAATGGCAAGCTGATGAGTTTCGAACAGGAAACAAGAAACACACAAAGGATCAATCCAGCTTTGCCTATTAGGCGAGTCGAATGAAGTGCTAAAGCTGAACTAGTCACCAAGCACCTCCTTGATTTGCTGCAATTGACTAAACCTTGAGTATTTTGCAATTTTTTGTTTGGAATACTCTTTCAACTCTAAGATTTGATCCTTTTGATATAGCGCTCTGATGTTCTGAATTTGCTCAAAACATTCTTCAGCAGAATTTGCGGCGAAGCCCAGTCCAGCTTCAGTCAGCATTTTCTCCATTATATCTGCATCGGAAGGACAAAGAACTACTGGTTTTCCCAAGGCCATATACTCGTATAGCTTACTGCTTGGTATCCCTTTCATGCTTCCGTAGGCCATTGCCAAAAAAGCATGAGCCTTTTGAAGTTCCACTAAGGCCTCTTTCCTCGGTAAGCGATCCGTGACTTTCACATAAGGTTTAATATCAGCTGGAAGCAAATCTTCTATCCTCCTCCTCTCCTTCTGATCATAACCTGCCCCAAGAAATAAAAGGTGAAAAGGTGCAGAGGCATTTACTGCCAATTGCAACGCTCCCAAGATGTAAGATAAATCCTGCGATGGGTAAAGAACTCCGCTATAGATTAGCGTAAACTCTTGAAATAAAGTTTGAGACGGAATCGAAAGCAACTCATCTTCGAAACCATTTTCTATGGTGTATCCTTTTTTACCGATAAATCGGGCTATGCGATCGGTATATACTTGACTAACTGAAATAATTGAATCAGCGGATCCAACCCATTTCTTCTCATAGTCAGACTCCACTTTTGCTATCCATTTTCGAACTACACCACCAGACCTTTCCATCTGAAGTTCGTTTGTACTCCAGTCATCTCTATAGTCCGCTATCCATTTTAGACCTAGTTTTTCCTTCAGTGAATATCCGATTCTAAACAGGTAAAATGGCTCTCCTGATATAATAGCAGATTCAAATCTCTGCTTTTTGAGAAGCTCATTAATAAAAGGAAGGAAATTGGAAAAAGAGCTGAATTTCAGTGTAAATCGAGCTAGAAACACATCTAATAACTTAACCACTAAAAACAATGGACGTAAGGCTGACTCTCCAAAAGCTAAGTAAGCTCGATCAAGTATTCCTGGACGAAAAGGCAAATAATAAACCTCATGCGTATCGAATACCTCATGGCGCACTTTATCTCCTAGTGGGCGTTTAGTATCCTGATGAGATCGGGTTTCGGAAGTCCAATCTCGAGTAATGACTGTGGGGTAATATCCCAGTCGATGCATGTTTCGGGCCCAAAAAGTAATACGCTGAGAAGGAGTCAGCGTACAGGGTGAAAAGTAATTGGAAATGAGAAGTAGTTTCCTCAAGATTTTCTAGTTGGTAGTCTCATTCTCCTTGTGCAAAACTTCCAAATTCAATTCCTTAAAAATATCAGACATCACCTGTTCATTGAGCTGATTCGAATACTTCCATGAAATCTCATGAGAACGCATCTTCATTTCTTGAATCTGTTCTGTTGTGAGTGCATTCAAGGCATCACTCACTTCTATTTCATCATAGGTAGATGCCACTGCTCCATTATTCTCATTCAAGACTATCTGGCTCATCTCTGGTGACGGACCAACTACAATAGCCAATCTTGCTTGTATAAATTCAAAGAATTTATTCGGCAAAGCATTCGCATAATTAAAATTGACTGGTTCTAATAAAAAGACCCCTATGTCAAATTGATTGATGTAAGCAGAAATCTCAGTGGTAGGAACAGGGTTCAAAAAAGTTATTCTTTTCCCCTTCGCCATCTTCTTCAACTTGTTAAAATAGGACTCGTCCGTTGGCATCAGCATGAGATATAAATGAAACCTCGGCTGAAGGTAATCCATCATCCGGATCATCTTCTCCAGCTTTCTGCTACTATTTGCAATACCGTGGTGAATCAATTTCACAGAGCCATTCTCCATCTGGTTTGGATTCAAATTTTCAGCAAACTCTGGACTATTTAAAATTAAAGCTGATTGGACGTCAAATTTATCATCATACTCACTTTTGATGCCCGCAGAAACAGTAATTAACTTATCTGCTCGATGAATATATTGGTCACATATGTACTTGTAATAAGCAGAATGCATCAGCTTCCACAGAAATTTGTTTTCAAAATGCCTTGGGTAATATTCATGGGCATCCAGAATAATTTTGATTCTGCTATTCAGACTTTTTAAAGCAAAGGCTACTGGCCAGGTCTCCAAATCATTGGCTATAATAAGGTCAATCTCATTTTTGACGACTAGTGCTCCCAATTTCTTCAAATTCACTAGTTGCAGAAATTTCTTTTCCTTGAGGGAGTTAACACGAAACAGATTCAAAAAAATCAATTGAATCTTCTCCAACATGGTTCTCTCCCTATTCATCAAAGGAATAAACTCATGAGTTCCTTGATACTGCAATCCACTTAAAAACACTGAGCTATCTTGAATTGATTCTAGAAAATCAATTTGTCGTAGAACACGAGGGTCTTTATGTATGCTAGAAAAGGATAGGATTAAAACTCTCATGCAATTTCATTAACAACTTTATGAAAATAAGCTAGCTCTTTATCTATCGCCAGTTCCTTTGCCGCCAAGTGGGCATTCATCTTAAAGGCTTCAACCTGGCTTTTATCCAAAGAATTGAGCAAAACAGCGATGCTCTCTGCGGAAAAATCACTTGCTACTACACCCAAATCATATTGCTTCACATAAGGACTCATTTCTACAGAAGGCCCAATAGCCACTCCTAACCTGCCTTGAATAAATTCGAAAAACTTATTCGGCAAGGCATGCTTATAATTGAAATTTGAAGGAGGCAGGATAAATATTCCTAAGTCAAATTGATTAATAAACATGGGTATCTCTTCTGTTGGGACTGGGCTATGAATAACGATCTTTTTAGAGTTTTTGGCTCTCTCTACCAACTTGGAGTAGTATTCCGGGACTGTAGGAATCAAAATTAAATTAAGGACAAACCTTTCATCCAGAAACGCTATGATGTCAAACATCAATTCAAGGTTTCGCCCTGGTATTGCTGCACCATGATGTATCAATTGAATTTTATCATTTTCAACGGCAGAAGGCTCCAAATCTATAAAACGTGGAGAATTTCTAAAGATAGAAAACGGCTTTCCCGCAAGGCTTTCATATTCCTCTGCGATCCCTTTTGAGACAGTAAAACAATAGTCAGTAAAGGGTATGTATTTCTCTGACAAATAATATTTATAGGGTGAAATATACTTTTCCCAATGTTCCAAATTGGTCATTTGAAGAGGGGAAAATTCATGAGCATCCAGGATTACCTTGGCTCCAGTTTTTTCTTTAATAGCAACCGCCAAAGGCAGGGCATCAATATCATTGGCAATCACCACTTTAGGATTAAAATCCACAAGTTTAGACTTAACATTAACTCGTAAAAAGTCCCAGTAATACTGCTCATATTTTTTGAAAACTTTCAGAAGAAGATTCTCTCTGTAAAGTTTGAAAAATAATGACAAGCCCTTCTTGATGAAATAAGGATACTCGACGTGAAAAGCTTGAATTTCCTTAAGTTGTACAAATGAGTTTCCTTGACCAGAAGCTTGCCTTCCTGCTTCCATAATCTCATGATCCGCACCCAAAATCTGTAGTTGTCTCAGTACTCTAGGATCAGAGGCGAAGTTGCTGTAAGAAATTATTAAAACCTTGGTTTTCAATCGTGTGAGGTTTTTCTGAATTTATAATATGGATACAGCACTTTTAAACTTATCAATATAAACGCTAATAAAAGCAGTAGTCGAATTCCCACATTCCCCTCAATAACACCTGATAAATAAATAGAAAAAAGGGATATCCCAGTGATGATTATGATTAGCGCATTTCCGAAGTCATATCGTATATAATGCTTCTTCTGAGAAAAATAGAAAAGAATAATCGCTGCCAAGAGGTTTGAAAACACCAAGGCAACTGCAGCCCCCTCTTTTGAGAATAAGGGAATAGATATAAGTAAGAAAACCACATTAATCCCAGAGGCGATCATCATCGAAAGAGAGAAAAGCTTGGTCTTTTTAGCTAATGAAAGCCCCATAAGCCCAAAACTATTATAGCCTAGGAAAAAGAAACTAAATGCCAACACTGATGCTACAAATGAGGCTTGGTAAAATTTTTCGTTTGTAAGAACAACTAATATTTCATGGGAAAACAAGGCAATAAAAAGCGCACAAAAGCAACCGATAAATGTGTACGCCAAAAAGACTAGATTGTAAGTTTCAGATGCATCCTTTTCATTTTTTATAGAATAGGCAAAAGGCAGATATGCCATTTGAAAAGCTCCAGTGAACAGCAACATACCTCCTGCCAAATTGTACCCAATTTGAAACAAACCAACCTCATCTTTAGATCCTGTTAGGTAATTGATAAAGAATGAAGCTGAAGAATTATTAATCCATGAACTGAAAGAGGCTGGTAACAAAGGAAGCCCAAACACCAACATCTTTTTCATCACCGATAAATCCAAAAGTTTGGGAGAAATCCATTTCCACATAAACCACACGGCCACAAAAGAAAAGATAATGGACACTATCAAATTAGCGTAAAACACCCCGTTAATCCCTGCTCTCAGTACTACTACGAAATAGTAATTCAAAAATATGGTGAGTAATGAGGCAGTTAAGGTGACAATTACTGTAGGAATGGGCTTACGCTGGTATCTAAACCATTTGATCAGAATCACCCGAAAGCTAAAGAAAAATAAATTCGAGAACGCTATTATAATCGCATAGGAATAAGAAGCATTCCCCAGCAATAGCGTAGAAAATTGGGGCGCGAGTAGACATAAAACTATTCCAACGAGTAGAGAGAAAATTATTTGAATCCAAAACCAATTAGCAATCGGAATCTTTCTTTCTTCCCCCTTATTCTCATAAAAATAAAAAGCCGAGGCACTGTCCAATCCCAAAATTACCATCAAAGAGATTAAGGAAAATGACATGTTTATTAATGACATGTCACCATAATCAGACGGACTAAAAATCTTGGTGTATATCGGAACTAAAAAAATGGTAATGAACCGAGTCAGGATATTAGCAATGCCATAAATAGCACTTTCCCCCAAAAGAGCCTTTAACTTACTAAACATGACTTGTCCTCATCCTTAGCTCGTTAAAGTCTGGTTCACAGTTTAAAAAAATCATAAAGTTGAAACGGGTTTTCCTTTTTTTGGCATTTTCTATAATGCAAATGGATGTTTGCTCAAAGGTGCCGCTGCCAAAGGATGATAATCCCCTTTCAAACCTATAGGCTCTGCATGGCGAATATGCTGAACGATTTCTATACTAGGTCGTGCTTCTTCTAAGCCAAAGCCTTCGCCTCCCAAAATATGTTTGTAGCTATGCGTATGCAATTCCGTAAAGCCATCTGAGAACTCTATTTCTGTGCCTTCCATGGTCAATGAGCGATAGGTTCTGCCTCCTCTTGCCTTCACAGCATCTGGTAAGGTATCTGCATTGATACTCAAGAACCAACGTACTCTGGCTTTCTCCAATTCAAAATAGCCAGAAGCTCTATCATGGGTGTGAACATGGACTACGTTTTTCTTCACCGCTCCAAATACCCAAGTCAACATATCATAAAAGTGAACGCCAATATTGGTGGCAATTCCACCGGACTTACTCACATCACCCTTCCAGGAAGTGTAGTACCAATGTCCTCTTGAGGTGATATAGGCCAGATCAATGTCATAGATCTTGTCTTTTGGGCCTTCCTCAATCTGCTTCTTCAGTGCTATGATAGAAGGATGAAGTCTGAGCTGAAGAATATTGTACACGCGGGTTCCATGCTCCTTCTCCACCTCTGCCAAGGCATCTATATTCCATGGGTTCAGCACCAAAGGCTTCTCACAAATCACATCTGCTCCTACTCGCAATCCAAAGCGGATATGAGAATCGTGCAGGTAGTTTGGGGAGCAAATGCTTACATAATCAATAGGCTTCTGAGTACGCTTCAGTTTCTCTACATGCCTGTCAAAGCGCTCGAATTCAGTGAAAAAATCAGCATCTGGAAAATGGCTATCCATTACTCCCACGCTGTCAAATTTGTCATAAGCGGCTAAGAGTACATTTCCAGTATCTTTCACAGCTTTCATATGTCTTGGGGCGATATAGCCCGCGGCACCTATCAAGGCAAAATTCTTCATACTCAAAGTTTTGTTACTTCTTTATTGCTAAGCAAATATCGATCTCCAGTTTCCTGGCATTCGGCTTCTCCTTGCTCATTGAAAACTAATTTAGAGCCAAATTCACTCATCCAGCCCATCTGTCTGGCAGGATTCCCCACCATCAAGGCATAAGCAGGAACATTCTTGGTAATCACCGCTCCTGCACCGATAAAGGCAAATGCGCCAATATTATGCCCACAGACTATGGTAGCATTGGCTCCTATGCTCGCTCCTTTTCCCACATGGGTTTTGGCATACTCTGACTTTCTATTCACCGCACTCCTTGGATTGATCACATTGGTGAAAACCATGGAAGGTCCTAAGAACACATCATCATCGCAGCTCACTCCGGTATAAATAGAAACGTTGTTCTGAACCTTTACATTGTTCCCAAGGACAACTTGTGGCGAGACCACTACATTCTGGCCGATATTACATCTCTCACCAATTTTACAATTAGGCATAATGTGTGAAAAATGCCAGATTTTGGTCCCAGCTCCGATTTCACAGCCTTCATCTACATAGGCACTTTCATGTGCGAAATAATCCTTCATTTAAAAAAACTTTTGATGGTTTCAATAATATAGTCTTGATCTTCGGATTTCATCTCCGTATGAATAGGCAGTGAGAGTACGTTCTCACACAGTGATTCTGCTACAGGAAAATCACCTTTTTTGAATCCCAAATCTAAATACGCTTCCTGCTGATGTAGCGGAAGTGGATAATAGACCATGGACGGAACTCCTTTTTCAGCCAGGTAGCTTTTCAATTCGTCTCTGCTAATGCCTACCACTTGTACCGTGTACTGGTGAAAAGCATGCGTAGAATTAGCCGCTCTTCCGGGAATCTTAAGATGTGCATGTCCTGCAAATGCTTGATCGTATCTGTCAGCCACCTCATTTCTAGAAGCTGAGTAGCGATCCAAGTGCTGTAGCTTTACCTTCAAAATAGCAGCCTGAAGCGTATCCAAACGGGAATTTACCCCAACGATATGATGATGGTACTTTTTCTTTTGACCATGATTGGCAATCATATGAAGTTTCTCTGCGAGCTCAGCGTCAGTGGTAAACATCGCTCCACCATCTCCATAGCAGCCTAGGTTTTTGGAGGGGAAAAAAGAGGTAGTTCCTACATCTCCCATCGTTCCTGCCTGCTTTACTGTTCCGTCTGAGAAGGTGTACTTAGCTCCAATTGCCTGAGCCGTATCTTCTATGACTTTGATATTGTGTTTTTGGGCTACTGCCAAAATAGCTTCCATATTGGAACACTGACCGTACAAATGAACAGGGACAATCCCCGCAGTCTGAGAGGTAATCTTAGATTCTAACTGTGCAATATCAAGCTCGTAGGTGTCAGGAACTACATCGATAAAAACTGGTTTAAGCCCTAATAAGGCAATGACTTCAGCTGTAGCAACATAAGTGAAGGCTGGCACGATCACTTCTTGACCAGGCCGGAAATCCAAGCCCATCATGGCTATCTGAAGTGCATCTGTACCATTGCCGCAGGTAATCACATACTTCGCTCCAGTATAAGCAGCCAGCGCAATAGAAAATTCTTTTACCTGAGGGCCATTGATAAAGGCCGTCGTGTCGATCACCTCTTGAATCGCCTGATCTACCTCAGTCTTAATTAACTCATATTGGGACCGAAGGTCCACCATCTGCACTTTCATATAAAAATCTAAAGTCTAGCGTCCACTAATTCCTTACTCAAAACAGATTTCACATCAAAAACCACCTGAGAATCAGATTTTTTGATATCCCAGCTTTTAAATTCTTTGTGACCAACTGCGAGTATTATAGCAGAGTATTCTTCTAAGTTAGGCTTAGATACTCCAGAGCTAATATCTATACCGTATTCGTGCTTTACCTCTGCAGCATCTGCCCAAGGATCATACACACATACATCTATATCAAAGGACTTAAGCTCAGCATAGATATCTATCACACGGGTATTCCGCACGTCAGGGCAATCTTCTTTAAAAGTAAAGCCTAAAATCAGAATTTTTGAGTCAATCACTTTCAGGTCCTTCCGCATCATATGCTTGATCACCTCAGTAGCTACATGTTTGCCCATGGAGTCATTGAGTCTGCGCCCAGCCAGAATTATCTCTGGATGATAACCTACTTCCTGAGCCTTTTGTGCCAAGTAGAATGGATCCACAGAGATGCAATGTCCTCCAACTAGCCCCGGTTTGAATGGAAGAAAATTCCATTTGGTTCCTGCCGCTTCCAGTACATCCTGAGTATCAATATCCAAGAGATTGAAAATCTTAGAGAGTTCATTCACAAAGGCAATATTGATATCCCGTTGAGAGTTCTCAATTACTTTAGCAGCTTCAGCAACTTTAATGCAGGATGCCTTATGAGTACCTGCAGTAATCACTGATTTGTACAATTGATCAACATATTCAGCTACCTCAGGAGTAGAGCCTGAAGTTACTTTTAGTATCTTAGTGACAGTATGTTCTTTATCTCCTGGATTGATACGCTCCGGGGAGTATCCAGCAAAAAAGTCCTCATTGTATTTCAAACCAGATATTTTTTCCAATACTGGAATACATTCCTCTTCTGTCACTCCTGGGTAAACGGTGGATTCATAGATTACAACATCTCCTTTTTTCAAAATCTTTGCTATCATCTCCGATGCCTTAAGCATAGGAGTTAGCACTGGTCTATTGTGCTTATCTGTGGGTGTGGGTACAGTTACGATAAAAATGTTTGCAGATGTCACTGGAAGGATCGCATCTGTGATCAGCAATCCACTTTTATTCTGATCCAGCTCAACTTCAGTACTCACCAATACCTTTTGCAAATCTTGATCGGCAACCTCTAAGGTTCTATCATGTCCCTTCTGAAGCTCATCTACCCTAGCAGCATTGATATCATAACCTACTGTCTTGTATTTTTCTGCAAATGCTGCTGCAAGAGGAAGGCCTACATAGCCTAAGCCTATAATGGCAATTTTACTATTCTCTAAATTAATTAACATACTGATATATGTGATTATAAATTACAGGTAATACTTTCATGCATTAAACCCACAAATCAATTCTATTCTTCTTGTCTTAATACTTTATGCCCATGACTTACGAGATCCAAATCTCTATGGAAAAGTTTAATATCTGATGACATCATATCTTCTACCAAGCCAGCTAAATCATACTGTGGTGACCATCCCAGTTTTTCGTTTGATTTGGATGGATCTCCAATTAAGAGATCTACTTCAGTAGGACGGAAATAACGAGGATCCACCTTGACCAATACTTTATCAAGAAGTGTTGAAGGCAGAAAAGTGGAAGGATTTGAAGATTTTCCACAAGCCTCTCTATATTTATTCTCATCTATTGAGTCGCATATACCTAACTCCTCTATTCCAGTTCCTTCCCAGCGGAGCTTAAAGCCTATATGGTCAAATGCCATAATGATAAAATCACGAACCTTAGTGGTGACACCAGTCGCAATCACATAATCTTCCGCCTTCTCCTGCTGCAAAATGAGCCACATGGCCTTCACATAATCTTTGGCATGTCCCCAGTCTCGTTTAGCCTCTAAATTCCCCATGTAGAATTCCGTCTGAAGACCTAATCCTATTTTAGAGACTGCTCTAGTGATTTTGCGTGTCACAAAAGTCTCCCCTCTTAATGGAGATTCATGATTGAACAAAATACCATTACAAGCGAACATATTATATGCCTCCCTGTAATTTACTGTGATCCAATAACCATACAGTTTGGCTACTGCATAGGGTGATCTAGGATAAAATGGGGTAGTCTCAGATTGTGGAACTTCCTGAACAAGTCCATACAACTCGGAAGTTGAGGCTTGGTATATTTTCGTTTTCTTTTCAAAGCCAAGCAGTCTGACTGCCTCAAGGATTCTGAGAGGTCCTATACCATCAGCATTCGCTGTATATTCAGGCGTATCAAAAGAAACTTGGACATGTGACATGGCTGCCAAATTGTATATTTCATCCGGCTGACATTCTTGTATTATACGAGTCAGATTCATAGAATCTGTCATATCCCCATAATGCAATACAAGTTTAGGGTCATCCACTTGAGGATCTTCATATAAATGATCAATCCGATCAGTATTTAATAGGGACGACCTTCTTTTGATTCCATGAACTTTATAGCCTTTCTCTAATAAAAATTCAGCTAAATAAGCTCCATCTTGACCGGTAATACCTGTTATTAGCGCTGTTTTCATTTGATTATTTTTATCACATTCATAAAAAAATTGAAATTATAAAAGTTATATGCCTTGATGCAGTTGATATAAACCAATCTAAATTTTAACCTCTTTAAAGCTCTGTTGGTTAGCTAAAAACCAGTCATATGTTTTTCTAATCCCTTCTTCTAAGCCTATTTTAGCTTTCCATCCAGCATTTTCCATTTTTGAAACATCCATTAATTTTCTAGGTGTACCATCTGGTTTTATACTATTCCACTTAATTTCACCAGTATGACCTACTATTCTTTGAATCATAATAGCTAACTCTTTGATTGTTAAATCATTACCTGTACCCACATTATATAGATTATCTGAAAATTGATTCTCCAAGGCAAACACAACTGCATCAGCTAGATCATCAACATACAGAAATTCTCTCAATGGAGATCCAGACCCCCATAGCTCTACGGGCTCACTGCTAGTCGCTCCTGCCAATTTCGCTTTGTGAAACTTACGAATCATCGCAGGAAGCACATGTGAGGTTCTTAGATCAAAATTATCGTTTGGTCCATACAAATTTGTTGGCATTAAGGAAATGTAATCCTTACCATATTGTTTCCTTATTGCTTCACAAGCTTTTACACCAGCAATTTTTGCAATAGCATACCATTCGTTAGTAGGCTCTAATGCTCCTGTCAATAAATACTCCTCTTTTAATGGCTGTAAGGCTAATTTTGGATAGATACAAGATGATCCTAAAAAAATGAATTTTTGAACATCTGTTTTCAGAGAATAATCAATCAGATTATTTTGAATCTGCATATTCTCCATCAAAAACTGATACGGATAATCATTATTAGCTAAAATACCCCCGACTCTTGCGGCAGCATCTATTACAACATTTGGCCTCTCCTCTTTGAAAAATTTGGCAACATCCTCTTTCTTTCTTAGATCTAGCTCTTGCGAGGTCTTGCCTATTAAATTTCTGAACCCTTTAGATGCTAGAGCTCTCCATATCGCAGACCCCACCATTCCTCTATGGCCGGCAACGTATATTTTTGAGTCTATGTTCACTATATTTTATTCATGGGTAACAATTCTAAAATGTAAAACTATTTCAGGTTGAATTTCAAACTAAACCTGGCTTCTCTCTCTCCAGCTGCTCAAACACTTTCTTTACATCCTGAGCGTTTTCTTTATTCAGAACAAGAACAGCATCACCTGTCTGAATAAGAATGGTGTTACTTAAGCCTACAAATTCTGTATGGAGACTTGATCCAATAACCATATTGCCATTTGAATCAACAGCATATCCTTCCATTACAAAATGATCATATATAGACTCAAATGATCCCATATCAGACCATGCAAATTTGGAAGGAACAACTTTGATCCTCTTAGTTTTCTCCATTACAGCATAATCAACTGAAATTGAAGGAATTCGCATAGAGAGCTCAAAATCTAGCTTACCATCTTTTGCTTTGTCAATAGCAAATTTAGAAGCTTCATATACTTCTGGTTCAAAACGCCTTAACTCCTCCAGATAAATTCCTGCTCTAAAGCAAAACATTCCTGAATTCCAGTAGAAATCACCACTTTTCACATATGCTTCAGCTGATGCCAAGTTAGGCTTTTCTAAAAAACCTTTAACCTCTTCCCCATCTGATTCTATATAACCATAACCTGTTTCAGCCCTATTCGGCTTCAAACCGAAAGTGACTATATATCCTTCTTGCGCAAGCTGAGCAGCTCGATTTACAGCAATCTGATATTCATGGCCAGATTCTATCAAATGATCTGATGGAGTTACAAATAAAATATCATCAGACTTAAGGGAGAAAGCTGCAAAAGCTATAGCAGCGGCTGTGTTTCTAGGACAAGCTTCAATTATCTCAGTGTATTTGACGATACCTGAAGATGAAAGGTCATTTCTCGAGAGTTCATAATTTTCACAATTACCAACAACCATAACTTGATCACAAAACCCAGTGTTTCTCTTCACCGTATGCTGAAACAGAGTATTCCCGTTAAAAATTGGCAGGTATTGCTTAGGCCGCGATTTCCTTGAAAGAGGCCAAAGCCTAGACCCAACTCCGCCTGAAAGAATAACATTAACGATTGCCAAGCCTACTGATTTTGAATACTTTGATTAGTATTTGTGAAAAAATATGATTTAAAGTATTCTAATTTATGAATAATATGCTTCTTGTCCCAGTGCAGTACGTACAGCTTCGCCCTTTCAGTCCCATGGAAAGAAGATATTTGGAAACCTAAAAATTCCAATCATCCGCCATTTCGGGCTTAGCTTAGTCGTTCAATCCCCAAAAAGGTCAGTTAAACCTCATTTACAGATTTTAAAATAAAAGGCTTCAATAGATGCCAAAATTAAAATTTTGCCCACTTTTTAAAGCCTTTCGCGCTGCAAAGATAGGGAAGTGAGTAGTTTTTGTACTCATTTTAAATACTATTTTCTATCGGAAATTTTATATGTTGAAATCTGCATTTTGAATTGGCAGATTTAAACTTTGTTGAGATCTTGTATCAGGCTGATGACCAAGTTGTAATAATTCATTATGGTCAGAAACCGGATTTATGGAGTTTGAGTTGCCATGGATAGAAATTCTGGAGACCATGGTACTAAACACGAATACAATCCCATCCCTCTGCACTTGCCAATCGCAAGCTCGTCGCGAAAGCTTTCGGGATATCCTCCCACCGCACCTTAAATATAAACAATGCTACCAATTGATAACTATTTGTTAGGCTATATGGAATATGACCTGCTTAAGGTAGGATATAGCTCGAGCCAGCGGCTCGTCTAAATTGTAGCCAGATATGGATTCATGAAGTACGAATGATGAAATACCTGGTAAATTAGAAATTATGACCATTGACTCCTGGCAAGAAAGTCTGTGGAAAAAGAGACTGCTTGCAGGTGGATGCCGGTCTGCTTTGCCGGAAAAAACGGAAAACAGAGAAATCGTAAAACACCTAGTAGCTGTAAATTAATCTGAATGTCGAATGATTAATGATGTTGGGGCAATTGTTTAATAAACACACCTTTGATGAGCCCCTTTGAAGCCAATATCTACGTGATGCACAGGGTGACCATCCCTTCGGGAGGCAGGCCATCCTTTCGGGAGGTAGGTAACTTGTGGGTTGATGATACAATTAAAACCTTCGAGGTTCTGAAAAGGATCTCAAAAGATTGGTAATAAAAAAGAGTCCCAGAACATTCCGGGACTCTTTTGATATTTCTAATTAACTAATTTTCACTCTACTATCAAACGATGCATTTGCGTAGCTCCTGATTCAGTGGTGGTAGTCACCAAGTAGACTCCAGCAGCTAGGTCGTCCACTTTAAGAGTGTACCTGTTACCATTTGCCACGATGCTTGGCTCGTACTTCTGGATTAATCGGCCTCGGATATCGAAGATCGCGATCTCCGCTATCTCAACAGATTCATCCGTTGGCTGAAGGTTCACAATAGAGCTCGCAGGGTTTGGATACATCTTGATGGATGTCTGTCCAAAGCCAGAGTCAGTATTGAAGCCTGCCTCATTAGATCTGTTTACTTGGATAGTTATGGTTTCTTGAGTGACTAAGTTTCTGCCATCACGAACCGTCACCTTCACCTGATGAGCTCCCGCAGCCATGAACACATGGCTAGGGTTCTTGTCGGTGGAAGTATCGCCATCCTCAAACTCGTAGCTATAGCTTAGG
>NZ_QKZT01000024.1 GCF_003254055.1 Algoriphagus chordae
AAACACCAGAACTTAAGGGGAAAAGCATATTACAGTAACCAACAGACAATTAAATTTTAACAACTATGACAAACCAGATCCAATCGCAGCTTGCCAGACTCAAGCTGCACGGCATGTCCAAAACATGGACGGCCCTCATGGAAACAAGAAAAAACCAAAGCCTCTCACTCACTGAGGGTCTTGAACTGTTGCTACAGGCGGAAGAACTTGAAAGGGACAACAGAAGGTTCAAAAGGCTTGAAACCAATGCGGCATTCAGGTATAAAGCTTCCATAGAGGAGCTCAAACTGGACAAGGTAAGAGGCCTTGACGATCTGCTTCTCACCACACTTGCAACCGGAGAGTTCATCAATAAAGGGGAATCAGTCCTGATTACCGGTGCAACAGGGTGCGGAAAAAGCTATATGGCTTCTGCGCTGGGACACCAGGCCTGTATTCTGGGATTTAAAGCCGCTTACTTCAATACACAGAAACTGATGCTTAAAACAAAAATGGCAAGGCTGGAAGGGACAGTAATGAAATTCTTTGACAAACTGGCCAAGACAGACCTGCTGATCATGGACGACTTTGGACTGACACACCTGGAACAACAGCAGAGGATAGATTTTATGGAAATGATAGAAGACAGGCACGGGAAGAAATCAACCGTAATCGTCAGTCAGCTGCCCGTTTCGAGTTGGTACGATATCATCGGGGAAGAGACCATTGCCGATGCTATTCTTGACAGATTGGTCCACTCATCTTACAGGATAGAGCTAAAGGGGGAAAGTCTCAGAAAAAAAATGTAAACTTGTCAGCCTAACAGATTATAGTACCAAACCCATTTTTAGAGGGGTCAATATGACCGGAACAGGGGTCAGTATTGTCCGGAATATCCATCAATAAGTTAATGTTATTGAAGTATAGTATTTCAAGCCTCCATAGCCAAGAAACCTCTATCCATTTAAGAGAGGATTTAATTTAAAGGATCCTTTCCATTTCAAAATAAAATGCAGACCTTGAAAAGGCGATAGTATCTGCCTCTTTTTTGAAGGGTACTTTTAAGGACCTGGGATTTTTAACAAAAACCAGTACGATATCCCAGTATTTTGTAAGGGATACAACAGAATAAAGCGGAAATGGCATTGACCTCATTTAGACAGACTCTTCTAGGCCATTTCAATTCAAAAACTACTGTATAAGCAGTTATCCTGAGTTTATTTAGTGAAAAATCCAGGATTTTGAAGTACCATTAAGCTCTATACTCAAGGTATACAATTGAGCTATTTATGCGGAAAAAACTCTTTGACAAACACAAATAATCATGTACATGAGAATACAACACTATCCCTATAAATGGAAATATTTTTAAGTCAGAATGTATTTCATAAGCAATAAAATCAGATTACTTATTCCCTAAAATTCTTTTTAAAATTCAATACCAATCATTATGAAATCCTCAGAAAATGTTGATGTTAGATTAATTTTTAACGATAGATATCATTGGCTCGCCATGGATAATGCATCAGGCGCAGCTCAGGCACAAGCACTTCCATTACAACTAGTAGAGAAGGCTACACCAGACGAAAATCAAAAATTCGTGTTGGAAATCGTAGACAACTCAGGTTCATTTGCATTGAAAACAGCAGGGAATTACTACATCGGAGTTCCAAGTAATGCTAATCCAGGTCTGTTAGGACATATTGGGAATCGATCAGAAGAGCTAACCTTAATTGAGGAAGCTAATGACACCAATATCACTATCCATTTTTTAGAAAGAAATGTAATATGCCTAAAGACAAAAGAAGGCAAGTACATCTCAGCTACAAATGGCGGAGGAATGCCTGCACCATCAGGATCGTCAAATTGGACTTTCACTACAGACTCTACAAAAGTAGGAACAAACAATTTATTTAAATTCTTGATTCCTGCCCATGAGCAACGTAGACGATCTTTCACATTTGACATAGATCATGTAAAGGCGACATACAATTTGTTACAGCCCTTATTTAGCTCATCCTTAGTGCAAAATATAGGCTCAGCAGTTGCACAGAAAAACTTTATTAACTCTACTAATGAACAATTACTGTCGCAGATAATAAATGCTCCAGAGATAAAAAGACTCACCAATGATAAAGACCCAGTTTATCCAAGACCAGTGCCTGGAGAAGGAAATAGGTCAAGAGACCTTTTCAATGGCCCGCCCAAATCAGTTTCACTTAATTTCGGTGGTGGAGGTGGTGTAGTGATAGCTGGAAGCTTTTTCCAAAGTATAACCTTCGATCTAAATGAATATAGGCCTAACTCTGGAACTGCCATCTACAGTGGATCCTCAAGTCTAGGTGCTGCAGTTGGGCTTGGCTTGGGAGGATCCTCAGGCGCATCAGTGACCATTAATTGGTTCGAAGCCAAAGATGCAGGAGGCTGGTTCTGGGGAGCAGAAGGCAGTCTTGTGGCGATAGCTGGGATAAACGCTGCATTAGGATTTACATTTTCAGGACCGTCTATTACTATTGGTGTTGCAGGCGGATATGACTTAGGGGTATCGATTTCTGGCGGATATAGTTTTTATGAGGGAGAAGGTTTGTATCCTATGAAGGCTGCCCCACATAGTACTCCAGTGAGTATTCAGAAAGCTGTAAGAATCCTCAACATAAGCCGTAATGAGACTTATAAAGGACTTCCAGCAGAAATGATCTTCCAAATTGGCCTTCCATACCCAGCAGGACTCTGGGGGTCATTTTATGTCTTTAAAAGTAACGAAGCTGGAACTGTACCAGTCTACGAGTATATATTGGAAGCCAAGGACAAAGATGGAAATCCAGCACCTATATACTACTATTCAATGAGCAGCGTAACTCCTCAGAGTTTTAAAACACCTGCCAAGCCTAAATTTTATGCTTTTCCAAACGAAATTCCTGGAAAGACTCAACCAATCAATTTGTTCGTAAAGAGACTCCCTAATGACCTACTTCTATATTGGTATACTCCAGTAGGTATAACAAGTAGAGACGGCAATATGCCAAATGGGTATGAGTTCAACAAAGTAGCATTTCATGCATATATTAAATAAATCACAATAGCTGAATACCAGGCAAGCAAATGATATGTTTAATTCTACTTTAGGCATATTATTTCTTGTCTGATGATTTTTTTCAATTGTTAATCCAAAAAAAATTAATCATTCGTCCCGCCTATAGAACAGCCTTGAATATAGACGGATGTTTACAAAACAAGTAGTACACAGAAAGCTAAGTAAAAATAATTCCTTCGCTAATTCTGATAGTCCGTCAACAATAATAAATCATCATTATGAAGCATAATTTTCTAAACTTCCTGCTACAGTTCACCATTCTGACTGTTTTTTTATCTTGTACTGACAGCCCAAAAGAGACCCCTTCCCTACCTGATGGATCCATCGCTGACCGCTTGGCCTATATTGAAAATCCTGAAAACTTTGAGTTGGAAAGTGAACGATTAGAGGCGCTTTTCGAACTCTACTACGAGTACCAAATGAGCACTTCTCCTGCGATGGCGACCATGTTTGGTGATACTACTTATAACCACCTGTGGGATGATATGTCTCTGGAAGGAAAAGATTTACAAGTTAAAAACCTTGGACTTTTTCATGCCACAAAGGACTGGTTTGATTCGGAAAAGTTATCGGATGACCAGAAAATCAACTATGCAATCTACAACCGGATAATTGACGGGGAATACCAACTTTTGGGTTCCTATCCTGAACAGTATTTAATCATTGATCAAGTAAATGGCATTCATCAGATCATTCCTCAAATCCTCCAAATGATGCCTCTGAATAATAAAAATGATGCAGAAAAAATAATTGCTCGACTGCACGGCGTACCGAACTTACTCGCCGGTCTGCAGGAAACTCTAAGGGAAGGTTTGGAAAAAGGCATTGTTATGCCAAAGAACACAGTTGTCCAGGTACCAGCGCAACTACAATCTCTAATTTCTGAAAACCCTGATGAAAGCGTGTTCTACTCGCCTCTTGGCGCAGTCAATGAAAAAATAGATCTGGAAAATCCAGAAACAATTCAGGACATAGCCAGAAAGGCCGTAACCAATGAAATCAATCCAGCCCTGCAGGCATTTTCTGATTTTATGCAAAATGAATACATTCCCAATACCCGAGAAACATTTGGTTTGAGTGATCTGCCAAATGGGGCTGCATGGTATGACGAACGAGTACGGTACAATACTACCACCAATTTGACTGCTGATGAGATCCATGAACTAGGCAAACAGGAGGTAGAAAGGATCAGGCATGAAATGCTTGGGATTATGGAACAGGTTGGATTTGAAGGCAGTCTGAATGAATTCAACGAGTTTATGAGAAATGACCCACAATTCTACTTTGATAGCCCTGAGGAATTGATGATGGCCTATCGTGATATTTGCAAACGAATAGACCCGATGCTTCCCAAGCTCTTTGGACACTTACCCAGACTTCCCTATGGTATTAAGGAAATCCCTTCTTATGTAGCAAAAAGTTCCCCTACTGCATATTATCAGCCAGGTTCTCTTAAAGGAGGTATAGCAGGCTATTTTAATGTGAACACTTATGATTTAAAAAGCAGACCTAAATATACCATGGAGGCACTAGCCATACATGAAGCGGTGCCTGGGCATCACCTGCAATTAGCTATTGCTCAGGAATTGGAAAATGTCCCAAAATTCAGGACAACTATATATTTATCCGCTTATTCCGAAGGATGGGGATTGTATTCCGAGTCGCTGGGAGAGCAGCTGGGATTTTATACAGATCCTTATTCCAAATATGGTCAATTGACAGGGGAAATATGGCGCGCCATCAGGCTGGTGGTCGATACAGGAATTCACAAGTTTGGCTGGACGAGAGACCAAGCGATTAACTATTTCAAAGAAAATTCAGGGATCGCAGAAAACGACATCATTGTAGAAGTGGATCGATATATAGCTTGGCCTGGACAGGCGGTTAGCTACAAAATCGGAGAACTAAAAATAAAGGAATTAAGAAAAATAGCTAAGGAAAAACTTGGCGAAAAATTTGAAATCCGAGCCTTCCATGATGTGGTATTGGGTAGCGGCACTATTCCACTAGATGTATTGGAAGAAAACGTAGATAACTGGATAGCAGCAGAATCAATTTAAAATGGCGCTATTAAGCATTGAAATACTAATATATTTCTGCCATCCGAGTAGTTCCGCCGGACAGGTTCGGCCACACTTTTCCTCCCCTTCTCAAAATTAAATCTACCCGCTCACTGAGTTTCTTGAAGTATGTCGATCTGTCTAAGGAAATAATAAGGATAGTAAAGTTCTGTGTTCGACACATTTAGAGACAGATATCGGAGTTTCTCAACCAGCCCTTTTTTTGATCATTTCCGCCTCTGGATTGATTTTTTATTCTGTAATTATCAAATAATACAGAATAAAACATTAAATATTCTACTTTTGGGGCATGGAAAAAAGTGGAATGAAATTCAAGTGGAAAGTAGCGTTTCTGATTACGATTGCAGCACCAGTATTAGGGTTATTCTGGAAACACAGCCAGCCTATACTTGAGAATTTTGGAACAGACAATGATTTGGTCTTTGCTGACATCGCTTGGTTGCTCACAGCTTCCTGCTTGGTTTTACTAATGACGCCGGGACTCTCTTTGTTCTACGGAGGAATGGTTAGCAAGAAAAACCTCATTTCCACCATGCTACAAAGTTTCATCTGCTTAGGAGTAGTTACTATGCTTTGGGTGGTCGTAGGTTTCAGCATCGCCTTTGGAGATCCCATCGGCATCACCATTGATGGCGTCAAATACGGTCTTTTCGGAAATCCTTTCCAATACCTATTCTTTGATCAAGTAGCAGAACTACCACACAAAACGCTGGGACCGACGATTCCATTTATCCTATTCGCTCTTTTCCAAATGAAATTCGCAGTGATCACACCAGCGATTATTACTGGATCCTTTGCGGAGCGCGTTAGATTTATCGGTTATCTATTCTTTATCGGCATCTTTTGCGTATTCGTCTATGCTCCGCTAGCACATATGGTCTGGCATCCAAACGGACTGATTGGATCTTATTTCGGTTTATTGGATTTTGCAGGAGGTACTGTGGTGCATATCAGTGCAGGTCTAGCCTCGCTGGCTGGAGCTTTATTTTTAGGAAAAAGAAACAAGCCTCGACACGAACCATCGAACATCACCTATGTGCTTCTGGGAACAGGAATGCTTTGGTTTGGCTGGTTTGGATTCAATGCAGGTTCTTCTTTTGGCGCAAATGCCACTGCAGCCTTAGCTTTTGCCACTACCACGATCAGTTCTGCCACAGCCATGATGACTTGGGTGCTATTTGATAGAATTCAGGGAAGAAAAATTTCTGCTTTGCAAGCATGTATCGGTGCAGTAGTGGGGCTGGTAGTCATCACCCCAGCAGCTGGATACATCACCGTTCCGGAAAGTTTCTTTTTCGGCGCAGTAGGCGCAATAGTTTCAAATATGGCTATGCATGCCAAATTCTTTAAGCGAATAGATGACACCTTAGACGTTTTTGCTTGTCACGGAGTCGGTGGCATAATGGGAATGATCTTAACAGCGATATTTGCCGGCAAGGAAGGTTCTAGCTTACTCCATGGAGGCTGGGCTATTTTCGGTTCACACATGCTCGTATTGGTAGGTGTTTCGATCTTTTCCTTTGGAATGGCCTATGCGATTTTCTTCCTACTCAACAAGTTTGTAACGCTACGAGTAAGGCCAGAATACGAGGAAGTAGGATTGGATATTTCGCAGCATGGAGAGTCCATTTAAGGAGATGATGTAAATCTCTTATTTGGATATTTGCAATTACTGCGTAGCCATAATTTCTCATCATCCCAACTCTAGATTTGAGTTACAATGGCCGAGGCTGAGTGCTGATTGATGGGCTTGCCGAGATCATTCTGGCTATTAAACCCCTAAATCGGAACATAAACCACCATAAGTGACCAGGCAATAAAAAACACCAAGAATGGTATAATTAAATACCCCATTACATCTCTAGCTTGTATCTTAATTCCCAGGCCCATAACTGGAAGAATAATCAGCAGATAGAAAGGCTGAAGGCAATTTGTAAGAGTTTCCCCGTAGGCAATAGATAAGGCTGACCTAGCAATCATCTGGTTTACCTCTTGTTCTGGTAATCCCTCGCCAATTTCTCTCACAGCATTAATAATACTAGGTCCAATTACGGCAAATTCCCCACCTGCAGAAGGAATCGCAAAATTGACCAATCCCCCACTGATAAAGGCTAAAAGCGGATAGGTATCAATCGTTGCAATGGACACCATAGCTTTTGCGAGTTGATCACCTAATCCAGTATGAATCATTATCCCCATTATCCCGGCATAAAAAGGAAATTGGAACAGGATTCCTGAAATATTCATACTTGAACGTTTCATGGCTATGACGTATCGTATGGCTGTTTTATGCAAGAACATCCCCACAATTAGGAAAATGAAAATCATAATATTCAAATTGATATCCATGCCATTTGCGCTGAAATGATATACGATATAGGCAAGCCCCATTGCAGCTACAAAGTATTGTAATATGCTACTGCTATTCAGCTTATCTGAAACAGTATTTACGCTATGATTCATACTCTCCGCTTCTTCTTTGATGGTGGAAACATCCTTTTGATTTCCTTCTATCAGCATTTCTTCAAGTCCTTGTTCTTCCTTTGGAATTAATAGATAAACAATAATAGGTGAAACCACTACTGAAAAAATGATAATTGATATATTCAAAATGGATCCAAGAGTATAGGAAGTTGAAATTGTGCCAGACAAAATCCCCGCTTCAATCAGGTAGTTATTTTCTGTATTAAGTAAAAGTGGAATCGAACTGGAAAAGCCAGAAACCCAAAATACTCCCGAAAAATATACACAGGCAATGAGATATGGATAATTGATTCCCTTAATTCGTAAGGCCAACTCCCTAGCCAAGACGGCAGTGATCACAATCCAACCCCAACTAATGCAACTAAGTATCATCCCAACTACAATTATGAACGGATATACTTGCTTGGGTCTATGAATGTATTGGGTCAACTTGTAAATCAACTTCTTCACTATGGGAGATAGCGCAATACAATATCCAGTAACCAGTATGAGAATCATTTGCATGCCAAATTCAAGAAGCATCCAAAAACCTTCGTACCATGCTTGAATGACCTGCATTATGGAAGAATCGGTCCAAATTAAAGCCGAAAATCCAATGATAATTGTTAAAACCAATGCAAAGACAAATGCATCAGGCATATACTTTTTAAAAATCTCGGTGAATCTTGCACCTAGTGCCTTAATCATATTTGTATTATTTAGTTATAAAAAAGCAATTCAAAGGTGGGCCAATAAGTACATACACTTAAATCTTTGAATTGATACTAAAACACATTTTCGGAGAGAACTCAATTTTACTCAGGCCTTCTAAAAATGTCGCCTCGGTTAAGTTTGTATTCGCCAAAAATAGAAGCAAATAGAACATATCATGAACTGCAAAGCACCTTAAGTTATTCATTATCATTGATGTGCACAAGTACCCATGCAATGTTTGAGTTTGTGGTTCAATCGGGACTTGAGCATCAGTGGACATAAATCCTTGCAAATTGACCCACTGAAACTTCCTAGTAGATCACTGGAAAGTCGTGAAAAAACTAAAATCATGTGTTTACTATCCTCAGTAAATTCACATCTAGGATGGTTAAAATTCCTAAACATCTCCTTCTATTACCTAGAAATTCTGAAATTGATTGTTTATCCAGAATACTTAATCCTGCTTCTGGAGAAGAAGGATAACTGCGCACTTTGCCTGACTTCTGCGTACTCTGTGGTTAAATAACGTCAAGTAATATACATGCTCGAAATCCAGCACTTCAAAAAAACATATCCTACTGGCTTCCATATGGAGATTGACTCACTCCATTTGAGCAAAGGCATACATCTAATCAAGGGAGAAAACGGTTCGGGAAAGTCCACTTTACTCAAGTCTATTGCCGGGATTCATGCATTTGAAGGTGAGATTAAGTTGGACGGAATTTCGCTGAAGAAAGACCCTATCCCTTTTCGTAAGCTTGTCAACTACTCTGAAGCAGAACCCTTATTCCCTGAATTCCTAAGTCTTGACGAATTGATTGCTTTTGTAGCCAAAACGAAAGGAGCTGACAATTCTCAGATTACATCTTTAAAAGAAATCTTGGGGATCGGTGATTTCTCGAAAAATGCTATTTCTACCTATTCCTCCGGGATGTTGAAAAAAGCAGGATTGATCTTGGCGTTTCTGGGCAAGCCAAATTTGATTATTTTGGATGAACCCTATACCACTATCGATGTGGGATCGCAGAAGCGTTTGACGGAACTGATCAACCAGCAACTTCAACAGGGCACCAGTTTCCTGCTTACTTCCCATATCGCGGACTTTGAAGGGTTTTTCGCTTACGACTCTGTACTGACTATCGCTGAAGGAAAACTTATTCAGAATCATGAATGAGCTGTTTTTCAAATCATTTGTAATCACCTTCTACCGGGCTTTTTTAGGCTTCTTTATTTTGGTCCTCGTCGTATTCGGGGTCTTTATGGAAATGACTCAGCATCTTATGATTGCTGAGCGTGTCCTTCAGAATCCCACTGGCTTTTACGCAGTACTATTCATTTTTCTTGCTTATGCAATTCTTCAAAAACGATTTCAGATTCGCCTTGTAAACGAAAAGCACTATCGGGTTTTTCATCAATTAGGTTTTTTATCCTGGAAACAACTCAGTTGGAGTTTTCTTCCTGTCTGGCTAGCAAATCATGTGTTGATATTGGTCTATTCTATTTTGCTGAGCTATGTAGGAATTGGGATTCATGCTGGAGTAAAACTTGGGATACTTTGGCTTTTCCTTATCGGGATTTTTCTGGCTGATATCACACTCCTTTATTTTAAACTCAAAAAGCCATTTCCCGAAAGCACACGAGTTAGACCTGCAATTTTCAAGAAGCTGAAGTTCGAGTTTTGGTTTTTGATGCATTTGAGAGAAAACAGAACCCTGCTGATTCTGGCAGTGAAAATCATCAGCATCTTCCTGCTGAATGGATTTTTCTACTTCTATTTTGGTGGTGGCTACGACCTGCGTTGGCTGGAGTTTGGATTGCTTTGTGCTGCTTATATTCACTTCCCTCTTTGGCTGGAGAAGCACAACTTCGAAACAGACCAACTACCCTATTTTCTCAATATGCCGCTCAGCGTAGCAAGGAAGTCGTGGCAGCATATCGTCCCTATGGTTCTCATTCTTTTGCCTGAACTCGTCTTGTTGATTTATAAATTTGGCACGAGTGAAAATCTATCCGCTCTAGCCTCTTTACTCATTCTTTTAATCTCTCTGAATATGGGATTGAATGGAATGATCAAATTGATAAAAGACCAAGAAAGGGCTTTAAAATTATCCTATTTGCTTTTCTTCCTACTTTTTCTTCTCGTGATATTCGGGATTCATCCGGCTATCATTTCAGGGATTTGTTTGATTCTTTTTTTGGTTTCGGTGAGATCTAGTTATTCTATCTGATTTCACCCCACCAATTCCTTTTCTATCTCTTCCAAGGACTTCCCTTTAGTCTCTGGCAAAACGAAATAAATCACCAGGAACCCAAAAGCGCAGATAGCACCATACAACCAAAAGTTATTTGCCCATCCTAGGTTCTCACGGATTGCTGGGAAGAAGTAGGTCAAGGTGAAGTTCCCAACCCAGTGCGCAAGCGCTCCGATGGAAATAGCAGCCCCACGGATTCGCGTAGGGAAAATCTCTGAGAGCACTACCCAAAGCAAGGGTGCCAAGGTGAAGGAATAAAACATCACATTGGTCAATACAGCAAATACTACAGCATTTCCGCCAAGATCTATGTAGAAAAAGTAACCGATCAGACCATACAAAATTGCCATCGCAGAAGTACCGATCAGCAGGAGTTTCTTCCTGCCAAATCTATCCACAGTGAAAATGGTGATGAACACCGATAGCACCATCACCCCGCCAATCACCACGATATTCAACATCATCTGCTTGAGATTGTAACCAGCAGCCTGGAAGATATCCGCAGCATAATAAATCACCACATTGATCCCAGACCACTGCTGAAGAAAAGCCAAGAAAATACCGATTCCGAGTAGTTTCATAATTCGCTTCTGGAACAATTCCTTCAGATTCACTTGGCCGAAATCCCCCTCCTTCAAGGTAGTTTTCACCTCGGCGATAGAATCCTGAGCGTAGTTCTCTCCACCGATTCTCACAAGAATCTTTCGAGCTTTATCTTCCTCCTTATTCTTGATCAACCAAGGCACAGACTCAGGCACGAAGAACATTAAACCAAAGAATAAAAGCGCAGGTACAGCTTCTGCAGCAAACATCCATCTCCAGCCGTTTTGACCAGACCAACTCGCCGCTATCATCTCGAAAGTAGCATCATCGGCTAATTGCGTATCCGCAAGTGAAATCTGCCAGTTGATCAACTGAGCCAGCAAAACTCCGATCATTATTAGCAGCTGGTTAATCGTCACCATTTTACCGCGTTTCTCTGGAGGCGAAAGTTCGGCGATGTAAAGCGGTGAGAGGTTTAGCGCTACTCCCATCGCTACACCGCCGATGATTCTATAGAAATTGAATTCCCAGAAAGTAGCAGCCAAGGCAGTTCCTATAGCCGATATGGAAAACAATAAACCTGAGGCGATCAGCAACCTTTTCCTCCCCAACTTATCCGAAATCAAGATGCAAATCCCCGCTCCGATCATGCAGCCAATCAGAGCTGAGCTTGTTCCCCAACCCTGATCGCCCACCGAAGTAATATTGAAAAAAGGCTCGTAAAATGGCTTGGCCCCTCCTATCACCACCCAATCGTAGCCAAACAAAAACCCTCCCAGAGCAGCAGTAAGGCTAATCAGCCAAAGATAAGTTTGGTTGTAAGTATAGGTCGGCTTCATGGGTTCAGGTTAGGGTTTGGGATAAACGAAATCATAAAATAGGGCTTTTTAGGATTTTAGCAATCCTGTGGTTACTTCTGGAAAGAACAGTCAAGGGATAAAAGTAGCAAGAGAGGATGATAGAAAAAGATCTTCGACTATTTGATCTATCCGATAAAAATACCCTGCATAGGGTATGAATTTAAAGTCAAAACTTACTTTCTTGAACTATGAAATTTTCAAGGTAAGAAAGCTACGATTTTGGAGAGAATAAAATAAAAGATAGCTGCGAATGCACAGACATTACCTGAAAATTTAAAAACTCTTAGAAAAAATCACATATTAGATACAATTGAATAAATGAGAAACCCAGTTGAAATACAAGTTTTTGTTTCGAATCCTTCAGATGTAGATCATGAAAAACAAGTTGTAGAGAGTATTTGCGACCGGATAAACAATCAATTAGCTTCGATCCATTGTGATGTTCGATATTTAGTAAAGGAGTGGAGTAAAATAACCGGAAAATTTGGTGTAAATCCTCAAACTGAAATAGAATCTGAATTAGGTAATTACGATCTGTACTTAGGAATATGGTGGAAAAAGTTTGGTTCTGATACTGGAATTATCAATCCAAATACTGGTAAGGACTATGGTTCAGGGACGTACAGAGAATTTTGCATGGCATTTGAAAGTTGGAATACAAGCAAGAATCCTGAAATGTACCTCTTCTTTAAAAAGGAAACACCTACACATATCTTCGACCCAAAGGTAATTACAGAGATTAAAAGGGTAGTTGAATTTGAAATATCCCAACAACGAAATGGATTCTGTAACTCGTTTGATAATGAAAGAGACTTTGAAAGGAAAATTACGGACCTACTATGGTCAAAAGCAACTCAGTTGTGTATGGGTCTCAAAATCGAAAACAAGAAGTCCTTTTTGGAAGAAACAACCATTTATGAAATTACTAATTCTCAATCTCAAATAGAAATAGTACCAGAGACATATATTGCAAGAACTACCTCTCATTTTTCTTCATTCAAAGAAAAACAGAACATACCTTTTATCGAATTAGAAAGACAAGGCCTTTTTCAACTAATTCAATCAAAAAACAGGATCATCTTATTAGGAGATGCAGGTTCAGGTAAATCAACAGAATTAATAAGCCTATTTCATAATCTAAACAAGAAAGAATCACCATTAATACCGTTATTTCAAAAACTCAACTCTTATACACCCGAGAAAGGAATTGAAGAGTTTCTTCCCAAAGTTTGGAAAAAAATCCCTAGTCAATTACTCATAATAATTTGGGATGGATTGGATGAAATTCAGCCACAACATTTTAATACCGCTGTAAGGCAAATCAATGCATTTTCAAATAAATATGAAGAGATAAAAATTATTATTTCCTGTCGTACGAACTTTTATGAATTGCCAGTAAATAATTCGACTGGCACTCTGTCTGGGTTTGAGCCGTATTTGATTAATGATTTAACAATAAAAGATGCTAGTGATTATTATCAAAAGAAATACAATTTACCTGAATCAGATAACTTTATTCAAGAAGCATTTAATACTAATGTTGATGACCTAATAACAAGACCATTTTTCCTTATGCTATTAGCAGATCATTTCAATAGAGAGCAAAAACTTTCTATAAATAGGGCAAATCTATATGAAATGTTCATTCTCAGTAGAATAGAACTTGATCAAAACCATTATAAATCTACAGTTGACTTAAGAAGCAAAAAACAGGAAATTATAGTACTGTTACAAAAGGTAGCGCTTAGCATGGAAACCTTGTCTAAAAATCAGATCAATGAATCCGAGTTATTATTATTAATCACCAGTAAAGAATTTAATTCACTTAAATATTGTACCGCTTTCAAGAAAAGTGATGGTGAGGAAGAAATCTGGCAGTTTGAACACAATAATATTCAGGAATTTCTTGCTGCTAAGGCTTTATCTAATCTTGATTTTGACAAAGTGGTTCAATTCATTTCTTTTGCACCAAAATATGAAAAACTTATACCGAGTTGGGTTAATACTCTGGCATTTTTATTCAGCATTCTTGATCCTAAAAGCAATCTATTCAAGAAATTACTTCAATGGATGCTGAAAAACGAAAAAGAGGTCATAGTTAAATTTGAGCCTGATAAAGTTGCAGAAGACTTGAAAATTCAGATATTTCAGGGAATATTTAACTACTATAAGAATCATGACGTATGGATTAGTTCGAATAAGTTTAGTGATAGAGAGTTGGCAAGATTTGGTCAGTCAGAATCAAATTTGCGTTTCTTAATAGAAGAAATTAAAAACGACGAGAATACAAGGACAGTTCATATAAATGCTATCCGCTTAATAGGTCTTTTTCAAACCGAAGACAATGATGTAAAGACAGAAATAGAGAACCTTCTATTGGAACAAATTGATGGTAACATTAACGATCCAAACTATATCCATACAGTTATATATTCACTTACATGGGCTGGATTTACAGGAGCCAATACTATTGAAAAAATAATGGAAAAAATTGGTAGTCAAAAAAATCAATATATACGAGCTGCCATGTACGCCATTCTTTTAAAATCAGATGTATTGGAAGACTATGTAAATTATTTAATAGAAGGGTATGAGTTAACAGATAAAAAAATAAGTGGTGAAAGAAATGATATTTCTCTTATGGATGAGGAGTGGAATCTTAAAGAATGTGTTAAAAGTATTAAAACCCCAAATGGTATTAAAGAAATAGTTAAGTATATATCAGACAGTACACAGTTCGAATATGGATACGATTCAGAAAAGGTTATTGAAGCCATTGTTACCAATGCTGTGGAAGCATATGGAAAAGACAATTCTGTTTTTAATTCACTTCTTAATTGGTTCAAAAAAGATATCCGAGGATTCAAGTTGGAAAAAACCAACTTAGTTCTTCAATTCTTCGATCGAACAAACACGAGAGAGCAAGCATTCCATGAAATATGGATATGCAAAGAGGATGATAAAGAAAAGAATAATTCATTGGCAATAGCAAAGCTAATAACTCCTGAGTTGATGCAATTCATTATTAATGAGTATTTAGTCAGAAATCTTACAAACAAGGAACTTGAAGGGATCTATTTTGAAATGGGATGGGTAAATAATGAGCATCGAGATCAGTTTGAGAATTTGATACATGAAAAAACAGATTTCGTGATAAAGAAACCTGAACAAATAGACTATAAAGCTTTACGTGAAGAAATGTTGAAAATTGATTTCAATTTACTTTTTGATCAAAAGGCTTTTAAAGAAGCTACATTGGGAGTATTTGAAAAGGAAAAAAAGGAGGAGCTCTCTTTTGATGCATTGTTTGAGATGAGGAAGGAGAACAATAGATGGGTAGATATTAATGAGTATTACCCAAGTATCTCTTTAAGATTGTTAAGTGAATTTGCGAAAAATAGCCAATTCATAAGCAAAGAAAAAGTTATGAAGTGGTTTGAGGGAGACACAAATGAAGAATGGTATAGAATCTCTCATATTTATGAATACATCAAAAACCGTAAGGAGCTGGATATCAATTCTGAACAAATACAATGGATAGAGCAATGGTGTATAGCAAATGTATCGAAGGTGAATTTTAAGGAGGCTATTGAAGTATATGATGATGGCAGAATCACCTATAAAACAATGGCCATGTATATTTGGTATTTTTCAAAGAGGTTTAATATAGATTATTCGAAAAGTGAACTTCTTGACATGCTTTCTTTTGACTTCTTTGAAGGAAATGATTGGATTGGAATAGAATACATTGTTTCTAAACTGGAATATAAAGATATAGTGGATAGAATGCTTGAGAATATTGAGGAGGGTATAGCAGATAGTTCAGTATTAAAGAATCATATCAAATACTTAGCACAAAACAAGGTTAAAGAGAGTTATCCATTCATACTTGATGAAATAATAAATTTGAAAAGAAGCGACTTCCTAAGAAGAGAACTCTTGGACCTGTTTTTCGAATTTACTAAAGACATAGAAAGCATTAAATCAATTATAGATAAAGCGGACCCAATGATTAGATGGGCTATACTTGATAAGCTAAAAGTCATTAACCAAGAATCATTTGTCGAAGAATATTTGCTAAAAATTCTTGAAAAGAGTAATGATAATGAAGTGATCGGGAAAGCAGCAGAAATACTTGTAAGCCTAGGAAACATAAAAGGCCTAAAAGCGTATGTTGCGTGGATTAACCATAATGTTGAAAATAATGTTGACACAAGTCGTGTTAGGTGTTTAAATAGCCTCAGGACCATAGATACTATCCCTTACTTAATTGAACTGCTTGAACTTAGTTATATAAGAGAAATCAAAGTAGATCGATTTGAAAGATTCAACTCTCAAGTACTTGGAGCATTTTATAATATTGCCCTTGTTTCAGAAGATAATTTTAAGCTCGTTAAATTAAGTTTGCAAGAATTCATGAGTGAGAAATCCTCACTGCACGAAAATGTGAAATATATATTACATACTATAGAACGAATAGAAGAGCAATTTTACATGAATAGTTCTCAATCGTATACCATCAAACAAGTAAAAGAGAAACTTAAACTTATAGAAAAATAAAGCCTGCAGGTCGTGCTTCTATATAAGTATGTGGTGGTTGAACACCTTACGTTAACTGCAAAACGTTGCCCTACCCCCCACAACCGGATTCAATTCCGTATCGATCACTTCACCGATCTTTGCTCCCGGGCACCAGGTATTCCAATCGTCAATCTGATTGGCATTCTCCAAGTAGAGTAGAATAGGCATGTAGACTGCTTGGAGGAGTTTTTAACTACGTCTTCCTCTTCCAGTACATTTGGAATTAATCTTGGCAGATGGCGACAGTTGTATCCCGTTAGTTTTTTACCAAAAACATGATCCGAATTAGCAGGATTGATTACTTACTTCTTTTTGCAGTGGACTCACTGTTTTTGTAATCCTCCAAAAGTGTCCTTAATTCCGTGACCTTTTCTTGATTTCTTTCAAATAGATTGTCCCGTTGCTCTGGGTCTTCTTTCATATTAAAGAGAAGTCCTTCGGTATGAAAATCGGTATATCCAGTCAATTCTTTGAATGATTCTGGCAATGGTCTAAGTCCTCCAGTTGAGTCATTGATGTAAAGCCACTCTCCTTTTCTGATCCCCCAGATTTTTGCATTGGTATTGTGAATAGTAGCCTCTCTCAATGGGGAATTATAATCCTTTCCTGTAAAAACCGGGGTAAAATCATAGCTATCAGGTGCTGCTTTTTCTGGAATTTCTATCCCAACAATATTGGCAAGAGTTGCCATCACATCAATCTGTGAAATCACTTCACTGGATACTGATTCAGCTTGAATATGCCCTGGCCATTTTACAATAAATGGAACATGGTGTCCACCTTCCCACACATCTCTTTTTAATCCACGAAAATTCCCCATACTGAAGTGCCCAAAATTCTCGGCTCTTTCCCATGCATAATGCTCCGGGCCGTTGTCGGCACTGAAAATCACAATGGTATTCTCTTCCAATCCCTTTTCTTTGAGAGCTGAAAGCACCTCTCCGATAACCCAATCAGTCTGAACCATAAAATCTCCATAGGAACCCGCTTGAGATTTTCCATCAAACTCATCATTGGGAATAATCGGAGCGTGAGGTGACGGAAGTGCAAAATAGAGAAAGAAAGGCTTGTTTTTGTCCTGGCTTTTGATCCACTCCTTTGCCTTTTTGGTCAAAGTTGGAAGTACCTCATACGGATTCCAGTCCTTTACTTTTGGTCCTGGACGGAACTCCCAGCTCCCTTCTTTTACTTCAAAACCAATATTATTGATGTCCATCGTCTCCGTTGGAGCTTGGATTATTCTGTCATTTTCAACCCAAGCATAAGGAGGGAAATTGATCGTTCCATCACCAAAATAGTAATCAAAGCCCCTGTCCAGAGGCCCGCCGGCGATAGGCTTACTCCAATCAATATCTTCCGATAGGTAGTATTTGGTCATTTGTCCCCATTGGTTGACTTCCGCGGTCGGCTGGTTCTCGAACTCCCAATCCCAACCCAAATGCCACTTTCCTATACATGCTGTGGTGTAGCCATTAGTTTGTAATAGTTGTGGTAATGTAACGTCCGATTCTGCGAAAAATGGTTTCCCAAAAGACCCGACTATTCCAAATTGTCTTCTCCAATGATAGCTTCCCGTTAGTAGAGCGTAGCGACTTGGAGAACAGATTCCAGAAGAGCTATGCGCATCTGTGAAACGCATTCCTTCTCTTGCCAGGTTGTCAAGATTTGGGGTTGGGATTTTGGAATTTGGGTTTTGGATATTTAAGTCTCCATAGCCCATATCATCTGCGTATATGATAACAATATTGGGAGAAGTGGAGGTCTCTATAGAGCAAGCAGAAAGAATTAGAAGCGTCAAGAAGAGAGCGACTACATTAGGTCTAAGAAGAAGGAGTGCCTGCATTTTATCTGTATAGTTTGTGTTCGAGCAATGAAATTAGGCCAATTAACCTAATAAAAAAATTAATCGCATATAAATGGTTTATATCCGATTTGAGACTTTCCGTGAAAATTTGAGATGTAGAGAGTTTCCCGACACATTATGCAATCCAAAGCCCTTATTCCAAACTTCCGGCCACAGGATTCAATTCCGTATCGATCACCTCACCGATCTTCGCTCCCGGGCACCAGGTATTCCAATCATGGATTTGATTTTTTCTAGATTGGGACAAGCCTTAATTACTACTTAAAAGTGTAAAACACCCCTAATTAAACCCCATATTTATCAGGCTATACCCTTTATGATTTTATTTTGTCAGGTTCTAAGTTGACATAATACTTGTTTAAGTCAAGTTTTAACCTTGCTATGATTTACCAATGTTCAGCTGGGAAACAGGTGATTTAGAGTATCAAGGCGACACAAGAAGTACATACTTGAAAGCAGTAAAAGAAGCAGATAATGATATATTTCAGCCACTAATTGAATTTGCAAGATCCTAAGAAAGAAATAGATAAAAGCATGTTAGCCTACCCCCCAGCAATAGGATTCAATTCCGTATCGATCACTTCACCGATCTTCGCTCCCGGGCACCAGGTGTGCCAGTCGTGGATTTGATTGTCATTTTTTGGATTCATCAATTTGGCTTCAGCATCCATGTAGATCACGGTCATCACTTTACGCATCTGATCGGTTTGATTGGCTCCGGCACGATGGAATACCCATCCTGAGTGGAAGCTCACTTCGCCCAAATCAAATGCTTCGATCACATGCTCAAAGTTGTTGATGCGAAGGTTATCCTTGATTTTTGACTCAGACTCATCTCCTATTTGTAGGTCTCGTCCGAATACGATCTGTTGACTTTTGGCTGAAAACTCCAAAGGCCCCATCTCCAGAGGAGTTGCCTGAAGAGGAATCCATACCGTAATCGTATTATCCGTATCTATCGGCCAGTAATACTGATCGGCATGCCAAGGCGTGATTCCTCCACCTGCCTCTTTGAATAAGGCCTGATCGTGGTAAATCCGCACACGCTCACATCCCATCAGATCTTAGGCTATCTGAGCCAACCGCTTGCTCATCACGAGCTCTTTCACTTCCTCAGATTCCGTCCACAAATTGAAAATCTGCAAGAATGCCTTGCTGTAGGTATCCCGCTCCTCCATGGGTTTTTCCTGAGTGTTTTTCCGCTGGACTTCTGCTGAAATCACTTCATTGAAATGTGCGACTTCCTCCGGACTTAGTACCTGCTTGAGTTTGATAAAGTTATTTTCCTGGTAAAAGGCTTTTGCCTCAGGAGAGATTGGGTAGAGTTGATGGAGGTTATTCATGGGCTTGGGGATTTTTACTCAAATTAGGAAGCTCAAATGGCTAAAAAAATAGATTTTAATAAAATGTGATTTTTAGCGCGAACCGTGTCAGTCCGAGGGGAAATTCGTGTCAGTCCGAGCACCCGGAAGACGGGAGTCTTGAGGTCGAGGACATTTATTTTACTTACCTAAAAAAGGCTTCGACTCCGCTACCAAGGAGGTATTATATTTTTTACCACAAACCGTGTCAGTCCGAGCACCCGAGAGACGGGAGTCTTGAGGTCGAGGACATTAATGCTACCTAAATTAAAAGTGGCTTCGACTTCGCTCAGCCTGACATACGACTGCGCTACCAAGGACGTTTTATGTTTTTTACCACAAATCGTGTCAGTCCGAGCACCCGGAAGACGGAAGTCTAGAGGTCGAGGACAAAAATGTAAACTAAATTTAAAAGGGGCTTCGACTCCACTCAGCCTGACAACGACTCCGCTCAGCCTGACAACGACTTCGCTCAGCTTGGCAACGACTTGCTAAGGTATATAGCGGCTTCGCTACCAATGAAAAATTATAAAATTCGCGATATGTATTGCCAGTCCCAGCACCCAGAAAACGGAAGTCTGAAGGCACGAGGACAGTTATGTTACTCACATTAAAAAGGGGCTTCGACTTCGCTCAGCCTGACTAGGACTTCGCGCAGCCTGACATACGACTGCGCTCTCCGCGTTAACCTCCGCGAACTTTGCGGTTAAAAAAAGCCCCAGCGAACTAATCCGCTGGGGCTCTATCATAAGCTAAACTTTAAATTCAGCATCCCAGAAAACAGCCTAGAAAAATTCCTAAAGAGACTTCTAGAATGTTTAACACTAATATTGACGGTACTTCGGTCACCCGTCTCCCGATAGCTATCGGGAGGTCTTCCAGCCAGTTGCCAAAGAAATTAAGGTGACTGACATAATTGAGGATAATCACGAAAATTTATTTCTTTCTATCCTCAAAAATCTTATCGATCAACTCGGTGTTTTTACCACCATTATAAGAGTTATGCTCTTGGATATAGTCTAGGTATTTCTCAATGTATTCTTGACTTAGTTCTGAGCTATCCCCATACTTTTCACGCATATCATCCAACTGCTTATGAAGCTCAGCTCTGATCTCAGCATAAGCGGGATCATCATATACATTGGTCATTTCCATAGGATCCTTCAATCTATCGATCAATTCCCACTCGTCATTGTCAAAGTAGTAGTGAACCAATTTATACTCCTTGGTAATGATCGCATAGTGACGCTTCACCATGTGTACTGAAGGATATTCGTAATAGTGATAGTACACCGCTTCACGAGTCCACTTATCTGTTTCGCCAGTAAGCAGTGGCAATAAACTTTCGCCCTGCATATCTGAAGGTGCATCGATTCCTGCTGCTTCCAAGAAAGTCTGCGCGAAATCAAGATTCTGAACCATTTCGTCAGATTTGATTCCAGCTTCAACTTTACCCGGCCAAGCCATCAATAAAGGTGTTTTGAAAGACTCATTGTACACAAAACGCTTGTCAAACCAGCCATGCTCACCCAAGTAAAAACCTTGATCCGAAGTATAGACGATGATCGTATTCTCCATCAAATCATTTTCCTCCAAATAATCCAACACACGACCTACATTCTCATCTACAGCTCTGATCGTACCTAGGTAATCCTGCATGTAGCGCTGATATCTCCACTTCATCTTATCCTCTTCTGTCATACTAGGATAGGCTTTCTTAAAGTCTTCATTGACTTTCATATAGGCCTTATCCCAGTTTGCTCGCTGAGACTCATTCATTCTTCCAACTTCTCTCTCAAATGCTCCTTTGTCCCAACCTGAGTTTTCGGCAATACCCAATTCATCCATTACCTCAGGATATACTTTGGAATCACCTGACCAGTGCATATCTGTCAACAGATTCATTTCCGCCTCATGAGCAGCTCTTCCTCTTCCAGAGTAATCATCGAACAAAGTTGCTGGCTCTTTGAAAGTCCTGTTGGTAAATTCCTCCACATGGCGTTCTGCAGGAAGCCACTCACGGTGTGGTGCTTTGTGCAAATACATGAGCATAAAGGGCTGATCGGCTTTACGTTCATTCTGCAACCAATCCAAAGTCATATCGGTAATAATATCCGTCACATAACCCTCAACTTTGATATTACCCTCATTTTTGGTGATGAAATCAGGATTGTAATACGCTCCCTGACCTGGCAGAATCTTAAATTGATCGAAGCCTTTTGGACTGTTGCCAAAGTGGAGCTTACCAAACATGGCAGTTTGATAACCTGCATCATGAAGAATCTGAGGGAAAGTCACATTGGTAGTATCGAAAGGAAAGTGATTATCCACTTTACCATTGATATGAGAATGCTTACCCGTCAAAATAGTGGCACGAGAAGGTGCACAGATAGAATTGGTCACGGATGCATTGGTAAACAGCATCCCCATATCGGCAATTCGGTCGATATTCGGTGTTTCGATGAGGGTATTATCATAGGCCGAAATCGCCTGATAAGCATGATCATCAGACATGATGAAAATGATATTTGGTCTCTCCGCTGTATTAGCAGCCTCCTCTGGCTTGCAGGAAAAAGCAAGTACGGCTAGAGAACCGAGGAAAATCGATTTTAAAGTATGTTTCATTTTAAGGTATTATTTCAGATTCTACGCTGAAGTTAGACGGATAGAGCCTTTTGGTCTAATTCTGCCCTACACCAGCATCTATTTATTATTTCGACGGTTATAAACTTCCATGTACTCGTCCAAGAAGCGTTTGTCATTCGCGTCGCTGTCACCATATTTTGCTCTCACTTCATCAAACTTCTTGTGCATCATTTCCCGTACATCAGCATAAGCAGGGTCATCGTACACAGAATTCATCTCACGTGGATCTTTTTCCAGATCGTACAATTCCCACTCGTCAATGTCATAATAGAAGTGAATCAGCTTGTAGCGATCTGTAGCCACTCCATTATGTCTTTTCACACTATGCTCAGCAGGGTATTCATAATAGGTATAATACACGGCATCTCTCCAAACATCGCTTTCTCCGCTCACGAGCTTTCTGAAAGATTCTCCCTGCATTTCCTGCGGAATATTGATCCCTGCATAATCAAGGAAAGTTGGAGCAAAATCTAAGTTCTGCACTAGGCTTTTGATAGAAGTTCCTGGCTTGATCTCCTTCGGAAATTTCATCAAAAGAGGCGTACGGAATGACTCCTCGTACATAAAGCGCTTGTCAAACCAACCATGCTCTCCTAAGTAAAAACCTTGATCAGAAGTGTAAACTACGATGGTGTTTTCAGCCAAGCCATTTGCTTCCAAATAATCCAACACCTCACCTACTCCATCATCCACAGACTTGATCGTACGTAGGTAGTTTTTGATGTAGCGATTGTATTTCCAGATAGCGATCTCACGCTTCTTCTCTAGGCTCAATGTTTTTTCGTCCAATTGGCCGTATGCTTTCAAGAACGCAGCATTTTTCGGATCAAAAGCTGCTCTCCAAGCTTCCAACTGCTCTGGATTAAGGCGCTGCAATTGCCCTTTCAGATTTGTACTATCTCCATAAGGGTCAACTTCCAGCATTAAGTCCAATCCCCAACGCATGATCTCGTCGATCTCCATTTCCTGCTCACGAGCAGCAGTTCCTCTTCCCTGATAGTTTGTTTCCTCATCAAAGAAATTAGCTGGAGGAGTAAATTCCTTATCATCATATAGCGTCAAGTACTCAGGTGCCGGCTTCCAGTTTCTATGCGGAGCCTTTTGGTGGTATAGCAAAACGAAAGGCTTTTCCTTATCTCTGCCATTCTCCAACCAGTCCAAGGCCAGGTCAGTCGTGATGTCAGTCACATATCCTTCGATTCTCTTTTTCTCTCCATTGATCAAAAAGTCTGGATTGTAGTAATTCCCCTGACCTGGTAGTACCATAGAATAATCAAAACCCTGAGGCTGCCCATCCAGGTGGATTTTGCCAATAAGCGCCGTAGCATAACCATTTGCTTGCATCAGTTTTGGGAAATTGTCCTGCTCCCAATCAAATGGCTGAATGTTATCCACCTTGCCGTTCATAAAGCTATGCTTTCCTGTCAGTAGCACTGCCCTAGAGGGAGCACAGATCGAATTGGTCACGGTAGCACGAGTGAAGATCGCCCCATCTTTGGCTATTCTATCAATATTTGGAGTTTCGTTCAAGCCTTCACCATAGGCAGAGATCGCCTGGTAGGCATGATCATCAGCCATAATAAAAACTATGTTCGGACGCTTTTCGCTTTGCTCCTCAGTCTCAGTTGGCTTACAGCCAATGGCCATGACAATTAAAACTGAAAAGCAGGTCAGTTTAAATAAAGAATTCATCAAGTATAAAAGGTTAAGTGTAAATCAAACGACGAGCTTATAAGCTTTTCAACATTAAGGTAAGTTAAAAGTAATAGCTAAATGATAGATTCCAATAACTTGGTCTATAGCCCTAAAATTAAGTGTTTTTATTATATTCAGCGCAGTTAACTCATTTCTTCATACAAATGAAGGACTATCACCCCTTTTGGCAATTTCACCCTTACCTAATTTTCATGCGAATACAGCCTTCCCGGTGGTTTTCGATACCAAATTAGCTGAAATCAAAAAAACTTTCCTAAATAAACTAGTGCCTACGCCCTAATTATTATAATTTAGGCGTGGAAATAAAACATAAAGGCGTTTTGGCCTGACCCAATGACCTCACTTAGTTATATTGATCTCTCAGTAATAGTGCTCTATCTCGTAGGGATAATTGTAGTTGGCCTATGGTTTTCGAGAAGAAAAAAGCAAACCAGTGAAGGCTATTTTTTAGCAGGAAAGACATTGACTTGGTCTGTCATCGGCGCCTCACTCTTTGCATCCAATATCTCTACCGTTCACTTAGTAGGACTGGCAGAATCGGGATTTATTGATGGCATAGTTTGGGGGAACTTCGAGTGGTTTTCTGCTTTTGAGCTATTAATTCTAGCCTTCGTTTTCATTCCTTTTTACTTAAGAACAAAAATAACCACACTACCAGAGTTTCTGGAAAAACGCTATGATCACCGCTCCAGGATGATTTTGGCAATTTTCAGCATACTAGCTGCACTCTTTATGCATATAGGTGTGAGCTTCTATGCCGGCGCGGTGGTTTTCGAGAAAGTATTCGGACTGGACATTGTTATTTCCATTCTTATTATCGCTGGAGCTACAGGGTTGTACACTATTATCGGAGGTCTATCTTCGGTAGTTGTGACCGAAACAGTACAGACAGTCATCCTGATTTTGGGTTCTTTGACTATTACAGTTTTAGCAATATTCGCTCTTTCAGATGTGGGAATTCATTCCATGGCAGAACTTAAAGAAGTCGTCAGCGCGGATAGACTGCAAGCGGTGGCTTTTGACACAGAAGCCAAGGGATTTACTTTCCCAGATATGCTTTTCTCTCATTTGATTTTGGGAATTTGGTACTGGTGTACGGATCAGACTATCGTGCAGCGGGTATTGGGAGCCAAATCCGAAAATGAAGCAAAGCTCGGCGCCATATTCGCAGGTTTCCTCAAAATACTTCCAGTCTTTATCATGGTCGTTCCGGGAATCTTAGCCTTTGCATTATTCAGAGAAGAGATAGGTGAAGATACCAAATCTGTACTACCTATCCTGATCATGAACCTGATGCCTATTGGGCTGAAAGGACTGATGGTCGCTGCGCTTTTGGCAGCGGTGATGAGTAGTGTAGCTGCTGCACTGAATAGTTGCTCGACCTTATTGGTATTTGACGTTTTCGGCAGAATCAACCCCAATCTGACGGACCAGTCCAAAATACGGATTGGTAGAATTTCCGCGGTAGTAGTGCTCGTAATAGCTGTAATCTGGTCGCCCTTTCTAGGGAACTTAGGAGCCATATTTGAACTCATCAATCAGATGTTTTCCATCTTCGCTCCATCTATAGTAGCAGTATTTCTATATGGAATTCTTTCGCCTAAAGGAACTTCAAGGGCGGCTTTCCTGACCTTATTGGCCGGGAGTTTATTCGCAGGAATCGTATTTATCGTAGAGAAATACATCCCAATCGGAGGAGTAGAAAACTTCATTTCCAGTGCAGACGGACTTAACATCAACTGGCTTCGCCAAACCTGCCTATTCTTTATAGTCTCTTCATTGATTTATTGGATAGTGAGCTGGACAGATAAAACTCCAATGATAATCTCAGGAGACTTCTATCTCAAACTAGAAGGCTCCACCAAACAAACCAAGGTGCTGAGCATAGTCCTAGTGGCTATCATGATCTGCATTTACCTCATTTTCTACTAAGTCCGTTCTAAGAACCTTATGAGAATTAACAAAACACATTATATATCCATTTTAGTCATTGCAGTCTTTGCCCTAGCAGCTTTTTCCTTTGCAAAGAAAAATGAACTGAAAAGCAAGAAATCGAAGCCCAATGTGATCATCATTCTGGCCGATGATCTGGGCTATGGAGATCCTGAGGTATACAATCCAGACTCTAAAATCCCTACGCCAAATATCAATGCGTTAGCTAAAAGTGGCATTAGATTTACAGATGCGCATAGCCCAAGTGCGGTATGTACTCCTACACGATACGGACTTCTTACAGGGCAATATTCCTGGAGAACCGCTTTGGAAAATGGCGTTTTATTGTACTGGGACAAACCTCTGATCGATCAAAACAGACAAACTATCGCCACCATGCTTAAAGAAAGCGGCTACAATACTGCTGCTATCGGCAAATGGCATTTGGGCTGGCTGTGGTCTGATGAGCGGGGAAAAGATGTAAATGACACGCTTAGTGTAATGCCACATGACGCAAAGTTGCGTCAGCCCTTAGCCGATAAAATAGACTTTACAAAAGCTCTTGGTGGTGGCCCGACCACCGTTGGGTTTGATTATTACTTCGGAGACGATGTGCCAAATTACGCTCCTTATGCATTTTTCGAGAACGACAAGCTTCTCCAAATTCCTGACATGATCAAACCAGACTCTGTCTATGGAAATCCAGGACCTATGTATAGCGGTTGGGATTTACGCGCAGTCATGCCTACGATCACTGAAAAAGCAGAAAAGTACATAGAGGAACAGGCTGATTCCAAAAATCCTTTCTTCATGTATTTTGCGCTTACGGCTCCTCACACTCCTATCGCTCCTGCGGGAGAATTCCAGGGGACTACCAAAATCGGCCCTTATGGTGACTATGTGCATCAGGTAGACTACACGGTTGGCCAGATAGTAAAAGCGCTGGAAAAATCGGGTCAGCTGGAAAACACGCTGATCATCTTCACTTCAGACAATGGCTCTCCTCAGCGGGATGGCACAGGAATGTCGGGGGCAGTTGGATCGGTGAAAGCATCCGGACATGACCCGAGCAAGCCATACAGAGGAACAAAAGCAGATATTTTTGAAGGTGGACATCGTGTGCCCTTCATCGTGTCTTGGCCTGGAACTATTAAAAACAATCAAGTCAATTCTCAGCTTTTCGGCTTGAATGATGTGATTTCTACCCTAGCGGGAATTACAGGAAACAGCAAAAAAAATAGTCAATTTGAAGATAGCATGGACTTTAGCTCCGTTTTGTTAGGCAAAACTGACAAGCCCGTACGGGAGGATATTATCAACCATTCTGCCCATGGATCATTTGCGATCAGAAAAGGTGAATGGAAACTAATCATGACTGAAGGCTCAGGTGGGTGGACAAAAGTCGCTCCGGCAGCAAATGGGAAAAAGCTTCCTCCAATCCAACTTTACAACCTAGAAAAGGATCCGCAGGAGTTAAACAATCTTCAAGCAGAATACCCAGAACTTGTCAAAGAAATGTCTGCAAAGCTCGAAATATATAAGACACAAGGCTACAGCAACCCTGATTTCAGCAAATAAACTACCCATGGAAATCAATCAAAAACCTTTACTTCCCTCCAATTCCCGACCGATAGCAATTATTGGCGCTGGCGGGATAGTAGTGGAAGCTCATCTTCCGGCATATACGTTGGCAGGATGGCAGGTGATGGGGATTTTTGATTTGGATGAATCCAAAGCAGAAGCTGCTCTATCAAAATTCCCGATAGTCTCCAAGAAGTTTGCAGACCTAGGAGAATTGATCAAAACCGCATCCGATCAACAAGCAGTGTTTGATTTAGCTGTCCCAGCAGATCAGATTGTGTCGATTCTACAGGAATTGCCAGATGGTTCTGCTGTTTTGATCCAGAAGCCAATGGGCGAAACACTGGCTGGAGCTGCAGAAATCCACGAGATCTGCCAGCGCAAGAAGCTGATCGCGGCAATGAACTTCCAATTGAAGTTTGCTCCCTACATGCTTGCTGCAAAGGACATGGTGAATAAAGGATTGCTAGGAGACATCTATGATTTAGAACTAAAAGTCTGCGTCTACACTCCTTGGGATCTTTGGGGTTTTCTCAAGGAAAAACCAAGAATGGAAGTTCTCTATCACAGCGTACACTACTTGGATTTGATCCGCTCATTTCTTGGAAATCCCTCCGCAGTGCATGCCAGCCTTAGTCGGCATCCGAAAATGAAGGATTTAGCAGATACACGAAGCTCCATCATTCTCGATTACGACGAATTCACTCAGGCTAGAATTTTAACAAATCATGGCCATGAGTTTGGCGTGAAAAATCAAGAATCCTATTTCAAAATCGAAGGAACAAAAGGTGCTATTAAAATCACCATTGGCCTGTCGCTCGATTATCCAAAAGGTCAGCCAGCGAAAATGGAGTATTGTCTTTTGGACGATCAAGAGGGCTGGAAAGAATTCCCGCTTTCTGGAGGCTGGTTTCCACATGCATTTATCGGCACGATGGCAGCCTTACAAGTTAAACTCGAAAATCCTGGTGCGCACTTAAGAAATAGTACATCCGACGCTTTCCAAACCATGAAACTGGTGGAAGTAGTCTATCAGGCCTCACAATCAAGCGGAACATCATTCGAAAAAATTAGCTAATACATGAAAAAATTACTGTTCCTAGCATCTGTTCTTCTTTCGCTTAGCGCTTTTTCCCAGCAAAAGAAAAAACCGAATATCCTGTTTATCATCTCTGATGATCTGACTACTACAGCCATCGGAGCCTACGGAAATCCAGTCCCTAAAACTCCCGCCATCGATCAGTTGGCGAAGGAAAGCACGGTTTTTACCCGAGCTTATACGCAATATCCAGTTTGTGGACCATCCAGAGCTTCATTCATGTTTGGCTATTATCCGAATGCCACACAAACCTATGGCTATGTAAGTGGACGCGAAAATGTAGGCCCAGACAGAGCTTCGTTGACAGAGCTTTTCAAGCAAAACGGCTATTACACCGCCCGAGTGAGCAAAATCTATCACATGGGTGTTCCTATCGATATAGAAACTGGATCAGATGGAAAAGACGATCCTGCTTCTTGGACTGAGAAATTCAACTCTCAGGGCCCAGAATGGAAAGCTGAAGGAGAGGCTGAATTGGTGCAAAATAATGCAGACGGTAGCATCGAGAGAAAAGGTGGAAATGTAATGACTATCGTGCAGGCTTCCGGTGGAGACCTGGCGCATTCTGATGGAAAAACAGCTGAAAAAGCATCCGAGCTCCTGCGCACTCACAAGGACAAGCCCTTCTTTTTGGCAGTAGGATTTGTGAGACCTCACGTACCTTTTGTGGCTCCTGCGGAGTATTTCTCCCCTTTTCCATACGAAGGAATTAAGCTTCCAACTCAAGTGGAAAATGACTGGGATGATATCCCTGAGCGTGGCATCAACTACGTGACCAGTGTAAATGCTGATATGAATGACGTGCAAAAGCAGAAAGCTATCGCTGCTTATTATGCCTCGGTTTCATACATGGATGCGCAGGTGGGCAAGGTGCTGAAGACCCTGAAAGAAGAAGGATTGGAAGACAATACAATTGTGATTTTTACTTCGGATCATGGATTCCACTTGGATGAGCATGAGTTCTGGATGAAAGTAAGCCTTCACGAAGAATCAGTGAAAGTACCGATGATGATCAAGGTGCCTGGCAAAAAACCGGCAGTTGCGAACTCCTTCACAGAGCTACTTGACCTCTATCCCACGCTAGCTGAGCTGGCAGGATTGGATTACCCAAAAGGGATTCAGGGAAAAAGCTTAGTACCAATTCTGAAGAATCCTAAGAAGAAGGTTCGGGATTTCGCTTTCTCGGTAACACAGGGAGGAAAGTCATTTTTGATCCGCACAGACAAGTGGGCCTATATCCAATATGATGAGGATGCAGGTGCAGGAATGGAGCTTTATGACATGGAAACTGATCCTATGCAGTTCACAAACTTGGCTAAAGAAGCTTCGCATCAATCAGTCGTAAAAGAAATGCAAGCCAAGCTCGCCAAAAAACTCGCTGAGGTAAGAAAGAATGATCTAGGTATTAATTATAAGGCATCGAAATGATCATTTTTTTGTAAAACAATTCATAAATGAAGACTTCACAAACAGAGATAAAAGCACAACATATTCTAACTACAAGATCCGCGAAAATCTGCGCATTTTTCTGCGAAGATCTGTGGGAAGTCTTCTGGAACTTTCGAAAAAAATTAGCCCTAGCATGCCTCCTAATTTCCTTGTCTGGAATTGCTACCGCACAGTTCCAGGTGAAGTCCTTACCCGTTTCCGCGGAACTCAAGAAAGGTGAGGAAAGTCAATTTCTGGATGGTCCTTCGATATTGAAGCTCAAAGATTACTTCGTCTGGGGTGGATCTGCAGTGAAAGGAAAAGATGGAAAATATCACATGCTTTTTGCCATGTGGGAAAGTGGTACCGGTAAAGCTAGCTTCTCGCAAAGCTGGGTACTGGAAAGCAAAATCGGCTACGCTGTCTCTGATTTCCCGGATCGTGATTTCAAATTCCAAAAAATCATCCTCAAAGGAGCCCGATACAATGGGGATCCAGAAGCTTGGGATGCGCAAGGCGTTCACAATCCGCACGTCAAAGAATTTGACGGAAGCTTCTACTTATACTACATCGGAGGAAAAGATCCGGGTAAGAAAATTGCTCCAGATGTAGATAAAAGAAACCGCGTTCAGCAAAGTCAACAAATCGGAGTTATTCAGTTCGATTCCTTTGAAGACCTAGTAGCAGGAAATTTCAAACGTGCAGCCAAGCCGCTGTTGAGTCCGAGAACACGCGTTAAAAAAAATAATGTAGTGAGTCCCTCGCCTGAAGGAACTGTAGCCAAGCCAGATAACCTGATCGTGGTGAATCCCTCTGTGGACTACAATCCAAAGACAAAGGAATACATGCTTTTCTTCAAAGGAAACATCTATGAACCGTCATGGAAAGGAGTGCATGGCGTAGCGACTGGACCTACCCCTATGGGACCATTTACTGCTAGAGATGAATTCATTTTCGATGTCCGCATGCCTGATGGAAAAATGGCAAGTACCGAAGATCCTTATGTTTGGTTCTCAACAAAATACGACTGCTTCTTTGCTGTAGTGAAAGATTTCACCGGCGTTGTCGCAAAAAGCGAGAAGAAAGTCCTGGCAATACTTAAATCTGAAGATGGTATCAATTGGGAAATCACAAGCGAACCACTCTTTATGAAAAGGGAAGTTACCCTCGAAAATGGACAGACCATTCAGCTTGACAGACTGGAGCGACCGCAACTTCTGCTAAGTGAAGACGGCACTCCATTGTACCTCTATTGCGCAGCGGCAGTTGACAATGTCAATCCAAAAACCGACGGAAGCTCATTCAATATACAGATACCACTCGCAGTAAACCCTGCAAACTAACTTCAAACCAAACAACCACAACTGCTCTAACCGTAATTGCACACATTAACTTTTCGAAGATGAAGAAATCTATTGTAATAAAAAAAGCCCATTCCAATGACACACGTTTTGATCTAAAAGACGGAGCGGGTTCAGATGCCGTTCATACCAGTCCTGTATATGCATACGCCGTTTGCAAGCTAGCTACAGATTCAAATCTAGAAGGTGTAGGACTGGCATTTACCTTGGGTTCGGGCAATAAAATCGTTTGTCAGGCCATAGACTACTTGGTCAAACACATAGAAGGAAAAGAGATCTATGAACTAATGTCGGACTTTGGTACCACTTACAAGAAAATGGCGGATGATCCGAACTTCCGATGGCTCGGGCCACACAAAGGAGTGGTGCAACTGGCATTGGCGGCAATAGTGAACGCTTGCTATGATCTATGGGCAAAAGCAGAAGGTATACCACTTTGGAAATTACTTACGGATTTGAGTCCTGAGCAATTGGTAAACACGCTTGACTTCTCTTATTACGAAGATATTTTACCTAGAGAAGAAGCTATAGCCCTGATCAAAAATCAAAGAACTGGCATTATTGAGCGAGAGTCTATTATCAAATCTGGATACCCGGGATATGACACGTCGATTGGCTGGTTCAATTACACGGATGACCAGGTACTTCGCAATGTGGAAGTAGCCATGAGCAATGGATTCACAGCGATGAAGCTGAAAGTAGGAGCTCAAAATCCAGATCGTGACATCAGAAGAGCTGAATTGGTCCGAAAAGTAGCTGGAGATCAGGCCACCATCATGTTTGATGCAAACCAACAATGGACTTTGCCACAAGCTATAGATGTATGTACCAAACTGAAAGAATTAAATCCCTATTGGATCGAGGAGCCTACGCATCCGGATGATGTCTATGCGCATGTAGCTTTGGCAAAAGCAGTAGATGTACCCCTTGCACTCGGAGAGCACGTTCCGAATAAGATAATTTTCAAAAACTTCATCCAATCCGGATGCATGTCCTTCAACCAGGTAGATGCAGTAAGAGTAGGTGGAGTTTCAGAGTTTATCCTAATCAGTTTACTTTCCCGAAAATTCAATATCCCTGTAGTCCCTCACGTAGGTGACATGGGACAGATTCACCAGCACTTGGTATTGTTCAATCATATTACGCTTGGGCATCCGGCTTTGCTATTGGAGCACATCCCACATTTACGTGATTACTTCAAACACCCAGTCTTGATCTCAGACGGGAAATACCAAACTCCTATGGAACCAGGTATGAGTGCAGATCTTTTGCATTACGAATATTCCTATTAAAACATGACTATCCGCAATAATACTGGTATCCATAATTTCTTTGCTTAGCTGGCTGGAAGACCGAAGACGGGTGACTCCCGCCTATCGAGACAGGCAGAAGCGGCCACAATTCTTAAGTTTAACATATCCTATATTGCTTTTGCATTCTTACTGGAATAAAAGCGGCTATACACATTCAAAAGACACCTACACTTTGACCTAGTCAAAAATGAAATTACTATACCTACTTTCCTTTAGCTTATTTATCAGCTTTAGCGTAGCTTATTCCCAACCTAATCCTTTCCTAAATCAGTGGGATACTTCTCCTGTCGAAGGAGCATTTCAAATGGAGGATTATATTGTTTGGGGTGGCTCAGTGATCCAGGGAGAAGATAACCTTTACTACATGTTTGCCAGTCGCTGGCCAAAACATCTGGGGATGAGTGCATGGGTGACCAATAGCGAAGTTGTCCTAGCCGTAGCGGATAATCCTGAAGGCCCATTTAAATTCAAGCAGGTAGTTTTGCCTGCTCGAGGCAAAGAATATTGGGATGGAATGATGACCCACAATCCCAACATCCAATTCCACGATGGGAAATATGTACTATTCTACATCGGTATTAACTACGAATTTGATCAACCAGAACAAATAGCTCCTACCCGTGAACTCTATGAAGAAGCATGGAATCATAAACGTATAGGAGTAGCTGTCGCTGATTCACCAACTGGCCCATGGAAACGAATGGAAGAACCAATCCTTCAACCTCGACCAGGACAATGGGATGGCGCAATTATAAGTAATCCTGCCCCTTTTGTCCATGAAGATGGATCTGTGCTCTTGGTGTATAAAAGTGCTCCCGTTCCCTACCCAGCAAGAAACCAGAATAGAACAATGACTTTTGGGGTTGCCACAGCCAAGCACTATTGGGGGCCCTACGAACGGAAGGGCGAGGATAATCAAATCAAACTTCTTCCAATAAGTTCAGATGTGGAAGACCCATACATCTGGTACGATGGCAGCCAGTATCACATGCTAGCCAAATGCATGAATGCCGCCATTACTGGTGAATCTGGTGCAGGATTTTATGCAAGTTCTGAAGACGGACTAGTTTGGACTACACCGGAAAACCCAGCTGCATACAGCAGAACTCTCACGCTCAGCAATGGAGAAACTGTAGAATTCCCTAAACTGGAACGCCCTCAAGTACTAGTGCAACATGGTCATCCAACACATGTCTATTTCGCAGCCAGAAATCCTGAAGGAAAGATTTTTAATATGGTTAGGCCACTTAAAAGCGAGTCGAAAGAATAATTAATTCGATGGTACCCAAATGCGAGATGCGGGTTGAAGCCAGATTTTCAAGCCTAGCTTATAAACAGTTAGGCTGTACATTCATCAACTAACTTTTTATAAAGTATACAATCCTGCCTAGAAATACCTGACTGCATTTAGGTCGAAGATGGGTGCTGAACTTATAAAAATCTAGTCTACATATACCTTAGCATTCACTTCCTTTTTCATTTTTTTATAAAAGCTCCCACATTTATCGAAAATAATATGAGGATTTGGAGTTCATACGCAACATTTTGCATTTTTTTAGTCCTAAAGGCCTATTTTTTTAACAAATATTAGTGCGTATGCACTATTTTTAATTACCTTACCCACCGTTATCCAGACAACTGCTCATAGCAGCCAGTTATTCTGGATAACGATTTTCAGAAAATATCCAATACTAACCACTTTGTGTGTATGAAAAACTCTACTACAAAAATCTTAAACAGACTCAGCAAGTGGCCTGATACCAAAATGAAATTTGGTACTTTGGCACACATTTGCTTACTGTTCCTCTTCCTGGGGAGCTCAGGAATGACATTAGCCCAAACTACCGTTACAGGTGTCGTTACGGATGCTAACGGTGGCCTCCCTCTTCCTGGACTTACCATTTTGGTGAAGGGAACAACAACTGGCACTGTCAGTGACATCGAAGGAAAATATTCCATTCAAGTACCGAATTCCGATGCTGTTCTAGTTTTCAGCTACATTGGCTACGAACCTCAGGAGATTACCATTGGAAACAGAACTTCCCTGGACGTAGTTATGTCTGAGGACGTTTCTTCTCTTAATGAAGTAGTGGTAGTAGGCTATGGTACTCAGAAAAGAGGTAACCTGACTGGTGCTGTAGGTATTACGGACAGCAAGGTTCTTGAAAATAGACCTATTACTAACCTTTCTCAAGGTCTACAAGGAGTTGTACCAGGCTTAAATATCGCTTCTAATTCTGGTACTCCAGGTTCAGGAACTAGCATCAACATTCGTGGTGCGACCAGTATCAACGGTGGTAGTCCACTAGTATTGGTGGATGGTGCACAGATGGACATCAACAACATCAACCCACAGGATATAGAAAGTGTGACAGTACTTAAGGATGCAGCTTCAGCGGCTATCTACGGTGCCAGAGCTGCTTTCGGAGTAATCTTAGTGACTACCAAAAAAGGAAACAAAAACGCTAAGCCTAAAGTGACTTATTCCGGTAACTTTTATGCTTCTAGCCCTACAATTATTCCAAATAAAACAGATAGTTACCGTTATGCACTTTATGTAAATAGTATGCGTCAAAACGGTGGACAAAGTATTATTTTCGATGACACTAACCTTGGTCTGATCCAAGATCGTGTAGAAGGCAGAATATCTACTGACTATTCTTTAAAGCCGGATGGAAATGCTTATTACGTTCATGCTAATAATGATTGGGCCGATCAGGTTTTTGCTACTGCAGCACCAGGTCAAAATCATAATTTGAGTGTGTCAGGTGGAACAGAAAAAACTGCCTACAGAGCTTCTTTTGCATATGCTAAAGAAAATGGAATTGTAAAACTAGGAGATGATTTCTTCGAGAGATTCAACTTCAACACTAACCTAAGCACGCAAATCAACAGCTGGTTGACGACGTCTTTTCAAGTAAACTTCTCTAAGTCGGAGCAAGACCTTCATAACCTTCCAGGTAGTGGATTTGGTCCTTCTATCTTTCACGTGACTTGGAGAGCAAGACCAACTGAGGTCCCTTACTATGATATCGATGGCGTTCCTGTTCAGCTTTTCTCAAGGCTGAATCCAGTGGCAACAATCGAAAATGGCGGTAGAGACAATACGGTTAATTATAACCTAAATACCAAAGCGGGTGTAGAAATGAAATGGGGTGACTTTTCTGTTCTTTCTAACTTCACATACAACCCTAAGTTCAATACTAGACAGCAAAATCACAAGCAGATGTACTCTGTTTCACCTGCTTCAAATTTCAATGTAAATAAAGATGCGGAAGCCTCTTACATAGACAAAAGCAATCAAGTCAACACCTACTATGCATTTGACATGTATGGCAAATGGGCTAAAGACTGGGCAAGTGGCCATAGTGTACAAGCAACACTGGGCTATAACCAAGAGATGGCGACATTCACCAATAACTATGCTTATAATACCCTACTGATAAGTGATGACATTCTTTCTATCTCGAATACAATAGGTACTCCTATTGTTACTGATAATTATTATGACTGGGCACTGAGATCTGTGTTTGCAAGAGTAAACTACAGCTTTAAAGACAAGTACCTATTAGAAGTAAATGGTCGCTATGATGGATCTTCTAGATTCAACAAAGATGATCGATATGGATTCTTCCCCTCTGTATCTGCAGGCTGGAGAATCTCTGACGAAGGATTTCTTCAGGACGCTACTTGGTTAAACTTACTGAAAGTAAGAGCATCATACGGTGAGTTGGGAAATCAGAATACATCTCTTTATTACCCATTTGTTGGGTACAATACTGTGACGCAAACCAGTTGGATTTCGGATGGAACACGTCCACTAGGCCTAAGCCCTCAAAACCCAATCGGATCTACTAGAACTTGGGAGACGGTCGCTACGACAAACTTTGGAGTTGACATGATATTCCTACAAGGTCGTTTGGATGTGACTTTTGATGTATTCCAAAGAAACACTTCTGACATGCTTGTAGCAGGAGCCGCGCTTCCAGGAGTATTCGGAGCAGCTGCACCACAAAAGAATGCCGCAGACCTACGGGTAAACGGCTGGGAGTCTGCCATTGGATGGAAAGATCAAATTAACAAGGACCTCACATACAACATCAATTTTGTAATCTCTGATTCTAAAGCTGAAATCACCAAGTATGATAATCCTTCTAAAACACTTTCATCAGCTTATTATGAAGGCAAAATGATCGGTGAAATCTGGGGTTATGAAACTGTAGGTCTCTTCCAAAGTGAAGAGGAAATTACTAATGCACCAGATCATAGTTCTTTAGGAGGCGCCAATCTTCTTGCTCCTGGCGACGTTCGCTATGCGGATCTAAATGGTGATGGCGAAATCAATAATGGCGCAAATACAGTAGACGATTCAGGTGATAGAAAAATCATCGGTAATGCCTCTCCAAGATACAACTACGGTATCAGAGCCGGTTTACAGTACAAAGGTTTTGACCTGAGTGTGTTCTTCCAAGGAGTAGCTAAGCGCGATTTCTGGTTGGACGGTCCGATTATGTTTGGTGGAGAAGGTGGATACGGAAACGTGATCGTAACTGACGACCTGTATAACAATACTTGGAGTGACGGTACTGATGGACTTCCTGTCAATACAGATGCATACTATTTCCGCCCTTCACAGGCAGCTGTGATCAACAGAAATACGCAGATCCAGACTCGCTACCTACAAGATGCTAGCTATTTGAGATTGAAAAATCTAACCGTAGGCTACAATTTCCCAACAAGCCTAATGGACAAATGGAAAATGAGCAATGCGAGAGTATTTGTATCAGCTGAAAACTTGGTGACGTTCACGAAGTTGAACAAGAACTTTGATCCAGAAATCTTGGATCCAGGACAGGATAACTTAGGAGGAACCAACTTCTCGAATGGTGGTAGCCAATCAGGTAAAATCTATCCATTATCTAAGAGACTTTCATTTGGCCTGACCATAGGATTTTAATCTGCTCCAACTCTAAAATTAAAGAAAATGAAAAATATAAAATTATATCTAGTTGCTCTAGTCTGCTTAGGTCTAGCCTCCTGCAACGATGAGTTTCTGGACACAGTGCCAAAAACTCAGATCAACGATGCTAATTTCTGGAACAACACTGCTGATCTAGAGATTTACAACAACCAACTTTACGCCACTTATTTCGCTAATAAAGGCTTTACAGGTGGTGGTATGATGACAGAAGATGTCAATAGTGACAATGCTTATGCTGAAGCTCCTACCAATGTAAGGCTCGGCATCAATACCGCAAACAATCCTGGTATTAGTAACTGGAGCTGGTCTCTCGTAAGAGATATCAACCAAATGTTAGAAAACACTGAATCTTCTGACATAGAAGCTGCCGCTAGAAATCCATATATCGCAGAGGCAAGATTGATAAGAGCTTTAGATTATTACGATAAATTAAAGCTTTATGGCCAGCTACCAATCATTGATCGTGTACTTACAGAAGATGATGAATTACTCTATGCAACTCAATCGTCAAGAGATGAGGTAATGGCTTTCATCAAGTCTGACTTGGATTTTGCTACCGAGCACATGGCTAGCACTGCAGTTGAAAATAGATTCACAAAGGCTATTGCGCAATCTTACAAAGCTAGAATCATGCTTCACGAAGGCACTTTTCGTAAATACCACGGACTAGGTGGCGAGCAAGAATATTTGCAAGAAGCAGTGAGTTCTGCAGAGGCTGTGATCAATACAGGTCAGTACATGATTGATCCTAACGTCAGTTATAATGAGCTTTTCGCTCAAACTACCCTTTCTGGAAACAAAGAAGTCATCTTCTTCAAAAATTACGATGATGCACTTCAATTGTATCACAATAATGCAGCTTTGATCAAAAATGCGAATGGCGTAGAGCTTGGTGGCACAAAAAGTCTGGTTAATGATTACCTTCTATCAGATGGACTGACTATCTCTGAAAGTCAGCTATACCAAGGAGATGCAACGTTGGAAATGGAATTTGCAAATCGTGACCTTAGACTTTCTCAAACATTTTCATTACCAAACACATACTTCGCAGGTGACCAATTATACCTGAACTCCACTCCTGCTGGAATCAATGTCTCTGCTAGTCCATCTGGATATCAATTAGTAAAATTCTTCAATCCTGATCAAGAGTTCGCTAACTGGTCTCGGTCCTTCTCCGATGCTCCGCTTATTAGATATGCTGAGATACTATTAATCATGGTAGAAGCTAAAGCAGAACTTGGTACAGTCTCGCAAGCAGACATTGACCTTTCTGTCAATACGCTTAGACTAAAAGCAGGCGTAGCAGATCTTGTGTTAAGCGAAAGCATCATCGAAGATATTCGCAGAGAACGTAGAGTGGAATTGGCCTTTGAAGGCTTCAGATTTGACGATTTGATGCGTTGGAAAAAAGGTGCTGAATTAGCTAACCCAGTTCTTGGAGTAAAATTCAATGAAGTGGATATAGCTGATGCTTCTGAATTTGAAATAGGAACGGACATTTTCTTAAACGAAGATGGCGACGTGATGTCAAACAACAGCTATGCATTTGACGAAAGCAAGAATTATTACTTCCCAGTCCCGGTAAATGAACTTTCATTGAATCCAAATCTGAAACAAACACCAGGCTGGGAATGATTATAAAAAATTAGTTGGTAGAGTAATGGGTTTTTTATTTTAAAAAAAGGGGATTAATAATCCCCTTTTTTATCGTTTGAGCTATATCTTAACGACAGATTCTTTTTTTTAACTTTATAAAGATTAAAAATGAACAAACCTCCGAAAATCAAAACAAAGGACAAGATCTTATTAACCGCCATCAAGCAATACAATAAAGTTGGCGTACAAGGGGTTACGAGTAGACACATAGCAGGTGAGATGGGAATTAGCCATGGCAATCTCGACTATCATTACAAAACCAAAGAGGATATCATTTTGGCAATTTATGATAAAATGAGAGATGAAATGTCTGAGTATTTTGTCGCTAAAAAAGAGGAAACATCGCCTATTGAACGTGTTCACCTTCTGCTGATCCAATTGGAAGAATTTCAATACCGCTATCGTTTTATGAATCTGGACGTATTGGAAATCACCAGAGCCTACCCAAAAATCTCAGCACTATTACAGAAAACATCCGAGTACAGAAAATTACAGATGGACTCTATATTTCAAGAGTTTAGTAATGAAGATTACATGATGAAGATTGAACCTGAGATCTTTGACCAGGTTCAGCATATCATTCGAATCATCATCACTTTTTGGCTGTCCCAAAGGGAAGTCTTAGCTAATGAAAAATTCACGGAGAAGGGTTCGATGGTCAAAAGTATTTGGGCGGTAATCAGTCCATACTTAACCGAAAAGGGGAAAAAAGAACAAGCGGAAACTATTGCTAAATATGGATACACACAATTAAACCTAAATGATGAAGAATAGATTTGCAGTTTTCGGATTAGGAATCGCGCTTTTTTCTACGCTTACAATACAAGAAAATATTGCTCAGTCGCAACAAGCTAAACCAAATATCCTATTCCTTTTCGCAGATGATCAGCGGGCGGATGCTTTGGGAGCTGCTGGCAATCCCTACATACAAACACCGAATATAGACCAGCTCGCAAGCGAAGGATCTCGCTTCGAAAATGCCTATGTCATGGGCGGAAACCACGGCGCTGTTTGTGCAGCAAGTCGGGCGATGCTACTAAGTGGAAGAAGCTTATTTCATGTATATGATAAGCTAAAAGACGAACGTACATTCCCAATGGACTTTGCAGAGGCAGGTTATTCTACTTTCGGTACTGGGAAGTGGCACAATGAAAAAGAAGTTTTCGAAGCAAGTTTTCAGCATGGAAACAATGTCTTCTTGGGCGGAATGGCTGATCACTACGGGGTGGCTATGCGAGACTATGATGAAAACGGAAAACTAGGCGAGCCAACGATGAGAGGTTATTCCACAAACGTTTTTACTGATGGCACTATTGACTTTTTAAATTCCCATGCTAAATCCGGAACTGATAAACCTTTCTTAGCTTATGTGGCCTTTACTGCCCCACATGACCCTGATTCCCCTATTGCCAAATACATAGGCTATTACCCTGACGGCACCTTGCCTTTACCTGGTAATTATATGCCCTATCATCCATTTCAGTTTGATAACTTAATGGTTCGGGATGAGTTGTTGACCGGTTGGCCAAGGAAACCAGAGGTAATCCAAATGGTTCTATCAGATTACTATGCATTGATCACTCATCTAGATAACCAAATTGGCAAGATTATACAGACCTTGAAAGACAATGGTCAATATGACAATACGATTATCGTATATGCTGCTGATAATGGCTTGGGTGTCGGAAGTCACGGTTTGCTAGGCAAACAAAGTCTCTATGAGCATAGTACCAAAGTACCTATGATCATCAAAGGCCCAGGAGTACCTCAAAATGAAACCTTCGATGCCATGGTCTATCTCTACGACCTTTACCCTACACTATCCGAATTGGCAGGCCTGCCAAAACCTAATCAAGTGGATGGAAAGAGTCTAGCTCCTATATTAGCCGGAAAAGAGTCTAGCGTCAGAAATAGCCTATTCACAGCCTACAGATATACCGTTCGCGCTGTTAGAACTCCAGAGTGGAAACTCATTCGATATCCTGAGCGTGACTACACGCAGCTTTTCAACTTGACAAATGACCCCTTGGAACTGAATAATTTGGCTGATAACAAGGAGTATTCCTCCACTAAGGAAGAATTAATGAACTCCCTAAAGGAATGGCAAAAAGCCTCTGGAGATACAGCAGCTTTGACCACCAAAGTAATCAAACCACTGGAATACGATCCAGCCAAACTTACTAGAAAACCAGATCGCTGGCAGCCAGAATATACGCTGAAGCGGTATTTTGAGGGTATTGAAAATTAAAAGCCTCATACAGAAAAGCATAAAAAAGGTCCTCTGATATCAGGGGATTTTTTTGTGCTTTATTCTGTTAATCACTTCTTAGAAATCAGCGCTTGAACAGCTTACATTTCACTGTCAATGAAGCAAAAAAAAACCTGCAAAATCTAGTGTTTGCAGGTTCTTTAATTCATTTTATAAAGATGATTTCGGACTACTTCTTAGTAAACTCTACGATCTGACCTGCTTCAGTTTGAATATAATATTCATAATAAGTAAGATTCTTCAGCATTGCAGATTCTTCCTTTGAGTGATCCAAAAAGTCACCTGGATTGATAGGACTAAGCAACTTATTCACTCCTTCGTCAAGCAATACCACATCACCAGCAAACTTCAAAGCTGTGGCTGACTGAATTGGAAGAATGCCTCCTTTGTGAGAAACGATAGTTCCTTTTTTCAATATATTTTTCTCCCATTCCATAGATACTTCAAATGCACCTCTCGCTTTCAAACCAGCAATTTTTCCTTGATCCCAAGCTTTTGGCAATGCTGGTAAAAGATGCAATTTCCCAGCATGACTTTGCATTAACATTTCTGCTACTCCTGCAGTTGCTCCAAAGTTTCCATCGATTTGAAATGGAGGGTGAGCATCAAACAAGTTGGTATATGTCCCACTCCTACTAGTACCTTCTTCACCATCTTTTACTAAATGGAGCAAGTTGGTAAGCAACTGAAGCGATTTGTCACCATCATGAAGTCTTGCCCATACATTTACTTTCCAGCCCATAGACCAGCCAGTTGCCTGATCGCCACGTCGCTCCATACTTCTCTTTACCGCTGCAGTTAATTCTGGATTATTCTCAGAGTTTATCTGATTGCCTGGGTGAAAAGGGTAGAGATGAGATATATGTCTGTGTAATGGTTCCTGCTCTTCAAAATCAAACTGCCATTCTTGCAGCTGAGCGTACTTGCCTATCTGATAAGGCAAAAGCCCAGCAAGTTTCTCAGAAATCTCTGATTCGATATCAGTATCGTAACCTAAAATTTCAGTTGCTTCTAGATATCTGGAAAATGATTCACGAATGATCGCCATATCCATCGTAGGCCCCGGACTTTGTGTAGAGAATTCTTTTTTATCCTCAGCAAAATAAAATTTATTCTCAGGGCTATGACCTACCGGAGTGACGAGATACCCATCTTTATTAGGCACCAACCAATCCTTGTAAAACAATACGGCTCCTTCCAAAAGTGGGAAAATCTCTGTTCTCAAAAATTCCTCATCCCCTGTATAAAGGTATCTTTCCCACATGTGACTCATCAACCAGCCCGAAACCATAGGCCAAAAAGAACATGCACATAAATCCACTGGCTCAGATTGCCTCCATACACTCATATTGTGGTTACCTGTCCAGCCTTGGATACCAAACATATTTCTGGCTGTTTCGGTCCCATTAATCGCTAACTCCTTGATCGCTGTAAAGAGTGGCTCATGGCTTTCGGATAGATTGGTTAATTCAGCTGGCCAGTAGTTCATCTCCAAATTGATATTCATAGTGTAAGCACTCGCCCATGGTGGGATGATCTCCGCATTCCAGATTCCCTGAAGATTCAGTGGCTGGCCGCCAGGTCTAGAGCCTGAGATCATCAAGTAACGCCCAAATTGGAAATATAAGCCAACTAAGGATTGATCTCCGCCATTAGCAAACTGCTTCACCCGCTCATCGGTAGGTAATTTTGACTGCTTAGTTTTCTTAGTCAAACTGATCTCTACTCTATTAAATAACTCCTGATAATCAGCCACATGAGTATCATAAAGTTCTTGATAGCTTTTAGTCTTCGCCGTAGCCATAAACTCCTTTACTTTAGCCTCTTCGTCTACACCATCGAATACCGGTGATTTATCAAAGCCATTGTAACTCGTGGCTGCAGAAATAATAAAAATCGCCTCATCAGCATTCTTCACTTCTACAAATTGATCATTTTGAGTCACTGTCCCACCTTGATTCTTCGTGATCACTCGGGTATCAAAAGCCATCCCCAAACCGAATACATCTTCATCATACATCACCTGCGAAGCCCCAGGTTTCACCTCTCCATTCAGATCAAAAATCTCAGGATACTTGTATTGATCACCTGCATTAATCACCTGTTTGAATGTCCTTCTTAACGCAATTCCTGGCGCTTTCCCTTGCAACACCAGCTCATCATTGTCCTGAAATAATTTCTCTGTCGGTTCATGAGGAGTAGAAAGACTAAGCTTGCCATTGACCATCCCTGGCTTATCTGCGGATATTTTGACAACAATCACATGATCTGGGTAGCTGGCAAAATACTCTCGGGTGTAAGTCACCTCGCCTACTTTGTATTTAACCCGAACGATAGATCGACCTATATCCAAGCTTCTTTCATAGGATTCTACCTCTCCTTCATGTGGAAAATCTATCCACACATCTCCCATCGGTTGAAAACATTCCTGCGCTCTACCCAACCAATCTTTCTGAATGATATCTTGAGCATCTTTGAATTCACCCGCTTCCATCAGTGCCATTACTTCAGGATATTGCTTCCGAACGTTAATGCTTTTAAATGTAAAATCCGGATCTCCAGAGTACAAGGTGCCCTCATTCATCTGAATACGTTCTCGTTCCACTCCACCAAACACCATCGCTCCCATGTAGCCGTTTCCAATTGGAATCGCTTCTGTCCATTCTACAGCAGGCTGATCATACCAAACTCTTAACTCTTGTTCCTCTTCTGAAATGCTAATTTGCTGCCTTGCTGAGGCTGGCAACCAGCTAATGGCTAGAAAAAATGTAAAAAGGACAATTATAGGCATCCTATTTTTAATGTTCATCATTTTGCGTTTTATAGTAATATCTAATTAACTAGGTTTTTAATTACAGACATTGACACATCAATTTAATCCATGGTAAATACAAGCTAGGTCAAATGCACCAATAAAAACAAGCCAGCTTAATATTTTTAGAAAAAAAACTATTTCAACCTATTAAAAAATATTTTGAAACCTCCTTTACATAGAGCCAGTTACATGAAGTCACAAATCCCCAAAATTTAATATTTCGGAGCTTTGTGGTTTTCAGAGTTTAAAAAACGGGTCAGTTCTGAATTTTTCACTTAATTAGATACTCAATAAAACCCAGCATTTTTGAATAGGCCAAGAATTCTAATAGTCGAAGACGAGTTAATTATTGCTGAAGACCTCAAGGACATCCTTGAAAGTCTGGACTATGAAGTTTGCGGTATTGCTACTAGTGCGCGAGAGGCCATGCAATTTCTGGAAGAACAGCCCATAGACTTGGCCCTACTCGACATTAAGATCAAAGGTGGAAAAGACGGGATAGCCCTTGCCGCGGACATTAGAGAACAGTACCGGATCCCCTTCGTTTTTCTTACCTCACATGTGGACACAGCCACGCTCGCTCGAGCGAAGGAAACACACCCCTATGGCTATTTGGTCAAACCATTTCACGAAAAAGATATCCATGCCTGTCTGGAAGTTGCGCTTAGTAACTATGCCGCGGAAAATGAGAAAAAAGAGACACAAGAAGAAGCCACTGGAATGATGCTGAGCGATAGTCTCTTTGTGCGAAACAATGGCATGCTCGTCAAAGTAAAATTTAATGACATCATTTATTTCGAAGCTGATGGCAATTATTCTCAGGTATATACCCGAGATAAAAAATATGTGATTAGAGCCATTTTGAAGGATTTGGAAGTAAAACTTAACCCAAATCAATTTGCCAGAATTCACAAATCATTTTTGATTAACCTCGAGGCTATCGATGCGATTGACAATCAATCAGTGCATATTTCAGGTAAAGAAATCCCAATTTCCCGATCACAACACAGCTGGCTGGTCAATCAGATCAAGACACTTTAAGACTCAAATCTGAGTAGTTCAATTTTCCTTGATTTACATTTTTCTACAGTTCATTTACTAATGTCTGCTGTTCTTACCTAGACCAGACTGGCCAATTGACTAACTGAGTACATTCTATCAGAAATTGTTTCACTTTAAACTTAATTCTGATGAAAACTCTCAGCGCCATTTTAGTCATGATCATTGTTTGTAGCACAGTAGCTCCTAGTATTGCACAGAATCAAATTGCCTACCTACATTCCGCAAGTCCTAGAAATGAACGTATTATCAAACCCGTATCAGCCGCTCCTTCCTACGCTGGCGGCTATGACGCACTCTGCGAATACCTCAATAAAAACCTTCACTACCCTTACCTCGCGAAGGTCAGAGGAATTGAAGGAAGAGTAGTCGTGGAATTCGTTATCAATGAGTCTGGTAATATCGAAGATATCAAGCTGGTAGAATCTCTCTCGGGATCACTTGATGAAGAAGCCTTGAGATTGGTTAGAAAAATGCCTAGATGGATCCCAGCTTCACACAATGGCATAGCTAAATCTGTGCGCTATCAGCTCCCAATTCAATTTAGCATAGATTAATCCTACAGCTAATCAAGAAGGAAGGTGTCAGCTATATACTTTTCAATATGATTATCCGCAATGATGCCAGTCACCTTAAATTCTTTGTTTATCAGGCTGGAAGACCTCCCGATAGCTATCGGGAGACCGAAGACCGAAGCGGCCTCAATTTTTAAGTTTAACATATCTTACATTGCTTTTTCCACCTTACTGGTAGAAAAGCGGATATACATACTTTTCAGTCTAAAGCTATGAAAATCAAGTACATTTAATTAGGTTGATTAACTTTTGAAAAAGCTCAATTTCAACGAAAAATGTACATGAAAGACATACTAGTCAAATTTTTCATCTTAGTTTTTTTCGCCTCTCCTTCTTATTTATTGGCTCAAAACGAAAATTGGGCAGCAGATTCCTTGAGTATATATGACAGGAAAATCCATGAAAAACTCAGCCAAGACGAATACGAAGAGGTCGATTCACTTTTTAAAATACTCTATGATCGCGGTGCTAGTTCTTTGAACCCTGCTATATATGATTACTTCTATAAATCTATTCTAAACCCCAAGATTCAACAAGAGGCTAAGCTATTGGCAGGTATTCAAAACAATCTCGGCAATCTGGAATTTTACCGCTCTGATTTTGAGGCAGCTAAAAATGCCTTTACACTAGCTTTAGCCAATTATCAAAAAGCCGGAATGAGAGAAAGTGCAGCGGGGATGGCTATGAACCTGGGCATCATTCAGGAAAGGGCTTCAAATTACGACTCTGCCCTTGCTGCCTACAATCAAGCTTTACCGATTTTTCAAGAGCTCAAAGACACCGCTGGAGTGGCTTCCGTGCTTGAGAATATAGGTTTGGCTTATAGTTATCAAGGGAGTTATAAGCTAGCACTAAACTATATGGAGCAGGCTGATTCTGTATTGAAAACCAACACACCTCTTACTTCTGGACGCTGGACGAATCTATACTACAATAAGACTACTATTTACAATTCACTTGGTGAATATAGAGAAGCATTATTTTACGCACTAAAAGGATTAAAACTCAGCGAAGATCTCAAAGATGAAAGAAGGATAAATCTCGGCTACATCATGCTCGAAGACACCTACGATAAACTTGAGGATCAAGAAAATTGGTTGAAATATGTAAAACTCGCCAAAGTATTTGCTGAGAAATCAGAAAATGGACTTCGAAATGCGGATCTGGATTTCAAACTTGCCCGGTATTATTTGGATAAGGAAATTTATGATTCTGCCTCTTATTACTCAGAAAAAGGCTTGGCTTATTATTCCGAAAACAATTATGGAGAGGGCCTGACTAGAGGATATATTCTAAGAGGAAAAATCTTCTTTTCGCAGAAAGAATATCAAAAAGCTATTCAAGAATATCAGCTTGCCTTAAAGCACATGAACAATGAGGAGAGCAGGCAAATAGCCTCTGTGAGTCATAATCTAGGAATCTCCTATTCACGTATAGGCAATTATAATAAGGCCGATGAATACCTAAACCAAGCATTAAGCTATCGCTTAGATTTCGGGCAAAAAAGCACCTTAGCACCTACTTATCTAGCACTTTCCGAATCAAACCTGGACCGGGGGAATTACAAAAATGCTTACGAGTATTACACTAAATATAAGGCTTACGAAGACAGCATTCTCGATGAGACCAAAACGAAACAGATCGCTGAGCTTCAAACCGAATATGAAACAGAAAAGAAAGATCAGGCAATCGTAGAACTGGAACAAGAATCTCAAATCCAGCACCTCCTAGCGGCCAAACAAAAGAGTCATATTTATTTGAGTTTGGCAGGAATAGCACTGTTGTTAATCATCATTTTAGTGTTTTTCTATAGAGCAAGGCTCAAGCAAAAAGCTAACCTCCAACTAGCAATCAAGAATGCAGAAATTGCCAAGCAAAACGATGAGAAGGAGCTCTTGCTCAAAGAGATTCATCATAGGGTTAAAAACAATCTTCAGATCATCTCCAGTTTGCTAAGCATGCAAACTCGTGGAGTAAAAGACCTCAAGGTGATCGATGCCATGAAAGAAAGTCAAAGTCGAGTAAAGACCATGGCTTTGATCCATGAAAAACTCTATCAATATGAGAATCTATCCAGCATCAATATGCAGGAATATATGAAGCAACTTAGCGAGTTTCTCACCCAGACTTATGGCAAGAATAAGGAAGTCGAAGTGATCATTCAGGCAGAAGAAATCAACTTAGATATTGACACGGCTGTTCCGCTAGGACTTATCACCAATGAACTCTTGAGCAACGCACTCAAATATGCCTTTGAAGGTACCGAGACAGGTAAAATTGAGATTAGCCTCAACCGGACTGAATCTAAGGACTTCAAGTTGGTTATCTCTGATTCTGGAAAAGGAATAGACAAGGATCTGGACATTGAGAAGACCTCTTCCTTGGGCTTAAGATTGGTAAGGACCCTCACCAGGCAAATCAATGGTAACCTCTCTTTCCAATCTCATCCAGGTACTACTTTTTCTATCATTTTCCCGGAGGAGACCCTAGCTGCTTGATCGACTAATTATTATCGAGTTTCTGCTGATATCCATAAAAAAATGGCTCCAAAAAATTGGAGCCATTTCCGTAAGTAATAAATCATATTCTTATTCAGATAACCTTCCCTTCTTAATAACCAGGGTTTTGTGGAATTAGATTTGGATTATTTTGCATTTCTGGCAGAGGATAAGGCATCAAATAATGCTTAGCCTGCAAAGCTTGATTAGAACTAGGATTCACATGCCCTTCAAATTGATCAAAGCTATTGCTGGCTTCATTATACACTTTGCGCAAGCGTAGCATATCAAACCAAGTAATCTGCTCGTAGCACAGCTCATGCCACCTCTCTTTCAAGACTGCATCTCTAAATGAGTCTGCCGTAAAGCCACCCACAGATGGCGTTGTTAATCCAGCTCTGTCTCGTATCCTTGTCAAACTTTCAACAGCTAAAGCATTCGGTCCACCCACTTCATTTTGAGCTTCGGCATAGATCAACAATACTTCTGCAAATCTGATCAGAGGAACATTCAAATTATTGGCTCTATTACCAGGCTGATCTTTAGACCCTAAAGCCAACTGATTGAAATGTTTAAAGATGTAAGGCGCGCCCAAGTCAAATTCAGCACCACTCCCATTTTCATAGTAAGTGGTATAGAAATAACCCACCTGATTCAAAGCTCGAAGATCCCCGGTCTCATACGAATTGTAGAACTCTTCTGTAGGCACGGTACTTCCTGTACCAGAAGGCCCAGCGAATGTAACAGGCTTGAAGTTCGGGAACATATTATTCATAGGATTCCCAGACACGATCACATTATACTGTAGCATAAAAATATGCTCTAACCTATTGCCATTATTTTCATCATGAATTGCTGAGTAAGTAGGAAATAAATTGATCGATAGTGGATTTGAATTCGCATAATCAACGACCTCTTTCGCTTTATCAGCAGCCAATTGGTAGTGAGTAGCACCTTTGCTTAGTGGAAAACCCGCCATCGTCAAATACACTTTAGCCAGCAAAGACTTCGTAGCAGCCAGAGAAACTCTTCCACTATCATCCATCCATGGAAGCCCTGCAGCTTCAGCAGCTTTCAAATCTTCTAAAATCAGGGCGTAAACCTCTTCCTGACTAGTAGGTGCTGGCTGAAAATTCTCTGAGCTTGCCGTCTGAGGCAAAATAACCAAAGGAACATCTCCCCAAAGTCTCACCGCATAGAAATATGCCCAAGCTCGAAGGAATTTAGCCTCTCCGAGTATTTTGGTCTTCTGTACATCATCCATTGGGCTAATAGAAGGAACCTTCTCCAATACAAGATTTGCTTGAGCTATCACTTTATACAATCCATTCCACCAGTTGATCACATGCAGTGTCCTACCATCATAGATCAATCCATATAAGTTATTTAAGTCTGAATTTTGGGCTGTTTCAGTGGTAGACGTCCCAGTGGGAGCCTCCAGAAGCTGCCAAGTAGAAGAAAATATTCCAGCTCCCTCTCCAATAAATCGAGTATCAGCATAAACTGAAGCCAAAGCTGCTTCAGCATGATCAGGAATAGTATAGAAACTTTCGGGTGTCAAATTAGAGGGATCTTGCTCTTCCAAGAAACTCGAACATCCTACAAATCCTGCCGTCAATGCTCCTATTAGGAACAGTCTGCCTGCTTTGTTATATATAGTATCTTTCATTTGTTTTATCGCTTTAAGTAAATAAGGATTAAAGAGTTACCTGAATACCGAACATAAAAATTGTTGGTCGTGGATAACTATGCCAGTTCATACCCTGTGAGAAAACGTTATCACCGTTTCCACCACGTATAGGGGCCGTTTCAGGATCTCCGTTAATATCCTTACCTGTCAGTAGGAAGAAGTTCTGAGCGGAAGCATAAGCTCTAAGCCTGCTTAGTTTGATTGAACTAGTGAGGTTTGAAGGGAAATTATATCCAAGCAGCAAATTTCTACCTCTCAAAAACGATCCATCTTTTACCCAGTGAGAATCCACGTTTGTCACATATCCTGCTCTAGTATCACGGATTTCCGCAATCATGGTATTTTGATTATCAGGAGTCCAGGCGTTCAGTACAGAAGTATAACTATTGGCCAGCGCCTGACGATCTTCACTTGGGTGAAGAGTCATATCCAACACATCATTACCTATGCTGTATTGAAGCTCGACGGTAAGATCAAAATTATAAAACCTTACACTATTGCTAAAAGCTCCCCAGAAATCAGGGCTACCATTACCGATTATCATTCTATCAGAATCATTGATCGCCTTATCGCCATTTACGTCCAGATATTTCACATCTCCAGGCAGAATGGTAAGCCCATTTCTATAGCTCACAAATTCTGCTGCCTCAGCTCTTTCGGCTTCACTCCAAGTCCCCAATCTTACGAGCCCCCAGAAAGACCCTACTGGCTCACCTACTCTAATAATATTCGTCTGATTAGTGAAATTAGGACCTCCAACACCAAAAATATCTGCAGGGGTAGCAAGAGATAAAACTTTATTCCTATTCAAGGATAAGTTGAATGAGGTATTCCAAGAGAAGTTTTCTCTATCAAAATTCACAGAATTAAGTGTAAACTCAACCCCCTTATTTTCCATAGAACCTACATTACTCCTAATGGTGGCGTACCCACTTGTTCTTGGTACGGGCGAATCGAGTAACATGTCAGTAGTTTTTCTATAATATAGATCAACTTCTACATTCAATCTGTTATTAAACATCCCTAATTCTACTCCAAGATCTGTTTGAGCCGTTTTCTCCCATTTCAAATCTGGGTTTGCTAGCCTATTGATACCTGTTCCTCCTACTTGAGTTTCGTTGTAGATAGCTGAATAGTTTGAGCTCAGAAGCGAAAGCGAAGAGTAAGGTGGGATTTCTGAGTTACCCGTCAGACCATAACTGGTTCTAACTTTCAAATTGGAAATGGTAGAATTTCCTTTCAGAAACCCTTCTTCTGAAACTCTCCACGCCAAGGCTGCAGATGGGAAAAACGCATACTTATTATTGTCTCCAAATTTGGAAGACCCGTCTACCCGACCAGTTGCGGTAAACAAATACTTATCATCTAGAATGTAATTCAACCTTGCAAAGTATGAATTCAATGCTTCCCTAGATGCTCCTGACCCCACTCGCGGTAATTGGCTACCTGCACCTAGATTATTGTATAAGAAATAATCAGTGGAAAAGTTCTGGATACTGGCACTCATACCTTCGTAATTATTTTCCTGCCACGAAATCCCCAAAAGCCCCGTTACGGCATGTCTTTCAGCAAAGACTTTGTTATAGGTCAGGTAATTTTCTAAGGACCAGAAGGTATCCTTACGCAGACTTTTAGAGGCTGTACCATTTTGCCCTATTGCCAGTGTTCTGGTTTCAGATCTATCATTTTCCTGGGTGAGAATATTTACACCTACGGATGTGCGCATTTCCAAAGCATCTGAAAACTTGATGTTCGTAAATACACTCCCCAAGGTAGTTTGAGTATTTAGGATATACCTTCTTCCAGACAACCTGTGTGCGGAACTCATAGTCCCCTCAGCAAATGGATAGTCTCTATTATTAGCAAATGTACCATCCTCATACTTCACAGGCAGGAATGGAAAATCCTCAACCATTTGCCTGGCTACTGCATCAGATACATCGACTAGATTCTCTGTTTGATTGTTGTAGCTGAGGCTTCCTCCTACTTTCAACCAAGTTTTCACCTGATCATCTATAGTAAATCGAGCAGAATATCTTTTCAAATATGAGGTTTTCACTAAGCCCTCATCGTCTCTATAGCCTAAAGAAAGAGAATAAGAAGTTCGCTCATTTCCTCCAGTAAAGCCTAATTGGTGATTTTGTGACAACTTACTTTGAGTAGTCTCTTCCAGCCAATCAGTATCAAAAAGCGGATTGCCTGAACTATCAAAAACCCGTGGATCCGTTCTTCTAAGTGCTGGATTTAGGTAAGCCCATTTACCAGCTGCCCAACCTTCAGGATCATATTTCTCCATATTGGCCCATGCTAAGTCTTCCACAGCAAGGTATTGCTCAGAATTCAATACTTCAGGTCTGTTTGGGCCAATAATCGGCACACTCAAATCCATATTATAAGTCACGCTACCTTCGCCGGTATTCCCCTTCTTTGTAGTAATGAGTATAACTCCATTGGCTCCTCTGGACCCGTATATGGCAGTTGATGAAGCATCTTTGAGCACTTCTACAGACACGATATCATTCGGATTGATATAATCTATCGCACTACTTTGCTGATCCAATGTCCCCATGGGCATCTGAACACCATCAATCACATAAAGAGGATTATTGGATGAGTTTATGGAGCTAAAACCCCTAATCCTTACCGTGGTTCTTCCTCCTGGCCGACCTGAGTTACTATTCACTTGTACACCAGACACTCTACCCGCTAATGCTTGATTCAAGGAGGAGGCTGGGCGCTCTCTTAAAGCTTCAGCTCCTACTGAACCCACGGAACCAGTCAAATCACTTCTCTTAGCAGTACCATAGCCAATTACAACTACCTCATCCAATGCTGTAGCATCTGGTCGTAGTGTGACGTTGATTACGGTTTGTGAACCTACAGTTATGCGCTGAGGCTCATATCCTATGTAAGAGAAAATAATCTCAGCATCATCTGCTACCGTAATTGAAAATTTCCCGTCAATATCGGTGACTGTACCTATAGTGGTACCTGCGACTGAAACTGTAGCGCCAGGAAGAGGTAGTCCTATTTCATCTAAAACTTTCCCTGTGACAGTAACATCTTCTTGAATTGCTTCTAAAGGTGGAGAGGCGTTAGCACCTGAGGTAACAAAAGGGCTAAACATAACCAGAATGAAAAATCCATAAAGGATCCTTTTAGACTTCCACAAGAGTCGTCTTTGTAAAATTAATTTCATATTTTGAGAGGTTTATTTGTAGTATTGACTATAATTATCGCCTACAAAATTTTATTTCACGTAGGCTAGCGGGTATTGTGCGGTGAGAGATCCCTAGAATATCATCCGCTCCTTACAAAGGTTTTTTAATCATATCATTGGCAATATATTTTAGGCTAATTAAAAATTTATTTATCCCCTAGCTATTTTTCCAATTCAACTTATCCAAAAACTGGATTTTCTTCCAACAATCTTGTATTGATTCAATAATAATGAATCAAAATCCTGATATACTGATATTTACCTAAAACAATTATCAGCAAATTATCTGCAACAATTATCGCTAAATAATTAGCCTAATTGAATAATATCAATCAAAACGAATAATATATACACAAAAATGCCAGACAAGGCACACTCATTACTTCGACTATGATCCCTTATAAAAAACTTCTAAATTATAAATATTAGATGATTTCCACAAAATATTAAAGGATTCATTAAACATTTAAAAGAATAATTGGACAAAACTAATTTACCGGATCAATTGCTGAAAAATTTAACCCTAAGTTTCATTTCTCAGTTAATACCAAATTAGAAAAAATATTCATATTTTCAGACCCCTCTATATAATAATTAAAAAATATTACAATTATGTAAATTAGGACATTTAGCCTAAAAGTTTACTTATTATATCATTATCTAGTATAAAATAAAATAGAAAAACACCTAGCCATGTCATTGAAAGTAAATTCACTCCTCTCAGGTGGCATCCTACAAAATATCTGAAAACAGCTCAGCTTGTGTTCCTTCATTTTCCCTAGCCTTAATTGTCCGATACCCAATAAGTGATGTTCGATATCGAAACAGTAATTCTTGATAAAAGCTAGTCTAGACCCAGAGAAGCCCTATTTCTTAAATTGGAACAGGTATTGATTTACCTTTTCCAAAAAAACGACAATGATAAGCTTCCTTCTCTGGTGTATTCTATTTGTGCTATGCTGGCCATTGGCAATCCTAGGAATTCTACTTTACCCCATCGTTTGGTTATTGCTACTCCCTTTTAGGCTTCTAGGCTTTGCTATAGACCTTTCCTTCGACTTTATCCGAAATCTCTTTATGCTTCCTTTCACCATAGCAGGAAGACGCTAAGAATCTAAAGCAGATCACTTCTGGTGGTACTGCTTCACCAAGTTCATGATCTTATGGAAAACAGCGGAGTTCTCATACACTCCTCTGAAATCTCCTGAATGTGCTCCATAAGCGAATACAGGAACCATTATACCCGTATGATCATCGCTGTGATAAGCCAGTTCTACCGTGCTTGAAGGTATATCTCCCTGGGGAATGGATACTCCACCAGTCTCGTGATCCGCAGTGATGATTAGCAGCGTGTTTGGATTTGCATCAACGTATTGGATTACTTTGCCAATGACTTCATCAAAGTCCAACATCTCAGATACAATCGTCGAAGTACTATTCGCATGTCCACCCGAATCAATATTCGCTGCCTCAACTATCAGGAAGAATGGAGCGTCTTTTTGATCAAAAAAATCGAACGCGAAAACTGTGCTGTTCAGCAAATAATCTCCTCTCCCATCCAACTTTTTAGGCAAAGAACCTTTTGCCGCAAAATAGCCCAGACGATCAGCCTCAGTCTGTTCTAAACTTTCTAGCAAAGTAAAGCCTGCACTTTTCAGGCTTCCCAGTTCGGATTCAAAAGTATCTCCACCTCCACCGATGAATAGGTCCAATTTACTCTTAGGCAAATAAGCAGCGATCTGATCAGAATCATCACGCTCTGGGTGATGCGCGTAGAAGGATGCTGGCGTAGCTCCAGTCAGTTGATCCGTGGTAATTATACCACTTGAGAATCCATATCCGTCAAGAATGTCTGGCAAATTAGCCAAAGGCTTTCCATCAGGATCAACCCCTATAGCTCTATTATTAGTTTTCTCTCCAGTAGCATAGGCAGTAGCTCCAGCAGCTGAGTCTGTGGTAAAATCATCGGCAGCCTGAGTTTTGATCAGACCCATATTTTTGAGTTGGGTCAAATTCAGCTGATTATCATTCGAAAACAAAGCCGAAGAAATCTGCGCCAACCCATTCCCATCACCTATCATCAAAATCACATTTTCTACTGGCACATCTGCTCCATCCACCTCGAACTTTGGCATGTAAACCTCATGCTTTGAAGTATTCTGATAGATATTTGTCCCCAACTTACTCAGGTAATCAGCAGCTTCGATCGGATGATCAGTATTGATATAGTCCTCTCCCATTTCATGGAAAGCTTTCCAGGCAGACTTGCTATCCGGAGAACCCCAAAAACGAACCGATTTATCAAAACTATGAACCAGGTCAATGAAGTTTTGAATCTTTACCCGTTGCTCCTCCACGATTCTACCCTTTCCATTCCAAATAGAAAACTGACGAAAACTCAAGCTCACCATACCTATTTTATCCCAAGGCAAATCATTAGTCAGTTCCATGCTTTGGTAATCAAAAAGCATCCATTCAGGATAGTTGCCATAATCTTCAGGCTTAGGTCTATTTCCTGAAATAATCAATTTCAATCCAGCTGGATTTTTTGCCCCATAGAGCAGGTATTCATAATCTTTCATGCTTTCCAGCAGTACCTCAAGAGAAGCATAAGCTTCCGTTTTCAGATCCACAAGCAAGTGGAAATTGATCGAAGAAATCACCCCACTTTCTATCCCCTCAGAGATAGGATCTAAATACAGACTTTCAATGGTTCGTTTTGGATCAATACTAGCAGCTTCGTGAGCCGCCATGAGTTTACCATCTTTCAAAATCAAATCTACTTCAATAGAAGAAGCGCCTGCTGAATATGCCGTCCAAAAAGGCACAGTCTGCAAGTAGTCGTTATGTGAGTGGATTTGAAATTTCTCTGAGCTCTGCGCAGAAACTTGGAATACTGCCAGCAGACAAAAAACTAATAGGCTTGGATAGAATTTATGCATTCCTAAAATTAGGGCATTCATAAGTATTAAACTGCTCCGTTAAGTTCAAAAAGCAAAGGCTTAACATATTCTTAAAGTGTTTTATTAACTTATCAGAATCTCACTCTAGAATATTTCACCAGAGAACTGATTTCAAACAGGTTAAAAATAAATACAATCTTTCTAAGCACTTATCAAATCATAACATAAACGTGAAACCTGTTTTGCGGAATTTCGCTCGAAATAGATGAAAATTGCCAGTTGAAATAAAAACTATGAAATACACCACCGCCCTACTGATTTTTACTTTCTGCACGATCAGTTCACTGACGCTTTCTGCGCAAAACCTCAAGCTCAACCAGACCCAAGTCATCGGAAGCCATAATAGCTACAAAAGTCAAATGGCTCCAGAGCTACTCGCCTTTTTATCGAAGGTAAATCCTCCTGCTGCGCAAAGTCTTGAATACTCCCATATTCCCTTGGAAGCTCAACTTGATCTAGGTTTGAGGAATCTCGAACTGGACGTATTCCACGATCCTGTAGGAGGAAGGTACTCCGATCCAAAAGGCTTACAAATCATAAAAAGTGCTGGAGGAAGCGTTCTTGATTATGATCCCAGCGACGCACTTTCCAAGCCAGGACTGAAGCTTTTCCATGTGCAGGATCTGGATTTTCAATCTCACTACCTACTCTTTGCTGATGCGCTGGGAGCACTCAAAACCTGGAGTGAAGCTCATCCTGACCACTCTCCTGTCTTTATTCTGATCAATGCAAAAGAAGGAAATGTACCAGGCACCCGACCTACCTTACCCTTCACCCCATCAGCTTTGGATAGTATAGATCTGGAAATCAGGACGCATCTCGGAATGGATCATCTGATCACACCGGATCTGGTGAAAGGAAATTATAACGATCTGGAATCTGCCGTGCTTGCTGGCAACTGGCCAAATCTGGATGACGTACGCGGGAAATTTCTTTTTGTCTTGGATGAAAATGAAGAGAAAATCAACCGATATCTTACGGCCAAGCCTGAGCTTAAAAATGCTGTGCTATTCGTCAATAAAAAGGAAGGGAATTCCACAGCTGGATTCAGAATAATAAATAATGCAGTAAAAGATGAGGACTATATCAGAGAGCTTGTGAAAAAAGGATACATGGTCCGAACTCGTGCTGACTCAGACACCAAAGAGGCGAGAACAGAAGATTACACCACGTTTGAAAGCGCCAAAGCTTCTGGCGCTCAAGTCATTTCCACAGATTATTACATGCCTTCCACTTTCTTCAAATCTGATTACAAAGTTAGCTTTGAAGGAAACGTGTACGAAAGACCGAATCCGGTTTTGACCAAAAAATAGAAGCACTTGAATTGATTTTGAATAAAAACTACATCATCCCCACCCTCCTCGGCGCAGTTATGCAGCTAGTCTGCGCCAACAGTCACTTGCTGGCGCAATCTCCAGCAAGGGAAATTGCCTTTCTCTCAGACATACATCTGCAGGATGTCTATGCAGATTTGCATTCAGAGGATTTCAAAGGCGTTAATAACCCAAGAACAGGGAAGTTCGCTACCATACGAACGATGAAAAGTCAGTTGAATTCTACTCGGCTGTTCAACGAAAACTATTTTGCTTTTATCGCTGCTCTGGAGGATCTGAAGAAAAAGGGAATTCAGCTAGTTGTCCTTCCTGGCGATTTCACCGATGACGGCCAGCCGATGAATGTTTTGGCTTTGCAGAAAATACTGGATCAGTATGCGAAGGAAGCTGGAATGCGCTTTTTCTTGACCACAGGAAATCATGATCCAGTCAAACCTTTTGGCGGAGTAGCCGGCAAAAGTGATTTCCTCGGAGTCGATGGCTCCGCGCAGACAATCGCAGGTTCAGTTGAATTATACAATTCGCCATCCGCAGCAATCTCAGATCAGGTCAATTACTGGGGTTATTCTGAGATCACTCAGGCACTTGCTGCTCATGGCTTTTTCCCCAGTGAAAAAGACATTTTCTGGGCTCATCCATTTCAGGAGCTCAATTACGACAACTACAATTTTGACCAAGCTCAAGCTTCTTCCAAACTCGAAAACAGAGTCTTCCCAGCTGGAGATTCAGGACTTTTCATACCAGATGCCAGCTATGTAGTGGAACCTGTGGATGGAATTTGGCTTCTGGCGCTGGACGGAAATGTGTACACACATTCAGGGAATAAGACCGATGGAAACTGGAAAGGTTCTTCTGTAGGCTTTAACCAAGCAGCTATCCATAAAAAGCACCAACTGGACTGGATCAAAAAAGTATCTGATGAAGCAGAAAAGCGTGGCAAAACATTGATCTCTTTCAGCCATTACCCTCTTGTCGAATTTCACGACGGAGCTTCTGACGAAATGAAGTCACTTTTCGGATCCAGGAAATTCCAGCTCGAACGAGTTCCTAGTACTCAGACTAGTGAACTTTATGCTAAAGCAGGCATCAAAATACACTTCGCCGGACACATGCACATCAATGATACCGGCCTATTCCAAGACCAAACCACCAACACCATGTATAATATTCAAGTACCATCTCTGGCTGCTTTTCCACCAGCTTACAAGACATTAAAAACCACCAATCCTTCTCAGTTCGAAATCGAAACGATCTCGCTCACAGAAGTAGATCACATGAATGAGTTCTTTGATCTATACAGAATGGAGCATCGTTGGCTTCTGGAAAAACAAGATCCTGGAATTTGGGATAGTACAATTCTAGCATCCAAGGATTACCTGGAATACACCAGAAATCATCTTTTAGAATTGACCAAATCCAGATTTATACCGTCAGATTGGCCAGAAAACCTAGTCTCTCTACTAACTGCTATGAGCAATGATGAGCTGATCGCATGGAGTAAAATGACAGCGGAAGAAGGCACGTTATTTCTCGATGAGATACTCAAAAGCTTCGATCTGACAAACAAGGAGTCAGCAAGTATCATCGACGACTTCTACCTATTGAAAAATGGGGATGAGATCGGCAAAAAATTAATTCCTGAAGAGCGAATTAATTTTTACGAAGAACTTCTTGAAACTATTTCTCAGAAATCTGAGTCAAACGAAACTAGTCTAAACACTCAGCTTCTTCAGTTCTTTGGTATTTTCAACAAGCTATTCCATTCCCTTCCTTCTGATCATTTTAGCATTGATCTGAAAAACAATACCATCAAGAAAATACAGGATTGATTTTGGCAATTGTGCGATTTGTTTCTTGCTGGATATTAGGTATTAACTTTTCACAGGTTAATACCGATCGTGCCGTTGGCACTCCAACTAAATAAAAAACTTTCTAAACCCAGAATTTCATTCTGGGCATTTACTGGTCTTGCCGCTGGCAAGATGCTTAGCGATTAACGCACGTAAATAGAAATCACACCTAGAGTTTGTTCGCTATTCCTAGGCTCAAGAATGCCAACGGCATTCATCGTACCAACCCCGAATACAGCGAAGCGAAATTCGGGGACGAAGCTCCACAATGCTCAACATTGAGTGCCAAAGGCACGGTCAGTATTAAATCGGAAAAGTTTCCCCATGGTAAATTTGAGTAACCAAAAAAGCCGATGAGAAAATCTCATCGGCTTGACTTTAACAATTGGTTTAATAGGTATTAATAGCCTTGGTTTTGCACTAAGAAGCCATCTTCGCTAGATGCGCCATCAATAGCTTTTTGAGGAATCGGGAATAATCGTTTGTAGACATCTGTATCTGTTTTCTCAGTCCAGCTACCTTCATATTTACCAAATCTGATTTGATAGTTTCTTCTGAACCCTTCCCAATACAATTCAAAGCCTGTCTCACGGAAAAGTATATCCAAATCAATAGCAGTCAAGGCAGCTGGAGTTTGATCTGGACGTGCATTTCTTGACGTTCTCAAAGTATTGATATCAGCCAATGCACCAGCATTGTCACCTTTTCTCAACTTCGCCTCAGCACGCATCAAATAAATCTCACCCAATCGAACCAGGACTAAGTCAACGCTGCTGTAGCTACAGCAATTTGGAGCAGTATGGCTAAACTGATATTTTGAGAACCGGTATCCGGCATTATGTAAGCTTCCTTCGTTAGTGAAATCCACTTTTAGCGTATGGTCAACGTATCGAATGTCGGCACCACTACTTCTTCTATTGATTACTGGATAGATTCTTACTTTACCAGCATCGTCAGTCAAAATATTTCCACCATCATCCTTTCTAGGACCCCAAATGATATCTCGTAGGATCCCTCTGTTTATTTCAAACTTTGTTGCTTCTATCGAATAGTAATGATCTGAATCATTGTTTGGGTTTACACCCGTAAGATCCTGAAGATCCTCAGGGATAATTGTATTCTCTTTGAAGAAACGAGCATCTGCATCAGCTGGGTCTACATTGCCATAAGCATCTACCCAAGTCTGAAAGAAATCAGGAGTGACTGCTACTGCATCAGTTCCACGCGTGTTTGGAAATTCCGGTCTTGGTATTAGATCACCTGATATCGGCCAGTAAGCCCATCTACTATGCTCTGTCTCAAGTACACCTCTTTGGTCAAGTGAAAATATAACTTCAGGATTATAATGGTTATCATCACTGAACAAGTCAAAATATTCAGCAGATAGTGTATTCGGTCCATTAATAATGTTGTCTGTGTATTGAATCACCTTATCCATATCAGCTGATTGAAAATCAGGTGTACCATATGGATCTCTGTAAACTGCCGCATTTAGGTATAGACGAGCCAACAAAGAGCTTACTGCATTCTTGTTCAATCTACCTGGTCCTTTGTCACTTCCGATTACATCAACTACAGACAATAATTCGCTTTCGATGTAACTGATCGCCTCTTGCCCTCTAAGAACGTCTGATGTTTGGTCAGATCCTTCCTTCTTCAATACAAGGCCCCAATTATCAAGAGCCAGCATATTGAGATAAGCCTTCATAGCTATCATCTCATAAAGTGGATCTTGTGCTGCTGAATTTCCTTTTTCAACTTCTATGCGCAATCTTTCCTCTGCCAATACCGCCCTAGATAAAGTCAAAGTGATGTAAGTCCAGGCATCTCCTACCAAGCCATTGCTTGGCGTCATAAGGTGCTGATGAACGGATATAAATTTACCGCCATCAAACCAATCCGTACCTCCACGATAAGGAAGTATCCCTTCATCTGAGGCAACCTCCTGAAGGCCAAAATTAACTGTGTGTAACCACACTTGACGTAGCATACCGTAAACTGGAGCTATGGATCCACTGACAACTTCAGCTTGGCCAGTTCCCGTCAAGGACTCATCAAGAATGTCTTCATTTAAGTCGGTACAACCGAAGAAAGCGAATGCAAATGCAGCTATCGGAAGTAGTTTATAAAATCTTATATTTTTCATTTTTTTTATGCTTTTCTGTATGATTTACTAATCATCAATTTCTTTTTAGAACATTAAATTAAGGCTGAGCGAAAATGTTCTTGCTCGTGGATAAGTAAAACGATCTATACCAAAAGTTTGAATTCCAGCTGAAGTAGCACCAGTGTTGACTTCTGGATCAAATCCTGAATAATCTGATATTACAAATAGGTTTTGACCAGTAAGCGCAAATCGAGCGCTTTGAAAAACATTGCCCAATCCGACTTTATCTGTATTCAGATTATAAGCCAGCGTAGCATTATTCAATCTAAAGAAAGAGCCATCTTCCAAGAATCGGGTTGACACCGTGTTGGAATTGTTAAACGATTCTTCTGGAAACTCAGTAGCAAAATCGGTGGTATTATTTGACCTAGACAACTGTGCTTTGGTAAACAAAGACATGGCGGTGTGATTGTAAATCTTGCTTCCAGAAGTACCGTTGAAGTTCATCCCCAAATCGAATGATTTGTACCTGAAGTTCATTTGGATACCATAGATAGATTTAGGAATTGCACTTCCCACTACACTACGATCATTATCTAATACTGCACCATCTCCATTGATATCTTTGAATTTGTTCAAGCCATCTTCACCAATCCCATCAAACTGTAGCATGTAAAATGCACCTATTGGCTCGTTATTGATATACCCGTTAATGGTTGCTCCAGTCTGACCAGCACCTTGCGCTGCTCCAGTAGTCAATACTGAATAGGGAGAATCTTTTACTTCGTTTTGGATAAAGGTAATGTTACCTCCGATGCTGTAAGAGAAGTCTCTTGACTCGTCGCTGTTATAATTCAAGCCCAACTCAAAACCTGAGTTATGGATTTTCATATTCTCGATATTATTCCAATAAGTAGAAGTAGGCTGTACTGGATCCGCTGGAACTACTTCCAACAAGATGTTAGAAGAAACCTTGTTGAAATAATCTACCGTACCTGTCAATCGATTATTGAAGATTGCGAAATCAACTCCTAAGTCAAACTGTGTAGATACTTCCCACTGCAAATTTGGGTTTGCTAAACGTGTAAATACAATTCCGTATGGATATCCATCCAGTGAATTAGCATCCGTATCTATCGGGTAAGTACTCAAACTCCCAGCGCCTGTAGCCAATCTATCTTCTGAATAACTTGCTTTTGTGATCTTAGAAGGAATCTCTTGGTTACCTGTTTTTCCCCAGCTTGCTCTCAACTTAAGATTGCTGAAACCAGAGTTTGCCATGAAATCTTCTTTGCTAATATTCCAGCCCCCAGCGAATGATGGGAAGTAACCATACTTGTTATTATCTCCGAATTTGGAAGATCCATCAGCACGGAAAGTCGCTGTAAACAGATATTTATCGTCGAACACATAGTTTAGTCTACCAAAGAAAGACTGTAACTCATTTCTTACTGCAGAGGAATTCACTGTGGTAGGATATTCGGTCGTACTGTTGTGATCCTGATATCTAGGTTCAATATTATTGTCTGCAAAACCTCTGTAGGACGTGATTCTAGTTTCATCCAAAAAAGTCTGGTAAGAATGCCCAGCCAAAACAGTCACGTTGTGCTTGTAGTTATTCCAGTTATACGTAAGCGTATTCTCTACCAGCTTGTTAGCATTCGAACTAATCGCCACATCAAGAGAACCATCTGAAATATTTGATTCGTTGATTACGGCGGTGTAAGGCTTATATTGCTGATATCTATCTGTGCTTGAGTAATCTACACCAAGATTAGCTTTATACACCAAACCGTCCAAAATCTCAATGGAAGGTGCGATGGTAGCTAAAATACGATTGTTAGCAGCATTGTCACTGTACAAATCATACCTAGCAAACGGATTCAATGCATTAGTATTTAACAAGGTAGGCTCACCGTCTGTGTAAGGGGCTACCGTTGGGTTCAAGCTAAGCATATCGCTTATAGTCGATGTGATGCTCGGTCTCAAATTCTCTGTATGGGATGCAGTTAGATTATAATCTACATTTAGTCTACCATTCCAAGCCTTCTGATTCATGTTCAGTTTTCCAGAATAACGCTTCAATTCGCTATTCTTCAAGATACCTTCTTGATCCTGAAAACCAACTGACGCGAAATAGGAAAAGCTCTCCTTGTTGGCTCCACTCATCGAAAAATTGATATCATTTGAAATACCAGTTTGCGTTAATTCATCCTGCCAATCCGTATTAGCACCGAAATCTAGCAGTGCTCCACCTGCAGCCACAACTTCTCCACGAAACTCATCCGCACTAAAAACATCTATCTTATTTGCCATAGAAGATATCCCTGTAGATGCGGAGAAATTCATCTGACTTCTTCCGTCTTTACCTTTTTTCGTAGTGATAACGACCACGCCATTAGATGCTCTAGATCCATAAAGTGCCGTAGCACTAGCATCCTTCAGCACATCCATTGACTCGATATCATTCGGGTTAAGGAAATTTAGCGGATTAGAAGCTACGCCTGTAGAGGAATTATCAAGCAAAAAGCCGTCAACTACATAGAGCGGCTGAGTTCCCGAACGTAAACTTCCAATACCTCTAATGATTACATTTTGAGTAGCTCCAGGTTCTCCAGAGGTAGCAGAAATGTTAACACCAGCCATTTTCCCTTGCAAGAGATCAATTGGATTGGAAACCACACCTTGGTTAAAATCTTCTCTTTTCACCGAACCTATTGCTCCAGTGACATCTGATCTTTTCTGAGTACCATAACCTACCACAACCAACTCATCTAATTGCGTAGCATCTGGCTGCAACTGAACGTCCATAATTGATTGGCCATTTACTGAGATTTCCTGTAGAATGTATCCCACATATGAAATTTGCAGCACGGCATCTTCTCCTACCTCAATTGTATATTTCCCATCAAGGTTTGTAACCGTACCTTCTAATGTTCCCTTAATCCGAACCGTAGCACCAGGAAGTGGCTCTCCGGTTTCATCAGTTACAATACCAGAAACAGGCTGCTGTACAGATCCTAATTTTGTAACAGAGAAGTTGTTGTGTAGCTCCCCATCGTATTCAATACTCCTGGCGACTAGGCGCGATGGGCTAGAGACTCCAGCCCACATCACCATACACGCAGACGCATAGAGGATTTTAGAAAATCGTAATTTTGAATTCATAAATTTAAGTGTTGGATGACTAAGATTTTTTTTACTCAGAGCCTTCGTACTGGCTCCCTTTTCCGATGGGGTCAAAAGTATATTATATCCTATTCTACCATGTTAAGGCAGCTTTAGGCTTATATTAATTAAAGCAAAGAGCACATTAAAAAAGCCATCAGCTTAGTGACTCAAGTCTCTCTTACCCAATATCATTTACCGATAAACACCTAAAAAATAGAGACTTAAGAGAAGTATAAGCAGGAGCCAAAAAAACACAACTTACGAACCACTGTGGCTCAGGGATGAGTAAAATGAATTCATTTGTTCTCTCTAAGAATGATGTAGCTCTTCGCGCCTAAAAATTTCATCTCCTATGTTAATTCAAGAAATTGAAATCTGACTAAAACAATCAAATTCATAATCATTAAATAAAGAAAATCTCATACATCGCATTGAGTTTTCCTTACATACGCCCTTTCAATTTCATCCTTTTTTAGAAAGGCAGTTGAGACCGATAATTTTTCTGAATCCGAACAGGCTCTAACAAATCCTTCTTCAAACTCTGATTAGATTTGCAATACTGGCATAAAACCCGCTATACTTTAACTATTAGTCCGTGTAAACTAATTTGCAGGTAATTAATTCGAAATAATCCTTAAACAGTGCCAAAATTGTCCATAAAAGCTCTTTTCATAGTACTTATGCTCCTAGGCATGAGGGAGGAACTTTTTGCCCAAGATGAAAATGACAGTTCAAAAGTTTCGATCACTCAAAAAGCACTTGACAAAGGAATTGATTTGATCACCCGATCTACTAGAGATACGGTCTTGGTAGAGAAGTCTGAGGAGAAATTTCTGCCCTTCGAAGGAATGATCATTCGCACAATAAATATTGAGACTGTGGGTTTTGATTTTTCTATCTATGGAAACCAGAAGCCTATCGTCCAAAAGGTAGGTAGAATAGCTAACAAGCTTCATACAAATACTCGGGAGAAAACTATTCGCCAACATCTTTTCATCAAACCAAACCAACCTTTAAACCCTTACAAGCTTGGTGATAATGAGCGATTCCTCCGAGATCAGCGATTTATCCTTGAAAGCAGAATAATAGTAAGCCCCGTAGCAGACACTGACTCTGTGGATCTCACAGTAGTTACTCGCGACGTATTCAGTATTGGAGCCTCTGCTGGAGGAAGTTTCCCTACTGCCCCACTTTTAAAACTTTACGATGCAAATTTAGATGGAAGGGGACAAGGATTAGAATTCGACATTCTCTATGACCATGACAGAAAACCTAGGACAGGTTTTGGCCTGGCCTATTCCAAAAGTAGTCTAATGGGAAGTTTGGCAGACTTAGTGATTTATTACACACAGTTGAATTCTGGGGTAAGCCTTGGCGAAGAGAATGAATTTTCCACAGGAATTAAAATCGACAGGCCGCTAGTTTCTCCATATGCCAAAATCGCTGGTGGTGCAGGCTGGAGTCAAAACTGGTCCCAGAATGTGGATTCAAAACCAGATTCAGCATTTTTAGATTACAGATACAACATTGCGGATGTTTGGGCTGGTTACAATTTTGGGTCAGAAAAAGCTACTCGCAATAGAAGACGGGAATTCGTAGCCTTAAGACTTTTTGATGGTGATTTTATAGATAAGCCAAACCAAGAAGAAGTGATAGATGAACGTAGATATAATGATAATAAAGGAGTCCTGGGTGAATTCACCTTTTATCAACAGGATTTTTTCAAAACTCAATATGTCTATGGATTTGGACGTACAGAGGACGTTCCTTCTGGCTATAACCTCTCCTCCACCTTGGGATACATGAAAACCATGTCGATTTCAAGGCCTTACACAAGTATTAAATTGAATTATAAAGGAGCATCGAAAAACGGAAGCTTCTACGAATTAACTATGAATATGTCCACCTACTTTAGACATAGTATTTGGGAAGATGCTGTCATTCAAACTGGGGGATCATACTATACTCAGGCTTTTTCGATCGGAAAATTCAAAATGAGAAATTCTGCTTCGGCTTATTACACCCAACTCTTCAACAGAGTCACAAACGATTGGCTCACTATCGATGGAAATATCATTCCAGGCTTACGCGTGGAAGAGTTAGATGCTACCCAGCGAATTTCCTTGGGATTTGAATCAAGCCTGTACACGCCATGGTCATTGATTGGATTCCGAATAGCCCCCTTTGCATCCTATTATTGGGCGAAATTAAAATGCCCTAGCTGTGAAAATCAGTACCAAAACTTCACCGGAATAAGTCTTGGGATGAGAATACGAAATGAAAATTTGATATTCGGAACGATGGAAATAAAGGGAACTTTTATTCCAAACGATGATGAAGGCAAATCCAAATTCGCTGTTAGCTTCCGTAAAAACCTGAGATTCAGAAAATCAGATGTCTATGTAACTAAACCTGACTTGATCAATTATAATTGAGTCCAAAAACTTTGGGAAAAGATAGTAATTCCTTAGCTTTTAATAAATTACCTATTTAACACTTGGTATTTAGATCTCAGCACAACTTATGACAGTGAAACCCGCGCTAACTCTTCTTTTTTTAATTCTTACATATTCTTTTTCTATGGCTCAGAACAACCCTAATTACGACGAAAGCAAGGTTCCAGATATCACGCTTCCAGATCCATTCGTAAGCTTAGGAGGCAAACTCATCAGTACGCAACAAGATTGGGAGGAAATCAGAAGGCCAGAGATCTTGAATCTTTTCCGCGAGCATGTCTACGGAAATATCCCTACTGACTTTGATGAAATTTCTTTTGAAGAAGTACAGGAAAGTCAAAATCCTTATCCTGAAAAAGCCATTCTAAAAGAAGTAAACATTACAGTTTCCAGAAATGGTAAATCGCATACCATGCGTCTGAACCTATTCCTTCCCAAAACTGCCAAAAGTCCATTCCCTATATTCCTACTCATCAATCACCGCCCAAAGCATTCAGACGGATCACTTGTAGAGGAAGGTTTTTGGTCAGCTTCTGAACTAATCAATCGAGGCTATGCCACCGCTTCTTTCCATGGAGAGACAGTCGCTCCAGATGATGCAGAACGATATTCCGAAGGAATCCTGCAAACACTTTATCCTGAAGAGTTAGAAAAAAGCGATGGTATGAAAACACTGGGCGCTTGGGGATGGGCAGCGATGCGTGCGATGGATTACTTCGAACAAAACCCAATGATTGACAGCAAAAGGTCCGCTTTAATTGGTCACTCTAGAGGAGGTAAAGCCACTCTATGGGCAGCGGCGAATGACTTGCGCTGGTCTGTAGCTTTCCCAAATGAGTCAGGATGTGGTGGAGCAGCAATCTCACGAAGAAAGTATGGCGAAACCCTCGCAGTTATTAATACGAGTTTCCCTCATTGGTTTGCCGATAACTTCAACGCTTACAACGGTGCAGAAGAGACGCTCCCAGTGGATCAGCATATGCTTGCTGCACTTATTGCGCCTCGCGCTGTCTATTTCGCCAGCGCTCGGGGAGATCAATGGGCAGACCCAAAAGGCGAGTATATTTCCATGCAATTAGGTGCTCGGGTTTTCTCCGAAATCTATGATCAAGATGTTAACTTCCCACTAGCTTTCGAAGAACTTAAGAACCCTATCATCCAGCCTTTTGCCGGATATCATATTCGAGAAGGAAAGCATAGCTTAACTTGGGAAGATTGGGAGCATTTTATAGATTTTGCTAAAATCCAGTGGAGATAATACAGGTAAGTACCAGACAGCCATTCTTCTTCAAAACATTAACTTCTTTAATCAAACCAATAATCAACCCATGCAAACCTTACTTTTCATTCTATCCCTTTTGAGCTTTTTCCCAACAAACGAAAAGCCCACTGTCACAATTCTAAGCTCAGGATTTATCTATGAGCAAGCTCCTTTCCCCTCCTGCCATGCATCCACATTGGTGGAAACAGATCGAGGAATATTAGCTTCCTGGTTTGGCGGAACCTACGAGCGGCATCCAGATGTGAGTATTTATACTTCCCTCTTGGCTAACGGAACATGGTCTACTCCAGAAATGGTAGCCGATGGAGTGGAAAATAAAGACTTCCGAAACCCTACCTGGAACCCTGTGCTTTACAAAAATGACGCTGGGAAAATCATCCTTTTCTACAAAGAAGGCCCAAACCCAAGAGAATGGTGGGGACTCTACAAAACCTCAGAAGATGAAGGAAAGACTTGGTCTGAAGCGATTCAAATTCCCCCTGGAATGCTAGGGCCTGTAAAAAACAAAACCGTGGAACTAGCTGATGGCACGCTACTTCACCCAAGCAGCTTCGAAACTAATGGCGTCTGGAGTATGCATGTAGAAACTACTACCTCAGATGTTCAAAATTGGAATAAGATAGAAATCGACAATGGAGATTTTCATGCCATTCAGCCCACCGTATTATTTTATCCAAATGGCAAACTCCAAATGCTTGCCCGAACTCAAGAAGATGTAATCGGGACGACCTGGTCCTCGGATAATGGCAAAACTTGGTCCACTGTAGAATCTACTGGATTGGTTCATAACAACTCCGGCATTGATGCGGTAACCTTAAAAAGTGGCGTTCAGTTATTGCTTTGCAATCCCATTAAAGATGGTAGAAATAAGCTTTCCCTACTGATGTCTATGGATGGCATAAATTGGGAAGAAATATATGTACTAGAAGACCAGCCAAAAGGTGAATTCAGCTACCCAGCTATCATCCAGGCTAAGGACGGTTCTGTTCACATGACTTACACCTATAATAGGGAGAAAATAAAATATGTTGCTTTAAGCCTAGATTAGGTATAACTCTTTAAGCTAGCCAAAAAAACGAGCGATCTGGAAATTCCAGATCGCTCGTTTTGTTATAGACTTACTAGTTGATCAAAAATCATCTTTAACCTAAAGTTAAAAGCATCAAAGTACTAGGAAATATTGCTTTTCTGAACCAATGATTGGAGTCCCGGAAACATCGTAATTCGTAAATCAAAAATCCCACATCAACTCACATTTCCTTCATCTCAGACACCACCTTCGTGATTGTCTGTTTGGCATCTCCGAAGAGCATTAGGCAATTAGGATAGCCAAATAACTCATTTTCTACACCAGCGTAGCCTTTACCCATACTTCGCTTGCAGACGATGACAGTTCTGGCTTTATCAGCATTCAAGATCGGCATTCCGTAAATCGGACTTTGAGGATTATTTCTGGCAGCTGGATTGACCACGTCATTTGCACCAACAATCAGCACCAAGTCCGTGTTAGGAAATTCATCGTTGATAGATTCCATTTCTATCAATTTATCATAAGAGATATTTGCTTCTGCCAAGAGCACATTCATATGCCCCGGCATTCTTCCTGCCACTGGATGAATAGCAAATTTGAAATCGATATTTCGCTTTTCGCATTGCTCCATCAATTCACGGATCACGTGCTGAGCCTGCGCTACCGCCATCCCATATCCTGGCACTACAATCACAGAAGAAACCCCATCAAATAGCATAGCCGTCTCCTCCACTCCTATTTCCTTCACCGTAATAGATGGGCCATCTCCCTGAGCTTCATTCACAGTCTGACCAAATCCACCCAAGAGTACATTGATCAAGGATCGATTCATCGCCTTACACATAATCTGCGTGAGGATAATCCCGGAGGCCCCTACCAGAGAACCTGCTACGATCAGCACATTATTATTTAGGATAAAACCTGTAGCACAAGCTGCCATTCCTGAATAAGAATTCAGCAAGGAAATCACCACTGGCATATCTGCTCCTCCAATAGGAATCACTGTCAGCACACCCAAAATCAGGGCTATCACGATCAGAATAATAATCAGCATAGGATCAGTTTGATCCACAACTGTGAAAACAGCAGCAGTCAAAAAGCCTAAAAACAAAACTAGGTTTATCGCATGTTGTCCTTTGAACGTAATCGGAGAACCAGAAATATTTCCATTAAGCTTCAAGTAAGCTATTAAGGAACCAGTGAAGGTCAGGCCACCAATAAAGACAGAAACAATAATACTAATCACAGTCACCAGTTCGATTGACTGCATGTTGACCTCTGTTCGTAGGAAGTAATCCGAAAGTGCAACTGAAAAGGAAGCTAAGCCACCGAATCCGTTGAAAATTGCTACCATTTCTGGCATTTTGGTCATCTCTACTTTATTGGCGTAATACAGGCCAATTGCTGATCCAAGCACTATACAAGCAAGAATCTCAACCAGAGAAATGGCATCAATTTGTAGCATGGTTGCCAGTATGGCTATAAACATCCCCAAGGCTGACAGGCGATTTCCTTGTCGCGCTGACTTGGTTTTATTCATCATTTTCATCCCCAACACAAACAAGATGGAGGCGATCAAATAGGCTAATTCTATGGCTATACTCATCTTTTCTTGAACATTTTAAGCATACGATCTGTGACAGTGTATCCGCCGACTACGTTGATAGTGGCGAGTACCAAGGCTACCATCCCCATCCATTTACTAATGGTGGTATAGCCCATTTCATTGCAGGCTAGAAGTGCCCCTACAATCGTAATCCCCGAAATCGCATTAGAACCAGACATAAGTGGTGTATGCAAGGTTGGGGGGACTTTTGCGATTAGCTCAAATCCCAGAAAACTTGCCAGAACAAGGATATAAATCAGAATAATTAATGCTTCTGAGCTCATAATATGAAAAGGTTAATACTTATTTATTTAATATTTTATTTGTGAATTCATGGACCACCTGACCTTCGTAAGTGATCAAAACGCCCTTGGTGATTTCTTCTTCTCGATCTAGATTGAAGCCATCTTTGGTAGCCAAATGCAAAAGCAAGGTGCTGATATTGGTAGCATACAATTGACTCGCATTATTAGAGAGTAAGGATGGTAAGTTTGATTCTCCGATGATAGTCACTCCATGTTTCTGCACGATTTGATCTTTCTCTGAGATCTCACAGTTCCCACCTGATTCTACCGCCATATCCACGATCACAGAGCCTTTTTTCATGCTCTTAACCATTTCCTCAGTCACCAGAATCGGAGATTTCTTCCCCATCACTAGAGCCGTGGTAATCACCAGATCAGAATCCTTGATTTTTGTTTGAATGAGTTCCTTTTGTTTTTGCAAAAACTCGGCAGAGACCTCCGAGGCATATCCACCTTCTACTTTCACTTCCTCAGCCCCTTCCACTGTCAGGAATCTACCGCCCAAAGATTCTACCTGTTCTTTGGTTTCTGGACGTACATCCGAGACTTCCACGACCGCCCCCAATCTCTTGGCAGTAGCAATCGCCTGCAATCCAGCAACTCCAGCTCCGAAAATCAGAACCTTCGCTGGAGTGATCGTACCACAAGCAGTCATCATCAACGGGAATATCTTTTCCAAATGATTAGCTCCCAAGATCACCGATTTATATCCAGCAAGATTGGCTTGTGAGCTTAAACAGTCCATTTTCTGCGCCCTAGAAATCCGCGGTACTGCATCCATAGAAAAGGACATAATGGATTTCTTATTCATTTCATCCAATAGGTCTGGATGATTGTAGGCATACATAATAGACATGCAGGCTGTTCCAGTTTTCATTTTGGAAATTTCTTCCTTTGAGAAAGGATTGACTTTGAGCAAAACATCAGCGGTAAACACTTCCTCTGAACTTGCTACTGTAGCACCTGCTGCCTTGTAATCTTCATCAGAAAAATTAGATCCTAAGCCAGCTCCAAGTTCTACTACGACCGCAAACTCTTTTTTGATCAATTGCTTGATGACGTCTGGACTCAAAGCCACACGATTTTCTCCTTCTTTGGCCTCTTTTAAAACTCCTATTTTCATTTCAGGCTTGTTGTAATTGTTTATTTAAAAGCTTCAGCATTTCAATTCTTCAAAGAAAGTAGGAAATTATCGCAAGAGCTACCTGCTTTATCCTGATTTCTTACTATTTCTTGATATTTTCTATGGAGAAAAAGAATTACTGTAAAATATAACTTAGGCCAAAAATCTTACTTTTTATTAGTAATACAATCGATTGCACAGATTTTTTATGTAGGCAACCACTATAAAGCTGAAGTTTATTTACAAAAAGTAGTTCCTCATAAACCTTTATTTACAAAAAGGTAATTTTGACCAAATTCAACAGCTTACCGCTAATCACTTAATATCAAACCTTTAAAATCAAAGTGGATTTTTGCAAAAAAATAATTCCCTATTTTAGACTACTTATTTGACCTAAAATAAATAACCTCATGCACAACCCCAAGAAAAATCCTGATGGAAAAAGCCGACGGGAATTCATTAAAAATGCAGCAATAGCCTCCTCTTTTATGATTGTTCCCCGGAATGTTCTGGGTGGAGTTGGATTTATTGCTCCTAGTGATCAATTAAATTTAGCCGCAATCGGAGCTGGCGGAAAAGGAGCCAGTGATATTAGAAACGCATCCGTAAATGGACGTGAGCGAGTTGCAGCACTTTGTGATGTTGATTTTTCGGGATCTGCTAAAGCATCAGTAGAGAGATTCCCAGATGCAAAGCGATATGCTGATTTCCGCAAAATGCTGGATACTGAAAAGGATATCGACGCAGTAACGATTTCTACTCCAGATCATGTACACGGTCCCGCCGCCAAATATGCAATGGAGCGAGGCAAGCATGTCTATGTACAAAAACCAATGACTCATAACATTAAGGAGGCGAGAATGCTGACTGAAATGGCCAGAAGTCAAAAAGTGGTAACCCAAATGGGTAATCAAGGAGGCTCAAATGACTTGTTGAAACTTGTACAGAAATGGGTAGATGACGATAAAATTGGTAAAATCTCCAAAGTAGAAGTTTGGACCAATAGACCAGTATGGCCACAAGGAGGCGCATTCCCTAAACCAAATCCTAGCGCTAAACCAGATGCATTGAACTGGGATCTATGGCTAGGGCCATCTCCTGAGATTCCTTACACTCCAGAATTGCATCCTTTCAGCTGGAGAGGCTGGTGGAATTACGGTACTGGTGCACTAGGTGATGTAGGATGTCACTTGATCGATATCCCTTTCAGAACATTAGGCTTACATTACCCTACAGATGCTGAATGTAGCGTAGGTTCTGTTTATAGTGGCATGTGGACTCCGGATTACCATCCAGATGGCTGTCCTGCTTCATCATTTATCTCCTTGAATTTCGCGGCCACCCCAAAAAGCAAGTCTCCAATCAACATGACATGGATGGATGGTGGAATCAAACCTGCTCACCCAGATATCATTCCTGCAGACCAAGAAATTGGTGGGGGAGCTAACGGAGTTTTGATCATCGGTGAAAAGGGCATAATTGCCACCAATATCAATGACTCATCTCCGCTGATGCCGAAATTATACCTGAATGATGGTACGCAGGAGTTTGGTCCACAAACTGAAGAAAATATAGAACCAGAATATGGACACCAAAGAAAATGGGTGGATGCATGTAAAGCTGGTTATGGTAGCTCAGAGCACAAAGGCTTGACCTCATCTTTTGATTACGCAGGACCGATGACTGAAACTGTATTGATGGGCAACTTAGCCATCCGTAGTTATATGCTTCGCAGAGAAAACAGTAAAGGACAGCAGGAATTCTACGGTCGTAAGAAATTGCTATGGGATGGAGACAAATTACTCATCACAAATTTCGAAGACGCCAACCAATTTGTCGGCAGAACGTATAGACCAGGCTGGGAGATGTAATTCATCATCCAAAATAAATCATTTCGGAGCCCGTTTAATTGATTTTGAACGGGCTTCGATATAATATCATAATAGAATCAAATCAACCAATTCCTGACCCTTCTAAGCTTCTTTCTCAAACCGCATGTCTTTGATATGCATAAAAATTAGATATATTGGAGCATCTGCCAGATATCGTCTAAGAAATCACTGTTGATTTTAGAAAGAAATAATAAAAATTAGGATTTTATCAATAAATACCGTGCTGAGTTTTTTTTTAAACGACAAGCATTCTTAGATTGGCAGGAATTAAATACTTAATAAATGGCACAACAGATTAAAAAGGGAAAAGAACTAATTCGTATCTGCCCTACCAACACACTTAAAATTGAATATTCTGTCGATGGTGGTGAGAATTGGAATCTACGATATATGGGGAATCCAGCCGGTCCAGGTGAATTTACAGACCTAACGGATGGCGGTAAAGAACTATTAGGAGAAGGCCCGAAAGGAAATTTCTACTCAAAGAACAAAGGTAAATCTTGGCATAAACGGTCTTAACCATTTATTCAGACTAGCGATCACTTCGCAACAATAGATAACTACAGTTATAAGCAGTCCTTATTTGAACAACAGATTATAGGTCTGCTGGTTGCGGGTGCAATAGCAAAAGAGTTTGATCTCAATAAATTCTCTTGAAATAGCAATGTATTTGGGCAGGTTGTATCTACTACAAATCCTGCCCTTTTGCATTTTTAGATTTGATAGTTTTTCAATTTCATTGAAAAAATCGATATCTTAAACCAACAGAATTATTTGAGTTATACTAGAAATTCTTTAAGCCATGCTGAAAAAAATCGGACTAGTCATTTTGGTCATCCTAGTTGCCATCCAGTTTATACCTTACGAAAAAAATGAAGGCAAACCTGCGGAGCACCCTATTTCTGGGAGTTACAATATTCCAGCTAATGTCAATAAATTATTGATAAATGCCTGCAATAATTGTCACACGAATACATCCGAATACCCTTGGTATGCCAGTGTTGAACCTGTAGGTTATTGGCTGAATGGTCATATTCAAAATGGAAAAAGGCATTTGAATTTTGATGAATTTACCCATAAGCCTTTAGCATGGCAATATCATAAGTGGGAAGAAACGGTAGAAATGGTAGAAGAAGGAAATATGCCATTGGAATCATACACTAATTTCGGACTGCATCCAGAGGCAAATTTGACTGATTCCGATCGCCAAGTCATTATCGATTGGGCAAAAGATCAGATGGCATATTTGAAGGTCACTTATCCAGCCGATAGCTTGGTAATGAAAAGAAGAAGCCCTCCTCCAGCTTAAATTCCCCAGGACAAATTCAGCATCTTGAAGTAGAAGGATTTGTAAAAGCTTTCTATAAAGTTTCATTAGAGCAAAAAAACGGGCTCAGATTAATCTGAGCCCGTTTTTTTATAGTCTAATAAATTAATCTACTATTCCCTCTTTGGTATAAAAGGAAGCATCCTTATTTTCCTTGGAGAGAGAAATGTCAGTGAAATTTACGCGATTTCTTTCTCCAACAATTTCTCCATTCTCTAATTTCTGCCAAGCAATGGAAGTTGGAATACTTATTCCATTCACATCAGCCCATTCATCATATTTTATCCAGCTCGGTGGGCCGTCTTTCAATTCCTTTCCAAAAGTCGCTTTATATCCCAACCAAGCCATTTGATAGGTTTCTGAATCATAGTGCAACAGGTAAATATCATCAGGAGCTTCGCCTACACCAGCACCATAAGTGATTTTCACACCTGGATAACTTTTCCCTTCATACACTAGCGGCTCAGCCACATCATAATTGATCCCCTCATCTGCCAAGACAAAAGGCATGGCATAAAAGTAAAACATCAGATCATGCCTGAAAGAAGGGTCACCTTCGTATTCTTCCTCTTTATTCAAGGACCAAGCAGAGCTTCCATCAAAACCAATATCATAAGCTGGAGCTTCTACCCTATCCATTCTAGAGTGCAAATCGATGGTGTGCACCTCATCAAAACCCTCTTTTGGAATTGAAAATTGCAACGTTTGAATTTCACGCCAGTTTTCCAAACCACCATGTGCATTCATCACTTCCAAAACTTCCTTTGGGAGTCTCGCGGCATCTTCCTGAGCTTGCTTTTTTGCTTCAGAGTTACATGCGAATTGCCCCAGTACCAAAAGAGCACCAATTGCTAGATTTTTCATGAGACAAAAATGATAGAAAAATAACTAGTTCACAAGGGCACGCTTGTTTAACACTGTCTGATGGACGACAGATTTAGAATTCAAAAATATTCAACGGAAAACAAGTCTTGTGATTTATAGTTTCGTTAGAATGCTACTTACCAATAATCAATTTGTTCTTACTTCAGAATATATTCTTTCCAGCTATAATCTATGAGACTTCGCACCTTTGAATCCTTCTGGCTTCTCAAAAACGGTTTATTACACTCTTATCCTCACTTAGGCGAAACCTTAAAAACAGAAATACTGGTAATTGGTGGAGGAATTACGGGAGCACTCACAAGCCATGCCCTTCTAGAAAAAGGATATCAGGTAAGTCTAATCGACAAACGAGATATTGCACAGGGAAGTACTTCCGCCACCACCAGCATGCTTCAATATGAGATTGATGTCCTCTTGATTGACCTAGCCGATCAAATAGGCGAAAAAGCTGCCGCAACTTGCTATCAAGCGGGAAGAGATGCCATTCTCAGCATTGGAAAGCTCATCAAAGACCTTAAACTTGACTGCGGGTTTGAGCCCAAAGAATCTCTATATTTTGCCCATAGTAGGAAAGCGGTTAAAAAATTGAAGCAGGAATTTGAGATACGAAAAAAGCACAATCTTGGAGTCACCTGGCTTTCTGCCACAGCAATTAATAAAACCTATGGCATCAAGTGCTTTGGCGGAATTCTTTCAGATACAGCGGCAAGTTTAGATGCATATAAATTCACGCATGAATTGATCAAATTCAATGTAGGCCGAGGGATGAAAGTATATGATCAGACTGATATAAGTGAGTTTAACTTGGATCAAAAAAAACCAGAGCTATTCACCAGCGATGGAGTGAAGATCTCTTGTGATAAAGTGATTTTTTGCTCTGGTTTTGAAACCACCAAAATGCTGAAAGAAAATATTGCAGACTTATTTGACACCTATGCTACAGTGAGCGAACAGGGTATCAATGTAAAGCCAGCATTCAACAAAACCCTTTTCTGGAACAGTTCTGATCCCTATTTGTATATGAGGATGACGGATGATGGGAGATTACTTGTAGGCGGCGAGGATTCAAAATTCCGCATGCCCCTTTTCCAACAAAAGATAAAGGAGCGAAAATCCAAGAAGCTCCAGAACACCATAAAAGACATCATTCCCTCAATTAAGTTTATCGAAGATTTCAGCTGGGGCGGGACTTTCGGATCTACCAAAGATGGCTTGCCCTATGTTGGAAAATCCCCAGAATTTGAAAACGCCCTATTTGTCTTAGGATTTGGGGGCAACGGAATTACTTTTTCCATTCAAGCGATGGATATCATCCCGGCCATTTTAAAAGGGAAAAAATCTGAATTGGCAGAATATTATCGATTTGGAAGATAAGAATAGGTTCTCTTCAAACCTTATCCCTATTTTTAGGATATGAGCAAAATACAAGACACCGAAGTAAGATGGGGAATTTTAGGCGTAGGAAATGTATGCGAAGTCAAATCCGCTCCCGCCATGAACCTCATTCCTAATAGCAAAATAGTAGCGGTCATGCGTCGCTCTGAAGAAAAAGTAAAAGATTACGCTGAGCGACACGGCGTCACTAAATGGTACACTTCCGCAAGTGAGCTGATCAATGATCCCGAAGTGAATGCCATCTACATCGCAACTCCTCCGAATGCTCATTTGGAACTGGCAAAACTTGCAGCCGCAGCCGGAAAGCCAGTCTATGTAGAAAAGCCCATGGCTAGAACACATGCCGAATGTCTGGAAATGATTGCTGTTTGCGAGAAAGCAAATGTCCCGCTGTATGTTGCCTACTACAGAAGAGAATTACCGCAGTTCCGCAAAATCAAAGAGCTCATGGATGCTGGGATTCTGGGAGAAATCCGAACGGTCCACATCAATCTCAAGCAGAAGCTGGATGCTACTCTTATCACAAAAGTGGAAACCAATTGGCGGGTAGATCCAGAGCTAGCTGGTGGTGGGTATTTCTTTGACTTGGCCTCACATCAACTAGACTTGATGGATTTTTTCTTTGGGAAAATCACGCATGCCTCTGGCTTTGCTTCCAATCAGGCAAAAACCTACGAAGCCGAGGATATTGTTTCTGGAAGTTTCGTCTTCGACAGCGGAGTCTTGGGCTCAGGCAACTGGTGCTTTACGACTTCTGCAAATGCAGAAGTAGATGAAACCATCATCTTCGGTAGTAAGGGAACGATTCGATTCGAGACTTTTGGCAAAGGTGAATTCACTCTTAATACAGATGAAAATGGAACTCAGGACTTCTCCTTCGAACTCCCAAAACACATTCAGCAGCCATTAATCAAAACCATAGTTGGCGATCTTCTGGGGACAGAATCCTGCAATAGCACTGGAGTCAGCGGAGCCAGGGCAAACTGGGTGATGGATCAATTGGTGAAGGAAAGGATCTAATCGGTTTTATTAACAACAAAGACCACAGAGAAAGGCGCAAAGAGCCCAGTTAATAAAACGAGGTTGTGTTTTTTCCTCGGTTTGTGCCTGTCTTGCCTGTATAAAGGTCTCCACTAGCCGAAATTACTGTATAAAGTATGCCGTTCACGAAGACACGAACGGCGACGAAGTAAATACTAGTGAAACTTAACCAATCATAAAAACCGTTAACTTTATCCAACACTAATAAATGATCTTTTGAATATGGACATACAATCTGTTAAAATAGATCTTATCCATTGGCTTACCCAGCTTCAGGATAAGTCCCTCCTTAAACAGCTTCAAGTTCTTAAGGAGGAACAAGAAAGTTCTTTTGAATTAAGTGAGGAGCATCAAAAGGAATTGAACAGTAGACTAGAAAAATATGAAAATGGGGAGATGAAATTTTCTCAGTGGGATGACGTAAAAGAAAGAATACGAAGTCGAGCCAAAAATGCCCTATAATTACCAATTATCAGAAGAAGCAGAGTCGGACGTTTACGAGTCCTATATTTGGTATGAAACACAACAAATAGGTTTAGGTGAAAAATTTTTAGAATCAATTAATGCTGCCGCCCAAACAATTATTAGCAATCCAAAAACCTATCGAATACGCTACAAAAAGATAGTAAGAGCATTTGTAGTGAACCGTTTTCCATATCTAATTTTATATGTAGTTAACGGAAACAATATCGATGTAATAGCTGTATTTAATACAAATCAGCATCCTAAAAAATGGAAGAAAAGGCTTCAGTAGTCCTTTAGATCCGTGATACGACAATTTGATTCACTTTCTAAAAAGGCGGAAATCACCCATTAAACCTTCGTTTGGTGCCTGCCGCACTGGAAGGCAGGCCCCCACAAATCGAAATTACTGTATAAAGTATGTCGTTCGTGACGACACGAACGAAAGCGAAAAAAATCATCAATTCGTAATTACTGAACAGCATCAAAAGTAGAATCCCTGAATACAAACACAAACAATGGCAGCTTCAATTCCATAATAGTGTCCCAGCGGGACAGCTCGTTTGTAGCTTTTCAATATTCAACATCCTTCCACGTTCCAGAGGAACGTATGGTGACACCCATAATCACCTTGA
>NZ_QKZT01000025.1 GCF_003254055.1 Algoriphagus chordae
CAGGGCAGACTGTGAAAACAGAATCAAAGAACTCAAGGATGATTTTGGCCTGGAAAGTTTTTGCTTACAGGATTTCTGGGCAACAGAAGCCTCGTTCAGATTCATCATGGTAGCTTATAACCTAATGAGTTTATTCCGTCATTTTGCGCTGAATCATCATAATCGGGCCACCTTAAAAACACTGAAATCCTATTGCTTTGCATTAGGAGCATGGAAGGTAAATCATGCCAATAAGCAGGTATTGAAAATCTCATTACCTGCTAAAAAGAGGCCTTGGATGGATGGGATATTTGCCCAAATTCAAAACATAAGCCCTCCATTCAATTATTCTAATGCATAATGCGGGTTAAATTCTTGGTTTAATTCCAATCAAACTTCCTAAGTTGTCCTGCTTCTCCAGAAGCTGGACTGAGAATTGTCAGGAATTCTGATCAGAAAAATACTCAGGAACCAACCCTCTGATTTTATCCAAGGTTTCAGGCATTGAGAGTGCACTCATTCCTCCAGAAGCATTGGCATGTCCACCTCCATCGAAATGATTCGCAGCCAGGACATTTACTGGATTATCTTTTCCTTTGGAACGGAAGGAAATCTTGATGATGCCGTCTCGTTCCGAAAAGACCATGGCAGCTTTGATACCTTTGATAGACAGTGCAAGGTTGGCTAAACTATCTGTATCTCCTTTTTTGTACTGATAGGTTGACAACTCCTCTTTAGTCAGAGAAATGATAGCCACAGCGTTTTTCTCCAAGATCTCCATTTTCTGACTCAATGCAAACCCCTGTAGACGAAGACGACTAGCAGTATTCGTATCATTCAGCAATTCATGGATCAGGTGATGTTTTACCCCTGCAGCAAGCAATTTTGCTAGTACCTCGTGAGTTCTTGGTTTGACGGAATTGAAGCGGAAACTTCCTGTATCAGTCAGAATTCCTAGGTATAAGGGATTACCGATTTTTTCATCCAATAGAGCGACGTTTCCAGATTGCTCGATCAATTCTACGATCAACTCTGCAGTAGATGAGGCTGAGGTGTCGGATACTGTAATCTTGGCAAAATTCTGTGGATCCAAGTGATGATCAATCATGATTTTGGTACAAGTTGCCGACTCCAGAAGTGGCTGCATACCTTTTCCTACACGGTCTGTAGCGTTATAGTCCAGGCAAAATATAAGGTCTGCTTCTTGAAATGCTGCCGTTACTTTCTCAGGTTCCTGATCCATCACGATGATGGAAGAGAGCTCTAGGAAATCCAAAAAATCCGGAGCTTTGTCAGGATGACAGATGGTTGCCTTTTTTCCAAGCTTTTCTATAAAATGCAATAGGCCCAAAGAAGAACCGACAGAGTCTCCATCGGCAGATTTGTGGGCAGTAATAAGGATGTTTGATGCTGCTAGAATTTCAGCTTCTATTTCTTTGTAAATATTCATGAATGGGAATTGTGCTGGAGAATTGAGCTTTGATAAGGAAGAATCAAGTGGGTGTAGGTTCTCCTGATTGCAAAGGAACAAAAGGATAGATTGAAAAGTGGCTGTATTCGGATTTATCTCTATAAGTTGATTACGACATTTCCAGTTTTCTGGCCTGAAATCACATAAGTATAAGCATCGGTGATATCTTTCAAGGGGTATTCACGATCAATTACCGGTTTGAATTTCCCTTTTTCCAACATAGATTTTATATAAGGTAGGGTTTGACTCAAACTGTACGGAATTGGAAATACGACCTTCTTATCACCAGTTGAGATTGGAATGATAGCGTAAAATACATTTTGTGAATATGGACCTAGCTCAGAAGAGATATAAGTCCCGCCTTTTTTCAGCAATGGTTTACACTTTCCAAAAGTACTTTTACCGACTGCATCAAATATGAAATCATACTTCTCATCATCCTGAGTGAAGTCTTCCTGGGTGTAATCAATGATTTTATTAGCCCCAAGTGACTTGATCAGGGCTATGTTTTTGGTGTCACAAGTTGCAGTTATGTGTACATTCAAGGTGTTACAAAATTGTAATAAGGCGGATCCGATACCGCCCGAAGCACCATTGATCAATATGCGATTTCCAGCTTGAATGGAAGTTTTATGAATAAATGTGTAGGCATAATGCGCCCCTTCCAGGCTGGCTGCGGCTTGATGATAGTCAACAGCTGTAGGTATAGTCAGAATATTGTCCTTGGGGGTAACAACTAGGTACTCTGCCTGAGATTCAAGTCCCATATCTGTAAATCCAAAAACACGCTCATTAGGTTTAAAGGAGTTTACATCCTTTCCAACGCTGACAACTTCACCGGCGAAATCAGTCCCTAGTATTATTTTTCGCGGTTTAAAAAAGCCAAGAAGAAAGCGCATGATAAAAGGTTTGGCAGTGAGATTTGCACAATCTGTCCTGTTTACTGTGGTCGCATGTACTCGAATTAATATTTCTGAATCCTTAGGTACGGGTTGATCAACTTCTTCAACGGATATTGATTTAGGACTTCCATAGGATCTTCGGATTGCAGCTTTCATTTTTAGTACGTTGGATTTTATTATATGTATATCTGCTTTTCTACCAGTAAGGTGGCAAAAGCAATATAAGATATGTTAAACTTAAAAATTGAGGCCACTTCGGTCTTCGGTCATCGGTCTTCCAGCCTGATAAGCAAAGAATCTAAGGTGACTGGCATCATTGCGGATAATCATATTTTATTATTTTTCAAAATAAAAATTATCCTCCACTTGAGTTAAATCTAAGTTTTGATTGATGGAATATAAGAAAGAGATCAAGCCCTGTAAATGACTAGCTTCGAACATGGCTTATAGTAATATTTTCTAGTTTCGTTATGGTATAAAATTAATGTTTTGATCGCTGCATCACAGTAGAAAACCTGATTTTGGTCGTTATCCATTTCAGTTATTTTTGATGTGATGATCAAATGGATGAGTTATTGACAGAAGGTTTTCACTCTATTAACTCAGCTCTTTTCTCTTCAATCTCCGAAGCCAAAATTCCATTGATATCGGTTTTAGCACCGAGAAGTAGCTGAATGATTGTCCCATATTCACGGGCATTCGGATCCGTGATAGTTCCTATTTCTTCTGACTTTTCGAAAAAGGAAATTTCTCTTTCGGAGACAGCATCATAGGCATCTCTGACTAGAATTACGTTTTTGATTTTACGACTTAAATCGATCCAATTGACGTAGTCAGCATTCATAGTGACTGCACGCAATCCCTTGGTTTTGGTGTAAAAGTTAATCGCTCCAGCCTGCCCATAGTTGTCACACATAATTATAGTGTACTCATCAGCAGGAGCTTTGGAATAGGCCAAATCAACTTTCTCCGCAAGCTCTTTCCAACCTAGCATATCCGCAAAATCCTGCGGTAAATCGTGTAATTCACCATCTTCCCAGCGATTTTCCATCAGATCAGGATGGCGACTTTGAACGCCTTTGAGGTATTCTGCATCCCCGAGAGGATAGGTCATGGGAGCTGTAAGGATGAATAAAATGATAGGAATTATCATCATAACTGGCTTTAAGTATTTACCCCAGTTTTTGCGAAGCAGATAAGAAAGATAAATCGCTCCAAATGCATAGTGAATAGGGTAGAGGCCGATGGCGTAATAGCTTTTGGCTTTGAAGTAAGTGAAGATTGCCAATGTGAAAATCATCGCCCAGAAGAAAACCTGATACTTGCGAAAAGAAGGATAAGTAAAGTAGGAGATCAGCGCCAGAATCAATACGAAACTTGATCCGAAAAAGAAGAAAAACTGATCAGTCAAGAAGTCAAGTCTGTTCACATTCACCAACTGATATTGACTGAGCATACGCATATGCCAGAGTACAGGGAAGTCATTTTTCACTTGCCACATCAGGTTCGGTAGGGCAATCAAGAAGGCTAGTCCAAAGGCAGTATATAAATGTGGGATTTTGAAAATCTTTCGCTCGGAAGTCAGAAGCAATGCAGGGAATAATCCTAGTACTTGGAAGGCAATGTTGTATTTGTTCAGAAAGCCAAAACCAATGCCGATTCCCAGCCAGTATAGCCATTTGTTTTTGCCAGTTTGGATAAAGCATAGCAAGGCGAAGAACACAAAAGTCCAAGCAAGAATATCAAGGGAATTGGGTTGAAAGAGGATGTTCAGCCTAGCCATGGAAGAAAATATTAGACAAATCGCGGCCAAGGACTGAGCATATAAACTGCCTCCAAGTCGCTCAATAGCTTTCCAGACCAACAGAATCGTCAGGGCTCCAAAGAGCGCAGGAAAGAACTTGACCCAGAACTCAGAATTGCCAAGTAGATAAATCAGGTAAGAAAACCAGGAAGTCAGGGGAGGAACCGAGATAAAGCCCCAAGCTAAATGATGTGCTTGGTCTAGATGCAGGTATTCATCTCTATGCAGATCGTAACCCGAATCTATCAGCAGGTATTGAAGGATGAACTTGATGAGTATGAATCCGAATAAAAATAGGTTTCGCTGGTTCATGGAGTTGTTAGAAACTGGGTTGGCACAAATGCATAGAGCATCTTCTAGCCTTTTCTCATTGCAAGAAGTTCTGTTGTATTTACAAGCTTATTGAAATCCTGACCTTTGAGCCCTTTATATAGTACTTTGTCTCCAGTCCATAAGGAGGCATCCAGAAATTTTGTTAATGCGACAAAAGCAATGTCATCGGGATCAATTTTTTGGGTGATTTTTTCAGAGTTAAGCCAGATTTCTACTGGAATGATCTCTTCATTTATAAACTTAAGTTTGGAGAGAACCAATGCGTAAGAAATTTGAAGTTGGCTTTCAGAAAGGGTTGAGATTTTTTTAAGCTTTTCCCAGTGATCCCGAATCTCATTGCGCATGTAAGCACAGCTATAGAATTCAAATTTCTCCTGCGAATTGAAAATTAAATCACCAATTGTGCCTTCCGAATTTAAGAGAACACTAAAAATAATATTGGTGTCAATGACAACTTTCATTTAATGAGACGATCCTTGTTTTTTGCCCACCATCCATTTTTAACTTCATTAACTAATGTATCAACATCCGCTTGCTTTGCTTTAGAATCGGCGGTTGCTTCTTTGTAAGTCAAGAAATCAATTAGATTTTGAAGACCTTCTGTATTTATATTGGATGGGAGTCTGATTATCACCTCATCATCCGTTCTTTCAATGATCATAATATCGAGTTTTAAATTAATTGAAGTTACTTATTTATTCACGTAAAGGGAAACACATATTTAGAGCATTTATTCTCATTTAATAGCAATCCTGATCCTCAATCTTTTTAATCTCAGCTTTCTGAATTCTAATTTAACCGTTAAATATCAACTTAAACGTAGTTCCTTCACCCTGAATGGAGCGAACCTGGATATTGCCTTTGTGTCGACGCATGATCTGCTTGGATAGACTCAAGCCGATTCCAGAACCTTTTGATTTGGTGGTGAAGAATGGGATGAAAATCTTCGAGAGTGCTTCCTCTTCGATGCCTTTACCCGTATCTGCCACTTCCAGAATTATTTTCCCAGCCTCATCTATAAATGCTCGCAGAATGATTCTTTTTACTTCAGAATCTTCCACCGCCTGAATGGCATTTTGAGCGAGATTGATTAGAACTTGCTCGATCTGTGTTTGGTCTCCAAATAGGATTAACTCTTTAGGGTTGATCTCTTTAATTAATTCAATCTGATAAGTATCCAGTTGGTTTTGCAGTAAAACTTCCAGTTGATGAAATAGCTTGGCGATAGCAATACTGCTGAACTTCGGAGCTGGAATATGAGCCAAACTTCTAAAGTCGGACACAAAGCTGATCAGACCTTGACTACGCTTCTCTATCGTGCTTATTCCCATCAGATAGTCTTCCATTTCTGAAGGACTTATTTGCTCTACATTGTCTATTTTACTTTCCATTTCCCCTTGGATTGTTCCTGCCAAAGAAGAAATAGGAGCAATGGAGTTCATGATTTCATGGGTAAGGATTTTGACCAAATTTTGCCAAGCTTCCATTTCCTTTTCCTCCAATTCTGACTGAATATTCTGAAGAGAAACGAGCTTAAACTTTTCTCCACGCATCAGCAATTCAATCACATACACTGAAATCTGCATGATGCCATCAGGATGAGCAATTTTGATCAACTCAGATCCACCAGTTCGTAGGTTGTTAATTGCTAAGTGGAGCTCTTTATTAATACTTTCAATTTCTCCGATGTTCTTCAGTTCATCTACATCTAAAATTCGCTTGGCAGCAGTATTTACAATCTGAATACCACCATTTTCACCGAAGGTGATCAAGCCTATACTCAGGTGCTTGAACACAGAGCGGAAGTACTGGTAGTTGGCTTCCTTTTCCGCTTGATCCTCTTTTAGTTTGGCAAGAATAGCATTGAATTCTATGTGTAGATCATCAGTCTCCGTGCCATCAAATTTGACAGGGTAGAGTTGAGAGTATTTGTCCTGCTTGATGTTGTCAAGAAAGACACGCACCTTATTGAACGAACCTTCGGAATATCGCAGTAAATAGATGATCTGGAAGACGACTAAAATCAGAAAAAGGGAGATCATAAAGACTCCCCAACTATCGATGATAGCGTATGCAAGTAGAAATAGAGATGCCGCTAAAAAGGCAATTCTCCCTAATAAGCCAACCTTATAATCCATATTTTTCCAGCCTTCTGTACAAGGAAGCTCTGGTCAGACCAAGCTCCTTAGCTGCTTTTGAGATGTTACCTCCGTTTTTATCAATTGCTCTCTGAATGGTGGTCTTCTCCATGTCATCGAGATTTAATGTCACTGAAACAGGCGCCTTGTCCGAAGCAGGCTTGGCAGAGAGGAAGAAGAAATCCCGGGAATCCAATACTTCTCCTTCAGCCATAATAATAGCCCGCTCAATCGCATGTTGGAGTTCACGGATATTTCCTGGCCAGCCATAGTGCTGCAAAAGATCCATACCGGCTGTAGTAAACCCAGTGAAGTTTTTACGATATTTTTGGCTGTAACTTTTTAGAAAATGGTTAGCTAATACTGGTATGTCATCTTGTCTTTCGCGAAGTGGAGGAAGGAAAATCTCCACCGTATTAATTCTGTACAATAAATCCTGACGGAAGGTATTGTCAGCGATACTTTCATGTAGTGGCATATTCGTCGCACATATCAGGCGAATATCCACAGGTATAGATTTGTTTGTGCCTATCCTGGTCACTTCCCTTCTTTGCAAAACAGTCAATAGTTTTGATTGAAGAGGTAGAGATAGGTTTCCGATCTCATCCAGAAACAAAGAGCCTTTGTCAGCTATTTCAAACCTACCTGCCCGATCATCTTTAGCATCTGTAAATGCGCCTCTTTTATGACCGAAAAGCTCAGATTCAAATAGCGTTTCGGTGATCGCCCCCATGTCCACTCCTACGAAAATCTCATCTTTTCGAAGTGAGCGATCATGAATAGCACGTGCGATAAGTTCTTTACCTGTTCCGTTTTCTCCCAAGATCAAGACGTTTGCATCTGTCTGAGCCACCTTGTCTATGATGGAGAAAATATTTTTCATGGAAGCAGACTGCCCGATGATATCGGTGTAAGGCTTCTTCATGTCGCTCTGCATCTGCTTTTGCTTCTTTTGCAGTTTATCGACCTCATTATAGCTTTCCTTTAGTTTTATAGCTGCGGAAAGGGTAGCGATCAATTTCTCATTTTGCCAAGGCTTTAGAATGAAATCTGTTGCACCTTCTTTTAGTGCTTGGACAGCCATTTCCACATCACCGAATGCCGTGATCAGAATAACCACAGCTTTTGGGTCAATTTCTTTGATTTGCTTTAGCCAATGAAAACCTTCCTTGCCAGAGGTGGTGTCCTCTCGGAAATTCATATCTAGAAGGATTACGTCGTAATTATTATTATTGACCAAAAAAGGAATACGACGTGGATCCTTTTCTATCATAACTTCTTTCGCGTGCTTTTTGAGAAGCATTTTAGCGGCAAAGAGTAAGTCTTCATTATCATCGATGATAAGAATCTTGCCTAAATCTTGAGTTTCCATGGTTAATTGTTTGGTCTTCTTAATGGGAAAATGGTGCCAACCCTAAAATTAGGCTAAATGGGAAGGTTTACCAATAAAAGTGTCCATTAGTGTACGATTTTAGGCTGATATCGGACAATAGTACCTGGGTTTTCATCCCTAATAGATTTTTGTACCTTTGTACTTTACTAAAACAAAAGACTATGCAAGCTAAAAAAGGAGATGCAGTTCAAGTGCATTATACCGGTAAATTAGAAGATGGAAGCGTATTTGATTCTTCAGCAAATCGTGAGCCACTAGGATTTACCTTAGGCGACGGAAATATGATCAAGGGCTTCGATACAGCTGTTGATGGCATGAAATTAGGTGACAAGGTTACCGTGACTATTCCTGCAGTAGAAGCCTACGGTGAGCGAAGAGAAGATATGATGATCGATGTTCCTATCGCACAAGTTCCAGCTGATATCAAACCTGAAATCGGATTATCATTGACTCTTCAAGGAGGAAATGGACAGCCGATGCCAGTAACTGTAGTTGGTGTGGATGCTGAAAAAATTACTTTGGATGCGAACCACCAGTTGGCAGGTAAGGATTTGATCTTTGATATTGAGTTGGTGAAAGTCAACTAATATTTAATACTCTATTTAGAGTGAAAGCAGTTCTGGATTTTCAGGACTGCTTTTTTATGTCCAATATATTTTCCAAATTTGGAATAGTAGATAATAAGGGTTATGTTTGGAGTTGATCTAAATGAATTGGAGATTAAGCATCGACTATTTAGATAGATTGAGTAACCATGATATTGCAAAATTCACATATCGCCCGATTGATTTTTATTGCATTTCGTTTGAATGCTATCTGTATGCTTGATTTTTCTGCTTTCAAGCATAAGTTTTTGCTTACTATCCGTAAATCACAGATTATCTTTCTGCATTAATTAGCACTAGCGAGGTGCTAAAAAATTCCTTATAATTTCGTTAAATATTTGATTTATAGATTGTTAAAAGTCTATGGCAATACTCGCGTGTGAAATTTTGAATAAATGGGATTGTCGTTTTATCTATTTCTAATATTAACGTTAAAAAGATATAAATATCATGGCTAGAGGTAAAAATTTAAAATCGCCTAGTATAGACTTAAAAGCTAAAAAACAGGAGAAAATCCAGAAAAAGCTTGAAGCTAAACAAACTCGTAAAAGAAGATAAATATAGAAAAAGTTACTTCATGTAATTTTCTAATATAACCTTGTACTTAAACAGGTGTGACTATTTGTTACACCTGTTTTATTTTACATTAGTTGATAAATTGTCTTGTCTATTTATATTTGAAGTTTCTGTTTGAGCCGCAGATTTATTTATGATACTGCCAATAAAACTGTATTTCCTGACACTACAGCTGACCAAGTGAAAAGGTGATGAACTTGGGAGTTCACCACCTTAGAATATGCTTAAAGTTCTGGAGCAATAGGGAAATCAATTGCAAAATCAGCAAGGTTGTGAATGTAATTGCTTATGATTTTGTCTCCGATTACCATCACTACATCAATGAGATTTGCTTCAGTGTAGCCAGCGTTTAAAAACTCGGATTTAGCTTGTGCACTTGCTTTGCCTCTTTCTTCCACCACCACTGCAGTAAATTTTGCCAAAGCATCTAGTTTGTTATCAAAACTAGCCTTTCCAGCTCTGATCTCGAGCACTTGCTCATCCGTGAATCCATTCATCTTGCCTAGTACAGTATGAGCTGATTGGCAATAGCGACATCCATTGATTTGACTAGTCACTAGGTTGATCACTTCTCTCTCTTTTGCTTTCAGTGTGGATTTTCTTCCTTGCAAAGCTAAATAGTCAGGAAGTGCAGTTTCATTTTTTGCGTAGTAGGCATAAAGGTTTGGTACCATGCCCATTTGCTTTTTGAGTTGATCAAATATGGCTTGATTGCTTTCCGAAACTTCGTCTCTTGTTGGTACGCTGAATTGTGTTGTTGTAGTACTCATTTTGTTCGTCTTTTATTGTTAGTATTAATTACAATACAAAGATGAGGGTTGCGCAGGCCGATGTGTTAGTCTGCATTTCCTGAGTACTTGGCAATTGTTCCCGAACTGACTTTATGTGGGTTATTCTAGTGGGGAAATAAGGTCAATGGACCATCTCTCTATATTCACTAGGTGAGCAACCTTCATTGTTTTTGAAAAAACGACTAAAGCTTTGAAGGTCTTGAAACCCGAGCTCATAGCCAATCTCCGACATGTCTTTCTCGGTATAAAAAATCAATCTTCGCGCCTCCAATACTATCCGCTCTTGGATAAATTTCAAAGGTGATTTTTGGCCTATTTTCTTGAAGGTGTTGGTAATCGTTTTTGGAGATTTATGGAGTAAGTCAGCATATTCTACCACGCTGTGTTTTTGGCGAAAATGAGTTTCTACCAAAAAATTGAATTCCCGAACCAGATCATGCTGAGATTTGCTAAGTTCTTCATGCTGTGACTGGTTTTTGTAAATTCTGGCACAAAGAATAAGAATACGCTTCAGCATCATTTGAAGCATTTCCTGCTGGAGGTTGTCTTCCATCTCAAATTCAAGATTAGCCATCTTCCAGGCAGTTTGCAGAATTTCAACCTCAGTACCTGTGGCAGAAATAATAGGCAATTTGGCCGCGCCATAATAAAGAATACCCTTACAGCCTACTTCGCTATCGTGATCCAATATGCAATAAAAAGGTCGGTTGAATCTGAGGAGGTTAACGGTGTTGATATGCTCGTATTCAAGTTGATGAAACTGCGTGAGCGTGACTATATCATTCTTATTAAAAGTATAGGGGATTCTATCAATTTTGATTCTGTTTTCGTCGGAAGTGAACCAGAGAAAGCGTAAGGTCTCAGGCTGCGTTTCCTTCAAGTGAAGGCAGTTGTGATCATTGATTTCTTGTGCCTCAAAGTATTCCCCTATTTTCCCTGTGAATTTCATGATGCCTTCCTTAATGAATGGTTTTTAGCCATGCTGGTAGTTTGTAAAGACTAATTGAGTCCTTGGAGACTATTGCTAGTCTTTCTTGTCCTATTTGTAGATAGGAAGCCTCTGAGCTTCGCAATTGAGCGAGACTAGTAGTCTCATTGGTTGAAAGAGATATAGCTAGCAGCTCATTACCTTCGATCCATAGCAGATGCTCCTTGTAGTAGCACAATCTGTTGACACCTGTCAAGTTTATCTTTTTCATCAGGTTCCCCTGATTGTCAAAGATGAAAACGCCACTGCTTGGTACGTTCATAAAAAGACGATTCTTAAACTCTCGAATCTCTGCTACATCCAAGTTGTCGGTATCCAAAATTAAATTTAGCGGTTGGGATTGAATGATCAGGTTTCTTAGATAATCTATTGATTTGAGACTTAGATCAGATTCGTCCCAAACCCAAATCACATTATTATTACCCAGCGTCGCTGCTTTTGCTAAATTGACTTCGGAAGGCATAAAACCATCTTTGGCCAGTGTATTGAGAAAGCGATCTAGGATTCGATACTGCTGTAGATCTGTCGAAAAGCTAAATATGTTCACTGTCCATGCGGCTTCTAATTGATTTAGCCTTCCTTGGCGAGCTGGAGAATACAAATTGACTTGTTTTCCTTCTGCTGAAAAAAGGTAAATGTCTCCCGAAGTATTGCTGGCAAATAATTGATCCTTGGTGTCAAATGAAATTAGGTCCAGGTTTTTGAGTGAGATTTCAGAAAGTGGAACTCCTAAATCCTCTCTATTTTGAGCCGTGGCAAGCAAGGGAAGAAAGCTAATTATTAAAAAGGCTAAGCATCTCATCCTTCGAAGGTGATCAATTTGGCTTCTTTTCCATCAAAGGACAAAAAGGTGTTTTGGGTCACCCATTCGCCGAGATTGAAATATGTGGAATTTGATCCTACTTTGAGCTCTAGCGGTAAGTGTCTGTGCCCGAAAACATACATATCGTGATGTTTCTTTTCCTCCAGTTCTTTGCAGTATGCCCATAGCCATTCATCCTCGCCCAGAAAATGGTTTTCATCTTTTTCGATATTGGTGATGCGGCTATGACCAGACCAGGCTTTGGCGATCTTCATTCCTAGATCCGGGTGAAGCCAGCGGAATAGCCACTGTGCTACAGGGTTCGTAAACACTTTTTTCAGAAACTTATAAGAATTGTCTCCTGGGCCTAGGCCATCTCCGTGCCCTACCATTATAGATTTTCCGGCAACTTGGATCTCAATAGGATGAGTGTACACAGGAATGCCAAGTTCTATCGTGAAATAGTCTTTCATCCATAAATCGTGATTTCCAGTGAAAAATAGGATAGGAATACCACGATCTCTGAGTTGGTGAATCTTGGAGATAAAAGGAATAAAACCCTTTGGAATCACCTGCCCATACTCAAACCAAAAGTCGAAGATGTCCCCAACCAACAGGATGGCAGCAGCATCATCAGCAATGGAATCCAGCCAGCGGATTATTCTCTTTTCACGGACTTTACTCTCCGCTTCATTAGGCGCTCCAAGATGAAAGTCGGATGCGAAATAGAGCTTTTTTCCATTCAGTGGAAAATCCAAAAGACTTGATTGCATGGTTAAAGATAAAGGTGCAGCTACAAAAACAAAAAAGCCCCGAGCTAGTCGGGGCTATAATTATATAATTCGATTATCAGAATTTGGCTCCGGTATGGGATCAACGAGTGGGTCTGAAGATTCTGGATTTTCATCTTCTCCTTCTGATGAAATCAAATCAGGCACTTTCGGATCATCCTTTTTATTGGTGAAAGCTTGATAAGTGGTTTCCTTATCGAAAGGTCTTTTACCTATCAAACGCTCCAAATCAGCTTGGAATAAAATCTCTTTTTCTAAGAGCTCCTTAGCCAAGATCTCTAATTCTTTAATGCGATGGGTCAGCAATTCTTTGGTTCTATCATAAGCTGACTGAATTAGTTTTCTAACTTCCTCATCGATCACCTCTGCGGTGGTTTCAGAGTAAGGTTTGGTCATTTTGTAGCCATCTGATTTAGAATCGTAGAAGGAAACGTTGCCAATCTTGTCATTCATACCATAGACAGATACGATAGAGTAGGCCAATTTTGTCACTCGCTCCAGATCACTCAAGGCACCAGTAGAAATCTTCTTGAAAATGATTTCTTCAGCAGCACGACCACCTAATGTCATACACATCTCATCCATCAACTGCTCTGTTTGGTACAAGAACTGCTCTTTTGGAAGGTATTGTGCATAGCCTAACGCAGCCACTCCACGTGGGACAATACTTACTTTGACCAAAGGATCTGCATGCTCCAAGAACCAGCCTGCAACTGCGTGACCTGCTTCGTGGAATGCCACGATTTTCTTTTCCTCTGGCGAAATAATTTTGTTTTTCTTTTCCAAGCCGCCGATTACTCTATCGACTGCGTCCTGGAAATCCTGCATATCTACAGCATTTTTATTTCGTCTAGCTGCGATCAAAGCAGCCTCATTACATACGTTTGCGATTTCAGCGCCTGCGAAACCTGGGGTCTGAGCAGCACATTTTTTCGGATCCACATCATCAGCCGTTTTGATAGGCTTCAAGTGAACTTTGAATATAGCCTCACGGCCATTGATATCTGGTTTGTCGATAGAAATCTGTCTGTCAAAACGTCCCGGTCTTAGCAAAGCAGAATCCAGTACATCAGGTCTGTTGGTTGCAGCGACTACAATTACCCCTGTGTCTGTACCGAAGCCGTCCATTTCCACTAATAGAGAGTTGAGCGTGTTCTCTCTTTCGTCGTTAGAACCTGGCATTTGACCTTTACCTCTTGATCTACCAATAGCATCGATCTCATCAATAAAGATGATACAAGGCGCTTTCTCTTTGGCTTGCTTAAACAAATCACGAACCCTCGCAGCACCTACACCGACAAACATCTCTACGAAATCAGAGCCTGAAAGTGTAAAGAATGGAACCTCTGCCTCGCCTGCTACAGCTTTTGCTAGCAAAGTTTTACCAGTACCTGGAGGGCCTACTAATAAAGCACCTTTCGGGATTTTGCCACCAAGCTTGGTGAATTTCCCTGGGTTTTTGAGGAATTCAACGATCTCCTGTACTTCTTCTTTTGCCTCGTCTAGTCCTGCCACATTGTCAAAAGTAATTTTGACTTTGTTTTCCGCATCAAATAATTGAGCTTTAGATTTACCTACGTTGAATATCTGTCCACCAGGTCCTGAAGGTCCTGCCATTCGGCGCATCATAAACCAGAAAAGCACAAATAGGAGAATTAAGAAACCAAAACTGCTGAAGTAGCTTCCCCAGTTTTCTTCTGTAGCTACCGAAAGTTCTATTCGATCAGCTGGAGGAACTTGCTCCTTTAACGTGTCAAAATCAGTTGCAAATTTATCTACAGAAGCTACTTGAAATGAATAGTGTGGTCCTGCAGGATTGAAAAACGTGGAACTAGACTCCAATTCTGTTTTGTACTTGTCTGTTTCTAGAGCTGAAGATTTTAGAGTAACATCTACACGTTCCATGTTTTTGACCATGGTCACTTTAGATATATCACCAGCCATGTACATATCCTCAAATCGTTTTTGAGTGATATCCACCACCGAGTTCTTGTTTTGGAGGTAAGTAAGTCCAAGCAGAACAGCTACAGCAGCAATAATCAGATAGAGCTGAAAATTGGGCTTTTGGGGTGTCTTTGGTACAAATTTTTTGTTCTTATTTTTAATGTCGCTCATTTCTTATATGGGTAATTTCATAAACTTAAGGTAAAACGGGGAGTGAAGCTGAAAGTTTTAACACTTTTATCCAATTCGGGTGATTGTAGCATCCCCCCAAAGATCTTCTAATCCATAAAAAGCTCTCTTATCTTTAAGGAAAATATGGGCCACAACGTTCACATAATCTACCAATATCCATTGGCGACTACTTTTTCCTTCACTTTTCCAAGGATTTCCTTGTCCGTTTTTTATCACTTCTTCTTCAATAGCGTCAGCAATAGCGTCGAGTTGTGTATCAGAATTCCCCGAGCAAATAACAAAAAAATCTGTAACTGTGTTTTTTATGTTTCTTAAATCCATCACAACAATGTCCGAGGCTTTTTTCTCTTCCATTCCTTTGATAATTACTTTGCTCAGCTCCTCTGCTGTCATATTATTCATTTAATTTTGCAATGTCGTAGATAAAATATCCTTTTCCGACAATTTCAAAATTTATGTATAAAATTCTTGCCAACACGATTTTTTTAGGGAAAGATGTTCATTTCCTGCCAGACTGTCACTCGACTAATGACATTGCGTTGAATTTGGTCAGGACAAAACAGGCTCAGGAGGGAAGCATAGTTGTCTGTGATCATCAGACCAAAGGAAAAGGACAACGTGGTAATATGTGGGAATCCCAAGCTGGTCAAAATCTTACGTTCTCACTAGTACTAAGACCGGATTTTATGGATCTATCAGAACAGTTTTATCTGAATATGGCTGTTTCTAATAGCATCAGACGCCTGCTTCATGACTATTTGCCCTATCTGAAAGTGAAATGGCCCAATGATTTGATAGTTCCAGAATATGGCAAATTGGGAGGGATATTGATCGAAAACACCTTTTCTGGCAAAGAATGGGAATATGCTGTAGTGGGCATTGGCTTGAATATCAATCAACTCTCATTTTCATCACCAAACTCTACTTCCATTCGAGCTATTACAGGAAGTCAGTTCGATTTGGAGGAATTATTTCGCTTGCTGGTAACCCAACTGGAAAAAGGATATATTCAGCTGAAAAAAGGTAAGTGGAATGAAATCAAATCCGAATATCTCATGCACTTATATAGAATTCATTCTTGGGAAAAATATACTTCCCAGGGGGAACAATTCTCTGGAAAAATAGTTGGTATAAATGCTGAAGGGAAATTGGAAGTAGAGCTGCTTGATGGAGAAATAGCTGTTTTTGGTTTGAAGGAGATCTCTTTTGTATAGCAGGAGTCCATTTTAGATTCCAAATTTTATACGGTACCTTTGCGAAAGTTTTGATTGAAAAAATACGTTAACTATCTATATTATGTCAGAAACTACATCTGAAAAGTACGTGCAATACAAGGTAAAAGATATTTCCTTGGCAGAATGGGGGAGAAAAGAAATCAAATTGGCTGAAGCTGAAATGCCAGGTTTGATGTCTCTTCGCGAAGAGTATGGCGCTGCGCAACCTTTGAAAGGTGCGAGAATCGCAGGGTGTCTTCACATGACTATCCAAACTGCTGTATTGATTGAGACCTTGGTTGCTCTTGGAGCAGAAGTAACTTGGTCTTCTTGTAATATTTTTTCTACTCAGGATCATGCCGCTGCTGCTATCGCTGCTGCTGGTATTTCTGTGTATGCATGGAAAGGTTTGAATGAGCAAGATTTCGATTGGTGTATCGAGCAGACATTATTCTTCGGAGAAGATCGTCAACCTCTAAACATGATCTTGGATGATGGTGGAGATTTGACCAATATGGTTTTGGATCAGTACCCTGAGTTAGTTGGTGCTATCAAAGGATTGTCTGAAGAGACTACCACTGGTGTACACAGACTTTATGAGAGAATGAAGAATGGTACACTTCCTATGCCTGCTATTAATGTGAATGACTCCGTTACGAAGTCAAAATTTGATAACAAGTACGGTTGCAAAGAGTCATTGGTAGATGCGATCAGAAGAGCAACTGACGTGATGATGGCTGGTAAAGTAGCTGTAGTAGGTGGATATGGTGATGTAGGAAAAGGTTCTGCGGCTTCTTTGAGAGGTGCAGGAGCAAGAGTAATCGTCACTGAAATCGATCCAATCTGTGCGCTTCAGGCTGCGATGGACGGTTTTGCAGTGAAGAAGATGGTAGATGCCGTGAAAGAGGCAGATATTGTAGTGACTGCAACTGGTAATAAAAACATCATCACTGAGGAGCATTTCAGAGCTATGAGAGATAAAACTATCGTGTGTAACATCGGACACTTCGATAATGAAATCGACATGGCTTGGTTGAACGGAACTTTCGGTAACACCAAAATCGAAATCAAACCTCAGGTTGATCTTTACAATGTAGACGGAAATGAAATCATCGTTTTGGCTGAAGGCCGTCTAGTTAACTTAGGTTGTGCAACTGGTCACCCATCATTTGTAATGTCTAACTCATTTACGAATCAAACATTGGCACAACTAGAGCTTTGGAATAATACGGACCAGTATAAGCCTGGTGTTTATGTATTGCCTAAGCATTTGGACGAAAAAGTAGCTGCTTTGCACTTAGCAAAATTAGGAGTTGTACTTGAGGAGCTTTCCCAGGAACAAGCTGAATATATCGGCGTAACCGTGGAAGGACCTTATAAGCCTGACTATTACAGATATTAATTGACTTTAAAAGACACAAAAAAGCCTCATCGAGGCTTTTTTGTGTCTATTCTATTGGGTTTAGCCGTAACTTTCTTCCATCAGGCAATGTTGCAGTCGCAGCAACTTTACATTCTTCCAGTAAGGCTTCATAAGTTGTCGAATAGCCAACTTCAGAATTAGCGCCCCTTGATACAAACCAGTTTTCTTTGCCAGAAGATGGCAGGATTTCGTTTTGTTGATAACAAGAAATGAAGTGCTTACTTGGAGTATCAATACTTATTTCAAATTTCCTTCCTGCACCATTTACACCTAAAATTCGTCCAACAGAGCTGAAATTTGCCAGTGAGTCGTTTACGTAGGTTTTTGTATGAATAAATTCCCCAGAGAATTCTGAGCTGACATCTGTTAAGCTACGCTCAATAATTTCATCAAACTCTTCTAACACATGAATTGAATCGTTAGAGGAGAAGGTTCGAATTCCATCTAGTTGGTTTGTTCCGAAGTGGTAATCTTCGTAGGACATTGTCCATTTCTTATTAGGGCCTAAGACAGTCGTATCAAATTTGATCATCAGTTTTCCGCTTCTTCCATATTGCCCTGTTTGGATACAGGCAGTACTTGATAAGAAATTCAAAGTAACTTCCTTCGTATTTTCGTCTATGCTAACTTCAGGGCAGCTTGGTAAAGACACCGAGTCGAGTTGATGGTAGTCCTCCCAGGAGATCAATGCAAAATATAAGCTTTCGTTCCATTCTTTTGAAATGCTGAAAATCTCAGATGCTTCGATGGGCAAATCAGTTTGAATGACTTTGGATACATCTTCTTCGCAGCTCATTAGCAGGGGCAAAAGAATAATGACACCTAAAAATATTTTTTTCATTTAATGACTGTTAAAATTTCAGAGTTGGTTTAATCTTTCTTCTTCAATTACCAAGCCGAAATAACTATCTTCGAAATCGACGATAAACCACAAATTTATGATTTTAGCAGAAGGTATGCTCAAGCAAGGGGCACTGAAAGGGAAAAATATATTAGTAACTGGGGGTGGAACAGGTCTGGGAAGATCGATGGGTGAGTATTTTTTGGAGTTGGGAGCCAATGTAGTAATCACTTCAAGGAAATTGGATGTGCTCCAGGAGACTTCCAAAGAAATGATGGCTGAGAAAGGTGGGGAAGTAATTCCTTTGGCCTGTGATGTGCGGGAGATTGACCAAGTAGAGGCTATGTGGAAAGATGCGACAGAACGACTAGGCCAAATTCATGTCGTTCTTAATAATGCCGCCGGGAATTTTATCAGCCCTACAGAGCGGCTTTCAACCAATGCTTTTAACACTGTCTTAGATATCGTGCTAAAAGGAACCTCTCAGGTGACGCTGACTGCTGGCAAGGATTGGATTGCAAAGAAGCAGTCGGGGACTTTTCTCAATATAGTAACCACCTATGCTTGGACAGGTTCTGGTTATGTAGTTCCTTCTGCTGCGGCTAAGGCAGGTGTTTTGGCAATGACTCGATCCTTGGCAGTAGAATGGGCCAAATATGGCATTCGCTCCAATGCGATTGCTCCTGGGCCATTTCCGACCGAAGGAGCTTGGAGTCGATTGTTGCCAGGGGATTTGGTCAAGAAATTTGATCCTGCCAAAAAAGTACCGGTAGGAAGAGTAGGAGAGCATCAGGAACTTGCCAACCTTGCCGCTTACCTGGTATCAGATTATTCATCCTATGTCAACGGAGAAGTGATGACTATCGACGGAGGCGAATGGCTCAAAGGAGCAGGAGAATTCAATAACCTGGATCAGATTCCAGAAGAAATGTGGGATATGATGGAGGCTTCCAGGGGAAAAAAGCAATGAGCCCCAAAGTTATTTGGGGCTATCTGAAAGCTAGATGGAAAATTAGAAACATGTAAGTCTAGTATATGAGTAGGCCATTAGGAGTCATTCGATGAATTCGTTGAAGAAATCCCTGCTTCAATAAATTTATTATGGGAGACAGATTCTTTGATACTTTTCTTGAGTGATTGATCCAAAAGTTTAGTTTCTTTTTTAATCAATTGAACCATTCTTTTGGACTCATCGCTTTGTTGCTCACTGTCCAATATTTCTAAAATCCCTAAGATATTTGCCACTCTTGCCCGAAGGGTATGTGATTGCTCAAAAGAAAGCTCTTTAAGAAAGTAATGATGTTCCTTGATCCAAATTTCTTGTTTCTTACGATCTGAGATATCCAGTAAACAGCCCAAAATTTTTGTAGGATGGCCAGTTTCAGACCATTCTATTGTTTTACCAAAGCCTAAAGCCCAAATAGTCTGGTTGGTTTTTTGAATTATGCGGAACTCCATCTTAAAAGGGATATTTCCTGTGGTCTTGAAATGATTCCCCAGATCTCGCATCACGTTTGGAAAGTCCTCTGGGTGGATGTGTTTTTGCCAGGATATAGGTGTATTTCCTATTAGTTCATCCTGTGTATATCCTAGCATTTGTCCTAATCCTTGACTGATATTGTCACCTTTACTGGTTAGATCAAACTCCCAAAATCCTAGCATTTTATCTTCTAGTATGCTATCAATAATTTCCTTTCCTTCACTTGAAGCACTATCAAAAAAATCCCCCAGGCCTAAATTGTATGGCATAGGTTGGTCGACTGGGTGTCCTATCCCCAGACAGGTGCCAAAGTCTTCAGAAACAAAAAAGAACTCCCATTTAGTATTGATGATGTCACCTTGTGGGTGTACTATCTTTTGTAGTTCAACTTTAAAAGATTGGTGGGAATTGTTCCAAGCTTTGATCCTTTGATTCTCGTATTTACCCCAATTCGAAGCCACGAAACAGTCCGCAAAGTAGATGGGCTTTTTCTTGTTGTCGAAAAAAGTAGGTACAGGCCCAATGCCAGAGTCAGAAGTGACGACCCTGCCTGTTTTGTCGAAAGTGACCTGTAGAAAATATTCGGAGATCACCGCTAGGTGACTTAATGCCTGAATAGCATCATAATTGTTCATAGGGCAAATTTAAAGAATCTTAGGCATAATTAATTTAAAAAACATAATTATTGATTCAATATACAAAAATTTATATACGAATGTGATTTAATATTTTTTCAATTATCTGTTAATCAACCAGAAATCAGAAGGGAAAAGCCTTTTTTTAAATAGGGCTGACAGGGATATTGAGGGAAAGCTTTATAATTGAAACTTTAAGTGCAATGTGGAAGAGCCTTTAATCAAGGTTTTGAATAGACAGAGAATCCTTTTGTAACTGGATTTTTTCAGTCTTTAATTAGTAGATAGGGTAAATTGTTTGAGCTTTTTGTACATTTAGTCGTTATTTTTAGTCAAACTATAAAGAGGATTTATGATAAGGAAAATTGGTTTAGGGCTGCTATTAATCCTAACGGGTCATTTTGCGCAAGCTCAAGAAAAAGTAATGGACACCACTGCTTTGATGATTTTGGATAAGATGAGTGGAGTGTTTGGTGAATTAAGCTCTGTAGGGTTTACATCAAAAGTTTCTAAGGACGTAGTCTACGCAGAAAATTTTTTCATCAAGGAATTCAGTTCAAGTAAAGTAAGATTTGTAGGGCCTAATAAGTTTTCTGTCCGCGTTACAGGTGAGAAAAGAGAAGATTTGTATTCTTATAATGGCAGTCAAGTAGTTTATTATTCGTTTGCCAACAATATTTATACTGTTGCAGATGCTCCGGATAATTTGATCGAAACGATAGATTGGCTGTATAATGATTTTGATGTGGAGCTTACGACTGCAGATCTTTTTTACCCATCCTTCTCAAAGGATTTAGTTGATGAAATGGACTTCATCGAGTTTTTGGGTGTTACTCTTATAAACGGCGATAGAGTATTCCATATAGGTGCTGCTAATGACCATGTGACCATACAATTGTGGATTTCAGATGATGGGTATTATTTACCTAAAAAGACACTTATTACCTATCTCGATGGTCCTCAGTCTCATCAGCATGAAACAGATTTCTCTGATTGGGAGCTAAACAATGTATACCCTGAATCAATGTTTGAGTTTTTGCCACCTCCAGGTGCAAAGCAAATTACTTGGATAAAGAAAGACTGAAAAATTTAAACTGAAAATATGAAAGCATTTAAAATAAGAATTTTAGCTGTTTCGCTGGGGATTATGGCGATGCTAATTTTGCCTGATATGGCAGAAGCTCAACGAATGAGGGGTGCTGCAGCAGGTCGAGGTATGTCAAGACCAGCCACCACGCGTCAAGCTCCTTCTCGGGCAGCAAGTCGACCTACTTCTCGGCCTACTACCACTCATCAAACGAGTAGACCAGCTCCAAGCAGGGCCTCTAACTCTAGCGCAAAATCTACTGTAAATGGTGGGTCAAACAGAGTGACAAATAGGACAACTAATAATAGTAAAGTTGCTAATGTAAAAGACAATAAGGTTGGTAATAACTCTGGTAACAGTATTGGCAACAAGACGAATGTTGGCAACAAAGTAAATATAGACAATAGTAAAAACGTCAATGTCAACGTCAATAACAGAAATAACGTCAATGTAAGAAATAATCGAAATATGGGATATAGACCACCTTATAGACCATATGTTCGACCACCTTATAGGTATGGAGGTTTTGGTTTTTATTCCTTCAGACCATATTATTATCACCCCTTCAGACCATTCTATTGGGGTCCAATGTGGCATCCATGGGGTTTCTTTATTGCTACTTTAGCTACCACGGCGATTATTGTTTCTGTAGAAAATCAGCAGTATCACTATGACCAGGGTGTTTTCTATTCTGAATCAGATGGTGGATACATTGTAGTGGAAGCTCCACAAGGGGCAACTGTAAAGGTGATTCCAAGCGATGCAGAAACGGTAGAAGTAAGTCCTACAGTAAATAACTACTACTATGGTGGGACTTATTACGAAAAAGATAATGGTGAATATACAGTAGTGGCTCCACCTGCGGGGGCGACTGTTGATAAATTACCTGATGGAGCTGAAGAAGTAAAAGTGGGTGAGCAAACCTATGTGAAATATGGGGATACTTATTACCAGCCTGTTCAAGTGGATGGAAAAGATGCCTATGAGGTTGCTCAAGTAGAGGAGGATGATTCGAAGTAATTGTAATCTATATAAATGTAAAAAGGCCGCTTATGCGGCCTTTTTACATTTATATACTTGAGGTAAACTACTCTTCGTCTTGTTGAGTCACTTCTGAAACAGGTCTGAAGTTACCTTCTGGCAATTGTTCAGCTACCTCGTCTCGCTCATATGGGAATACTTCAATGATAGGACTTTCTACGATATCTGGAACTCTGAAGCTTACTAGCATATTTCCTAGGCTTTCCTGAATTCTATCATAGGCTTCCTTTACATCCGCCGCTGTAACGATCATATATTGGGTAACTTTTTTCTCTTTCCCGCTTTCACCATCGGCGACCATGTAGGAAATCTTGCACTTATGCCAAACATCAGCGTCTTCATAGAAGAATACATCTACTATATTGCTTTTGCTGATGCCAGTGACTTGAAAATCACCACGGATCTGAGAAGCAAGCCTATCATATAGGATAGCTTCTGCTTCCGTAAAGGATATTGCATCTACTAGATATTGTTCAGAAATATTTTTGAGCAATCCTTGCTCATTTTCTTTTGCGTATTTGACTTTGCACAAAAACCAAGTTCTCATAATTCTTTCAGTTTGAGCTTCGAAGGTAAAATATATCCCTTGAAGCACAAGGATGTTTTCAGCATAAGAAACATTCTGAAAGTAATTAGAATAAGTAACTGGCTGATATTCAAAATGATTTATTTGTGAAAAAATCTTGCGCCTTCATTCCAATGGCGGAATGTGTAAAAGATTGTGGAGAGTAAAAGAAAAGAAGTAAATTATCGCAAAACCTTTTACATGCGGGATAAAATCTGGTACAGCTTTCCTGTACAATTATTTTTGCTTCACCTGAGAAAAAATCTAGGACTAACCTTGATTTGGGTGTTATTGACTGGAGTTATTTTGGAATACTTCGGTGTGGTATTGGGTATTCCATTTCTTTTTCTTGATCCAGAGTATTTAAATGAGGTTTCTTGGGTGAGTTTTTTCCTAATGGGGGTGGGATTTGCTGTGCTCACCATGGCATTCCATATGTCCACTTATATCATGGATGGTCGCCATTTTCCTTTTTTGGCCATTTTGAACAAACCCTTTATTCATTATTGTGTAAATAATGGACTCATTCCCTTGATTTTCTATCTGATCTACATCGTTAGATTCGTGAGTTTTCAGCTTGGAAATAATTTGGCAAATGACTGGGAATTAGTTTATTATCTATTGGGGTTTATAGGGGGAGGCATAATTACCTATAGCTTGATTTTTGGATATTTCGCTTTTACCAATAAAGACTTCTTTATACTTTTTGCTGGTACTGTGGACAAGCGATTACGTAGAGTCAAATTGACCAGAGCGAATGTCATCAGTCAATATAAAGATCTGAAAGTTCAAAACTACAAGGTGCTTTACTATCTAAATATCAACCTTCGCCCAGAAAAAGTTAGGCCTGATATTTCCAGGTTTGAAGGGACTAAATTGCTCCGGGTCTTTGACCAGAATCATCTCAACCTATTTATCTTTCAAATAGTATTGATACTGTTTGTGCTGTTTTTGGGCTTTTTCAAGGAGAATCCATACTTGCAACTTCCCGCTGCAATGAGTGCAACACTCTTATTTGCCATCCTAATAATGCTGGTAGGAGCGGTCAGTTTTTGGTTGAGAAAATGGTCCACCTTTGCCGTGTTTGCCTTTCTGATTCTTGCTAATTATTTCAGCAATTTCAATTTTTTGAATCGTCCTCATGAGGCTTATGGATTAGATTATTCAGTGCCTTCAGTTACCTATAGTTTGGCACATATGGATTCATTATTAACTCCCGAGATTGTCAAAAAGGATCGCGATAATGTGTTGAAGATACTTGATAATTGGAAGTCAAAATTTCCTCAAGAAGCTAAACCTAAGCTAGTGATGGTAGCCGCAAGTGGGGGAGGACAGAGAGCGGCACTTTGGACTGTAAAAGTACTTCAGAGCATTTATGCCATTGAGAACGGAGAGGTATTAAAACATACTGAATTATTTACCGGAGCCTCTGGTGGGGTTCTGGGTGAAGCTTTTTTTAGAGAAATTTACCTGAGGTCCTTGACTGATCCTGCTGTTGATCCGCTCGATGAAAAGTACCTGGATCAAATCTCTGCTGATAATCTCAACCCGATTATATTCACCTTACTGGTAAATGACTTACTGATTCGAAATCAAAATTTCAATTATAATGGCCGTAAGTATCTTAAAGACAGGGGATTTGCTTTCGAACATCAATTGAATATTAATACCAAAAAAATCCTGGACAAGCCTATTTCAGCTTATAAAGAGCCAGAATTTGCTGGAAGTATTCCGTTGCTACCAGTGACCACATTGATCACTAATGATGGGAGAAAATTGGTGATTTCTCCTCATTCTATGTCATTCTTCGGTACATCACTTTCTGGGACATCGGGTTTCACAGAAAAAAAGCAAACCATAGACTTCCTGAGGTTTTTTGAAAATCACGATTCAAAGAATCTGAGGTTTCTTTCTGCCTTGCGAATGAGTGCTACATTTCCTTTCATTACTCCCAATATCGAACTACCTACTAATCCTATCATGGAGACTATGGATACTGGTCTGTCGGACAATTTTGGGATTCAAGATGCCCTCCGATTTATGTATGTTTTTCAATCTTGGATCAAAGAAAACACAGGTGGAGTGGTGTTGATTACTATCCGAGATTCTGAGAAAGTAACTGAAATAGCGCCTAGTTTTCCTCCTCGAATTTTCGAGAAGATTTTCACTCCCTTGAAAAACATCTATGCCAATTGGGATAATGTACAGACCATCCAAAATGAAGTGCTTTTCAATTACATGTCTGAGTCCATGCCTTTTGATCTGGAAAGAATAGAATTTGAATATGCACCAGAAAAAGTACAGGCAGAAGAATTAACTGAAAGTCAGGAGACTATGCAGCGGGCGTCGCTGAATTGGCGACTTACATCACGGGAGAAGAGGTCGATTCTTGAAAGTGTCTATACACTTAAAAATCAAAGTTCACTGCAACGGTTGGAAGAGCTTTTTACTATTTATAGGACAGTAGAAGACAGTGTAGCTGTGTCGGATGATTAACTAGTATAACGCCGACTACTCCAAGACTTTAAGCTCTAAATGACTGAGTTGAGGATGCTATCTTGAAAAGGCATAAGATATCAATAAGACAAGCCCCATTTTTTATAGATAAAGTGCATCAACCAGGCTGGGCCAATCAATAAAAATTGAAGGTCTTTCAAGAAGGTTGGCTTTTTCCCCTCGATCTTATGTCCGTAGAATTGTAGGATCCATGCTAGCACAAACAGGCCCAAGCTGAACATCCAAAGCATGCCTGGGAAATTCAGGTCGATGAAATTTGCGATAGCTAAGCATAAAGCTGAAAAAAGGAACATGCCCAGCGTAAGCGGAGTGGAGAGCATCAGATAGTAAATCAGCACCAAGGCTAGAGCCACGGTAGCCCAATTGGCGAAATTGCCAAGGAAAGGCATTAATTCTGGGAGAGGGCCTACTGGGATACTGAAAATCAAACCTACAATACTGAAGAAAATTGCTGGCACACAGAACCAATGAATAAGCTTATTGGTCATGTTTTGATGGCTCAGCCCATACTCGTGGAATAACTCATCAATTTTTCTCATAGTATTTTGGGGTTTAATCTCTTAGATTTAATTAAAATACTAAATCTATTTTAATTCCTTTTTCTAAAATCCGAAATGTTCAGCTATTGGGAGAAAAAACACTTCTTTGATTACGATCTTATCGTGGTAGGTTCTGGCTTTGTGGGACTATCCACCGCCATTCATTATAAGAAAAAACATCCAAAGGCAAATGTACTTGTCCTAGAGCGTGGTGTTTTTCCGACTGGAGCGAGTACCAAAAATGCGGGTTTCGCATGTTTTGGAAGTCTGACAGAGATTTTAGATGATCTCGGACAGATGACACAGGATGAAGTGTTGGGCTTGGTGGAGCGTCGATATAGGGGCTTGAAGTCGATTAGAAAACAATTTGGAGATAAAAATCTGGATTATGCTCCATCCAATGGCTATGAGCTTCTTGAAGAGAGCCAGTTGCAGGCAGTAGATCAGATGGATGCTGTGAACAAATTACTCCAGCCGGTATTTAAAGATGCTGTTTTTTCAAGTTTGAAAAATCCTGAGAAAATGAGGTTTTCTGATCAGGTTAAAGTGATTGTTAAGAATAAATTTGAGGGAGAACTTGATCCTGGCAGATACATGACTTCCCTGTGGAAACTTGCGCAGCAAGAAGGTATCAGAATATTAACAGGAGTATCTGTCTGTGAAATCAGAAAAGATGAGGGGATTATCCTGTCAGAAGACGCTGCGGGAGAAACGATTCTTGAATTCAAAGCAAAGAAAATAGCTATTTGCACGAATGCATTTACAAAGAAGCTTTTGCCAGAATCAGCTATTCGGCCAGGTCGAGGCTTGATACTTTTGTCCGAACCCTTGGGTTTTGACATTCCTTGGAAAGGAACCTTTCATATGGATAAGGGCTACGTGTACTTCCGACAGGTAGACGGGAGACTACTTCTTGGTGGAGCTAGAAATGTAGATTTTGAAGGAGAAGAAAGTACAGACTTTCTCGTCAATCCGAAAATAAAATCACATTTAGAGAAACTCGCAACTGAGGTGATTTTCCCAGAGAAAACTATTGCTTGGGATATAGAATGGACTGGGATTATGGCTTTTGACAAAATAAAGTCACCTATTATTCAGCAGGTAGGTATCAAAACTGCGGTAGCTGTACGCCTGGGAGGAATGGGAGTAGCTATTGGTTGGCAAGTAGGAAAGGAGCTTTCTGTGCTCTTGTCCAAGCTGTAATTAATTTTTTTTGTTAGATTCAGATTCTTAACTCACCAAACCCCGATTAATGCAAGGTTTTAACCGTAGTCCAAAAGTTTTTGACGCACTGATTCCTCTGGTTTTTTTGATTGTCCTTTTGGTATTGAATATTCAAGTTTTTGGTACCGATGGCCTTTCTGGTTCCAACCAAATCGTACTTATCCTCTCTGCAATGGTTGCCGCTTTGGTAGCTATTTTCCGTTTAGGATTCAATTGGGAGACGCTTCAGGATGGAATAGTTAAAAGTATCAGTGCAGCTATGTCCAGCATTTTGATTCTGTTCCTAATAGGTGCACTTGCGGGGACTTGGTTACTTAGTGGTATCGTACCAGCGATGATTTATTATGGGCTTCAGATATTAAGCCCAGCGATATTTTTGGTAGCAGCATGTATTGTCAGCGCTATCGTTTCTGTAGCTACAGGAAGTAGCTGGACTACCGTTGCTACGGTGGGTGTTGCTTTGCTGGGAATAGGAAAAGCATTGGGTTTTGAGGAAGGGATAATTGCTGGAGCGATCATTTCTGGGGCATACTTTGGAGACAAAATGTCACCACTTTCTGATACCACCAATCTTGCTCCTGCGATGGCAGGCACGGATTTATTCACACATATTCGCTACATGGCGAAGACCACCATTCCCTCTATTTCTATCACCTTGATCATATTTGTGGTGATTGGCTTGAATTATGAAACCAATGGATCTGTCAATGATGTACAGGCTATTTCAAATGTGATTTTAGAGAAATTTAATGTGACTGGTTGGCTATTTATCGTTCCAATATTGGTCATCGTAATGATTGTCAGAAAGGTCCCTGCTATTCCAGCTTTGCTGACAGGGGCACTCTTAGGAGGGCTTTTTGCCTTGATTTTCCAGCCTGAGATCATTCGATTGATAGCTAATGAAAATGCTTCCTACGCATATCAAGGATTCAAAGCTGTGATGATGTCTCTTTATGGAGAAATCAGTATTTCTACTACCAATGATGTAGTAAATGAATTACTCATGACCTCTGGTATGGGAGGAATGATGAACACCATTTGGCTAATTATTGCGGCAATGGTATTTGGCGGGATCATGGAAGAAAGTGGCATGCTTAGAGTACTTGCGGAAGCTGTGATTCAGAAAGTCCATAGTGTTGGTTCATTGATTGCATCGACAGTTGCTACCTGTGTGTTCTTTAATATCACCACTTCCGATCAGTATTTGGCGATCTTAGTTCCAGGAAGAATGTATGCGGATGTGTACAAAAAGCGAGGTTTAAAACCTGAAAATCTAAGTAGAACCTTGGAGGATTCTGGAACAGTGACCTCGGTGCTAGTACCATGGAATACCTGTGGAGCTACGCAAGCTTCGGTATTGGGCGTGGCCACCTTGACTTATGCACCTTATTGCTTTTTTAATATTATTAGTCCCTTTATGACGATACTCTATGGTTATTTTAAAATTGGGATCCATTATTACGACGACGTAGAAGAAGAAGAATTGGTATGATCCCATTTAAGATTACAAAAGATGAAGTAAATGCTCTTCCGCTGGGACAGTTTGAGGGCGAAATGTTTTTAATTGATAAAGTTGAAGATGTAGAGGAGGTTGCAGATTTTCTGGCCCAGCAAAGGGTAATAGGTTTTGATACGGAAACCAAACCAGCATTTAAAAAGGGAGTGGTCAACCAGGTATCTTTACTCCAGCTTTCTACTTCGACTCAAGCCTTTTTATTTCGATTAAATGAGATCGGATTTCCTGAATCAATTAGGAATATCCTGGAAAAGGAGAGCATAGTGAAGGTAGGTGCTGCAGTGCATGATGATATCAAGGGGCTGGCAAAACTGACAGATTCTTTTTATGCCCAATCTTTTTTTGATCTAAACGATGAGTTGAAAAGAGTCGGTTTTGTTAATATTGGTGTTCGAAACCTATGTGCAATGGTGCTAGGAATTCGTATTTCCAAGTCCGAGCAAGTATCAAACTGGGAAGCGGAGAAACTCACCATCAAGCAACAGCGCTACGCTGCTACTGACGCTTGGGGATGCCTAGAGATATTCAAAAAGCTAAAAGCTGAAGGATATCTTGATGCGTTGTTTAAATAACAGTTAATTCCAATCCCTCAATTTCCTCTAGTGAGCTTACGATTAGCTCTTCCAGGCCTTTTCTGAATTCCAGCTGCATTTGGCAATCTAGTGTCATTTCCTGAGCTAGAATCTGGAGGTCGTGGGTTTTGATAAGTTTCATTACATCGTTCATGACAGGATAAGGAAACTGGATGGAAACGGCGGCTTTCACCTGCTCTTCTATGATTTCATTCTCTTCAATTGCCTGAGCTGCGGAAGTTTTGTAGGCTTGAATCAAACCGCTCATTCCTAATTTGTTTCCTCCGAAATACCGAACCACTACGATCAGAATATTGGTCAGATTATTCGATCGTATCTGACCCAAAATCGGATCTCCGGCAGAATGGTTGGGTTCGCCGTCGTCATTGGCTCTGAATTGATCTGCATCCTTTCCTAGCGTCCAAGCAAAGCAATGATGTCTGGCGTCATAGTACTTTTTTCGAAGCTCAGCCAAGTGGCTTTTGATTTCCTCTTCATTTTTTACGGGAAATGAAAAATAGAAAAACTTACTACTCCTGTCCTTGTAAAGCCCATCGCTGGATCTGGAAATTGTAAAAAAGGTATCTTCGAAGGTAGATTCATCGTCGAAGTCTGACATAGAATATGAGATGTAGATGAGCAACGAATTTAGAAAATTAACAATAGCGTAACGGGTTATCCATTCGAATTATCTTAATTTTAGCTAGCGGAAATTTCAGCCAATGCCCGAATCATTTATTGCACAAGCACCTTATGTTTTTACGCTTCCAGGTAATTCCAGCGCAACAGGGAGTCTACACTTTTGGGAGAACTTAGAGCTTTTTCCTGATGGAATTTCCCGATGTTTTTGGATATCAGGTGTCGCCGAGGGTGAATCACGTGGTAATCACGCGCACTGGCAAGAATCTCAAGTGATCGTAGCGGTGGCTGGAAGCATACAGTTGGAGATTCGTTCTGCACAAGGAGAGGTTTATCACTTCGAACTTGATTCGCCTGGACAAGCGGTTTTTATTCCCCCTATGAATTGGCTGATTGCTAGATTTACTCCTAATGCAGTTTTGCTAGGATTGTCAGATCGGGCGTTTTCAGAGGATGATTACATCAGAGACCTAGACTATTTTGGAAAGCTTCAACATGGAAATAAGTGAATCCCATAAGCTTCGGGTGATTTCGGCTTCGAAAGAGGCTAAAGATTATTTTTTGAGCAATTTCCCAACAGAGTCATACCCAGAACTTTTGGACTTTATTTGGGAGAAAAAGAACAAGACCAAAGGGATTATCACTTTTGCAATTTCAAATTCAGGTGAAGCAGTTTCACTGCCCAAAGCACCTTTTGGGGGTTTTTGGATACAAAAGGCCTTGAGTTCGGCGGCCATAGAGGGCTTCATTTTGGCTATGGAAAAAGAAATGCGCGATCGGGACATCCAGTCTATTTCCCTCTGTCAGTCACCCAAACCATACGAGCCACAGTTTGACCTGATCAATTATCTATTGTTTAAAAATGGTTATGAACCAGCAGAAGTATTGAGTCATCATTTTTTCACAGGGAAGAAAAAGATTAAGAAACTCGTACAAAAAGAGTCTTCAAAACATCTGTCATCCAGTAAGAATTCTGGTTTGAAAATCAGCCATTCGTCCATCTCTAACTTTGGCTTTATGAAAGAAATCCGATCGTGGAATTTTCAAAAAGGCTACGAGGTATCGATTGATGAAAATAGAATTGTGCAACAAGTTTCGGACTATCCAGACCGATATTTCTTAATTACCTTAAGTAACAAGCAGAAGCCTATAGGCTATTCTCTGGCAGTAAAACTCACAACTGATTCACTTTATTATTTTCTTTCGGCTTTGGATCCAAAAAACCCAGTGAAGAATGGGGGAGAGTTGATTTTGCAGGAGCTTTTTCAGCTTGCTGTTAGCCAAAAAGTGAATATTATAGATCTCGGCTCCTCAGACTTGGAAGGTTGTGCCAATCATAGTTTGATGTTTTTCAAATCCCGCTTCTCAAATGATATTTGCAATAAAATCACCTGGATAAAGAAGCTTTAGCATGAAATTCACTAATCGAGTTACTGTGATTTGCATTGCTTTTAACCATGAAAAGTGGATCGAAAAAGCCCTCATTTCTGTGTTATTGCAGGATTATGATGATAAAGAATTGATTGTGGTGGATAATGGAAGTCAAGACCAAACGCCGAATATCATCAAGGAATGGGTGAATAGTAATGCTGATAAACTACCCATAGCCACGATTTACAAAAGCAAGTCTGAACCCTATTGCCAATTGTTTAATGAGGTTTTGGATCAGGTAGAAAGCCAGTTTTTGGTTGATTTGTCAGGTGATGATTTCTTGTACAAGCCGCATCTTTCTCTTTCGATTGCCAAGTTGCAACAAGAACCAAATGCCGCTTTTGTATTTTCTGATGCGAATATTTCTGATGAAGATGGAAGTCAAAGCACTTTTTATGGGTCGGGAGATTATTTGAATTTGGAAGAAAAAACGCTGAGTAATGAAATGTATGAAACACTGATTAGACGGAATTATATTTCAGCTCCTACGATAGTGTTCAATACTGAAATACTCAAAAAATCAGGAGGTTATGATGGTGCCTTAGCCTATGAGGATTTCGATATTCAACTACGATTAACGAGAAATTATCCTGTCACTTTTTCTTCCCATGTCGGAGTATTGAAGAGGAAGCACGTTGATTCGCTTTCTGCAAGTCAGTATCAGCGATATAAGTCCCAAATGCTTCCAAGCACACTTCACGTTTGTGAAAAAATCAGACAGATGAATAGAAGCTCAACAGAAAATGAGGCACTTTCGGAGCGAGTATTGTTCGAGTTGAAACATGCACTATGGTCAGCCAATTTTGAAGTTGCAGCAGGATTTGTAACTCTCGCCAATGAACTTAAGGTGAAAAGCCTTGAGTTTTCGCTGTATAAGCTATGGCTGCTGCTACGTCTAGATATCTCTTGGTTTTATGTCAAACTGACTTGATCAACCTACCACCACCTCTATATAGGGTGGTTTAGAAAAATACTTCTGACCTACAATCAACATATCTTCTGCAGTAAATTCCTTTAGATAAGCCAATTTTTGAGTGAAGTAACTGAGGTCCATTCCCGAATGATGCACTGCTTGGAATCTATCGATCAAATCAAATGAAGTGCTGAACTGCTTAAGCATTTGACCAATCAGATAATTCCGAACTACTTCCAACTCATCCGCATCAATTTTCACTTGACACAATAAATCGATTTCATGGTAGATTTCCTTGATGACCTCTGGATAGAATTCTTTTTGAACATCAGCAGCTATTATCCAATAATTAGAGTCACCGATTTCAGCTAAGGAAGAATAAATTCCATAAGTATGGCCTTTGTCCTCTCGGATATTTTTGATGAGTCGAGAGCCAAAATAACCGCCTAAAATGGTGTTAAATACCGATAGAGCGATAAAGTCTGGATGTGTTTTTGGAATAGACCAGCCTCCAATTCTAATACTGCTTTGAACAGAAGTTTCTTTTGGCTCTGTCACCGCTAGCAAAGTATTAATCCCCGGCAAAAGAACAGATTCTGAGACCGATCGATTTGGCAATTGACCCAAAAGCAAACGGAGGTTTTCCAACTCTACAGGGTCGAAATTGCCAGTCACGAAGATTTCTAAATCCTGCCAAAGCATAGTCTCATAATAAGAAATCAATTGACCTCTAGATATGCTGTCTACATGTGCTTCTTCTATTTCTATTCCGTAGGGATGATTGGCTCCAAAAAGACATTTTCTAAAAACCTGATTAGCTCTCGATGCAGTTTTTTCTTTTTCTAATCTTATACTGAGTTTCCGCTGAGATTTCCGCTTTTCTAACATTTTTTCAGGAAAAGTAGCTTCAGTGAATAGCGAAATAAATACTTCTAATACCCTGTCAAGATGTTTTTTGGTAGACAATAAGCCCAATCCTTCATGAGAGTGTGTCAGAATAGGATGAACCTCGGACGCATAAAAATCAAAAAACTCAGCTATTTCACCTGCATCTTTTGTCTTTGTCCCTTCTTGTAGCATTTGCAGCGTAAATGAGGAGACAAGGGTTTGGTCGAGTGGAAGTGAGGTTCGCTGCCCTTTGCACAGCAGGTCTATTTTGACAGCGGCTAAGCCTGGAGTAGGGACATAAAAGAACTTTGCTCCATTAGAAAGTGTGTATTCCGATGGAGGCAATAGTTCAAAATCCTCAGGAACCTTAAATTCCGGAGCCTTTGACCTGTCTAAAATCATGTTTAATTGGAGATATTGTACATTAAAGTAAACCTCAATGTCTCTGCGAGAGGGTGATTTTGCTTTTGTGGAACTAGGTAGGAGAAATCAAATCCAAGGCGCTTCAAATCAAAGCCTACACCCATGGTGAAGTATTGTCTTCCTCCCTTATTCGGGTTTTCGTAGAAGTACCCTGTACGAAGCGCAAACTTGTCGTCGTAGCTATATTCTACTCCGAAAGAGATCATGATTTCTTGCATTTCCTCCGAAAATCCACCTGGAGCATCTGTGAAAGATCCAAACATTCCAGACAGTAAAGGGCGATTTGGGTCTTTTCCGTCTTCAATTACAAGATTTCCATTTTCGTCTGTTTCTAACGTTCCATCTTCGTTGGTGGCGTAGATAGGTGGAGTAGGGACTAGTAGTTTGTTTAGATCCAGTGCAAATGTCAAGGTATTCATTTGGTCAAGATCTATTGAGTAGGCAGTTCCGACTTTCAAATTGGTAGGGATATAATCTAAATCGTCTGCAGAATTATAGGTGATCTTAGGACCAATATTAGAGATGTTAATACCCCAAGAAAAATTGGCGTCTTTTGAACCTGCGTAGACTGGTTTGGAATAATAAAGTCCTACATCGGTTCCTACACTAATGCCGGCTTTTGCCTCACTCCCGCCCACTGAGGATATATTCCCAGAAAGGTTAGAGTAAATGAACCGTGCAGAAATACCCAATCCTAGATAGGAAGAAAGCTTTCTTGAATAAGTCCCTCCGATAGCAATGTCACGTGGGTTGAATTCCCCAAGGTCGTTACCATTTCCATCAGTTAATTGTATGTCACCCATGTTGAAGTAGCGCAGGTCGAAGCCAAAGGCTGAAACTTCATCAATTCTGAAATATCCTGTCAGATAGCTAAGTGACATATCGTTGACAAGTTTACCCAACCATGGTGAATAGGATAAAGAAAAGCCCATATCATCCTCTATGAAGGCAAGTTGTCCAGCATTCCAATGAGCAGAACTGCCATCAGGACTCGTAGCAACTCCAGCATCGCCCATGGCTGAGTGTCTGGAGTCAGGTGCAAAATTCAAAAAGGGTACAGCCGTAGTGATCACTCTTCGATCAGGGTCTTGACCAGAGATAATAGTGCTGTTCTGCGCATTTGCAGATAAAGTAGCCAGGGCAAAAACTGCTATTAGTAAGTTTTTCCTATTATATGAGGCTATTTTTTTCATTGAATCACGATTAGTCCGCTCACTGAATCTGTTGAGTTATCAAGTTCTGACTGAAGCGTTAATTTGTAAATATAAGTTCCTTTTGCTGGATATTTGGTTTGGCTTTGTAAAAAAAACCAAGACAAATCCCCTATGTGAGCATTAGCTTTCACTAAACGCTCGCTTTCTGAAAATAGTATCTTGCCGTCTGCTTGATAAACTGCGAGGCTAAGGATTAAGTTTTCTCCGGGTTGATTATGTTCAAGCTCAAAATGAGTTTCAATTTGGGTTGGATTGGGGTAAGTCTTATGCCTCAGTATCTGAAGTTTATTACTTCCTTTGACAGTAATCTCCTGACTAAAGAGAGTCTTGTTGCCTAAGATATCCCAAGCCTGTATAGTTACCAAATTCTTTCCTTCAATTAGTCCTTTTAATTCGAAATTCACTTTTCCTGATGTAAAAGTACTATTTTCTGATTTAAAAAACTCATTTAATACGATAGGCTCGTTTTGATTTATTTGAACGGTTAGATTTTCAGATGGTAAAAGGCCAGAAATATTGATGCCACTTGAATCTGAAAATGTGGCATCCATACCAATGGATGTAGAAGGAAAAGTAAATGGAGCCTGTTCTTTACCACCAAAAACCGCACTTATTTCTGGGCCTGCATTGTCCTCAGGAATATTGCCTGATGTCCCACCAATAATAGCCGTATTGAATCCAAAGGCTTCCCAATCTGGGTTTCGACTTTCTCCAAAGATCCGAATAGTACCTTCACCAAAATCCATTGCTATGTTTTTGGGAATAATCATCTTTCCTTTGATTTGACCAGAGACAATTTTTCCGCTTCCTTTAAACAGTAGGATTTTTTCCTCTTTAAATTCCACTGGATTACTTTCATCCCCCAATGTTTGGCTAATAGCTGCCTTGTCATAAAGCTCTATGAGGTAGTTTCCGTTAAAATTTACAGCAATCCCGCCAGTGCTTGGGTTAATCACTTCCGCTTCGAATTCCAATTCTTGTAGAGCAGAAAGTGTGTCTAAGGGTTTTTTACTTGTTGGATCTTTGAAGGAAGTAAATTCAATTCGAAACTCAGGACTGGCCAACTTCATGCTAGGATCTGCCAAGAGGCTGAAATTTCGATTCAGTGCACCATTTTGACTTTGGTTTTTGGTGTTTCTGAAAATACTCCCTAAGTCCTGTGCCTGCCCATCTTCAAGTTTGAAAACCTCTTCCATAAAAGCTTTATTCAAAGAGAAGTTTACACTACTAAATACAGGTCTTCCTGTAGTCAACAATCCTATTGCACCTTTGTTAGGAGCAATTAGGAGTTCTTCGGCAGCAGATCTCAAGAATGGGCTATCATGTCTTCCAAATTCGCAGGTAGCAGTCATCCAAAGGGCTAGATGCTCCTGGTCTGCCCAATTGGCAATATCAGAAGTCATGAATACTTCCTCGGCTGTCAGGGTAGTTTCGTTGCCATGGCCTATATAATTAATGATTAAGGAGCCTCGATTTAAAGTTTCCTCAAGTGCTGTTTTAGCTTGAGGTGAGGATTGGCTTTCACCAGTTCTCTCTTGTTCAAACCTGTCCAAATACAACTTTACCTGCTTATATTCTTTATGATTTGTATTCAGGAAATTTGAATGGGCTTCAGAATCCCGTAAGTGAATGTTGTTGTCCCCATCATCAGCAAAAAGCGTCAGAGTCTTTTTCCAGTCTCCAGCTTTAGGTTTGCTTTCGTAGTCGATGATTTTATCTACTACAATTTTGGCTTCTTGAGCATTGATTACAGGAAGCCTACCAACACCAATTTTCATTAATTCATCGCCTTCCCGAGTTTCTTCCCAGTTTCCCTGCCCAAATTCAAGTAAGGAGAAATAATCATCTGAACTATAGGTTTTGAGTGGATTCAGACTGTTTCTACTAGTGTAAATAGGGACAAGGTTAGGTCTTCCCCCTAAGACTCCTTTGTAATCAAAAGTCCCTTTCCCAAGGATCAGGACATTTTGAAGTTTTTTTCCTTCATGATAATGCCAGGCTATAAAATTGCGTATTGCATTCAAATCAGCGTTGCCGTAGCCAAAGGAATCGTAGATCTCGTCGAGATAAGCTACTTCTGAATAGATCCCCATTCCTATTTTGTGAAGACTCAATTTCTCAGCAGAATTTCTCAATTCCTGCGGAGCAATAATTAGTAAATCAGGCCATGAAGATTGTAGTCTTAGTTCAAGGTTTACTGGCTCGAATTCAGAGGTTCCACTTGCTTTTTCTTTATCAAAAACAATGAGTTTCTTTCCGCTTATGCTTGATCCTGTGCTTATATCCAGGGCTTTAGGATTGTAAAAATCTTCGATTTCCCAAACTGATAAATCAGGTAAGGTCGAGATTGAAAATGTTTGGGTCTGACTTAATGAATAAATACCTACATCAATCGATTCACTAGAGTAGGGGACTCCGATCCCTATGTATTCAAAATAACCAGCATCATTTGGATTGAGAGCTTGGAATGAGATTCTGAACCGCTCGATTTTATTTCCAGCTGGAGAAAAGCTTTCGTCGAGGATAGCCTCTAAGCCTTTGATACCATAGGTACTACTGGGGATGCCTTCGAATGAACTTTCTGCTATAGACAAGTCATCTACTGCAAGGCTGATTTCCGAATCTGAGGTTGATCTAGCCATTATTTTCCCAACTATTTTCCAATCAGCACTTACATTGGTTTCTAGGGGGAATGCGTATCCGCGCGTTACTCCTGGAGCTACCGCACGTGAATACCATGTTCTACCAGAATTTAGAATGTTATTTTCATCTTCCTTGAGCCAGTTCCACTGATATAGAATGGAAGGAGTCGTATTGCCAAGTTCCCCGGTGATAGTTTCGATCCGTTTAGGATTTTGAGATATTCCAATCAGATAACTAATGGATTCAGCAAATTGATTAGACTGATATTCTATTTGCCCTTCGGTAAACTCGAAACTATTTGGAGAAGAAAGATAGAAATACAAGTTGCCGTCTTTTTCCAAGCCTGGGATCTCCTGCAAGCCTAGATTTTCGCTTTGCAAAAGTTGTGGCAGCATACCGGGATACCCATATATTGAAATTTCACTTAAAGAAGCCGCACCTAACTGCTCGGCTTGTGTAGCAGAGATTTTATAAATGCCTTCTTCAGAGATAGTGAATTTGAAAAATGAATTTTGTCCAGAAGCAGAACCTATCAACAGAAAGTTGAAGAGTAGGAAAAATAGCGTCTTCTGGCCTTGTAGAATCATTCCGAACTCATGCCATTTTCCACAACTGACAAACCTAGATAGGCTAAAATTAAGATAGGGATACCAGCCAATCCAAATAATAAAATGAGCCCTAGGCCAATTACTATAAGCAGATACCTGAATTTATTAGCTGCTAACGCATAGGATTTGAATTTCAGCGCGATCAGCGGAAGCTCCACAACTAGGAGAATTGCGAATACCCAAGCTATGGCTACTAAGAAAAATGGCGAAGTAAGCCAAGTCCCTACCCAAGGCCATTGAATGGCGAAGTAGGGCAGTGTGCTGATAAATAATGCATTTGCAGGAGTTGGTAAGCCGATAAATTTATCTGTTTGTCGAGTGTCCAAGTTGAACTTTGCTAATCGCATAGCAGAAAGAAGCGGGACTATTAAGGTGAGATAGGGGAGCCATTCGATTTCAGAATCAACTTTGGCCATTTGGAAAAGAATCATTCCTGGAAGCACTCCAAAGGAAACCAAGTCAGCCAATGAATCCAGCTGTTTACCAAGCTCACCTTGCACATTCAGAAGTCTGGCTGCAAAGCCATCAAAGAAGTCAAATACAGCAGCTAAAATGATGAAATAAGCTCCTGAAACTATGTTTCCATTGATCACCCAAATAATTCCAATTACTCCTGAAAGTAGATTGAGAAGCGTGATAGCATTTGGGATATGCGATTTGATTTTCAAGACCTTGCGTTTTTGCCCACAAATGGGTTATGAGTTTTTTCGAAAGCTATAGTCGTTTCGGGCCCATGTCCTGGATATACAACAGTTTCTTCCGGGAGGGTGAAAAGCTGTGATTTGATTTTGCTTAGCAATAAGTCATGATCTCCTCCTGGTAAATCTGTTCGACCGATACTTCCTCTGAAAAGGGTGTCTCCGCCAATGCATCGATGAGAAGCCTCATGATAAAAAACTACATGACCTGGAGCATGTCCCGGTACAAAGATGATTTTGAGTACTTCATCCCCAACCTTGATCTCATCGCCTTCGACAAGAAATCCATCGGCTTCACTGCTTTCATAGCCCACCATGCCATAGTTGGGAGCGTACACTTCCACCGCCTTCAGCACAGCAGCTTCTTCCTTATGAATTAGCAGTTCGACACCAAAAGTCTTTTTTGCCCAAGCATTTCCTAGGACATGATCGATATGACAATGTGTATTGAGTAATTGGGTGATTCTGATTTTTTTCTCCGTCACAAAATCTAACAATTCCTTTCGCTCTGCGAGATCAAAACAGCCCGGATCTATCAAAGTACCGTTGCCTTTTTCATCGTATAACAAATAAGTGTTTTCCTGAAAAGGGTTGAATGTAAAAGACTTAATATAAAGCATGGGAAATGTATTGTTGTAAAGGAACAAAATAAGGAATTAAACCTTTATTTTGGGCTATGGAAATTGATTTTTTGCTTATTGGACAAGGACTCGCTGGAACAGCGCTGGCCTATAGACTGAAGCAAGCTGGAAAGAAAATTAGGATAATCGATCAGCCTGGAGCTAATAATTCGAGTAGAATTGCTGCTGGGCTTTATAATCCTGTAACGGGTCGGAAGATGGTGAAAACTTGGAAAGCCGATTCTCTTTTTCCTGAGATCAAACCGTTTTATCAAGAATTAGAAGATCTTACTGGTGCTAAATTTCTAACAGAAAAGCCAATCTATAGACCATTTCTAAGTATCGAAGAGCAAAACGAATGGATGGGACATAGTGCTGATCCGGATTTTGAACCATATTTGGAGAAGATTTATGCTGATAGTCAATCCGAATTTCTCAAGGATCCTTATGGCGGAGTAATGCTTCGCAATTCAGGTTGGTTGAACATCAACAATCTACTTGATGCAATGTCTTCGTATTTTAAGGAAGAATTGATCTTGGAGAAATTTGACGAAAGTTTACTTCTATTTGAGAATAACAATTGGACTTACCAGGATTTAAAGGCAAAATCTCTAGTTTACTGTAATGGCTTAGGGGCGATGAATTCCAGGTTTTTCAATTACCTTCCATTTGCTCCTGTTAAAGGTGAGATTTTGGAAGTTAAGCAAGGATTTACTCCTGATTATGTGGTGAATAGAGGGGTTTTCAGAGTTCACTTGGGGAATAGTGTACATCGAGTGGGCTCCACCTATACTAAACATGATTTGGACTTGGGGGCGACAAATGCTGCAAAAACAGAGCTTTTGGAGAAATTGACAAATTTGGTTCGAATGCCTGTGGATGGAATTATCACCCATAAGACTGGTATTAGACCAGCGACTAGAGATAGAAAACCATTCATGGGAAAACATCCTTTCGAGCAAGGCGTTTACCTATTCAATGGTTTTGGAGCCAAGGGAGTGTCACTTATTCCATATTTCAGTGAACAAATGGTTTCATTTCTACTAAATAATAAGGCTATTGACAGAGAAGTGGACATAGCTCGGTATTTTAATTATATTTAAAGACATCTTTCAGCAAATCGAATGCGATATCACCTTTTCAGAATTTTAATTTTTGCTGGGTTATGGTTGAACTCTTTTTTTGCAGTCGCTCAGTTTGATCAGGAGCGATTTGGCAAAAACAGAATTCAGCACCAGCAATTTGAATGGTATTTTTACTCCTCAAATAATTTTGAGGTGTATTATTATGACCGTGGAGGAGCCAATGCCAAGATGGCCATTGATTACCTTGAAAGTGAGTTTAACCGAATCACGCAGATGATTGGGTATGTCGCCTATACCAAGCCGAAAATTTATATTTATAATTCTCCCGAGGAACTCTTGCAGAGTAATATCAATCTCAATAAAGAAGAATATAATGAGGAGGGGCAAACAAATTTCAACAGACTTTTAGCTGAAATATCCTATAAAGGGGAGGTTGATTTATTTAAAGAGGATTTAATCTATGGAACGACTAAAATCATCATAGAAGAAATGTTGTATGGCTCCTCAGTCTCCGATGCTTTCCAAGCCAACCTTACTAACAGCTTTCCAGAATGGTATGTGGATGGTATGGCCTTGTATTTGGCGAAAGGATGGAGTAGGGAAATGGATGATTATGTGAGGCATTATTTCCAAGAAGATAAAAACCCTAAAATTCTCAAGTTAAAGGAAAAAGAGGCTGCCTTGGTTGGTCAGTCTGTTTGGAATTACATCGCTGAAAGGTATGGTAAAAGGTATGTTTCCAGTATTTTGAATCTTTCAAGAATCAATCGTAATGAAGAAAATAGTATTGCAAATACGGTTGGGCTGAATTATAACACGTTCAAAGAAGATTGGAAAAAGTATTACCTCACTATCAATAAACAAGTTTCTACTACATTCAAGGACCCGAATAAGGATGCTGCCGTAGCTGAAACTTCCCCGAAATTTATAGGAGCAATTAATGATATCAAATTTAGTCCAGATGGCTTGAATTTGGCCTATGTTATCAATAATGAAGGTAAGTATAAAGTGCAGGTGCGGGAGCTCAGTACCGGAAGAGAACAAACAATCTTTGCTGGCGGAACCTCCTTACAAGATCAACCAGCAAATTTCACCTCTCCGATAATTGCTTGGAAAGACTCAGCAAATATTGCCATCGCTTCCTTCAAAAGAGGTTTTACTACACTGAGACTTAGATCAATTGACGGATCTAATCAGGATAAAATTTTTCTAAGAAACATCACTCAAATCCTTAGCCTTGATTTCAATAGCACTGGGAAAAACATGGTGCTTTCGGCGATCTCAAATGGGAAGTCTGATATCTATACGCTTAATGCTAGGGGAGCTGGTAGAAGATTGACAAATGATTCTTATGATGAATTGACGCCAGTTTTCTTGAATGATTCCACGATTATTTACTCTTCGAATGCAACAGATTTGCCGGATTCTTTGATGGGGAAAAATCTGGAATTGGCCTCCTTGCCTAATAACTATAATCTCTACATGGTACAGGTGACGGATACGATCATCACCAAGCAACTGACCAATTCAAATAGTAAAAATATAAGGCCTAGAAAAATCAACAGTAACGCAATAGTATACCTCTCTGACCTCTCTGGGATAAATAACCTGATGCGGATGAGCATCGGAAACCAGGTCTCAAATCAAATTTCGGCATTCAACAAAAGTATTGAGGCATTTGATGTCAATAGCCGAATGAATAGAATGGCCTACTCGGTGCGCGATGGTAGAGAGAGTTACTTGGTGGTAGAAGGCTTCTCTAATTCTGATCAATTTACTCCGAGTACTCCAAGAGTCCAGTTGGAGCAGGCAAAAAGCCTCAATGAAAGATTAGCTGCGAGACGCTTGCTGGAGGCACAGGAAGCTAAAGACAATCAACCGCAAGTGACAGAGCGAGCAAATACCATTACTCAATCTCAAATAAAACTTGATACTATAGCAAAAAACACCACTTCTTCCATTGATCTCAAGCGATTGAGTTTTGAATCTAAAAATGGGGTTAATACGGACAATTATACTTTCGACACCCTTCCAAATAATCTGGGTTCTCCAACTGAATCCTCTTCAGAATCCAAAACAAATTTGTTAGAGTCCTTTAGAAAGAAGAGTTTACAAAAACGAGTGGTTGGGCCAAGAGAAATGGAACCTCAGTTTTTTATCAACAATATTAATACTCGATTTGTAGTGGATCCTTTGAGAGGTTTTGGCTTAGGGCTTACGGGCAAAATGACCGACCTTCTAGATAATCATTCCTTCCAAGGTGGAGTGATGACTACCCTAGACTTCAGATCGGGAGGTGATATTTTCTTTGAATATGATTATTTGAAAAGCAGGGTTGATTTCAAAGGTAGATTTGATCGTAAAACAATTCGTGTTTCTGAAGGTGATATTACTTTTCAGAAATATGTGCTAACAAAATTTGAAGCTGGATTTTCGTATCCTCTGAATCCTAATGCAAGATTCTCACTATCTCCTTTTGTAGCAAAAACACAATATTTCAACCTCAACCCAGATTCTTTAATCTACGGGCAAGACCCTGATCAAAATAGGTTGGATGTCAATTATATTGGTGGTAAAGCGGAATTCGTATTTGATCGTACTCAGCCTTTAGGACTGTACTCGCAATCTGGATTCAAAGGGAAAATTGGATATGTTCAATATCAATCTTTCAATCACAAGGATCGGTCTTTTGGTAATTTTTATCTGGACTTACGTGAGTACAGAAAAATACACAAGAACATAGTAATTGCGGCAAGATTGTATGCAGGATCATTTATGGGGAGCAACCCACAGACTTATATGTTGGGAGGGATGGATAACTGGCTTTTCAATGAGTTTTACCGTCCACCATCCAACAGGCCTGAGTCTTCACCTATTCGAAATCCAACAGGCGTAGAGAATTCAAATATTCTTTTTGCGGACTTTGTGGATTTGCGAGGATATGATTACGATGAAATTCGAGGGAGAAATATGGTCACATTTACTACTGAGTTGAGGATCCCTATTTTTTCTTACTTGACTAGAGGAAATATTACATCAAATTTCATTCGAAATTTTCAATTGGTTGGATTCTATGACATTGGATCGGCTTGGAATGATGCGGCTCCATGGGAGCGTATTAATGACCAAAATACAGAGGTGATTAATACAGATGGTTCTCCTTTTACTATTGTTTTAAATAATTTCAACAACCCTTGGCTGCAAAGTTATGGTGCAGGATTACGCACAGTTTTGCTTAACTATTATGTCAAATTTGATGTAGCACGTCCAATTCGAAATTATGAAGCAGAAGACTTAAAGTTCTATGTAACTTTGGGCATCAATTTCTAACTACAGATTTTATTATGATCAAATCAATGACCGGCTTCGGAAATGCCGGATTTGAAGATGAGCGAATGGTGATCCAAGTGGAGGTACGAACGCTCAATTCAAAATTCTTGGACCTTTCCATCCGAAGCCCTAGGCAGTTTAATGATAAAGAACTCGAAATCAGAAACCTGGTTCAGTCGATTTTAGATCGTGGTAAAGTGAGTGTTTCGATTGATTTTCAATCCAAAGGTTCGGCTGAGATGCCTGTTAGTATCAATGAAGAGCTGTTTGCACTTTTTTATCAAAAATATAAGGGGCTTGCGGATACTGTGAAGGACGATTCTCAAGATCTTTTCAAATTGGCGCTACAATCTCCAACGGTAATTACGCAGGTGACAGGTGAGCAAAGAGATGATCAGGCAGATTGGGAGGAAATCAAAAAAGTTCTGACCAAAGCATTAAATACCTGTGATTCCTTTAGGCAAGATGAGGGAAATTCCCTGGAAGAGAAGCTTCAGGGAAATATCAAGACCATAGCATCTGGCTTAGAGAAGATTCAGGAAGAAGAAGGAAATCGAAAAGATAGAATTAAGCAAAAGATTCGAAACCATTTCAATGAATGGCTGGACGAAAATTCCTTTGATGCCAATCGCTTTGAGCAAGAGCTGATTTATTACTTTGAGAAACTAGATATTACCGAAGAGATAGTAAGGCTGGATACACATTTGAAGTATTTTGCCAAATGTCTCCATGAAGAAGCAAACCAGGGCAAGAAGCTTGGTTTTATCAGTCAAGAAATAGGTAGAGAGATCAATACGATTGGATCTAAGGCTAATGATGCAGGCATGCAAAAGCACGTGATTCTGATGAAAGATGAACTTGAAAAAATTAAGGAACAAGCATTGAATGTATTATAAAGAAAGGGGCTTTTGCCCCTTTTATTTTTTCCATACAACAGTTAAGGAGACTTAGTTTAACCGAAACCTAATAGGCATAGTCATTCGAGATCTTACTGCTCTTCCACCGATTCGGCCTGGATCCCATTTTGGTGAGTTTTGAATTACTTCACGAGCAACTTCATCACAGCCACCTCCAATAGTTCTTACCAGTTCTATGTCTTGGATGGATCCATCTGTATTGACAACGAACCTCACGATGACCATGCCTTCTACTCCCATTCTTTTGGCTTGTGAGGGATACTTAAGGTTTTTGTTGAGATAGCTGTACCATGCATCCATCCCGCCTTTAAACATCGCTTGTACATCTACAAAGTCATTGATCTTGTCTGGGGTTTCTATCACTGGCGGAGCGCTGATCTCCACATCCGGGATTACCACATTCTCTGGTGTATTGATGTCGACGATTATATTATCCATTTTGTCTATGATAATGTCATCGGGTTTGATCACTACTTCAAGTGGTGCAGGCGGCGGGGGAGGAGGAGGTGCTTGATAGCTGATCGGGATATCTATTATATCCCAGTCATCTTCCATCCCATCAAATGTTTTGATGTTTTCTTGATTATTAGCTCTCCATTCGAAAGCAACTAAAACTGCCCCGAGACTGACTGCCAGCCCCAAGTTAAATAGTGTGCCTGACCATTTCTTAAGATCAGACTTAGGATTTTTTTTGTGTTCCATGAGTGTAATGTTAGAGGTTAGAAAAAAAACTACTCTAATAATTTACATTCTATAAGTCGCTGATACTAATCCTATAACAGTATTTAACTAAGCTAAAAGTTGTTAAAAACAGCACAAAAAAAAGACCCGGTTTCTCGGGTCCTTCTTATTATGATTTTCTGATTAGCTCAGTTTAAATCTAATCGGTAGTCTCATACGAGTACGTACTGGACGTCCACGCTGTTTGCCTGGTTCCCAAGCAGGAGCGTTACTTACTACTTTCACAGCTTCCTCGTCACAACCTCCGCCGATTCCTCTCAATACGTCAACGTCTTGAATGGTACCATCTGTGTTTACAACGAATACTACGATAACTGTACCTTCTACACCCATACGTCTAGCTTGAGTAGGGTATTTCAAGTTTTTAGAAAGATATTGGTTCCAACCTGACATTCCACCTGGAGGATTTGGTTGAGTCTCAACCACGTCAAAGATTTTATCTACTTTTTCCTCTACAGGGGCTTCAGCGATAACCACTTCTTTGATTACAGTAGTTTCCTTCACATCGACATCAAAGTTTACTTCGATTTTTTCTTCGATCTCTATTTCATCAGGAATTTCCTCAATAATAGGCTGCTCTACTGGTGGTGGTGGTGGTGGTGGCGGCTGCTCAGTGATAGGAATATCTAGCAATTCTTCGAAATTGTCAGTCACTTGACCAAGGTCTTTCAAAGAACCATCGTCAAATGATTTCCATTCGAAGGCAGCAAGGGTAGCGCCTACAGCAACAGCCAAACCAAGATTCAGGAACATTCCTGACTTTCTGGTTAGATCAGCGCTGGGAGTCTTTTTTGCTTCCATGATAAGTTTGGTTTATAAAGGTTAATTTTTCTTCTATTTCAGAGTAACAATTGTAATAATTAATGAGCACTAATCCAAGCCAATCTTGCTAGTCGGAATCTTAAAATATGCTAATAAGCCAGCTATTCCTCCTATTTCATTGACAATCATGTCCATATAGTCAAAAGATCGGAAAGGAATAAATAGTTGAGCGCTCTCTAAAACTATTCCTGCGGCTATGCCAAATATCAGATAGTTGGTTAGAACCCTGCCTTGAAGGCCATTTACTTGGACTCTTTTTACACCCACTCCACACCAGAGGAAACTTAAGGTGCCAAAACACAGAAAGTGAATTAGTTTGTCTTCAAAGTTGAATGTAGCCTCAGGAAAATTATCTCCTGGTGTCAACATGGCAAAGGCAATTAATAATAGCCAAGCTATTGCGATTCCTAATCTCAAAATTGTCTTGCTTATTCTCCTACTAACTCAGCGTAATCTGCTGCAGAAAGCAGGTCTGAAGGAAGGTCTGCAGTGATCTTTACTTTGATCATCCAACCTTTCTCATAAGGAGACTCATTTACTAATTCTGGAGAATCTTCCAAGTCTGGATTCACTTCCAATATTTCTCCTGTCACAGGCATAAATAAATCTGAAACAGTCTTCACGGCTTCTACAGATCCAAATACCTCATTTGTATCTAGGGTTTCGCCTGTAGTTTCTACTTCTACATAAACGATATCTCCTAGCTCGCCTGCGGCAAATTCAGTGATTCCAATAGTTGCAACATCACCATCAATTTTAACCCACTCGTGGTCTTTGGTGTACTTTAGTTCTTGAGGAAAATCCATGTTTATAAATAGTTATATAGGTGTCAAAATTAATAGGAATCAGCTAAGGATGAAATCTATTGGCCTAAATTAAATCGAAGTTGCCCTCCAAAGGAAGTAGAAGTTCGTTTGTAAGCAGTAGTGACTCTAGGGTCGTTGATAGTTCTGTCGAAATAAAGCGTCAAATTAAGATTTTGATTGATAAGGTACGATATCGTAGGTCTTATCGAAATATTCAAATTACCACTGGTGATAGTACTGCCTTCTTCAATTTTTCTCTGGATTTGTTTGGTGCTAACAACCTTTGAATCCAATTTGAACTGAACATCATTTTTTAATACAGTTTGTTTGCCTTGGAATTTGAAAGGGATTTTCATTCCAGCTTTGGTATACCCTAGAGTCAATCCAAAATCGTTACTGCGCTGTTCTGTCACTTGAGAATTTGAGAAGTTCAATCCAAGATTCCTTTCTTTATTGTAGATGATGGCGATATTCAATCTGTCTTTTGTCAACATATCTACTCCTATCAATGGGCCAAATCGCTCTGTGAGCACTACCTGATTAAGGACATATATAGGTATAAATTGTCCTTCATCATTTACTTGAGTTGGCCTTGGGATATTTTGGAGCGTATTGTAAAGTTCTAAGCCTTGTTGATATTGTAAGGAGTTGGAGAAATTACTCGCATCATATGTCGAGGTGTACATATGTGAAATGTTGATACTACTAAATACATCGCTTAATCCTTTGAGCCTTGATAATCCACGATAATCCAATCTCCAGTTTGGTAAAGGTGTCTTAGGGAATGGATTCATATTAAAAGTACTAGCATCCTTACCTCGATAAGCTGCGAGGAATGAAGGTATTAATACGTCTTGACCATCGATACTATATTCTCCACCGGTATCCGTTGCATCCAATCGTGTTTTGATTACGGCTCTGTTGTTCTCAAATTCAGTGAAAAGAGGAGAATCATTCTCAAAATCATCCTTACTAAAGGTAGTACCAATCATAATTGTGGTGATGCTATATGCTCCAAGTCTGTTAGGACTAATGGATTCATAATCACCAGGGTTATCCATCGAATTTCTGAAGATTTCTTGGTAATCACCTACTTCTCGTTTAGTCGCATTAAGGGTGATTTTAAAGTCTTGGAAAGGTTCTATCAAACTACCAAACCTCATATTTACAACACTACTTTGCTTAAAGGTTTGCGTCAGCTCACTACTTGGGGCCATGATTCCGGCTTGAGCAAATTCATTTCGGATACCAGCATTTTGGCTACCAAATAGAAAGGCAAATCCGGGATTTTCAAAAGCTCTATCCATTCCTAAAAGACCTGTGTTAGGCATATAGCCGGGTAGAAAAGTACCTTCAATTTTCCCATAATTGAAGGTGACTTCTTTTACCATCATAAGAGCCTTCAGTAATTTATTAGTAAATGGTGTGCCTATGGTATCTTCTGCTTGTGTTCCTGGCCTACCGGGTATACTCGGTCGTTTGGGTGCATTTAGGGCTGCTAGCTTTTTGTTTTTATTGTAAAGCCTGATGAGATCCAATTTACCATTGAGTGATTGATCTCTGGTGTTTTGTATGGCGTTACCCAGCGTGTCCTTCTGCCCGATTGCTCCTGTGAGCCAAGTATATGTAGTGACATATTTATAATCTGCCTGTATCCAATCAGTGAGTGGAGATTTGTCTAGTGGTAAGGTATAATTGATAGATATGTTATGGTTATAATTGGTTTTACGACCAAATCTCCATGCATTATATCTAATGGAATCTGATTTTTGCTCTGTATTTATATCGCCTTGGGGCTCATCTACTACAGCCATAATACTTGAACTGTAGTCCACACGTAGGTTTTTAGTTAAATCCCAGTTGAGGGTGTAAAAGCGATTCATAAAGAAGCTTTTTTGAAACAGTGGATCTACGCCAGCAGTACTTAGCTGGTCATTTCTGTATTGAGAGCGCAAATGCTTTCTATCAATATCTAGCCTAGCTAGGACTAGAGTAGGAGATAGGTTGAAGTTGAAATCCTTGATTAATTTTAAGTGAGGGGAATCTAGGAAGCCTACATTTTTGAAGGGTTCAACAGAAAGTGGTTTTGGCTGGTAGCTATAGGTGACATTGCCTCGGTATGTCTTGTAGTTGTAATCCTGAATTTGTGCATTTGTTTGATTCATTATCCCAAAAGCATAAGAAAATGACAAATTACTCAAGTCGTAAAATTTGCTTTTAGCATCAGGGTTGGTCTTGATTTTCCGCACATTGTTGAAACTGATGTTTTTACGATTCACTTGATCCAAAGCTATTTTTCGGTAAGCATCTTTTTCATCTTGAGTTTCGAATTTTTGCAGGGCCAACTCAAAAGGAACATCTGGATTTAAAGGGTCAAATTCAGGCTTGGTCGTGCTATTTTCTATCGAGAAATACATAGGAATACTTACTCCCAATGCTTCAGGCAATAATTTATGGATATCTACATTAGTGGAGATATCATACTGTGTAGTAGCTTGTCTAGCTCTCTCCGAAAGCCTGGTTTCCAAGCCGCCGAATCCTATAGAATTATGTCTTATTGACCCCGATATTACAGCGACATCTGCGATTTTTACATTCATCAAGGCATTAGCTGCCCAACCATTAGATTTGATAAAACCAGTCACCCTAAGCTCATCTGCCCATATACAAATACTTCTACTTCCGCCACCAGTTGTTCCTGGGTTTCTGACACCAATCATTGAAGTTTGGGATTGATTTAATTCAGGGCGCCCTACTACAGTTACGGTGTATCGACCAACTTGCTGGGAATAGGGTATGTTTAGCGGTACATGTTGATTGTCACGCTCTATTTTAACTCCCACAATATCCTCAATCGCGATGTCGATTTCATTTTCTGAAGGCCATATCAGCTCAGGATCCCGAGTGCCTTTAGGAGTAATGATTAGTGGCACTTCTATCTCATAATAGTTATCCGTATTGTCTGTGCCCAACCTTAAGAATGCTGAAATTTCACCATCTACGGCATCTTCACTATCAGCATGTAAAAACATTTTTATCCGCTCGAATTGAACCAAATCCAATGTTACATTTTTGAAAACAGCTCTTGCGTCCCTTGCTCCAAGATCCTCTACACAGACCCTTAGTGATTGCTCATTAAGTCTTCTCTCCACAGTTGAGGTATTGTCACGGTCTCGAAAGATCCCCGGCGGGAGCACATAAGGGCTTTCAGTGGCACTTCCCTGACTGTTTTCCTCGATACTCACTACATCCACAGTTACGTTGGAATTGTCCGGCTCAGGAATTTCGAATAGGCCTCTCTCGAAAAGAGACTCTTGGAAAACTCTCCATTGGCTACCCACCATTCGGAAATTAGCCATTCTTAGAACTACTGGTTGTTCGAAATTACTCACATAGGTTCTGATCCATCGGATAGATTTGAATCCTGAGATATCACCTTCTACGCGATCTGGCTGGCGAATAGGTATGCGAAATAAATACCAATCTACGTTTTCGCCAGCTTCGTTATGAGTGGTCTTATCCACAATATAATTTTGGCCTACAACAAGGTTTCCTGGTTCTAAATCAATTTCGTAGGAGTAGTAATTTTCCAGCTCATTGATGGTGTTATCCGTGTTGAGATCTTCGTTATCAGGGCTGTTTGATCCAGACGGGGTGTATGGAAGATTTTCATTGGCTGTAACAGGCGTATTCCCTTCCATTCCATTAAATTTCTTATAACGCTCCAGGATCTTGGCATCCTCATTATCATATTTTTCATCTAGATAGTACTCAAACAAATCACTCGAAACATCCTCAAGAATTTGGCTTCTGGCTGCCGCACTTACATTGAGCCTGTCTAGGTATCTGGATTTAAAAAATTCAGGTTCATCTTCATTCTTCAAACCGTCAAGTCCTACATCTTGGTTTTGTCTGGAGGTTTCGGAATTGTCGAAGGCAGGAAGTAAGAATTGTTCACGGGTAATTCTTCCCCACTCGTCTTCCCCTGTCTCTGCAGGATCTCCGTCTGCTGGTAGCCCATTTTCGAACGAATGGCGACTATCTTTCAGCAAATCTTCAGAGATGTCTCCAAGATTGATGGTCAGCCTACCACCAGTTGTATTGTTTTCATTAAATATACCGTCTAGGACCCGTCCATTTTCACCCTTGATAAATGGGTCGAGCAGCCAAAATTCAATATATTCTATATTCGTTCTATCAAAATCAACATCAGTTGTAATGGCTCTCGTTACACCACCGTAATTTCTTTTAGGAGAAGGAAGAAGTCCATCCGTAGTCAAATCGGTATTGTAATTATACATGCCACGCTCACTTGGAAAGAAAGCAAGTTCGAATAGTGGCTCAGGCGTGACGATTACATCTCGATCTTGTTGAGGGAAAATTTCCTGCGGTACAACTCTCCTTACATAATGATTTTGCCGATCCTCGCGGGTGATGTTGGGCGGTACACCAGGTCCACTTTCTCGATAGAAAATATTATCGATATTATACCAAGCAACTTTTGCTCTGCGATATGCCGCTCCCAAATTATCTTCAGTTTGGTTACTTAGGTCAAATCTATCGTCGAAAGTTTGAGGAGTAGATGCCAATTTCCAGTTTTGGTTGGCAGCACCACCTAGATTATAGGGAGTGATTGCCGCTTCAAAATCATCAATATACGAGGCAGGTTCTCCATCTACCTGATTAGAGGTGCCTGGAATAAGATGTGCAAATTCACCGCTGATCTGAACAAGCGAGGTCTCTTTGGTACTGGTAAATGGTAGAGCGTCTGCCATTTTCGTTAACCAGCGTGATTCATCACTGAAATTCCCGTCTAAGCCCCAGAGGCTGTTTCTCAGTGTTTCACTTCCTGTGGCAATTCTTGTGACGTTAGGTCTCTCGTTTAAGTATAGGAAGGTTCCTCCAATGTTAAATTTGTCAGAGAATAAATAGTCCAGCCTAGTCCCCAGCAAACTTCTTGTTTGAAAGGATACCAAATCAGCCTTCTCGAAACTCACATTAATTTGCTTACCTGACTGGAGGATTGCATCATTAATAATGACAAGTCTTCCTACATTATAATCTATCGTAAAATCAATTCCTTCTGTCAGTGGGATATTACCGGCTTGCACTATCACAGAGCCAGGAGAGATGTTTAATCCTGGCAATTGGATCTCACTTGCTGAGCCAGCCGTCAATCTGCCTTTGATGAAATATTTGTTAAGCTTTGTGACTAGTTCAGCGTCTGCTTGTGTCGTTCTGTATAGCGTGTCGTAAACATATTTCTCTTTGAGAACAATTTCACCGGGTTGGAAATATTTTTCAAGATTAGACCCAAAGGGTTCTAACACTGGGAAAACTAAAAGGCCTCTGTCTGCCAGTATCGTGAGCCCTTCTACAAAGTCAAAGTTTCCATCCGGGGCAGGATCATTTTGGGGGTTCAGATTATCTAGTCCAGTGAGCTGAATCAAGGGTTTATCCTTTACTTCAGCACCTTCCAATAGCGATGGATTATCAAGTCCCGTTCGATCATCTCTATAGATTACCTGAAGCTGAAAACCATCTCTTGTGATTTGGTTTGCATTTAGGCTATAGACATTTTTCATCATAAGATCCCAGGTTGGGACACGAGGATTGATCCTGGCAGGACGAAGAAGTTTCATGAAAATCATTTCATCTTCCTGCTTATTTTGATAGTCTTCAGTTAGTTCACCTACTTTATAGACTTTCCCGTTATACGTGTATTCGTAAGCTACTGCTAGAACCTCATCGTTTTGTAGTCGTCTGAACAGCGACAAATACCCTAGTTGAGAATTGAAAAAATATTCTGTTGGCTCGAGTTTTCGAGCTCCATTGATTTGCTCAAAATCAACTCCCTTTTTAATGCCAAGAGATGATTCCATAGCACTTGACCCTGTGTCAAAAGGGCGAAAAGCTGGATTGGAAGAAATGTTACCATACAATAAGTTGGCAGAATTTTCTGATGGAGCAGTCGGATTACCTGGGCCAATATTGGGATTGGTAGGATTGTAAATCACCTGTCCTTCAGCCAAATCCATAAATGCAGCAAAATTACGGAGTGTTTCCGTGTTAGCTGCTCGATTCATGATATAGACTTCGATTCTGGTCACGTTTACCCCCGAAAGAACTTGCGGCAAACCCCTTAGCCATTTTTCATAATTATCTCGAAAGAAATGTCCGATAAAGAAATGTCTGTTATCATCATATTTCGAAGCTTGAATATCAAATGATCTGCCTTGACCATTGGCATCAATTGTCAAATTATCTCGACGTCCTCGCTGTGTAGAGGCCACGGCTGTTACGCCTAATTTACCGAATTGGAGTTGTGTCTTTACCCCAAAAAGGTTCTGAGCTCCCTGTATCAATCGGTTTTGAACAGGCATACTGACGTTTCCTATTTCTATGGATTGAATGATGTCTTCTTCGAATCCATCGAATTCTAACTTCATTTGATTTTGAAAGTCAAATGAATTATTCGAGTCAAAATTTGCTCCGATTTTTACCTTTTCGCCAAGCGTTCCATTCACAGCCATCTGGATCTGCTGGTCGAAATTGAAACCTCCATTTTGCTGCTGTCGGATCGGAAGGGTAGGGTTGTCAACTCGTCGGAAAATAGCCCCAAAGTCCAGATTGACATAGCCGGATGGGGTGATGTTTATTTCATTTCCGCCAAATAGTCTATCCAAAGAAGGACTGACCGTCAGTGGGGGAATCAATCCTCTGCCCTCTACGGCACTTTCTCCGTCACCACCTCGTGCTCTACTTCTCCAGTACTCCTGTCTTACTTTATATTCTTGGATTCTCGAAAATTGATCAAAATCATATTCTTGCTCATTGCCCACTCGAACAGTATCAATCTGATCAACTACGTTATAGCGAAGCGTAGAATCAACCTTTACCTGTACATCTTGAGTAATAGGGTTGGCCTGATAAAATGGAATCTGTGATTGTAGAAATGGGTTGCGTTTAGGGTATAGGGGGTTCGTCCTCAGATTTTGCCAAAGCAAATATGAGGGGCTAAGTCTCCTTCGATTCAAAGAATCAATCCGAGACTGAATACTGTCAGGATTGGTTTGTTGAGCCTCAGAAGTGGAATAGGCCAGTAGTAGACCAAAAAGGATAATTAATTTAGCCCAACTACCGAGAAACCTCCTCCCGCAAAAAGTCAGTACACTCCAAAAGTTCAATACAAGGTAATATTATGATGTCTTTAAAGATGCTTTAATTAAATCTTCTAACGAAATTTCTCCAGGGGTTTTTTTAAGGACAGCTGCTATATTTTTCTCTGCAGCGGTTTTTGGGAAACCTAGCGTAATGAGTGCTTGTAACGCTTCTTCGCGGATTTTATTGCTGGATTTTAGGAATCCAAGAGAAGAATTCGAAGCATCTGATCCTCCTTTTCCAACCTTGTCTTTCAGTTCTAAAATAATACGTTGGGCAGTTTTAGCACCTATCCCTTTGACATGCTGAATAGTAGCAACATCACCTGATAAAATAGCCTGCTCAATCTCAGCTGAACTAAGAGAAGAAAGAATCATCAAGCCGGTACTTGGCCCAACTCCATTGATTGAAAGTAGTAGTAAAAAAAGTCGTTTTTCATCTCCTTGTTTGAACCCAAAAAGTGTATGTGCATCTTCTTTGATATGTAGATAAGTGAGGAGCTTGATTTGCTCCTCATCTTTGATCTCTGTGTAGGTTTGAAGTGATATTTTTACATGATAGCCTATTCCTCCTACATCGATAATGACATAGGTAGGATCTTTGAATACCAGTTTTCCACTTAGGTAATCTATCATAAGCTCGAGCTAGATTGTGCATCTACTACTGCGACAGCCACCATGTTGACGATTTCTCTGATGGAACTACCCAGCTGTAAGATGTGAACTGGTTTGTTCATCCCAAGTAGTATTGGGCCAATTGCCTCTGAGTTGCCAAGTTCTGCCAAAAGCTTGTAAGCTATATTACCAGAGCTCAAGTCTGGGAAAATTAAGGTATTTGCTTTCTTATTGAGGAGTTTGGAGAATGGATACATTTCTCTTTGAATATCCTCATTGATGGCGACATTCGCTTGCATTTCTCCTTCGATGACTAAGTCGGGATATTTTTTCTGAGCAAGCGCAGTGGCTTTGGCCATTTTGTCAGCAATATCTCCCTTCGCAGAACCAAAGTTAGAATATGAAAGAATCGCGATTCTTGGCTCCATATTGAAGAACCTTACCGCATCTGCCGTTAATCCAATGATCTCTACCAATTCTTCGGCAGTTGGATTTAAGTTTACAGTAGCATCAGCAAAGAAATACGGGCCTTTTGGTGTATTCATGATATACATACCAGCCACTCGTTTTACACCTGGTTTTACACCAATAGTCTGAAGTGAAGGCAAAATAGTTTTTGGATAATCACGGGTAAGACCAGAAATAAAGGCATCTGCAGCTCCTGATTCTACCATCAATGCACCAAAGTAATTTCTCTGGGTAACTAATCTGGCAGCATCTACCACTGTCATACCTTTTCTGTGGCGCTTTTGGAATAGCATGTCTGCGAATTTCTGCAATAGTGCCTTTTCTTCCATTGGATCAATAATGGTAACATTGCTCAAGTCCAAGGAATTATCTTCAATCAAGGCCAAGATTTTCTCTCGGTTACCCAACAGTATAGGCTCGCCGATTTTCTCATCTCGTATGATCTGTGCCGCCTTGAGTATTTTTCTGTTATCCGCTTCCGCAAACACTACGCGTTTCGGATTCTTTTTAGCTCTGGCTATTACCACAGACATTAATCTTTGGTCTATGCCAATTCTCTCCTGAAGCTCCAGTTCGTAAGAATCCCAATCTTTGATCGGATATTTGGCCACTCCAGTATCCATAGCGGCTTTAGCCACGGCAGGAGCGATGGTCGTAATCAACCTAGGGTCTAATGGTTTTGGAATCAGATATAAACGACCAAAACCGAGTTTGTCTTCACCGTATGCTTTGTTGACAATATCCGGAACAGGCTCTTTTGCTAGTTTTGCAATTGCATGGGTTGCAGCTAGTTTCATTTCTTCATTGATGACGGTTGCTCTCACGTCCAATGCGCCTCTGAAAATATAGGGGAAACCAAGTACATTGTTCACCTGGTTAGGATGATCTGATCTGCCTGTTGCCATGATGATATCCTCACGAGCAGCCACTGCCAAGTCGTATGTGATTTCAGGATCAGGATTTGCCAAGGCAAAAACTATTGGATCCGGAGCCATCAATCTCAGTTGATCCTGGCTGACTATATTCCCTGCAGATAGGCCCAAGAATACATCTGCATCTTTCAGTGCATCTGAAAGTGTATGAAGATCTCGTTGCGTCACAAAATCTCTTCTGATCTCATCAAGGTCGATTCTGTCTGCGCGTAAAATCCCATCTATGTCACATAGGACAATGTTTTCTTTTTTGATGCCTAAGGAAATGTAGAATCGGGTACAAGAGATTGCTGCTGCTCCAGCGCCATTTACGACCAACTTGATATTGGAAATATCTTTACCGACTATCTCTAAGGCGTTGAGTAATGCTGCTCCAGAAATAATAGCCGTGCCATGCTGATCGTCATGCATGACCGGTATATTCATTTCTTTTTTAAGCGCATTTTCTATTTCAAAACACTCAGGTGCTTTGATATCTTCCAAATTTATCCCGCCAAAAGTAGGCTCAAGGGATTTTATAGTTTGGATTAGTTTTTTAGGATCTTTTTCATTGATCTCAATATCGAAGACATCTATCCCAGCAAATTTTTTGAAAAGTACGCCTTTCCCCTCCATTACCGGTTTGGAGGCATCTGGTCCTATATCTCCTAGGCCGAGTACAGCGGTCCCGTTAGAAATTACACCTACCAGATTACCTTTGGCGGTGTATTTATAAACATTTTCTACGTCTGCTGCAATCTCCTTGCATGGCTCTGCCACTCCTGGGGAATAGGCAAGAGCCAAATCCATTTGGCTGGAGAGCGGCTTGGTGGGAATTACTTCTATTTTGCCAGGAGAACCTTGCGTATGATAATTAAGTGCGTCTTCCTTGCGGATCTTGATAGCCATAAAAAACTAGTATAATTTGGGTTTTAGGCCCCCTGGTCATCTGTCCAACTCACATTAGTGTTGAGTAAAATGGTCTCTATTTCACGAAGGGCATCTCTATGTATTTCATTTGGATAAAATACGAATCCTTCAATGTAGTAAAGTTTTCCTTTTTTCTGATCAACCATCAGGTATCCCAAATAGGATCCACCCATGCTGATGTTGTTGGTTTTCCAGGCACCTCTTATTTCTGTGGTAAAATTATCATTAATCACCATGTTTCTGAAGGCTGGCGGGATTTGTTTTTCAGATACCACATAAGAATTTGGATCTTCTGGATCGCCAAAAATGTGTTGTTTGGTGATAGAGTCTCTGAGTGCTAGGATGTTTACTGGGAAAGTTTGCTCTTCTGAAGTATAATCTGTCTCGTAGAAAAATAAGCTGATGTCGGCTCTATTTGCACTTGGAGTGATTTGTCTTACCCATAGAAAATCATTTTCAGACTTTGCCACTTTATAGGATGCAGGCACATTGATTTCAATCCCAAGCTTTTCATTAGCTTCAAAATTGGCAGCAGAATTTTTTCTAGCAAGTAGAATTTTCTCCAATCTCCCTCTTTCTCTGACTTCAAATAGATTTTGTAGGCGGTCCCCGTTTTTTCTAAGATTTGCAATCAGTTGGTCCTCTGTGTTTCCAAATAAGTAGAGAACTTCCTGACCGATAGCATATTCATCTTCGATCCTCAAGGAATAAATGTTCGGGTCATTCTCAGCCTTCTCTTTGGACTCCTTAGAGAACTGTGCATTAATTACTTGACTAGCAGATCCTTTGTCATCAAAAGTGGTGACATATATCAGGTTGTTGGACATCTTGAGTATGCGGGTCATAGCTCTAGGGTCCACGGTGTTTACCTTGAATTTTGATTCGGATCGAATCATTCCAGGAATGTCAGATTCGAAAATTTCTTTCAGCTCATCACCTACAGGGCCAGCCCATTTCACAGAGTCAATGACTAATATGATTTCTCCGATTGAGCCTCTTGCTTTTGGCTTTGAACTATCTGCTGTTGTACCGTTAGAATCACAGGAAGCTAAGCTACACCCCAGGACTAGGGCTATAAGAATAGATGAGAGGGTTTTCATTTTTGGTCGTTTGGTTCTTGGATCAGGTCAAATTAATGACATAAAAAGACTTATCCTTATTTAGGATTGAATATTGGCATTAGTTAAAAAAAATTAACAATCTAAAGGCAAATTTGCCCTGCTTTAGCCGATTATTAATTTTTGACCAGGCTTAATGCTGTTAGAATTTAGGTTGTTCAACCGCTTGATTTGCTCAACAGTCAGACCTTCATGCTTTCTGGATATAATCCATAACGAATCTCCTGGTCGTACTGTGTAGGTAGTTTGGCCTGAGGAGTTTGTTTCAGTAGATGCGATATTTCCAGAGATTACTGAGTCGATTCTTAGCGTTTGACCTACTCGAATTAGGTTAGAAGAGAGGTTGTTCCAAGATTTAATCTGGGTGACTGTTACCCCATATCGCCGGGCTATTGAACCTAGGACATCACCTGATCTGACTTTGTAGGTACTACCACTTTGTCTGATTTCTTGGGCAAGATCCTCTACTGATTTTACTTCCATATTAGCGGCGAGTAATTGAGTAGGGGCATTGTTCAAAGAGTCATTAAGCCAAGCTAGGTTTTCTTTGATATAAGGAACTTTCGACTTCGGAATGCGAAGTGCCATAGTTCTATTACTCTCAGGCAATTCTTTGTTTTTAATGGCAGGGTTTAGAGTCTTCAGGTCTGCCACACAAAGGTTTGTGAGTTCAGCAAGTTTGTCTAGACTTAGTGCTCGATCGAATCTAATTTTCTCATATTCCACCACATAGGTAGGGTCTTCTGGATGAAAATTATGCTCTTCCAAGTGATTTAAGATATAGAGCATAGCCTGTACCTGAGGCACGTAACTTCGAGTTTCTCTTGGCAGATAATTATAGATTCCCCAGAAGGTTTTCTTTCCTCCAGATCTTCTAATAGCTTTTCTTACGTTTCCCGGACCGCAATTGTATGCCGCCATAGCAACTTCCCAATCACCAAACATACGGTAAAGTGATTTTAGATATTTGGCAGCAGCTTCGGTAGAAAGCTCAGGATCCATTCTGTCATCTACTTCAGAATTGGTCTGCATGCCGTACATTCTGCCTGTAGCCGGCATAAATTGCCAAAGGCCCATTGCACCTACTCGAGAGCGAATTTGTGGGTCTAAACCAGATTCTATGATAGATAAATATTTGATTTCCAATGGCATGTCATGTTTTTCCATCATCTCGTCAAACATTGGGAAAAACAACTCTTTTCGAGCCAAAACCATTTTGGTGTAATCTCTATTCCTTACGGTGAAATACTGAATAAAAGAAAAAGTACGGTCATTTAGTTCGAAGGACATTTCATGATCCATTGCTTTTACACGTTCATCTATCTCATCATAGGTGAAATCAGGAATGTATTCGTAGTGATAATTTGGTAATACTTCCTCTTCTAGAGAAGGGCCTGCCGCTATGGACTCATCATCCTGAGAAAAGGCTTTGGACAGAGGAATCAAACAGGTAATAAGTGCGAGTGTGATGGTTCTGTAGAAAGGACTTTTCATGGGTCTAATGGGGTTTATGATGTCAATTCGGTCAAATAATTACTAAAAGCATATAGGTCAGCCTCTTTGAATGAATTGCAAATCACTTGCAAACCAATAGGCATTCCTTGTGCGTCTTTTCCATTTGGAAGAGAAATAGCAGGCACTCCAGATACGGAAGCTTGTACTGTATATAGATCTTCCAAATACATTGCAACTGGATCTCCACTATGCTCACCAAATTTGAACGCCGTAGTTGGCGTTGTTGGCATAATAATATAGTCAAAATCATTTAAAAGATTCTCCGTGAAATCTTTTATTAATCTTCTGACCTGCTGGGCTTTGGTGAAATAAGCGTCGTGATAGCTTGCACTAAGCACAAAAGTCCCAATCATGATTCTACGTTTGACTTCCTCACCAAAACCTTCACTTCTAGTTAGCTTATACATGCTTTCTAGGTTGTGTGCATTTGGAGTTCGGTAGCCATATTTCACGCCATCAAAGCGCGACAAATTTGAACTTGATTCTGCCGTAGTCAGAATGTAATAGGTTGGTAGAATGTAATCTAATAGTGGAAAATCCACTTCTTCTACTGTATGTCCCTCAGCTTTGAGTTTTTCTAGAACTGCCAAGGTATTGGCTTTGATTTCTGGTTGAAGAGCCGGGGATTCCAATGTTTCCTTGAGGTAAGCAACTTTCGCTTTTTTACCGAAATGCAGGAGTTCGGAGTAAGGCACTACTGATTTTCTGGAGGAGGTGCTATCATACTCATCGTGCCCAGCCATGATTTCCATCACTAGCGCATTATCTTTTACCGTTTGGGAGAATATCCCAATACAGTCAAAAGAGGATGCGTAAGCAATTAGCCCCCAGCGGGAAACGCGTGAATAAGTTGGTTTCATACCAATCACTCCTGTGAATGCTGCAGGCTGTCTCACAGATCCTCCTGTGTCAGTTCCCAAAGAAACAGTACAGAGATTTGCTTGGACGGCTACTGCGGATCCACCAGAGGATCCACCTGGAACTCGGTTTTCATCAGCAGCATTCAATACTTTGCCATGAGCAGAGTTTTCATTGGAGCTACCCATTCCGAATTCATCACAGTTGAGTCTGCCAATGATAATAGCATCCTCGTCCAGCAATCGTTGGATCGCTGTAGTGGTGAACTGAGATTCGAAACCTTTGAGAATTTTGGAGGAAGCATTTGCTTCGTGGCCAGCGTAACAAAGTACGTCTTTGATGCCGATGACCATACCAGCTAATTTACCAGCGTTGCCTTTTGCCAATTTTTGATCAACTAGATCAGCTTGTGCTAAAGCAGATTGCTCGTAAACTTCGACGAAGGCGTTGAGATGCGCCTTCGTCTGAATGTTGTTTAAATAATATTGGACTATCTGTAGACAGTCTGTTTCCTTCTTTTCGAGCGATTTTTTGATCTCGTCGAATGAAATGAATTTTTCCAATTTTCTTGGCTTAATAGATTACTTTTTCTTGTCGTCTTTCAGACCTTCTTCTAAGTCGTTCTGAATGTCCTTAGTAGCATCTTTAAATTCTCTGATACCACGTCCAAGGCCACGAGCCAATTCAGGTATTCTTTTAGCACCAAACAATAGAAGGACGACCAATACGATCAATACGATCGAGCCACCGCCCATGTTTTGAATGAAACCTAATGTAGTCATGATGGTGTGTGTTTAAAGGGTAAATGAGGTTACAAAGATATAACTGTGATCCGCTTACACAAAGTTCAACGGGAAAGCAGTGCATCTTTTTTATGAATATACGCAATTATGTGCTACTTGGATGTAAGCCATGCAGAAGGATTCATTACAGTCAGTCCTTTCCAGGTCTGAAAATGCACTTCCGCTTCGCCTTCTGCACCTGTAGCGACCTGGCCAATTACGTCTTTTGAACTTACAGTTTGACCCGATTTTACAGTAATGGTTTTCAACTTACTATACATGGTATAATATTCACCATGTTTGATGATCACTGTGCCTCCAAAACCTGGCATAGTCGTGATTTTGGTAACTGTTCCATCAAATACCGCACGAACATTAGAGTTAGGTTCTGTACGGATATCCACTCCATCACTTTCCATGGTAATACCCTTCAAAGTAGGATGGGGGTATGTTCCAAATCTTTGGGTGACAAAACCTGTTTCCACTGGCCAAGGTAATCTGCCTTTGTTTCCAGCAAATGAATTAGATAATGCGGCCACTTCTGGAGTCATAGGCATTGAGGTGCCAGATTTCTTGGTAGCGGTACTATTCTCTTTTTTAGCCGCTGCTTCTGCGCGACGTATTTCATCTTCGATTACCTGCTTGATCATTCTATTCAGTTGATCCTGCTGTTTTTTTGTTGCGGCAATCTGCTTTTGTATATCTCTCTCTTTGCTCGAAAGTGTGTTCACTAGTCCTTGCTGCTCACGCTTCATTTTGTCAAGCTGTGCGCGTTCTTTTTGTTCTTCAACCAGTACTTTCTCCTTTTCGATTTTTTTCTCATCGAGCAAAGCACGTTGATCTATAAGCTCTAAACTCAATTTCTCAATTTGTGCTGCCTGCTGTTTGCGGCTGTCTGTGTATTGTTTTAGATACATCAGCCTAGCATAGAGTTGGTTGAAATTGGCTGAGCTAAATACGAAAGAGACAATAGATAGCCCACGATTCATCTTAGAAGCATTGTAGATCATTCGACCGTATTCTGCTTTTAATTCAATTAACTGACTTTCTAAGCTTTTGATTTTGCTCTCAGTTTCATTGATTTCCTTATTGATCAGCTTCACTTCTCGGTCTAGTGTATTGACTAGTCTATTTTGAGTTTGAAACTGCCTGGTAACGGCATTTAGTTCTCCTATTGAGTTTTTCTTGGTCGCTGTGGTTTGCTTTAGAATTTTATCAAATTCCTGTAAACGTGCCTGTACTTCGGCTTTTTGCTTCTCCAGTTGCTCACGTGTTAAACTAGTTTGCGCAGCAAGCTCTAGAGCAGAAAAAAATATAAATCCAATCAGAAGGCTAAATGGAATAAGGTATTTGCGGAGCATGCAATTCAAAATTTGAAGGGGAAGCTAAGAGGTTCGGAATGTGGATCAACAGAAGTCCACTCCACATGGATAATGGTGTTTTGCCCACCTTCTGGGAGCTGATAGGCTAGTTTGTATAGAACTTCAAGCGGGAACGGCTTGGAATCAATATCCTGAAATGTAGCATAGCTGGCCAGCAATGATCCTCGGTCATCCAAAGAATGGCTTACCATTTCAGAGACCTTTCCGTAGTTGACATCAACTTTGGAGAAGTAACGTACTTTGTCACGTACCTGAGTCAATTCAAATGACTTTTTTACACGAACCAACCTGTCTTGGTAATCTACTGGATATGGTGGATTGGCGAAGAGTAAATTTTGAAAAACTTCTAGTGATAGTTTGAGTCCGTAAATCGATTCAAATTCTTGGAATGTCAGATTTACATTCTCCTTTCCAATTCTGTCTTTGATTTTGATTTTGTCCTGTGTGATTATGCCCCGTACAGCTTCCATACCCATACCTGGAGAAATAATGAACCACAGAACAGAATCTTTCTTTGCACGGAGATTCATGCTGCCACGAGTGATTTTTCCAGATTCTTCTTCGATCACCACTTTGGCCTTAGCACTCATGTACTCATAGTCGGTATAGACGGGGGAAAAACCTTCCATTCTCCCATCAGCCTGATAGACAATTGTCTTTTTTGAGCAGGAGAATAGTAGGCCTAAGCCAATGAAAAGTGTAATTCCTGCAAAAAGTTTATTCATGGTATTTTCCTTCTTTTATTTTCTGTGAAAGTTTATCTGACGCTTCAGGACTTCCTTCTGCTTTCTTCCAATAATTGATAGCTTCATTCTTTTGGCCAAGGTGGAATAAAATGTCTCCATAATGCTCCAACATCACGCCACTTGGCTCGGCTTCATGCTTCATGGCCAAATCCATGTATTTCTTGGCGCCCTCGTAATCTTTCAATTGAAATAGAACCCATGCATGCGTATCAAGGAAAGTGCCATTATCTGGAAATCGCTTAACAACTTTATCAGACATTGTTTTGGCCTTCTCCAAATTCGTCTTTTCTAAGGATAGAAAATAGGAGTAATTGTTCAATACCTGCTCGTCATTTGGGTTGATCTCCAGTGCTTTATCGAAATTTCGGAATGCTTCTTCCTTATCTCCCAAATTATACAGTGAACTTCCCAGTGATCCAAAAGCAACCTGATCTAATTGAGAATTTTTGTTAGCATTTAGTTCTATCGCTTTATTAAGGGATACTACCGCTTCCTCATCTTTCTTTTGGGCTGACTTCACGACGCCATCATAAAACCAGAATTCTGGGTTTTGAGGGAATTCGTCCACACCAAGAATGGTGAATTTCTCGACCTCAGCGAAGTCTGCGTCCTCACCAAAAGAACCAAGAATTACCTGCTCTAGCATTTTGGCATTCTTTGGATTGAGCAGCAGCGATCTTTTGAAGAATTCAATTCCTTCTTCCTGATTTTGATCTAAGATTCTTCGTTGTCCAAGTGCAGCATAGATAGCCGCATTGTCAGGGCTTGAATTGGCCATCAGCGTCTCCAAACTGTCGAGTAAAACTTCTCGTTCCTGTGTTTTTATCTCAGTCAATTGGCTTGCGAAGGCTTGTGCTTTTACATCAGGATCTAGATCTGCACTTGCAAAAGCCAGATAAAGGTGATGATTGGACTCTTGGATATCTCCTTTGTCTTTCAGCAGACTGTGAGCAGCCATTTGCAATTCGGGCTGATTTGGATATTTCTCAATTTCTCCAAATACCAATTCTAATGCCTGATCTACGCGGTTATTATTATATAGAATCTCGACAAGATTCATCACAAATGCAGGATTTCCAGGTCGAGCTTCTACCAGTTTTTCACCTTCCGCAATAGCTTTATTGAGGTCATTATTATTCAAATAAATGCGTTGCTTTTGCATGGAGATGGGTTCCATCACTCCATAAAAATCCTCAGCTCGATCTAGTACTATCAGAGCTTTGTCCAGCTCGTTGGCTTTGAGATAAATAGAAGCCAAATCCAGGTTGTATTGCTGGTTGTGCTCACCATCAGCTGTAAGTTTTTCTAGTATTTCGGCTGCTTTAAGTGGTTGTTTGAGATTATTGTAAATCTCTGCTACCATCAGCGAATAGAATTTGTTCTCACCGTCGATCTCTACAGCTTTGGTCGCGTAGGGTAGTGCTTTTTCGGCTTGATTTGCCTTCACTAGCACCTCAGCAATTTTGTAGTGAATGGCGGGTTCTTCCGGCGAGAATTCAAGTGCTTTATTGAAATAGAAAAATGCTTTCTCTAAATCATCAAGCACCAAGTTTTTTTCACCTTCGATAAAATATCGGGTGCCTTGCGACTCCTTTAGTTGAGCTGCACGTTCTTTCTTAGAAAGTCTGTCTTGGGCAAAACTAGTACTTGAGCCTAATGCGACTACTAATAATATGAGTATGGTTCTTTTGAAATTCACGGGAAATCTGGACTGCGGCTTGAATTCACAAACATAATGCCTTTTATGCAATTAGACTTTGTTTGTAATAAGGATTGAATAAGGTTTTGGGTTTTGAAGCTATTCGGTTTGTTAACGTTAGTTGACTCAAAAATGATCCCCAGTTTGTAAAAATTAAGGTTACAACTTTTTCCTTTTTGGTAAATAGGACTTAATCTGATCTTTTTCCAATAGAAAAATCAGACCAAGATAAAAGATGATGAGACTGTTTTTTGCAAGGAAATTAATGATAGGATCTCCGAGCTCTAGGTAAAATCCCAAATAGCTTACAACAAAAGAAATGAGTAGGTAAAATAGTCCTCGCGCCGTTTGATAGGGGATAGGGTAGTATTTTTGACCATAAAGGTAGCAAAGCAGACACATGACGAAGTAGCAGATGATAGTGCTAAGTGCTCCGCCCATATATCCCCAAATAGGCACGAAAATGAAGATTACGGCAACTGTGAGTGCTGCTCCAACTAAGGTGATCCAGAAACTGTATTTGGTCTGATCAGTAATTTTGAACCAAATGGAAAGATTGAAATATACTCCTAGAAGCAGATAACCCATCAGAAGCGTAGGGACTATAAATAGGCCAGCCCCATAGCCAGACTGTCTAAGGAAAAATGGTCCTAACCAATCCAGGTTTACAGAGATGGCAATCATTAATAGGGTGCAGAAAAGGATAAATACATGCATCACCTTGGCATATAATTGCGGTGAGTTTTTGTCTGTTGATTGTTTGAAAAAGAAAGGTTCTGCGGCGTATTTGAAGGCTTGAATGACCAAGTTCATCAAGATGGCCAGTTTGAAGTTGGCTCCGAATATACCTCCAGCTTCTCGTGCGCTTAATCCAGCGTAGAAATTAGGAGGTAATACATATTCGAATAGGAATCTGGAAAGCAATTCGTTAGTCACACCGGCTAAACCCATAAATAATAAGGGAATGGAATATGCCCACATGGGTTTGACAATAGCTCCTTCCAATTGGAATTTGAAAAATCCAGCTTTCCACCATACTAATGGAATGATCAATCCATTTGCTAGTAAATTGGAAAGTAGAATGTATTCCACGCCCCAATCTGATCTATATCCCAAAAATCCTTCTGAAATAATTCCCTTGGTGATCAGGTATGGAAAGACGATTATCAGCAACAGGTTGAAGAAAATATTCAGGAAGATGTTGAAGATCTTAGCACCAGCGAATATTAAAGCTTTATTTTCTAAGCGGAGCTTTGCAAAAGGAATAGCCAGAATCGCATCAAAGGAAAGTATCAAAGCTGTCCATCTGAACAAATAGGCTTGGCCTGGATAATCCAGCCATTCTGCTAGCCAAGGAGCAAGCAGAAAAAGACCTGAGCCGAGCACAAGTGTACTGGTGACCAGTAGAGATTGTGTGGAGTTGTAAACTTTTTTGGGATCTAGATTCTTGCCTGTTGAGAATCTAAAAAAAGTAGTTTCCATCCCGTAGGTGAAAACTATATTCAGAAAGCCAATCAATGCATAGATACTCGTAAACGACCCCATAGCCTCTTTGCTGAGGTATTCGGTGTACACGATAATCATTAAAAAATTGATAGATCGACCGAGAATACTACTCAGTCCATAAACTGCTGTTTGGCCGGCTAATTTTTTGAGGTTGCTCATTCAATGTAAAGGAGCTTATTCTCCTTTGAAATGCGGCTGTCTTTTTTCTAAAAAAGCAGAAGTTCCTTCTTTGTAATCACCTGATTTCACACATCTCGCGAAGCTATTCGCTTCTGTTTGGAATCCATTTTCATCTGGTACATAAGCCGAATTGACACAGTCGATGATCATCCCAATAGCAAGTGGGGCTTTGCTTAATATTTTGGCAATAATCTCTTCAGCTTTCTGCATTGCTTCCTCTTTAGTTGGGAGGACATGATTAACTAGGCCTAAGGTTTTCGCTTCTTCTGCTCCGATCATATCTCCCGTCATCATAAGCTCATTGGCTTTTCCTCTTCCTATGAGAATAGTCAGACGTTGAGTACCTCCGTAGCCAGGGATGATTCCTAGGTTTACCTCTGGTTGACCAAATTTCGCGTTTGCAGTGGCGATTCTAAGATGACAAGCCATAGCCAATTCACAGCCACCTCCTAGCGTATAGCCATTGGTTACAGCTATTACTGGTTTGTGGCAGTTTTCTATCATACTGAAAATTTCCTGACCATTCTCTGCGAACTTTCTAGCATTCACTTCGTTGAGCGTAGCGATTTCAGAGATATCGGCTCCAGCAATAAATGCTTTTTCACCAGAACCAGTGATGATGACAGCTTTGATTTCCTTGGTGTCAGAAACTTCTTCAAAAATCGCCCTCAACTCCTCCAAAGTCTCAAAATTCAGTGCATTCATTTTGTCTTCTCTGTTGACGGTCAGATAGAGTACTCCTCCCTTGACAACAGTAAGGATATTTTTGAAATCAGCCATAGTTCATCGTTGAGTATAAAACAAATATACAAGCAGGGTATTCAATCCCAAACTGCAAGCTTGGAAAATGCTAAGCCTAAGGTAAAGGATAATTGCCCCTTTTGTAATATAACTGTAGATAATGTGGAATTTGTTGTAGGTCAAAAAACTGCTTCCACATTTTTATTTACTTTTGTTCAAAATCGAATTTTAACTAATCCGCTATAATTATATGTCTTCTAAAAGAAAAATTACGGTTGCCTATGGTGACGGGATCGGTCCCGAAATCATGAAGGCTACTTTGGCGATCCTCGAAGCAGCTGGAGCTCAGCTCGAATACGATGTAATCGAAATCGGAGAGCAAGTTTACCTCAAAGGTATCAGCTCTGGAATGGAGCCAAATGCTTTCGAATCGCTAAGAGAAACAAAGATTTTCCTTAAGGCACCTATTACTACACCACAAGGCGGTGGTTTCAAATCTCTCAATGTAACAACCCGAACTTCTTTTGGTTTGTATGCGAATGTGAGACCTTGTAAATCATTCTCACCATTTATTCAGACACATTTTCCTGAGACTGATTTGGTGATTATCCGTGAAAATGAAGAGGATTTGTATGCTGGAATCGAGCACAGACAGACGCAGGAAGTTTGTCAGTCTTTGAAATTGATTTCTAAGCCAGGTTCTGAGAAAATTATCCGATATGCATTTGAGTATGCTAAGAAATACGGTCGTAAGAAAGTGACTTGTATGACTAAGGATAACATTATGAAGATTGCTGATGGCTTGTTCCACAGAACATTTGACGAGATAGCTAAGGAATATCCAAATATCAACGTTGATCATAAAATCATTGATATCGGAACTGCACTGATCGCAGATAGACCAGAGACTTTTGATGTAATCGTGACACTGAACCTTTACGGAGATATTATTTCTGACGTAGCTGCTCAGGTTACAGGTTCTGTAGGATTGGGTGGTTCTGCCAATGTGGGCGAAGAAGTAGCCATGTTTGAAGCTATTCACGGTTCTGCTCCTGATATCACAGGAATGGGCATCGCCAATCCATCTGGATTGCTGAATGGTGCGATTATGATGCTGGTTCATATAGGCCAGCCTGAGATCGCAGAGAAAATCTCTAATGCTTGGATGAAGACTCTCGAAGATGGAATTCATACAGGTGATATCTATCAGGAAGGTCTTTCTACCAAGAAAGCCGGAACTGAGGAATTTGCAAATGCAGTAATCGAGCGATTAGGTCAAGTTCCTTCTACGATGGTTCCAGCGTCCTTTGACAAGGATACTACTCCGATGAATGTGTTTGTTTCTCCAGTGGTTAAAGCTAAAAAAGAGTTGATCGGTGTCGATGTGTTTGTGGATTGGGATGAGCCAGGAAGAAATCCTCAGGTGCTAGGCGAGAAACTTCGCCAGGCAAATTCTGATGGACTTCAGTTAACGTTGATCACTAACCGTGGAATCAAAGTATTCCCTGACGGTATGCGTGAGTCTTTCTGTACAGATCATTGGAGATGTAGATTCCAGACTCCGGAGCAGTCCACGATTTCTCATGGACAAATCCGTGAGTTGCTGAAGCAAGTAGAAGAATTAGGATTTGACTTCATCAAAACTGAAAACCTTTACTCATTCGATGGTGTAAGAGGATATTCTCTAGCACAGGGAGAGTAATTCGATTTGAGATTTGAGATTTCAAATTTGAAATATAAGTAAAGGGAGTGGGCTGACCTGCTCCCTTTTTACTTTTTAAATAGCAGTGGACGCTGAGTTTTTCGGTTCGAGTCTCCTGCCTTTGTATAAGTCAATAATCACTTCAGTCTTCCAGATTCTTATAATAATTGAAACACTTTCGTTATCTAGAGTTCTAACTGCGACTGAAAACTGAGACGTCGCCTTAATGTTTTCTCTCAGATTTGATTTTATGGCCAGCTACTTGGTACTTTAGACTTAGGACAAGGTACACATATGAAAAAACGAGTTCTCATCATCACCTATTATTGGCCGCCAAGTGGAGGTTCCGGAGTGCAGCGTTGGCTGAAATTCGCTAAATACCTACCTGAAGCTGGTTGGGAGCCAGTTATTTTTACTCCTGAGAATCCTGATTTTGACTTGAAAGATGAAGGTCTGGAAAAGGAAATCTCGAATGAGCTAGAGGTATTGAAATTCCCGATTTGGGAACCTTATCATCTTTTGGATAAAATTCGAGGGAAAAAGGAATCGCATCCAGGAAGAGTGCTCGAGCAAAAAGAGCAGAGTTTTATAGAAAAAGCCGCGATCTGGCTTAGAGCTAATCTGATGGTTCCGGACCCACGTGTTTTCTGGGTTAAGCCTTCGGTTAAATTCTTAACAGAGTTAATAGAAAAAGGGCAGTTTCAGGCAATCATCACGACTGGTCCACCACATTCCATGCATTTGATCGGGAGGGATTTGAAGCGAAAAACAGGTGTTTTTTGGCTGGCTGATTTTCGTGATCCTTGGTCACAATGGGAATTTCTGGACAAGCTACCCATGCAGAACCGTGTTCGGGATAAGCATAAGAAACTGGAGCAGGAAGTTCTTAGTGAGGCAGATGTAGTAACTACCATTTCTCCGACCTTCCAGCATGATTTGGAACAATTAGCACATCGCAAGATCGATTTGATTACAAATGGTTTTGATGAGACTGATATTCCTCAAAACTTTTCTGTTGGAGAGAAGAAAGGGGATAGTTTGCACCTTGTTTACACTGGGATTATCGATTCAATCAGAAATCCTATGCCATTGCTGAAAGCTATGCGAGAGGAATTTTCTAATGGAGGAGAGGTAAAATTCACTTTTGTTGGAAGAGTGAGTGATCAGGTTCGTGAGGAGATAGCTGCGGATTCCTGGTTTTCAGCACATGTACATTTTGCTGGGTATGTGTCGCATCAGGAAGTTTTTGGATTTTATGAGAAAGCTGATGCTTTGGCTTTGATCCTTACCAATACTAAAAATGCGAAGGGGAATATACCAGGGAAGCTCTTCGAATACATGGCCACGACTTTGCCGATTCTGGCTTTGGGAGATCCTGAAGGTGATTCTGCCAAGATTTTGAAAGAGGCTGAAGCAGGTCAGGTTTTTTCTCATTCAGATCATGTGGCCATTCAGCTTAGTTTAAGAAAGTTGTTTGAGCGAAGTGGCAAAGCTGAATCAGCATTAGGAATTTACCAGTATTCCCGAAGAAATCTAAGTTTACAACTAGCAAAATTATTGGATGCAGATCCCGTTTCTTGATTTGAAAAGAATGGATGAGGAGCTGAAAGATGCTTTGAAATCAAAGTTTGCCGAAATGCTCGATAAAGGCATTTTTTCTGGAGGAGATGAAGTAGGTCTTTTGGAATGCCAGATTTCTACTTTCCTAAAGACCCCATTTTCAATTGCTTGTGCCAATGGAACGGATGCGCTTGAGCTTGCTTTGCGAGCATTAGAAATCGGAGAGGGTGATGAGGTAATAGTTCCAGCAATGACCTGGGTTTCTACTGCTGAAGTTGTAATACTGGTAGGGGCGAAGCCTGTTTTCTGGGATACTGATGAAGATGGACTTTTGGCTGAAGATTGGGGAAAGGCTATTACTTCAAAAACTAAAGCGGTGATTCCTGTTCATCTCTATGGAAAAATGGTTGATATGAAATCTTTGATGAAAAGGGCAAAAAAGCATAAACTTTTTGTGATTGAAGATGGAGCACAATCTTTTGGCTCATTTCAAAAAGGGAAGGCAGCAGGTATTTTTGGAGATGTGGGATGCCTGAGTTTTTATCCTACAAAAAATCTAGGAGCGCTAGGAGAGGCAGGTATGTGTCTGACGAACTCAGTAGTACTTAATGAGCGAATGAGACTACTTCTTAACCATGGTCAAGCGGTTCGTGATAAGCATGAACTAGTAGGTAGAAATAGTCGAATAGATTCTATTCAAGCTGGATTTTTGAATGTGTTTTTGGAGAGATTTCCTGAATTTCAAAGCCTCCGCAAAAAGTTGGCTGAAATGTACTTGGACGGTCTAGCCGATATTGAAGAATTGAAACTTCCATCTGGAATTCTGAATGTAGATCATAATTGCCATCTTTTTGTAATTCAGACAACTAGGAGAGATGAGCTAAAGAAATATTTAATAGAAAATGGTATAGGGACGAGTATCCATTATCCTCATATTTTGCCAGAGATGAAGCCTTTTAGTAGTGAAGGTGCTTTTCCTAATGCTAGAAATTTATCTGAGCAAGGACTTTCTTTACCGCTTAATCCATGGATGAAGGAGGAAGAAATTGAGTATGTGATTGGGAAGATTCGTGAGTTTTTCCTCAAAAAATAATGGGTTATAAATAATCAAAAAATAATCTTCGACTATTCATAACCCGATTATACTAGAACTGAACTGGATTTTACCACCTCATTCCACCACCATACATTCCAACATTAACATGCGGAGACATGCCGTAACCTCCATAAGGTCCTCCGTAGTAGCTCATACCTACACCTCCAGACACATACATATTTGCGCAAGCGGTTACGAGCATAGAAGCGAAAATAATTAAGCCGAATACAAATAATTTCTTTTTCATGGGTTTATGGAATTAAGGGTTATAAACTTGAACTGCCACTGGTGCTCCTGTAGGATCGAGAAGTAAGGCCACGCTGCCATTTCTGATCTCAGGACTTGGCTCTACTAGCACTTTTGCACCAGCTCGGGTCGCTTTTTCAATGGTCTCATTGAGATTCGACACACGGATATAAGGAACCCAATGTGAGCGTACAGTCGGAGCAGGATTTTTCAACATACCAGCACAATTCATGTCACCCATTTTGAAAATAGTATAAGCAATCTTTTGATTGTCTGTTTCTTCAGCTGTATAACCCACTACGCTAGCGTAAAATGAAGCTGATTCAGTTGGTTCATTGGACCAAAGTTCCTGACCCAAAAAGGTGTTTTCTTCAGCTAGTGAAGGTTCAGGGTCACCATTGGCAAGTTTGATCAGGGAAATACTTGCCCCTTGTGGATCTTGAATAAAAGAAATCGAACCTCTATCGTCCACATTCATCGCTTTCTTAATGATTTTGGCACCTTGAGATTTGGCTTTAGAAGTAGCTTCTGATACATCTGGAACTGAAATAGCTCCAATCCATTCACCTGACCCATTCTCAGTTTTATAATAAGCCATCAAACCGACTGGTTTGTCATCCTTTTTGAAGACCCAGACTTTTTTGTCATCATCGCCATAAGGAACTGTCGTCCAGCCAAAAACAGATTCGTAAAATGCTGCAGAAGCTTCAGGGTCTGGGGAAGCTAGGTCATGCCAAACCACCTTTCCTGGAGTGTAGGTACTTTCACCTATTTGCGAGGCTATAGGAGGTGTGGCACCTGGAGTGCATGCGAAACCCATACAAGCTAGCGCTAGAATTGTAAAGATTTTTTTCATTAGTAATTGAAAATTCAGTGAGGCCATAAGGTAATTCAAATTTGAAATAGATTATAATTGCTATGAAAATTTAACCTTTGTATTTGAGCTTGCAATCCCGTGACCGTGCGCAATTTTTTGTCTAATTTCCGCCATGACTTGGACTCAAGACCCTATTTATATCTCTGGAATGCTATGCGTCTTTGTGTTGCTTTCCGTGTGGTTAGCAAAATTTAAAGGTTGGAAAACCATCGGCACTCCCATATTGGTGATATTGCTCACGGCTATAGCAGCCAATTTCGGTGTCATCCCCACTGCCACCCATGGAAACCCTGTTTACACTGGAGTATTTATGTATCTGGCTCCTATGGGGATTTTTATAGCTCTGCTAGAAGTTGATCTCAAAAGCCTCAAAAAAGCTGGAGGGCCGATTCTGCTTATGTTCTGCCTAGGTGGAATAGGTACAATTGTAGGTGTGCTGGTTGCTTGGTTTCTCATTCAGCCAGCTGCGGAAATTGGTTCAATGGCCAATGCAGTAGCAGGAATGTACACTGGGACTTATATCGGTGGAAGCATCAACTTCAATGCAGTAGCACTGAGTTATCATGTAAATGAAAATGCGGATTTGTTTGCTGCAACTACGGTAGTAGATAACTTGATAGGCACTCCATGGATAATTGCTACGCTTATTCTTCCAAAGTATTTACAGAAGTTTTTCCCTCGAAAAAAATTGATACCAGAAACGAATGATGCTCAAAATATTAAGGTCGAAGAAGCTATAAGCATTGCTGGCTTGGCTAGTATTCTTGGCTTAGCATTTTTGGCCATGGCCATATCCAAATTTGTCACACAGAGTTTTCTACAAATTCCGGAGATTATTATACTTACCACACTTGCTTTGATAATGGCACAAATACCTTTTATTAAGAGATTATCGGGAACACATACCATTGGTTTTTTTCTTATTCTACTTTTCCTCGCCACGATTGGGACACTGTGTGATGTAAGCACTCTTTCAGGAATAGGAGATGTGGCAAGCACATTGGTGCTATTTGTGACGATAATTATCTTAATTCACGGACTGGTGATTTTTGGTTTGGGAGCCCTTTTCAAAATTGATTGGGACCTGATTGCCGTGGCTTCTCAGGCAAATGTGGGAGGTAATACAACTGCCTTGGCATCTGCAGAAAGTTTAAACCGCCCCGATTTGCTTATTCCCGGAGTTTTAGTGGGGAGTTTTGGGAATGCGCTGGGGACGTATGCTGGATTTTTTATTGCGGGGATGTTATAATTTATGGTTTATATCTGCAAGCCCTTACTTTATCAGGAATTGAGTTATTGTAAATAATCGTAAACGCTAAGTTATTATACTTGGTGCTATTCCTGCCCCACTAATTCGCCCATTTCTGCGTAGTTAGGTTGAAGAGAAGTGTGCGAAGGAATTGGATCTGTGAGCTTTGGTTTTGCAGAAATTTTATCAAAGAAATTGCTTAATATTTCTTCCTTTGATAGGTGCTTTATCGCGTAGGCTCTAGCATTTTTTCTTTTTTCATTTAGGTCCATTTCTAGAGAATCTACTATACCATTCAATAATGATTCTGTACAGTCAGGCTTTATAATGTTTCCTAAGTTGTGGTTTTGTACAATATCATAGAGATTTGTGTTTGGTAGGGCTGTTACTATAGAACAACCACCAGCTGCTAGTATGGTAGTGAGTTTAGATGGCAATAGTAAGTCTCCCACTTCTGACTTTTGCAAAACTAAATGGAGATCAGCAATTGCCATTAAGTTCGATAATTCATTATAAGGTTGTAATGGATGAAATTGAATGTTTTCAAGATTCTTTTCGACTGCCATTTCCTGGAGATGACTCATTCCAATCCCAGTGCCAACAATTACAAAGAGTACATCCTTTTTTTCTTGTAATGATTCTGCCACAAGTACTATTTTATCTAACCCTTGTTTGGCTCCAATATTTCCAGAATATAGGATTACAGTTTTTGATTCATCGATATTGAATTTCTCTCGAAGAGACTCCTTTTTATCAAGAGGCTTGATGAAATTGGTATCTACCCAATTAGGGAAGTGGAATATTTCTTTATTTATTGATTTAGTCCTTTCTATTCTTTTTTGCATTCCAGTGCTGATCGTAGAAATGTAATCACTATCATTTATTAGGTAGTTTTCGATTTTAAACATAAGAGATAGGAGATTTTTGTTTTTAATCATTCCTAGTTCTTTTGCTGCATCTATCTGAAGGTCATGTATATGGGTCAATACCTTTGATTTTTTTATTTTCGAATAGATGAGGGGAAGTAATCCACAATGAAAGGGTGGGGATAGGAAAATAATCAAATCTACTTTCGGGATAAATAGGAATTTAATCCACATTACCATTGAGCTCAAGAAAAAAGATAATTCATGTATTATTCTACGCACAGCCGTAGGATTTTTTGGTACATAAATAGGGCACCTATAGACATCTACATTTTTGATATCTTCCTTGTGCCAAAATTTGTTCTTGTAATTTTCATTCGTTTCCCACTTTGGGTAGTATGGCATAGCAGTAAGCATACTAACATCATATTCTTTATGACTAGCTAACCACTCTGCCATCTCGGTGGTGTATTTTCCAATCCCTGTTAATTCTGGGTAATAGTTGATTCCGTAAAATAGGACTTTCATAAAAATGTATTTAGGTTTTATCTAGTAACTATCAAGCGATGCATTTGCGTAGCTCCTGATTCAGTGGTGGTAGTCACCAAGTAAACTCCAGCAGCTAGGTCGTCCACTTTAATAGTGTACTTGTTACCATTTGCCACGATGCTTGGTTCGTACTTCTGGATTAATCGGCCTCGGATATCGAAGATCGCGATCTCCGCTATCTCAACAGATTCATCCGTTGGCTGAAGGTTCACAATAGAGCTTGCAGGGTTTGGATACATCTTGATGGATGTCTGTCCAAAGCCAGAGTCAGTATTGAAGCCTGCCTCATTAGATCTGTTTACTTGGATAGTTATGGTTTCTTGAGTGACTAAGTTTCTGCCATCACGAACCGTCACCTTCACCTGATGAGCTCCCGCAGCCATGAACACATGGCTAGGGTTCTTGTCGGTGGAAGTATCGCCATCCTCAAACTCGTAGCTATAGCTTAGGTTACCCTGATCAACTCCTGTCAAGTCTCCAGTGAAGTCTACCTTCAATGGTCCTGTACCCTCCATTGGAGAAGCAAGGATGGTCGGAGTTTCTAG
>NZ_QKZT01000026.1 GCF_003254055.1 Algoriphagus chordae
CGTATCATAACGCAGCCAGTCACAATGAATATAACGGCTAGCCCCAGTCCAGATGCTTAGCCAAAATGAGGTCACAATATCTGCCGGATCATAGCCTCTGTTAGATCCCGGCTGAGGTAAATCAAGGGAGCTGAGATACTCCTTGATTCCAGTCTGATCCACAAAACGCTTCATCAAACTCATTCCCCCAAAGGGTGTGACTGGCTTGTCGGAATACTCAATCGGCAGATTAACCATTTTGGTGAGATTTAATTCTATTAAAAATCGTGGTTTTCTATTCCCTTTCAAAGATTTTGGATCACTTTACTATTCCTATTGCATAATTGGGGTTTAAAAAGGAGTCTGAAGGGATGGGGCCAAATGAGTTGTATTCCGCCAGAGATTTCACTATAAACAAAGAATTAGATCAATTGGTAGTTTATGACGGAAGACTTGGGAAATTTTTAACCTACGATTTGGAAGGAAACTGGAAAAGCGAATTGAAATTCACGGGATTCTCCATCTATGATTTGATTAATTTGAATGGAGAATTATTTTTTTATGATGGATTAGCTGTAGATCAAAACGAAAAGGTTCTAAAGTTAGATTTGGTTACAAATATTACAACTGCAATTAATATCAATGACAAGGATAGGACAATAATTACGAGAGGAATGAGTCCTCCTTATTTTACACCTTCCCATGATGAGGAATCAGCCTTTTATAAGGATTGGGGGAGCAATTCCGTATTTGAGTTTTCTGAAAATAGGGTTCTTCGAGAAATTAATTTTTCCTTTTCAAGTAATGAATTCATTCCAAATCATACTGCATATGAGGCGACAGATTATGTTAAGGAGTTGAAAAATAAAAATCAATACTCAATCAATAGTCATATGATTGATAGCAAAAATATTTTGCTTTTCAATATAGATAAGGGAGCTCGTCGTGAATTAGGTATCTGGGTAAAAAGTAGAAGTACTGCAAATCTTGTAACCTTTAGTAATAACATGGATGAAATATGCCCTGATTTTAGTGCTATCCCTGTTGATGCTATGATGCCTGGTTTTATTACTTGGGCAATATTTCCTAGAGAATTAAAGATATATTTGAATAATAAAAATGGGAATGATAATGCTTACAATTATTTTGCATCTAAGTATAATGTAGAAGAAGATGGTAATCCTGTTCTATTTGTGTACAAAATTAAGGATGAGTGATTTTTTTATTCTTAGAAATAGTTAGGATATTATAACTAAAAAAAACCTCTTCAAAATCAATTGAAGAGGTTTTTTATATTAAAGATCTTTTCGGATTAACCGATAGAAACTCTTTTGAATGCAGATACAGTCATTCCTTTGCTTACACCGTCAAGGTATTGAGCGATAGTTTTGCTGTTATCTTTTACAAAAGTCTGGCTAAGAAGTGTGTTCTCTTTGTAGAATTTGTTCAGTTTACCCAAAGCGATTTTCTCAAGCATTGCTTCTGGCTTACCTTCCGCTAGTGCTTGCTCTTTACCTACTGCGATTTCTCTTTCTACTACAGAAGAATCAACTCCGTCCTTGTCAAGAGCAACTGGGTTCATCGCTGCAATTTGCATTGCTACGTCTTTTCCAGCTTCTTCTACGTTAGTTCCGCTTGTGTTAGTCAAACCTACCAATACACCTAATTTGCCATTAGAGTGGATGTAAGGAACTACTGTTTCAGCTTCAATTACTTCGAAGTGAGAGATCTCAAGCTTTTCACCGATTTTACCAGTCATTTCAGTAATCTTAGCAGCTACCAACTGATCTTCGAAAGGAAGAGCAAGTATTGCTTCGATAGTCGTAGCCGAGTTTTCAACTGCGATATCCATTAATGAATTGGCGAAAGTCACGAAACCTTCGTTTTTAGCTACGAAATCTGTTTCACAAGTCAATGTAAGAATATAGCCTTTGGAGCCGTCAGCAGAGATTCTTGTTACAGCCACACCTTCTTTAGTCTCACGATCAGCTCTGGAAGCAGATACTTTTTGACCTTTCTTTCTGAGGATGTCAACAGCTTTCTCGAAATCACCTTCTGATTCGGTAAGAGCTTTTTTGCAATCCATCATACCGGCACCGGTCATTTGTCTCAATTTGTTTACTTCTTGTGCAGTAATTGCCATTGTGTTATCAGTTTAAAATAAAACGGGATAAATTCTTTTGGAACCTTGAGCTCAACTCATCAAAGAGGGGCTGTACTCCAAGGCTTGATTATAGTTACTTCTTGGTGGCTAGCACCTTGAAGGATAGGATAAAACAAAAAAATTGAACATAAGCCGAAACTTGATGTTCAATTTTTAATTTATTTCAAATCAAGTTGTGGATTATTCTTTTGTTTCAGCGTCCACAGCTTTCTTAGCTTCTTCCTCTTCAGAAAGTTTAGCTTCTTCTTTGTCTCTCTTACGTTCTGAAAGACCTTCTTCGATAGCTGCACCGAACGCTTTAACTAGTAAAGAAACGGACTTGAAAGCATCGTCATTAGCAGGGATAGGGAAATCAACCTCGTTCGGGTTAGAGTTCGTATCTACTAATGCGAAAACAGGGATACCAAGCTTTTTCGCTTCAGCAATTGCAATGTGTTCTCTTTTGATGTCCACGATGAAAAGCGCAGCAGGTAGTCTGCTCAAGTCAGCGATACCGCCAAGAACATCTTCCATTTTGTCTTTCTGACGTGAAACCATCAAACGCTCTTTCTTCGCAAGGTTCTTGTAAGCTTCCTCCTTCATCAATTTGTCCAAACCGGACATTTTCTTCAATGATTTACGGATAGTTGCGAAGTTGGTCATCATACCACCTAACCATCTTTCAGTTACGAAAGGCATGTTAAGTCTCTTCGCTTCAGTAGCTACAAGGTCTTTCGCTTGCTTCTTAGTAGCAACGAACATCACTTTTTTGCCTGAACGTACGATTTGCTTGATTGCGTTAGATGCTTCGTCGAGGCATACAAGCGTTTTGTTAAGATCGATAATGTGGATACCATTTCTCTCCATGAAAATGTATGGAGACATTCTTGGATCCCACTTTCTCGTCAAGTGTCCGAAGTGAACACCAGCATCTAGTAAGTCTTTATATTCTAATTTTGCCATTATAAAATGTGTTTTTCTTATATAAGGAGGAGTCTCCAGATTAACGTTTAGAGAACTGGAACTTTCTTCTTGCTTTTCTACGTCCTGGCTTCTTACGTTCTACCATTCTAGGGTCACGAGTAAGGAAACCTTCTTTTTTCAAGGCAGGTCTGTGTTCGATGTCGAATTCGCACAAAGCCCTGGAGATAGCCATACGGGCTGCTTCTGCCTGACCTGTACTTCCGCCACCATCTACATTGATCTTGATGTCGTAGTTGCCATCCACGCCTACTAGCGTAAGCGGCTGCTTTACTACGATCTGGTGAAGTTCAAATGGGAAGTGAACTTCAAGAGATCTGTTGTTTACGGTGATAGTACCATTTCCTGGAGCCATGTAAATTCTGGCTACAGAGGTTTTTCTTCTACCGATTTTGTTGATCATTTCCATGAAATAGACGATTAAAGAGTGATGGTTTTAGGCTGCTGCGCTGCATGCGGATGCTCAGATCCTTCATACACGTACAAGTTGCCGTATAATTTTCTTCCCAATCTGTTTTTAGGCAACATGCCTCGTACAGCTTTCTCGATCAAGATTGTTGAAGACTTGTCTTTCAATAATCTTGGCGTAGAAATACGCTGTCCACCTGGATAACCTGTGTGTCTCACATATACTTTGGAGTCCCACTTGTCACCAGTTAGTCTGATTTTGTCTGTATTGATTACAATGACATTGTCACCACAATCAACGTGAGGAGTGAAGCTTGGCTTCGTCTTACCTCTTAAGATTTTCGCTACCTCACTAGCCAATCTACCTAAAACTGCAGCTTGGGCATCCACTACCACCCATTGCTTTTCTACAGTTGCGGCATTGGCTGATACGGTCTTATAGCTCAAAGTATCCACTGTGTAACTGTTTAATATTTAGCTTGTTAAATTTATTTCACCCTCAAAAAGGGACACAAAGATAGGAGTATTTTTTTTTCGATGCAAAATATTTCCAATACTAAGTCCTAATTTTCACAGGCTTAGCTTTTTACTACCAATCATAATTGGGTTTTTCTTACTGCTTTTCGATCTGAAAATCTTAGCTGGTTTTCTCTAATTGATTAACCAAAACCTTGAAATCCTTCGGATAAGGCGCATTTACGAATATTTCCGTGTCGTCCATACCCTTAAATCCAATCGAATAAGCATGAAGCGAAACCCGCTGCATAATTGGTAATTCTTCTGTCTCTTTTTTTAAATTGAAGCGACGCTTGATAGAAGATAGGTATAAAGGCTTGCCTCCGTATAAGCTGTCTCCACAAATGGGCGACTTCAGGTAGGCCAAATGAACCCGTATCTGATGCAGTCTCCCAGTGATGGGTTTGCACTCGACCAAGGTGTGTGCGTAGTAGGTCTTCAAGGTATTGAAAACTGTCTGCGCTGGCTTGCCGTCTTTACTTACTTTGGCGATTCCTTTGTTGTTGGCTAAGAGATTTCGGTCTACAAGCTCATCGCTGAATTCCTTGATCCCTTCCACCACTGCATGATAGACTTTGTTTACTTTTCTGCTTTCAAACTGCATGGCCAAATGCCTGTAGGCCGCTGGATTCTTGGCAATCACTAGACATCCTGAAGTTTCCTTATCCAATCGATGACACAGCTGGGAATCGGGGGTGTGTGCCTTGGCTAAGTCTAGGATGTTCTGCGCTTCGTGCCTATCGTCTAAGCTTGATAGGTACGGCGGTTTATTGATTACCAGGTAATCCTCGTTTTCAAACAGAATAAGATTATCAAAATCTACTTTCTTCATGGATTCTCCTGCCTCTTCAATTGAGGCTGCAAAAGTAGGGAAAAAAGGATGGGTAAAAAACTTCTCCGGCTTTTATTCTTAGAGATTTACCACTTTAGGTTTGTCTTCATCAGCCTCGTTTTTCACCAAAGGCAATGAAAAGCTGAAAATAGATCCTTTGCCCACAGTGGAGCTTACAGAAATCTTGCTTTTATGTCCTTCGAGGATATGCTTGACGATGGCTAATCCCAGGCCAGTACCGCCTTTTTCCTTGGATCTGCTTTTTTCCACACGGTAGAAACGTTCGAAAATACGTTTAAGGTCTTCTGGTGGAATTCCTTGTCCATCATCCTGGATATCTACTTGGATCGTGTTCTTCAACGTTGTAAGAGCAACATTCACCTCACCACCATTGTGATTGTACTTCATGGCATTGAAGATCAGGTTTTGGCAGACACGATAAATCTTCTGTCTATCACCAGTAGTGAGGTAATGCTTAGTCGGTTCTACCTCAAATTTGATATGCATATCCCGCTTGGAGGCTTTGTGTTCTAGCTCCTCCATTACTTCCTCCATGAGCTCCTTGAGATCAAATTCAGTGAAATTGAATTTGATGACTCCGCTTTCCATCTGGTTGAGCGTGAGCAGATCCTGAACTAGGATATCTAGTGAATCCAAGCTTTTGGCGGCACGCTTCAAGAATCGCATCCGAACTTGCTTGTCATCTATAGCTCCATCCAATAGCGTATGAATATAGCCTTGTGTAGCGAAGATAGGGGTCTTTAGCTCATGCGAAATATCAGCAATAAATTCCCGCCTAAACTCCGCATTTTTCTGAAGAGTGTCTATTTCCTTCTGTCTTGCAATCGCATAGGAGTTGATGACTTTGTTGATTTTCCGCAGGGGAGAAATAGATGCTTTTTTGCCTTTTTCACTGATTTCAGACAGGTCTTTCCGTTGGATTTTTTCCAACAGAGAATAGATATCTCCGATTTCTTTGAAAATGAAAAATTCCAGAGTAAATGAGATCAGTAGGTATGCAGATGAAAAAGATACCCCCCAAGCTACCAATAGCAAGAGGAAGCTGGACTCGTCCATTAATGACAAAAATGCCGCAACCAGAGCCGAAATAGCTAAAGCCAGGATCAAAGAAATTCCTCTGGAAGTGGTAAACATGGATTGTGCTTAGTCGAATTTGTAACCTACGCCTTTTACTGTAGTGATATAATCTTCGCCTATTTTCTCACGCACTTTCCGGATATGTACATCGACGGTTCTTGCCAATACAAATACGTCAGCGCCCCAGATATTCTGAAGAAGTTCGTCTCTACTGAAAACGATATTAGGGTTTTTGGCTAGGAAATACAATAGCTCAAATTCTTTCTTGGGAAGGGTGATTGTCTTTCCAGCTTTGTCTATCGTATAGCTGCCTCGGTCGATAATGAGATCTTTTATTTTGACCTGGATCTGTTCTTGTTCTTTTTTGGACTCCCGTCTGAACAAAGCTGAAATCCTACTCATCAGCGCTCTTGGTTTGATAGGCTTGGTGATGTAGTCATCTGCTCCCACATCGAATGCCGCTACCTCTGAGTACTCTTCCATACGGGCAGTAAGGAAAATAATAAAGGTGTTTTTCAGTTCGGGAATCTGTCTGATCTGCAGACATGTCTCTACGCCATCCTGATTAGGCATCATGATATCAAGTAGTATCACATCAGGCAAAAATTTTGCAGCAGTCTTTACTGCCTTTATTCCATCTTCTGCAGTAGCTACTGCATAGCCTTCTTTTTCGAGATTGTATTTCAGGATTTCAACAATATCAGGTTCATCGTCAACTACCAGAACTTTGATTTTTTGCTTATCGCTCATCAGGATTTCTTAATGTTTGGCTTAAAATTAAGGAATATTTAAGGATTGAAGTCAATTGGAAGTCCCTGCTTAGGCTTGAATAGCATGGGGGTTGTTGATTAGATCAACTCTATATTACCGCTATGTTAAATCTAGTTGAATTAATTGTTTTTTAAACCCTTCGCGGAGATGATATCCAGATTTAAGGAGCCGATGAAGAGATTAGCTTTGATTTTCACCGGGATTTTGTTCTGGTCCTTTGTGACCCATACTTTCACGGGAAATTCTCCTCGGAAAATTTTGTTTTTGGGTACCTGCGGAGAAAAAATGTAGGTTTCCTTTTTACCAAGATTAGTTTCCAAGGTCTCGGTGCCTTCGTAGATTAACTTTATGTTATATGTTTCTTTATCAAAGAATCCTTTGATTTCTATGGCTTCTCCGGCCTTCATATCCTTCAGGTCTTGTAATCTCAGATAATAAAATCCGCTGACGAGATCTTGCACCTGAGTTTTCAGATCGAAGTCCTTTGTTTCTTTGATGTTCTTGTTCTCCTTATCATAAAGCTCCATTGTAGCCTTTTTGTTTATCTGATCGAAGTAAACAAGCTCATGTTTTCTGTAACTTCCCTCTTCGATGTGGCGGTAGGACAAGGAGGGTAGGTTGGTCTCTACATCGAGGTAAGTCCCCCAGTTATCATTTACTTTTCCAAAAATCGTGGCAGCACCTTTGGTCTTGCCATAGACATCTATTTTATAGTGGGGTTTGTTATTCTGTTCTTGGGGTCTTTTAGAGATCTGCAGCTTCGCATCAGCCAGATTCAACCATCCATAGGAAACCTCAAATGATAATTCTTCGCCAAAAGTAAAAGGGGAATCGCCGACTGAACCCTGTGCAGCTAGCTCTGAGAGAGTAAGTAAAATGACAAGTGTAAGTGATCCTAGGATTCTTTTCATAAATTATATTGACAATACCTGACGAAAAGGGCAGTATTCTATAGGTATTACGAAAAAGCGTGCCGAAAGGCGATTAAAATTACGAATTTAGTATCCCAAAACAATAGACATGCCCTCCTTGGTAATAGTCTGTTGTTTATTTACTTTCACTAAACAATTGTTTTCACAAATTCAAAAACATATGAGTAACAACGCTGAAAAATTAAAGGCCCTGCAGCTGACTATAGATAAGTTGGATAAAACATACGGTAAAGGCACCGTTATGAAGTTAAGTGATAATAAAGTGGTGGATATCCCAGCTATTTCTACCGGTTCATTGGGTTTGGATATCGCATTGGGTATAGGGGGTATACCTCGTGGCCGTGTGATAGAGATTTATGGTCCGGAATCTTCTGGTAAAACCACCTTGACCTTGCATTGTATAGCTGAAGCGCAGAAAGCGGGTGGATTAGCGGCATTTATTGATGCAGAGCATGCCTTTGATAAGGCTTATGCGGAGAAGCTAGGGATCGACACAGAGAACTTATTGATATCTCAGCCTGATAATGGTGAGCAGGCTCTTGAAATCGCCGAGCATTTGATCCGCTCTGGAGCGATTGATATTATCGTGATTGACTCCGTAGCTGCTTTGGTGCCAAAAGGTGAACTGGAAGGCGATATGGGGGATAGCAAAATGGGCTTACAGGCTAGGTTGATGTCTCAGGCTTTGCGTAAGCTGACCGGAGCGATCAATAAGACTGGATGTTCTTGTATTTTCATCAATCAGCTTCGTGAGAAGATCGGTGTGATGTTCGGTAATCCTGAGACCACTACTGGTGGTAATGCATTGAAGTTCTATGCATCTGTACGTTTGGATATCCGTAGAATCGGCCAGATCAAGGAAAGTGCAGATAATATTCTGGGTAACAGAACGAAGGTGAAAGTGGTGAAGAATAAAGTGGCTCCTCCGTTTAAAGTGGTAGAGTTTGATATCATGTATGGACAGGGGATCTCCAAAGTAGGGGAAATCATTGATCTGGGCGTAGAGCTCGATATTGTCAAAAAGGCTGGTTCCTGGTTCTCTTATAATGGAGAGAAACTAGGTCAGGGTCGTGAATCTGTAAAAACCTTGTTGTTGGATAATCCAGAATTAATGGAAGAGCTTGAAGTGAAGATCAAGGCAGCATCTGGTCTATCAGGTAAAGAGGAAAAGACAACAGCAGAGAAAGAATAAGTAAAGCGATTCTGCTAGGTTCTAATCATAAAAAAAGAGGTTGCTCAACTAATGAGCAACCTCTTTTTGTATCTAGGCTTTGTGAAGCTTAATTGGTTCTGATAGCTTCTACAGGATCCATTCTCGCTGCAAGTGTAGCTGGTACAATACCAGATACAACTCCGATAATGGTAGAAACGCCGAGGCCAAGCATGATGTTTTTGAATGATAAGGCTATCTCCAAACTACCCAATTGGATAAAGGTTAGGAAATAGACAATAATTATCCCCGTGATTCCACCAATCAAACTCAGACATATTGATTCGAAAAGGAATTGGAACAGGATAAAGTAGTTTTTGGCTCCAAGTGATTTTTGAATTCCAATAATATTGGTTCTTTCTCGGACGGATACGAACATGATGTTTGCGATTCCAAATCCACCTACAAGTATTGAAAAACCGCCAATTACCCAGCCTGCCACAGAGATTACGTCAAAAATAGATCCGATCGCATTTTGAATAAATTCTGTTTTGTTGAGGGCAAAGTTATCCTCGTCTCTTGGCTTAAGTCCTCTTTTGGCACGAAGCAAACCAGTCATTTCGTTTTCTAAAGCGACCAATCCTATATCTTCCTCCATGCCTTGAACGGCTATGGTTGGCTCCATGCCGTTTCTCCCCGTATAGTACATTTTGCTAAATGCGCCGTATGGTATCAAACAGGCTTCGTCCTTGGATGGAGCATCGAACAATCCTTCGCCTTCTTCTTCAAACACCCCAATCACGACGAATTTCATGCCTTTGATTTTGATCTGCTTTCCGATTACTTCTTGCTGCGGATACAAAGTGTTTGCTATTTCCCTCCCTATGATTGCAAAGTTTCTAGCAGCATTGATCTCGGATTGAGAGAAGTATCTACCTTCTTCCAGTGAGATCTCATACACGTCTTGATAGGAGTAAACAACTCCCGTGAGCGCCATGCCTTCATAGGCATTACTACCTGCTTTTACAGTAGTATTGGAGGAGGCTGAGATAGTGACAGCTTCCGCAGAAGTGAGCCTTTCTTGAAGGAATTTATATTCTTCTACTGTTCCGGGAGGTCTGCGGAAATATTTCCACCACGGGTAATCCTGAGGACCATTTGCAAAGGGGAATCTATCCACTCGCATTACATTTGTGCCTAAGAAAGAGAAGGAGGATTTGATGTTTTTCTCGAGTGAATCCACTAAGGTGAAAACAGCGATAATAGCAAATATACCGACCGTGACACCTAAAAGCGATAATATTGTACGTGTCAGGCTAGTCTTTAACGCTGAGATTGCGAAGCGAAAACTTTCCCATGAGAGTTTAAGAAATAGCATGTCTGTTTAGTTGGTTTAAAACAATTTGTCAAGTTAGCTGAAATTACCTGATATTGTTAGTATCTTTGCATTTTTTAGAGTTATACTATTATCACTCAAGACATCTAAAACTTATCTATGAAATTATCGGATTTCAAATTTGACGTTCCAAAGAAACTAGTCGCTCTTTATCCAGAAGCCAATCGGGATGAATCCAGATTGATGGTGCTCCATCGCGATACGGGCAAAATCGAACACAGAATTTTTAAAGATATTACCGAGTACTTCGGTGAAGGTGATGTCTTTGTTACCAATGATACAAAAGTTTTTCCAGCGAGGCTTTATGGAAATAAGGAAAAAACTGGTGCTGAAATCGAAGTTTTTCTCTTGAGAGAACTTAACGCTGAGTTGAAACTTTGGGATGTATTGGTGGATCCAGCTCGTAAAATCAGAGTTGGGAACAAGCTTTATTTTGGTGATTCAGATCTTGTCGCTGAGGTGATTGACAATACGACTTCTAGAGGACGTACCATACGTTTCTTGTTTGACGGAACTGAAGAAGAATTCCATAAGACCATTGATACGCTTGGTGAGACGCCACTTTTGAAAGATTTTATCGAAAGAAAAGTAGAAGCAGAAGATAAAGAAAGATACCAGACTGTGTTTGCGCAGAATGTGGGTGCTGTAGCTGCTCCTACTGCTGGATTGCACTTTACTCCGCATTTGTTGAAGCGGCTAGAACTTCAAGGTGTGGATGTGACTCCTATTACACTACATGTGGGATTGGGTACTTTCCGACAGGTGGATGTGGAAGATCTGACGAAACATAAAATGGATTCAGAAAACTACAGCATTCCTGATGGAACGGTTGAATTGGTGAATAGATCACTGGATGCCAAAAAGAGAGTGGTAGCTGTGGGTACTACGTCTTTGAAAACTATTGAGTCCTCTGTGACTGCAAATGGTCGATTGAAAGCAAGTAGTGGATGGACAGATAAGTTTATCATTCCTCCTTATGAGTTCAAAATCGCTAATTCATTGATTACCAATTTCCACTTACCAGAATCTACCTTGCTAATGACAGCATCAGCTTTTGGAGGTTACGACTTGGTGATGAAAGCATACAAAGAAGCCATCAAAGAGAAATATCGATTCTTCTCCTACGGAGATGCGATGTTGATCCTTTAATACTGAAAGCTCCGAAAGGAGCTTTTTTTATGTTCACACAGAATTAACTTTGTAGTAAATCCTAAGGAAGTTTGAATTCTTACTTTTGCAAAAAATAAGTATGACAAATAAAGCTGCAATCCTGGTCGCAGGAGGAAGAGGTACAAGAATGGGAGGGCCTGTGGCCAAACAGTATCTGCCTGTCGCAGGGCAGCCGGTATTGATGCGTACCCTTTCTGTTTTTTATCAAGTAGATTCTTCTATTGACTTGATCTTGGTATTGCCCAAAAGCGATTTTATGTACTGGGATGAATTATGTGAGGATTACAAATTCACCATTCCTCATCGTGTAGTCGCTGGTGGAAATTCTAGGTTTCAATCGGTGAGAAATGGATTGGATTCTCTCAAAACTGAAACCAAACTTGTAGCTATCCATGATGGAGTTAGGCCTTTTGTAGATCAAAAAGTCATCCTTGAGAGTTTTGAGGTGGCAGATCGAAGCGGGTCTGCCATTGCTGTGGTTGCATTGAAGGATTCTATTAGAAAGCTAAGAGATGACGGTAAGTCATTCTATGAGGAGCGTCAATATTTCCGATTGGTCCAAACTCCCCAGACTTTTCAAGTGGAGAAAATCAAGAAAGCCTTTACGGTCACAGAACTTCAGCAGTTTACCGATGATGCCACGGTATATGAAAATCAGGGCTGGCAAGTGACCTTGATCTCAGGAAATCCAGAAAATATTAAGATTACCACACCTGAAGACATGGACTATGCTGAATTTGTGGTTGCTAGGCAATTGAGGGATCGGTAAGATTTCTCGCTGATATTTCACCGACTTTTTAGTGGCTTTCACCGACTTTTTGGTTGTGTTGGCCTTTTGTTTATTTCAGGATGTAAATGCTTAGACTACTTTCGATCATCAATTAAACAATAAACAGATGAAACGAAATCGCATAAACAATAATGATGGAGGAATGATCTTCGGATTCATAATCCTCGCAGTAGGTGTCCTGATTCTACTTAGAAAATTGGATGTTTTTTATCCTGATTGGTTACTTTCCTGGCCGATGATATTAATTGCCGTTGGGGTGATTACACTCGTGAAGCACGAGTTCAAAAGTTTTTTTGGAGTAATGATGCTGGGCTTAGGTATGTACTTTCTCTTGGAGAGAGAGTTTAATTTTGACTTTGGTCTACAACGCTTCATTTTCCCTATAGCGCTGATTTTAGTAGGGATTTATCTGATCACCCAGAAGCGAAAGGAGAAACAGGTGATGTCAGATATTCAAGAGAAAATCAAAGCTAAAGCCAATAAGCCAGCCGTCATTGGAGAGGAAACGAAAGCCAAGGAAGAGGGGACCTATGCTACAGATTATGGTACCGGCGCCAAATCTTATGCTGGGATGTCAGGAGTCTCAGGTACAAGCTATTCAGATTCTGTTTCCATAGATTCTATCATGAGTGGTATCAATAAACGCATGTTAACCAAGAACTTTCAGGGTGGAAAATTGACTGCGGCCTTTGGTGGAATTGATCTTGATCTAACCCAATCGGACTTTACTGGAATAGTAACTCTTCAGGTAGATGTGATCTTTGGTGGCATCAAGCTGGTAGTACCGCCGCACTGGGACGTAAGGGTGGAAGTGACCAATATCGCTGCAGGAGTTGAGGACAAGCGTGCTTACCGTCAGTCTGAGGTGGACCAGGATAAAGTGTTGGTAATAAGAGGGACGGTGTTCTTCGGAGGTTTGGAAATCAAATCTTATTAACGAAATTCCCATAAATCCCCAAGCCATTGTTTTCTAGAGCATTTTCAAACCCTTCTAAAAGTAATTGGATCATCCAAGGAGCCGGAGTAATCTGGTTCCTTGGTACCTTTGGTTTACTAGTTTTTTATGGGATTGAGCAATCTACAGCTATCGTAGACGCACTGATTTACGCCTTGCTTTTTTTTCTAGGGGTCAATGTGCTGGATCGAGTTTTTGGATTCTATATCCCTAATGGTAGCAACAATTGGTTGCTGTTGGGCTTGCCGCTTTTATTTAGTTTCGTAGCTGTATTGGCTCATCAGTATTTGCTAGCCTGGGTATATTCAGACAAGGAGGCTTATCAAGTCTTTCTCAAAACTCACTTTTTCCTACGCTGGGCGATTTTGGGTTTGGCGGAGGTATTAGTTGCTTTGATTGCGATCGTCGTATCCAAACTAGAGCAGGAGGATGAAGCACAAAAGAGAGAGGTAATGATGAATGAGCTATCTCGAGAAGCGGAGTTGTCCCAACTCAGACAGCAACTTCAGCCCCATTTTCTGTTTAATAGTCTCAATTCTATCAGTGCCTTGACAGTCTCCCAGCCACTAAAAGCACGTGAGATGGTTCTTCAACTTTCAGACTTCTTACGGGGGACAATCAGGAAGGATCATCAGCAATGGGTGAGTCTGGAAGAAGAATTGAGCTATCTCAAAATGTACCTAGACATTGAACGGGTACGATTTGGACATCGAATGGCAATAGAATTTGATGTCGATGATGAAGTAAAACAAATGCAACTCCCTCAGTTGCTAATTCAACCGCTGCTCGAAAATGCAATCAAACATGGCTTATATGGTATTACGGAAGATGTGAAAATAAGCCTTCATGCTTTCAAAGAACAAAATTATTTGAAGTTGAAAATAGAAAATCCCTATGATCCCACTATGGCTGCACCAAAGGGGACTGGTTTTGGTTTAAGCTCGGTGGATCGTCGCTTGTTTTTGCTTTTTGGCAGAAAGGATTTGCTTGAATCTAAAGCCCAGGATTCCCTTTTTACCGTAATTTTAAAAATTCCCCAACAGAAATGATCAAGACTTTAATCATAGATGACGAGCCTTTGGCGGCAAGTATTGTGCAAGAATTTTTGGCTGGTTTTCCACAATTTGAACTTGTAGCAGTATGTCAGAATGGATTTCAAGGTTTGAAAGCCATTCAAGAACATAAGCCGGATTTAATCTTTTTAGATGTGCAGATGCCCAAAATCACAGGCTTTGAGATGCTGGAATTACTTGATGAACCGCCTGCAGTGATTTTCACTACGGCCTTTGACGAATATGCTTTGCAAGCTTTCGATGCGATGGCTATCGATTACTTACTCAAGCCATTTTCTCAAGAGCGATTTGGGCAAGCTATAGAGAAGTTCATGGGGCAGCAGGGTGGCAATGAAGGATCCATTCAGCGATTGAATGAATTGGCGGAAAAGCGCAATCGTCTGGTCGTGCGTGTCAAGAATGAAATTAAAATCATTCCCACGCATGAAGTGAGTTTCTTTGAAGCTGAAGATGATTACATCGCTATTCATACCGCTTCTGGCAAATTCCTGAAGAAGATGACCATGAAGTCCCTGGAGGAAGCGCTAGATCCGGCCAAATTTGCACGAGTGCATAGATCATATTTGGTCAACTTAAATGAGATTAGCAAAATAGAGCCATACGAGCGCGATAACTACATGGTCCTACTACGTGGAGGAGATAAGGTGCCTGTGAGCAAAACGGGCTATGCTAGACTGCGACAGGTGCTTGGTTTGTAGGGAGGGGAAGTGATCAGTCACAGTTTTTAGTCAGAGGCTAGCCCAAACCTGCCAATTGTAGAGAATGCTGATGTAAATCTTCAGACTTATGCCTACTTATATACAATTTGCTAAAGATTTTCTAATGGAATAGAAGTCTGAAGACTTCAATAATATGGGGTCAAGTCATGAGATTTGAACCAATACCTATGGCACCGCTCGTGTCCACACGCATGCTACAAATATCAATAGCAGAACTCAAAACAATATTAAATGCAAAAAGCCCTGAGTGATCAGGGCTTTTTGCATTTAATATTCGTCTTCGTTGAAGAAGAAATCGTCTTTGGTCGGATAATCCGGCCAGATCTCCTCGATGGTCTCATAAGGTTCCCCATCATCTTCAAGTTCTTGTAGATTTTCTACTACCTCCATAGGAGCGCCTGATCGGATGCCATAATCAATTAATTCATCCTTGGTGGCTGGCCAGGGTGCGTCTTCTAAATAAGATGCGAGTTCAAGTGTCCAGTACATAGTCTTTATTTTAAGGATTTCCGGAGTTTAAAGGGTTGCAAAATTATTCTTTTTTTGAAATATTCAGTGGTGTTCAGACTATTTATAAGCAAGTTGTTTCAAAATATAATTTTTCACATCCACTTTTCTCTTCACGGCAAATAATTTTTTCTTCATCATTATATCAAAATCAGCTGATTGTACGCGGAAATTCTCCGCATTATTTTGTGCTGCTTCCAGCTCAGTTTGATCTCTGTGCAATAAATCTTTTAATAAAGCGGTTTTTATCTGAGTTTGTTCCGCTTCTGGTTTTTCGTCAAAATCAGGATATTTACCATGAACCAATTTTTCTAGAAAAGCTTTCTCAAATACGATGTCTGAGAAAAATTGGAAAGATCTTACGATCAAATTTGCTTCTCTTGGTTTACGTGGTGGTAATTTTCTCCATTCTTCTTGAATTGCTTTAGCTCTTCCGATGAGTTCATAGCTGGAAGGTTTCCCTGCCAAACCTTTGATCTCTTCTGTCAAAGTCTCCACCTTCCGCATTAGTTCCCGAGGGTTCATTTGAGGACCTGTTTGGAGTGTTCTTTTGTAGCGTGAAAATATCCGATTGTTTAATCTTGAAAACTCGTCCCAAAGAGGCTGTCGTTTTTCAGCAGGCACTTTTCCAGCTTCTTTCCACTGTCGTTGAATCTTTTTTGAGATATCAAATGCAGTTTTAGCATCAGGGAAATCGTGTGCTTCTCTAGCCTGAACTACCAATGCCTCGTACACTTTGATGTTTTCTTCCGCTTGAAGTGCTAGTCCTTCAAAGAAATGTCTTCTGTTTTCGAAGAAATGCTGCACCGTATCGTTGAAGGTGGTTTCTATTTCTTCTTGATTTTCCTTATCAACAGGCCCAGTTTTGATCCAGCGAAGTTTGAGTTCTTTATAGAATTCCGTTGTTTCTTTCCAGTCAGTGTCGTCTTTTTTCTCTTCCGCTTCGAGTATCAAAGCTTTTTTGACCTCAAGGTTTTTGTTGCGATTTACCTGTATGATTTCATTAAGGTACTTTTCTTGTTCGCTAAGCTCAGAAATAAGTGGTTCGAAGTCTCCCAAAGCGTCGGCTTGCATAAGCGATTCTCTGAGGTGAATGAGCTTCATTAGGAAAGAACCTTTGTTCTGGTTTTCCTGAATGTCATTTTTGAGTTTGCTTACTTTTTCTTTGAGCTGTTCAAATCTCCCTTCGAAATACTTAAGCGTAGAGGCCTCATCTTCTTTTACTTCACCGATAATTCTATCTTCCTGCCCCAAAAATCCCTTCAAATAGACTTTGTTGTTTTTGATATATCCATACGGATGCTCCATGGTTCTGCAGTAGGTTAGTTGGCGGTTTTCGAATTTCCGCAAATTAATTAATTCAAAAGCACTTATCCTAAGAAAGCGGTTTTTTTGCCATCTTTGATTCTTAAGTGCAATTTTAAAGTAAAAATATAACGCATGAGCGCAGAAAAAATCATCTTTTCCATGGCAGGAGTTTCAAAAATCTATCCGCCACAGAAAAAAGTACTCAAGGATATTTATCTCTCATTTTTTTACGGAGCCAAAATCGGGGTTCTTGGTTTGAACGGTTCGGGTAAATCTTCTCTTTTGAAAATTATCGCCGGAATGGACAAAGAATTCCAAGGAGAAGTAGTCTGGTCGCCAGGTTACACCGTAGGCATGCTAGAGCAAGAGCCTAAACTTGATCCGACTAAAACGGTGAAAGAAGTGGTGGAAGAAGCTGTTTCCGAAACCGTTGATTTGCTGAAGGAATTCGAAGCAATCAATGAGAAATTTATGGATCCTGCCCTGATGGAAGATCCTGATGCAATGAATGACTTGATCGAGAAGCAAGGAGAGGTGCAGGAGAAGCTGGATGCTGCGAATGCCTGGGAACTTGATGTTATGCTTGACAAGGCCATGGATGCGCTTAGACTTCCTCCTAGTGATGCTAACGTAGCTAACCTTTCGGGTGGTGAGAAGAGAAGAGTGGCACTTTGTCGCTTGCTTCTACAAGAGCCTGATGTGTTGCTACTCGATGAGCCTACCAACCACTTGGATGCAGAATCTGTGCATTGGTTGGAACAACACTTGAAAAATTACAAGGGAACAGTAATCGCAGTAACTCACGATAGATATTTCTTGGATAACGTAGCCGGTTGGATTCTAGAATTAGATCGAGGCGAAGGTATTCCGTGGAAAGGAAATTATTCTTCCTGGCTGGATCAGAAGCAAAACCGATTGAAGCAAGAGGAAAAGACAGAATCCAAGCGTCAGAAAACATTAGAGCGAGAGCTGGAATGGATCAGAATGACTCCAAAAGCCCGTCAAGCAAAAGGCAAGGCGAGATTGAGTGCTTACGACAGATTGGTGGGAGAGGAGTCCAAAGAGAGAGAAGCCAAACTGGAACTATTTATTCCTCCTGGACCTCGTCTGGGATCGAAAGTGATCGAAGTGAACGGTGTTTCGAAAGCTTTTGGAGACAAGTTGCTTTTCGAAAATCTAACTTTTGCTTTGCCTCAAGGCGGAATTGTAGGTGTGATCGGGCCAAATGGTGCGGGTAAATCCACATTGTTTAAGTTGATCACTGGGCAGGAAAAAGCCGATGCTGGGAATTTCGAAGTTGGAGAGACCGTGCAATTGGCCTATGTGGATCAAGGACACGATGCGCTAGACCCAGAGAAAACAGTTTATCAGACGATTTCCGAAGGAAATGAGTTGATGATGCTGGGTAATAAGGAAGTGAACTCTAGAGCTTATGTTTCCAAGTTCAACTTCGGTGGAGGAGATCAGGAGAAAAAAGTAGGTGTGCTTTCCGGTGGAGAGCGTAATCGAGTTCATCTAGCCTTGACGCTTAAAGAAGGTGGGAATTTGTTACTTCTCGATGAGCCTACCAACGATTTGGATGTAAACACACTTCGTTCGCTGGAAGAGGCGCTGGAAAACTTCGGTGGTTGTGCCGTGGTGATTTCCCACGATAGATGGTTCCTGGATAGGATTTGTACACATATCTTGGCTTTTGAAGGTGATTCCCAAGTGGTTTGGTTTGAAGGTAATTTCTCCGACTACGAAGAGAACAAGAAAAAAAGACTTGGTGACGTAGAGCCAAAAAGAATTCGATATAAGAATTTGAAATAAGCTTTGAGGTATCTAAAAAACTCATAAGTCAGCACATTATTCAATTAACCATGGTCTGTGTCCGCACAGACCATTTTTTTTGTGTTATGCATAGCATTCATTACAGGAAAACGCCAAAAAACAGATGGAAGTCTTTCTAATAATGTAAATAAATTGTAATTCCTGAAAAATCGAGTTGATCTCTTACTTTGTTGTTGTCCAGAGTTTTATGGGTGTGTAGGTAGCTGAGTCTTATCTTCCTGTATCGAATATTTCAACTTTTTTTTAATCATTTGAAACCTTTATGAGGATTTGTATGTATATACATTAAATACAACAACAAATGATATGGGGAGTCTAGAAGAAGCAATCAAGCAGAAGGAGTTCAAAGACCCATACAATAAATTAGTGGTCAATATTCTCTACACGCATAGTTATTTGGTGTCAGCACAGAATGGGATTTTGAAGCCTTTTGACCTTTCTCCAGAGCAATACAATGTGCTCAGGATTTTGAGAGGGCAGAATGGAGTTCCTACGACTGTGTCATCTATACAAGATAGAATGCTGAACAAAATGTCAAATGCTAGCCGTTTGGTGGATAAGTTGAAAGCAAAACAACTGGTAGAAAGAAGAGAATGTCCAAGTGACCGTCGTCAAGTGGATATTATGATCACTGATAAAGGATTAATAATACTGAATGATTTGCAAACTCATATGGAAGGTTTCAATAATCAAGTGATCAATTTGACTGGGGAAGAAGTGGGCTTGCTGAATTCGCTTCTAGATAAATTGAGAGGGTAAAAAAAATTTATCCTAATACGTGTCTATACATTTAATATCAATACAAACAAAAAATTTAAACTAAATCAACAAAAGCTATGAGTACTACAAAATGGATTATCGACCCTACACACTCTGAAGTGTCTTTCAAAGTAAAACACCTGGTAATTTCTACGGTGACAGGTTATTTCAAGGAATTTGAAGGAGCAGCAGAAAGCACTTCTGATGATTTCGATGGAGCAACCGTATCATTCTCGACTTCAATTGATAGCATCAGTACCAATCAGACGGATAGAGACAATCACCTGAAGTCTGCTGATTTCTTTGATGCAGAAAACCATCCTAAATTGACTTTCGCTGGAAAGATTGTGAATGAAGGTGGAGATTATAAGTTAGTAGGAGATTTGACTGTGAAAGGAAATACAAAACCACTTACACTTGATGTGGATTTCGGTGGAATAGCTGGTGATCCTTACGGGCAAACTAAAGCTGGCTTCGAGATTGAAGGAAAAATCAGCCGTAAAGAATATGGCCTTACTTGGTCAGCAGTGACCGAAGCAGGAAGCGTAGTAGTAAGTGATCAGGTTCGTTTGATCTTGAGTGTACAACTTATAAAGCAAGCTTAAGTAACTTAACCTTTGAGATACTAAAAGACCTTGAAGGTTTGTCTTACTTGAACTGATTAGATCGTTAGATCTCAACGAATACTCATTCTCTTAAATATTTCTCTTATAACCATGAAACCATTAATCACTGGAATCCATCATATCACTGCGATTGCTGGCAATTCTCAAGCTAATATTGATTTCTACACTGGTATTATCGGATTGAGGCTGGTGAAAAAGACGATCAACTTCGATGCGCCTGGTGTCTATCATTTCTATTTTGGAGATGAGTTGGGGCGACCAGGAACTGTATTCACTACATTTCCATTTACTGGTGCCCGCAAAGGTACTAAGGGAGCTGGTGAAGTTACTTACACTGCCTTTTCTATCCCATCTGGATCCTTGAACTATTGGATTGAGCGCCTGAAGAAATATGGTATACCTGTGTCTGATGTGTTGACGAGATTTGGTGATCAATTGATTCGCTTTGAAGATCATGACAGTATGGGGATTGAGTTGGTGGCTAATGATCAGGATGATAGAACCGGCTGGTCTTATGGTCAAGTGCCGATTGAGCATTCGATCAAAGGTTTCTATGGAGCTACTTTGAATCTGCGGGACAAGGACTTAACAGAAAAGTTACTCACTGAGCATATGGATTATCGGTACATTGGAGAGGAAAATGGAAGATTCCGATATGGTACAGCTGGGAAACCGGGAGATATCGTGGATATCGTCATTGATAAATCTGGAAATCGAGGTTCTCAAAGTGCTGGAACTGTCCATCACATTGCTTTCCGTACTGAGAATGCTGCTTCGCAGCTTCTGGTTCAGGAGATCCTGATGCGAAACGGCTATCAGGTGACTGAGGTGAAGGATAGGAATTACTTCACATCAATTTATTTCCGTGAGCCAGGAGGAGTTTTATTCGAAGTGGCTACAGATGAACCAGGATTTACGATTGATGAGAATGAAGCTCACTTGGGCGAGTTGATCAAATTGCCAGAATGGGCTGAGCCTAATCGTGCAAAACTAGAAGAGAGTTTGACGCCTGTTAAGTTGAATGTTGATAAATATGACTAAGATAAAAATAGCAGGCGTGTCCTTGCCGGAGGCTAAAAAAGCTGCAATTCTTATTCATGGAAGAGGAGCAAGTGCAGAGAGTATTCTTTCGCTCGCGCAATATCTTTCTCTGGATGATTATGCGCTTTTGGCGCCTGAAGCGGAGAATGGAACCTGGTACCCATATAGTTTTATGGCTCCAGATTTAGCAAATCAATCTGCTTTAACAAAATCCTTAGAGACGATCAGAGGAGTATGGGATCAAGTAATTGAATCAGGTGTTTTTCCAGAAAATGTCGTGTTCATTGGCTTTTCTCAAGGGGCTTGTCTGAGTCTTGAGTTTGCTGCCCAAAATGCCCAAAAGCTGGGGGGAGTTATAGCCTTTACTGGCGGTCTAATTGGCGAGAAGATTCTGGAAGAAAAGTATTCTGGTGATTTTAAAGATACACCAGTCTTTATTGGAAGTAGCGAAAGAGACGTTCATGTGCCACTTTCGAGAATAAAAGAATCAGAAACCCTACTGAGCAGGATGGGTGCGAGAGTGAAATTATTGATTTTCAAAGATTCAAATCATACGATCCGTCAAGAAGAAATTGAATGGGTCAATGGGAATATATTGTAAATAGGTTTTCTTAATTACGAAAATCCTCTGGCAGTTTGTCAGAGGATTTTTTTTGCTCACCAATTATCGAATTAAGATTCAATCCAGATTTTTTAACTATTAGCAAGCTTCGTTTATGGTTAAAATGATTAAAAAAATGTCTTAAAAATTATCTTGTAACATGCTGATAGTAAAATAAATGTGATGCATTTTAATAATTTACTCAATGAAATGAGTAAATTTACGTAGCTTAAAGAGTAAATGATATGAGTTACCAACGATCAGAGAAAAATCAAATTCAAAAACGTCTTCGTGATGAGCCTCGAATGTTCATTCAGGTGATCTATGGTCCTCGCCAAGTAGGTAAGACTACGATGATTCGTCAGATCATGAAGGATATCAATTGGCCACATACACTGGTTGCGGCTGATGCCGTACCAGCAACTGATAGGTTGTGGATAGCCCAGCAATGGGAAAATGCACGTATGAAGCAAAGCGCAGCGCCTGATGTTCCATATATTCTAGTGATCGATGAAGTTCAGAAAATCGATAATTGGAGCGAGCAAGTCAAAGCAGAATGGGATAAGGATACAGCTGAAGAGCGTGATATTCGAGTGGTGCTTTTGGGGTCGTCTCGATTGATGCTTCAGCAAGGATTGACAGAATCACTTGCGGGGAGGTTCGAGTCCACGTATTTGGGACATTGGTCTTACAAAGAAATGAAAGAGGCTTTCGGCCTTTCACCTGAAGAATTCATCTGGTATGGCGGATACCCTGGAGCGATTCTCCTCAAGGAAGATGAAGACCGCTGGAAGAATTATGTGCGGGATGCGCTTTTGGAGAGTAGTATTTCCAAGGATATTTTGATGCTCACCCGGGTGGATAAACCTGCGCTGATGAAGCGACTCTTCGAGATTGGTTCATCTTATTCGGGACAGGTACTTAGCTTCACCAAGATTATGGGGCAGCTCGCTGATGCAGGTAATACCACTACACTCGCTAATTACCTTGAGTTGCTGAGTGAAGCAGGCCTACTGAGTGGGCTGGAGAAATACAGTCCCAATTTAGTTCGGAAGCGTTCTTCCAGTCCTAAGTTCATGGTGCATAACACGGCGATCATGTCGGGTGTGTCTAACGAAACAATGGATACGCTTCAGGCGGATCATCGGGCGTGGGGTCGCTGGGTGGAGTCAGCAGTAGGAGCACACTTGGTGAATCAGGCCTTCAAGGAGAGAAAGTTGCACATCTATTATTGGAGGGAAGGGAATGACGAGGTTGACTTCGTTGTGGAGTACAAAAAGCGGATTATTGCCCTAGAAGTGAAGACTTCGAGGCTGGGAGGATTGACAGGTATGAATGCCTTCACAAATACTTACCATCCCGAAAAGTCACTTGTCATCGGCCCGGACGGAATTCCCTGGGATGAGTTCTTGCAGATGGATGTGCTAGATTTATATAGTTAAAAGACAGTCATACGGCTGTCTTTTTTTGTGAAAGTCCAGGGAAGTTCCTGCAGATTGACGCAGGAAAAAGTCGTGGGTTTCCGCGGATTGTTAGTCGATTAGGAAGTGCTTTCATCTGCGTTTGTGAAAGCTGATAAATGGGTTTAAATAAATCTTTCGCTATCCTTTGAGTGAAAAATCTTCCTAATTACCAATTACTACTGTCATTTTTCTCTGTTTTTCCCTTAAAAATTATTTTATAATCAATTGATAATCAGTAATTAAGTGTGCTTTTTAATATTTTACTCAATGTGATGAGTAATTTTACGCAGCAAGTAGTGTGAAATATTTTTAATAAGAATAACTCACCTGAGAACCTCGCTCTGGGTCGAGTTCTATATTCGCGAAGACTCCGATTTCCTGTTGCAGATCTTCCACATGAGAGATGATTCCCACGATCCGGTTTTCATGGCGAAGTGACTTGAGAGTTTCAAAGACCACTCGAAGTGCATTCTTGTCCAATGCCCCAAAACCTTCATCCATAAAAAAGAAGCTTTGATCTGCTTGGTTGAGGGCTTTTACTTTCTCAGCAAGTGCCAGTGCGAGGCAAAGTGAGGCTTGGAAAGTCTGTCCACCGGAGAGTGTTTTAAGCAGGCGCTTCTTGCCTCCGTTCAGGTAATCAATCACCCAGAAGGTATTATTGTCGTCAATCTCCAGGCTAAGTTGGTTTTTGCAGAGTTTCATAAAGCGCACATTGGCAGTGTTGCAGAGTTCCTGTAGGTAAATGGAACTCACAAACTTCACAAAACCACTACCTCGGAACATATTGTCCAGCTCTTTGAGATAGCTTTCTCTAATTTCCAGTTTGGCGAAGTCTGCCTGAAGAATCTTCTTTTCGGCCAGTTTACTCCTTGTTTCCTGGATTTCCTTATCGAGCAAAAGAACTTGTTTTTGGAAAGACTCTGCATTGGCTTTTAAGTTCTGAAATGAAGTGTTAACCTCCTGAAACGCTTCTTCTTGAAAAGAAACTACTCCTTCTTCAGCTTCCAGTTCCTGAATTCGATCCTCAGCGATTGCGATCTTCTGATCGAACTGCTTGATCTCAAGAGCTACTTTCTCCGCATCGAGTGAGTGCTGGAATAAATGAATCAATCGCTCCTCATCTGCGAATCCATGCTGCATTTTCAAGGCTTCAAATTCTGATTTTAGCTTATCGAGCTTGACCAAACTTTGATCGCGAAGCTGAGTGAAATTGATCAGATCAGCTAAGTTCTTATCAGTCACACTGCGTTTCTCACGAAGATGCTTTTGCTTACCTTCTAGTGCCTGAAGAGCCTCCTCGATGTCTTTTTCTACCTTATCTATAGCGGATTGGATCTGCGAAGTTTCTCGGGCAAAAAATTGCTTACAGAATGCCATGTCTCTGATTTCTTCTTTTTTGGAGGAAATATTGGACTGGACAGATTGCAATTGTAATTGTGCCTGCTGAAGTTCTTTTTCATACTGATCTATGATGATTCGCTCAGAATCCCAGTTTCTACGATGTGTTTTTACTTCTTGAAGAAGCTTCTCTCGAGTTTGAGAGCTATGCTCTATGGCCTGTATTTTTGCCAAAAGCTCTTCTTGACTATCAATTCCGCTTTCTGCTAAACTGCTTTTGATGGAGCTCAGATTCTGTTTCGATTCTTGGATTTCAAGGTTTTTTCCAGCTATGTTTTTTTGATGATTTTCTAGCCGAAAGGCCAATTCACTATACTTGGATTTAGAAGCTTGAATCTGTTCCAAAAGTAATTTGGCTTCTCGTATTTGAAGATCTTTTTGAGCTAAGCCACCATCATCATCTCCATCAAGTGGATTTGGATGTTCTAAGGCACCGCAAAGTGGACATGCCTCTCCATTATGAAGCAGATGAACATGAGCTGCAAGTCCCTGCTTTTGCATCAGGATATCACGCTGTTTCTCTAGTTCTTGTATAGTTGTTTTATGAGATGCTAGCCAAGTTTCGAACGAACTTTCATTCCCAGGAATAGTGATTTTCTCTGCTTCGAGTAGTCCCTTGAGCTTCTCAATTTCTTGAGTTATTTCATTTGATTCCAATTGAATCTTACTCAATTGATTTTCTAGCTGTTTCCAGTCTTTTGCGGAGCTCATCAAATTCGCTAAGACTGAGCTATCTGTTGAGCTGATCTTTTCAGCCTCACTATCTAGCTCAGCGATTTTTGTTTCCAATGCCTTCTGAGTTTGCTTTTTACTTTCAATGGTTGGTTGCAAATTGAGCAGCGTGGCATTCGCCTGTTCTCGCTGAGCTTCTAGTCTTTGAATTTCTATGACTTTTTTCAAGTCACGGATTTTGCCTTCACGCTGTGGTCTTTCCTTGTTTTTCGCTTTGAGATCAGCTTCCTGCTCTTCAAGCTCGGCTACTTCCTTCGCAAACTCAATTTTGAAACGCTCACAATCGATCACGCTGATTTTATATTTTTCTAACTCTGCCTTAGTATCTCGAATCTGCTCCCAAACGGGTCGTAGATAGGTTTTGGCAGTAATGAATTCGGAATGCAGTTGACGTTGTTCTTCTATCTTAGGGCGCTGCAAAACAAGGTTTTCTTGTTCGGATCTGAACTTGAGCAATTGCTGGTGTTTAGCTCTGCGATTTTCTTGAAGTCGAACTTCTGCTTCTGCACTTTTTAGCTTTAGCGAAGCTGCGGCAGCTTGAGTTTGTATTTCTGAAAATTGACTTTGCTTTTCGACGAGAATATCTTCAGAGTATTCCTCTAAACTTTGCAATTGTGTTTCCAGACGGATTTTCTGCTCTTTGACAGCTTTGAGCAGAATCCCGGTTTTGAATGAAAGATCAAATCGTTCCAAACCAAAAAGCTCCTTCATCATCTTCGCCTGATCGAGAGGCTTTTGATCGATGAACTCACGGAATTTCCCTTGTGGTATAATCACCGTTTGTTTGAAGTGTTCCTTTCGCATACCAACGATCTCTTCAGCTCTTGCAGTAATCGGTTCCCAGTTTCCATCTACTTTTTCGTAGAAGGTATGCTCTGCGGGTCTGATATCATCGAAGTTTTTGGAATTCCTCTTGGCAGAATAGCGCGCCAAATAGGTTTTGGCATTGTTTCTTCCAGAACTGAATTCGAAATTCAATAGGAGCTGATCGCTCTGGAGATTGACCATGCTGTTCTTTTCTCCACGATCAGAAAGACGCTCGGTGCTGCCATAAAGGGCTAATAGAACCGCCTCCAAAATGGATGATTTCCCAGATCCGACTGCACCGAAAATCCCAAATAATCCCGCTGCAGTGAGCTTGTCAAATTCTATTGTCTGCTTCTCTTTGTAGGAATACAATCCCTGAATATCGAGTTTAATAGGAATCATGCTTGCTCGTTTTGACTGATTACTTCTTTGAAGATTGTGAGTAATTCCTCGTTGGGCTCCTGACCCTTATCACTTTGGTAGAAAAGTTTAAATAGACTTTCCATATCTTTTCCCAGGTCTTCGACCTTCAAACTTTGATTTTCCACTCCCAAAGGATTTTTGATCTGCGGAATCAAATTCACAATGCCATCGTGGGCTTTCATTATTGCTTTCCGAGTGGCGGCTTCGATAGAGCTTTCGGTGATGTAGGTCAATTCCACAAAACAGTAAGGGTTCTCTTCTAGCCAAGCTAAGGTGTCTGACAGATTATCGAATGCTTTGCGATAGAGCGGTCTCCCTTCTTTTAATCCGAGAGGTGTATAGGTGATTGGCTTTCCTGGTTCTGCTTCGATGATCACTACTTGCTTTTGCTGATCGGCTTCGCTGAAAGAGTAGGCGAGAGGCGAACTGGAATAGACCACAGGGCAGTGTTCGTGTCCGACAGAATGATATCGATGCAGGTGACCCAATGCTGCGTACTGAATTTGTGCCGGGATATTTCTGGTGAAAAGCGCTTGAGTTCCGCCTACATGAAGGATTGGTCGCTCAGATTCTGGTTCGGCCTCTGGGGTTGAACCTTCTTTCATAAAGAAAAAGTGTCCGGCAAAGAGATTAACGCCCTGATCATCGCAGTACTGATCAGCGATCTTCTTCCAATTTGCACCCATCAAATAGCGGAATTCTTCCTCACGATCTCCTTCCCCCAAATAAGTTTTCATCGAAACCTCATTGGCATATGGAGCCAAAATAACACGAACTGGAAAATCAAATTGCGGTAATTTCATTTCCACAAAACCTTCTGAAGCTTGTGTGATTTCTATACCATTGTCTAGTTTTCCAGTTGGAATGATGGTGTCATATTTTCCATAGAAAAAAATACCCATCTCACGAGCTAGAGGATCCGGAGCTTCGACAAACTGGGTGCTATCATGATTTCCTGAGATGGCGATAATTGGTCGTTTTCCTCCGTTCGTGAGTCTTCGGAGGGATTTGTAGAGCAATTCTACTGCTTCATGACTGGGGTTGAAGGTGTCAAAAATATCACCGGCTAGCAGAATCAAATCTACATTCTCACGGTCTGCGATCTGCTGGATTTCTTCCAAAACCAGTTTTTGCTCCTCCAGTCTGGAGAATTCCTGTAGTCTTTTTCCCAAGTGCCAATCTGCTGTGTGGAGGATTTTGATCATGTGCTGTCTAAAAAAGAATGTTTTTTATGTTACCGCAATTGCACCAAGACGATGTGAAAGCTGCCTAATATATGGTAAACTCTTAATTTGAGGATACTTCGGTCATCCGTCATCGGTCTTCCAGCCTGATAATCAAAGAGAAAAGAGGTGATGGTATAATTGCAGGTAAGTATAGCACCAAGTTACTCCTCAAGAGAACTAGCTGCAAGCCATTTGATACAATTGACATTAATTGGCATCTTTATTGGAAAGGCAGGCGATAATTCAGATCAGCTTATGTGGAATTGGCTTCTTATTTTTGTTGCGTCACTCTTGCCAGAGTACGCTCAGCCAGACATGGCTCCTGATGCCTTGCTGATCCAAGAGGGTACGGCTAGCTACTATGGTCGCAGATTTCATTTGAGGAAGACTTCCAATGGAGAGATCTTTCACATGGATAGCCTCACTGCAGCTCATAAAACACTTCCTTTTGATACCAGAGTTAAAGTTACAAGACCTGATACGGGAGAATTTGTCTGGGTGCGGATCAATGATCGGCTTCCCAAAAATTCTAAGCGTGTTATAGATTTGTCCCGGAAAGCAGGAACTCAGTTAGGGCTTCTCCATGATGGAATTGCTAGGGTTCGAATCGAGGCTGAAAATCTTCAGGAGATTGATAGGCTCATTGAGTATTTTGGTGATGAACCGCCTAGCACTTTGCGCTTAAGGCCTGTAGAAGACGCAATTAATCCCCCCAATTTAGAAATCGATACAACAATTCCAGTTTTTTAGAATCATTAACATCCTTATTATACCAAAGATTTTGAGATTGAAAAATTAGTTAGTTTCTTATTAGCTGAAACTACTATTTCAATGAAAAAATCTACACTCCTACTTTTCGGTGTTTTAATTACCCTGTTTTCCGCCTGTCAGGAAGACAAGGAAAAGGTCGAAGAAGCTCCCACAGAATCCTTTAGAAATGAAGTTGCAGCTACAGAAGTGAATGTTGCCACGGCTGAACGCAAAAGTTTCGATTATTTAATCCAAGCCACAGGCAAACTTGAAGCTGGGGCAGAAGTCTTGGCAGTGATTGAGCAAGCTGGCTATCTCTTAGAAGTCAATGTCCGGGAAGGGCAGTATGTGAAAAAGGGAGACATCATCGCCAAGCTAGATCCTACGGAGCCGGAGTTTAGACTTGAAAAAGCAAAAATCTCTCTGCGTAATGCCAACGCAGAATATGAATCTGCAAAGATGGGCTATGAGACCTTATTTTCTTCTGATAATTCTGAGCAAAAGGATGTGGTGGATGAGCAGTTGAAAGCTAAATCTGGTGTATTCCTAGCAGAAGTAGAGCTTCGGGAGGCGCAGATGAGTTTTGACAGATCAGTAGTAAAAGCGCCAATCTCTGGCCAAGTAGCAGACCTCAAATTCAAAGCGGGTAGTTTGGTGAGTGCCAATGCAGAGCTTTGTCAGGTATTGGGAACCAGTGAATTCATCCTAAAAGTAAAAGTGCTGGAATCAGATATCAGTCTTATCTCCATTAATCAAAAAGCAGAAGTTTACCCGATCTCAAATACCCAAACTGCGCTGCATGGAAAGGTAACAGGTATCAATCCTAGGGTAGATGAATCTGGGTTAGTCCAAGTTTCGATTACCCTCGCAGCTAACAAGGCTTTACTTCCAGGAATGAATGCCAGAGCCATTATCCGTGCTCCGCAAAATAATTCTCTGGTCGTTCCTAAGGATGCACTCGTCTATAGATCGGGCAGAGCGGTAGTTTTCTCCATAGAAAATAAAGAGTCCAAATGGAACTACGTGGAGGTGGGCAAGGACAATGGAGAAGAAGTGGAGATATTGGATGGACTTGAAGAAAACAGCACAGTAATCACTTCCAATAATTTACAGCTCGCGCATCAGGCTCCAGTTCAAATTATAAAAGAATAAGCCATGGTTAGATTTTTACTGGCCCGGCCGATAGCAGTTTTTATGACTTTTATGGCGCTGATGGTTTTTTCCTTCATCGTCCTGCGCACCCTGCCGATTTCGCTTTTGCCACCGATCGATGTGCCGCAAATAGTAGTGAAAGTATCTTATCCAAATGCCTCTCCTGAGGCTATAGAGCAAAATGTTCTGAGCCGAATTCGTGAAGGATTGATCACCTTGAATGGCTTGGAGGAAATGGATTCCAAAGCTGGTTCTGAAGTGGGCACCATCAGATTGACTTTCGATTACAGTACCAAAATGGAGCTGGCTTATATCGATGTCAATGAGAAAATAGACCGCATGACTAATGGTCTTCCTGAGGATCTGGGTCGTCCTGAAGTTATCCGAATCAACACCTCTGATATTCCTGTCGCCCGAGTTCAGGTGGTGCCAAAGGAGGGAGCAGATGAAGTAGAAGTGAGTTTGCTTGCAGAGAATGTCCTAAAGAAAAGGATAGAGCAGCTTCCAGGAGTTTCTCTGGTGGATATTAATGGGAAAAAAGAGCGGATTATCACCGTAAAGCCTAATGAGGAGGCATTGTCAGCCTTAGGCATGACCCAGCAAAACGTGATTTCTGCCATTCAATCAGGTAATTCTGAGCTACCGGGGATTTCTGTCAAAGATGGACAATTCCGCTACTACCTTCGACTGGCGACAAGAGTTGACACGCCCACAGACATTGAGAGCTTGCCAGTGGCTGCTTCTTCTGGAGTGATTATTCCATTGGGAAAATTAGCTGAGGTGACTTATGAAACTCAGGAGACGCTGGGTTACCACCTGTTTGGGACGCAGGAAGGTCTAGTAATTACGGTCCACAAACAGGCTTCCGCCAAAATGAATGAGCTAATTCCTGCGCTGAAAGATGCGCTAGAATTATTCAAAGAGGATTACGCTCAGGTTGATTTTGAGTTGACCCAAGATCAGTCAAACCTCCTAAATGCCGCGATTTCTAATTTGGAAACCTCCTTGCTTTTTGGAGGCGTTTTCGCATTTGCAGTGCTCTTTCTCTTTATGAAGGATTACAGACTTCCATTGATCATCGGGGTGAGTTTGCCGTCTTCTTTGTTGATATCATTTTTGATTTTCTACTTTTTCGACCTTTCTATTAATATCATTTCTCTGTCGGGTTTGGCACTCGGGATCGGAATGCTGATTGATAATGCGATTATCGTTTTGGATAATATTACCCGAAAGCGCGAGTCTGGCTTGCCGCTTTTCGATGCCTGCGTGGAAGGCGTAGACGAGGTGATGGGAGCGCTGGTCAGTTCTGTGTTGACGACGCTGGCGGTGTTTGTTCCGCTGGTTTTCTTGAGCGGGATTTCCGGAGCCTTGTTCTTTGATCAGGCAGTGGCGGTGACAGCGATTCTATCGGTTTCTCTTGCGGTGGCTTTTATTCTGCTTCCCATGCTTTATTTTCTCTTTTTCTCTAAAAGCCAAAAAGCCTATGATGATGGCGAGGGAGCTTTTTTCACCAAGGTCTTGGCAGCCTATGAATTTGGCTATCGCAAAATTGCCGGAAATAGGAAAGTGGCCTTGATGGTATTTCTATTGCTTATTCCACTGGGATTGGCAGTAAGTCTTTTGCTGAAAACAACTGGTTTGCCGGAGATCGAAAAACTGGATGCCACGCTAGATGTGGATTGGAGCGAACCGATTTCGGCTGCTGAAAATAGAGATCGAGTGCTCACACTTTTGAAAAGCATGGAAGGCAAGTATGATCAGGTGGAAGCCGATGTGGGAGTGAAGCAGTTTTTGCTTTTCGATGGGGAGAATTCCATCCAACAGTCCTTGCTTTATTTCCTCTTCCCTACGGTAGAAGAAAAAGAAGTTGCGATCAAGGAATTGGAAGCTAACCTAAAGAATAATTATCCCGAAGCATCCTTTACCCTAGGCGATGCGCCAAATGCCTTTGATCAGCTATTCAGTTCCAATATGCCTTATTACGAAGTGCGCTGGAAAGATCTGACAGCAAAAGAACCGGTGCCCGAGGAAAAGATGGACCCTTGGCTTAGTCAGTTTCCAACTCAAGAATGGGAACGTGGACCGGGCTTGCAGAAGGAAGCCTCGGTGGTCTTTACACTTCGGGCAGATAAAATGGCAACCTATCAGATTCCTGTAGATGCTGTTCAAAATCAGATTGCCAAGCTTTTTGGAAGCTTCACCATTACTGATATCAGACGGTTTGGAGAAATCACGCCAATTCGGCTGAAGGAGCCTAATGAGCGATTTGAAGATATTCTTCGCAATACACGATTGATCGCCTCGGATACGACTTCTTATATTCTCGGTGAATTTGTAGAATATCAATATGAGGATCACTACAAGTACGTGACTGCTGACAAGGGCGGTATTTATCAATCGCTGAATATAACTACTGAGAATCCTGATGAGAATGCCAGTGACTACCTGCGCTGGGGTCAGGAGAAAAACCTAGGAGTGACGGTAGTCGGCCAATACTTTAGAGATAAGGAGAATATCCGTCAATTGATCGGGATTTTGCTTATTTCGGTCTTGCTGCTGTACTTTATTTTGGCTGCACAATTTGAGAGTTTTATCCAGCCGCTAATTGTGGTATTCACCCTTCCGCTGGGAATCGGAGGAGCATTTCTGGTGCTGTTACTTTTCGGTGCTTCGCTGAATGTGATGTCTGCGATCGGGCTGGTGGTGATGCTGGGAATCATGGTCAACGATGCGATCCTGAAGATCGATACGATCAATCGACTTCGCGCTACTTATGTGGAATCAGACGCGATTTCAGCAGCTGAGGCTTTGGAAATGGCACTGCATAAAGCTGGGCAGATTCGTCTCAAGCCAATTTTGATGACTTCTATTACGACGATTCTGGCATTGATTCCGATTGTATTTAGTTCTGGTTTGGGAGCAGATTTGCAGCGACCACTGGTATATGCAGTAATTGGAGGTTTGACGATCGGTACGCTCACTGCTCTGTACTTTGTGCCATTAGCTTACTGGTTTACTGTTTCCAAGAAATCTTTGAAAGCGGCCTAATATGACTCCATTCAGAATTCTGATAGTCTTTGTAGTCGTGTCAATCCTAGGGTTGGCGGTGATCCCTATGCTTTCTGTGGATTTGAATCCCAAGGAGCGATCGCCGATTTTGTCTATCTCTTATGGAATCAATAATGCTTCTCCAGAAATCGTGGAGAAACTGGCTACTTCGCCATTAGAAGGCGCTTTTTCCCGCCTGACTGAGCTAAAGGAAATCAAATCAACTTCCAATTACAACGGAGGGTACATTATACTCACCTTCGACAAGAAGTCGGATATGGAGATGAAGAAGTTTGAAATCTCTTCCATGATCCGGCAGATTTATCCTCAGATGGATCAGCGGGTTGGTTATCCTACCGTCGCACAATCATCTCAAGCGAGGTCAGATGAGAAAACACCGATATTGACCTATAGTGTCAATGGCCCATTTGCTTCCTTTGAGATCAAGAAAATAGCGGAGGATATACTCAAACCCGCACTGACACGATACGAAGAGGTGGAGGAAGTGGATGTACGCGGGGCAAATGATCTACAGCTTTTTGTTACCTACGATATTCAAAAGATGCAGGCTTTTGGCATCACTAGAAGTCAGCTGAGTTCAAGTATAAATAGTGCCTTTGGATTGACTTTTCCTGGAGCAGTGATGAACAAGGAAGGCAAAACGCTTTTCGTACAAGTGGATCGATCGCTGATGGATAAGGATCAACTGGAGACCTTGGTTGTAAGCGAAAGGGATGGGATGGAAATTCGACTCCGTGATGTCGCAAGTCTGACGCTAGAAGAAGCCGAACCTACCCGATACTATAGAATCAATGGAAATAACTCGGTGACGCTTTCGGTGTTTAACCGCGATGGGATTAATAAAGTCTTGCTGGCGCAAAACCTAAAGCTTGCTATCCAAGATGCTGGAAAGCTGCTTCCTGCGGGGTTTGAAGTGCGTTTAGAAAATGACGACACCGAATACCTAGAAAAGGAACTGAATAAAATCTACAAGAGATCCGGACTTTCGATCCTGATTTTGGTGGTTTTTATCTTTCTGATCAATAGAAATATCAAGTATCTGAGTATTCTGTTTTTGGGGATTTTGGCAAACCTCAGCCTCTGTGCGATCGTGCTGTATTTCCTCAAAGTGGATATCCATTTATATTCTTTGGCAGGATTGACGATTAGTTTTGGATTGATCGTGGACAATGCGATCATTATGATCGATCACTTGCACAAGCACAAAAACCGTCGGGTTTTCTTAGCGCTGATGGCCGCTTCCTTGACTACTATTGCTGCGCTGATGATTGTCTTTTTCCTACCAGAAGAAGACCGCAAAAACCTGACAGAATTCTCCATAGTTGTTTCGGTGATGCTGGGAATCTCGCTGTTGATCGCCTTGGTTTTTACTCCGGCATTCTATCAAGTGATGTTCAAGGAATCCGTAACACAAGGAAGGAAATTGACCATCCCCAAGTTGCGAAAACGTGTGAGAGCTTTGCGAAGCTATGAGAAGGGAATAGCCTGGACTGCGCACTATAGAAAGACATTCATCACCTTACTCATTTTGCTTTTTGGAACGCCTATTTTTTTCCTTCCTGCCAAATGGGAAGATCAGGAATGGTACAACAAGACTATCGGAAATACCTTCTATCAGGAAGAAGTTAGGCCCTATGTGGACAAAGCACTGGGTGGTTCCATGCGGATGTTTACGCGGGGTGTATATGAGAAAAGTGGCTATCGTGAGGCTGCCAAGACTAGGCTTTACGTGAATTGCCGATTGCCTTTTGGGAATACCCTGGAGCAAATGGACTTTATCATGCGCGAGTTTGAGTCTTACCTGAAGGATGTGGAAGGGATAGACCAGTTTGTGACTTCGGTGAACTCAGGTCAAAGTGCTAGGATAGAAATCACCTTCAAGGAGGCTTATGAAAATGGGGCTTTGCCGTATCAGCTAAAGGGAAAACTCTCGGTGAAATCTACCGATTGGTCTGGAGCGCAGTGGAATGTGTATGGCGTAGGACAGGGCTTTTATACCGGAGGTTCCAGTGATCAGATTCCAAGTTATCGGGTGAAAATGAAGGGCTACAATTTTGATGAGTTGGAGCGGCAAGCGAATGTGTTGGCAGAAAAGCTCTTGGTGCATAAGCGGATCCAGGAAGTGAAAACCAATGAGAGAGCGGGCTATGGCGAGCAGAAAACGGAAGAATATGTACTACGGCTGGACCAGAATAAGATAGCCTTAGGTCAAACCAATCAATACGAAGTAATCACTGCCTTGCAGGATATGTCCAAACCTCGGGGAGCATCCAACATGCTGACCTTGGAGGATAAGAACTATGGCCTGGTAATCCGGGAGCGCAAATCGGATGACTTCAGCAAGTTTGATTTGGAGCAAAAGGGGCTGATAGGCGGAGAGAATAGAATTTACAAAATCTCTGATTATGGAACCTTGACCAAGGAGACTACAACCAATTCCCTGAACAAAGAGGATCGTCAATATATCCGTATAGTGGCATTTGAATATATGGGATCAGGGAAATTTGGGAATGAGTACCTCGAAGAGGTGCTCGATGAGATGAAGCAGATTATGCCGATCGGCTATGAAGCCAAGAAGGATTCCTACAATTGGAACTATGATCAACAAAAACGTCAATACTCATTGTTGGGCTTGTTGATCATCGGGATTTTTATGATTTGCTCAGTGTTGTTTGAGAATCTGAAGCAGCCGGTATATATCATCGTGATTATCCCGATTAGTTTCATTGGGCTGTTTTTGATCTTTTCGCTCTTTGATTTTTACTTCGATCAGGGTGGTTATGCTGCCTTTGTGATGCTGGGAGGATTGGCTGTGAATGCCGGGATCTTTATCGTCAATGATCTTAATAATAGGAGTCAGGGGCTATATAATAGAAATGTGCTCAAGTCTGTAGCGGGTAAGGCTGTTCCGATATTACTAACAATTTTGTCCACCTGTTTTGGTTTGATTCCATTTATTATGGAGGGTCAAAATGAGATTTTCTGGTTCTCTCTAGCGATAGGGACGATTGGCGGATTGATCTTCAGTATGATTGGGGTGTTCTGGGTCTTGCCGGTGTTGTTGTGGAAAAAATCTCTCGCAACGGCGCAACGGCGCGACGATTCTATTTCTGTCAAGAAGGATAAACGAAAGTGGTTTTTCTCGCGGCGGCGCGGCGGCGCAGCGTTGGATAAGGGTTGAGTTTTTTTTGAACCTCGAAGGTTTTGAGTAGAGGGTTTAATCTCTCGCTAAGACACAAAGGCGCAAATGGTTTTTCTTGCTCGGAAGGCACGGTGGCAGCGTTAGATAACGGTTGAGGTGCCTGCCTACCGGAAGACAGGTTATCCCCAACGTCGAAGACTTGGGGATCTCCTCGAAGGTTTTGAATTGATACATTATTAAACCGGTGTAGGAATAGGGCTGTACCTAACGGCACAGCTGAAATAATTATCATGACGTATTCCTATTCATAGTTTGCCCCTAAAGGGGCGAGAAAAAAGATAGAAGAAAGTAAGATCACCAATCCTTTTTTGAATGGGAGAGGAAAATGACCGTTATCCAGAAATCATTTGGATGAAATGAGTAAGCCCCACCACCTGAATGTTTTTTGCCATGGGGTAATTTTCTTCTCTGGGGATAACGACATGCAGTAGTTCTATTCCCAAATCTTCCATTGCTAGATAGGTGCCTTTGGTGAGCTTGGGGCTAAGGCTGAATTTGATTTCTGCGGCTGCAAGCCATTGGTTATTACGCCTGATCAAGAGGTCAATTTCTGCGCCATCGTGTGTTCTATAGTAGTACATTTCGTCATCGGATTTCAATACCGCAGCGGTTTGATTGATGACAAAAGCTTCCCATGAACTGCCCAAGACGACATTTCCAAAGATGCTGTCCATATTCTTGATCCCAAGCAGATAGTGCAGCATTCCTGTATCACGGAAGTAAAGTTTGGGTGATTTGATCAATCTTTTCTTCGTGTTGACTGACCAGGCAGTTAACTCTCTCAATAGAAATGCATCCAAAAGAAATCCCAAATATGTCTTGATGGTAGGAACAGATAAGCCTAAGGATTTGGCATAAGTAGAATAGCTGAGAATTCCACCATGCGCAGAGGCAATCATCATCAAGAATTGCCTTGTCACCCTAGGATCTGCTGGTAATCCATATTGTGGTAAATCCCGCTGGATGTAATTCGTGGTGAAACTGCGGTACCAATCTTGGACAAAATCCGAATCATGTGACAAGGCAGGCTCAGGAAATCCTCCATAAATCCAGAGATTTTGTATTGTTATTTTTCCTTCTATTTCCAAAATAGAAAGCGGAGTCATTTCGAGGTAGTTGATTCTTCCGGCCAAACTTTCGGAACTTTGGCGAAGTAAGGAAGGTGAAGCAGATCCGAGAATTACAAATCTCCCCGGTTTTCTATTTTCATCAATGAGAGCTCTCAGTAAAGGGAAAATAGCAGGCTGATGTTGGATTTCATCTAGGATGATGGTTTTGTCTTCATTTTGGGAGAAAAATAACTCAGGATCTTTGAGCTTGTTGATGTCTGAATTCTTTTCGAGATCAAGATAAATAGTGTTTGCATCAAGCAATAGCTGTTTTGCGACAGTAGTTTTACCTACTTGCCTAGGTCCTACAATTCCTGTGACAGGAAAACGGGCAGTTGATTTTAAGAAGAGGGTTTCTATAAATCGCTTTATCATCCCCGTAAATTTAAAAATAAATTTTAAAAATACGGGGATAAATGAATTTTCTTTATGGCATTGTCCTATAATTCCTAGCTTTCCCGACTAACTTAGAACTTTAACTCATTGCTATGAAATCGAGCAGGATTCCAGCTTTACAGACTGGGATGATTATAAATCCTACGAGATTCTATATAGCCATTAAAAAAAAAACAATCACATGACTAAATCTACTTTTGTAGCCCTCACTACACTTTTTGCAATCACACTTTTCTCCTGCTCCGAATCCGATAAAGAAGTTACTGATACAACCACCGATCCCTTTCAGGAATTGGAGTTTGAAGTGGTAGATTCTATTATGGTGGACGAGTTGGAAAATCTGGCGGTCTTAGATTACTTGCCTTCTAAGGATCAGTATCTGATGAAAAAGCTTCGAAAAGGAGAAGTATTTATCGTAGATAGTAAGGGTGAAATACTGCTCAAAAAGGATATAGCTGGCGAAGGGCCAAATCAGATTCAGATGGTGGGAGAAGGCCGGTTTTATGGAGAAGATGGCTATATTTTTAAAGAGTTCTCTGCGACTATGGATTTTAATTTGTTTGACTTGGATTTTCAGAAAACCAGGAAGTTTAAGGGTACTATGCAAGAAATGATGGCGATTTTTATCTCAAACAATCGACAGACTTTTTCGGTATATGAGCATGATGGAGAGAAATTTTTGTTTGGGGAAGAGTTTAATTCCTTTTCTAAAGCGGATATAGACTATGATGAAATTGGGGCGGATTTTTACAATAAGGCCAACATGGGTTTTATCTATGATTTAGGGCAGGATTCTGTTCAATTTGTCAATACCTATCCCAATGATTGGGCAGCAAAGAAAAACCAATCTTGGGTGGGAGTGAGTTATCCGTATTTAGCTTATGATCCTACGTCAAAAACGGTAGTTTCTTTGCCCACTAGTGGGGATCAACTGGGGGTTTATACCCTAAAAGGGAATGACCTGGTCTATGAAAAATCAGTGGAATTGACGCATCCTGAGAGAGCCGGATTTGAGGCAAAGGAAGATACTAACCCATCAGTATATCCTGGATTTTATGATGTCAAAATCTTTGGTGAGTACCAGCTAATCCAATTTATAACTGCTATGCCAGAGGATATTTTCAATGGATTTAGGGCTCAGGGAGAGAACTACTGGCAAGATCCAGCTTTTGGGGAGGCTGCGAAGAAATATAGAAAGCGGAAATATATCGTAGTGAAAAACGGGGTTCAGATCGGTATAGTAAATGAGCTTCCTATGTTTGGAGACATATATTTCGGTCTTCCTGACGGAACGCTAATCGTCAAAGCTGCTGACGGAGAAGTGGAGCGGGATTATAATCTGTTTTATAAGGTGAGGTTGGTGGAGGAGTGAAAAGGCTGACATTATCTCTTTCCCCTAAGAATTATTAACAGCCTCCGTAGGTATTAACTCCTGAAAAACCTTTAGTTTGTGTTACTTATATTTTTGGTTTATAGAGTAGAACACACATGAAGAATTTATTGTTTTTGGGAATTATATCCTTTCTATTTGGATGCACTGAGGAGAAATCCTCCTCAGTGCCCAGTTACCAAATCTCCTTCAGTGAGGAATTAAGCTTGGACTTTGGTGATGTCGGGATGTCTTCTGAAGTGCCTTTTTCTATTTCTCCGTTAGACGAGAATAGTGAGTCGTTTTTGGTTTCTAATTCCTTCTATAGGCGATTAGACACTGTATCATTTAGCCCAGAGAAAATGAGGATGGTACCTGGTGTGGAGGTTCCCAAAGAGGGACCGGGTAGTATTCCTGGTTTTGCTACTTTCAGTTATACAGAGCAGGGAATTCTTTTCTTTACACCTAATGAGTTTTACTATTTCAAAGATGGAGAGACGATTAAGATTAGGATGAGTGAAGTATTTAGCGATGGTAGTAAATCACTAAAGTCAATTTACGGCTATGATGTAACTAACGGAATATTTAAGTCAGCTTCATTTAAAGGAGATTTTATTAGTATGATTGTTAAGGATTCAGAAACTGAAAAGTATACTCTTATGAAGTATGATTTTGAAACCTTTGAAGAAATACCTTTTTCATTTGATTCGGAACAGATTTCAAAACATAGGATTTCTTTTGACTTTGCTAAAGGATCTACCGTTTCAAATTCTTTTTCTCCTTATTTAACTGTCGCTGATTCTGTGCTCATTGTATCCTATCCGTTTATGAATAAAATAAGTAAGATTGGATTAGATGATCTGAAGCAAGTAGACTTTCTATATGAATCGATGCTTTTCAAGACTCAGAAAGATTTGCCAGAGCAGAAAAATGATTTTAAGGATTTATCTGAATTTATGGAAATTAATTCTAGATGGAGCAAAGATGTCAATTATGGATCTGTATATAGATTAAATAATGGCTTGCTGTATCGGATAGTATTTGAAGCTCAAGATGAATCTCCTAAGAAATTTTTAGAGTTATTTGATAACTCACTTAAAAAGATAATTGAATTTGATCTCACAGCCATTCAGTCAAAGCTGAAACCATTTTATATCACAGTAGAAGGAAAAATCCTTATACAATCCTCCAAAGATCCAGATGAGGATGTTTTTAAGTATTATCTGATATCTGTTGATTCCGCAGGAGTGAATTAGTACAATTCAATGTTTCTCACCTAAACGCATCATACACCACAATCCCCACAGAAGCTGTAATCAGCTGTAGAGGATTTTGACGGGGATTGTATTCAAATCTCCATCGCCTTTATCCGGTAAGTAATTGGTGTCTCCCTTGGTCAGGAAGCGCATGGTTCCTCCATCTTGGTAATTGATTCTTAATTCCAGTTTTCCTCCCTCGATTCCCGGAAGTGGAAATTGAACTCCTCCGCCGATCTTATAGGCAAAAGCCCAGTCCTGCATGTCTTTTCCTGCTTCCACTACATTTTCAAAAATAGATGGGCGTATTTTAAATCTGGAATAGAGGTAGTTAGCGCCTGCCTGGATTTCAATAAATGGAGTCAATTTGCTGGTCAGTGAAGGTAAGTATCGGAATACCGCCATACCCGAAGTATAATTATTGTTCCTTCTGAGTCTGTAATCAACTGTATACCCCGGATAAAAATCATTTCTCACCTCTACCTTGGTGCCATAGATGCCATAGCTCAATTCCATTCCTACTTGAATAGGTTGAGCATAGAATTCATACAATAGTATTCCGGATAAGGTTGGGAAAAATGTTTTGTCCACTTCTTGCTTCAACTTCGATACAGGCACGCCACCATTGAGATACCCTCCAGCTATGAAAAATTGCGCTTTAAGACTTGTAGCACTGGCTAGAAAAAGAAGAATGAGTAAAGATTTCCGCATGAGCTTAGAGTTAGCTATGCATACGGGATAAATAGGTCGGTTTGTTTAGAGAATTCCAAAAAAATAAAGGAGAAGCCATTTATGTATTGTTCAAGCCATCGGCTTGATGCCTTTAGTATCTTGACGGTAACAAACCTAAAATAACCGATGAACACATCAGATACCCGCAGGGATTTCATTAAGAAATCTGCTCTGCTAGGCACAGGACTAAGCTTAGCTGCTGGCACCTCGTTTCAGGCTTTCGCTGAAGCAGCCAAATCCAAAAATAAACTCCCAGCCTGGAAAGGCTTTAACCTACTCGATTTTTTCTCCCATGATCCGAATGGGGGCAGGCCAACCAAGCCCGAATATATCCAATGGATCGCCGATTGGGGATTTGATTTTGCCCGGATTCCTATTTCGTATCCAAGCTACCTGGATATTGATCGTTCGCGTCCGATTCGGCCAGATGAGGTGTTGAATTTTGACGAAAGTCGTTTGGAGAAAGTGGATGAACTGGTCGAGCGATGTATTTCCCAAGGATTGCATGTGAGCCTGAATCTACATCGAGCACCTGGCTTTTGTATCAATGCAGGCTTTATTTCCTACTTGAACCCTATAATCTCTGGAAAGATCAGGAAGCGCTGGATGCATTCTGTGCGCATTGGGATATGTGGGCAAATCGATATAAGGGAATTTCCAAGAAGAAACTGAGCTTTGATCTGGTGAATGAACCTTTTCAACGAGAAGATCCCAATGATCAGCACAGTCCTGGCGGGTCTGTGGATATGGTCGATTACCGTCGCGTGGCCGAAGCTGCTTTGGACACCATCAAATCCGTAAAAAAATCTCGGTTGGTGATCGCAGATGGGAATGGTGGTGGAGGCATTGCGATGCCGGAGTTGGCTGATTTGGAGCTTGCGCAAAGCTGTCGGGGATACCACCCTTTCCCTATTTCACACTACAAAGCAGGTTGGGTTTATAAAGATCCTTCTACGGTACCGCCTGTAGATTGGCCATTGACGCAGGGAGAAAGAGTCTTGGATATTGATAATATCCGTGAATACTATGCGCCCTGGAAAGCCTTGATCGATCAGGGAGTTGGCGTACACTGTGGGGAATGTGGTTGCTACAATGAGACTCCACACGAGGTGTTCCTAAGCTGGTTTGGCGATGTATTGACTGTCTTGAAAGAAAATGGAATTGGCTTCGGCATCTGGGAGTTCTCTGGTGCTTTCGGAGTGATGAACTCTGGCAGAAAAGATGTGGAGTACGAAGATTGGTACGGTGAGAAGCTCGATCGGAAGTTTTTGGAATTGCTTAGAGCTCAGATTTGAATTCTTGTTTTGGTGGGTGTTTACTCAGCGTGATATCATGAAACGATATCATTTTTATACTCTATTGGTAAGGTAGGCTGGGTGCAGTGAATGATTTTTAAAATGTATTTCAAAACACCAAAATTGTTTTGTGAACTAAATCGATGAATTAATTAACTAAAAATTTTGAAAAATAAAATAGGGGGGGTAAATTTAAAACGAAATTTCAAGGTTACCGGTAAATGCGATTTTTTAGTGTTAGGGATTTTTTCCTTCCCTGCACTAAGCGAAAGGATTTTTATTTTATTCTTAACAACTATGAAAAAATTATTAATTGGATTAGCATTTAGCTTTATTTGCTTTTCCGGGTTTGCATTGGAATTACCTCCTTACAATGCTTGTGGAGCTGAAAACGTTGCTAGTATGGTTATGCAAATTGAGCAGAATTTATGCGAAGGTGAATATGAGATACATGATATTTGTGATCTTGATGCAAACGGAGATCCTCATGAATATCATGTTACGATGTCTTATGATGGACCTAACAGTAGTTGTGGTGGATTGCCAGTTCTTCCATAATGAAAAAACTTCTATTTATAGGTTTAATTATCTCTTTATGGGGATGCACTGAGGAGAAAACATCCTCAGTGCCTAGCTACCAAATCTCCTTCAGCGAAGAACTAAGTTTGGACTTCGGAGAAGTTGGCATGTCTTCACAAGTACCCTTTTCTATTTCTACATTGAATAAAAACAATGAGTCTTTCCTTGTTTTTAATAGTTTTTACAGAAGGTTAGATACTATTTTCTTTAGTCCAAATAAAAAGAGAATAGGGCCTGGGTTAGAAATTTTAGAAGAGGGTCCTGGTAGTATTCCTGATTTTTATTATTTCACAAATGCTAAAGAGAGAAATGTTTTCCTTAGTGGCAGCAGTATGTTTTATTCTAACGCTGGAGACACAAAAAAAATTAGCATAAAAGATGGAAATGGAAGTCTAAATTCTATTTCAGGTGCTAATGGGAAAACTAGGGTTTTTGAGTTCGCTTCAACTGTTGGTGATTATATATCTTTGATTTTTGAAAATAAGGCTACAGGTGATTTCACACTAAATACCTTTAATTTTGATACAGAAAGTTTTGAAGAAATACCTTTTCAATTTGATTTGAATCAAATGGGAAAACATAAAATGTCTTTCCAGCAAGGGCCAGCCACCGTCACTAATGCAGTTTATCCTTATTTAACTGTAATGGATTCTACATTGGTTGTTTCTTATCCTTTTTTTAATAAAATAAGTGTTATTTCCTTAACTGACAGAAAGCAATTTGATGTCTTACCAGAATCTAGTATGTTTAAGTCACATAGGGACGTTCCGAAGAAAACCAACGGTTTCGAAAATATGGCTGAATATAGTGAAGTAGGGTCAGAGTGGAACAACGGTATTTATTTTGGGTCAATATTCAGATTGAATAAGAACCTAATATTTCGTTTTGTTAGTGATTACAGTTCTACAGGACATAAGTATTTAGAGCTTTTTGATAATTCATTCAATAAGGTAGGTGAATTCATTATGTCAGCTATTGAACCAAATTTGAGTCCTTTATATTTACCTGTAGAGGGAAAAATCCTAATACAATCTTCCAAAGATCCAGATGAGGATATTTTTAAGTATTATTTGATATCGGTTGATCCAATTTAAGGAGAAGTTTGGTTGCAGTGGACCATTTGGATCTTTATTTTAAAGACTTCAAACCTTCAGTAACCCATGAATACCTCAGATTCTCGCAGAGATTTCCTTAAGAAATCTGCCTTGCTTGGTTCAGGACTTAGCTTAGCTGCCAGTACCTCCCTTAAGGCTTTTGCCGAAGTTGCCAAATCCAAAAACAAACTACCTGCCTGGAAAGGCTTCAACCTACTGGATTTTTTCTCCCATGATCCGAATGGTGGCAGGCCGACCAAACCAGAATATATCCAATGGATCGCAGACTGGGGATTCGATTTTGCCCGGATTCCGATTTCCTATCCCAGCTATCTGGATATAGATCGAAGCAGACCGATTCGCCCAGATGAAGTATTGAACTTTGACGAAAGTCGCTTGGAGAAAGTGGATGAACTGGTCGAGCGATGTATTTCCCAAGGATTGCATGTGAGCCTGAATCTCCATCGAGCACCTGGCTTTTGCATTAATGCAGGTTTTGTAGAACCCTATAATCTCTGGAAAGATCAGGAAGCGCTGGATGCATTCTGTGCGCATTGGGATATGTGGGCAACCCGATACAATGGAATCTCCAAGAAGAACTTGAGCTTCGATTTGGTCAATGAACCTTATCAGCGAGCAGATCCAAATGATCAGCATAGCCCCGGAGGACCCGTGGATATGTTAGATTATCATCGGGTGGCCGAAGCTGCTTTGGGAACCATCAAGTCCGTGAAAAAATCCCGATTGGTAATCGCTGATGGAAATGGTGGTGGAGGCATTGCGATGCCGGAGTTGGCTGATTTGGAGCTTGCGCAAAGCTGCAGGGGCTATCATCCTTTTCCGATTTCACACTACAAGGCAAGTTGGGTTTATAAGGATCCCTCAACCGTGCCTCCTGTTGATTGGCCTTTACAGCAAGTCGATAAGCTATTGGATATTGAAAATATCCGTGAATACTATGCGCCTTGGAAAACCTTGATCGATCAGGGAATTGGGGTGCATTGCGGAGAGTGTGGATGTTACAATGAAACGCCTCACGACGTGTTTTTGAGCTGGTTTGGAGATGTGTTGACGGTCTTGAAGGAAAATGGAATTGGCTTCGGCATCTGGGAATTTTCAGGAACTTTTGGAGTATTGAATTCCGGGCGAAAAGATGTGGAATACGAAGATTGGTATGGGGAAAAGCTGGATCGGAAGTTTTTGGATTTATTAAGGTCACAGATTTGAATTCTTTCCCCATCGTTTGTTTACTCATCGTGATAGCATGAAACGATTTCGCTTTTATACTCTAGTTGTAAGGTGAGGTTGGTGCAGTGAATGATTCTTAAAATGTGTTTCAAAACACCAAAATTGTTTTGTGAACTAAATCGATGAATTATTTAACTAATTGCTTTGAAAAATAAAATAGGGGGGGGTAAATTGAAAATGAAATTTCAAGGTTACCGGTAAATGCGATTTTTTAGGGGCTTTTTCCTACCCTGCACGAAGCGAAAGGAATTTTATTTTATTCTTAACAACTATGAAAAAATTATTAATTGGATTAGCATTTAGCTTTATTTGCTTTTCCGGGTTTGCACTAACTGAAGATGGAGCCACATGGAATGCCTGTGGACAGGCGGATGTTGTGGTAGTTGCTGCGGCAATGGGTCAGAATCTCTGCTCGGGGACTTACTACATTAAAGATATTTGCAATGGAGGTCATATGGCAACGGTAGTTATAGCAGATGATGGGCCAAATAGTAGCTGTGGTGGGTTGCCAGTTATTCCAGAATGAAAAGACTATCACTTTTAGCTTTGATTGCCTCTATATGGGGATGCACTGAGGAGAGGTTCTCCTCAGTGCTTAAATACCAAATCTCCATCAGCGAAGAGGTAGCCTTAGACTTTAGTGAAGTGGGAATGTCATCGGAAGTGCCTTTTTCTATTTCTCCCTTGGATAATAACAATGAATCTTTCCTTGTTTTTAATAACTTCTTTAGGCGTTTAGATACTGTTTTTTTTAGTCTGGAAAATAATAGAATAGTATCTGGCTTAGAGGTCTCAAAAGAGGGGCCAGGTGGTATTCCGTCCTTTGATATTTTTAGCTATAACAAGTACATTGGAGTGATCTACATGAATGGGAATAGTTTTTTTTACAATAAAGATGATTACACAGTTAAATTGAACATGACTAATGAGCTAGATAATGGCAGTAGCTCAATTAAGTCTATATATGGTGCTGATAGAAGAAATGGTACATTTCAAATTTCTTCAGATTTGGGGAGTTATTTTTCAATAATTATCCATGATAATGACACGAATGTTCATTCATTAATGAGTTATGATTTTGATTCGAAAAATTTTCATGATTTACCTTTTTCATTTGATGATGATCAAATGATGAAACAGGATATACAATTTAAAAACGGATCTGTAACTATTAGAAATACTTATGCGCCATATTTGACAGTATTTGATTCTTTATTAATTATCTCTTATCCGTTTTTTAATAAAATTAGTGTTCTCAATTTGGAAGATAATAAACAATCGGACTATTTATTTGAGTCAGAACTTTTTAAAACACAGAAAGACTTACCCGTCAAAACAGATAATTCAGATTATGAAAAGTTTAGCGAGGAGTTTACTAAATGGAATAATGATGTCCACTATGCATCTATTTCTAGACTGAATGATAAATTGATTTACCGTATGGTATTTGAAAACCTTGGATCTTCGAAAGTATATTTAGAATTATTTAACAATTCATTTGACAAGGTTGGAGAGTTTGATCTAACAGCCCTACAGCCTGATCTGAAATGGTTTCATATCACGGTAGAAGGGAAAATCCTAATACAATCCTCCAAAGATCCTGATGAGGATATATTTAAGTATTATCTAATTTCGGTGGATGAGCTCTGATTTTAGTTTCAGATAATCTCCGCCTTGGATTGTCTCTCTACTCACTGAAATAATATGTATGCTACGCTGCTTTTGCTGTTCGTGAAGACACTAACAGCGGCAACGTGGAATCTCCCAATTCTCAAATCTCTTATTCTCCCAATCTCTAGTCTCTCAATCTCACAATTCCCAAATCAATACTCCATCAATTCCCTCAGTTTCACCCTAAACCGCTCCACAGGTAGAAACTGTTTTTCCAGATTTGGTGCAAAAGGAACAGGCGTATCCAAACTTCCTTGCCGCATCACAGGAGCGTCCAGATCCTGGAAGCAATGCTCGGAGATCCATGCACAAATCTCCGCGCCGATTCCACCCGTTAGACAATCTTCCTGAAGGAAAATCACTTTGCCCGTCTTTTTCACCGTGGCTTTTACAGCTTCCTTGTCCCAGGGCAAAAGCGTACGCAAATCCAGAATATCAGCAGAAACCCCAAGTTCTTCCACTGCTTTAACCGCCCAATGAACGCCCATTCCGTAGGTTATAATGGAGACTTGCCCGCCGGACTGTGTCAAAGCTACTTTGCCAATTTCCACCGTGTAATATTCATCAGGAATCTCTGCGCTGATGGATCTATACATTCCCTTATGCTCAAAATAGAGATAGGGATTTGAATCTTCAAAAGCGGCATTGAGTAAGCCTTTGGCATCGTATGGATTGGATGGATACACAATCTTCAAACCCGGAGTGTGGAAAAACCAAGCTTCGTTGGACTGGGAGTGAAAAGGTCCAGCGGCCATCCCAGCACCCGTAGGCATGCGGATTACTACGTCGGCTTGCTGTCCCCAGCGGTAATGGATCTTGGCGAGGTTGTTTATGATTTGGTTGAAACCCACGGTGACGAAATCTGCAAACTGCATTTCTACCATGGCTTTAAAACCTTTGATGGAAAGTCCAAGTCCGGCACCAATGATGGCACTTTCGCAAAGCGGCGTATTACGAACTCGATCAGCACCGAATTGAGCTTTGAACCCATCTGTGATTTTGAAAACCCCACCGTATTCTCCTATGTCTTGTCCCATGAGGATGAGGTTCGGGTACTTTTCCATGGATTGTCTCAATCCATCGGAGATCGCATCGACTAGTCGCTTTTCGGATTTGGTGCCATTTGCTGATGGTAGTTTAATTTCCTGTGAAAATGGCGCATAGACATCAGCTAGCTCTTGATCAAGATTGGCAGAAATGGCTTCTTCAGCAAAGGCAATTTCTAAAGCATCGTTGATGGCTTGCTTGACTTTTTTATTCAGTAGCTCTTTTGCCTTTTCATCGAGAACTCCAATTTCTTCCAGATAGCGCTCGTAGTTATCAACTGGATCCAATTTCGCCCAATCCTCTATGAGTTGCTTCGGGACGTATTTGGTGCCAGAAGCTTCTTCATGCCCTCGCATACGGAAAGTGATGGCTTCTACGAGTACTGGGCGAGGATTTTCACGAATATCTTCTGCAAGCCTTTTGATGGCAGTATAGACTTCCAGTACATTGTTCCCTTGAATTCGGATGCTTTCCATTCCATAGCCAGGGCCTTTATCGGTGAAGTTCTTGAAAGCAAATTGCTCCTCGCTCGGTGTGGAAAGCCCGTAGCCGTTGTGCTCAATGACAAAAATCACAGGCAATTTCCAGACTGCTGCCACATTCAACCCTTCGTGAAAATCCCCTTCAGAACTTGCTCCATCTCCTGAAAACACTACCGTAACTTTCTTTTCGTTGGAGAGCTTATCGGCCAAGGCGATTCCATCTGCTATAGCGAGTTGCGGTCCCAAATGCGAAATCATTCCTACCACATGATGCTCAATCGATCCGAAGTGAAAGGATCGGTCACGGCCTTTGGTGAAACCAGATAGTTTTCCTTGGAACTGAGCGAAAAGTCGTTCCAATGGCATTTTCCTTCCAGTGAAAATCCCCAGGTTTCTATGCATAGGAAGAATAAACTCGTCTGCATTCAGCGCATTGACAACTCCGATAGAAATAGCTTCCTGACCCCAGCCGCTAAACCACTTGGAAATCTTGCCTTGACGGAGCAGAATCAGCATTTTCTCTTCGATTCGTCGAGGCATTATGAGCGATTCATATAGCTCCAATAGTTTTTGGTCAGAAAGATCTTTACGATCGAAAGTTAGAAATTGGGCGGTGGTTTCCATAGAGTGGTGATTTCCATTCTAAGTTACAGGAAGCTAGCAAAAAGGCAAAGTATGAGATCTCGCCCTGCGAAGTGGCCCCGGTATGAAACCGGGGCGAAAAATAAATGCAAGGAGTTAAAAAGTTTGCTGTACGTCTCAAAAGTAGTAAAAGACCCTCGCCCCAAAGCAGGAAGCGAGTTAAGCTTAGTTTAACAATATGTCTTGAGAAATGATCTTGAGATAATATTGGCTTTCCTTAGATACAATTCATGATTTGAGACTTCAGAAATTGGAATACAAAAGTTTGATTCTCTTATCTGCTAAGGTCTTGACAGGTAGGTTTTTCGAGGTGAAACTAATGAAGCATGAGTTTTTAGCTTTCTGCTAAATAAAGATTGAATTCTGGTCTCTGCGGAAACTTCTCCTGCTCTAAGATTAAAAAAAAAATATCAGATAATAGGCTGCTGTCCAAAAGAAAGAGGAAATTACAAGCCTAACTTTAACCTAAAACCTGACATATATGAAACTCAAATCAGTTCTATTTTTTGTGGCACTTACATTTTCTCTTGGCTTTTCAGCCTCCAGTCAAAGTACTAGGAAAACAGTAGTCAGCATTTCCGCAGATAAGTTCTATATCAACTATGAGTTGACCTATTCGGGCAGGAACTGGAATGGTCATTCGGTGGAGGGATTGTTGATGAATTCGAGAATGGTGCAAGGGATGTTTGATGACTTGAATCCTGAGACGGTCAAAAACTGGCATTATTCGGATACTAAGAAATGGGATGCGGACAGAAATACGGATGAATTTGTAGCTAATATGCCGATATGGAAGTCTTATGGGCTGTTGTCATTTACACTGAATCTGCAAGGAGGGAGTCCATTTGGCTATTCACAGAATCAGCCTTGGATCAATTCTCCTTATACAGAAACTGGTGAATTGAGACCTGACTATTTCAAGAGGCTAGAGAAAATTCTAGATAAGGCAGATGAATTGGGCATGGCGCCAATTATTGGTTTGTTTTATTTTGGTCAGGATGATCGCCTAGCTGACGAAAATGCAGTGTTTAATGCCGTTACCAATGCTGTGGATTGGATTTTGGAGAAGGGCTATACCAATGTGCTCATAGAAGTGAACAACGAGTGCAATGTGAATTATGAACATGAGATTCTTCAACCAGAGCGGGTTCATGAATTGATCGAATTGGTGAAAAGTAGGGAGAGAGATGGACGAAGATTATTGGTCAGTACTAGCTATGGTGGGGGCACGATTCCTAAAGAAAATGTGGTGAGGGCTTCTGACTTTATTTTGCTACATGGTAATGGGGTGTCGGATCCTGATAAAATTGTGGAGATGGTCGAGGAAACCAGAAGTGTCTCAGGCTACGAGCCTATGCCTATTGTCTTCAATGAAGATGATCACTTCAGTTTTGACCAGCCTAAGAACAACTTTACCGCTGCAGTTTCCGCCTACGCTTCCTGGGGATATTTTGATTACCGCATGAAAGACGAGGGATTTGAAGAAGGCTACCAGAGCGTACCAGTGGATTGGGGGATTAATTCTGAGAGAAAGAAAGGGTTTTTTGAGCTGCTGAAGGAGATAACTGGGTATTAAGGGAATTTATATTCTGAAATTTGCATAAAGATGGCGAGAGGTTCTTTTTACCGCTGAGGCGCTAAGTTCGCAGAGAAGAATTGCAAAGATTAAAATGATTTTTCTACAGGTCGTTTACAACTCTTTTTATGCCTTCTATCATTGTTGAAAGATTGAAACGATAACCTTTGCGTTTTGCTTCGTGTTCTCAGCTACTTTGCGGTAAAAAAATATAAATCAACGCATAAACCTATCAAGAGCAATAGCTTATTCCCCCGCATTGACAGCTCCTAAGAATTTTCCAATTTTATAATTTTCTAATTTTTAAATTCAAAAAAATCGCTTCACGCTTTTTTGTCTACCTTTGCCCCCTCAAAAAGTAGGAAAACTGTGAAAGCGAGAACCTTAAAAAAAGACAAAGTCAATATTGTAACCATGGGTTGCTCAAAGAATCTTGTTGATTCGGAGGTGCTACTTACCCAGCTTCGAGGCAATGGCATCAACGCTACCCACGAGTCTGGAACGGATGACAATAACATCATCATTATCAATACTTGCGGGTTTATCGACAATGCAAAGCAGGAGTCTATCGACACCATTTTGCAGTATGTGGATGCCAAAGAGCAAGGTTTGGTGGACAAAGTCTATGTGACAGGATGTCTTTCGCAGCGGTACAAAGACGATCTGGAAAAGGAAATTCCTCAGGTCGATGCATTTTTTGGTACTAGGGATTTGCCTGCGATTTTGAAGAAATTCAAAGCAGATTACAAGCATGAGTTGGTAGGAGAGCGTTTGTTGACGCACTCTTCTCACTATGCTTATATGAAGATCTCAGAAGGATGTGATAGACCTTGCTCATTTTGCGCTATTCCTATTATGCGTGGAGGGCATATCTCCAGACCGATTGAAGAATTGGTGAAGGAAGCGGAGCATAAAGCCGCTGGTGGAACCAAGGAATTGCTGTTGATCGCTCAGGATTCTACATATTATGGATTAGATATCTATAAAAAGAGAAATCTTGCAGAGTTGATGCGCAGGCTTTCTGATGTGGAGGGAATCGACTGGATTCGCCTACATTATGCCTATCCAACTGGGTTTCCAATGGACGTTATTGAGGTGATGAAGGAGCGTGATAATATCTGTAATTACCTGGATATTCCTTTGCAACATGGTTCTTCAGATGTGTTAAAAGCGATGCGTCGAGGTACAACTCGCGAAAAGCAGGAGAGTTTAATCCATAACATCCGTGATATTTTGCCGGATATCGCGATCCGTACTACGCTGATTGCTGGGCATCCAGGCGAGGGCGAAAAAGAATATCAGGAAATGGTAGACTTTGTAGAGCGAATGAAATTTGAGCGTTTGGGAGTATTTACCTATTCTCATGAGGAAAATACGCATGCTTATTCTATGGAGGACAACATTCCTCAGGAAGTGAAGCAGGAGCGTGCAAACAACTTAATGGAGATTCAGGAGCAGATTTCTTACGACTTAAATCAGGAGAAAATCGGCAAGTCTTTCAAAGTATTGATCGACAAAAAAGAAGGCGGTCACTTCGTAGGCCGTACAGAATACGATTCAGTGGAAGTGGATAATGAAGTGCTGATTGATGCTTCAAAATTCTATTGCCGAGTTGGAGACTTTGTAAATGTGAAAGTAACTGATGCTACAGAGTTTGATCTGTATGCGGATGTGGAGGAGTAAAATATATTAATTCCAGCTTCTGGAGAACAACGATAGTAGGTGTTATGCTGCTTCTCCAGAAGCAGCATTTTCATTATTTTTAAAGTTCAGTATGCAACTGACTTCGTATTATTTGTGAAATAATTTTTAAACTTTAATAATGAGACCATTTCAAGTTTCTGATCAGCATGCAGTTTATTTTTTGACATTAACAATTGTCGACTGGATAGATGTTTTTACGAGGAAAGAATATAAGATAGAAGTTGTTGAGAGTCTAAATTTCTGTGTTGAGAGAAAGGGATTAGAGATTTTTGCTTGGTGCTTAATGAGTAATCACCTTCATTTGTTATGTAGATCAAAAGAGGTTTTTAGATTAAGTGATACTATTCAAGATTTTAAAAAATTCACTGCTAGAAAGATTTTAGCAAGTATGGAAAGAGAATCAATTGAATCCAGAGCAGCATGGATTTTGAAAACTTTTAAGGAGAAGGGAGCGAATCAAAATAGAATAACTAATTATAAATTTTGGGTTGATGGATTGCATGCAGTAGTAATAGAATCAAATCAATTTTTGGAACAGAAACTCCATTACATTCATCAAAATCCGGTTGGAGCTATGATAGTAGATGAACCTGAGGAATATTTGTTCAGCTCCGCGAGAGATTATGCTGGTAGAAAAGGACTAGTGAAGGTTGAGTTGTATTAGTTCACTTTGTGCTGCTTCTGGAGAAGCAGCACAACGAAGGAATAAGTCCTGCTTCTGGAGAAGCAGCACAACGATACTGGTTATGCTGCTTTTCCGAAAGCAGCATTTTTTGTTTTCATAATGCAGATTTTGATGGCTCCCAAAAAGTCTAAATCGCCAAAATCCCTTGTTCGTCTGGAGATTTGCTGTGTTCATAGAGATTTTTTTCTCGACCTTAGTTAATTAGCCAATTTGAGCCTGTCAACAACTCAACTGTTCTAATTATGCAAAAAGTAAAATCAATTCTCGTATTTGGACTTCTGGTCGTCTTATTGAATTCCTGCGTGTATTCATTATTCCCTATTTATACGGATGACACGCTGGTGTATTTCCCCGAATTAATTGGTAGATGGGATTTGGAAGGTGGGGAAGATTATGTAGAGTTTAGTCATCCTCGCAAACTAAACCTTTTTGGTGATTCTTCTAATTCTGAATCAACGGACTTAACTAATGAGAAAGCATACCATGTGGAGATTATGGATGATAGTGAATTAATGTCGTTTGTCGGAAATATTGCTGAAATCGGAGATGACTTATTTCTGGACCTCTATCCTGATAATCCTTATTCTAGTGGAGCATCACTATCAAACGTGATTCCAGTCCATACTTTTGTTAAATTAAAAGTCAGTGGAAAGCAACTATACCTGACTTCCTTTGACTTGGAAAAATTGAACAAGCTATTCGAAAGTAATCTGATCCGCCTGAGACATGAAAACGTGGATGGGTCGATTTTGATTACTGCTCAACCAAGCGAAATACAGAAATTTATTGATCGATATTCTGATGACGAGTCGGTGTTTGAGGACACAGAGATTTACAGAAGAGCTAGCTAATCAATCCTATGGTCAAGCTTATCAATTCAAAATGGTTCCAGCATCCAGTTTTCTGGATGCTTTCCATTTATGTCCTCGCTAATTATTTTTCTATATCGAGCATATTTAAGTTTATAGACATTTTATATGCCTTGCTTTTTCATGTGCCGCTGTTCTTTCTTGTCTATGTCAATTTGAGAGTTCTGATTCCCAGATTTCTTGACCGGGGAAAATACCTGCTTTACTTTCTGAGCATTCCGTTACTTTTATTGGCGACCTATGTGATTCATGAACTCACGTTTGAGGTGATGTTTCCGCTGATTGATTCGGATTATTACATGGTTTCATTTACAGAATGGCAGGTCTTGCTGAGTATTTTCTTGATTTACTTGATATTGACTACACTTATCAAATTGTCAAAATCCTGGTACACACTGCAGCAGGTGGAGAAAGAGAAATTGTCTTTAGAACTCAATTCGCTAAAAACTCAGATTAACCCTCACTTTCTGTTTAATAGCCTGAATAGTATTTATTCTCAGGCTTTGGCCAAAAGCGATCAGACTTCGGAGACTGTTTTGGAGCTTTCAAATTTACTTCGATACATGCTGTATGAAGTAGAGGAGGATAAAGTGCCTTTGGAGAAAGAAGTGGAAATGCTGGAAAATTACATCGAGTTGCAAAAACTTAGATTGGAGGCGGGATCCAAAGTCGGGTTTGCTCTTGAAGGTGAATTAAACGGAGTGCAGATTGCGCCGCTGTTGTTATTTCCATTGGTGGAAAATGCCTTCAAACATGGAATGAAAGATGATTCTGAACAGGCATTTATTGATATCCGACTGAAAGTGGATACAGTTATCTCTTTCTCGATTAGGAATAAATTGGGACAGATCGATGATATAGAAAAAGGAAAATATGGAGGAATTGGGCTAGAAAATGTAAAAAGAAGACTGGAACTTATTTATCCGAATGGGCATCAAATGGAGATTCTAAAAACCGAAACCGAATTTCAGGTTAACTTAACGCTTGTATGATCAGATGTGCCATCATAGATGACGAACCACTTAGCCGAGATGTATTAAGACAATTTATCTCAGATCATCCAGATCTAATTCTAGCTGGGGAATACAAAGATGCGCTAGAGTCAATTCCTGGAATTGAGTCAAATCCCGTTGATTTGCTTCTGCTAGATATCAATCTTCCTAAGCTTTCTGGTATCAATTTTTATAAAAGCTTAACGAATAAACCTCTGGTGATTTTCACTACAGCTTATCCGGAATTTGCCTTGGACGGTTTCGAACTCAATGCTGTCGATTATCTGATGAAGCCTATTCCATTTGATCGCTTTTTGCAAGCCATTCAGAAGGTAAAAGAGCGACTGAAGACTCAGCAGGATTCACCTGAGTTTATTATGCTGAAGGTGGATAAGAAGTTATATCGTACAGCTTTTGAGGATATTTTATTTTTTGAGGCTTTTGGAGATTATGCTAAAGTGTATTTGGAAAGTCAGGTGTTGATCATTACTTCGACTATGAAAAAAATGGAGGCAGAATTACCAAAGGAGCTTTTCGTTCGAACACATAAATCCTTTATCATTAATACTTCCAAAGTGGAATTTATCGAAGGCAATCAGATCAAAATTGCAGGTAAAATGATCCCAATTGGAATGCGGTACCGTGAGAATCTGCTGAAGCAGTTGAATTGAAGAGAATTGCGAGTTATGCTGCTTCTCCAGAAGCAGCATAAAGCTCCTTTAAGTCCAGCTTCTGGAGAAGCAGGACAACTCACTTTTTGCCCTTTCAGCCGATCTGCCTAATTTAGCATTCTAAAATCACCCGAATGCAATTGATCGAAGTCACCACGCCAGCCCATCAGAAAGAATTTATCGAGATGGCGGTCAGGTTGTATAAAAATGAAAAAAATTGGATCCGGCCTCTTGACGCAGATATCGAGGGGCTTTTTCACAAGGAAACAAACAAGCTTTTTCGTAATGGAGCCAAAGCCAAGCGCTGGCTTTTGCAAAATGACAAACAAGAAACCATCGGTCGTGTAGCTGCTTTCATCAATCCAAAGATGAAGGAAAAACAACCTACAGGAGGTTTAGGCTTCTTCGAGTGTATCAATGATCAGTCAGCAGCTTTTCTACTTTTTGATACGGCGAAATCCTGGCTTGAAAGTGAAGGAATGGAAGCCATGGATGGCCCGATCAATTTTGGAGAGCGCGACAAATGGTGGGGATTGCTCGTGGATGGATTCACCGAGCCCAACTACAATATGCCGTGGAACTTCAAGTACTACCAAAAATTCTTTGAGGATTATGGATTTCAGATTTACTTCAAGCAATTTACCTACGCCAGAAATGTTCAGGGTTTAGGCTTTGATGAGAAAATGATCGCCAGAGCCAAGGTGGTTACGGATAATCCGGATTACGAATTTCACTACCTGAAAGGCAAGGAGCTGAAGGAAAAAGCTCCAGAATATTTCATGACCGTATATAATAAAGCCTGGGCGCGACATATGGGCAAATCACTTGCGCTCAAGGAAGCCCAGATGATGTTTGCCAAAATGAAGCCGATCATCGACGAAAAGCTGATTTACTTTGGCTTTTATAAAGGCGAGCCCGTTTCCTTCTTTATCCAGATTCCTGAAATCAACCAGATCTTTAAGCATGTGAATGGCAAAATGGACTTGATCGGTAAACTCAAATTCCTTTGGTACAAAACCTTTTCACCGCCTAACAAAATGCTTGGTTTGGTGTTTGGAGTAGTGCCGGAGCATCAGGGAAAAGGGGTGGAGTCTGCAATGATCATCACCTACGACAAGATGAGCGGCAAGCCTGATTTTCAATACAAAACCATCGAGATGAACTGGATTGGAGATTTCAATCCAAAGATGATGCGTGTTTGTGAACAGCTTTTGGCAGATATTTACAAGACGCATCATACGTATAGGTTCTTATTTGATAGAGAGAAAGAGTTTGAGAGACATCGCATATTTGATTGACGATTTACGAAGTACGAGATTCAAAGTAGTGTTTGACTCTATTTTCCAATTCTATCCTTTCGAATCGTGAGCAAGATGTACTTTGACTGGTGTCAGTCCGAGCGAAGTCGAGGACTATTTATTGTAGACTTTGATTATAGACTTCGACTTCGCTCAGCCTGACATGTTCCATCTTTCAACTTTACCGCCTTTGAAACCCAATCTTCCAATTTTAAAATATTTCAATTTTCCAATACAGAATAAAAAATGAAAAAATACGACGTAACCGGCATAGGAAATGCCTTAGTAGATATAGAATTCAAGGTAAAAGATCAGTTTTTTACTGACAATGGTGTAGAGAAAGGCTTGATGACTTTGGTAGATGAGGATCGCCAGAACGCCTTGATGCAAGTCATCGATACTGAGCATGCCAAGAAACAATGTGGTGGATCGGCCGGTAACACGGTGATTGCCCTCTCTCAGTTTGGCGGCAAATCCTACTATTCCTGCAAGGTGGCCAATGATGAGCTAGGCTATTTCTACATGAATGACATGAAGGATGCTGGAGTTTCTCATAATCTGAACGAAAGCAATTTGGCTGAAGGTATCACAGGTAAATGCCTCGTGATGGTGACCGATGATGCTGAGCGTACAATGAATACTTACTTGGGCATTACAGCGACCTATTCTACTGCTGATGTAAACGAAGCTGCAATCAAAGATTCGCAATATTTATATATAGAAGGTTACCTGATCACTTCTGAGAATGGCAAGCAAGCGATGAAGCATGCCAAGAAAATTGCTGAAGAAAATGGCGTAAAAGTAGCCCTGACTTTCTCTGATCCAGCGATGGTAAAGTATTTCAAAGAGCCAATGACTGAAGTCGTGGGAGCAAGCGTGGATTTGCTTTTTGCAAATGAAGAAGAAGCGATGACTTTCACTGGTAAGGATAATTTGTTGGAGGCACGGGAAGAATTGAAGAAAGTAGCCAAGCACTTTGTGATCACACAAGGCAAAAATGGCGCGATGATCTACGATGGAGATACTTTTATCGATATCGAGCCTTATGCGACTACGGCGATCGATTCCAACGGAGCAGGAGATATGTTTGCAGGAGCCTTTATGTATGGCATCACCAATGGACACAGCTATGCTTCCAGTGGCAAACTTGCATCGATGGCAAGTTCCAAGATCGTAAGTCAATTTGGGCCTAGGCTTCAATGGCATGAAGCGAAGGATATCTTGGCAAAGCTAAATCCGTAAAATAATGCCTTGGAAATTCTTTTTCCAAGGCATTATTTTTTATTAATATTTTATCCTAAATTTTTAGATTACAATTAATAGTATTTTTTTAGTGTAAAATTGTGATGAGTGGTTTTGTCAGGGCTGAATTAGACTTTTAGAAAGATACATCTGATATCCCTTTTAGACTTTAATAAATGAGAATAAACTCCAATATACTATGATGAGAAAACTTACCGCTTTGGGCTTAGTGGCAGGACTACTGGCAGTTCCGGCTATAGCTCAAACTAAAATTGAATTCAAGGAATTTGACTTGGACAACGGATTGCATGTAATCATGCATCAAGATAATACCACGCCTATTGTGGTGACTTCGGTTCTTTATCATGTAGGTTCGAAGAATGAGCAGCCAGACAGAACTGGTTTTGCACACTTTTTTGAACACCTGATGTTCGAAGGATCTGAGAATATCGCTCGTGGAGAGTATATGAATATCATCCAATCCCACGGAGGAACTTTGAATGCCTATACTTCAAATGATATTACCTATTACTACGAGTCACTACCCTCTAATGAACTGGAGCTGGCACTATATATGGAAAGTGAGCGAATGCTGCATTCCAAGGTGGATCAAACAGGCGTAGATACACAACGTGAAGTAGTAAAGGAGGAAAAACGTCAGAGCTATGACAATAGACCATACGGAAGCATTTTGATCGAAACCCTAAAAAGATCCTATTCTGAACACCCGTACCGTTGGGCTCCTATAGGTTCACTAGATGATTTGAATGCCGCATCTATTGAAGAATTTCAGCAGTTCTACAAGGATTTCTATGTGCCAAACAACGCTACCTTAACGATTGCGGGTGATATAGATTACAAGCAGACAGAGGAATGGGTAAAGAAATACTTCTCTGAAATCCCTAAGGGGACAAAGCCGATCTATAGACCTGATGTGACAGAGCCAAAGAAAACAGCTGAGATCAGAGATATAGTTTATGATAATATTCAGATCCCTGCGGTGATTCAAGCTTACAATCTTCCGCCTAAAACGGATCAGGATTCTTACGCTTTGTCTATGCTTTCTACTTATTTGACTGGTGGAAATTCATCCTTGATGACCAAGGAATTGGTGGATAAGCAACAAAAAGCCTTGGCAATTTCTGCTATTCCTTTGGATCTGGAGGATGGTGGTATCTTCATTATGTATGGGATTGTAAACATGGGAGTGGAACCACAGGATTTGGAGACTGAGATTGATAAGTTGATCAAACAAGTTCAGGATGAAGGTGTTTCTGATAGAGATTTTGAAAAGCTTCAGAATATCATGGAGAATAGTATTGTGAGTGGAAACTCTTCAATGGCTGGAGTGGCAGAGAATCTTGCAGAGGCACATGTGATCTATAAGGATACCCACTATGTGAACAAAGTGATGGATGCTTATGACAAAGTGAAAAAAGAGGATCTTCAGCGGGTAGCCAACGAATACCTGACACTGGATGGTCGTGTAGTTTTGTATTATTTGCCAAAGCCAGCTGAACCAGCTCAGTAATTGATTCACCTTATTAATCGAAATGACATGAAGAAAATAACAATATCCTTTGTATTGAGCCTTTTGGTGTCTGTTGTGGGCTTTGCTCAGGTGGACAGAAGTCAATTCCCAAAAGCTGGACCAGCGCCTGTAATTAAAATTGGCGAGGCAGAGACTTTTACCCTTGATAATGGGTTGAAAGTATTTGTAGTAGAGAACGATAAACTTCCTAGAGTTTCTTTCACGCTTGTGTTAGAAAGAGATCCTTTGTTTGAAGGGGATAAAGCAGGACTTACAGGTTTTATCGGTGAGATGATGATGGCTGGGACCAGCAACCGTAGCAAAGAAGAGTTAGATGAAGAGGTAGATTTTATCGGAGCCTATTTGAATGCCGGATCTACTTCTATTTCAGCCTCTTCTTTGAAGAAGCATCAGGAGAAAGTTCTAGATCTAATGGCTGACGTGTTGTACAACCCTATTTTTCCAGAAGCTGAATTAGAAAAATTGAAGAAGCAAGCACTGACAGGTCTAGCGACCAGTAAAGATGATCCAGGATCAATTTCCAGCAAATTATCTAGTGCGCTTGTCTATGGAAAAGACCATCCTTATGGTGAAGTACAGACAGAGGAAACTTTGAATAACGTTTCTTTAGATGATGTAAAGAATTATTATCAGACCTTTTTCAAGCCAAATATCGCCTACCTAGCAATCGTAGGAGATATGAGCAAAGCAGAAGCTGAGAAAGTAGTGAAGAAGCATTTTGCAGCATGGGAAAGGGGAGATGTCCCAACATTCACCTATGAAGAGCCAAAACCAGCTAGCCAAAATGTAGTAGGACTGGTGGATCGTAGTTCCTCAGTGCAAACGGTGATTGATATTGCTCAGCCGATAGATTTGACCCTGGGTGACGAAGATTATATTTCGAGTAGAGTTTTGAATCAGATCTTTGGTGCAGGCTCGTCTTCCAGACTTTTCATGAATCTCCGTGAGGATAAAGGCTATACCTATGGTGCCTATTCTTCCTTTTCAGCGGATAAGCTTGTAGGTCAGTTTTCTGCTAATGCTTCTGTGCGTACCGAAGTGACAGATTCTGCGGTGTATGAATTTATCTATGAAATCAACCGTCTCGTAGAGGATGGAGTTACCCAAGATGAATTGGATAAAGCCAAGGCTAATCTTTCAGGTTCCTTTGGTAGATCATTAGAGAGTCCGGCTACGATTGCAAATTTTGCATTGAACATCGAGCGTTATGATCTCCCAAAAGATTATTACGAGACTTATTTACAGAAAATGAATGAGTTGACCGTCGCTGATATCAATAAAACTGCTGACGATCTGATTGATCCGGACAAGCTATACATTACTGCTGTGGGAAATGCCACTGAAATCAAGGATAAACTGGAGCAGTTTGGCACAGTGACGATGTATGATAACATGGGCTTTCCTGCCAAAGAAATGGCTGCTGTGGATGCTAACCTGACTGTCGAGACGGTAATTGAAAACTACATTGAAGCAATCGGAGGAAAGAGTGCAGTAGGATCTATCAAGTCAGCCAAAATGGTTATGGATGCAGAAGTGATGGGCCAGCAGCTTAAAATCGAGCAAATCTTTGATAATTCAGCTATGCGCTATGCCCAGAATACTTTGGTGGGTGGAAATGTAATGCAGAGTTCTAGGATTAAAGAGGGCAAAGGTGTCGTAAGTGGACAAGGGCAATCTATCGATATGACGGATGAGCAAGTGGATGCCGCTAAACTGGACACTTACTTTTTGCCAGAGTTTTATTACGAAACCATGGGATATACCCTTACTTTGGACGGTATCAAAGACGTGGAGGGAACACCTGCTTACAAGGTTATAGTAGCTACTCCATTGGGTGCTAGCGTGAATAATTATTACTCAGTAGAATCAGGTTTGAAAATCAAATCTGAGAATCCAGTGTCTGGAGATACATTCTTTAGTGATTATCAAGAGAAAAATGGTGTTTTGATTCCAATGGCGCAAACAATTAAATCAGCAATGATTCCTGTTCCACTTGAGGCTAAAGTGACTAGCTTAGAGTTGAATCCAGAATTAACTGAGGCAGATTTTAACTAAATAATTATGAAAAAAAGTATAGTAATATTAGCGCTAGGCTTGTGCACACTGCCAATGGCTACACAGGCTAAAGCCGTGGAAAAAGAGGTATCAGCTAAAGTAGCTGAACGTAACTCTGTCAAAGAAGTGATAGATCGCTACGTGAAAGCAACTGGAGGAGAAGCCAAAATGAGAGCAGTTCGCAACATGGAAATGAACATGGAAGCGGAGATTCAAGGAATGCTTTTGGATATATCTAGCGTAATAGATCAGGAAAACCAGCGCTTACTTAATTTGACTGAGATGAACGGCGAAGTAGTGTCAAAAACAGTCCTGAAAGATGGTGCTGGGGTCGTATCTGCGATGGGTCAGGAGCAAATCTTGACAGAAGAACAAGTAGGCGCAATGAGTAATCAAATATATGCTTTCCGTGAATTATACTTAGATGAGTTAGGTGTCACAGCTAGTTACGAAGGAATTGTAGAAGTGGCAGGCGAGCAAGCGTATAAGCTTAATCTTGATGCTGGAGGCGAAGCTAACACCTCGGAATATTATAGTGTGGAGACAGGGTTGAAGCTTCAGACGGAGTCAGCAGCAACTGGCATAGTACAGTACAAAGCTTATAAGGAGGTAGACGGAATAATGATGCCAATGACGATGGTTATCACGAGCGCTTTGTTGCCAATGCCTTTGGAAGCGAAGATAACGACTATCAAGTTCAACCAAGATTTGGATGATTCGGTGTTCAACTGATTCTAATTAAATCAGAATTTATTAGGGCTGTCCAGATGGGCAGCCCTTTTTTTATCCATTGATCCAAGCAGTTCTTTTGGCATTACTTTTTTTATCTAGGAGAAAATGGTCTCTGAATAAGAGCTCTTTTGAAGCCGATAGTTCTATTTCGAGATTTCTCCCAAATCGTTCGATTGATAATTTTAGGCCGTCTATTGTCAGTTCTTGAATTTTGATCAAATCACCTACCATTAGTTTTTTGGAAGCCTCGCTTGCTGGATGGGTTTTCGTAATTCTACCATCTTCTAGTTTGATGACTCCAAAGGCAGAAGATAGATGATCTTCCTTGGGCCTGGTTTCCATTTCGAAGCCTAAGGAAGCAAGATGCTTCTCTACGACGGGAAAAATATCTTCCTTGCCTGCGATGTAATCCTTGTGAAATTGATTGAAATGGTCAGGATGTTCGGTCTGCGATAGCAAAACCTCCCAAACCTCATCTAAGCTGTATCCCACTTTTTCTTTTCCAAATCGCTGCCAAAGTATCTTCATTACCTGATGGAGTGATGAGTTTTCATCCAGAAGCATAGCGTCCAAACAGAATGCAATCAAAGCTCCATGGGTGTAGATGCTTACTTTCTTATCGGGAATTCCCGCTTCATAGCCATCTATCCAGAGATCAAAACTGGATTCTAGTATGGATTGGCTGCGCCAGCCGAAGTTTACGGATTCTCTGTTCAGTACCTTTTCAAAGGTTTCACAGTATTCCCGCAGTGAAAAATAGCCGGACTTCAACAAGAAAAGATCGCCCATATAAGTAGTGACGCCTTCTACCATCCATCCAGCCTCGTGATAAGCTTCTTTGGAAAAGTCATAAGGCATGATTTCCTGAGGTCTGATCTGACAGACATTCCAAGCATGATAGAGTTCATGGCAAGATACTCCCATGAGTTCATTTAGTTGTTTTCGATCTGACAGACTTTCGGCTGTTCCAAAAGTGATGACCGTGCCCCGCTGATGCTCCACACCGTGATAGTGCGAGTAGGGAAGTAGCTGGTAGATAAAATGATATTCGTTGACAGGGAATTCTCCAAAAGCCTCGATTTGCCTCTCTGCGAATCGTTTGACATTTACTTTAAACTCTGCTAAATCAAAATGGATTTCCCCATGAAACCAAAGATGGAAATTAGTCTGTCCAAGCTTAAAACTCTCATGTGTTAAGCTTTTCGCAGCCAGAAAACTACTGTCAGCCAGCTGCTGGAAGTTGGAGGCAAAGAATCTATTGTCTTCTGTAAGCAATGTTGTGCAGCACTGGTAATGTTGAGGGTGATTTACTTCCACTTGGATTTTTTCTTCAGATCTACCTACTACCTCAAAACAACAATTGACAAAATTCAGATAAATCTGCTCGTCATCAACCCAGCAAGCCCCTGCATCCATCTTAGCACAGTGATATTCATACTGCACTTGGTATTCTCCTAACTGATCAGGGCTGAATTCCCAGAGGTCTTTTGTGAGTTTTGAGCAGGATATTTGTTTTCCAGTACTTGATTTTATGCTGAGGTTTCGAATATTTTGAGCGTAATTTGCGAGCTGATATCGACCTGCTCGCCAAGCTGGAAGTTGTAGTTTTACGGGCGAAATCTGCTTTATTGGGATATATAGGCTGATTTGGACAAACTGGGACGCAGGGTTATTGGACTTGATTTGGTAGTTGATCATTGGTAAGTCGATTGAATTCAAACAAATGTTTTTTGGCTTGTTTGAATTTTAAGAAATGGTACTTATCTTTGCAGTCCTTTTCAGGGATAAATCTCTGGGGACTTAGAATTAGAAAGCAATTAGATAAAGATATTCGATCATGAAAAGAACATTTCAACCTTCCCGTAGAAAAAGAAAAAATAAGCACGGCTTTAGAGAAAGAATGTCTTCTGCTAACGGTAGAAGAGTACTGAAGGCAAGAAGAGCAAAAGGAAGACATAAATTGTCTGTTTCTTCTGAAAAGACATTGAAGAAGTAATTCTTAGCACTGATAATTGTATGTTTACATACGATTAAGTCCTTGTGATGAATTACAGACTCCCAAAAAGTGAGCGGCTTCATGCCGACAAACTTATCAAGGAACTTTTTAACGAAGGTTCCTCTTTTTTTTTGTACCCATTTAAAGTCCAATTTTTTGTTAAAAAGGACCAGGGTACTGGAACCTCGCAGGTGCTTTTCTCCGTTTCGAAGAAGAAGATCAAAAAAGCAGTTGGGCGTAACTTCGTAAAAAGACGAATGCGTGAAGCCTACAGACTCAACAAATCTTTGATCCCATCTTCTGCTCCAAATATGTCCATTGGCTTAATTTATGTAAGTTCAGATTTGATGGAGTTTTCAGAAATTCAGACCAAAATCACGCTGGTGCTAAAAAAAATAGCTAGCATCGTAAGCGAAAACCAACATAAGCATGAATAAATCATTGAAAAAATCCCTCCTAATTTTCGTATTGGGGGCAGTTGTACTCACAGGATTTTTTGCATTCAAGGCTAAAAATGACAAGCTTTTTGCCATAGCTAAGAATATCGACATTTTCGCTACACTTATTAGAGAGCTGGATTCCTATTATGTGGATGATATTGATCCAGATGAGTTGGTGACTATTGGTATCAATGCGATGCTGGCGGAGTTGGATCCTTATACCACCTATGTGCCTGAGGAAGATTCTGACGATTATCGTATGATGACCACGGGTGAATATGCCGGAATTGGCGCGCTGATAGGCAATAGGGGAGAAGGGAGTATGGTGATTATGCCTTATACAGGTTTTCCTGCCCAAACGGTAGGCTTGAAGATTGGTGATTATATTCTCAAAATTGACACAACAGATGTGTCTGGGCTAAGCTCAGCAGATGTTTCCACGCTTCTCAAAGGTCCTGCGAATACGCCAGTTCATTTGCAAATGAAACGGAATATGGATACCCTGGAGTTTGATATTATCCGAAAGAAAATTGCGATCAAAAATGTGCCTTATTACGGTAAATTGGATGAGCACACAGGATATATCAAGTTGGCAGAGTTTACGACGAATGCTTCCACTGAGGTAAGAAATGCACTGGTTGATTTGAAAAGTCAAGGAGTAGACCGATTGGTTCTCGATGTTAGAGACAACCCTGGTGGACTTGTCAATGAAGCGGTAGAAATTATTAACCTTTTTATTCCGAAGGGAAAAGAAGTAGTAAAGACGATCGGCAAGCTTGAAAATGTCAATTACACCTATAAGACTAGCAAGACTCCTGTGGATAAAGATATCCCAATGGTCGTGTTGCTCAATGAGCATAGTGCTTCTGCTTCTGAGATCGTAGCAGGTACGCTGCAGGATTACGACCGGGCGGTATTGATTGGGAGGAAATCATTCGGAAAAGGCTTAGTGCAAACTACCGTTCCCTTGTCTTACAATGCGCAGATGAAAGTGACTACTGCCAAGTATTACATTCCAAGTGGGCGTTGTATTCAGGCCATTGATTATTTGCAAAGCAGAGAAAGCCATGAATTGATAACTGTTCCAGATTCTCTGAGAAAGGTTTTCCATACCAAAAATGGCAGGACTGTATTGGATGGAGCGGGAATTGAACCAGATGAGCTGGTCGAGCAACAAAGCTATGCGCCGATCTTATATAGTTTGGTAGCTAGAAACCATGTGTTTGATTATGGCACCAAGTATTTCTATGAGCATGAGGAAATTTCGGATCCTGCGAGCTTTTCGATTTCCGATGCAGATTATGCAGATTTTGTCAATTGGCTTCAGGGAAAAGAATATGATTACACCACCTACCTAGAGAAATCTGTGGAGGATATGCGTAAGAATGCGGAGAAGGTAGATTATTATGATGAGATCAAAGCTCAGATTGATTCCCTCGAAAGTAGAGTGAATCATAACAAAGAGCAGGATTTGGTCACTAATAAGGTGGAGATCAAAAAAATCCTTTCTCAGGAGATAGTATCCAGGTATTATTTCCAAGAAGGAATGATTGAGGCTGGATTGCAGGGCGACGAAGATGTGATGCTTGCCAAAGAATATTTGAAGGATCCAGAAAAAATAGAGATGGTGCTAACAGCCTCGTCAAAATAAGGTCTATGGCAGTAATTCTTTCCCTGGAGACATCCACGCCGATTTGTTCCATTGCAGTTCATCGAGATGGGCTTTTGTTGAAAGAGAAATCTCTTGACGTTCCGGGAGCTCATTCTGAGAAACTCATGGGCATGATAGATGAATTGCTCGATGAATGCCAACTCGCTATCAAACAATTAGATGCTATTGCCGTGTCTGAGGGCCCTGGATCATACACCGGACTAAGAATTGGTGTTTCGGTTGCCAAAGGACTAGCATTTGCCAGAGATCTACCGTTAATAGCGGTCAGTACTTTGAAAGCGCTTTCTTATGGAGCAAAGACTCAGATAGAAGATGTTGGGCTGATCGTAGCTATGCTAGATGCTAGAAGGATGGAGGTTTATCGAGAAGTATTTGACAATGAGTTGAACTCGGAAAGGAAGCTTGATTCAGAGATCATAGATGAGGGATCATTTTCAGCAATGCTTGACAAGGGAAAAGTTTATTTTGTCGGAGATGCGGTAGAGAAAGTGTCCAAAGTGATTAAACATACGAATGCGGTATTTCTAGACATAGAAATTTCAGCTGAGTATGTAGGTGTTTTAGCTTTTGATAAGTTTCAAAAGGGGGACTTTGCCGACTTGGCTTATTTCGTCCCAAATTACTTAAAGGAATTCAAAGCCCTTCAATCCAAAAAGAATCCACTGCTTATATGAGCGAGATAATAAATAGAGTTGCCAGTAGTCCGATCATTACGATTAATCTAGAAGAGATTTATCCTAAGGAAGAGCGTATGATATTTGATTTGAAACCTTTTCTTTTTCAAGAATTAATACTCAGGGAAAAGGATTTTCGCGCAGCGCTTAAGGAGATTGACTGGAAGCAGTATGAGAATAAGTGGGTAGCGATTAGCTGCACTGTAGACGCGATCGTCCCTAATTGGGCATTTATGTTAGTAGCCACCTATCTCGATCCTATAGTTCGTGGCTTTGCAATTGGAGATCTCAAAGAGCTTGAAGTGATGATTTCTGAAGAATGTTTGAAAGAATTAGATCCAGAGACCTATGCGGATAGGCCAGTTGTAGTGAAAGGATGCAGTGATTTCCCTATTCCTTTATTCGCCTACGGTAAAATAATTTCGCTGATACAAAGTCGCGCAAAATCCATAATGTATGGAGAGCCATGCAGCACAGTTCCCCTTTACAAAAAACAAAAGTCCTGATAATTAATGGACTGCGAAAATCAGTCAATTTTTTTTACAAATTTCTTTGTGTGCACTATTGTCTCTAAAATAAAAAGGTAGATATTTGCACTCCCAAACGAGGCGAACGGCTGAGGGGAATGAACGGAGAGCGGTTCAAAAAAGTATTGAAAAACATTTAATTTTGCGAGAGGCTAGGAAGTCAAGAATGATCCCTTACCTTTGCGCTCCCTTCGGCAGGAAGGGGGATAAAGCGGAGAGGGCATAGCTTCTCAAAAACTTTAAAATTAAATATGGCAACAGGTATTGCGGATTAAAAATAATCATTTACCTTTGCACTCCCTTCAGCAAGGAAGGGGAAAAAACGGAGCGAAAGTCGAGAGATAACAGCAGCCGACCAGCGCCACAAATGAGTGGTACTAAGTTCTTTGAAGTGATGTAAGACGAAAAAAAATAGTAACCTGAGAACAGACAGGGAGAGGCTTATAGAATTTGCTTCGTGCGGTTTTATAGGCAGTGTATAAATAATGATAATTTACAATGGAGAGTTTGATCCTGGCTCAGGATGAACGCTAGCGGCAGGCCTAATACATGCAAGTCGAACGGTATATTACTTTCGGGTAATAGAGAGTGGCGAACGGGTGCGTAACG
>NZ_QKZT01000027.1 GCF_003254055.1 Algoriphagus chordae
TGTGAAAACAGAATCAAAGAACTCAAGGATGATTTTGGCCTGGAAAGTTTTTGCTTACAGGATTTCTGGGCAACAGAAGCCTCGTTCAGATTCATCATGGTAGCTTATAACCTAATGAGTTTATTCCGTCATTTTGCGCTGAATCATCATAATCGGGCCACCTTAAAAACACTGAAATCCTATTGCTTTGCATTAGGAGCATGGAAGGTAAATCATGCCAATAAGCAGGTATTGAAAATCTCATTACCTGCTAAAAAGAGGCCTTGGATGGATGGGATATTTGCCCAAATTCAAAACATAAGCCCTCCATTCAATTATTCTAATGCATAATGCGGGTTTAACCGCAGATAGCACAGAGTCCCGATGGCTATCGGGATCGCAGAGTGCGCAAGAAGTAATTTTGTTGTTGTTGTTGTCCTGCTTCTCCAGAAGCTGGACTATTTCCTATAAGATACCTAAAATTCATTTTTCAATTCTCTCATCCATATATCTGCTGCTTATTGCGCTCGATTGACCTTATTAGTACAGGGTTTTTTAGTATCTGTTCTTCAACTAAATCAACTTTTCGATTTAGCAGTTTCTCCAATTTATTTTTCTCCAGAAGCTGTATTCACGGACTTTGATTACACAAAAGCTCGCCAATTTTCTTAGCGAGATTTTGCCTTATTGATACTAGTAATTTTTGAGACTGCGACTGAAAACTGATCACTAGCTTCTAAAACTACCTACAAATTTTTTCCCCACTTCTGTTGTTGTCCTGCTTCTCCAGAAGCTGGATTCACAGACATTGATAAGACAAAAGCTCGTCGGATTCACCAACGAGCTTTTGCATACTGAGACTGTGACTGAAAACTGACCACTGCCAACTCTTATTTCCCCCATTCCGTATGGAAGATCCCGTCACGATCAGTTCGCTCGTAGGTATGCGAACCGAAGTGATCACGCTGAGCTTGGATCAGGTTTAATGGTAATTTAGTCGAAGTGTAAGCATCGAAGTAACTCAATGCCGAGGAAAGTCCTGGAACAGGAATGCCATTTTTCGCAGCGAAGGCAACTACCTGACGAACTGCAGGCAAAGTGCCTTGAACTTTTGGTACAAAGGAAGGCGAAAGCAGCAAGTTCGGGATGGAATTATCCGCGGTATAAGCTTCCGCGATATCCGCCAACAATCCCGCACGGATAATACAACCTGCTCTCCAGATCTTAGCAATGGTGGACATATCCAGGTCATAGCCGTAATCCTTGGAAGCATACATGAGCTGATGCAAACCTTGAGAGTAAGCGATAATGAAAGAGAAATATAATGCTTGCTCTGCTTGAGCGATCAATTCTTCTTTGGCGATATGTGCTACTTCTGGTCGGGAGTATAGCTCGTCCGCTTGAACTCTCTCGTCTTTCAAAGCAGAAATCTCACGCATACTTACCGCCATATCGATGGTCGGAACAGGAATACCCAAATCCATAGCATTCTGAGAAGTCCATTTGCCTGTGCCTTTTTGCTTGGCTTTGTCCAGAATCATATCCACCAAATCAGCGCTGCTCAACTCATCCTTTTGAGTAAAGATCTCAGCAGTAATTTCTACCAGAAATGATTGCAAACGGCCTTTGTTCCAAGTATCGTAAACTTGGTGAAGTTCTTCATTGGATAGTTCACAGGACTTTTTCAGCAGGTCATAAATCTCAGAAGTCAACTGCATCATGGCGTACTCAATGCCGTTGTGCACCATCTTCACATAATTCCCAGCTGATTTTGGTCCTAGGTAAGCCACGCATGGTTCGCCTTTATATTTAGCAGAAACTGCTTCGAAAATTGGTTTCACATGAGCATAGGCTTCCTTGTCTCCACCAGGCATGATACTCGGTCCTTTTCTCGCTCCCTCTGCTCCACCAGAAACCCCAGAACCAAAAAAGTGAATTCCTTTTTCTTTCAAATATGCCTCTCTTCTATCCGTATCGGTGAAAAATGAATTCCCACCATCTATAATGATATCACCTTTGTCTAATAATGGAAGTAGGCTTTCAATCGCCTGATCTACGATTTTTCCCGCTGGAACTAGAAGCATGATTTTCCTTGGCGAAGTCAATGCCTCCACAAAAGTCTTGATATCAGTTGAAGCACTCACTTTTTCCAGATTTCCTCCTTCTTCTTTCAATGCATCCACTTTCTCCGGATCCAGATCGTAGCCAAAAGCTTTGAAATTATTGTCGGCGACATTCAAAATAAAATTTCGCCCCATCACGCCAAGGCCAACTAATCCAAAATCATAATTTGTGTTCTCCATCTTTTCTATTTGTTATTTTTCAAATTTGCTCCTATGCCTTAGCGCTTGCAAGGTTAGAAATAAATATGGGTTATTTTTGCGTCTCTTGATTCCAAAATTAATGGATTGAAGGTTGGCTTTCTAGTAAGATTGATAAATTTGTGACCGCCTAAAGCTAGGTTTTAATACAAAAAACATAAAAATACGCCCGTACTGATGAAGAAAACACAAAACCAGATGCTTATAATTTTTGGTGCGTCAGGTGATTTGACTGCACGAAAACTGGTTCCGGCAATATATAACCTGTACAAGGGTAAGCATCTTCCCGAAAATTTTGTGGTTTTGGGGGCGAGCAGAAGTGCAATGACTGATGAAGAATTCCGCCAGAAAGTTGTTCAGGAAAGTGAGTTTTTGAAGGATAGAATCAGTAAGGAAGAGAAAGCCTATATCGCTGATTTTGCTGAGAAGATGTTTTATGAAGATTTGGGCGATAATTATGATAGCAAGTATGATGGCTTGGCGAAGAGAATTCAAAAGCTAAATAAGGAAAAAGGTTGTGATGAGAACTATATTTTCTACCTATCCACTCCTCCAAGTTTGTATGAGGTAATTGCTAAGAACCTTTGCGAAGCTGGTTTGACCACCGAAGAAAATGGCTGGAAACGAATCATTGTGGAAAAGCCATTTGGTTACAGTTTGGCTACCGCAAAAGAGCTGAATGCAGGTTTGCACAAGTATTTCAAAGAGCCTCAGGTCTATAGAATTGATCATTATTTGGGGAAAGAAACCGTTCAAAACTTATTGGTAACACGTTTTTCCAATTCTATTTTTGAGCCGACTTGGAATCGCCGATACATTCATCATGTGGAAATCACCAATGCTGAGACTGTAGGCGTGGAAAAGCGTGGTGGATATTATGACAAGTCGGGTGCACTTCGGGATATGTTCCAAAGTCACTTACTTCAGGTTGTTTCGCTGATCGTAATGGAGCCACCGATTAATTCCAGCGCGGAGGAAATTCGTGATGAGAAGGTTAAAGCCTTGAAATCACTTCGTGTAATGACAAGCGATGAAGAACTTGCTACTCATACAATGAAAGGCCAATATGTAGCCTCAACAATAAATGGCAAAAAAGTAAAAGGATATCGGGAGGAAGATGGTGTAGATCCTAACTCTAAGACAGAAACCTTTGCTGCGGTTAAGTTTTTTGTGGACAACTGGCGCTGGAAAGGCGTTCCTTTCTATGTCCGCACTGCCAAATATATGCCTACTAAAGTGACGGAAGTGGTGATCCACTTTAAATCCCCAGCTCATGAGGTGTTCAAAAGTCAGGATGTTTACAAAAAAGATAATAAGATCATCATCCGGATTCAGCCTGATGAAGGAATCTTGATGAAGTTCGGAGTGAAAGTCCCTGGTCTAGGATTCCATGTAGAGCAGGCTAATATGGATTTCTACTACTCCGACTTAGACTCAGCGGAGATTATGGATGCCTACGAAAGATTACTGTTGGATGCGATGCAAGGTGATGCCACGCTTTATGCCAGAGCTGATGAGGTGGAGGCTGCTTGGAGATTTGTAGATCCGATCTTGAAATACTGGGAAAATGAGGATGTCCCAACGTATGGGTATGCAGCAGGAACTTGGGGGCCAAGAAATTCTGATGATATGTTTGAAGGTCACTTCGGCTGGAGAAATCCAGGAAATCGCCTAACTGACGAAACAGGCTTCTGTATTTTATAGATTAAAAATCAGCACAGAGGTCAATGAGTTCCGATAACTACCGTGATCTCAGAGAGTGCAGTTGATAAACATTTAGCTGAAATCCCTAGATAACATAGCCCCGCCTGAAAGGCTGGATAATTTATCTATCTCAAAGCTCTGAAGCCTGCCAGGCAGGTAGGCAGAGAGTGAAATAGAAATTCAAACCATTATAATAAAGTCCCAAATGCTGCATAAGTAGGGATTTCATAAATCTACTAGACTAATGACGATTAAGATATACGATACCAAAGATCAAGTTGCCAAGGAGTTTTCTGAATACTTCAGAGACTTGGCAGCCAGCGATCAGACCCTCCACATCGCACTTTCCGGAGGCAGCACGCCAAAGATTATTTTTGATTATTTGGCAGAGCACTTTGGTACTGAAATCGACTGGTCAAAGATCAACTTCTACTGGGGAGATGAGCGCTGTGTCTCTCCTACTGATTCAGAAAGCAATTACAAAATGACAGTGGATCATTTGCTATCGAAGATCGAGATTCCTGCTACTAATATCCATCGAGTTCTGGGAGAAAATGAGCCAGAAGGAGAAGCTGTTCGCTATAGCAAGGTATTGGATGCTGAGCTTCCAAAGTTGAATGATATACCTCAATTTGATTTGGTCATGCTCGGCATGGGCGATGATGGACATACCGTTTCCATTTTCCCAAATTCCATTTCACTTTGGGATTCTCCAGAGAACTGTGTGGTAGCTACGCACCCCGACTCAGGCCAAAAGCGAGTGACTATCACAGGGAAAATCGTAAATAATGCCAAAGCAGTTGCCTTCTTAGTAACTGGTGCCGGGAAAGCGGAGAAAGTGCAGGAAATCATCAAAAAAGAAAAGGATTTCGCGAGCTATCCAGCAAATTTGGTACAGCCATCGCATGGAGATCTGATCTGGTTTATGGATCAGGATGCTGCCAAAGGGATTCAATAGAATCTTTAAAGAAGTCCGCGTGTCGAACTTCTTACAAATTCAAATAGCGATTGGGATTAGATTCTCAGTCGCTTTTTTATTTCTATTCGCCTTGAAAACCCTTACCTTTTTGATCTAAACGATCTTAATCAAAAGATGAAACTTGAGAAGCCTTTACTTTTTACCCTCCTAGCCATTTTGATCAGCTTGAGCTCTTATGCGCAAGACCCTACTTTCCCTGAATATAAATCCGAGCAGTTTTCCTTTGAAGGACACGATGCCAAGGTAATTTTTCCAAATAAGCCCAATGCTGAGAAGCTGTGGATCTGGAGAGCTAGATTTTGGGGGCATGAACCACAATTAGACAAGGCATTGCTAGATCGAGGATTTCATGTAGTCTATGTAGATGTGGCAAACCTCTATGGAAATGATGAGGCTGTGGAGATTTGGGATAACTTTTACAAGTTCTGCCGAAAGAACTATGGCCTAAACAAAAAAGTGGTGCTAGAAGGAATGAGTCGAGGTGGATTGATTATTTATAATTGGGCGGCTCAAAACACCAAGAAAGTATTTAGCATTTACGCAGATGCCCCCGTTTGCGATATCAAGAGTTGGCCGGGCGGACTGTATGCCGGTAAAGGCAGCCCTGTAGATTGGGAAAGGTGTCTAGCTGCTTATGGATTAGATGCCAATACAGTGTTGGAATTCAAAGGAATTCCTATTTATAATAGTATCAAAGTTGCCAAAGCTGGTATTCCCGTCATCCACGTATATGGCGATTCGGATGAAGTAGTTCCTTATGAAGAAAACACAGCTTTGCTTGCTGAGCAGTTCCGAATGGCTGGCGGAACAATCGTACTAATACCTAAAGAGGGTATTGGACATCATCCACATTCATTGAAAGATCCTACCCCACTCGTTGAGTTTATTATGAAAAGTATTCAGCAATAGCCGGATAGCAAAACAGCTGTACACTTAACATTTTGCCAAACTTTACAAGGTTTGGCATGCAGGATTCGCTAAATTCAAAATCCATCTAAAACCCCAGCCATGAAAAAGTTTTTAATCTTCGCTTTTCTACTATTGCTATCTGTAGGTTTTCTACAAGCACAAGACTTATCTATTGAAGTAAGTTCTAAGGATGTTTCCATGAACATCGGCCAAACTATGCAGCTTGGCGCTGCTGTGGTAGATGCATCTGGAAAGAAAGTAGCTGATAGAGAGTTTATCTTTTATTCTACAAATTCACGTGCCTTAACGGTAGTGGATAGCACCGGCATGGCTACGGCCGTCAAACACGGAGAGTATGATGTAATTGTAATCAGCCCAGGTGATCCTCAATTGAGATCCAATATCAAAGTAACGGTAGCGCCTGCAGCAATCTCCAAAGTAGAAATTGCCCCCCTCCCTGAGCATGTGTATGCCGGAGTTACTGTTCCATTGGAAATCAAAGTGACTGACAAGGCAGGGTTTGAAAGACCGGAAAAAGTAGTCAAATTAACTTCCTCAGATGAGCGTAAAGTGGGCATAGCCCCTTTCGACAAATTGATTGCCAAGGAAAAAGGAAAAGTGATGATCACTGCATCCGTGGATGGAGTGGAGCAAAAGCTAGAGGTAGATGTACTAGAAAACCCTATTGCTGAGATTCATTTAAAATCCGATATGGTAGAAGGTAGGTCAGGTGATGTCTTTACACTGACTGCTGTGGCATTAGACAAACATGGAAATGAGATTGCAGATGCGCCGATCAATTTCTCCTTTACTGGAGAGTCTTTCGATGTATCGGCGGCTCCCTCGGGATTGATTACCCAGGAAGGAAAATTCGTGGCCGATGAGCCAGGACTCTACGTCTTGAATGCAACCTGTGGTCCAGCAGCAGCATCGGTGACAATACAGGCAAACAATCGAAACATCACTCGTCAAATTGATCTCATAGGCCAAGGATCGGTCAACGATAAGCACACTTCTGATCTTTGGGTATGGGAAGGAGTAGATGGTAGAGATTATGCTGTCACTGGAACCTGGGGTTCGGATGGTTCTGCATATTTCTGGGACGTGACTGATCCAGCAGGAATCGAATTGATAGATTCGGTGAAGGTGGATGCGCGGACAGTGAATGATGTAAAAGTATCCGAGGACGGAAAAGTAGCAGTGATTTCAAGAGAAGGAGCCTCTAATAGAAAAAATGGCTTAGTGATCGTCGATGTAAGTAATCCTAGAGATGCCAAAATCATCTCCGAATTCTCTGAAAATCTCACTGGAGGAGTACACAATGTATTTATCTATCAAAATCACGTCTATGCCTTGAGTGCTGGGAGAAAGTATTACTCCATTAATATTGAAGATCCTGCTAACCCAAAAATCGTCGGAGAGTTTGAATTGGATACACCAGGACATGCCATTCACGATGTGTGGGTTGAAGATGGAATCGCTTATTCCTCCAATTGGTCTGACGGAGTACAGCTAGTGGATGTGGGAAATGGCATAGCAGGTGGCACACCAGCCAATCCTGTACAATTTGCTAGTTATGCCTACCCAAGTGGTTCAAACCATGCTGCTTTCCCTTACAGGGATAAAAAGACAGGTAAATTCTATGTGATCCTAGGTGATGAAGAATTCCCTTATGGTCTAGACCCAGATGGACGCAAGCCTGGTAGAGCAGCTGGATTCTTACACGTCATAGATTTCACTGATCTCAAAAACCCAAAAGAAGTTGCCTGGTTTAAGGTGCCTCTTGCAGGCTCACACAATTTCTGGATTGAAGATGATATTCTTTATGCTGCCTTCTACAATGGAGGAGTACGCGTAGTGGATATCAGTGGAGAACTTTTGGGAGATCTCAATCGCCAAGGCCGTGAAATCGCCTGGATTGTACCAGCAGACCCTGATGGCTATGTATCAAATGCTCCATTCACCTGGGGCGCGCAACCGCACAAGGGGCATATTTTCTATTCAGATTGGAACAGTGGACTCTGGTCTGCCAAGTTGCAACCTGTAATACCAGAAAACTCCAAGATAGAAGAAGCTAAGTAGAATCTGTATGTGTCAACTCACTCTAAAAATAAGCATGATTAAGTCACTCCTTCTGATCGCAGCTCTTACGTTTAGTTTTGCGGCAAATGCGCAGAATTACTACGTATATGTCACTGCAGAGTCGGAAGATGAAGTTGCACTTATCAAATTTGATGGGAAAAATGCGACTATAGAAGAAACTATTCAAGTAGGAATATGGCCAGCTGAGATAGAAGGACCACATGGGATAAATATAAGTCCTGATGGCAAATATTGGTACCTCTCTCTTGCCCATGGCAATCCTTATGGAACCCTATACAAGTATTCCACCGAGACAAATGAAGTGGTGAATACGGTGAAATTGGGGCTTTTCCCCGCTTCACTTCAGATTTCGAAGGCAACAGGACTATTATACTGCGTGAACTTTGACCTTCATGGTGACATGCTGCCGAGTACAGTGTCCGTCGTGGACCCAGAAGAAATGATCGAAATAGATCGCATAGAAACAGGAGTAATGCCTCATGGATCCAGAATTTCATCTGATGGCATGTTTCATTATTCAGTGGGTATGATGTCTGGAGAGTTATTTGAAATTTCCACCACCAAATTGAAAGTGACCCGTAAGCTGAGTTTAGATGGAATGGAGGAAGATGGAGCAGCCATGGGGGGAATGGATCATTCTAAAATGGGACATGGCATGATGACAGAAGCTGCTCCAATGTATCATAGCGAAGTAAAACCCACCTGGGCTATGCCGCATCCTACCAATGGAAAAGTCTATGTGGCTGGCAATGGCACTGATGAGGTTTTGGAAGTGGATTTGGAAAAGTGGGAGATCACTAACCGATTTAAAACAGGCAAAGCACCTTACAATTGTGATGTATCTCCAGATGGTCGCTATTTGGTAGTCACCTATAAAGGAAGCGGAGAAACTGGCATTTGGGATCTGGAAAGCAACTCGGAACTCCCAAGAGTGAAAAATACCCGAAAGGTGGCGCATGGAGTTTCGATCTCTTCAGATAGCAAATATGCTTTCATTTCTGTAGAAGGTATAGGTGGTGAACCAGGTACCTTAGATGTAATTGATATCCAAAAGGCAGAAAAAGTGGCCTCTGTAGATATGGGTAAGCAAGCGGGAGGAATCATCTTCTGGAAAATGGAGTAATCAGGAATTTTTTCCTTGAACAATATCAGGAATATTTATAACAGCCTTTTAGCTACTGAACTATGCTCAATCCTAAAACGTCGACAGTTCAAAATGTACTGAGAATTATCCTAGGAGCATTTATGATCTGGGCGGCTATTGGGCATCTAACTTTGCAAAGACAGGAATTCCAATCGCAAGTACCTGAATGGGTTCCTATGAGCAAAGATTTAGTGGTTATACTCTCTGGTCTAGTAGAATTAGTCTTAGGTTTTGGGATGATTTTCTTGTCAACACATAAGGTGAAATTTGGGATAGCACTCGCCATTTTTTATGTGCTTATTTTCCCAGGAAATATTGCGCAATATGTGGATGGAAAAGATGCCTTTGGATTAGATACAGATCAAAAGCGCTTAATAAGATTGTTTTTCCAGCCAGTCTTGGTCCTTTGGGCGCTCTGGTCCACAGGCGCTTTGAAGGCGCTCTACTCAAAAAGCAAATAAATCCGAAAGCCTTTTCAAATCAGGCTGTAAGCTAATTTGATAGTAATTCCACGGCTGGCTGAGCTATATTCTGTTTCCATGCATCTTCAGATCACTTTTCCGAATTTTTCTACCAGTCCAAATCGATTATATTAAGGAATTAAAACAAGTTACTATGCGCAATAAGCTTTTTAAATCTAGCGATAGAGATCCAAACATAACCTATCGAGGAGAAAGCCCTTCAAGATTAGATAACCTGACGGATGCTGTTTTTGGGATTGCAGTGACTCTCTTAATTTTTAATTTGGCCAGCCCAAATTCACTAGAGGACTTAATAGTTTTTACAAAGACACTTCCAGCATTTTTGATCAGTATTGGGTTTCTTATAGTCATTTGGCAGGAGCATGTACGCTTTTCGGAGATCTATACCATGAGAGGATCATGGCTAATTTTTCTCAACTCCCTATTTATAGCCCTGATCATATTTTATGTTTATCCTTTGCGTTTTTTGACGCTCTTTCTCACCAATTTGATTTTTGGAACTGATCTTTCCTTGCAGATCTCGCCTATTGAAATCCCAGATTTGATGATTTATTACGGTTCTATAGCCTTTGCCTTATACTTCGTCCTCTTTTGGTTTTACAATATTGCAATTATCAAAAAGGATAGTTTGGCTCTAAATCCCTATGAGCTGCTACATGCTAGATTTCAGCGAACCAGAATAATTATAATGTTTACCGTTCCCCTTCTTTCGATCGGATTAGTCTGGATGATTCGCCCATATTCCATTGGCTGGGCCTCATTTTTAGGAGGGATGCTTTACGCCTTTTACAGTCCAGCAATAATGATTTGGGCAAAATATTATAAAAAGGCTGCCAATCAGCTACAAAGTATAAAGTGATTTTCAGTCTCTTTACTTCAAAAAATCCAATGCTATTTATCACACAATTAATATATATCATCAAGGGTCAAGAGAGCATCTTTCATGAGTTTGAGGAGATCGCCATCCCCACCATCGCCAAGTACAATGGAAAACTTCTATTGAGACTCCGACCAACTGCTGAGAGTTGCATAGAAAGCTCCATGGAGCGTCCTTATGAAGTTCATTTGGTTGAGTTTGAGACTATGCAGGATTTTGAAGACTTTAAACTTGATGAGAACCGCAAAAAATTCCTACATCTCAAAGAGCAATCTATCAAAGCTTCCATCCTAATTCAGGGAAGTAAATTATAGGAACACCGGACTTTTAGCAGGTTGAGACAGGACAGCAACTGATACCAATCTCCATAGCTTTTTATATCTTGTATGCGATCTTAAGGTAATAGTATTTACGGATGAAGTAGTCCAATAATTCCCAAAAATTGATGAAAAACCTATTGACGGCACTCATAGCTGCTATTATAATCCTCCAGCCAGCTTTTTCTCAAGAAAAATCAGAGGATCTATGGCCTGATGGTACTCCCATTTCACCATGGTTTCATGACTATTCCAAAGTGAAACTGGAAGATCTTGGAAAGCAATATCTGCTTACCGATTTTGGCGTGAAGAACGACAGTAGCCTATTGCAAACCCAGCAAATACAAGCTGTAATTGACCAAGCTGCTAAAACTGGCGGAGTTGTGATCGTCCCAAAAGGCACTTTCCTTAGTGGTGCCTTATTTTTCAAGCCAAATACACATCTTCATGTAGCCGAAGGTGCCGTATTAAAAGGTTCTGATGATATCGCCCATTATCCTTTGATTCCTTCCCGAATGGAGGGTCAAAACCTGGACTACTATGCCGCTTTGGTCAATGCCTATGGAGTAGATGGATTCACGATTTCTGGTACAGGCACTATCAATGGAAATGGTCTGAAGTTCTGGGAGGCATTTTGGCAGCGTAGAAAAGAAGACCCCAACTGTACCAATCTGGAAGTCTCCAGACCTCGATTGCTCTTCGTCTGGAAAAGCAACGATGTACAGGTACAGGATGTGAAATTGATCAATGCTGGCTTCTGGTCTAGTCATTACTATCAGTGCAATAATATCAAACTACTTGATCTCACCATCACTTCCCCCCACGAACCTGTAAAAGCTCCTAGTACAGATGCTATTGACTTGGATGTGGTGTCAAACGTATTGATCAAAGGTTGCTACCTCGCGGTGAATGATGATGCCATAGCGCTCAAAGGCGGCAAAGGACCATGGGCTGACGAAGACCCAAATAACGGTGAGAACACCAATATCATCATTGAGGACAGCGAATTTGGCTTTTGTCATTCAGCATTGACCAATGGCAGCGAATCGATTCACAATAAAAATGTGATCATGCGAAACATCAAAGTTCAAGATGCCGTGCGCTTACTTTGGCTAAAAATGCGACCAGATACTCCGCAGCATTACGAGTATATTACCGTGGAAAATATCAAAGGGCAGGCGCGTAGTTTTCTCTATGTAAAGCCCTGGACTCAGTTTTTCGATCTCAAAGGAAAAGAAGAAGTACCACTCTCCTATTCGGATCATATCACCATGAAAAATATTGATCTGGACTGTGATATTTTTTTCGACGTAGCTATTACTGAGCATGATCGGCTCTCGGATTTCACCTTCGAAAACTTGAACATCCGCGCTACCAAAGCTGATTTTGAACCTTCCTTCGTAAATGGCTTTGAAGTGAAAAATGTAATCGTAAATGGAAAGCTGATTGACAAATAGAGCTCATTTTTGTTAGGGTAATTAGGCTCATAAATAACGTTCAATCTTGTCCAATACTATGGAAATAAAGACATTATAAGATGCATTCTTAATTCCTTTGGAGTAAATGAATAGGACTGCTGAAACATCCTAATTGATGAAAGAAAGGTGAAAGCTTAACCTTACCGATTAAGAGATAACTAAAGGTTTTCTCTCGATCATTTGAATCTTTACGGACTTAGGAGCAACTTTGAACTTAAATCACAAAATTTTTGACAGTGACAAAACTCTACTGGACTCAAGCACAGGAAGACTGGAGACTTTGGGATGAATTTCTCCAAGAAAACCCTAGAGGAATATACCTTCAGACACAGGCTTGGCTAGAAAGTTACCGGGCTTATGGCTTTAGTCCTGAACTGCTTCTTGCCAAAGATTCCGATGGAATTATCCTTGGTGGATTGGGCCTTGTGCTGGCTGGAATGGGCCCATTGAAAATTCTTGTGGCTCCCTATGGACCGATTATTAACGAGGGCCATGATAATCTTGCTGAAGAAATAATTGCTGAATTCAAAACAAAAGCTAAGGCAAAAGGAGCATTTATGGCACAGCTTTCTCTGCCCGCAGCATATTCCAAAGATCAGGCAGAATCCCAGCATTTACTTAGCTACAAGCTTACTGAGGCTCTTTTTTCGAAAGTAAAAAAAGGTTTAATATTCAAATACGTCGCCGGAATCATCGGATTTAGAGCGGTACATCTTTTCCCTGGAGAGGCTGATGCTTACGAAAAGGTAAGAGCAAACTACAAGGCTGCTACTCGGCGGGATGTAAACAAATCCGGTAGAATGGGCAATGAATTATATCTCCCAAGCTCCGAGGCAGAAATCAAGGAAGCCTATGAATTGATCGAGCTAAATGCCGTAAACCAAGGCTATTCGGTCCGTACCTGGAATGATTTTGGACCCACACTCATTTCGTTAATAAATAAAAAACAGTGTTTTATCGCCTGTTGCAAAAATGAAGAGAGCCTTAAAGGAGCACTGATCATTTTTGATGTTGGCAAGAAACTCCATTACATCATGGGAGCGACTTTAAGAGAAAAAAAGGATTTGATGGTAGGACATTACCTTCAAGATCAGGTGATTCAAATGGCTGTGCAGAAAGGCTATGATTTCTATGATATTTCTATCGGCGGAAGTGAAGGAGTGGTTCGCTTCAAAGAAGGTTTTGGAGGTGAACTCATTAAAATTACTGAACCTAGATATTGGGTGTTGAAGCCCTTGCAATTTGCAATTTTCCAGAAACTACTGCCCTGGGCGAAAAAGAATAAATCCAAAGTAGCCAAACTTCTCAGTAAGTTTAAGTAAAAAGCTAGGAGTTCCAAGTCGTTTTAAATTGCTGTTTCCGTAGCAGCATTTTTTATTCTTTTCCTCCCCTTCTAGAAAAAAATAAGCCAAATTGTGGCAATTTCATCTAGAAACCCATTGTTAATCATTCAGACACAAAATCTTCATCATGAATGTTTACATTTTTTGAAATAAAATTTTTACATTCAATTGTAACATATATTACTAACCCATAATTTTTATGAAAAAACTTATAGCAGAATTTATTGGAACCCTCTGGCTAGTGCTTGGAGGTTGCGGAAGTGCGGTACTAGCTGCAGCTTTTCCAGAACTAGGGATTGGATTCGTGGGCGTTGCCTTAGCATTTGGTCTTACTGTTTTGACCATGGCTTATGCAATTGGCCATATCTCTGGATGCCACCTCAATCCAGCCGTGACGATAGGCCTTTGGGTAGGCGGGCGATTTGAAAGCAAGGATGTCATTGGGTACGTTATCGCTCAGGTATTGGGCGGATTGGCTGGTGCAGCTATTTTATATGTGATTGCCACAGGCAAGGCTGGAGTAGATTTGGGTGGATTCGCTTCCAACGGCTATGGTGAGGCTTCTCCTGGAGGGTACAACATGGTTTCGGCACTCGTGACTGAGGTGGTGATGACCTTTATGTTTCTGACCATTATTTTAGGTTCTACCTATCCTAAATCTCCTGCTGGATTTGCTGGGATTGCGATTGGACTTTGTCTAGTGCTCATCCACTTAATTAGTATTCCAGTGACCAATACCTCTGTAAACCCTGCAAGAAGTACATCTCAGGCTATTTTTGCTGGAGGAATTTACCTGCAGCAGCTTTGGTTATTTTGGCTAGCGCCTATTGTAGGAGCGGTATTAGCAGGAGTTGTTTACAAATACCTTTCTCCAAATGAATAATATCTTAAGAAATATATAAGGATTGTATAAGCCTTATTTATAAAGTATGATTATCCGCAATGATGCCAGTCACCTTAGATTCTTTGCTTATCAGGCTGGAAGACCGATGACCGATGACCGAAGTGGCCTCAATTTTTAAGTTTAACATATCTTACATTGCTTTTGCCACCTAACTGGTAGAAAAGCGGATATACATATTATATAAAATATTTGGCTTATACCTTCGATATGTTTTCTAAAGAATAAGAGGCCATTTGGCTAAATTATAATTACTAGCAAAGTAGCATATTATCATTTTAAGCAATACTTTCCTATACACTAATTAATGAGAGCAGGTTTTTATCTGCTCTTCTTTTATGCAACTTTTAGTCGAAGGCAATTATCTTTTAGAGCGTTTCCAAGGGAAAGGAGGATGGACTTTTGTCAAATTCCCCAAGGAAATCATGCCCTCTTCCAAGGCTTTTGGTATGATGAAAGTCTCTGGAACCCTCGATAATCATTCCTTTGAGGGAAAACACCTGATGCCCATGGGAAATGGCTTCATTTTTCTTCCTGTAGCTAAACCAATTCGTACAAAAATCGGCAAAGAGGAAGGGGATGTTGTGCATGTCAATCTGTATCAAGAAGAAATCCCAGATCAAGTCCCTCAGGAGCTTATAGATTGCCTCAAAGATGATCCTGGTAAGTTTGAGCTTTTTGAACAGCTTTCCGAACCGGAAAAAAAGCAGTGGGTAGAATACATCTATAGTTCTGATAAAATCGAAGACAAGTCCGATCGCATTATCAAATTACTTGAGGCACTTGGCAAAAATTAAAACTCTACGATCAAGCCAACAGTAGGTAAAACTGATCCTGCCGGATTGCTAAGGTATTTCAATTGATATCGGGTGGGATCGTTAGGATCCACCAAAATATCTCCTTGACTATCACGCACTGGAACTAAAATAGGTGGCTGTTCAGCTTTATAATTATAGGCATTTTGGATATCTACATACCAATTCAAATTCCATTTTTTGAAGTAATACTTTTTATCCAACCTCAGATCCAATTGGTGAAAACCAGCAAGGCTATTCGCATTAATATTAGTATAATCTAAAATACCTTGATTGCGCAAATCCCAATTGGAAATCAAACTTGACTCCGCATAATCATATGGCGTATATGGAGTGCCTCCTACATATCGCCACCTAGCACCGATCTCCCAATTTTTCCCAAATCTCTTTCCTGCTGTAAGACTGATGATGATGCGATTGTCCCAAGAACTACGCGCATATCCAATAGTATTTGGATTGGTAAATTCACTTCGAACTAGTGTAAAAGAAGCTATTCCATAGAAATTATTGTATAAACGTTGCTGTGCCAATAACTCCAAACCATATGCTCTCCCTTTAGAGTTGGACTCAACCGGTTCATTTCCAATTACACCGAAATCAGCTCCTAGATTTGCTAGAGAGATACCATTTCTGATAGAAGAGGGATAATTGCTGTAATGCTTGTAAAATGCTTCTGCTGTAAACCTCCTGTTTTTCATCGGAGATTGAAGCTCTATTCCTGCTATTACTTGAGAGTTCCGTATATACCTGACATCATTTTCCTGATTTACCAATTCCCCCTTTTCTCTATAGCCAAGAACCGTATATGGAGGTTTTTGGTAATAAATACCAGCATTAGCAGTAAGGAACAAATTTGGCTTCAATTGGTAAGAGGCAGATATTCTAGGGCTAATCTGATTCAATGGATTTTGCGCTTTCTCCCCAAAATCTGCCCCATCTACTCTAATACCACCGGTCAGCAAAAGACGTTCCCCATAGAGGTTTTTACTTCCGGAGATAAATGCCCCATAAGAATTGAAATGAGTGACGGATTTTTCCACGACGATTTCTCCTTCAGCTGCCAGGGTAGATCGATCAAAATTCTCTATAGAATACCGGGAATATTCATAGTTACCTCCATACTTTAAAGTATAGTTTTTGCCGAAAAAACTGTTTTCAGCACGGAATTTATTCTCAGATTCTTGGGACAAATAATCAAAAAGTAAGTTTTCCTTAGAACTTTCATCATTGCCAGCATACTTCACAGAATGATTGTTTAACATATTTCTACTGAGCACAAAAGTCCAAAAGCCATTCTCCCTAAACCGCTTCAATTTCAGTCCTGTCGCATAATTCCATTGATTTTGCACCGGAAGCACATCCAACAAATAGAGTCTATTCTCTTGCTCCTTTTCCGTCTCATTATCGGGCACAGCCTCATTTAGCACAAACTTATCTATCGCTCCAACACCTATAAAGGTCAGCTCAGTTTTGTCATTGAGCTTGGTAGTAGTCTTCAGCTGAAAGTCATTGAATGTAGGAAGGAAAGGTAGGCCAAGCAACTTGAAAAGACCCTGCAAATAGGAGCGCCTAGCCGAAAGCAAATAGGTGGTTTTCTCCCCAATTGGACCCTCATTAGATAAGGTCAGCTCTGATGCCCCAACGGTCAGCTGAGTTGCCATTTTGTCTCGACGTCCTTCCTTAAGTTGAAATTCGAAGAAGGAACTCAGCGCTCCCATACGATTGGCTGGAAATCCCCCTGCGATGAGGTCCACATTTTTAATCAAATTCACATTCAAAATCCCTACTGGCCCACCCGAGGAACCTTGGGTAGAAAAATGATTGATCACTGGAACTTCAATCTCATCGATGAAAAACTTGTTTTCATTGGGTGCCCCACCACGAATCAAAATATCATTTCGAAAGCTTGGGGTACTCGCTACTCCTGGAAATGACTGTATCACGCGCGAGATATCCCGATTACCACCTGGGTAACGCTCGATCTCATTGGCGTTTAGTTTTCGCACGGAAAGTGGCGTCTCCTCCGAACGAGAAAACTCTGAACTAACCACCACTTCAGAAAGCTCCGATGCATCCTCTAGCAATTCAAAATCCAACTGCACAGGACGAGCTAAGGTCACCTGAACTTCGAAGGCAGTTTTATTCTTGAAACCCACAAAACTTACACGCACATTATACAATCCTGGGGGGATGTCTGTGATTTCATACTCCCCATTTTCATCAGAAATTGCTCCCAACTCAGTTTCCAATACCAGCACATTAGCAAATGCAACAGGCTCATTATTGACTGGATTGATGATTTTCCCACGGATTATTCCCTGTGAAAATGCCAAAGTTGAAATAAATAAAAAGTTGAAAAGAAGTGAAATTGACCTCATTGGTAATAGTTGGTGACTGGTATGTAAAGTAATGTTGATGTGATGGATGCTATTCTTTCTCTCTCCAAAGCCTCCACCAAGGAGTGCCAGGTGAGTCATGATGCTCATAGTGATAGCCGAAAAAATAACAGCTGACAAAAGCCCAGAAGTGGTTTTTTGCTTGAGTAGAGGAATGATGCTTGTTATTATTTTCTCCTTTGTGAGGAAGGTAAGTCCCAAAGTAAAAGAGCTGAAATGTGGATAAGACAGCAGGCAACATCCAGAATACAATTAAGTTATCCACAGGGAGAAAGAGCTTTAAAATATTAAATGTCACTGCCATCAGAACTAGCTGCCAGATGCTGATGTATTGTTTGACAAAACTATAATACCAAGCGAAGAAATTATCTGAATCATGGTAATCTGGATCTTGATCTGTGGCTACAAAACGATGGTGCTCGTGGTGCTTGGGGAAGAGTCTGCTGTAAAAATTATAGGAGAAGAGTAGTGCTGTGAACCAGCCAATCGCCTTATTGAGTTTTTTGTTGGTAGAAACTAAGCCATGCATAGCATCGTGAGCAGTAATAAAAAGGCCAGTATAAAGATGCATTTGGATTAAGACTCCTAGGTAAATCAGGGGATCAGTCCAAGAAATCTGATAGTTCAGTAAAGCAATCAAGCTCAAAAACCACAGGCCTATAATAGCCAAGGCGATTAAAATCCCTTTGGGGTCAACAGACGCATGTGTGAACTCAGACTTCATACTAGCAATTTGGGAATGTTTTCTCAAAAAGTCAGGATCCTTTCCTTCACTTGTTCCATCAGCCACATAGGAGTGGAAGTCGCTCCACAGATTCCTACGCGATCATTCTCCCCAAACCAAGAAGTTTCAATTTGAGCTGAATTTGACACAAAATAGGTATTTGGATTGGTCTCCTTACAGACGTTGAACAAGACTTTTCCATTGGAAGACTTGGTGCCACTGACAAAGACAATATGATCGAATTTTCCGGCAAAATCACGTAGTTCTCGATCGCGATTGGACACTTGCCTGCATATCGTATCATTGGTATTTACGGTGATTCCAGCATTTTTTAAGATCTCGTTGATCTCATAGAATTTGTCTGTGCTTTTGGTAGTCTGACTATAGAGTGTGATGTTATTTGGTAGGGTATCCAGATCCAACTCGGAAATGTCCTGAAACACCACCGCTTTGTTATTGGTCTGACCCAGCAAGCCGATCACTTCTGCATGCGCATGCTTCCCATAGATGTAAATCGAATCTCCTTTGTCAAAAGAATTCTTGATTCTATGTTGAAGTTTGAGCACCACAGGACAGCTGGCATCTATTAGTTCTAGATTATTTTCAATCGCCAGTTGGTAAGTAGAAGGCGGCTCTCCATGTGCCCGAATCAAGACTTTTTCATCACGAAGATCTTTCAATACCTCATGATCTATGATTTTCAGTCCTTTTCGTTTTAGTCGATTTACCTCCTCGTCATTATGTACGATATCGCCAAGACAGTATAAAACTCCAGCCTCATCCAAGATATCTTCTGCCATTTCTATGGCATACACCACACCAAAGCAAAAGCCAGAATGCGCATCGATTTGTACTTGAAGATTCTTCATACTTTAATAACCTTAGGTAGATTGAATTGTTTTTCGAGATCTGAAAAATTCAAATAAAGAAACATTCATCAGCAGCAATGTCATGGAGTAAATCGTGTCTTCTATAGGAACAGTCCAGATCCGAATGCCGAGATTTTCTGCATTATTATAGATCACGACTGGCTCAGGAGTAAGACCACCAGTGAGAATACCATTGCAAATAATAAAGGGAATCAGGTGAACTAAGTATGCAAATAGAAACCTGCCAAGGAACTTATCCTTGAAAATCACCCAGTGAAGGCCAAGTGCAAAAGCCCCCACAAAGAAATTCACAGAGGTGTACATTTTGTCAAGATTCAGAAATCCCATAATCAACAAAATCGGTATCATCAGTATTACAAAAGGCTGCCCTAGCGGCTTGAAATAGTCTTTTGGGAAGAAGTAGATGAGTACTTCGTAGATAAAGACGCAGGCAAAAGGCACGGTAATGAAAAAGAGCCATTCCTCAATGGGAAGTTGGAAAATGAATATTCCTAGTAAATATCTTGGGTTGAATTCCCAAATTCCAATAGCTGTAAACCAGTGATCCCAGATCAAAAAGAAGGTAGCCGTGATCAATAGCGCTGGAAATAAGGATGACCATTTGCTGGCGTACCTGATTTTTGGCTCAAAAGATCGAATAAGGGGAAATGAAATGGCAAATAAATTTACGCCTAGATACAGATACTTTTCCATATCAACTGAGGCCGAGTTTACTACCAAAATAAGTCCCAATCAGTAAGGAGAACTTCTGTGAATTTGGGATCCTGATACGCTTGTGCGTGATGGTGTCTGCAGAGAGGCCTTTGATTTTATCAAACAACTTTTGATAATAGAAATAGGCTACTTTCACGCCTAATTTTGCGCCATCTGGTAAATTTGAAATACCAATAAGCGCTTCATCAAAATCCTGTTGAATATCTACTTCAATCTTCCCTTTGGCCACCTTGTCGAATAGCTCGAATGAAACACCAGGAAAATACACTCTTCCCCGCTCCTCAAAATCACTCTTGATATCGCGTAGAAAATTCACTTTTTGAAATGCTGAACCAAGTTTTCTGGCTGGGATTTTCAACGCTTCATACATATTGGAATCTCCTTCTACGAAGACCTTCAGGCACATCAAACCCACTACTTCAGCAGAACCATAGATGTAATCCAAGTATTTGCTGTCGTTGTACGTTTGGAAATCTAGATCCATCGCCATGCTTTGGAAGAATGACTCAATCAGATCTAAATCAATCTCGTATTTATTCACGATCAACTGAAAACCATGCAAAACAGGATTTAAGGAAAGTCCAGAATCTATCGCTCTGTATGTTGACTCTCTGAACTCAGCAAGCAATTTGGCTTTGTCATGCTCATGAAAAGTGTCAACAATCTCATCCGCAAATCGCACAAAACCATAAATAGCATAAACTGGAGCATGGAATTTTTTATCCAAGGTTTGAATACCAAGAGTGAAACTGGTGCTATACCGCTGAGTGATCAGCTTACCGCATTCTAAGCTCGATTGATTGAATAACTCCTTTGCATCCATGATACTAAATATATCTTTTAATTATGAATTTTCCCGAATTGCCTCTTTTGCAACCACATAGCCTGAAATCAGCGATGGTGGAACACCCGGTCCAGGGACGGTAAGCTGACCTGTGTAAAACAGATTACTCACCTTGTTGTTTTTCAGGGAAGGCTTGAGCAAGGCTGTTTGTTTCAAGGTATTCGCCAAGCCATAGGCATTCCCTTTATAGGCATGGTAATCAGCTTTGAAATCTGCATGTGCATAAGAGCGTTTGAAAATCACATGAGATCGAATATCCTGACCCGTGATTTTCTCCAGTCTATCCATAATCATCCCATAATACTTCTCCCTAGTCTCCTCCGAATCTTCCAAATCTGGCGCCAGTGGTACAAGTAAAAACAGATTTTCCATGCCTTCTGGAGCTACCGTTTGGTCAGTGACTGAAGGTGCGCAGGCATAGAATAAGGGGGCTTCAGGCCATCTTGGATTGGTATAGATCGCATCTGCGTGTGGGCCGAGAGGTTCATCGAAGAACAAATTATGATGATGTAGATTTTTTAGCTTCTTATCTACTCCCAGATAAAATAGCAAACTGGAAGGCGCCAATACACGCTTATCCCAATACTCCTCGCTGTAATTGCTATATTTTGGATTGACCAGATGTCTGTCCACATGATGGTAATCTGCTCCTGCGATGACCAGATCCGCTTTGATTCTTTCTCCTGAGATCAGTCTTAGACTTCTAGCTTCACCACGTTCAATTTCGATTTCTTCTACCTCAGCATTGTAGCGGATTTTTACACCTTTTTCTTCTGCCAAAGTCACCATTCCTTTGATAATCTCATGCATTCCACCTTTGGGATACCAGGTTCCCAAAGCTATATCTGCATAGTTCATCAGGCTATACAGAGCAGGAATATTCTCGGCTGTTTCCCCAAGGAAAAGCACCGGAAACTCCATCAAACGAATGATTTTTTCAGATTTGAAAAACTTCCTGACATGCGTCGCCATGGACTGGAAAACATCCATTCGCATTACATCTTTCAGTAAGGTCAAGGAAGTAAATTCCAGTAATGATCGGCTGGGCTTCTTCACTAGATCGTGAATGCCAACCTGATATTTATACTTGGCTTGCGCCAAAAACTTATCCAATTGCTCAGCAGCTCCGGGCTCTATTTGCTCCAACATGGATTTGAATTCATCCAAATTCGCAGGAATATTCAAGATATCATCCTGCCCATAAATCACCGAATAGGAAGGGTCTAAGCGGATTAAATCGTAATAGTCTGCGGGTTTTTTGTCAAAATGAGAGAAGTACTCTTCAAATACATCAGGCATCCAATACCAGCTTGGTCCCATATCGAAGGTGAATCCCTCAGTTTCAAACTTCCTCGATCTTCCGCCAGGAGAATCATTTTTCTCCAAAAGCGTGACCGAAAAATTATTGGCAGCAAGGTGCGTGGCGGCAGAAAGGCCAGCAAATCCAGAACCTATTACCACCGCATGTTTTTGCTTCATCTGATTAATTTACGTGTTTATACACCATCAAATCTTGCTTGAGATGCTTACGAGCAATATGAATTCTATTTTTCACCGTACCAATCGGAATGCTTAGACGCTCAGCGATCTCATGGTATTTGAAACCTCTATAATATAGTAAAAAAGGACTGCTAAATATTTCGTCCAACTTGTCTATCGCTTGGTAGATATCCTCTATGGCAAAATCTCCATATACAGAATTCTCTATTAGGCTACCACTGGAATTGATAAAATGGAGATTGTCTGTGGTATCTACGAAAGTGGCTCTGCGAACCATCTTCTGATAGTTGGTGATGAAGGTGTTCTTCATGATCGTATAGAGCCAGGCTTTTAGATTGGTGCCCTCGGCAAATTTATCCTGATTGGTAAATGCTTTTACCATCGTGTCCTGAAGCAAGTCATTTGCATCGTCAAGGTCTCTGGTCAATTTCAAAGCAAAGGGCTTTAGTACACCTGAGAGCTGATCTAAAGAGTAACTGAATTCGATTGAGGTCATGGCTAAGTGATTTTGTTTAAACAAACTTACAATAGGTTAAACAAAATAACAAGAAACTGTTTAATTATTTATAAAATTGATTAAACAAAATACTGAGATCCATAGGCGAAATATGCAGCAAATATGCTCTACACGCTAAAATTGGGCATAAAAAAAGTATTCACTAGGAATACTTTTGTTTAATCAATAAAAATAATAGCTAAACAGTCTGAGCTTCCATTCTTAGCAAAATCTCCTTTATTTCCTTTGCATAGCTGAGTAAGCGTAGGTTGGATGGGATGGAAAGCGATTGTTCCAATGCCTGCAAGCCAGACACAAAAATCTCGGATTTGGGAAATTCCCTGCCTAGCATGTCCACGTATTCCTGAACTTTATCACCCGCTGGCACGGAGGTAATCACCGTGAGCAGGTAATTAGGTTTTTGCATGTTGTACACAGAGATCAAATCTGCTTGAGGGGTGCTTTGTCCTAGGTAAATGACCTTATGTCCATGCTTTTTGATTAGGTAGGAGCTGAATAGTAGAGAAAGCTCATGAAGTTCACCTTCTGGAAGGAACAGCATAAAAGTTTTGCCTTGGCTATTCCCCATTTGTCCATCAATAGCTACGATCAACTTTTGACGAATCAAATTAGAGATAAAATGCTCCTGAGCTGGATTGATCGCGCCTGTCTGCCAAAGCAGTCCTATTTTAGAAAGAAAGGGGTATATCACTTCCAACACAGTCTCTTCGAAACCCAATTTGAGGATATTGGTAGAGAGCACTTTCTCAAATCTAACTTCATCCAACTCGATCATGCAAATGGTAAGCGCTTGAATCTGATCCTTATGATCAACAGACTGATCGGTAAGCCGGATGATTTCCTGAGAAATATCCACAGAACTCATCGCAGCAATTTTGCTGATTTTTAGTCCATTGGCATTGAGCATGGCCACATTCAGAATCAGCTTCAGATCTGCATCATCGTAATAGCGGATATTTGTCTCCGTCCTTTTGGGATTGAGTAGATTATAGCGCTGCTCCCAGATCCTAAGCGTATGCGCCTTGATGCCCGAAAGTTGCTCCAGATCTTTTATTGAGTAATTGCTCACTTTTCTGTTTGCTTAAAATATTTTTTTGGCACCAAAAACAGTCCAAATGATACCGCTCCCTCCTTTTCTTTGCTCTGATGATGTGCTTGATGTGCTTTGAAAATCCCGTTTAGAAAACCGGTTTTTGGTCGCTCTAGCCACTTCACACGACGATGAATAAGGACATCATGTAGAAAGAAATACAACATTCCATAAGCGCTGATCCCTACTCCCATCCAAAATCTATAGTCCAATTCACCAACACCCAAGAATATCAGTAGCACAGCAATACTCCCAAATAACAGAGAAAACAGGTCATTTAACTCGAAGAAGGCATCTGAATGCTCGTGATGTGTTTTATGAATCGCCCACAAAGGCCCATGCATAAGATACTTGTGAATCGCCCAGCCAGACAACTCCATCAGTACAAATCCCAGTATGCTAAAGGCAATTGCTTCAATCATCTATATAACAACCTCAAAGGGTCTTTTTTGTTTTGTTAATTTATAACCACATAGAACAAGGAGCATACTACTGAGTGTTATCCTGCTTCTCCAGAAGCTGTTCCTAGGTCATTGCTTAGTCCTTGGTCTCTGTCCACCCAGAGCAATTAAAATTGATTTCAAAGTCCAAGCGTAAAATTCAATATAGTAAAGAAGAGAATCATCGCCATTAGCATCCAAATAGCAAGTGGGTTTTCTCTATCGAAATTGGCCTTTCTGTAAATCAGGTGAATCAAAAAGGCTACTCCAAACCAAGAAAAGTAATTCCCTGCAGGGATAATATCAAACTTCCAGTACCAAAAATCCAAGGCCACGGCCACTGGCTCCATGATGTAATCGATCACTGTCATGGCGGTGGCTCCCAGCAAGGCGGCATAATAATCATTGTCCGTCACTTTGTAGAAAACCGTCCCAGTCAGATAGACTAGAAGGAACCAGTTCACCCCGATCACTATCGGCACCTCCCAGAGTTTCGGTCCCAAAGTCGCACCATAGACGTAGTCACCAAATAAATACCCAGTGTGAATTCCCAATACCTCAGCACCAAATCCAATCCAAAATGCCGCTGTGGCGAAGATCGGAAAGGCATCCGACCAGCCTTTGTGAAAACCCAGTAAAATGACCAAGCTAAGCAAAAGCTGAGCAGGCGTAAGTTGCAGAAATAAGTCTCGGTACTCAGGTAAACTCAGGCCTATGACACCCACAACATACAAGGCTACCACCACGATTTTCGAAATCGTCAATCGCTTATTCTGTGCCTCTGGAGGAGCCTGGGCTATTTTATGCATAGTTTGAGGAGCTTTGGTTCGAGTAAATTCTATTATTAGCCTTGGGATTCCTAACTTTGGAATCGCAAATCTGTTTGCAAAAAAACGAAATTCCAGCCAAAATCCCCCGATATGATACTTTACAACATCACTTTCACCGTTTCCAATGAGATCGAAGAGGATTTTGTCCAGTGGATGAAAGGCACTCACATTCCTGATATTTTCGCTACGGGCTTATTTATTGAGCACAAATTCTTTCGATTACTCAATAGCCCAGATGACAACGTGACGAACTACGCGATACAGTTTTATGCGGAAAACACTAAAAAGCTGATCGAGTACGAAAGCAGATTTGCACACCAATTACGTTTTGAGACTCAGGCTCGATATGGCGAAAAAGCAATGCCATTCCGCACGCTTATGGAGTCGGTGGATTAAGGAAAAGTAACTGTTTATTTTTTTGACAGCTCCGAAGGTGTGGTACTAGTTAGTCTTAGTTTCGCCCCATTCGGGGCTTCCATATCACACTATCTCGTACCCCCGGCTCTGCCGAGGGTTCCGCCACAGCGGACAAGTATTAATTGTTGCAATCCTTCGGATCTTTTTTACAGAACTTATGAGGTAAATTATTGGACTATAGGAATGCATTTCCAGAGTAGCAATTTTTTAAAAGAGTCGGTTGCATTCATAAGCCAGCTCCGAAGGATCTTTTCTAGGGAAATTAGGTTTGCAAAGCCAACAATAGGTACACGTAATTACAAGTGCCTTTTAGTGAAAAATCGCTTTAATTTTATTTCTGAGCCAGCTCCGAAGGAGCCTAACTATTCATACTTGTCCGCCTCGGCGGAACCCTGTACGAAGTGCAGGGTTAAAGAACGATATAATTTTAGGAGCCCTGAATGGGGCGAAACCCTTTAAGCTGATTTACCATGGCTCTACCGAGACTCTTGTATCATTTTTTCAGGCGATAGGATCTAGGAAGCACCTTCCCCATTGCTATCAACTATATTTTGTAGGATTACAAATCCAACAACAGGTACTCGGGATTACAAATCCCAAGTAGCGGTGTGGTAGGCTGTAGCATACCTGCAAAAAAATTATTGCATTTGCCCTCCCTATTTTTGGATTTATTAACATTCTGGGATCGCTTTTATAATACAGTTTCTTTAGTTTTATAGCTAACCCTACTGTTTATGAAGAGATTATTTTTTTACACAACACTTTTTGTTTCCCTGTATTCCTGCGATAATAAAACCTCGTCAGACTCATCCATCTCCAGTTCTAATACGCTAGAAAACTTTTCCTTCTCCGTAGACACCCTTGTAGTCGATGTAGGCGAGGAGATTTTTATGCCGGGAGCCTATTCCATTTTTGCATTGAGTGATGATGCAGATCGAGTATTTACCTTTTACGAACCTGAAACGGAAGTTCATGAGATCGATCTCAAGAATTTAAAACTGCTACAGCGTCACAGATTTGAGAAAGACGGTCCCAACATGATACCTCAATTTACCAGCTACATGCAGCAGGTGAATGACGATGAATTGTTCCTGGCAAACTTCTATAAGTCGGGGATTTTCAAAACAAGCGGAGAAAAAACCCAAACTATTCCTCTTCAATCAGAAAAATATACGGGCTTTGATCCTGACTATTCCTTTACGATGGGTAATTCCATCCGCATCAGCGCAGACAAAAAGGCCGTGCTATTTTTCCCTAACGCGGGAATAGGCGCTCCTGATGGCCTAGCAGTGCTCAACACGGAAAAAATGAGCGGTAAATTACTGCCTCTCCCAGCACTCGAAATGTCTAATAAGTACCGTGTATCTCTCAAAGACGGCTCAGTGTCTCTTGGTCAGTTGCAGCAGACGAGTTGGGTCAATGGGCAATTCCTCATCTACAGCGGAGCCACTTCAGATATATATGTATATGAGCATTTGAGCGATTCTTTGCGCTTGGTGACTTTTCCTCATGAGATCGTACCCAAAGCAAAAACCGGTGAATTCCCAACTGAATTTGACTCCTATGAAAAGATGCGGGAAGTGAGCAATGAGATCAATAAACAAATCACATTTTCAGAATTCCTGTGGGATGAAAGTCGCCAGATGTATTTCAGAATGGCACAGCAGAACTGGCAATTGAATGAGGTAGCGATGGCTTACACCGCCGATACCTACCTTTTTGCCTATGACCAAGAGTTTAATCTAATCGGTGAAACGGAGATGGATGGATTAGATTTTATGTTCTCTGGCGGTTTTATGAGAGAGGGAAAACTCTACATGCGATGGGTAGTCGGTGAAAACCCGGCATTTTTCGTTTACACCTTTGATTTTTAATATGCTATGAAAAGATTGATCCAGATTCTAGCATTAACAATTTTAGCTGCATGTGCTGAAAAGCCAAATTCTGAGGATATCACAAAAGGCAAAGAATCTACCAATGTTCTCGAGAAGTTGACTTACTCAGTGGATACTGTAGTGGTAGATACTGGTGATGAAATCATTAACCTGAAGCATTTAAACTCAATTTATGTTTCTCTTTCACCAAGTAAAAACCAGTTTTACTTCTTTGATCGCTCAAGGTTCATCCTTCATGAGATAGACCTGAACACCTTAAAATTGGTCAACAATTATCCATTTGAAGAAGAGGGACCTGATGGAACAGGAAGGTTCATTTATCATTTTAAAAATCTTCCAAATGGAAATTTTTGGGTTCAGGATTTATTAGGTTCTACTTCGGTTTTTTCCAAGACCGGAAAGAGAATTCGGAATATTGAGTTTAATAAAGAGGACCTTCTAAAAGACTTCCCTCTCGGTCTAAATCTATTATATGAGCTTCAAGTGGATTTCGAGCGAAATAAGTTCTATTCATTGCCACTTATGTTTAAAATGGAGAGGAAACATTTTGCTGTGATAGATTCCTCCGGTCATACAGAAAAAATAGTTGAACTCCCAGAGTTTGATGTATTAGAAGAATATAAAGTCGAATATAATAGCGGTAGAGACGGAGGTGATGGAAGGGGTGAGCTAGTAAGTCTTGAACAACCAAACGACCTGGTTTTAATTTCCTCTACCGTAGGAAATGGTATTTATATCTACAATCCAGAGCTCGACAGCTTATGGTTTCAGGAGTTTCCCCATGAATTAACTCCCTTGGAGAAAGACATAACAGTCAAAAATGTAGTGCACAGCCCCAAGGAGCTGGAAGCAGAAAGAGAAAAGTTTCATACCCAAATAGACTATTGGGGTTTCTTCTGGGATGAAAAGACAGAACTTTACTTTCGGTTTGCCAGCATAGGAATTCCTCGCGCCAACGTTGATTCCCCAAAAAAATATGAATACTTCATGATTGTCTATGACAAGGAGCTAACCCTCAAAGGGGAAGCAAAACTAGATAATCTTGAAACTATCCCCAGAGCTGGTTTCTTCAAAGAAGGCAAGCTCTATTCCTATGTCAATGTAGAAGACGAGCTCGGATTCGCAGTATTCACTTTTGATTTTTAAGAACCTATGAAAAAACTACTTCCACTCTTATTGTTTGCAGTTCTTGCTTCTTGCGGTGGAAAAGAAGCGGGAACCATTGAAACAGATAATGTTCTGCAGAATCTCACATTTTCTGTGGATACGATGCTAATTGACTCTGGGGAAGGTCTCTTTAATCTATCGGGAACACTTCACCTGAGCTATCAAAGCCCGAATTTGCTATACCTTTTTGATGAAAAACTAACGAGAATACAAAAGGTAGATCTTGACAAAAGAGCCCTCGTGTCCACCTTTCATTTTGAAAAAGAAGGACCAAATGGCACAGGAACAAACCTTTCCAATCTACAATCCTTAGCTCAGGATCGTTTTCTCATCGTCTCCAATGAAGCTCAAGGAATTTATAAAGCAGATGGGACCAAGGAATTGAATCTGGGACTAGCTAACTTTTCTGATCCAGAGAATGATTCTGAACCAGAGATTCAGTTGCCTTTTGAAATGCAAATTTCTGCCGATGGCAATTTTGCCTATGCTATTGTGGGCGATTTCTTTGAGGGAAATTGGAGTTTCGTACGAATCAATCTGGAAGGCAAATCTTTAAAAACATGGGATATGCCGGAATTTCTAAATTCAAGAAAATTCACCATTATGCTCAATGGAAGTGATTCTTTTGACCTTCATGCTGAAGACATCCACCTCAATAAGCTTAACGAAAAAGTAGCCGTCACAGCAGGCAATACGAGCTCGATCTATCTTTATGATCCATCATCTGACAGTTTGAGTTTAGTGACTTTTCCACACGAAATCACGGCTACAGAAAAGACCGGCACCTACCCGCTGGAAGTGACCTCCACAAAGGAATATGATAATATAATAACGGAGATTAAATCTGAGATAACCTACGGCACATTCATCTGGGATAGCAGTAGAGAAAAATATTTCCGGATTGGATATAAATCTATTAACGACTACAAAAAGTATGAAGTCTTCCTATATGCTTACGACAAGAAGTTAAATCTAATCGGAGAACAAAAAGTAGAGGGCTTGAATAAAATCCCTAGTCATTATTTCTTCAAAGACGGGAAGCTCTACTCCTATGTCAATGTAGAAGACGAGCTCGGTTTCGCAGTATTCACTTTTGATTTTTAAGAACCTATGAAAAAACTAAGCCCACTTCTATTACTTGTTGCTCTTTTCGCTTGTGGAAAAACAGGGAATCCCGAAAAAGCTAAATCAGAAAATATTCTGGAGAATCTGACATACACCATAGACACCGTTATTGTGGATCCTGGAGAGGATATTATCAATTTATCCGCTGGTTTAAGACTTTCATCCATAAATCCAGAGGTTACCAAACTTTACCTCTTTAATCGAAATCCGAGCAAACTTCAGGTGATAGATCTGGAGAATATGCAACTTTCGTCCACTTTAACTTTTGATAGGGAAGGGCCAAATGGGATTGGAACCTATACTTCTGCAATCAAATCAATATCAGAAGATCGATTCATTTTTGTGGGCGTACCCAAGTTGGGTGTTTATTCAGTCACTGGAACTTTAAGCCCATCTCTGGATTTTAGTTTTTCAAAATTGGAAATCGAAGAATTACGTCAACCTTTCCTTGCACGTCAGGGGTTTGCCTTTAATGAAGTACGCAAGATTGGTTATTTCCTCAGCAGTGACATTGAAAACCCCTCCTACAGATTAGCAATTATTGATTTTCAACTCAATAAAGCCAGAATGATTGATTTACCAGAACTTGAGCAGATGGCTAATTACAGGGTGTTATTTGATGATAATGGTATGCGAAGATTTTATTCAGAGCAGGCTCACATCACAGAATTTAATTCCAAAGTATATATTGGTTCAACAGTCACTAGCGGACTTTACGAATACGACCCAAAAGCGGATAGCTTAGTATTCATCACCTTTCCGCATCAGCTTACTCCTGTAGGGAAAACGGTGAAAATACAAACAGAAGTTTTTAATGAAATGGAAAGGGATGAGCAGTTAAAGCTGTCTCGAGCTGATATCAAGTTCAAAGAAATGATTTGGGACAAGACAAACAATCGCTATTATCGCTTTGCTTCGCGTCAACCTCCAGAGGAGTTTACTAAGGAAAACCCTAGACATGAAGTGTACTTTTATGCCTTTGATTCGGATTTTAAATTGATCGGGGAAACTCAACTCAATGAGTTAACTCATGTTCCGGAATATCCCTTCTTCAAAGACGGAAAGCTCTATTCCTACGTCAATGTAGAAGATGAGCTTGGCTTCGCAGTTTTCACATTTAACTTTTAAGCAACGATGAGAAAACTACTTACGATTTCAGCTCTTGCGCTACTTTCAGCTTGTACGGAAAAGCCTAAAGCAGAGGTAGTTTCTAATATCGAGGAGCCCAAGAATATTCTTGAAAATATGACCTATACGGTCGATACAGTGCTGGTGGATAGTGGAAATGAAATTTTAGATTTTTCCTTCGGTTATAATACCTCTTCATCGCCAGACGGCCGCTTTTTCTACTTCTACAAAAACCTAAAAATCCAGAAAATAGATTTGGATCAATTGACCTTAACAAATTCCTTTTCTCTAGAGAAAGATGGCCCAAACAGTCCCGGTCATACCTTTAGTTTTTATGCACTCTCCGATGGTAGCTTCTTTTTCCCAACCCTTCATCGTCCTTCTATTATTTCTGACCAAGGCTTGAAAATCAAATCTTGGAACCTTGATAAAGAAGCATTATCTGAAGGCTTCCCCATTGAGCCTTTCTCACTTGGAAATAGAGTAATTCTGGACCCCAAGCGTCTGAATTTGTATTCTTTACCGATGAACATTGAAGCAAGAGATTTTTATTTTGCTGTAATAGATTCATTAGAAAAGAGGAAAAAGTTGGTAGAGCTTACTGAATTTAAACGGGCCAACAAATACCTGGTTAGAAGCGATTCTGAGCAGAAAGGTGAATTTGTTCACCTTAAACAATTTAAAGATCTCGTAATTATTTCCTGTACTGTAGGGAATGGCACCTACATCTACAATCCTAGTCTAGACAGTCTTTATTATAGGGAATTTCCACATGAGCTTGTTCCCTTAGAAAAAACAGGAGAGGTAAAAAATAAGGTGGGGAGCAGAGCTGAATTTGAGGAAGAATTAAAAAAGCTAAACCACAAAATCAGCTACTGGAGCTTCATCTGGGATGAACAGTCTCAGCGCTATTTCAGGTTTGCAAGTAGAGCTATTCGGTTTGATGAAGAAGGTTGGGCTAAGGAATATGAAATATTCTTAATGGCTTATTCCAAAGACTTGGAGCTAATCGGTGAGAGTCGATTGGAAGGATTATCCAAAACCCCTTTTGGCTTTTTCAAAGATGGAAAGCTCTGGTCCCAAGTAAATGTCGAAGACGAGCTCGGCTTCGCAGAATTCACCTTTAATTTTTAAGCAACTATGAAAAAGCTACTACCTATTTTATTGCTAATTGCTGCTACTTCCTGTGGAGGTAAAGAATCTAAGTCTTCTGAACAGGAAAATATCCTGGAAAATCTGACATACTCTGTTGATACAATAGTAATGGATCCTGGGGAGGATCTATTCAATCTATCCATGGGGATCCGAGATCTTGATTTGACTGAAGATAAAAGGCAACTATTTTACTTCGAGAATATGCCCCCAAAACTTCTCCAAGTAGACCTTGATAATCTTAGTTTACTTAGTAAAACGGAATTTGAGCAAGAAGGACCAGATGCCGTGGGAAGATTTGTAGCTAATATTCAGGTTGGTCCCAATAATCAAATTTATGCTGTAGGACTATCTGAATTAGGTATCTATAATTTATCAGGAGAGAAAATTCAAAACCTGAAAATACAACCTGAAGGGATTGATCCGGAATTGGCAAAAAATTCCAATGCTTTATTTCTTAATTCTATCTATGACTTTGTAAATCAGCAGATTTATACCTGGGTAAATCACGAAACATCAAGTACAAATTCCCTTTTTCAAATAGATGTAGCTTCTGAATCAGCTGTGCTAATCGAAGCTCCTGAAATGGATATCGTCCAGCAGTATTCCCTGTTAGCTGAAGACAATGGCAGCTATATGGCATCTCCACAAAATGTCCATTTACTCAAGCATAAGGGGAAGATCCTTATTCACTGTTCTGCGATGGCAAACTTATATGAATTTGATCCTAAGGATGGATCCATAAAGTACATCGAAATCAATCATCAGCTTGTTCCCAATAGGCTCACAGGAGAAGTAAATAGAGAGTTGAAGTCCGAAGCAGATTTCAGGAAAGAGATGAAAAAAATCAATGAACAAATCAATTATTTAAAAATAGAATGGGACCCTAGCCGACAAATGTACTTGAGACTAGCGATGAAGTCATTTTTAGGAGAAACCCGGTCTGATCCTATTTCCTACGAGTACTACATTTTCGCCTACGATCAAGATTTCAACTTACTTGGTGAATCAAAATTGGACTTAGAAGAGAGGCTAGATTATTCATTTTTCTTCAAAGACGGCAAACTCTACTCCTATGTCAATGTCGATGACGAGCTCGGCTTCGCAGTTTTCACCTTTGATTTTTAACTAACTATGAAAAAGCTACTACCCTTACTATCCCTCGTCCTTCTCGCAGCTTGTGGCGAAAAAAGCAGTACTGAATCCAGTGAAACTGGAAACATCCTCGAAAATCTCACTTACACTGTGGATACCGTAGTGGTGGATCCTGGAAATGAAATCATAGATCTTTCGCATGGTTCAAGGTTTTCTTCCATTTCGTTAGATGAACAGAAATTCTACCATTATGACTATAGTAAAACTGCCATTAACGAGATTGATCTACAAAAATTAGAATTGACAGATAAGTATCAATTCTCAAAAGAAGGCCCAAATTCTATCGGTTTCAATCCTCCCACTATCCAACCTTTGAAGGATAACAGATTTCTATTTGTTTCTTCTGGAATCAATGTCGGAATCTACAACATGAAAGGAGAAAAGGAGAAAAGTCTAAAATTCAATTTTAAAGAAATAGAAGGTCTTGACATTGATGAAGAAAGCCTGATTACATATAAAGCCCATATCTCCCATGATGAAAAGCACCTCTTTGCCTTGACAAATCCTTACAAAACAAGTTCGGATGTAAGACTAATTATTGTAAACCCTGAAACAAAGACCGGGAAATCAATTTCATTACCCAATATGATTTCAACGCTAAAGTTTAGAGTAAGCCTCAACACAGGGAAGCTATTTATGGGAAGGGGTGAAGGTGTTTCTTTGAATATTTTGAACAACAAACTTTTTATTACAAGCAGTGCCAATTCAGACAGCTATGTGTATGATTATCAAACTGACTCTCTTCGATTATTTGAATTTCCTCACCAGCTAGTTGCTCCTAGCAAATCAGCAGAAATAAAACAAGAGGTGTCCGATGAAAATGAGTTCAAGGCTGAAACGGCCAAATTCATTTATCAAACAAGCTTTGATAAATTCTTATGGGATAAGAAGCGACAACAATATTTCCGATTGGGATATAATTTAATACCACAGGAAACGCCTGAATTGGAAAAAGAATCTGACGTTTTCCTCTTCACCTATGACAAAGACTTAAATCTCCTCGGAGAGAAACAACTAGATCAAATTGATTATAGACTTGAATCCCCATTCTTCAAAGACGGCAAGCTCTACTCTTATGTCAACGTCGAGGACGAGCTCGGCTTCGCAGTATTCACTTTTGATTTTTAAACACATGAAAAAATTAACTATCATCATTTTAGCAATAGTCTGTTTATCCTGTAATGGATCTACAGAGGTAGACAATGATAAGAGGGCTGATTTTAGCTTTAAGATAGACACTGTCTTCATTGATGCAGGGGACGAACTTATCTTCCACCAAGTAGGATTGAGCCATTCAGATCTTTCTAAGGATCAAAAACGATTATTCAATTTTACTCCCAAAAGTGAGCTGGAAGTAATTGACTTGGATAGTATGAAATTGCTTGAAAAGATTGCCTTAGATAAAGAAGGACCCCTTGGTACAGGCTGGCCGTACGCCATCCAAGTCGATCAAACTGGAAATTTAGTTTTTTATGGAGTTGAGGAAGTAAGATTTTTTAGTTCTGACCTAAGCTCCATGAAGCGTTATCAACTTACTACTGATGCTTTATCCGGGCTAGAACTTGAAAGGTTATCAATGTTTAACCCAAAGATTACTGATGGAGATTTTCTTTTTTCCATTTACCAGGATTATGAGCAAGTTCCCCACGGTCTGGCGATTGTTTCACTGGAAGATATGAATGTAAAAAAAATTCCGCTAGATCTGGAGGGTAGAATAGCGCCATATACCTATACACTAGGTTCAGACAGAAAAGTATTCGAAATGATCAACTTGGCGCTATTTGATAAGACGCTTATCATCTCCACGGCATATGCCAATGAAGCGTTGATACTGGATTTGGCAACTGACTCAGTCACAGTAAAAACCTTTCACTCTGAATTGACATCTGACAAAAAGAAGGTTCCGAACAAAACAGCAGCTGGGACAATCAATGAACTTGATGACCTCATGAAAGAAGCGAAGAAAGATGTAACATTTGGCCAATTCTATTTCGACAAAACTCACAGAATACTTGCTAGATTTTCCCAGGAGATGGATAGGAAGATTGGGGATTCTTTGGTCTTCAAGAATGTTTTGACAGTCTTTGATGAAAACCTAAATCAGCTAGCAGAAACACTGGTTCCTATCGATCCATTCTCAAAGAAATTCTTCAAAGACGGCAAACTCTACTCCTATGTCAATGTGGAGGACGAGCTCGGCTTCGCAGTATTCACTTTTGATTTTTAACTAACTATGAAAAAGCTACTACCCTTACTATCCCTCGTCCTTCTCGCAGCTTGTGGCAAAAAAAGCAGTACTGAATCCAGCGAATCTGGAAATATCCTCAAAAATCTTACTTACACTGTGGATACCGTAGTGGTGGATCCAGGCGAGGAACTGATCAATCTTTCGATGGGACTCTTTGTTTCAGACGTATCTAAGGATGCTAAAACTTTGTATCAGTTCTCCCAATCTGATCTCTCGCTGACGGTAATCGATTTAGATCAATTGAAATTGGACAGGAAGATATTCTTCGAAAAGGAAGGTCCCCATGGCATTGGGTCTTTCGTCTCTGAGATGAAGGTTCTGCCTGGTGAACAGTTCTTGTTTTCGACTTTCAATTCTGCAGGTATCTTCGATTCCCAATCCAACAAGGTGAAGGATATTGCCCTGAAGGCAAATGAGTATCCGGAAATTGAGGTAGAGAATGCTCAGGATTTGAATTTTCAACTAACACGCTCTGCCGATGAGAAATATCTCTATTCCCTTCCGGGCGGATTTACCGAAGCCAATAGAGACCTAGCCCTAATCGATCGCACTAATCATGCTGCTAAAATGATTGATATCCCTGCCTTAGACAATACAGGGAAATTCAGCATCATGTTTTTCAGTAATGGAATGGGGGAAATCAGCCTGGAGAATTACTACTTGGACGAATACCAAGGCAAATTGTATCTGTCCTCTTCGGTGACAAGTGACCTATATCGCTATGACTTTCAGCAAGATTCTCTGCAACTCTTCTCCTTTCCCATCACCGTAAGTCCAAAAGAAAAGACCGAATTCCCAAAAACAGAGGTCTCATCCAAAGAAGAACAACGGGAAGAATCTCAAAAAGTCCGCTCCCAAATAACCTTTAAGCATCTGATCTGGGACGAATCCAGACAACTTTTTTTTAGGATTGCGAGCATCACTATACCCAATGAAAATCCAGATTCTCCAGCAAAAATTTCTGTGTTCTTGTATGCATTTGACAGCGCTATGAAACTGGTCGGAGAGACTTTAATGGATGACCTTAAAAGCATTCCCTCTTCAGCCTTCTTCAAAGACGGCAAGCTCTACTCCTATGTCAATGTAGAAGATGAGCTCGGCTTCGCAGTATTCACTTTTGATTTTTAAAACCAACAATTTCCTATGAATAGATACTCTTATTTAGTACTCGTATTAGGCTTAGCTGCCTGCTCTTCAGAGAAAGATTCTCAGGAAGGCAATGAAAGAGCCATTGATTTCTCCTATGAGCTAGACACTATCATGGTGGATGCAGGAGATGAGTTTATCCATGTCAACTGGCAACTGACCACCTCGGATCTTTCTGCTGACGAAAAGTATTTCTACAATTTCAAAACCGGAGCTAAAGAACCCGGACTTGAAGTGATAGATCTGGAAAACTTAAAGCTTGACCATGTCATTCCGATGGAACTAGACGGGCCAAATGGACTTCGATCTCCTTATGTGTCCCATGTGTACACACTCCCAGATGGCACTTTTTACTTATCGGACAATTACGAAGTTTACCATTTTGATCAAAAGGGAAACAAGCTGTCAACCCTAGTCTATGCTAAAGAGGAATTTGACGGTGAAAAACTTCCTGCGGAAAAGCGGATTCAATTAAATGAAACCATGTCTGCGGACGGAAAAACTCTCTTGGCTCTATATGGGGGCCAGAAAATGCAGGATTCACCGGAAGGACTAGCGATTTTTGATATGGACGCCCAGCAGGTTACTTACAAGCCACTGAGTTTGTTTGCAGAATTAGAAAAGCACCAAACTGTTTTCTACTACGAAGGAGAGCATCCTATGCAGATGTTTATGGCTCAGATACATCTTCAACTTAAGCAGGACAGCTTACTCTATTCGAACAGCGCCCAAAACAAAATCTTTTTCTACAACCTCAAAACCGACTCCCTTACTTCCAAAACCTATAGCAGCAGCTACACATCACAGGAAGCTGCAGGAAACTATCCCAACAGATCTGACTCAGAATCAGAATTTCAAGAAATAGCAAAGAATAAAGAGAAAGAAGTCAACTACGGTCAGCTGTTTTTTGATAAGCAAAACGACGTCTATTGGCGCTTTGCCAAGGAAATGGATCGCATGAAAGGGGATACAATTATGTACAAAACTGTATTGACTGCTTTTGATCCTGAGTTTAACCAGCTTCATGAGATGTTGCTTCCTTCCGACTTCACGCTACCTTCCAAGTACTTTGCACGAGAAGGGATGATTTATACCTTTTTGAATATTGATGATGAAGTCGCTTTCGTAAGACTTAAACCAACAATTTCCTATGAATAAATACCTAACTCTTCTACTGCTTGCTGCAGTTATGATTTCTTGTAGCAAGCCTTCTGACATTATTGAGCAGCGGACTTTCACCGTTTCCTTGGACACCGTACAGGTTGACTCTAAGGACGAGATTCTATTTTTGAATTACTTTTTAGGGGTTTCTACCCTAGACCCTTCCCAGAAATTTCTCTACAACCTGAATGTGAGAGAGAATATTCTGGAGAAAATAAATCTGGAAACCTTGAGTCTGGATACACTCATCCAACTCGAAAGGGAAGGGCCAAATGGTATCGGTTCCCCATTCAAAATAATCGCATTGGAAAATGGGGGGTTTGTGTTTTCCAATAACTATACGCTAAGGTACATGGATGCCAACCGGCAAGTAACTAAACAAACAACACTTACAAGAGAACCATATATCACAGATTTACTTCCTTCCGGAAAAAGCCTAAGTGTACAATCCAACGGTATTTCGAATGATGGCAGATACTTAGCAGGGCTTTATGAAACCTCAGAAATGTCCGACAAACCTGAAGGAATCGTTTGGTTTGATCTTGAGAATAATACTGGAAAGTTAATCCAAACTCAAGCACTGGATTTCATCAGGGAAAACAACTTAACTTTGGAACTAGAGGGGCAAATAAGAGGCGGTTTTTCCACCGCAGTATTTTTTGAGCCTAGCCAGGATAAAATCCTATTCTCCCCTACTTCCAGAAACATGCTCATGATCTATGATTTGGCGGCTGACTCCCTGATCACCAAAAAATATGATAGCAAATTAACCAGCAATGAGCAAAAACCTGGTGAAGCAAAAACCATAACTGATCTCAACGAATTCGATAAGTTGCGAGAGGACTTACTTAAAGAGGTAACTTTTGGGGAATGGGAACTAGACTCTAAAACCGGCTACCGCTGGAGGTTCTCTAAAGAACTTGATCGCACAATCGGAGAAGATAGCCTGATCTTCAAAACTGTGGTGACGGCAATAGATGAGAACTTTGAACTGTTGGGTGAGGCGCAACTTCCGCAGGATTTTGTATTCCCATATAGCTTCTGGATTCGGGATGGAATGCCCTATGTATTCTTGAATATCGATGATGAACTGGCTTTTGTACGCTTAAAACCAAACTTTGGAAATGACTAGATATCTATTTCTACTGATGGTTACTGTATTGCTAAGCTGCTCTTCAGATAAGCAATCCACCTCTGAAAAAGCTACTGATTTTGACTTTTCCTATACCATCGATACCCTGATGGTGGATGCGGGAGATGAGTTTCTGTTCCTGAATATGGATTTGTTCTTTTCGGATTACTCGGCCAAAGAGGGACTTTTTTACAATATCAATCCCCAATCAGGCCGGGTGGAGGTCATAGATATGAAGAGCAACTCACTGAAAAAATTGGTACAATACGAGATGGAAGGACCAAATGGCATTCTGGAAATGGCCATTACAGGTTTGAAAAAGACCACTAATGGTGATTTGTTTTTTATGAACTATATGATGATGAATCAGCTGGACTCTACCGATACCAAAATAGCTTCCTACAGACTGAGCAATGAGTTTTTGAATGGGGATACTCTGGCGGAAAATGTGGAAATAGATGGTATGGGCAAAATCGCTGATGACGGCTCTTACTTTGCAAGTTTATATGGTAATTATCAAACTGGAGGAACAATCCAGGGAGTCGCGAAACTTACTTTTGCAGACAGTACCCTTCAACTAATTCCCCTGGATTTTTGGGGTGATATGGACAAGTACAGTATCAAAATGGATGTGGGAAATGGCAGAGCATTTTCTTCTCCTGAGTTCAAATTCCTTACCCTTGATGGTCCAAATTTCATTGTATCCACTACTGCAAAAAATGAGCTTTGGCATTATGATGCTGCTATGGATAGTGTTTTTCATAAGGAGTATTCCAGTGTTTTCACCCAAAACGAAAAAGTAGTCAACTACCCACAAACTGCCAATAGCCAAAAATCCTTTGATCAGGCAAACAAGCAAAAGAATGATCAAGTGGTATTTGGGCCCTTGGTGAAGGATGAGAAGTCTGGCCGATTCTATCGCTACAGCCGCGAGCAGGACGACAGTGAAAATAAGTACGCCTATGTGCTCAGCATTTTTGATCAGCAGCTGGATCAGCTCCATGAGGAAAAGTTAAGTGAAGAAATAACTATTCCCGGGTACTATTTTACGTCGCGGACTTTTGTACATGAGGGTATGCTTTACAGCTTTCTCAATATCGAGGATGAAATGGCTTTTGTGAGACTAAAACCAAACTTTGGAAATGACTAGATACCTATTTCTACTAATCGCAATTACTCTTGTAGGCTGTAACTCTGACAAGAAATCAGACGCTATAGAGGCTAAAAACCTCAGCTTTTCCTACGAATTGGATACCGTTCACATTGATTCAAAAGGGACACTCTTTTTCCTGAATAATGGGCTGATGGGAACAGGTTTAAGCCCTGACTCAAATAAACTCTACCTATTCAATCGGCCTTTTTCCAGGCTGGATATCGTTGATCTAGAAAAACTTGAGTACTATGATTCTTTGCCACTAGAGCCAGAGGGCCCAAATGGAATAGGTCAGATGGGAATAGGAGCCATAAATATTACAAATTCTGGTGACTATTATTTCACGGTCTATCGAGAGATAAAGGCATTTGATCCTTCGGGAAATCTCAAAAGAGAAATCAAATGGACTACGGATGAGGAGATCTTAAGTCAATTGGAAAATGGCGTATTGGAATTTAAAGATGATAGAATTTCGCCCGATGGTTCCACTTATTATGGCATTTACACTACCTCGAATATTCCTGAAAAGCCGCAGGAAGATGGTTTGGCCATCATGGATTTGAATACCAAAAAGCTGAAAATGGTGGACTTACCCTCCTTAAAAAAGCTTTCTGAATTTAAGCTTCTCCTTGAACAGAATGGTGGTACTATCATAGCAGGTGATCAAACCTATCTCATAATAAATGGCTCAAAAATCCTGATTTCTAACGGAGCTATGAACGTTATATCAGCCTATGATTTGGAACTGGATTCTTTAAGGGAGTACTCCTATGAAACTGAATTATTGCCGGCAGAAAAGCCAGGGAATTATCCTCGGAAAGTGGGAACTATGGAAGAATTCAGTGCGGCTATGGAAGAAAAAAATAAGGAACCTCTGTATGGGGAGATTCACTTCGATCCTATATCTGGCTACTATTATCGTGTGAGCTTTTTGAAAGAAGCTAAGCCTGATGGAAATTTAGAGAGAAAGGCTGTCCTGACGATTTTTGATCAGGAACTGAATTTGATTCACGAAGAAATGGGAGATTTCGGGATTTCCTTCATCCGAAATGGAAGTATCTACCGATTTATTAACATCGATGACGAAATGGCTTTTGTACGCCTAAAACCAAACTTTGGAAATGACTAGATACCTATTTATACTAATCGCATTTGCTCTTGTAAGCTGCTCTTCAGAGAAAGAATCAGACTCGGAAAAAGCTACTGATTTTGACTTCTCATATACCGTAGATACCCTGATGGTGGATGCGGGAGAGCATTTCTTTTTCCTCAATCGGGATTTGAGTTTATCTGATGTCACCCAAGACCGGAAATACTTGTATAATCTTAATCCTCAATCGCTGCTACTTGAGATTGTAAACTTGGACGATCTCAAATTAGAGAAGACAGTTCAATTAGAAAAAGAAGGTCCTGATGGAATTGGGCTCCCTTATTATGGAAAAATTCAGGTATTGGAAAATGGTAATATCGCTTTGTTTGGTCAGTTTAAAATCCACATTGTCACTGAGCAGGCTAAGCTTGTTAAAACCATAGAACTTGATCAAATCAATATTCAAAAAGAGGAAGAGAAAATTGGTTGGACCAGCGTACTTTCTGATGACGGCAAACTGCTCGCAAGCACTCTGGCCAACATTGATTACAAAACACCTGCAAAAGGAGTGGTTTTGATAGATTTAGAGACTGACGCTGTCAAGTATATTCCCATGAGCCTGTTTGAAAAACTCAAGCAATTTGAAATTATGTTTCAAGAGGGAAATGCACCTGGCATCGTTACTGGTGAGTTTGCTTACTTGAGTTTCATTGATGACAAGCTGATTATCTCCTCTTCGGCTTATAACGAACTGTATCAGTATAATACCAACTTTGACAGCCTTTCTCACTACAGCTTCGAAGCAAGCCTTACGGACAACGAAAAAATTCGAAATTACCCAAACCAAGTACAGTCGAATAAAGAATGGACTGATGCTGAGAAGGCAAAAAAGGAACAGGTTTCTTTTAACGAGTTTTTGAAATTACCTGAGGAAAATATTTTCTGGAGACTGAGTACGGACAAGGACCGTATGATTGCAGATTCTGTTGTTTTCAAGCAGGTAGTCACTTTTTTTGATGCTGATTTTAAGATGCTCAAAGAGCAAGAACTTGAGAACTTTCACAATTACAACAAGCCTTTCTTCAAAGATGGGATGTTATATAGTTTTTTGAATATTAATGACGAACTAGCCTTTGTGAGGCTCAAACCAAGCTTTGATTAGGCGTAAGTTAGTTTAATGCTCTTGCGGCAAGAGACCTAGATAATCAATAAGAATATTCCGCGGAGAATAGGTTTTCTACCTTCTTGCCTAAGTTTATATTTGGTAAAGATTGGCTTTATGGAAATTTGACCTTATTTTTTAGCTAATGAAGCTATTCTATGTCCTAGGTTTTTTTCTCCTGCTTGCCTCCTGTGAGGAAAAACCAGTAGAAGTACAGCTTCCTGTAGCCAATGTGTCACCTGGATTTAACTATGTTTTGGACACAGTTCATATCAATTCCGGAGATGACAACATCTATTTGGAAATGAATTTGAGCATGTCAGATTATTCCACTAAGGAGGGTTTTCTCTATAATTTAAAACCAGAAAATGCACGTGTAGAGATGATCAATATGGAAAGCCTGAGTCTTGATTCTGTGATCAACTATAAAGTGAACGGACCGAATAGTGTCAAACAATACTTCCCTTTTGGGATCAAGAAAACAAACTTTGGGGACACATTCTTTAAAGAATACAGAGTAATCCACAAGCTTAATTCAGGGGGGCAGAAAATTGATTCTTACGAACTTATCAACAGAGAGCTGAAGGGGGATCGATTGCCTTTTGACACAGAAATAGATGGCCTGGGGGAAATTTCTCCTGACGGATCTTATTTGGCTAGCTTCTATGGCAATTTCAAGGTGGGGGGATCCGTATTGGGCATCGCAAAAGTAAATTTGTCGGACAAGTCGCTGAAGCTTATACCCATTGATTTTTGGGACAAATTGAAAAAATACACCATCACGGTAAATTATGATATAGGAAGGAGAAATAGTTCTCCGGAATTGAAATTTCTGCTGCTAAATGGACCTGACATTATTCTAACAACCTCAGCAAGTAATGAACTCTGGTACTATGACGCTGAAAGCGACTCCGTGATCCATAAGACTTTTCATAGCAATATTACTGCCGATCAAAAATCCGGAAAATACCGACAAGACATTACTGATCAAGGCCGCTATATGTACTGGGTCAAACGCAAAAATGATGAGGTGGTATTCGGCCCACTGGTCAAGGATCATCAGGCTCAGCGATTCTATCGATATAGCCGTGAACTGGATAGCAGCGATCCTCAGAAACTCCACTATGTGTATGTCTTAACAGTATTTGACGAAAAACTGGAGCAAATCCATGAGCAGAAGCTAGACAACAGTATTCCTATAATGGGCAAATATTTCGAAGTAAAGACCTTTGTGCATAATGGTTCGATCTATTCCTATCTACAAAAAGAAAATGAGCTGGCTTTTATCCGCTTGAAACCAAATTTTGACAATGAATAGCACCACTTCGCCGATGTTCGTATTCCTTTGCTTTCCGCCTCTGTTCGTATTCCTTTGCTTTCCGCCTCTGTTCGTGTCCTCACGAACAGCAATTATCGCTATCTGTATAATTAACGGAAGCTGAGTCTCAACTCTCCGCCGAAGTTCGTGTCCCACGAACAGCAACCTAAACCACCCTGCCGATGTTCGTGTCATCACGAAAATCAATTATTTCAATAACACCAGAAACAAAGGCGCAAGCCTTCCTTAAATAACCTCTAAATTCTCACAGTTTTCGATCTGGCAATCTCCATACAGCACAAGTGAATGACTTGTGATTCCAGATCTGAATGAATTACCAATTTCTTCCTTGATCTCGTTGATCTTTGGATCGGAAAATTCCCTGATTTTGCGGCATTGATTGCAGACATGATGATCATGGTGCTTGTAGGTAAGCGCTTGTTCGTAGAGCGCTACCTTATCCTTAAACTGATGTTTTACAGCCAAGCCACTTTCCACCAATAAATCCAAGGTATTGTAGATGGTAGCCCGACTGATGGTATAGCCCTTATTTCTCATACTGAGAAATAGCCCCTCCACATCCATATGCTCATCTTCTGGAAGTGAGTAAAGTTCGTCTATAACTGAAAATCTCTCCGGAGTTTTCCTGCTTCCTTGCTTGGAAAGGAAATTTTCGAAGATTTTTTTAGCCTTTTCTATAAGGGCCTTGTCTGCCATGGGTTCAAGAGAATTAAAAATAAAGATGAGTACTTATCCATTTTTTGGCAAACCTAAGTCCATAAACTCAGTAATTTGGTTTCAATCTAATTAAAACTAAAACAATTAAATCCGTAAATATCGTAGGTGAGTAGCTTAGTTTTTGGCTTACATCCTGCAAATTCTCAAAAAAGAAAGTAACTTATTTGTGACACCCGATATTCCACCCGTTAATGTATAAACGCTTAGGCCTTATTTTAACATTTCTCCTTTCGACGCATATACTATGCATGGCTCAGGTCCCTGGGTTTTTTATGAAAGAGGACAAGCGGAAGGTGACTATCCCCTTCTACGCTACCAATAGCCTAATTATTGTTACAGTTTCGATCAATGGAAGTACCCCACTAAATTTCCTCGTTGATACAGGAGTTCGCTCCAATATATTGTTCAGCAAAAGTCTTGGAGATGCTTTGGGCTTAGAGTATACCCGAAGAATAAAACTGGTAGGTGCAGATGGTAGTGACGATCTGATGGCATCTGTATCTCCGATCAATCATTTTGACCTAGGACCAGTTGAGGGGATATTCCAAAGTTTACTAGTGCTAGAACAGGAATTTTTGGAATTGGAATCCGTCATCGGCGTTCCTATTTATGGGATTTTAGGCCATGAATTCTTTAAATACAATCCAGTAAAAATTAATTATGATGATGGGAAAATAATTTTTTACAAGCAAAATGCCCTGAAGTGGGGGCCACTTATGTACAGAAAACTAGATATGACTCTGTATGAAAACAAGCCCTATATCACTGCTACTGTCAAACAAAAAGATGGCTCCATCCTATATCCAAAACTACTTATCGATACTGGAGCCAATCATGGGCTATTATTCAATAGAGAAACTTCCGACGATATTACCATGCCTCCACTATTTATAGAATCAGCCTTGGGGCAAAGTCTTGGAGGAGTTCTGTACGGGTACATTGGGCGAGTAGAATACATGAAATTCGCAAATTTCAAACTGGATGGAGTTCTTACTTCCTTCCCAGATGAAACGGCTTTCAGCTATGTGATCAAAGAATCCGGGCGTATGGGCAGTTTGGGAGCGGAAGTGCTTGGCAGAACAAGGCTTATTTTTGATTATCCCAGAAATCGATTATTCGTACGAAAAGCCGAAAATTTTTACTCACCCTTTGAATTCGATATGAGTGGAATGGCGCTCAAAAAAATCCCTAATGAGGACAATAGAATCTATGTATCTGATATGAGGCCTGGCACCCCAGCGCAGCGAGCAGGAATAATGATTTCAGACGAAATCTTATCTATAAACAAAGTCCCCACCTTCATCTGGGAGCTAGGTGAAATCAACAAATTGCTAAGATCCGAACCTGGCAAAGTAATCGAATTGGAGATTCGCCGCTACAAAGCAGATGATCTAAGTATATGGGAAGATCTCAAATTCACTTTTACCCTCAAAAAGCAGATTTAGCCTTCATTTAGGTTCTATTCAGATAAAAGCGGTAATTTTGAGGGAAGAAAGGGGGGATTCTAAACCTCCTGACTTTAAATCCGTGAGTAATCAAGTTATAAAATCAATAAAAACCATATGAAAAAATTCCTAATCCCTATTGGTATCCTTCTGGTGCTCGGTATTTTCATTTATACCAAAGCAGTTGGGACTTACAATACATTTGTCCAGACAGAAGAAGTGATCAATGGCCAGTGGGCTCAGGTAGAGACACAATACCAACGTCGTTCTGACCTAATTCCTAATTTGGTAAGCACAGTAAAAGGCTATGCAGAATTTGAGCAATCAACCCTGACTCAGGTGATTGAAGCAAGAGCAAAGGCAACTTCTGTAAATGTGGATGCAGGGGACCTAACTCCTGAGAAATTAGCACAATTCCAAGGCGCGCAGGATAACCTTTCTGGTGCATTGGGAAGATTATTGGTAAGTGTAGAACGCTACCCAGATTTGAAAGCGAATCAAAATTTCCTCGAACTTCAAGCTCAGCTGGAAGGCACAGAAAATAGAATCGCTGTAGCCAGACGTGATTTCAATCAGTCCGTTCAGGCATATAATTCCAATCTTAGAACTTTCCCGAACAATATCTTTGCGGGTTGGTACGGATTTGAGCCAAAAGGCTATTTCGAGGCATCCGAAGGATCCGAAAATGCACCTTCAGTTCAGTTTTAATACAATTCATCATGTCTGAGAAATTATTCTCAACAGCAGACCGGGAAGCTATAGTCAATGCTATTCGGTCTGCTGAAGTTTCCACCTCTGGAGAAATTCAAGTTCATATAGAAAGTCGCTGCAAGGGCGAGGTCCTTGATCGTGCTGTGAAGGTATTTGACACCCTCAAAATGTACCAGACCCAGGATCGTAATGGCGTATTATTCTACCTAGCTGTAGTCGATAAGCGTTTTGCTATTCTCGGTGACAAAGGCATCAACGAAGTAGTCCCAGAAGATTTCTGGGAAAACATTAAAGAACATATGACTGGCTTATTCAAGCAAGGTCAATTTACACAAGGTCTGATCGACGGCATTCACATGGCCGGCGAGCAACTTGGAACGCATTTCCCCTATCAGGGGGATTCAGACATAAACGAACTTCCTGATGAGATTTCTTTTGGGTCATAAGATCCACCCCCTTTTACTAATTTTATTTCTTGTCACGTTTGGGGTTCAGGCACAGGACTTCCCTCCTGCTCCCAATCCTCCAAAGTTGGTGAATGATTTCAGCAACACGCTTTCCGCGGCCGAACAGACACAATTGGAAAACAAGCTGGTTGCCTATGATGACAGCACCTCTACTCAGATTGCTATTGTAATGATGCGCTCAGTAGGTCAATACGATATCTCTGATTATGCTTTTCGCCTAGGTAAAGCTTGGGGAATAGGTGGAGGAGAGAATAACAATGGAATCCTGATCCTTGCTGCTATGGATGATCGAAAAGTCTTTATAGCGACTGGATATGGTATGGAGGGTGTTGTGCCAGATGCTTTGGCAAAACGTATTGTGGAAAGTCTAATCCTGCCAAATTTCCGTAAGGAAGCCTATTATGAAGGGCTCAATGAAGCCACAGATATGATCTTCAAATTAGCCTCTGGCGAATATAAAGCAGAGGATATAGAATCTGAAGGCAATAGTGGAGGAGCTCTTTTCATGATTCTGTTCTTCGTTTTCATCTTTGTGATCCTACCGATGTTGAGAAACAGAAATGATAACAACAACCACATGGGAGGTAAAGGTGGAGGAGTAGATATGTGGACGACGATTATGCTAGCAACAATGCTTGGCGGAGGCGGTCGTGGATCTTCTGGCGGCGGTTTCGGCGGTGGAGGATTTGGTGGCGGCGGAGGCGGAGGTGGCTTTGGCGGTTTCGGAGGCGGTGGCTTCGGAGGCGGTGGAGCTGGCGGAGGCTGGTAAACGAGTTGGGATTAGGACTGAAGACGGGTGTCCGAAGACCGAAGTAGCCTAAATTCTAGCTTTAGACAAATCCTATTTTAGTTTGTCGTGTATAATGAAATGAAGCATTGATTGTATATAAATTTAGAGCACCTTCTTTTTGGAGGTGCTTTTTTTTGGGAATACTTCTGCTAACATAGGAGATCACAAAGGTTAATCCCGCATTATGCATTAGAATAATTGAATGGAGGGCTTATGTTTTGAATTTGGGCAAATATCCCATCCATCCAAGGCCTCTTTTTAGCAGGTAATGAGATTTTCAATACCTGCTTATTGGCATGATTTACCTTCCATGCTCCTAATGCAAAGCAATAGGATTTCAGTGTTTTTAAGGTGGCCCGATTATGATGATTCAGCGCAAAATGACGGAATAAACTCATTAGGTTATAAGCTACCATGATGAATCTGAACGAGGCTTCTGTTGCCCAGAAATCCTGTAAGCAAAAATTTTCCAGGCCAAAATCATCCTTGAGTTCTTTGATTCTGTTTTCACAG
>NZ_QKZT01000028.1:0-15224 GCF_003254055.1 Algoriphagus chordae
TACCGTATCATAACGCAGCCAGTCACAATGAATATAACGGCTAGCCCCAGTCCAGATGCTTAGCCAAAATGAGGTCACAATATCTGCCGGATCATAGCCTCTGTTAGATCCCGGCTGAGGTAAATCAAGGGAGCTGAGATACTCCTTGATTCCAGTCTGATCCACAAAACGCTTCATCAAACTCATTCCCCCAAAGGGTGTGACTGGCTTGTCGGAATACTCAATCGGCAGATTAACCATTTTGGTGAGATTTAATTCTATTAAAAATCGTGGTTTTCTATTCCCTTTCAAAGATTTTGGATCACTTTACTATTCCTATTGCATAATTGGGGTTAATACAGAGGCCACATTTTGACAGTTAAATATTTAGCATGTATCAGTATTAAATATGTGTCCCTCTAACCTCTTTTTTAAAACAGGGAGTGGCCGAATTTGAACCTCGACCATTTTCACTAAAATAGCACGAGCGACATAGCCGTAGCTATTTAACATTTCATTGAATAAAATTAAAGACCATCTTCTCGATAAAAGGATTTCTGACAGAAGACAGGTTTTCAGTGGTGAGTTAAAACTACACTGCCATTGCTTCTGGAAGTTATCATCCACGCTAAATCACCTTATTTGAAATGGCATATAGTTGTCTGACTGAGCGAAGTCGAAGTCTATAGTCACCTAATCCTTTTTTTGCAGCCAAAATAATCGGAGCTTAATATTTGAATTGAGAAATAATAATTCGTTCCTTAAATAAATACGTAGAAAAGTAAGTATTTATACGTAATTTTTTCATAAGTTTAGCCAAGATTTCAAACCGACATGATTTCAGTTTCTGAAGCTTTAGATTTAATTAAAACGCACACCGGCCAACTTCCAACGGTAAAAATGCAGCTTAGGGATTCCTACGGGTGCTTTTTGGCAGAGGAAGTTACAGCTCCTATCAGCTTGCCCTCATTTCGGCAATCTGCCATGGATGGGTATGCATTTCGATCTGGGGAAATTACTGAATTGGAAGTCATCGGAGAATGCAAGGCCGGTGACGCCCTGGAATTTGAGCTTCAGCCAAATCAGGCGGTGAGAATCTTTACCGGTGCTCGTGTACCCGATCAGGCAGACACAGTAGTCATTCAGGAGCATGTGGATGCATCTGCTGGGAAAATCAGCATTCAGAAAATGCCTGAAAAGACCACTAACGTACGCAAGATCGGAGAACAAGTACAGGCTGGTGAACAAGTGTTGCCAGCTGGGACAAAGATCACTGAATCCATAATTGGCTTTTTGGCCAGCTTTGGACTTACCGAGGTTTTAGTCTTTAACAAACCCAAAATTACGCTTATCGTAACTGGAAACGAGCTTCAGGAGGCAGGAAGCCCCTTGAAGCCCGGATCCATTTATGAAAGCAATGCCATTATGCTGGAGTCTGCGCTGAAATCAAGAGGTTTTGGCTCAGTACGGATATTAAAGGTCGAAGATGATCTGGAGGCTACGAAGAAGATCATTGCCGAAGGTCTGAAAGATGACATGTTGCTGATCTCTGGTGGTATTTCTGTTGGCGATTATGACTTCGTCAATGAAGCTTTGCAAGCAAATGGCGTTCAGGAGATTTTCTACAAAGTGAATCAAAAACCAGGCAAACCGCTTTGGTTTGGAAAAACGGAAAAGACACTCGTTTTTGCCTTGCCGGGAAATCCAGCTTCTTCGCTCACTTGCTTTCTGATCTATGCACTTTCTGCTCTGAAAATCATGTCAGGCAACCCTGATATAGACTTAAACTTCCAGACTGGAGTTCTAAAGCATCGCACATTCAACAAGTTTGGGAAGACACTTTTCATCCTCGGTACAGAGAAAAATGGCGAACTGGAGATTTACCCTAAGCAAGCTTCCAGCATGTTGATTTCTTATGCCTTGGGAAATGCTTTGGTGATGATTCCTGATCAAAGAGAAGTATTGGAAGCGGGTGAATCCGTGCAATTTCTGGCCGTAAATCGAAATTAAGATGATCGATTTCCACGACCCTGTTTTCATCATTGTATTTTCTGCGATCCTCGCTGTAGTAGCATTTATGTACGCAAGCGTGGGGCATGGAGGAGCCAGCGGCTATCTCGCGATGATGGCATTAGCGGGAGTTCCGCTGATGGTGATGAAGCCAACAGCGCTGATTCTAAACATTTTTGTCGCGGGAATTTCCTTCATTTTCTTTCGTCAGGCTAAGCATTTCCGCTGGAAACTCTTTTATCCCTTTGCCATCACATCGATTCCGGCAGCTTTTGCCGGAGGCATGATCACCATCAATGCAACACTGTACAAGCAGATTCTAGGTGTATTTCTGCTAATCGCCATTTTGAGAATTCTGGGTGTTTTTGGCAAAACAAATCCAGATCAAAATGAGCCAGTGAAAACTTACCTGGCTTTAATCATTGGTTTGGCAATAGGTTTTTTCTCAGGCATGATCGGCATAGGAGGCGGCATTATTCTCAGTCCTGTGATCCTTTTGCTGCGCTGGGGAAATATGAAAGAAGCTGCTGCGGTTTCTGCCTTATTCATCTGGGTCAATTCTGTATCCGGAGCTTTAGGATTTGTACTCGGTGGAGGAGAAATCCCAATTGAAGCCAGTTATCTCATTCCTGCCGCAGTGATCGGTGGAACATTTGGGGCGATTTACGGAGCTAAAAAGTTCTCCAATGTGACCTTGAAATACATTCTTTCCATCGTGCTTTTTATCGCATTTGTAAAATTAATGACTGTTTAGATTATGGAGAAATCTCAGGAAATAACGGCTTATGTGCTCTGTGGAGGGAAAAGCGTTCGCATGCAAGCGGAAAAAGGCTTGGTTCTCTACAAAGGCAAACCTTTTATCCGTTGGATAATTGAGGCGATTATGCCGATTACTTCCAATATCATTTTGGTGACCAGCAATGGAGATTATAGCCTGGTTGGCCTGCCAATGATCGAAGACACTTATGCAGACAAAGGGCCTGTGGGTGGAATTTACACCGCATTGAAGCATAGCAAAACAGCGCGAAACCTGATTCTCAGCTGTGACATTCCGAAGATCAGCACTGAACTTCTTAGAAATCTGTGCGATGAAAGCAAGGAAATGGAAGCTCCGGTGACCTTTCTCAGTGATGCAAAAAATGATTATCCGCTGATCGGTGTTTATAATAAATCAGCCTTACAAACCTTTGCTGATGCGATATCAGCTAATAAATTAAAGCTTTGCCCCTTGGTGAATATGATTTCACATCAGAAAATCAGCATCAATTCTGATCAGAAAACTCTCGTTCAGAATATAAATAGCAAAGCAGAATTGCAGTCTCTCAACCTACTCGACCTATGACAACTATTACTGGAAAACACCCGAAAGTCACCCTCCTCGGTGCAGGCCCTGGCGATCCGGAGCTACTCACGCTCAAAGCCGTCAAAGCGCTCAACGATGCCGATGTGGTGCTGTATGATTCCTTGGTGAATGTGGAAATCCTCAAGCATGCGAATCGTGCTTTGCTTGTTTTTGTAGGGAAAAGAAAGGGAAATCACAGCCATTCGCAGGATGAAATTAACGAGATGATTGTGAGTTATGCAAAAGAATTTGGGCATGTGGTGCGAGTGAAAGGAGGAGATCCTTTTGTCTTCGGAAGGGGAAAAGAGGAAGAAATCTATGCGCAGGAATGTGGGATAGAAACGGCGGTTATTCCAGGCATTTCTTCCAGTGTGGCGGTGCCAGCTTCGGTTGGAATTCCTGTGACGGCAAGAGGCGTTGCCGAAAGTTTCTGGGTGATCACCGGGACGACTAGCGATAGAGAGCTTTCTAAAGATGTTTCCTTGGCTGCGCAATCATCCGCAACAGTAGTCGTTTTGATGGGAATGAGTAAGCTTGCTGAGATCGCTGAGATTTATAAATCGGTGGGAAAGGCTGATTTGCCTGTGGCGATCATTCAAGATGGCACCAAATCCGAGCAAAAAGAGGTGGTAGGAACAATCGAGAATATTCTTGAAATCTCCCAAAATCAAGGAATTGGTGCTCCGGCTGTCATTGTAATTGGTGAAGTTGTTCACTTAGCCAAAGGCAGAAATGTGGTGAAAGAAGACTGGCAGCTAGAGGATGAGTTTATCTTTCAAAACCTGAATACCTTGCCATTTAGTAACTAATACGCGCGATCTGTATTAACTTGAAGCTATGATTACAGTAAACTATTTTGGAAATATCGCAGAAGCTGCCCAAAGCGACTCTGAGATCCTAGACCAAAAATCTTTGGATTTGGGGGAATTATTGGATTTACTAGATTCCAAATACGACATCAGAAAATTCCAGTTTCAGGTAGCCGTCAATCGAAAAATCGTTTCTAAGCAACAGACCTTGAGCATTTCTGAAGATGATGAGGTTGCGCTGCTTCCACCATTTGCAGGAGGATAAAAATGGAAAGATTCCAACGACAAATGATCCTTCCGGGAATCGGAGCAACAGGACAGCAAAAGCTTAAGTCAAGTAGTGTGCTGGTCGTAGGAGCTGGTGGGCTCGGCTGCGCCGTTTTGCCTTATTTGGCAGCTGCTGGAATAGGTAAAATTGGGATCATTGATGGAGATAAGATCGAAGAATCGAATCTTCACCGTCAGGTACTTTATTCTTCCGAGCAATTGGGTTTTTACAAAGTAAAAGAAGCCGCTAATTCCATTATCAAAAATAATCCAGGCGTAGAAATCCTGGTATTCGAAGAGTTTTTGACTGCGAAAAATGCACCTGAAATCTTTCCTGAGTTTGATTTGATCATCGATGCCACGGATAATTTATTTATCCGATATGTCATCAACGATACCTGTGTAGCATGTGGAAAACCATTTATCTATGGTTCTATTCATCAGTTTCAGGGTCAGGTTTCCGTTTTTAATTACGAAGCAGGGCCGACTTACAGGGATGTTTTTCCAGAGGAAGACAAATATGCTCCGAATTGTGCAGAAGCAGGGGTTTTGGGAACGACGGTTGGTTTGATCGGAATGCTTCAGGCAAATGAAGCTATGAAAGTTATTTTAGGAATCGGTGAGGTGCTTTCCGGCAAACTACTGATCTACAATTTGCTCAGCAATGAGCAGCAGGTATTTGAATTTGGTAAGGTAGTACAAAAGAAAAAGCCTCATATTTCCAATTCATTCGAAATGATTTCACCAGAGGAGGCTCTATTGGGAGAATCTGTTTTGCTCGATGTGCGGGAACTTGAGGAAAAGCCAGTCCTTGCCTTATCTAATTGTATTCAAATTCCGCTTTCGGTTTTGGAAAGTAGATTGGATGAAATTTCGAAGGAAGCAAAAATCAACGTTTTCTGCCAATCAGGAACTCGGGCAATTTCGGCAGCTAAAATTCTCCAAAAAGCCAATTTTCAGCAAGTGAAAGCCGTTCGTGGTGGAGCTTCAGATGTAGCGCAATTGATAGAAAATGAAGTTAAGAGTGTTGAAAAACAAGATTAGAAAGGCGGGTTTTTTAGAACAAATCCCCTTTGCCCCCTTTGAAAAGGGGGAGTCGGCATATTCATATAATTGACTATTATTCCGAGATTCTAGTTTAAGTTATCCACATTCACATTTAGAATATAACCTGTTAATTCTTGGTTGTTTTATAGAAATAAATAGAAGCCAGATGAAAAAAGTATTTCTTGAGGGAGCTATTTCCCCAGAATTTATAGCAGATTCCATTGCGAAGCATCAAGGCAAGCATAGCATCGGTGCGCATAATATTTTCCTAGGTCAGGTTCGTGCGGATGTGGTGGGCGATCAGAAAGTTGTTGCCATAGAATACACGACTTATGAGGAAATGGCTAATGAAAAACTTCATGAAATTCGTGAGGCTGCATTTGAGAAATTTGATCTGACTTGCCTGCATATTTACCACAGTTTGGGTACAGTGAAAGTTGGGGAGATTTGCATTTTCGTCTTCGTTTCCTCGCCAAGAAGAAAGCAAGTTTATGAAGCTACTGAATGGCTAGTGAATAAGGTAAAAGAGGAGGTACCGATCTTCGGTAAGGAGATACTCGACAATGCCGATCATCAATGGAAAGTAAACAGTTAAAAAATTTAAAAGACTATAGTCTGAAATCTGAAAAGGCATTGGATAAATTGGATGATAATTAGTCCATAGCCACCCTGAGCGAGAAAAATTTAAAAAGAGCGATGAAGCTGTCTGGCTGAGTACTTGAGAGACGAGAGTCTCGAAATCGAAGCCTACTTTAAAACAAGGAAAATTATTGTCCTTGACTCCGCTACCAATGACAGATTGATTTGAGGACATCAAAAGCTGGTCAGTTCGAGCGAAGTCGAGAACCTTTCGACTTCGCTCAAGGTGACCATGGTTATGGTTCCAAAACAAATTACTGTCATTTCATTTTTGTATGTTCAAAGAATATTTAATACTCGGACTGACCCGATTTGCTGTGAAATACATAATCCGTAAATGGTAGCGAAGTCGATGGTTCTCCATTCAGAATGACACTAGTTAAATAAAAAAATGAAATGGTAGATATCACACATAAAGTCACTACCCTTCGCACGGCAAAAGCTCAGGCGATTGTACATGTCAGTTCTGCTGAGACCATCGCGGCTGTGGTGGAAAACCGAGTGCCTAAGGGAAATGTCTTCGAAATGGCGAAGGTCGCAGGGCTTTTCGCAGTGAAAAACACCCACATCACTATTCCAGATTGTCATCCCCTACCTGTGGAATACACTGCGGTGGAATATGAGATCGATGGGTTGGAAATAAAGATTTATATCACCGTGAAAACGGTCTATAAAACCGGAGTTGAAGTAGAAGCTATGCATGGTGCTTCTGTCATTGCCTTGACCATGTATGATATGCTGAAGCCTATCGATAAGGGAATTGTTATCCGTGAGATCGGGTTGGTAGAGAAGACAGGTGGCAAATCCAGTTTCAAAGACAAAAACCCAAAGTTAATTCAAGCGGCTGTAGTTGTTTGTTCAGATTCTATTTCAAAAGGGATCAAAGAAGATAAGGCCGGAAAAGTGATTGTGGATAAGTTGAAATTGCATGGAGTTGAAGTAACTTCCTATGAGGTCATTCCGGATGAATTGGAACAAATACGAAACAAGGCTTTTGAGCATACTGAAAAGAATCAATTGGTGATATTCACGGGTGGAACCGGACTCTCCAAAAGAGATGTGACGCCAGAGGCTTTGGAACCAATTTTGGAGCGGAGAATTCCAGGTATCGAGGAAGCGATCAGAAGTTACGGACAGAAGATTATGCCTTTTGCGATGCTCTCCAGATCTGTTGCAGGAACGATTGGTGACAGCATTATTTTGGCTTTGCCAGGATCGACCAATGGAGCGAAAGAGTCAATGGATGCGGTTTTCCCGCATGTGTTGCATGTATTTAAAATATTAAAAGGAGCGAATCATGACCCAATCGGGTAATATTCAAGAGCTGAGAGATAAGTTTGGGAGAGTCCACAATTACTTGCGGATTTCCCTGATCGAGAAGTGCAATCTGCGCTGCAGCTACTGCATGCCCGCCGAAGGAATTCCACTTAGTCCTAAAGCTCATTTGATGAGTGCGGAGGAAGTGCTGGAATTTGCTCGGATTTTTGTGGGATTGGGTGTGAATAAAATTCGTCTCACTGGCGGTGAACCTTTACTGCGCAAAGACATAGGAACGATACTCGAAGGACTTTCGAAAATGCCTGTGGATCTATCGATTACCACCAATGGTTTGTTGATGGATAGGCATGTGGATAACTTCCAAAAACTAGGAATCAAAAAAATCAATTTTAGTCTTGATACGCTGAAAGAAGATCGCTTTCAGGAACTTACCCGAAGGACTGGGTTCCAAAAAACGCTGGATAATTTCGAGCTTCTTCATGACAAGGACTTTGACCTGAAAATCAATACGGTACTGATCAAAGGTATCAACGACGATGAACTGGTTGATCTAGTTAATATGACAAAGGACTACAAAGTTTCGGTTCGCTTTATAGAATTTATGCCTTTCGACGGAAATAGCTGGGACAGATCCAAGATGGTTTCCGAGAAGGAAGTTTTGGATCAATTGGGAGCTCATTTCGGAGCGGAGCGAATAGCATCACTTCCGAATGAAGATAATTTCACAGCCCGTAAATTCAAGATTGCTGGATACAAAGGAGATTTTGGAATCATCTCTTCGGTGACCAATCCTTTCTGCGGAAGTTGCAACCGTATTCGCCTGACGGCAAACGGACGCATTAAGAATTGTCTTTTTTCCAATCAGGAAACCGATTTGCTAGCCGCGATGCGCGCTGGTGAAAATGTGGAAAACCTGATTTTGGAATCTATCCTCAACAAAAAAGCCGTCCGAGCTGGCATGGATAGCATGGAAAAATTATCTGATCCGGCACTTCATTCTGATAACAGGAGCATGATTGCGATTGGGGGCTGATATTTTTGTTAACACAGGTTCTGTCCATGGCCTGTTGCCTGTCCGCCGCGGAGGATCCTCACAGGACATTATGGAGACATAATCCGGTCTGTGGAGACACGACCGGAATGACTTGTCTTCCACTATTTCACAGTAAAGCTTATTTTTTTGCCAAGTCCATATTCCAAAAGTCGGTAAAGAGTAGAAAGCTGAATATCACTTTTGCCGTTTTCAATTCTTGAGATAAAACTTTTCTTTGCCCCAATTTTTTCAGCAAGTTGCTCCTGGGTCATATCTGCAAGCTTTCTTTCTTCCTTAATTAGTTCTCCGATAGCAAATGCCTTTGCTTTGATTTCAAACTCTGTTCGGTCTTTAGAACCGCCTTTCCCATAGCGTTTGTCAAGGTGACTACTAAATGTCTTGATATTTTCGTCTGTTGCTTCCATCTCTTTTATGTTTTATTTTCAAAGTATTCTATCATTATTGCTTCTGCCCTTCTGAGTTCTTTCTTTGGTGTCTTCTGAGATTTTTTATGGAAACCATTGAATAGGACAACCAAACTGCCTTTGTCGAAGCAACAGAATATCCGATAGATATTACTTTGATATTCTATTCGTATTTCGTAGAGGTCTTATATTCCTTTAATATTCTTGAAAAACTTAGTAGGAATTCTCTCAAGAATTGAAATCATATAAAGCACTTCATCGATTTTGTCTTTTGCCTTATCATTTAAGGTCTCAAAGAAAGTTTCGAAATGGTCTTTATAAAAAACTATTTTTCTAATCGTCTCCACGCTTCAAAGTTAACGAATAGTGGAACAATAAGATTTGACTATTTGGATTTTTTATTATTATGAATAACTCCTTTAAAAATTCGATTCCTTCTATATTGGCCTCATTATCACGTTTTTAAGATATGTCGGTGCCAAATTGAGAATTACGTTTATATCGATCTTTATGGGTTTGATTTTTTATTTAGAGAGGTGTTTAAACCATTTTATGAAGATTATTTACCTTTTAAGTTCCTTCAACCGATCAATAGCATTCTGATTTTGCGGGTACAATTCCAGTGATTTCTCGAAGCTACTGATGGCCTCCTTATTATTTCCCATAAATAAATAGGCCTCTCCTAAGCTGTCGAAAAGATTGGCTGAATTTGGATAGAGACTTGTCGCCAATAAAAATACATTGATGCCTTGCTGGGAAGTTTTCGGATTAAAGACAAGTTGTAAACCTAGCGTATTGAGATTGCCTTCAGGCAATTCGAGAGAAGGGTTTTCGCTCTGCAGCGACTCGTAGAGCCTGATTAAATCCTCATAATTCTGATCCTTTGCCAAATCATTAAAATCCTGAAAGCTGAAAGCAAAGCTTTCAGCTTTCTTGTATTTCAGGGAGATCAGGCCATTTTTTACCCCATTTTCTTCGGGCTGATATTCAATAAATTGAAGGGCTTCAGCATCATTTCTGAGATAAGCATCCAAAAAGTTTAAGGTATATGCCGCTACCCATTTGTAAGCTTCCATTATTTCCTGATCGCTCTTGTCTTGTCGTGGATCACGAACCTCGAAAAGAACTCCCAAGCTGCTGAAATAAGAGTGGGTCATATTATGGAGTTTGAGTTGGTAGGCATTGCTATTAGTCAAACTATCGTAAAACTCAAAATTGTCATTTAGGCTAGCATCTATCTTATCCTCCTCCAGAACTTCCTTCGGGATATCTTTTTGTGCAAAATGGATAAAGGGGACATCCATTTTTTCCAAGTTGAAAAATGGGGATGTTTTTAAGGTGGCATATTGATATTTAATGCTTCCATCAAGACTCACTATAGCTTTGATATTTTCATTTCGCATTTGCACTAGCACATTGGACAGGCCTCCAAAGCTAAAACCCATAGTTGCTATTCGACTTAGGTCAGCATTCGGAATTTTGGCTATTTCTTTAATCAGAAATTCTATGTCCCGAGCCTGAGTTTCCATGTCCTTAGCAGTTCCTCCTTCAAAGAAACGGTTATCTGTACCTCGACTTGGACTGGAAATAACTACATAGCCATGACTTGCCAAATACTCACACAAAGCGAAATTCTCTATGGAAGATGCCTGATAACTTGGCGCATAGATTATTACTGGAAAGCTGCTTTTCGAAAAGTCAGCATTGGCATAAGCAGTAGTTTTCTCCTTTAGGTGACCTTGATTTTGCTCCGTGTTTTGGTAATAGAACCAATTTAAAATTTGATCATTGGGAAGATATTCCCATTCCTCTTCTTCCTTTAGTATTTCCATATAATCCAGCACAGACATTTGATCATTCTTAGTCTGATTTTCAAGAGCTGGATACCAGATACTCACAGGAATTGGTCTTGGGATAGCTTGATTAGAATAGTCGAAGATTCTATGATAGGTTCTGGTACTATCAGCAGTTTGGTAATGCCGAAAGCCAACGCTCAACTCCCCTTTATTCAGATCAAGTTGCTTGAGAGAAGTCTGTCCAAAAATCACTGATGATTGAAAGAGTAGAAAAATAATAAGGAGCATTGATTTCATTATTGTGTTCTTTGTCGCGTTCTAAAGACTTTCTTTTCGGTCTTTGACTGGTTAATTACATGTAAGAAAAGCGCTGCATGATAAATAGAAACTCTTTTCTCACCAATCCAATCCGGGAGGTAACCGAGATGGGTTTGGTAGTTTAATAAACGGAGCAAAAAATCCAAAAGGATTAAAATTTAGCTTTCAGGTTCATTTTAGCAAGTAAGGATATTCAAGGTTATCCTTTTTTGGAGCAGCCAGACCTTTTATTATTTGAAAAGTAGATTTTCTACCTATATTGACATAGCAGCTTTTGCTGCACGAGAATGGGTTCTTTCAATTGCTTAATTTTTTTCCATGCGATTTGATTGTTTAGTACTCTTTTTATTGCCTATCAGTCTAGGCTTGCTTCCTGTGAAGGTTAGTGCGCAAACAGAAGATTTTTCAACTCAAAATTCAAGAATGGATCGAAGCTATGAAGATTGGGCGGATCTTTTCAACAATTTAGATATATCTAAAAACATTGATAATGAGGCAATTTATTCATATGCCATTGAATTGGATTCCCTGAGTTTGAACCATTTTATAGAGGAAGTTAATAAGTATATCGAGCCTGGAAATTTTAATGCGATGACTCAGTTTTTGTATTTTAATGCTCAAGTATTCACTTTAAAATTTCCCAATCAAAACTATAGAAATATAGAAGAGCTTGCCAATAAAATGGTGTTGAAGGCACATGAATCCCAAGATGAATTTTTGATAGGAAAAACGTATCGCAATTTTGGTAATATCATGTATGGATGGCAGCGGTTTGACTTAGTCTCATCCTATTCGGTAGCCGGAGTACGAATCATTGAAGAGATTTATCCGGAATTGCTTAATCAAGAAGATTATTTATTGTTGGGAAATATGCTTTTTTCGGCTAGAAATTATGAGGATGCAATAGTCTTTTCCAAAAAAGGTGTTAACGGCAATTTGGGCGATAGTTCTGTGGACTATGCACTTTATAATACAGTAGGTCAAAGTTTTCAACGTCTTGAGATGTTAGATTCCGCAAAATTCTACTTTGCGCTTTGCGATGATTTGTGTGATAGGAACAACTTCAAAGCATGGAAATATGTAAATATCCAGAACATCGCTGAAGTCCAATATATAGAAGATGAGGTGGAATTCGCCAGACGAAATTTTAAAGCCGTGTATGCTCATACGATAGAAGAGGTGCCTGAAATAGCAGCACAGGCCAGAATATGGCTGGCAAAGATTTCCTTAAGAGAAGGAAAAGCTGACTCTGCATTATTTTATCTCAATTCCTCTGAAAAAATTCTACTAGGATACGGTGTGAAAAGACTACAGACGAAGTATTACTTGCAGGACAGTTACTTAACCAAAATACAAGCATTTAGAGATTTGGGCGAAGCCGACAGTTCCTATTTTTACTTTATTAAATATTCTGCTCTTCATGATTCCTTGGAGCATCTGGCCTCATTGGCTGATCTATCAGTGGTGCAGATGCGGATGGATCATACCAAAAACACATATGATTTTGGCCAGCTTCAAATTCAGAAGGAGCTAGTCGAGCGGCGAAGGAATGTGGTCATTTTTGTGATACTATTGGCCGCTGCTATTGGTCTTTCCTATTTGGCTTGGCAGAAAAAACGCCTGCAGTACAAAAACAAGATTGCATCCCTAGAGAAAGAAGCCAGAGAGGCAGAAATGCTAATCGTGAAAAGTCAACTAAAAAATTTTACCAATCAGCTGCTAGAAAAAGCCAAATTGCTTGAAGAACTGGAGGAAGAATTGAATTCGAAAAATGAATCGGAACTTCATTTTGAATATTTAGCTAAGCTTAATTCTTCCCGCATTTTGACAGATAAGGACTGGAGCGAATTCAAATTACTTTTCGAGAGGGTTTATCCTGGCTTTTTTGGTGCTACCAAGGAGAAATATCCGACCATCACTCCTGCCGAACAAAGGATTGCAGCCTTGCTTCGTCTTCAGTTTTCTGCCAAGGAAATGGCAGATATCCTGGGTGTATCTGTTGACAGTGTGCACAAAAGCCGTCAGCGCCTTCGTCAGAGAATGGAACTTTCGGCTGATACTAATGTGGAAGAATATTTAATGAGTTTCTAAAAAAGGGCTTTGATAGCCCATTTGGGAGTGTTTTTGTCGAAACATTAGCACTTTGTCCACTTTTTGTCCAGTCACTTTTACTGATTTTTTCTAATTCCCACTCTACTTTCACTAGCATTCAATGATTACATGTGTAAAAACTCACAGAAACCTCTGAGTTAATTTTTAACATTTTTATAATCCAAACCCAATTCTTATGAAAAAGCTATACGTTTTTCTATTCGCTATAATTCTCTTTACCTGCCATAGAAGTTATTTATATGCTCAGACTTCAAATCAAAATCAAGTAGTACAGGATTTAGTAAGAAGTATTGCTACACACATTGATGTGGAGTCAACACGTGTCAACACATCTACAAAACCTTCTGAAGCTGGGGTAGGTATCGAAATCATAGCAGACGATCCATCGTACACGCATGATGTAAAAATAGAGACTAGTGTTAATGGCCTCAAAGTATCTTACAGGAACAATAAACCTATTGAACTTACCGCTCCAGTGAGAGACCTTTGGAGTATTACGGTAATTCCAGGAACAAACAGAATTCTCCCAACATACGGTTGTTCTACCCAGAGCCCAGATTTTAACAATTCACAAGGGGTATATTATTGGGAAGATAAGGACGGAGATGGATATTTTGTAGATAATATAATATTGGTTTGCGGAGCTCCGCCCTCTGGTTTTATCAAAGAAGAGGACTTAAAAGGAGTAGATTGTGATGATACGGTATATCATACAGAACAACCAGACCCATACTATTATTTTGACGAGGATGGGGATGGATATCCAGGAAGTTGGGGCACTTTTTGCGAAAGACCACCAGGAGGAAAACAATATAATGAATTAAAAAGTGGGGTTCTAGACTGTAACGATAACGACCCGACTGTTTGGCAAAGAACTACTAGTTTTATAGATATAGATGGAGATGGATATACTAATGGGACCGTCTTTCTTTGTAGCCAAGGTGAACTTCCCGAGGGTTTTACTAATCAATCATATGGTGAAGATTGCGATGATGAAAACCCAAATATTTTCAGAGAACTTGAATTGTATATTGATAATGACGGTGACGGTTATACAGATGGAAGAATTACAATGTGTATTGGTACTTCAATACCAATGGGCTATCAGCTAACATCCTTAGGAATTGACTGCGATGATGAAGATCCAAACATTACAAGACTATGCTGCATTCCAATCCAAGATCTGCAAGTCCGAGAACCATTGTTTGTAGAGGGTTGCAGCATCGAGGATCTAGCTCCATCCACTGGCTTTTCTTTAAGTATAGAAACTCAAACCAGCATATCAATCGACTCATTCCTCCAGCATCTAGAATTATTCGATAGGACTATCTGTGGATTGAAATCTGTCGCATATCAGGATTGGCTTATATCAAATAATGCAGGAAGGATCAGAGTTGATCGGACTTTTTACCTCGAAGAGGAAAGTTACCTCTCGAACTACACTGAGGAAATTTATATTGAGGATAATACTGCACCTATTCCGAACCAAGAGGAACTTCCAGAACTATTCTTAGATTGCGCCGACCAGTTTATCCAGCCTCCGACAGCAAATGATGCTTGTGATGGAGAGATCACAGGAACTCGAAATACAGAAATAGAGTATGACGACCCAAATGATTTCACAATTACCTGGACATTTATGGATTTATTTGGGAATCAGTCCACTCAACAGCAGCATGTAAAAGTGACTAATACTGATCCGCCAGTTCCATATGTTCCTACTTTACCTGAAATCATTGCGGAGTGTTCATTCCAAATAACAGAAGTTCCCAAAGCAATAGACTCATGTGGAGGTGAAATAAACGCAACTACAGATAATGATCAGGAATATTTCGAAGAGGGTACATACACAATCACATGGACCTTTACAGATGGTAATGGACTTCAGACTACTCAAGAACAGAATGTAACATTAATAAAGCTGGATCCTATCCCTTCACTACCTGAGCTGGAAGTTATAGTTACGCAGTGCTCAGTCACCGATATTCAAGCTCCGACTGCAACAGGCGGTTGTAATGGAGAAATTATTACTGGAATTAGAGACGAATCAATTATTTATTCTGAACAAGGTGAATACATAATCATTTGGACTTTCGATGATGGAAATGGGAATATGACTACACAAGAGCAAATGGTAGTAGTCGAAGATACTGAAGCGCCAATAGCTGA
>NZ_QKZT01000028.1:15459-47192 GCF_003254055.1 Algoriphagus chordae
GGAACGACTTCTGATCCTCTTTCTTACACCGAGCAAGGATCCTATACAATTGTTTGGACCTATGATGATGGAAATGGGAATATATCTACACAGAATCAAATGGTTATTGTCGAAGATAGTACAGCTCCAATTCTATCTCTGCACAACATAGCTGTGCAACTGGACGATTCTGGAAATGCCAGTATTACAATCAGCGATATCGAGGATGGAACTACCGATAATTGCACGGCTTTCGAGGACTTGGTATTTGAACTTTCACAATCTGCCTTTAGCTGTGGGGATATTGGAGAGGTAATGGTCGGTGTCAAAGTCTGGGATTTGGTTGGAAACCCATCTGAGAGTACAGTTGATATCACCGTTTTGGAACCTCAAAATCCAATGACGACTGAAATCAATTCCTCAGTTCCAAAAAATAGCAATGACAAGGTAGTAATATTCTCCAACGCCCCTGCCTCATTAGGTCTACCAAATTCCACAACTCTAACAGCTTCCAATATTCCGGAATCTTATTCAGGACTTAGCTATCAGTGGTCAGTGAAATATAGTGAAGGCGAAAATTTCGGAAATGTGCCTGGTGGTAATAGTGCGACTTTAAATGTTTCATCCTCTGGAGATTTTGTCGCAACGTATAAGGTAGTGGTAATAAGTGATTCTGGTTGTATTACAGAAGAGATAATTTCAGTGATCTCAGTTGAAGCTGCCTGTGATAAAGGAGGGGCAAATAAGGTACAGGTTTGTCATTTGCCAGGAGGAAACTTTAGTAAACGCAAAACTATCTGTGTAAACGTAAATGCAGTAGATGCCTTGTTGGCAAATAGTCCTGGATCATTCCTTGGTAACTGTAATATTTCCTACCGTATGGAAGCGGAGCCAGAACTAATCATTCTTCCTTGGAACACTTCTATTGAAGTTGTAAATGATAAAATCAACAAAGAGGCAGAAGACTGGTTTGGTCAGCGAAAAATAAAATTGAATATTTCTTCTTCATCCTTCGACCCTATAAAATCTGGAATTTATGAATTTGAGGTTGAGCTAAATGGATCAGAAGAGTTTTCATTGGAAGAACCTATAATAGTTCAAGTGCTGGTGTCTGATAAACAAAAAGCATTAGGTATTGAGTTGAGCAGCATGTCTATACCTTATCAGGCAATTAGCGGAGATATAATTGCCACACTTTCCACCAATGACCTTGAAGATAATGTTCATAGTTACAGGATTGATGAGAATCCCAATCTTGAAGTCTTTGGTGACAAGCTGATCTGGCGGGGATCAGGAAATCCTCAAGCGCAAATAGTAGTTACAATCTTCAGCACAGATCGTGCTGGACAAGTTATTTCCAGAGAGGTCACTTTTACTAGAGAGATCCCATTCGGAGATTTCATACTTTATCCAAACCCAGCAAATCAGGAAACTAATATTCTTGTAAAATTGGATCAACCTGCTAAGGTTGGTTTGAGAGTCTATAACGCAGTGGGAAGAATGGTGATCTCAGATGAGTTTACAAGAGAGAAAACCTTTACTCAAAGAATCGACCTCATCAACTTAAGTCCAGGTATGTACACAGTTCAGCTTCAATTGGGAGAGCTAGTGATAACCAAGCGCTTGATCAAAATGTAGAAAGTTGAAATACTGGAGTTTCTAAACCAATAGCCGTCTGATTTTAAATTTGACGGCTATTTTTTGGATTTCTGTTGAGGAAGAGTTGGAAATGTTCAGGTTTCGTAAAACTCCTTAAGAATAGGTTTGTTGAAATTAAAAAGCAAAATTCTTCATTTTAAGCTCTTAAAAATTTTGGAAACTCTATAAAACCAAACTCCCTTATCTTTACCCCATGACTCCCGCCGAGAAAAATGCCTCCATCATCAAATCCACTGCGAAAGCGCTGGGCTTTGACTTTTGTGGGATAGCAAAAGCTGGATTTTTGGAGGAGGAAGCTCCGCTTTTAGAAGAATGGCTTAACCGCAGTTACAACGGTCAAATGGGCTATCTGGCAAATCATTTCGACAAAAGGCTCGACCCAACCAAACTCGTGGAAGGTGCTAAAACAGTGGTTTCCTTGGTTTACAATTACTTTCCGGAACAGAAACTTCCTGAATCTCCAGACTCCATTAAACTAGCCAAGTACGCTTATGGAGAGGATTATCACTTTGTGATCCGAGAGAAACTCAATGAATTTCTAGAAATTCTCCGAGAGGAAATTGGGGAAATCGATGGTCGTGGATTTGTAGATTCTGCACCCGTCATGGAGCGTCAGTGGGCGCAGAAAGCAGGATTAGGCTGGCTGGGGAAAAACAGCTTGCTGCTGAATAGGGATATGGGAAGTTTCTTTTTTCTTTCCGAACTCATCATTGACCTGGAAGTGACTCCTGATACTCCACTTGCCAAAGACTTTTGTGGAACCTGTACAGCCTGCATCGATGCTTGCCCTACGGATGCGATTGTGGATAATGGAGTAATTGACGGTTCTCGCTGCATTTCTTACCTGACCATAGAACTGAAAGACGCGATTCCTAGCGAGTTTCAGGGCAAGATGGAAAACTGGGCTTTTGGTTGTGATATCTGTCAGGATGTATGCCCTTGGAATCGTTTTTCCAAGCCTCATCAAGAGCCTCGCTTTTCGCCAAATGAGGAATTGAAGGAATTGTCAAAAACTGATTGGAAGGAAATCACTGAGGAAACTTTCCGGAAGGTTTTTAAAAAATCAGCAGTAAAGCGCACTAAACTTGCTGGAATAAAAAGAAATGTCGACTTTCTTAGCTCCAAATAACCTCATCCGAGATACTTATGAGCCTGCAAACTCCAAATCTTAAATCTGTACAGAAGCTCTTCAAACCCAAAAAGAAGAAAAAGAGAAAATCCCACAAAATCGGTCTTCCTCCTGGAGCTTTGGTTTATACTGGAGAAAAAAAGCTGGAAACAGTCATTATCAATATCATCAGCTACGATGAAAATGATTTCTACGAAGATTCTATTAATCTCGATCAGCTGGAAGAAAAGCTGAAACAGAAAAAAAAGGTACTTTGGATAGATATCATTGGTCTGCATGAGGTAGAACTGCTGCAGAAAATAGGTATGTTATTTGGCATCCATAAGCTGACGATGGAGGATATTCTGAATGTAGATCAACGTCCCAAAATGGAAGTTTTTGACGACTATCTTTTTGCGGCAATGAAGATGATTCAATGTTCTACTCCTGAGTCTCCCATTGACGATGAGCAGATCAGCTTTATCTTAATAGACGGTGTTTTGCTGACTTTTCAAGAGAAAAAGGGAGATGTATTTGATTTTGTCCGAAGTCGGCTGATAGACCCAAAACGTGCCATACGCCAGCGAAAAGCAGACTATTTACTCTATGCTTTGCTAGATGCAGTAATTGATAACTACTTTATCGTCATGGAAAATGTGGGAGAGCGGATCGAAAATCTAGAAGCACAGGCCATGACTTCGCCTGGAAATGAAACCCTCAATGCGCTTTACATTCAAAGAAGGGAAATGATGGATCTACGCAGAACTGTCTATCCACTACGTGAGGTAATCGGTTCATTTGATAAATACGCAGACGATAAGATCAGTCCTGAAACCAGACCTTTTATCCGGGATCTTTATGAAAACACCATACAGGTCATTGAGACCATCGAGGTTTTCCGAGATATGTCCTCAGGCGTACTGGATCTCTATATGAATAGCCTCTCCAACCGCATGAACAACATCATGAAGGTGCTGACAATCATATCTACCATTTTTATACCGCTGAGCTTTGTAGCCGGAGTCTATGGGATGAACTTTGACAATATGCCTGAGTTGCACTGGAAGTATAGCTATTTCGTGGTCATGGGTGGAATGACTGTAGCAGTAGCGGGTATGCTGCTTTTCTTCCGAAAGAAAAACTGGCTGTAGACTACTGAAGCTTCAGTATTATTTTCTTTTCTCCGTTTTTCAGCAGAAGCTCGCCTGCATTTAGCTGATAATAACGGACTGATTTGAGCACTTCCAGAAATTTATTTTCAAAAGGAGAATCCTGACAGGCCATTAAAGTAGAACTGATTTCCCCGAACTTCAAGGTATTCTTTTTGCCAATTTCATAAGAGCCAAAAATTCGGTTACAGCCGCCCGTGCCAGTGATCATATCTTTTCTAGCATCAAAAATTAGATGAGCATCCTTTCGGGAATCCGAAGTTTGAACTGGCACATCCATGATCTCTACCAAAGTCCATTGTTTGTCATCCCAGTCTTTATCTGGGTAGGATTTAGAACTGCAAGAAAAGAAAACTAGTAAACTGACTGCGTAAAGTATATTTTTCATAACTGGGTGATTTATCCTTATAAGACTGAAATCATGCCAAAATGTTCCGCTCTCTAAGGTTATATAGCCTTCAGGCTAATATCCAGACTTCTCACAGAATGCGTCAAGGCTCCCATGGAAATATAATCTACGCCACATTCAGCCACATCGACAAGTGTGTCTTCAGTTATTCCTCCCGAAGCTTCGGTTTTATACTGATCTCCAATCATTGCTACAGCTTCACGCATGGTCGCATAATCCATATTGTCTAGCATAATCTGATCCACTCCACCTACTGCTAGCACCTGCTTAACCTCATCTAGATTGCGCGTTTCTATCTCAATTTTCAGGTCCAAGTTATTTGCTTTGAGATAGGCCTTTGAGCTTTCTATAGCCTGACGAATTCCTCCAGCAAAATCCACATGGTTGTCCTTCAGCATCACCATATCATAGAGCGCGAATCTGTGATTTACTCCTCCTCCTATGTGTACAGCCCACTTTTCCATCAAGCGGAAATTTGGAGTCGTCTTCCGCGTATCCATCAGACGGGCTTTGGTATGAAGAATTTTCTCTGTAAGTCTATTTGTCAGCGTTGCAATGCCTGACATCCGCTGCATGCAGTTCAGGACCAGTCTTTCGGAGGATAGAATAGAGGTAGATGATCCTTTCACCAGCAAGCCTATATCTCCGTACTTTACTTCATCGCCATCCGATACCAAAAGTTCCACTTCAAGTGTTGGGTCGAATGTTTTAAAAATCCGCTCAGCCAATTCTATTCCTGCAATTATGCCATTGTCCTTGATCAATAAGTTTGCTTGACCAGTTTTTCCGTCAGGAATAGAGGAAAGAGAGGAATAATCGCCTGGACCGATATCTTCAGCAAAAGCTGCAGCTATAAAAGTAGAAATGGCCTCTTCGGTAAGATAGGATGGATTCATGCCCAAAATTAGGGATTTGAAGCTCCCGCAAAGGTGCAAAAGCGTAAAATTCTATAATCAAGGAGAAATAAACACTGTAGTCTCAGGTCCCGACATCGGGCTCTGGGTTTTCAGTGGCTTAGAAAAAAGTACTAGCCTTTGACAAATTCTAGGCTGTAGATTTTGAAATCTGAGGCTTGTAAGGAGACCTTAATAAAGACTTTAAATATGCCTTGAGCTGTCTGATAATCACCAATATAAGAACTGTAATTCGGGTTACTTTCAGATTTGAAAACAAGGCTAAATCCCCTGGACGGGTTCTTCTTGAAAAAATCTTTTAGCACAAGTTCTGCCTGATTTTTAGAATAATCTCCCTGTAATCCGTTAACATTTAAGGAAATGCTTGAGTCAAAAAACCGTGCTAACTCATTGCTTGAGCCACTATCAATCGCAGAAATAACCGTGTCGATGGAATTCAAAGAGTCAATTTCCTTGGTAGGAGATTGGAAAAGCATGAAAATTGAAACGATTAAACTTAATACAGAGGTCATTGCCCATGCAAGGCAAATACTAAGCCAAAAAAGGAATCATGCCCTAGGTTTTTAAGTTTACCAAATACAGCTCATGAAGTTTTGTCTAATCAGGAATTCGGGGCTACTTTGCCTTGAATTATAATATATTTGCGGTATGGATAAGAAAGTACTTTTAATGATTTTGGACGGATGGGGAATAGCCACCAACCCTTCGGTTTCTGCAATTAATAAAGCGAAAACCCCTTTTGTAGATAGTCTTTACACCAAATATCCACATGCTACACTAGAGGCTTCTGGTCTTGCTGTTGGCTTGCCAAAAGGCCAAATGGGCAACTCTGAAGTTGGTCATATGAACATCGGTGCAGGTCGAGTAGTATATCAGGATTTGGTGAAAATTAATCTTGCGGTAGAAAACAAGGAGTTAAATTCCCATCCTGTATTGGTAGAAGCATTTGCCAAAGCCAAGGCTGCCAACAAGAAAGCTCACTTCATAGGTCTCCTCTCTGACGGAGGTGTTCACGCACACATCAAGCACCTGAAAGGACTTTGTGATGCAGCGAAATTCAACGGAATGGAAGATGTTTTTATACATGCTTTCACCGATGGAAGGGATACAGACCCAAAGGGTGGAATTGGCTACTTGGAAGATCTCCAAGAGCATTTGACTCATTCCAGCGGAAAGATTGCCTCGGTTATCGGTAGATATTACGCCATGGATAGAGACAATCGCTGGGAGCGTGTGAAGCTTGCCTACGATGCTATGGTGAAAGGTGAAGGAGAGAAGTCCAAAGATATCCTCGCCTCCATGCGCAAATCTTACGAAAATAATGTCACTGACGAATTTATCAGACCGATCATCCATGCCGGTGCTAATAATAAGCCCTTGGCGACGATAGAAGAAGGCGACTTGGTTATCTGTTTCAACTTCAGAACTGACCGTGGAAGAGAAATATCTCAAGCACTTACACAGCGCGATTACGAGGATTTCAATATGAAAAAACTGAATGTGGAATACATCACATTCACGAATTACGATGCTACTTTCAAAGGTGTAGAAGTTCTTTTCGAGAAAGACAACCTAAACAACACACTTGGTGAAGTGCTGGAAAGAGCAAATAAAAAACAGATCAGAATCGCTGAGACGGAGAAATATCCTCACGTGACCTTCTTCTTTTCCGGAGGAAGAGAATCTGAATTCAAAGGCGAAAGCAGATTGCTTTGCCCTTCTCCGAAAGTAGCAACATACGATCTCAAACCTGAGATGAGTGCTTTTGAAATCGCTTCCAAAATTAATGGCGAGCTCAATAAGAAAAGCGCTGATTTCATCTGCTTGAACTTTGCAAATGCGGATATGGTGGGTCACACCGGAGACTTCGATGCAGCAGTGAAAGCTTGTGAAGCGGTAGATGCTTGTGCGGATAGTGTGATTACTACGGCCTTAGCCAACGATTATACCATCATCGTCATTGCAGATCATGGCAATAGTGACATGATGATCAATGAGGACGGTACACCTAACACAGCACACACTACTAATCTTGTTCCTTGTATCATGGTGGACAAACATGATAAGCTTACGATCAAGGATGGAAAGTTAGGAGACTTGGCACCTACTATTCTCCAACTGATGGGAGTTGAAAAACCTGAGGATATGACTGGAAATATTCTATTGACTTAATGAAGCAGATCAAAGGTCTTTCCTTCGGAATTCTCTTTCTTGCTATATTCGGACTGTTTTCCTGCGCGGGTGAATCCTCAAACAAGCTGGAAGAACTTCCTTATTTTGATCTAAAAGGATTTATCGAAATGAAAATCCAGGAAATAGATTCTGTGAATGTGATCAAAGTTTCACGAATTCAGGGCGAGGAAAAGAAGGCCACAGTGGTCTATTCAACTAAAGACTGGGAAGAGGAATTCAGCGTATTCACAGACGCTGATATCAATAAAACCTCCCTAATAGATTCCTACGATACCGAGGTTTCTAATGCTACGCTTAAGCATGAGCTTTTCCCTACCGCCACAGGCAATGTGAAATATATTAAAATCACCTATTTCGAGGATCAGGTTAGTTCTATTTCCATCAAAATGGCAGATGAAAACTTATTCTACAACTCTACTACCTTGGCGGAGATCTATATGAATAATGCAACCAAGTTAATAGACCATTATTCCATTGAGACTACCCAGAAGATCTGGTTTATGGATGCAAACAATATGAGAATTCAGGGCGCTATCAAGCCCTGAATTTCCCACTCTTCATTTTTTAACTAGCCAGGCATTCAAAACCTGGTAATGGTAAATTAATTCTCTACCTATCAAACATTGGCGGTCTTTTAGCCTGCCAATCCGAATTGTTCTGAATCAAATCTCCCAGCATAATTAACTTCTCTTCTTCGAAAAGATTAGCAAGCAAAGTGATAGAGGTAGGAGATCCCGAATCATTGAAACCATTTGGTAAGCAAAGTGCAGGATGGCCAGTTAGATTGGTGATTTGTAATTGCTGCCCTCCATAACTAGGCGTGACGATCACATCGTAGTCTTTCATGATTTCATGCATTTCTTCAATCAAAACAGTCCGCTGCCTTGCTGCCTGCACATATTCCACAGCAGGGATAAAACGGGCTGCACGAAATAGATTTGGCCAGGCACTCTTATGCTGCGCCACCAGCTGATCATCCCAGCCCAGTCGGGTTAGTTCATCAAAAGCAGCGGCACCCTCTACCATTAGCATCAATTGGATTGCTCTGGGATTTACAGAGGTCTTTAATTCCACCGGATGAAGTTCAAAACCTTGATTTCGTAGCAACTCCAAGACCTGCTTGTTATTATCCACCCCAGAACCTTCTCCTTCAAAATAGGCATTGAAATAGCCTATCCTTAATTTCTTGACATCCGTTTTGGCAGAAAAGTTAAAGGCAGATTTGATCGTACTCGCATCCATGGAATCCTCACCGTTGATCACAGAGAGGACAATTCCATCATCCAGCGCAGATCTTGATATAGAACCAATTTTGTCCATCGACCAACTCAAAGCCATGGCGCCATTTTTACTGACACGCCCGTAGGTTGGTCGCAAACCCGTGACTCCATTTCTAGTCGATGGAGAGACGATCGATCCCAGCGTTTCCGTTCCCAAGGCAAATGGAACCAATCCTGCGCTCACAGCCGAGGCCGAACCAGCCGAAGAGCCACTTGATCCCTGCTTCAAGTTCCAAGGATTTTTGGTCACACCTCCATACCAAACATCGCCCATAGCCAGAGCACCAAGGGTAAATTTCCCTATCAATACTCCTCCAGCATCATTCAGTTTATGCACAACTGTCGCAGTCATGTCGATTTCCTGATCCTTATAAGGCATCGCTCCCCAAGTAGTCTTCGTTCCTTTTACCGCCAGAAGATCTTTGATTCCATAAGGTATCCCGTGGAGTGGACCTCTGTACTTTCCTGCGGCGATCTCTGCATCCATAGCTTTTGCCTTTGCCAGCGCAGAGTCTTCCATCAAAGTGATCAGGCATAGAAGGGTATCCGAGTAGGTTTTGATGCGATCGAGGTAGATCTTCGTCAATCGCTCAGAGGACAATTGCTTTGATTTGATCAAAACAGCAAGCTTATGAACAGGCAAATAAGCAATATCAACCTCCTTCTCTGGTAGACTTACAGATTTTGCTAATCCCCAATCCAGAGGCTTTTGATCTAGACTAGGAGTAAAGCCTTGTGGCAAGGGATTAAAAATCATTGCAGGGGCAATAGAATTGTCGAGTTTAATTTCCCGAAGCGCTTCATAATTATTTCTCTGTGAGCTAAGGATTCCGATCATGCTATCCTTTTCTGCTGGGGTGAAGCTTAGCCCAAACAATTCAGATGCTCCTTCAATCGAAGCTGGAGTAATATCGCCCATTCTTTTACCAACAGTAAATCCAAGTATTAGACATACTGTAGCAGCTAAAAGGATAAAAAGCCGTGGTCTACCTGTGTTTTTTGATTCCATTGAATAGTTTTGTATAAATACCAGACAGAATCCCAATCTAGAATTCTACTACCCAAGATAATTAACCCTATGGATCCAAAGCCTCCTTTTCCTGTATTTCCCATGCATTTTCGTGGAATTCTTCTGCTAGCAGGAATGTACACCATAGCTTGGTCTGCTATTTTTAGGGTGATGGCTGGGCCGATTTTGGAATGGCTTGCAGATGGAAATCTAATCGAGGCTTCTTTGCCCGTCACCTATTATGGGGGGGTTGGTATTCTAGTTGGCTTATTGATCTTTTTCAGTGCCTTCTACCCTATCAGCTGGGTTTACCTGATTATCGCAGGCATCACAGGAAAAATTATTCTAGGGATCTGGTTTGCCCTGGGTTTTCTTCCGGATCTAGGATGGAATAAAAGAACGGCCTTTCAACTAATATTCAATGAGATAGGCTGGCTAATTCCCTTGATTATTGTTTTCCTTCGTGCGCTCCAGGTTAAAACCTTTCTGCAAAAAGAAATTGATGCTTAATAAATGGCCAGTGATTTTCAATAGGTTGTGAAAAAAGCAATTATCTCACTATTTTTCGAAAGATTTCTGATAGTATCACGGTTCCTAAATAGAATTTTATGAAAGCTAATTTAAAGTCATACCTAGCGGTAGTACTGCTAATGTTCGTTTTTTCAGCTGTAATGGCTCAAGAAGAACAGTTTGATAAAGTAGTCAAAACCAACGGGGAAGAAATGCTAGGACATGTCACAGAGATGGGTGATGATGCTATCAAATTTGTCCACAAAGGAGAAACGCTCTCCTACTCGCTGAAAAAATCTGAGATTAATAAAATCCAATTTGCAAGTGGCAGAGTTGAATTTTTCACAGAAGCCCCCAATGCCTCTCCAACAGCCTCAGCAGCTGCACCAGTAGGGAATTCTGTCCAATCTCATCATAATATGGTGGCGGTGCTGCCTTTTGACTATATGGGTTCTGGCGGATCAAGGGATGATAAAATGGGTCTAAAAGTTCAGTCGGATTGCTATACCTATCTAAGACAAAAAGCGGCACTTTTCACAATTCAAGATCCTTTGACTACCAACGCCTTACTAGTCAAAAACAACATTCAGGTCGATAATTTGATAGGTTTGACTCCTGGTGAAATGGCCAATCTACTAGGCGTGGAATATGTAGTTTATGGCTCAGTAGTAATTACACAGACAGGGGTAACCAATAGCAGTGCAAATTCTTACTCAAGTAAAAGTAAAGGAAGTAGATACAACTCGACGAATTTTGGCTCCAGCACCACTTCTGCCAGCTTCAACACCAATGTAGATTTGAAGATTTATAATGATCAAGGTCAAAATGTATATGCTAATACACATGATAGCTTCTGGCCTGATGAAAATGCCTATGAAATCACCCTCCAATATTTGATCAAAAGAACTCCTTTGTACTCCAAATAAGTTAAGTATCAACCTACACATGAGCCTGTCTTTCTAGTAAATGACAGGCTTTTTTATTTTCGGTTTTTCTAATGCATCTTAGAGAAACAATAAAACCCTATGAAACGCCGATCCTTCCTCGAAAAATCATCACTTGGCTTAGCCGCTGGCCTAATTGCTCCTAGTTTATCCTTTGCTTCAGCTCCAAAAAACTCAATTAAAACATTGGGACTTGGTCTGTTCACCCTTCCAAAACAGCTAAGCGAGGACTTTGAGGGTACCTTGAAAATTGTCTCTGAATTAGGTTATAAAGAACTTGAATTCTTTGGCCCATTTGATTTCAGCGCAGAATCTGCCAAACAAAGCTGGGGAGCCATGGCCGGAATGCTTGGTTTCTCAGGAAGTGGGTATTTCGGAAGAAGTCCTAAAGAAATGAGAATGATCTTGGATGATCTGGGACTAGAGGCAACATCCATGCATCTCGATTGGGATACTCTCACTCAAAATATGGATCAGGTAGCTGAGTCCGCGCATATAGTGGGGCAAAAGCACATAGGAATAGCCATGATCCCTCAAGAGCTAAGGCCAGATCTGGATGGATACAAAAAGATGGCTGATGCTTTCAATAAGGTGGGAGAATCTGCAAAGAAAAACGGACTTACTTTCCACTATCATAACCATGGCTATGGCCATCGGGAACTTGAGGGATCCATTCCTTTTCAGGTAATTTTGGATGAGACGGATCCAGATCTGGTAAAAATGGAAATGGATATTTTCTGGTTTTCAGCGGCTGGAGCAGATATGATCGGCTATTTGAAAAATAACCCTGGGCGATTTGAGCTTTTCCACCTGAAAGATATGTCCGAGCAAAAACAGTTTGCCAATGGAGGCGAAGACATGCAAGACATCATGGGTATGTTTCCTTATCTGGCTGATGCTGGAGCTGGTGTTCTGGACATTTGCGAGATTGTAGATCAGGCTCAAAAATCCGGCGCCAAACACTTCTTCCTTGAGAAAGATATGACTACTACCCCTAGAGAAACATTGGAAAGCAGTTACAAATACCTCACTACACTCAACGGCAAATGCTAGGGGACTAGTGGATCTTCTATTTTTTTAACTAGTACTATAACAGCTGATCTGAATTTAAATGTTGTCTACACATCGTATGTTCCTATAGGACGCAAGGCTAGAATTTTCAAAAAGACCGCATTTGTTACTGCCAATAACTGTCAATAAGCCTTTCATTACCGGATCTTTTGGGATACCAACCAAGGAAAATTTGTAACTTACCGAGCTTAAATCAGATCAGCCTTTTACCCCTAAAACATCTCCAAAATGTCCCAAAATCAAGCCTGCAAGCTATTTTTACTTGATGCCATGGCTCTTATCTATAGAGCCCATTTTGCCTTTAGCAAGAACCCGAGAATCAACTCCAAAGGCTTGAATACCGGCGTAATGCTAGGATTTACCAACACCCTACTTGAAATCATAGATAAGGAAAAACCATCACATATCGGTGTAGCTTTCGATACCAAGGCTCCTACATTTAGACATATTCAATACGAGCCTTATAAAGCCAATCGTGAAGCGCAACCTGAGGATATAGGAATTGCTATTCCATGGGTAAAAGAAATTGTGAAGGCATTTGGCATTCCGATTTTGGAGCTAGATGGCTATGAAGCTGATGATATCATCGGCACGCTGGCCAAGCAGGCCGAGAAAGAGCAATTCACGGTTTATATGATGACTCCGGACAAGGATTATGGACAGTTGGTCGATGATCATATTTTCCTTTACAAACCTGCCTTTATGGGAAATGGAGTGGATGTCATGGGGCCAAAAGAGATCTGCGCCAAATGGGATATTGAGCGTGTCGACCAAGTTCGAGATATACTTGGCCTGATGGGAGATGCTGTGGATAACATCCCTGGTATCCCTGGAATCGGTCAAAAAACAGCAGTGAAACTCCTCAAAATCTACGGGACAGTAGAGGAATTGGTGAAGAATACCGCCGATCTCAAAGGCAAGCAAAAGGAGAATGTAGAGAACTTCGGAGCACAGGGGATCTTGTCTAAAGAATTGGCGACAATCATGTGTGATGTGCCGATTACCTATGTAAAAGAGGATCTGAAATACGAGGGAATAGACGAGGAAAAGGTACGCTCCATCTTTGCAGAACTAGAATTCCGTACACTAGCTGCGAGAGTTTTCAAGGGATCAGATAAAAAAGCTGTAATTCAGAAAAACGAACAACTTGGGTTGTTTGGTGCTGCTCCAGCGCCTACAGCTAGCAGTTCCAAAGAAATAGATTTCGAAGAGGAATCAGTCAATATAGCTGAGCAAAAAGCTCCAGACACCATCCACGGCAATATCCAGAATTATCATAAGGTCAAAGGAAAGGCTGAAATCCTTGAATTGGTAGAATACTTGGAAATACAAAAGGAGTTATGCTTTGATACAGAGACCACTTCGGTGAATCCTATGGAAGCCGAGCTCGTTGGGATTTCCTTCGCCTATATGACTGGGGAGGCTTATTACCTTCCATGCCCGGCAAACCGCGAAGAGACGCTGGATATTTTAGATTTATTGAAACCGGTTTTCGAAAATGAAGCCATTCTGAAGATCGGCCAAAACATCAAATACGATATTCTAGTCCTGAAAAATTACGATATCGTCGTCAAAGGAATTCTTTACGATACCATGCTTGCTCATTACCTGATCGATGCGGATGGTAAGCATTCCATGGATTGGCTCGCTAAGCAATACTTGAATTATCAGCCCGTTTCGATCACAGAATTGATAGGAAAAAAAGGCAAGAACCAAGGTACCATGCGCGATGTGGATGAGGATGAGGTGACAGCCTATGCTTCTGAAGATGCAGATATCACGCTAAGGCTGAAAGCCGAATTTGATCCTTTGCTGAAGGAAAATAATATGGAGAAGCTTTTTGATGAGGTAGAGAATCCACTGATCAATGTGCTTGCAGATATGGAATTTGAAGGCATTCGGATCGATACGGATAGCTTGGCGGAGATGTCCATATTGCTGGAAAAGGAGAGCAAAGAAATAGAGAACAAGGTCTATGAGATGGCTGGAGTTCGCTTCAATCTGGCTTCACCAAAACAATTGGGAGAAGTACTTTTCGATAAATTAAAGCTCGACCCAAAAGCCAAAAAGACCAAAACGGGGCAATATGCTACCGGTGAAGAAATCTTAAGCAAGCTGGCTCATGAGCATGAAATCATCCAGAACATCCTGGATTTCCGCCAGATGGTGAAGCTGAAATCTACTTATGTGGATGCCTTGCCATTATTGATCAATTCCAAAACAGGAAGAATTCACACGACTTACAATCAGTTTGTAGCAGCGACAGGCCGTCTTTCTTCCATCAATCCAAACCTTCAAAATATTCCTATCCGCACCAATCGCGGACGTGAAATTCGTAAGGCTTTTGTCCCTAGAGACGAAAATCACATTTTGCTAGCAGCTGATTATTCGCAGATAGAACTTAGGATTATGGCGGCTTTTTCGGGTGATGAATCCATGATAGAAGCTTTCAAAAACGGAAGAGATATTCATGCTACTACAGCGGCAAAGATCTTCCAAGTACCGCTAGAAGAAGTGAGCTCTGATATGCGTAGAAAGGCCAAGACAGCCAATTTTGGAATTATTTACGGTATTTCTCCTTTTGGGCTTTCCCAGCGTTTATCGATTTCTAGAGGTGAAGCCAAGGAGATTATTGACTCTTATTTCAAGGAATTCCCAGCTGTGAAGGAATACATGGATGGCGCCATCGAGAAAGCTAAAACTCACGAATATGTGGAAACTATCCTTGGTCGCCGCAGATATCTCCGCGATATCAACAGTCGAAATGCTACTATGCGTGGCTTCGCAGAGCGAAATGCTATCAATGCCCCGATTCAGGGTTCAGCTGCCGATCTGATCAAAGTGGCTATGATCGACGTGCATAAATGGATGAAAAAGGAAAACCTCAAATCCAAGATGATCCTTCAGGTGCATGATGAATTGGTTTTTGACGCGCATATCGATGAGGTAGAAATCCTAAAAGCGAATATTCCTGGACTGATGTCCAATGCAATCAAAATGGCTGTTCCGGTAGAGGTGGAAGTTGGGACAGGTACGGATTGGCTGCAGGCGCACTAGTTAGTATCTAGACGGTAGACATAAGTATCAAGTACTTCGGCATTCAGCATTCGATGTTCATGATTTGAAGTTGTAACATTGAAAAATTTGAAAGAAATAAATCCCCCTAGCCCCCTTGAAAAGGGGGAATTGCAAAACCTGAACTTCACAACTTGATTCAATCTCCGAGGTTCCAGCAAACCTCGTAAATCGCATATCCTAATTCTCCTATCCAAAATGGCTAAAATAAAAACCACCTTCTTTTGTCAAAACTGCGGAGCGCAGAGCCCAAAATGGCTGGGTAAATGTCCTTCCTGTGGGGAATGGAATACCTATGTAGAAGAAATCGTACAGAAGGAGGAATCTGGAAAAGGATCTTGGAAGACAACCACATCAGCAACCAAAAAAGCCTCTGTTCCCAAGAAAATCCAAGAAGTTAAGTACGAGGAGCAAGCCAGATATGTAACCGGAGATGATGAACTCGACCGGGTATTGGGTGGAGGAATAGTGCCGGGTTCACTCGTTTTGATTGGCGGCGAACCTGGGATAGGAAAGTCTACCCTGATGCTCCAGATAGCCTTGATTCTAAAAGGTAAAAAGATTCTTTACGTCTCTGGGGAAGAATCTGAAGCGCAGATCAAGATGCGTGCAGATCGTATGGCTGCTAAGAATCCAGATTGCTACGTGCTTTCGGAGACGAATACCCAGCAGATTTTCCAGCAGATCGAAGCGCTTAAGCCTGATTTGCTGGTGATAGATTCTATCCAGACATTAACTAGCCAATACGTGGAATCCGCTGCAGGTTCTGTATCTCAGGTTCGGGAGTGTACTGCCGAACTGATGAAATTTGCCAAGGAAACCGGGACGCCTGTCTTCCTGATCGGACATATCACCAAAGACGGCTCTATCGCTGGACCGAAAGTACTCGAACATATGGTGGATACCGTTTTACAGTTTGAAGGGGATCGGCACATGAGTTATAGAATCCTGCGAACTTCCAAAAACCGCTTTGGATCTACTCACGAACTTGGAATTTATGAGATGCGGGTCGAAGGCCTTCGACCGGTAGCTAATCCTTCAGAGATCCTCCTAACTCAGCGAGAGGAAGTTCTCAATGGCGTAGCCATCGGAGCCATGATGGAAGGAAATCGTCCTTTGCTGATTGAAATCCAATCACTGGTCAGTCCAGCGACCTACGGTACTCCGCAGCGTAGTAGCACGGGACACGATGCCAAGAGATTAAATATGTTGTTGGCGGTGTTGGAGAAGCGTGGAGGGATGAAACTTGGTCAGCAAGATGTATTCTTGAATGTGGCTGGTGGACTAAGAGTAGATGATCCAGCTTTAGATTTGGCCGTTTGTGCCTCGCTGATTTCCAGCTACGAGGATACGCCCGTTTCCGAGCAGATTTGCTTTGCGGGAGAAGTTGGTTTGGGCGGAGAGATTCGCGCTGTTCACCGCATTGAAAACCGCATCGCAGAAGCAGAGAAACTAGGTTTCAAAAAGATTATCGTATCCAAATACGCTGTGAAGGGACTTGATCTGAGCAAATACAAAATAAATGTAATGGCCGTAAGTAAGTTGGAAGAGGTTTATCAGAAGATTTTTTAGGGAGTTCAAGTGTTAAATGGTCTGTGGAGACCAAGGCTTGGTGCTGCTACATGGAAGATTAGTCTGCACCTAAAGGGTAACAAGAATCCTATTAGGTAGTAATTCAATTCAAAATTAATTGCGCATATTAGCTCTATAGAAATATATCCGCAGTTTTTAATTTTTTTAGCTTATGAATTCTACTGCTATTGAAATCAAGGTAATAGGAAGAAAAATCCTCCTAAAAATGCCCAAAAATGAGGCTGACCTCTATTTGGTGCGTACTATTCCATATGCCAGATGGAATAAACAAAACTACGTTTGGGAGATTCCAAATTATCCAGGCAACCTTGAAAAACTTAAAGGACACTTCGAAAACAGGGTTTCTTCTTTAGAAATTATGGAAGAATTAGAAAACCCCATTAAAGGCAGTCCTTCAATTAAAAAGGATGAAGTTCTAGCCATAAAAACACAAACTGGAAGATTAAAACTAATTTTTGGCTATCTCCCCCTATTAATTAAGCAATTAAAAACATTCCCCTATAATCGGTGGGACTCCAAAAATAAATGGTGGACGATCCCCTATTCAGCTAAATTTGAGCAAGAAATAAAAGGGTTTTGCGAGCAAAATCAACTCAAATTCATTTTGGAAGCCGAAGACAAAATGGATGGAGGTATTCCTAGATTGAGTACCAAAGATGTAGTAAACTATAAAAGCTGCCCAAAGGAGTATTTCAATAAACTACATGAATTGCGTTATAGCACAAACACTATCAAAGTCTATACACCTCTATTTGAAGAGTTTATCAATCATTTTCCAAAAGAGGATATGGACACACTTACTGAAAAACATGTAGTAGAATTCTCCAGATTTTTGGTCATGGAGCGTAAAGTCTCTTCGTCCTACCAAAATCTAGCTATTAATGCCATCAAATTTTATTTTGAAAAGGTTTTAGGAGGTAGAAGAAAACTGTACTTTGTAGAGCGTCCCAGAAAGGATAAAATTCTACCTGTGGTGTGTAGTGAGGAGGAAATCCAACAAATCTTAACTAGTGTAGTGAACACCAAGCACAAAGCAATATTGAGCACTATTTACTCAGGCGGACTTCGGATCGGTGAATTGATCAAGCTTCCTATTAAAGCTATAGATTCAAAGCGAATGCAGATCCGGATAGAAGGAGCTAAAGGAAAGAAAGACCGCTATACGATTTTGTCAAAGAAACTTTTAGAGTTACTTCGAATCTATTTCAAAGAATATACACCTCACTATTTCCTTTTTGAAGGTCAAGGCAGCTCCAAGGAAAAACCACTCACTTATTCAGAGCGTAGTATTCAAGCCATTTTGGGGAAGGCAGTGGAGCAGGCGGGAATTCAAAAACATGTTACGCCACACACACTGAGACATAGTTTTGCCACTCATCTTTTAGAAAATGGGACTGACCTACGGTATATTCAAAGCCTATTAGGTCATGAGAGTTCTAAAACTACGGAGATATATACCCATGTGACGACTAAAGGATTTAATCAAATTAGCAGTCCTTTAGACAAATTAGATATATAAGAAATAACCGCAATTGCGGTTATAATACGTTACCTGCAAGCTAAAAAAGCCACCGCACGCTCAAGCACATTTCATTTTGCTCGTACCTCACAAAATAAAAAGAGCTTTCACTTCCCCACCGCCACCCAAAAAAATCAGTAATAATTGAATGAATGCAAAACTATTTTCTATATTTGACAAATATTGTCTAAACAAAATATAGATAGATGTTATTTGGCAACAAACTAAGAGGGCTTAGAGAACAAAATGGACTTGTTCTTAGAAAAGTGGCAGCGGTTCTTGACATTGATACCGCTACACTATCAAAAATCGAACTAGGCGACAGACAAGCTAAAAGAGAATATTTACCTATACTCTCAGAACTTTATGGAATAAATCTCAAAGAGCTAGAAAAGCTATGGTTAACAGATAAAGTTTATGACATTATCGAAGAAGAAGAGCAAGGTTTGAATGTTTTAAAAGAAGCGGCCATCTTTTATAAAAAATCACAAAAAGTGCATCAATGAGATTTATTGGAAATAAAGAATTAATTACTACTGCAATTATTGACCTTTTGGAAGAAAAGGGACTTGTTTGCATGCAACGAAATTTATTCAATCAAGATAAAAAGGTCGAAAATAATTTAACTTTTTTTGATGCCTTCTGTGGAACAGGTGCAGTTGCAGACTCAGTAAAAAGTAAATTCAATTTAGTTGTAAACGACATGATTAAATGGTCTGTTATTTACACAAACGGCAGATTAGTATCGCCAGATTGTACTTTTGAAAAACTAGGATTCGACCCATTCGAGTTTTTTAACAGCAACTCCGAAACAAGGCAAAACTTTTTCTATAAAAACTATTCTCCAGGTGGCTCTGAACGTATGTACTTCTCACCCGAAAATGCAGGAAGAATTGACTATTTCAGGGAAACAATAGAACAATGGAAGAATCAAGAATTAATCAATAATTCTGAATATTCTTTTTTACTCGCTAGTCTTATAGAATCTATTTCATTTGTTTCAAATACAGCAGGAGTTTATGGAGCTTTCTTAAAGCATTGGGACCCAAGAGCGAAAAAACCAATCATATTTCAAAGAGTAGAATCAAATAATTCTAAACATTTAGGTATAACCACTCTAAATGGAAAAATTGAAGATTTAATTGAAAATGTTGAATGTGATATATTGTATTTAGACCCACCATATACTCAAAACCAATATGGTACTCAATATCATATTTTACAAACATTGGTGTTGGATGATTCTCCATCAATTAGTCCAATAACAGGTTCAAGACCGACAACACCTATGCGCTCAGATTGGTCTAAGGATTATAAATCGCACATACTATTTGACAAAATAATTGCTAAAACAAAAGCTAAACATATCATATTTAGCTATAGTGTTGATGGATTTTTATCTAAGAGTTTCATTGAAGCTAGTTTGAAAAGATATGGTAAAGTTGAAACATATAAGTGCAAGAAAATTTCATATAGCAAATACACGAATTTTAAATCAAGGAGAGGTAAAGAGCATTTTGAATATTTGTTCTATGTAGAAAAGAAAGACGAGCTTGAGGTTAAATATGAATCTCCGCTTAATTACATTGGAAGCAAGGCAAAGATGATTGAAGAAATAAAATGCTACTTCCCAAAAAGATATTCAAACTTTGTTGATGCGTTTGGTGGAGGGTTTAACGTTGGAATAAATTCTAAATCAAATCATACCGTTTACAATGAATTGAATCACTTTGTAAAAGACTTAGTGGAGTCTTTTAAAATAAATGACACCTATCAATATCTTCTTTATATGAGAAGAATTATAAAAAAATATGACCTGAAAAAACAAGATTCTGATAGTTATATAAAAGCTCGTAACTATTACAATTCCCTTCCTTTCGAAAAAAGAGACCCTAAATTACTCTATACAATAATTTTATATGGCTTTAACCAGCAAATAAGGTTTAATGGAGACCATGGTTTCAATAACCCAGTAGGTATGAGGTGGTTTAATGATAAAGTCCTTGAAAAAATGATTAGCTTTTCAAGAATAGTTAAGGAAAAAAATATTGAATTTAAAAATTCAGACTATTCGGAACTAAATGATGTAATCAATAATAACAGTTTTGTCTATTTAGACCCACCATACCGCCTAACAACAGGCGCATACAATGATGGAAAAAGAGGATTTAATGGTTGGGGAATTGAAGAAGAAAGAAGGTTATTTGAGTTTGTTGATTCATTAAATGATAAGTCCATTTGTTTTATGATTTCATATGTAATGGAACATAAAGGAAAAACAAATAATGAATTAAAAAAGTGGATTGAATCAAAAGGATACCGCTTAATAAAAGTAAATGATGTTCCAGGCATCCAACGAAAAGAAGTACTGATTGTAAATTATGATAATAATGGAAATACCTCACTTTACAATAAAGAACAGGTTTCAAAAGGGAGGGCTGTACCAAGACCTCTTGAGACCAGCTATATTGGCTGATGTTTGTCAAAAAGTTACAGGTCAAAATGAATATACTGTAGACTTTGACAACGATGGTTATAATATTGGAAGACTAGCAACCCTTGAATATCAAGGCAGAAAGACATTTATATCCTTCTCTGAGGTTGAAATAAGAAGTAGAAACTCTAGCTTCCAAAGTTTTCCGAGCGCATTATCACGATACATATTAGATGAGAATCAGAACAAGGAAATCTGCTTTTATTTTCATCCAGATACAACAGGGAATTGGGAAACTCCATATTTCATATTTATGTATCGTTTGATGAGAACTGCAAATGTCAATTTCTTAAATGCTAATGAATATTTAAGAAGTCCAATTACCTCTTTCACTTCACCCGAGGATATTATTTTGCATAAAGACCAGATGCGAAGTAGGAATCCAGGAAATAGGTCAACATATTTAACTCGTGGTCCACAAAACCAACTTCAAATATTTGGTAAAACTTATGGTGCAAATAAATATGAAACGACTATACTTTGTTTAGCAATTTCAGAAATTGCCAATACAGATGTTGAATTGTATGAAATTGAAGAAGGCGGTTTAACTAAACTTCCTCAAACATCAAAAGATGCAATTGAATCATTAGGTGTAGTTCATATTTTCACATCAAATCGAACTATTGAGAGAATCGATTTTGAAGAAAATGATAGTTTACGTTCAGTACAATACATTTATAATTTACTAGAAAAACTGGGAGATAAGAAATGTGCACTTTGCGAATGCGATATACCTCAAATCATTCAAGGAGCTCATATTTGGCCAGTTGCAGATATAAAAAGGGAAAATCATTTGACACAAGATGAAAAATTAAATCTTGCATTAGATGGGGATAATGGACTGTGGCTTTGCAACAACCATCATAAATTACTTGATTCACATATCATAAAGCTTTTTGAAGATAACACTGTGAAATATAAAAGTTCACTAAATGAAAGTCAAAGCAACTATTTAAGCGAGATTACGACAAATAACCGCTTGCCTGAAAATATTGTTAATGAAAGTATGTCTGAATACATTGTGAAAAGAAACCGAAACATACCTGTTGAAGAATATGCAGATTTTATCAATTAACCCAACGCTTTGTTCAAGCACATTGCAATCCTCGTTCCTGCGGTCGCAAAGAGCTTTCACTCCAACGCTAACGAACGAAAGAGAAAAAAGCCAGCAGGTAACATTGTGTATAAGCAATAGCGGTTTAAGTGCTATTTTGAAACGTAAAATTATAAATCAAAGGTCGGTGCTATTTGACAGTTTAGTGGTTTGAAATCCGCTACTGCTCATACACGAGACCGTTCTACGCAATTTGACCAAACCAAGAAAATGATAGTAAAATATAAAAATTCCGTTATTGAAATAACAAATGAATCTGATTTGGATTCAGCGGAATTTGGTCAGAGATTTAAGAAACAATACCCAGCCGATTTAGGAATAGAATCGGAATATAAACCTTCCTCAAAACACGGAATTCGAATAACAGAAAACGGAATTGAAAAGTGTAGTGCATTATTATTGGAATCTGGAGGAGCAACTGGAATTTCTGAAAATTCATTTCTAATTAAAAATGACCGAATTTACATTTGTTGTTCTGACCAAATATATTCTCTGAATTTAATGGACTTATCAGCTAATTGGAGAAATCAATATGACCTTGCAACTTGTTTCGGAATTTATGAATTTGACGAAGATTTTATCATTCACGGAGAAATTCAAGTTAGCCGAATTGATAAAAATGGAGAAACTAAATGGAATTTTAGTGCGAGAGATATTTTTGTAAATCCAGATGGAAAAACGGAATTTAAAATTATTGAAAACAGAATTGAATTAATAGATTGGGAAGGTTATAAATATGAACTGAATGGAGAAGGAAAAATATTAACGGAAATAAAAACTGCGTAGAACAACGTGTATAGCTCATTGCTGCTGAATTCCTAATCGGAATTCATTGCAATTTGCTATCTTTCGGTTACGGCGGAAAATCATAGTTGATTTGCCGCAACGAGCCATACACAAAACCGTTGGCGTGCATATAAATAAACAATGAGCAGAATTGACAAAATATGGACTGACTTAAAGGACTTGACAACCGATACTCAAGTTTTAAACTATTGGGAAAACCGACAGTCCAGAATTTTGGAAAACCTAAAAACTGTGAACTCGGACTTTGACATGGTAACGGATATTATTCATCGGCTTGCAAAATCGCTTAACGACAGAGAAAAGTATTCTGCTGTTTATTACCTATACAAAGCGGGCTATCAACCGATAGAAAATAAACTTACTAAGACAGACCAATTAAATGAGGTCAAATACGAACTCGGACGTGGACTTCACCACAACAGAAAATATGACCATTCTAAAAGACTTTTTAATGAGTTAGCAAATACGGACTTTGACACAAGCCGAATTGACGGATGGTGGAATCAAACAGCCTTTGAGAGTACACGAGAAAGAATTTGGTTCAAAACGGACGTGTTACCTGCAATTGGAAGATTTGCAATTATGGTCGCCTACATTCTGATTGCTATTAAAACAGAAGATTTTCTAATCTCAACAACAGTTTTCATCGTTCTTTTTGAGCTTTACGAGATTTGGTGGTATCAATTCAGAGTATCAAGCTATTTAAAGGAATTTGAAGGCTTTACAGAGACCGCAGACATTAAAAAGAATATCAAGAAAAAGATAATGATAGAACTTGGGATTTCACTCCTGTTCTATCCTATTTACTTTTTGAAACAAGAATGGTTACTTCCATTGGTTTTGATAATTGCAGTTTCTTTTCAGGTGTTCCATTATGGACTGAATTTCTACTATTTGCCAAAATTGATAGGAGAATTAAATAGAAAAAACACGACACGCCAACAAGGTGTATAGTGCATACCCTACGGGATACGCACCATACACAGACCGTTGGCACCAATTAAATGAACCAAGAAAATTACATATCATTAAGAGAAAAAGGTTGGACGGAATTCAATAGCGGTTCTTCTGATGAAGAGTTGATTTCTATTGCATCAAAAATTGGAAGAATAATTAATCATCCAAATGGACAATCAGTTTTTACTTTGAAGCCAAAATTGGAAAGTAAATCTTTCAAAGGAACGTTTAGCAATACTTGTGGCTTGAATGAATTTCCACTACATACAGATACCGCATTTTCTAAAAATCCTGCACGATATATTCTAATGCATTCAAAAGAATCGAGCAATTGTGACACTACTCTTATATCTAAAACTGATTTATGGAATCTATTATCTGAGTTTGACAGAAATAATGCGAAACGAGCAATCTACTTGGTTAAAACAAGAACTGAAAAATTTTACACTTCTTTAATTTTCCAAGAAAATGGAAAAACAGGGATAAAATATGATTCTACCTGTATGCGTCCATTTAACAAATATGCTAAAGAGTTTGACAAAAAATTAAAAAAAGTACTCTCTGAAATTAAACCATCAAGTCTAAAATGGACTGGTGGCAAAACTGTTATAATAGATAATTGGACGAGCTTACACGGCAGAAAATCGGCAAAAAACGATATTAAAAGAGAATTAAAACGAATTTATATAAACGAACTATGAGTTGGGAAAGAGAACCATTATTTACAAAAGCAAAATTATACTTCGAGAAAGCCTATGAGGAAGATAAAGAAGAACCTTTTTTCGGCTTATGGTGTGCTATGGGTTTAGAACTTTTAGCTCGTTCAGCTGTTTCTCACGTTAGCCCAACTTTGTTGGCAGAACCAGATAGAGACCATCAAAACCTTCTACACGCTTTGAATTTGGGTTCGGCAAAGTCGAAAAAGAAATCGATAGGAATGATTTATATAATTTCTCTATGTCAAACGCTAATTCCGGATTTTACGGATTCAAATTTTAAAATAGCTTCAGCTATTATTAATAGAAGAAATGAAGAGGTACATACTGGAGCTGCTGCTTTTGAAGAATATCCAACCCAACAATGGATTGCAGGATTTTATAAGTGTTGTAAGATATTAAGTGAGTTTCAAGGTGAGTCACTTAACTCATTATTCGGTGATGATATTCAAAAAGAAGCTGAATTAATATTAGCTGAAATTGAAGAAGAAGTAATTGGAAAAACCAAAAGCTTAATTGCTGCTCATAATAAAGTTTTCAGTAACAAGGATGCAGAAATACAAGAAACTTTGAAAAAAGCAGCTCAAGAAAATGGTGATAAATTAGCTTATAGAGGATATCACAGAGTAGAATGTCCAGCTTGTGGTTGCACATCTACAGTTATTGGTGAACCTTATGGAAAAGAGACCATTGAAAGTACGGATAACGAAATAATTGTTCGACAGTCAATTCTTCCAACAAAATTTAATTGTACTGCTTGCGAATTGAAACTTAATGGTTACAACTCTTTATCAGCAGCAGGTATAGCAAATCATTATACACGAAGACAAAATTACAGTCCAGAAGAATATTATGATATGATTAATCCCGAAGATTACGATTCGTTGAATGAGAAATACCACGAAATTCAGGAAAAATTAGCTGATTATTGGGATGGAGGCTGGAACAATGAATAACTGGTGCCAACAATGTGTATAAAACATAGCTATTTAATGCTTTCCTAAAGGTTTGTGTGTATTTTCGAAGTCCGCCAAATTTTTAAATTTGGCTTTTAGAAATATAAAGATAAAAACAAAATGTAAAAATTTGGCTCGGTGCTAATCTGAAAATTATCGTATATTTAAACGCTACGTTTCATACACCAACCGTTGTGCGTCATTAAAACCAAAGAAACTGCAAAAAATTATCGAGACAAAATGAATAGATTGAATTTAATAATTGGACTTTTTTTAATTGCTTCAACTTTTTCATGTTCTCGTAGCAAATTGAGAGAGATTTCACTGAATTGCGGATGTGTAGTGACTGAACACTTTATCGCGAGCACTAATGAAATTGAAAATAGTACTAAAAAATATACATTTAAAAATAGTAAGCTATTTGACTTAGGAGTTTCAAAAGATGGGTTTGCAAATAGTTTTTCACTCCAAATATTTAATCTAATTGATGAATCTGAGAAATTTGACTTGATAGAAATCGATATTGTAAAGGAAGAAGACGAAGAAATTCTATCTAAGAAAACTTATACATATGAATTAAAAGATTTAAAAAATAAACTTTCAAAATATTTAGATCTTGAATTATTTGTGTCTCAATTTGTAGAAAATATTTACAATAAAGACTATTCCTCATGTCTTGAATATATTGAATTTGAAAATAAGGAAGATTTTAAGTCGATAATAGATAAGGTTTATGATGGACTAAACAAGAATTATCGAGAAACAAGAATTGTTGACTATAAAGTAGACAATGACGGCTATTCTATTTTTGGTATTATAAAATCTAAGAGTGACCAACTTGACTTGTTTACAATGGAACTTAAAGGAGTGGATGATGAATTTGAAATAATTTCATTCGACTTCTAAAAAATAACGAACGCACAACACACAATATAGCAAATGGCGAGGATTGTAGTAAATTCTGGTATTGCGTACCGCATCAAACTACATCAGCAGGGGATAATGACGTACTCCGCAGGTCGCCAATTGCCATATTGTTAACCGTTACCACCAATTAGAAAAAATGAATAGACTGACAAAAACTTCACTTCTGATATTATTTGTCTCACTTTTTACGAGCTGTGATTTTATTAACAACGCATTTACTTACAAAGACACAACTGAAGGATTTGTAGAAGCCCTAATAGATGAAGATTATGAAAAAGGCATAAATTTAATGGCGACCGAACACGATGGATTTAAAAATACAAATCTTGACACTTTAAGAGTAGGATTAGCCAATTTAAGGGAGATAATTGTAAATAATTTCGGAACGGAATTGGACTACAGGTTTATGACCGCAAATAAAACTTGGTCAACGGTAGAAGGAGAAAGCACAGCTCCAAATACAACTAAAGCTCAAATTGAATTTTCGAACGATAAGGAATTCGGAGTTTTCGAAATAATTTTTGACGACAATTCAAATAAGATAATCTACATCCAAACTCTTGACATAAAAGAACCCATTCCAAATATGATGATATTTTGGCTTTTTGGAATATTAGCCATTTGTGTACCGATTTTCAACATTTTGATAATTAGGAAAATCAGAAAAAGTGACTTAAAGAAAAAGTGGTCAAAATATATTGCTGTCATTTTCCTTAACGTACCTGCAATAACTTATAGTGCTGTTAATGGACTTTCATTTAGCTTATTAAGTTTTCAAATCTTATTGGGTATTAGCTTTAGTTATATGGGATATCTAAGTTCAGCTTGGACCTTTGGAATACCATTAGGTGGCATATATTGGTTGTGGAAACTAAATAAGCCAAGAGTTGACACGGAACTATTGGAAAATGAAACTGTAACAGAATAAAAAAAGGTGGTAACACTGTATATGAAATCATAGCACCCTGCGGGATGCTAAGCTTCATATACTAACCGTTGTGGTGCATTTAAAACAGACAAACTGAATTGACCAGAATAATCAAAATAGCGACAATTCTATTTCAAGTCGGACTGACAATCGGGACGACTTTTATTCTGTATATGCTATTTGCAATGTTCGACTATCAAGGTGGATTTGCAAATTTCGTTGGACTGACCTTGTTTCAACCAATTTTAGCCATTCTGATTTCAATTTTGACAGTAATTGTATGCGGATTTGTCGGACTGCCTATCAGACTAAACAACCGACTAAATACTTGGTGGAGAACTCATTTCTACGTTTCAATTTTAATCGGATTTTTAGGTTTAGTCGCTTGTGCAATTTCTTTAATGCCAGGATTTGTAGAAGAAGTAACTTATCGAATGGACGGAATGGATATGACTCAGACCGTTCCAAACCGAATCCTATCTATTTCAGGTTGGTTTGTAGTTGCAATTGGAACTTTGCACACATATCTACCGAAATTTATTCAAGACAGACTTGAAAGCCTTTTGACAAGTAAATCGGTTTGGACGACCAAATGAAACGAATTCAAAAAATATTTAAGTGGATAACCTTGCTGTTCTTTGGAATTACAATCTACGCAATGACAATTGGGCAAATTATTCCAATAGAGTTTGCTGATTGGCACGATATGCACCTTTTCTACGACATAATACTACAAGGACTTCCAATCGCTATTTTGCTGACTCTCGTTTGGACTTTAAAGAAAGACAGACCAAAAAAGACAAATATTGCTATCGGAATTTTGACACCAATAATAGCGGGTGGAATGTTTTTCGGAACAATCTTTCTCATGTTCTCATACGGATTTGGTGCTTGGGTAGACGAACAAATAATTTATGAGAATAAGGAAAATCCTAACGTGACAATTAATCAGCAATTATGGGATATTGGAGCATTTGGTTACGGTGGACAACGAACAGTAAAACTAACGCCAATTTTAGGAATTTGGAATTGGTCTGAACAAATAGATACAGCAGAAATTGAAGCAGATAATTGGACTTTAGTACAACGAGAAGGAGATATTAAGTTCCCATAAAACAAAAAGAAAAAACGACACCACAACAATGTATATAAAAAATAGGCGATATATTAGTAAAATCAAGGGTTTTGGCTCGTATCAAACTCTGTGCTTAACTGAAAGTTTTGTCCTTCGAAACCGCCTACTTTTCATATACTAAACGTTGTGGTGCATTAAAACAAAAATCGTGAAAGAACTGAAATACCCATTATTAATTTTGACTTTAGTTTTAATACTTTTAGTTTTGTTGTTTCTAAAAGTTAATAACGATACAGCTGAAGATTTCTCTCTTAATCTAATAACCGAAATATTAGGAATATTTATAACAGTCTTATTGATTGATTTAGTAATAAAAAGGAAAGATGACAGAGAAAAGAAAAAGATTCTTAAAAACACGTTTGCACAATTTAAAATACCTGCACAAAATCTCTTGAGTTTTTTTGCATCAATTTATAAGGCATCCACCGATACTAAACCAAAAGAATGGAATACCGATTATAAATCTTTGTTATCAACAGAACAATTTTATGATAGTATAAAACATTTAGATTTTCTTAAAACAGCACCTGTAACACCAAGTACTAATTGGATTAATCATTCTCATCATCAAATGACTGGAATTAAAAACGGATTCGAAAAGATAATTGATAAATATGCTTTTGCATTAGACAGTCAAATAATTTCAGATTTAGAATGGCTTACAAATAATTGGATTATTAATATATTATCATCTGGTCCAATAATACTTGCTTCCGACCAATCAATGAATCACAAAAGAGAATATTTTTGTTTACTTGCCATACAGAATGAAACTGGAATTGAAGATAATCCAATTAAAGAATTAATTGACAAAGTCTTTGAAGTTGCGGAATATTTTAAAAGTATAACCGACGAAACATCAGACATACATTATTCAGATAGCTTATGGCAAGAAAATATGTCGCCGAAATTATCTGAAAGTAGAGTTAGCGTAACATAACGCACCACAACAACTAGGTTTTCGTTGCGTGCGTAGCACGAACAATGAAACCGCTGTTGCACTGCCTGTCCCGATAGTGTACCGTATCGGGAGAACCGGAGAAGTTCTTATGGGCATTGAGTCAGGATTATCAGCATTTTTTATTCAGGTGGAAGCTCTAAAAATGGGATGTTAGCTTCCCTTTATCTTAATAAGTATGATTTCCAATCATTCATACGCCCATTCAGCTCTATTTTGGAAGGGATTTTTTATGATTAGGACATAGCTGTCCCAGCCCAAGCATTTTGGGCTTTAAAAAGTATGCGTTATAGTGAGGAGGTTACTTTTTGGAGGTCCACGCTTGGGTAGTCGCTGAATGCTTACGATGCTTTCCTTCTGGCAGCAGGGGCAGTATCGAGGGTTATAAGTCTCCAGAATCCTGGGCTCCTTTTCTGGAATCGGAATTCCAAGTTCCTGATGAATGATTGGTATCGTGATCAGCTTGGATGAACTTCCCAATATCCCGAAATGCCGGATCCGAACCAGTCCTCTTGGTAATATATGCATCGAAAACCTTCTGATAAATTCCAGATTGTCAAGCTTCATTTCCAGCTTCTGAGCACCCTGACGATAATCCTTATAACTGAAGGTAGTTTGCTTTTGATCCATGCCTAGAATCCGGTGATTGGATATCGCCACTTTGTGGGTGTATCTTCCTAGATATTCGAGCACGGCTTTGGGATGTCCGAACGGCCGTTTGGCATATACCACCCATTCTTTTTGGAACAAAACATTGATCAGTTCGTTCTCCGAGTTGATCCTGGATTTAAGTGCTTTTACGTACTTGGCCCGGAATACTTTGCTCATGGCCTTGACCGGAAACAGGTACTTGCCTTTGCTTTTTGCGGTCTTCCACTTTCGGTATTTTGTCAATCCACCTCCTGGTACAATGCAATGTAGATGGGGATGAAGTGACAAAGTCTGTCCCCAAGTATGGAGAATGGCGATCATTCCTGCCTTTGCACCTAGGTGCTTTGGGTCTTTAGCAAAGCATGCTATAGTTTTCCAAGAGGCTTCAAACAGACTGTCATAGACAGCTTTGGGCTGGTACATTGCCAGTTGATTTAAGGTGTCAGGCAACGTAAATACGACATGAAAATACGGTACGGGAAGTATTGATATGAGGTTAAGAATGAATTAAAAAGTTACCTCTTTCTGGCTGCTCTTGAAACTACCGCAGGTTTAGTGCAACACCGGCTAAACTTCATGCGGGTTTTGAGCTTACTTCAAAGTTTTGTGTATATTTACTAGGTCGCCAAATCTTGTTGATTTGGCTTTGTGAAACCAAAGAAACAAAACCAAACAAAAAGCTTCGGCTTAGTCCGTGTTCGAAAATCCGCTGATTTTCAACCCCGCACAAAGCCTAGCCAAAACCGTTGGCAATCATATCCGAAAAAATATAAAATGAAAGAAGATTTAAAATTTCTAATTACCCAAACCGAAAATAGAATTCAAATAGTTGATACTAAAGCATCAATAATTCTAGCTGTTTATGGTATTCTATTAACAAGTTACCAAATGTTTTATGATTTAATAAACAAAGTAGATTTGATACTATATTGTAACATTATAATTGGATTACTTTTCATCTCATCAGTCTTTTTGATAATTACAATAAGACCTTTCAAGAAATTTTTTGATTATTTTAAATGGGGGAAAAACAGCAATGATTCAAATGATTTTTGGATTACAAAAATTGATGATGCTGAAAAATTCAGCTATTCAGATATTAAAGATTCTGATTTAGCATTTGAGAATATGTTTAAATTTGTTGCTGAAAGAAGAGTTTTAAAATACAATTATTTTAGAGTATCAATGTGGTTTTTAAGAATATCATTATTTCTGTTTATATACCCATTGGTTAAGATTTTATTTTTAATCAATTAAGATACTAAAATGATTGATTGAATAATGAAAATAAATAATACGAAATGCCAATCGAGTAGACGGCCGTGAGCCATAAGCCCACGGTGCGCCTCTCACACCACCGTAGCCCGAAAGCTTTCGGGAGGTCTCGTATACGGCGGTTCGTAAAGCAAAATGCAACGCTCTTTACACCGCTACATCTTTCCGCTACTTTTAAGATAAGGCTACTCAAAGGCTCCTTACCGAATTTTCACTTCACAATACGTTCAGTCCTTCACTACTTTTGTGAGACCTCCATAGTTCTTATGGCTCGTTCCTCATAGCTACTATGACTTCTGCTGACTTCTCTTAGATGTTCACGACAACCAGAGATCTCCCCAGGTAAGAGCATATTCCTTCCCTCAATATCCACTGGATCTACC
>NZ_QKZT01000029.1 GCF_003254055.1 Algoriphagus chordae
TAATGGATATTTTCAAAGGTCAAGAGATCATAGAGTTCAGTAGAAGCTTCCAAACTGATTTGGATTGCAAGAAATATTTGGCAGATCTTAAGTGGAAGGATGGGTTTACTTGCCGAAAATGTGGTCACCACGGAAGTCAAATGCGAAAAGATTACGCAAGAACATGCAATAAATGTAGTGATACAGAAAACCCAGGTGCAGGCACTTTGTTTCATAAGGTCAAATTTGGTCTTTTGAAGGCATTTCACATTTGTTTTGAAATGAGTACGAGTACAAAAGGCTTGTCAGCATTGTATGTTGCAAAACGTTATTCTATCAATCATAAGACTGCAATGAGCTTCATGCATAAAGTACGAGAGGCTATGAAATCAAGTGGAAACAACCCGATACAAGGAGAAGTACATGTCGATGAGTTTGTGGTTGGAGGTCAAGAGGCTGGTCACGTAGGGAGGAGCTACGGTGGTAAGAAAAAGAAGGTGGTATGTGCTGTTGAGCTTACAGAAGCAGGAAAAGTAAAGCGTTTTTATGCACTCCAAATTAAAGACTTTTCTTCCAAGTCACTCCGGCCAATCTTTGAACAACACATTGATAAGATAGCTCAAGTGACCACTGACGAATGGAAAGGATATCGACCGATAAGCAAGGATTACATGGTAAAACAGATCCCAAGTGAGTTGGGCTTGAATTTTAAAGCTATTCACACCATGATTCACAAGGTGAAAACGTGGTTGAGAACCACCTACTCTTGGGTAAGCAAAAGACACATAGATCGCTATTTGAACGAATTTTCCTACAGAATCAATCGATCACAGAATAAGGATACTGTTTTTCATAATCTGATAACCAGAATGGTTAAAGCTGAAAAATTATACGTTCAAAATATAGTATGACTTTAAGTGGTTACCTCTATGCTTTTTTATAAAAATCTAAATTTTCTGTACTTAATAATTTTGAAACAAAAGTTTCGGGTTTAATAGAAAATGGAGGGTTTTGACCAATTTTTTTTGCGTAAAAAAAGTACTCATTCTTGCCTTCTACTAATTCAGTAAAAAAGTCTATCAAAAAAATCGGATTTGATCGCTTACAATTTTGACATTCTCCTGTCAACTTTTCTATAAATCTTTGCCCAACCTCAGAACCAAGTTGATATTCTCCGTATGCCCTATTCCTTGGCTTTCCGGATAATGCAGAGTTATGGTCAAATGGACTAGCATCTACCATTCTTCTTATTGATTCCTCATCTAATTTTAGAAGATGAGTTTGTGGTTCAGGATTACACAGGCATTCGAAAGGAAAACCAAAATCATGTAGATTTTGAGGATTAGAGGCAAACGCACTAGAAATTTTAGACTTTTTGTATAGAGGAGCATTTGACAATAACTCTCTAAATTCATTGCATTTTATCGACATAGTATACAAAAATATAAAAAAAATCACCTAACCCCTCTCGGCGTAGTTTGATCGCTCGTGGCACTGGGTGTAGTTTGTAACTACACCCAAATATCCTTACCAATTTGTAATTGGTTTAACAGCACTACCAATAATCCACTTCGATCAATCCATTCAAACCGGCATAATTCCTGGCGCTCGAATACAAATAATCTTCTTCCTTTTCAACTATCCCCTTCTGAGTGTAGTCAGACCGTTATTGTTACCCCCCTCTCGGCGTAGTTTGATCGCCCGTGGCACTGGGTGTAGTTTGCCCGCCCTTCAAACCGGCCCAAGGCTAAAATCATTCACAGAATGATTTTTTAACGCCTTGTCCTACCCAAATATCCTTACCATTTTGTAATTGGTTTAATAGCACTACCAATAATCCACATCAATCAATCCCTTCAAACCGGCATAATTCCTGGCGCTCGAATACAAATAATCTTCCGGCTTTTCTACAATTCCAGATCTTACAGGATTATCGTGAATATACTTCATTCGACTTTCTATTATCTCTGGACGATAGAGCTCTATTGCGTGATTTTCATGCGTCCAGAATTGTATCCCGATAGCTATCGGGACACCAGACCTTTTGGTGAATTTCGCATGGTATTCAAAGATCATCTGTAGCCATTCCCGCCTACTTTCTTCTGGATTATCAAGAATCAGTTTCAATAATTTCTTACTAATAAATTTCTTAAAGTCCCTTACCCAATCAGACAGTTTCCCATCTTTCTGCTGGACTACTAAGTGAATAAGGTTACTCATGATTACATAGCCATATAGATACAAACCCTTTTCATTTCGACAGTACGTCAGGTTTTCTAAAATAAAGTCACGGTAAACTTTTCTGGAAAACACTTCCGCCCAACCTACAACTTGAAAAGTCAAGAAGTATGGCATTTCATGAGTCTAAAATTTGATTTTATCGGCCTCATGCAATCTCGCTTGGTTGATTTTTGTTCCGAATTATAAGATCTTCAATTGCTCGATTTCTTGATCCTTTATTTGATAAGCTTCGCCCATAGAATGAAAATAATTCGAATCAAGCGAATTACAAATTCTTTGTGATAGAAAGGTGTAGTTACAAACTACACCTAGTACGATGCATTATACTAGGAAAAAAAGAAGCTATTAGGACGTTTAACCATCTCGCAAAGTAGGCAGGATGAGACTCATGAATTAAGCCAATCCCCACTCCAAACCCACAAATAAACTTAAAAAACCAAAGCCTGAGCATGTGTTTGAAACGTTCTGGTGAAGGTCTTTTTTTTACTAAAATCTACTCCCTATTGGAAAATCATTAATATTGTAACGTGATTCTTAGCTTAAGAAATAGGGCAGTGACGTCTGACAGTTCAAATTCATTAATTTCTCTATCTGGCTTTGTCCCAGAGTCACAAGCTGAAAGACCTGGTTGTGGGATAGCTGATTCTTTTGCCACTCCATACACTAATGGAGTTGTATGTCAAATAGGCCCAAATGAAACCGATTTTATCGTCCTTACCTATTCTGACTGTGATATCGGAACACTATGCTGTCCAATTCCAGGTCCCGTACCGGTTTGTAATTAAATTTAGCCGTGCACCTATTACTAATAGGTGCACACTTTAGCCAAATATGAAATATTTTTATATAATTATAATTTTATCCTCTCTGATTTCTTGCTCTCAAAAGGAAGAAAAATCGATTAGTGATCTTGAAATTAATTCAATTTTTGTTGATGTTAATAATCCTGAAACATTTATATTTACAGACTTTTTTGACACAACTTATATTGTTCCCCTAGATAATTCAGAAATACTCGGAAGTATTGACAAACTACTTATAACTAAGGAAAATATTATCGTTTTAGATTATAAAAAAACAAATTCAATTTTTATATACAATAGAAAAGGGGAATTAAAATCACTAATCAATGATTATGGAGAAGGTCCAGAGAAATATAGCTATCCAAGGCAGATTTTCACCTCTAAAGATGAGACTACTCTATATGTTTATTGTATGGGAAGACAAACACTTTTAGCCTATAATTTAGAAGGTAAACTAAATAGCGAGTTTGATTTAGGTAAATATGGCCCTTTAACTGATATTACATATAAAAATGGATTAATATATTTAATACTGAATGACCTTGACTTAGAAGGCAATAGAGCAATAGTGTTAGATGAGTCATTTAATCCGATGGGCAAATTAAATTTTGAAGAGCTATTACCTTATACTATTGGTTTTAATGCCAAAAAACCTAATTTTCTATATTCAAAAAATGGAAATGGCTTATATTTTCAAGAATTAAATTCAGAATTTTTGTTTTCTATAGATAGCATTGATGTCAATAATATTATGAAATTTGATTTTGGCGTTAATAGCTATGATTATATCCCTAATAAAATTTATGATCTTAAAGAATTTAAAGAGACTTCATTAAAGGATAATAAATTTCATGTTTCAAATAATCATATAGATGCGGGGGATGTAATTTTCCTTTCTGTTTCAACAGGTCAAATTGAAAATCTAATAGTATTTGATAAAATAAAAAATAGATCTCATTTTATATACAAAATAGAGAATAATATGACGGGTATGATGAATTTTAATGCTATCTGGAACTCATATAATTTAAATGCTGGTTATTTAGTTGTTGATCTTAATCCCAAGATTTTCAATAGTCTCAAAAGAAAAGTTAAAATTCCTGATGATTATTCTGATTACATAAACAGTATTTCCGTAGATGATTTTGATAACCCAATCCTATTTATTCATAAATTTAAAGATTTAATCCACTTAACTGATGAATAAGCCCCGTCTAGGTGTAGACAGATCGTAATCTAAGCGTAGTTTGTAAATACAATTTTCTATCCTTAGCAATTTTGTAATTAGTCCAATTATACTATTTACCCACAGAGAGCTGGAAGAAATATATGGAAATATTCTGCCAATTCATTTTATCTTGTTTTTTTTGCAGAAAACAATCAATGAACTGTAAATCAAACTCTTAGAAAAATGGAAGAAGAAGAAGACCAGACTATTTACACCGTAACAGTAAACTACGAAGGACAATACAGCATATGGCCAGTTGATAGAGAGCTCCCGCTCGGATGGGAAAGCGTGGGGAAGCAGGGGTATAAGCAAGAATGTTTGGAATATACCAAGGGAATATGGACTGACATGAGACCACCCTCCCTTTAGTAAGGGAATGGAAGAGATGCAACTTCCTCCTGCCTGGGAGTTTGCCTTACACTCCATCTCGGCGTAGTTAGATCGCTCGAGGGTCTGGGTGTAGTTTACCCCCTCTCGGCGTAGTTTGATCGCTCGAGGCACTGGTTGTAGTTTGCCCGCCCTGCAAACCGGCCCAAGGCTAAAATCATTCAACAGAATGATTTTTTAACGCCTTGTCCTACCCAAATATCTTAACCGATTTGTAATCGGAAACCACTCCAAACAATTGTCCAGCGATGAAATCGAATAGCGAATTCGTTGGGATAGGAATGCAGGATTGAGTTAAAAAAAGCTTCACTGAAGCTTTTTTAGCGAGAGGCCAGCTTGCAGAGTGCAAAAAACTACGATGACGGGAAACAAGAATCAGATTCGGTTGAAAAAATCCATAAAATCAAACCAACTGTAGGGATTTAGGGTCTTGGTACAACTCGCACTTTCAAGACTTCTTCAATTGCATCTCCATCTAAGTCTTCAGCATTGAAACGAACAGTCAAAATTAATTCCTCATGATAAAAATCCCACCAATCATCATAAAAACTCATTCCTTCGGTTAAAATCTTATAGGGCATAGAATAGGTTTTTGCCCCTCTTTTAGCAAGTTTAATTTGATGATCATTTATATTAAAATAGGCGAGCCCATCATCAGCCGCGACAGTAATATTAAAAATCAACCCCCTTCTGTAAGGGTGGTATCTGCCGGAATTCCCTCTATCGTAATTGCGTTATCAGGTTCCTGTTCATCGACACAACCAAATAATCCTAAAAGAAAAAGAGAGATAATCAGATAATAGACATTTGCTTTCATTTGAAGATTAGGTTAAAAATACTTTGAATAAAAATTTAAAAATTAGCCTTATCCTAAATTGATCGTGATATTTTTTGAACTTCAATAATTATATTATTCTTCGCGATCTCTTAGTATTTCCCCCAACTGACTAAGGGTACCAAATTGCAAACCAGTGTAGCGTAAGGGAAATGTACCCCACACCTTCAAAGTATGAATAAATTTAATTTATCGCAGGATTTAATCAAAATATTCTCAGGACTTTATTCCACATACAAAACCCTATAAATCAACACAATACAATCATCCCTCTCGGCGTAGTTAGATCGCTCGAGGGACTGGGTGTAGTTTGTAACTACACCCAAATCATTTGTAAGCATTACGAAGTAATAACATCAATAAACAAAGATTCCTATCTGGAAAAGAAACCTTATCAGGATCAAAACGACTCTGGTCCTTCAGCTTTTTCATGAGTCATTGCAACACAAATCTTCAATCCAGAAATTGGACGATAAATAAAATCCTAGTAATTGGGATCCGGAATTCCTGGGATTAAAAACAAAAATAATTCTGGAACTACCCAAAACCCAAAGATAATCATTGTCGAAATTCTTAATTTGGCTTTCGAAACAACCAAAAAGCCATTGGTCTATATGGGGATAATCGCAATAGGCCAATCGGATTTGGTGATAAGAAAATTGGCTTTCAAGCATAAGCCAACATTTTAAATCATATCATTTCAAATGAAGCTATTTGACAATTTACAGACTAAAAAAATACCTAAAGGAACAATTCTCCTGTCCAAAGGAGATTCTTGCAGATCCGTTTATAAGGTAATTAAAGGTTGTCTAAAAAGTTATGTAATCGATAAATCAGGGAAAGAACACATTCTACACTTTGCCTCTGAAGACTGGATAATGACTGATATGGACAGTTTCATGAACAACAAGCCTTCCAATATATTCATAGATGCGATTGAAGACAGTGAGGTGGCATTTCTTACTTCCTCAAATTACAACGATATAAGTCAGTTAGATCATGGTGATTTGCTCGAACAAAACAAAAAACTAGTAAATAATTTGATTACAACCAATAAGCGCTTAATTAACTTATTAAGTGCCACCGCCGAAGAGCGGTATATGGATTTCATAGAAACCTACCCCACACTGATTCAAAGACTTCCACTTAAACTGATCGCTTCCTATCTAGGAATGACGCCCGAATATTTAAGCGATGTCAGACGAAAATTAGCCCAAAAGTGATTTCTTAAGATACCTTAATTTTTATCTTTTTTATTGTACCCACCTTTGTGGTGTAAAAACAATTAAAAGATAAAAATGACAACAACAGCAAAATCAAAAGGGCTAAACATTGCTTTATGGGTAGCTCAAGGGTTAATTTCTCTAACCTTAATTTGGGCAGGTTTCACCAAATTATTTCAACCAATTGAACTAACCGCCCAAATGTTGCCTTGGGCACTTGATAATCCTGGGTTATTAAAATTTACGGGTATCATTGATTTACTTGGCGGCATAGGTATCGTTTTACCGGCGGCTTTAAGAATACAGCCAAAATTAACCGTTCTTGCAGCTTACGGAGTCATTGTATTAATGATAGCTGCCAGCATTTTTCATATATCCAGAGGCGAAGCATCACTTATCGGCATGAACATATTCTTCCTTGCACTTGCTGTTTTTGTAGCTTGGGGCAGAACGAAGAAAGCCGCTATCACTTCCAAATAAGACAGTTTAATCAAAACAAATTCATTATGGTTTTAATAACAGGCGCAACAGGAAATTACGGTAAATCAACCATCGATTTCTTACTTCAAAAAGGTTTCTCTTCTTCAAACATCGTTGCATTAGTAAGGAATGAAGAAAAGGCTTCCGGTTTAAAAGAAAAAGGAATTGCTGTCAGAGTCGGTGATTATGACAATTACACACAATTAGTTGAGGCTTTTGAAGGTATTGACAAATTACTTCTGATTTCAGGTTCTGACATGGTAAACCGTGACAAGCAACATCAAAACGCCGTGAATGCTGCGAAAGAGGCTGGTGTCAACCACATCATCTACACGAGTTTTGAGCGTAAAAACGAAACTGAAACATCTCCTATCACTTTTGTTTCTGCCACTCATATTGCAACCGAAAATTGTTTAAAAAGTAGCGGATTAGACTATACAATTTTGAGAAACAGTTTGTATATGGATATGCTACCTATGTTTTTTGGTGATAAAGTAGTGGAATCAGGTATATTTTTACCAGCAGGAGACACCAAAGCTGCCTTTGCAGTAAGAATGGATATGGCAGAAGCTACCGCTAATATTTTAATGACCGAAGGGCACGAAAACAAAACCTACAATTTTAGCAACAGCGAAAATGTATCTATTCCGGAAATGGCTGAAATCATAAGTGAAGTCGTTGGAAAAGAGATCCCATACCACAGTCCGAGCCAAGAGGTCTATGTGGAAACCTTAACTAAAGCAAATGTTCCCTCAGAATATATAGGGATGTTTGCAGGATTTTCGGCAGCTATCAAACAAGGAGAATTCACAGTTGAACATTCGGATTTAGAAAAAATCCTGGGAAGGAAACCTACCACAGCGAAGGAATTTTTGACCAAAGTGTATGCTTCCTAAAAAGGTCGAACAGTCAACCATAAAATATTATAACGGTTTGGGTATTAACTCAAACCGTTATTGTTTTAAACTAAGTATATTTTTTTGTCTTGAATAGAACCATAGTCCACCTCAATCAGCCCATTCAAACCCGAGTACCTGCCCGCCGTGGCGAGATTCCTAGCGCTAGAATACAGGTAAGCTTCCGGCTCTTTCTTTCTCTCTCACTGATATTTTTGAATGGTGCAGATTTGATATCGGCCATGCCCCCTCTCGGCGTAGTTTGATCGCCCGTGGCACTGGGTGTAGTTTGTAACTACACCCAAATATCCTTACCAATTTGTAATTGGTTTATCAGTACCACTTACCAATAATCCACTTCTATCAAACCCTTCAATCCAGAGTAGTTCCTAGCACTAGAATACAGAAAGTCTTCCGGCTTCTCTACTATACCAGCTCTGACAGGATTATCGTGAATATATTTCATTCTACTCACGATCATCTCAGGACTATAAAGCTTTATAGCATGGTTATCATGAGTCCAGAATTGTAAGTCACCGTTCCTTTTGTTGAATTTCGCATGGTATTCAAAGATCATCTGTAGCCATTCCCGCCTACTTTCTTCTGGATTATCAAGAATCAGTTTCAATAATTTCTTACTAGTAAATTTCTTAAAGTCCCTTACCCAATCAGACAGATTCCCATCTTTCTGCTGGACTACTAAGTGAATATGGTTACTCATGATTACATAGCCATATAGATACAAACCCTTTTCATTTCGACAGTACGTCAGGTTTTCTAAAATAAAGTCACGGTAAACTTTTCTGGAAAACACATCCGCCCAACCTACAACTTGAAAAGTCAAGAAGTATGGAATCTCTTGATCCTTTATTTGATAAGCTTCGCCCATAGAATGAAAATAATTCGAATCAAGCGAATTACAAATTCTTTGGGAAAAGCCTAGCACCAGCCAAGCACGTTAATTACCAATAATCTACCTCATTCAATCCCTTCAAACCGGCATAATTCCTAGCACTAGAATACAGGTAATCTTATGGTTCCTTCTCTCTCTCTTACTGAGTATTTTTGAATGGTTCAGAATTGATATCGGCCATGCCCGCCTACCGGTAGGCAGGCCTATGGCATTTTGCCAACTATTCGATTATTATTTACCAGCCATTGAAATGGCTGGCTAAGTGATCGGTCATGCCTGCCTATCGGCAGACAGGCCTAAAGGCATTGATTCCACAAAATATCATTTATCAGTCCCATCGGGACGATTCATTTTATTGCCAGAGGTTGAAACCTCTGGCAAAATTGATAGCTCTATCATCTGGCAAAGTCCCAGAGGGACGGGCGATATATATTCATCCAATAGGACTGGGTGTAGATTATAGTAATTCCCAACTTTTTTCACCTTCCACCCATTCGCACTCGCCCTAACCAAAGCAAACGATTCCGTAGTATTGGCAAAGCTCAAGACCTCTCTTTGCTTTGCATTTGCTAAATTGGCTAATAATAATTCCTAAAATAATTTACATGAAATCAACTCTATTAACCCTTTTACTAGCCTTCTCCCTGATGGTTTGCAAAGCACAGGATAGCAGACCTGGACCACAGCTACCGCCTGAAACAGGCGAAACATTCAAAGTTGGAATTGCAGGCTACACTTTTGTGAAATTTGACCTGGACAAGACACTCGAAACATTGAAGGCCTTGGATGTACATTATTTATGTATCAAAGATTTCCATTTGCCAATGTCTAGCACCGATGCTGAAATTGCTACTTTTCATGAAAAACTGAAAGCCAATGATATCACAGGATATGCTGTTGGTCCCATCTACATGAAATCTGAGGCCGAAGTCGACAGGGCATTTGACTACGCAAAAAGGGTTGGGGTAAAGCTGATTGTTGGTGTTCCCAATGTGGAACTGCTTCCTTATGTCGATAAGAAAGTGAAGGAGTATGATTTCAAATTTGCAATCCATTTGCACGGGCCAGATATTAAAATCTATCAGGATGCCGACGATGTTTGGAACCACACCAAAGATTTAGATCCTAGAATTGGGATGTGTCTGGACATTGGCCACGACACACGTAACGGTAAAGATCCTGTAGCAGATATGGAAAAATACCACACCCGCGTATTTGATATGCACATTAAGGACGTGACAGCACCTACCAAAGAGGGATATTCACTCGAAGTAGGCCGTGGTATCATCGACTTTCCAGCAATGGTAAGAATGATCAGAAAAGTAGGCTATACCGGAGTGTGCAGTCTGGAGCATGAGAGAAATCAGAACAATCCATTTATGGGGATTGCCGAATCCATAGGATATTTTCGGGGAGTGATTGAAACTACCAAGGAATAGACTTCGGATTATTATTGCATCTAAATTGGCTGAACTCTAAGGGGTTCAGCTTTTTTGATTTAGATCTCTATTCCCCTTTCAACGTAATATAATTGCTCCGGGCATTTGGAGAATATCATGCAGCTTGCGGAAGTGCAGCACTGGGAGCATTTTCCTGCACTATTCGGAATAACTATAATTTTATATTCAAACTCTGGAAGGTTCCTCCAGAATTTCCCGAACTTGGAATATTAAACCAAGATAAGAGTAGTATGCTAATTATACCTGACGAGAAAATCAGCGCATTTCTAGGTTACACAGAACTGATTGAAGCACTGCGTGAGGTTTTTCAGTCTGACTATACCATGCCAGTGCGGCATCATCATTTTTACAAGACAGCAGCAGGAGATGATAATACCCTGATCCTGATGCCCGTCTGGAACAATGAATACATGGGGATGAAGCAGGTGACTGTTGCACCAGCGAATGCTAGTCGAGACATGCCTGCTATTTTTGCGCAGTATATCCTCAGCAATTCCAAAACAGGCGAACCTCTAGCCATGATGAATGCTACTGAGCTCACGGCCCGAAGAACCGCTTGCACCTCCGCACTTGCCGCTTCTTACCTATGCCGAGAGGATGCGGAAAACTTATTGGTAGTGGGAGGCGGATCTGTGGCCAAGCACTTGGTTCAAGCTCATCTGGCAGTGAGGAACTTCAAAAAAGTCTCTGTATGGATGCGGAATTCCATCAAACTGGAAGAGTTCGTAGGGTCTTTGAAGAATCAGGGAATCCAGACAGAAGCAGTTATGGATTTAGAAGAAGCCGCTCGACAAGCAGATCTTATCGCCTGCGCCACCCTTTCAAAAACTCCTGTAATTAAAGGAGATTGGATCAAGCCTGGAACGCACTTGGATATGATAGGTTCTCACAAACCAGACACCCGAGAAACCGACGATGATGCTATTCGTAAGAGCACTATTTTCGTCGATTCCCGAGCGGGAGCACTACATGAGACAGGCGAACTTGCCCTTCCTATCGCTGACGGCATCATCACAGAATCAGACGTGAAAGCAGACATCGTGGAATTAATAAAAGGCAATCATCCTGGAAGAACCTCTGGCGAAGAGGTAACCCTTTTCAAATCCGCCGGTTTGGCAATAGAGGATCTTGCTGCTGCACTGCTGGTTTATAAGAGTTTTAATAGCTCTCTGGCCTGATTATCTTTTTATCCAATTAGATTTAATTATCCATAATATCAGTCATGCCTGTCTACTGGTAAGCAGGCCTACGGAATGTTGTAAACCATTTTTGTAACCATTTACCAGCTTCGGCATTCATTCTACAAAATTACTTATGAGTTCCATCGGAACGATCCATCTTTTTGCAAGAGGTTTTAACCTCTGGAAAATATGATTGCAGTATGATATGGCAGAGTCCCATCCGGACGGGCGATGATGCCTGATTATCTTTTTATCAAATTAGATTTAATTATCCATAATATCAGTCATGCCTGTCTACTGGTAAGCAGGCCTACGGAATTTTGTAAACCATTTTTGTAACCATTTACCAGCTTCGGCATTCATTCTACAAAATTACTTATGAGTTCCATCGGAACGATCCATCTTGTTGCCAGAGGTTTTAACCTCTGGAAAATATGATTGCAGTATGATATGGCAGAGTCCCATAGGGACGGCACATATCTATTAAACTAAAGCTCCATTTCTAGCCTAAAAACTCTCCACAAAAAACAATTCTTTTACTTCTTGGTTTAGAACACCAATACCTATCAACTAACTAGAATATCCAAATGGGAGTTTATCAATTCAAGCGAACACAGACTTTCCAACAACCCATCGAAACCCTTTGGGATTTTATCTCCGATCCTAAAAACCTTAAGAAAATAACTCCTGAGTACATGGGTTTTGACATTACCTCGGAGAATCTGCCAGATCAGATGTATCAAGGGATGATTGTAAGCTATAATGTATCGCCGCTTTTTGGCATCAAAACGACTTGGGTTACGGAAATCACTCATGTCAAACATCAAGAATACTTTGTAGATGAACAGCGCGTAGGCCCTTATAAACTTTGGCATCACCAGCATTTTTTGAGAGCCACTCCATCCGGTACGGAGATGGAGGACATTGTAACTTACCAACCTCCCATGGGCTTAATGGGCAGTTTCATGAATAAGGTTATCATCGCTCAAAAGCTAGAGGAGATTTTTGCTCACCGTCATAAAATGATGAATGAGTTGTTTGGAAAATAGAGAGAGGTAGATTCTTTGATATGATTTTCCGCTAAGACGCCATCACTCTTAATTTCTTCGCTCACTTAGCTGGAAGACCGAAGACCGGAGACCGAAGCTGCATCAATTTTTCCTTCAACCTTTTCTTTTATTGCTTTTAGCGAGTTTCAGGAAGCAAAGCGGATATACATAGCCTCGATATAAAAAAAGGCTGTGCTCAAGGGGAAATTCTAACTAAACATCCAAAATCCCCCTACCCTTTTCACCAATTCGCTGTAAAGTTTCCGTTGTGATATACTTCTTTTGGTCGATCTGCTGAGGTTGCTCTCTACTGCAGAAATAACTATGAATACTCCTGCGCACCTTGTCCGTTTGATTGGTGGTGCCACCATGCCAGACATGGGAGTTAAAAATAAATACCGAACCTGCGGGAGCTATGATCCGAATTTCATCGGGATGTTTCTCAAGAGGATTTGCCATCACTTCATCAGGCAAGGAGCTTAGTTTATGCGATTTGGGTACAATCCGAGTTGAACCGTTATCCTGGGTGAAATCATCCAAAAGCCAAATGCTATTGCAGACTTTATAGGCGCCATTTACGACCGTATTTTTCCAGTCCACATGAAGTTTTTGAAGACCTTGACTGGGTTTTGCTGCTCTATAATTCAGTGAGGACAATTTATAAGCCTGCCCTAGAACTGCTTCAATACCCGCCAGAACACGAGGATGCGTGTAGAAAATATCGAACACAGGTCCTTTATTGACCAAGTTAGCTAAGCGGTCTGCTCCCTCCTCTTTGGGATGACGAATGTATTTTGACTCTGCTAATTCCGCCCCGGCATTTTCACCCTCCACCTGCATCAATTCATCAATTCTATCATTGACTTGTTTGACTTCTTCTGAATTCAATAACTGACCTAAATCGAGATAACCATAGGTATCTAAAAATTCGATTTCTTGATTGCTGAGCATGGGCTGAGGGTTTATGATTGATTAAAGTTAAGTCAATATTCAAATTATAAAACTTTTGAATCTCCACCTACAGCCGCATTTCCAATTCAACCTCTTATCTCCCCGGGATGTGTCACAGACCGAACCATTGGGAAATCACCTGATCTGTGAATTAATTGGTTAATTACCCGTTCCGATTAATTAAACCCTCCAATAGCGATTACGGTAGTTACCCATACGATAAGGCATGAGATAAATATCCCAATGGAATTTGCTAAAAAAGCTTTTTTCCTCTCCATACCGAAAAGGTAGCCTGCAATGGTGCCTGCATAGACCCCAGTGCCGGGAATCGGTAGCAACACAAAGAACATTAATCCCCAAAAACCGTATTTTTTCACATTTTTGCCTGCCCCTGCTTTTGCTCTACGCCCTACAAAAATCGCTGCTTTCTTGTAATGATACCATTTCAGGAAATAACGATTGACTACACCTAAAAAAAATGTCATCACGGGGAAAACCAGCACATTCGCTAAAAAGCACAGTACAAAGGCCAAATAAATATTTATATCATTTAGGAGGGCGTAAGGAATACCGAATTTCGCCTCTCCGAAAGGGGAAATGCTCCAAAGCATGGCGATAAGTATGTCGAGAAACATTAGGTGCTGATTAGATGCCGCAAAAGTAATCAATTCGTAAGCAGAACCACAGAGTAATACTTCAAATTATAGGTAGAAACGATTTTCAGCACAAAAGGATTTTCTTTTCTTCAAGTATATCTGCATACCAGCCAGTGACAAAAACCAATTAAAGTCCAAGCAAATAAACCCGATGCATTTAATAGTTTAATTCCCTAATAAAACACTCTGTACTTGACTGAAAGCCAGTATTTATTTCATTCATGTCAAAACCCCTTGCCATAACTATTAGCGTTATTATAGCCCAAAAAACGCTATAAATCCGAAAAAAAAATGAACAATTGGTATCAATTCACGTTGAGTTTTACGTAATTCGCTATACATAGTCCTCCAATATTCAGATTGATTTTCAGCAAAGCCACATATCGCAGCGTCGCTTTTGGGTTTTTAGTTATACTAGGCTCCCTTTTGGTTGTACCTTCTATCATCGTATCAGCGATAGATGAGGAAGCTGATATTTCTATGGTATATTCCTTTGCAGAAGAAGAGACTAAAGAACACGAAGTTAATTTCTCAGCAAATCTGGATGAATTTATTTTTTCAAGTACCTATTTGAATGAAAGAGCATTCTCTGACTTAATTACAGTCAAATTTAACAATGTGGACTTTTTGACCAGCCAACATTACGTTGGGATTATCGTCCCCCCTCCTGAGTTTTCCTGATTTTTCTTTTCCCATGCCAGCGGTTGCTGTCATTTGCGGACAAACTAAACGCATAAGTAAAATATCCTTTTTACTAGTGCAGGAATTTTAACTCATAATTTAATTACATGAAAAGTAATAATCTTTTTGCGCATCTGAAATCAGATGTTGCATCTGGTTTAGTAGTATTTCTGGTGGCGCTACCCCTCTGTTTAGGAATTGCGCTAGCCTCTGGAGCCCCCTTATTTGCAGGAATCATCACAGGAATCATTGGTGGTATCGTAGTCGGATTTCTAAGCCAATCCCACATAAGTGTCTCAGGACCAGCCGCTGGTCTTACAGCTATCGTATTCGTCGCTATTACCGATCTTGGCTATGAAGCGTTTTTAATAGCGGTCATTTTAGCAGGCGCTATGCAATTAATCCTTGGCTTTTTGAAAGCAGGATCAATCTCTAACTACTTCCCTTCCAATGTAATAGAAGGCATGCTAGCAGGTATTGGAGTAATTATCCTTATTCAGCAAATCCCCAAAGCCTTAGGCTCAGATGTGGAAGTAAGTTCTGGTTTCGGAATATTTGCAGAATTATTTGCAGCTTTTCAGGACATTCGACCTGGCATCTTGATTATCACGGCTGCATCTTTAGCGGTGCTTATTATCTGGACCAAAGTCCCTGCATTGAAGAAGCTAAAGCTTGTTCCTGGAGCCTTAGTAGCTGTTGCTATCGGTATCCTGATCAACCAGATATTTATAATGACGAACAGCTCCTTGGTGGTCAGTTCCGAATACTTAGTGAGCCTTCCCGTGCCTACCAGTTTTGAAGAATTCAAAGGCATTTTCGTAACTCCATCTTATAGTGATATACTCAACCCTGGGGTATGGATAGTCGCGATCACCATAACTATTGTAGCTTCTATTGAAACTCTATTATGCATAGAAGCCACAGAAAGATTAGACCCCTTGAAGCGATCTGTCAATACAAACGTGGAATTAAAGGCTCAGGGAATTGGAAATATAATCGCTGGCGCATTAGGTGGCCTACCGATGACTTCTGTGGTAGTGAGGTCTTCTGCAAATGCTAATGCAGGAGCAAAAACCAAAATGTCTGCAATTGTACACGGTTTATTGCTGCTTATTTGTGTGCTAAGCATCCCTACTATTTTGAATATGATTCCGATGGCTACCCTCGCTGCCATTTTATTACTTATAGGTTACAAATTGGCTAACCCAAGTACAATCAAGCACTTTTGGGCGCGAGGGAAGTATCAATTTATCCCTTTTATAGCCACCTTGTTAGCGGTCGTTTTCCTTGGTTTACTAAATGGTGTAGTATTGGGTTTGATAATAAGTGCCGTTTTCGTTCTAAAAGGAAACCTTAAAAAAGCTTACTTCTTTAGAAAGGAAGAATATAAAAACGGAGAGGTATTCCATGTGGATTTGGCTCAGGAGGTTTCATTTCTCAACAAAGCTGCAATCAAACTTACCCTTAACAACCTTCCTGACAACTCAAAAGTAATCATCGATGCATCTGACACCGTATATATTGCTCAGGATGTATTGGATTTAATCAATGAATTTAAGATGATAGGCGCTGAAGATAAAGACATTGAGGTTGTATTAGTAGGCTTCAAAGAGGCATATAACCTTGAAAATGATATTAAATCAAACGACGAAGTCTACACAAAAAAGCGTGTATTAAAAGAAGAAAAAATCAGTGAATTGTTTCATCATTAATTTCATCACCCTCAAACTAACAGTAAAAAAATGAAAGCACATACAGCAGAAACTCAAGCAACAATTACCCCTGCAAAGGCCTTAGAAATTCTAAAAGAAGGCAATCAAAGATTTGTTAATAATCTGAAAATAAACAGAAATCTACTTGAACAAGTGAATGAAACCAAAGACGGTCAATTCCCATTTGCCGTGGTATTAAGTTGCATTGACAGTAGAACCTCTGCAGAATTGATTTTTGATCAAGGATTGGGCGATATTTTTAGTATCAGGATTGCTGGAAACATCATCAACGAGGACATTTTGGGCAGCATGGAATTCGCGTGCAAACTGGCGGGATCAAAACTGATTGTAGTTCTCGGTCATAGCAGATGTGGGGCAATTAAAGGCGCTTGCGCAGGTGTGAAAACAGGGAATTTAACGGGATTGCTGGAAAAGGTAAACCCTGCTATTGATGAGGTCAAAAATGAGATGCCCAACACAGAGCAAACAGAGCCTGAATTTATCACTGCGGTGGAAAAGCAAAATGTAATAAGCATGATGGACAAAATCATCAAGGAAAGTCCAGTCTTAAAAGAATTATACGAAAATGGCGAAATAGGCATGATAGGTAGCTATTACGATGTGGAAACTGGTGAGGTGAGCTTTATGAAAGCCAGCATCGAGGAAGCAGTAGCTCATTAATTATTTCTTGAAAAAGCAGTTTTAACGGAATGGGGATTACTCCATTTTGGTTAAAACTGCTTTTTAATTTCCCTCTTCGCATACCATACATTTACTAGGTATAGCTGTATTTTTCCCTTCTCCTCTATATGTTTCTCAGAAACTGAAATAATGTGCAAGTTGTCACATGTGTAAACACAGACCAGGGCGAGAATAGCCATCTCAGCCAGCCTCATCAATCAACTTATCACCTGACTATTCCTTCCTGATCAACTGCACTGCGTCCAAACGTACTCGTGCTTTTTTTATCAAACCAGACAAGGTATTCCGCTCATCTATTGCAGTCTGGATTTCATCCATTCTGATATCTTTATTCTTTTTCTGTAAGGCTGTCAAGCGATTGATCTCATGATCCAGAGTGAGTTTCATCCTATCCAAACCAGCTTCTATTTCTTTCTCGCCCCTTGTATCGGCGATTTCTGTGGCTGATGAAATCATATTGGGCAGTAAGGTATCCACAAACAGCTCATTGTCAAGTAAGGGTTCTATACTAGTTGGCACCACGCTCTTATTAAGCATGGTAGCAGAAAAACTGTCGGTCACTTCTTTCCCCGTATGATCTACCACTATTCTCAGTGGGGTATCAGCAAGGAAGCGATCTATATCTATACTTTGTTTACCTGCGGTTTCCAGCACAAAAATCAATTCAAGTAAAAGCCCCGGACTTCCCGTACCTCGAATCAACCCACTACTGGCAGTCCCTAAAGTCGAACTCAGCACCTTATCGATAGCCCCCGTAGCCATGGGATGATCCCAAGTAAGGAAGCTTACATCCTCCCTACTAAGTGCTCTCTTTCTATCGAAAGTAATCTGCACGCCCTCTTTCGGCACGGAAGGAAACACCTCAGCGCTATACGATGCCGGATGCAACAGGTAGGTGCGAGGGGCTAGGTCTTCCATCTCTATGTCAAAATATCGAAAGACTTTCGTGAGATATGTTTCCAAAACTGGGTCATTATCCTCCGTTTGAATTTGCTCAATCAGTTTCTCCGCTACTTTCGGACGAAAAGAATTCATTTCCAGTAACTTATCACGTCCTTCGGCAAGATTACTCTTTAGCTCTTTTTGAAATGCCGCTGTTTCGGCAATCAGAGTTTCAAGCTGAGATTGAGCTTCCTTTTTCGATGCCAATTTGGAAATAGCAAGTAAACACTTGCTAAAAAGCTTGGAGATAATATTTCCTCCTTCAAGATTGGTATTGAAAGCATCCAAGCCTTCGTGAAACCATCTGACAAGGAGTTCTTGTGAGCTCCCCTGCAGATATGGAATGTAAATCGTGATATCCTCCTGCTGCCCTATTCGGTCAAGACGGCCTATTCTCTGCTCCAGCAATTCCGGATGAAAAGGCATATCAAAAAGGACTAGATGATGCGCGAATTGAAAATTCCTACCCTCACTGCCAATTTCTGAGCATATAAGCAGCTGAGCTCCTTCAGGCTCCGCAAACCACGCAGCATTACGATCCCGCTGTACCAGGGTGAGCTCTTCGTGAAAAACACTAGCCGTCAACTCTGGATAATTACTAATCGCAGCTTCCAAGGCCAGCACTTTTTCTTTGGTACTACAGATCAAGAGGATTTTTGCATCCTGCAATTCCTGCATTTTCCCCACAAGCCAGCTTAGCCTAGGATCCTCGTCAAACCAAAATTCCTGCTCAGGTTTAGGTGCTGACTCATTCCCCATATCATAGGAAAATTCCTTACTCATTCGCTCTATCCAAAGGCTATGATTCTCCTTTTCTTCAAGAGGAATCAGCTGTGCAATTCTCTTAGGAAATCCAATCATGGCCAAGCGTGTATTTCGAAAAAGCACTCTTCCAGGACCATGCTGATCGAGTAAATCTTCAATAAGATTATGCCTCGTCAGCTCATCTTTATTGGATAGTGAGTCTATTCTTTCTTTAGGAAAAATAGTTTCTAGCAGTGAGATATCTTTTGCTGTTAAGTCTTTGCCAGCCGATAGTTTTTCCACGATTGAGGCAATGTCTTTAGAGCCTTCAGCTTCCTTGATGAAGTCATCGTAATTATGGTATCGGTTGGGATCCAGTAATCGCAGTCGTGCAAAGTGACTTTCTACTCCCAATTGCTCCGGTGTTGCAGTGAGAAGTAGCAATCCCTTGGCTTTCTGACTCAGCAATTCCACGATGCTATACTCAGGACTTACCTCATCTACAGACCATTCCAGATGATGGGCTTCATCTACTACCAGCATGTCCCAATCGGCAGAGATGGCTTGTAGGGTTCGCTTTTGTGAATTGGCAAGAAATTCTATGCTACAAATCACCAATTGATCATCGAGAAAAGGATTGCCTTCGGGTGCTCCCTTTTCCAAAGACTTACAACGCTCCTCATCAAAAATATTAAACCAGAGGTTGAATCTTCTCAGCACCTCCACAAACCACTGATGAACCAAGGATTCTGGAACAAGAATAAGTACCCTAGAAATCCTCCCTGTCACCAACAAACGATGTAGTATCAAACAGGCCTCTATGGTTTTTCCCAATCCAACTTGATCAGAAAGTAGCACTCGTGGCGCAAACCTGGAACTCACCTCATGAGCGATATAAAACTGATGAGGAATCAAATCTATTTTCCCCCCAACAAATCCATGTACCGGAGATATTCTTCTTTGATAATTGTGATCCAGCGTTTCTCTGCGCAAGGCAAATAGCTCAGGAGAATCCACATCTCCCGCAAAGAGTCTATCATCCACCGTATGTGAAGTAGAAACATCGCCAAGCTCAGCCTCAGTCAATTCTCTATCGTCCCCATAGTATACATACAGGCCATTTTCAAGCCTAACATCCTCTATCAACATTGCATTTCCTTGCTGATCTACGATAGTATGTCCTGGCTTGAAAACAGTTCTGAGCAACGGCGTATTTTCCTCAGAATATAACCTCAGTTCTTCTGCTACCGGAAAGGCTATCCTTACTTTTCCTTTGCTTACTTCCGTCACTATGCCTACTCCGAGCTCAGGCTCTCCAGAACTGGTATATCGTTGATTAAGAGAAAATTCTCCCATGAAAAATGTTTTTGTTTAGAGGATTGATGTAATGTGAATACCTGTCAAGACGCCAGAAGGATTTCTGCTTTGCTTGGAAAGCAGCCGACCCGACTCATAGTACCCGATGAAGCCTCAATTCTGAGTTAAGCGATTTTGTTTAAAATGATGCTTAGTCATTACTGAAGTATCAGAAAGTCAACCGAAAAGCAATTCATACCTGTAAGGGTCTTTTGATGAAAACAACAGAGTTGTGTTTGTCGCTTTTTTGGATGAGAACAAAGATAGCAGAAAAGAGCCAAGCTTGCTATAGGCTTAGTTAATGAAATGATCTGAGCTGTAATTCAAGACCTAGCTTAGGAGGATATTTTTCAAGATTTTTTTTCTTTAACATAATTACTTTTCAATAATTCGCCTGAATAGAAACCATGAGATAATTAAAAATCACTTATACATAAGTATGAATAATAATAATTATTGCTTTAGCATAAAGTGAAATTAAAGTACCTGAAAGCAAAAAATAAACAAGCTATTTTTTACTATATGTTTACCAGCAGCAAACGGAAACCAACATACCACTAGCACACTTTTTATCCTGAATATTGATAATCACATAGAAATACAAAACAATTTTTATTCACTTTTAAACTGAGCATATTATGACTAATGAAAAAAACAACGTTTTAGTAGAACTAACTCGTGATGAAATTTTAACCACAAATTCATCAATTGAAATCAACGTAACTCGAGATGCTGACATGGACTCTGTCATCAAAAGCATAGCGGTACAAGGAGTAGATGGTAAAGTAACTCCAACTCGAAAGGCTGGAAATTTCGTATGGAAGCCAGTAAATGGAATTCCTCCGGGGAAACACCAATTGACGATCGAGCCGATTGTGAATTCAAAATCCAAAAAACTGTCTGACACAATTGTCATCCCTTTCACGGTCATTGCTACCAAGTCAAAAGTCGATAATACTGTCTTGATTGGGAGTTTTGTCAGATTGAAGCTTGTTGAAAATGGGGTGGAGAGATTGCCAAATGATAAAATTACAGATGATGGTTTTATCGAATTTTATAAAGCGATTGACCGTAAAAAGGGTATGCCGATCTCCTTTGAAATTGATCACAATGGAAGAAAAGTCGACGGTGAAAAAATCTTGGAAAATCATCGAAATAAATTGAATGCAAAATTCGGAAAACTCCATCCTTCACTTTATTCACTCATCACTTCCAATAAGCCCCCGAAAACGGTCTTAGTAGATATTTGGCAGGAAATAGAAGAACCTGAAGCCCAATCCACTGATCGTGCTCTAAATGATTGCGAACAAGAAACTAGCAGTAAAAAAGATCAAGAACAGAGACAAGAAATGCTTAAGCGAATGGAGAAATTTTCCAAATCACTTAAAGGAAAATTGGAGATTGTGAAGATTGATGAAATAGCTCCGGTGGTTACTGCGAAGGTCGAAACTGCAAGCATCCGTGAATTGATAGCCAATAAAGAAGTTGCCGGAATACTTTTACACGAAACTGAAGGAATTGAAGATCTGGATAATTCTATTGCAATAGCCGAGTCTGACGTAGTCCATGCTGGAGGCGAAAGAGGCTATGGCGTAAAGGTAGCTGTCTGGGAAGGAGGCCCTGCAAGCAACGCCAATTTAGTAATTGCAGGAAAATTCAAAGCTAATCCTACCTCCACTTCAGACCATTCACAGAACGTGCATGCCATTATCAAAAATAATGAATCGGGAACACCAGATGGACATGCGCCCGACTGTAGCCTGTATTCCGCTAACGATTACGATAGAGATGCATTAACCTGGGCAGTGAAAGAGAAAGGTTGTACTGTCATAAATCAAAGTTTTCACAGGGCAAGCGAGCCAGGTTCAGGAGCATTGTCAGGAGATGATATTTATGGGGATTATCTTGCTGTACGGAGCCCATACCCCCTAATCGTTCATGCAGCTGGCAATTTCTGGAATGGAGACCCCGACAATATTACTCCCCCAAGCAGCGAATACGTCAACCATAAGGGCTATAATACCATTTCGGTAGGAAACCATAATGATTCAGCTTCCGCCATGTCAAACTCATCGGTTTTTCGTAATCCCACTTCTTCTCATGGGGACCGAGAACTACCAGAGATAGCAGCAAATGGCATGGGTGTAACCGCAGATGGAATTACCAAAAGTGGTACAAGCATGGCTTCGCCAGCAGTGGTAGGAGTTTCTGCTCTATTGCAGGGAACAAACTCCACCTTGAAGCATTGGCCTGAAGGTTGCCGAGCAATTCTATTAGCCAGTGCAACAAAAAACGTGGAAGGAAATACCTGGTGGCAGGATGTCAGTAATGGCGTAGACGCAAAGGATGGTGCTGGGGCTGTCAATGCAAATGAAGGTCGCAAAATTGCTAACAACAGAAGATATCGGAATGCTCCGGCCACTTTAAGGGGCTGGGATATTGGATTACTTAGTTCTTCAAATTTCGGCAACGATAAACTATCGACCTTCGAATATAAAGTCTCAGTTCCCAATTACTTCTATGGACCAAGGAAAGTAAAAGTGGCCTTGGCATGGACTTCAAAAGCTACCAAAACATCGCTTCTATTTTTCAGCTGGTATATGTCTCAATTGAAAGTTGACTTAGACCTGATCATCTATGATGAAAATGGCGCAGTGGTCGGATATAGTGGGTCTTGGGATAACAGCTATGAGATTGCGGAATTCACCGGTCAACCAGGAAAAACCTATACCATAAAGATCCGCCGTTGGTCCGGTACTGATTCTACTTGGTTTGGTATTGCTTGGACTGTGACAGGCGGTATGAGCTTTACGCTAAATCCAGAACTGCTACAAACAAGACGTATGTTGGGTGATTTTTAGCCGCTAGGGAAATCTTAAAGGCTATCTACATTTCGTGGATAGCCTTTTTTATTGTCAAAATTTTTAATCTGGCATCAAGTCTATCCTTTCCCCTTGAATCCCATCTCTTTTGCATTATTCAAGATTATAGACAGGAAAAATCGATGTCTCCAACAGTAATATTTGAGGTGAAAAACAAAACCCATTCACCCAAACCACCATTCGTGTCATCACCCCAAGCCGCCGTTCGTGTCGTCACCCTAAGCCGCCGTTCGTGTCATCACCCCAAGCCGCTGTTCGTGTCATCACGAACGGTATTATGATTTATTTCAAATTGTTGGTTCCAGCCAGCAAACTCACCGAAGAGCAGTCTCCCAACTCCAGCTCTTAAGCCTCCTCCAAACTCTTCTTAGATTTTCTATAGGTATAATTAGGATAGATAGCCCGCTTAGCAAAACGATTGATCTTATCGCTATTGATCATTTTTTGATAGACCTGAGGAGTCACCCCAAAGTATTCGTAGGTATTACCATCTACAAATGTGATTTCTAGTAGCATTCCTTTATGATGATAATCTGCGATACCAGCAACATTAATCGTTTCGGTGTAGCTAGCCAGATTAGCCTCATGAGTTTCAGGCGCAATGCTAACCAAAAAGTGATAGCCATCGATGATTCTGCGGCTCTGCAATTCTGCTTCCACCTTCAACGCATCTCCTTCCTGAAATTTATCAGGATGCCATTCCTTCACCAGATTTCGGTAGGTCTTTTTCAAAATTGTCAAGTCGATTTCCTTTTCAACCCCAAAGAGTTTCTTGTATTCCTTTATGCGCTTCATGTGTTTTTTCTTTGCGGGCGCAAAAGTACGTCTTAATTTGACGGTAAGTACTATCAAGCGCAAACTTTGAGATGAAGCGTTTAGCTGTTCTCCTATTTTACTGGAAATGAATAGCATAGAGCAACTTTCAAAGGGCTTTAAAATTTTGAGCTTATATTCCAACCATGAAAATTCTTCTGCTAACAGTTTTCCTTTTTTGCTCCGCCTTTTTCACCTGCGGAAAAGAAACTGATAAGCGAGTGATTTTCTTCCTTCACAATCGATTCTTAGAAGAACATGCGCTTGATGATTTGCATCCTGAGTTTGGTCGCACGGAATACCGGGAGATAATTTCCGAATTCGAAAGTCAGGGATTTAAGGTCTTATCCGAGATAAGAAATGGGAATGTAAACGCTAGAGAATACGCAGTAAGAATTGTAAACCAGATTGACAGCCTAATTGCCAGCGGAATTGAGCCTAAGAGAATAACGGTCGTTGGCACTTCCAAGGGAGGTTACATCGCTCAGTATGTGTCCACTTTGGCGAGCAAGACAGATCTGAATTTTGTATTCATAGCCAGTTTTCAGGACAGTGACATCCAGAATATTCCAGAGATCAACTTTTGTGGAAATATTCTCACGATTTACGAGAAATCAGATCCTTTTGCTGTTTCTGCCTTAGCACGAAAAAAGACCTCTACCTGCGATATCAAACACTTTCGAGAAATTGAATTGAATACTGGACTGGGCCACGGATTTTTGTTCAAACCCCTAGATGTCTGGATGGAACCTACCATGAAATGGGCCAATGGAAATTATTCGCTAGACTAAAAAGTACTGAAAATTTAGAAAATGCTATGCCTTCTACTTATTTCTCTGCAAGCATGAAAACAGCCCAGCCCGACATTTCAAGGCCAATAATTTGATTTTCAAACAACATTAAAGCGTTTTGATCTTTTCAGGAGATTTTTTTTGTCCAGAATTCGGGATATCTTGAGCTTAGCTTTTTTGAAGGATAGAGGAGATGGGCAGTACTGAGAAGTAGATTTTTTTTAGAAGCAAAAACTTTTGATCCCCAGTAATCCCCAAGCAAGACCGGAAAGCTCTAGCGGCTAATCGATCAGAAAAAATGCTGTTGAAGATCAAGAATCAGCCAGCAGAGTAAATGCAAAAACCACCCTATCTACTATTATGAAAATTAAAACATCAGTTCTAGCTATTATTTTTTCTATTATGGTTTCCAACCCGACATTTAGTCAAATAGACGTCAACATAACCGACATAGAAACCGATGAAACCATTCCTTTTAGCAGGATTTATGAAACATATAAGTTAGACAAGGAACTTCCTACTTTGGTCATCACCTGGAGTGCTAAATGGTGCTCCCCATGCATGCAACTAATAGAACGCTACAATAAATGTGATCTGTCCATGCTAAATGTAATCACGGTTAATGTTGATACTGAAGAATATTTGGATGAGGTGCTAGACGATGGATATCATCAGGACTGGGACAACACCTATAATTTCCACGGAAATATTGGGGAAGATGAAAAAGGCTTCGACAATGTGTTTAATGTCAAATCAGCTCCATTAATCCTTTATTTAGACAATGGAAAAATTAATGACGCAACTGTGAGTTATTCTGTTTATCCATACAAGCTATTACAAGCCGGCCGAATAAATGATATAGAATTCATCTGGGATAGTGCCGAAGACCTAAATTCCCTAGCTTGGAGTTATTACAACACAGAAAATGACCCAGCAAGATTAAATGAAGCCATTAAATGGGTTAAGCGTTCAATTGACTTAAGGGAAAACTACAGTAATACAGATACTTATGCCGCTTTACTTTTTAAAACAGGTGAGTACACCAATGCACTAAAGGCTGCTAAGCAAGCTATAGAAATAGCAAAATCGAAGGGGCAGGATTATGAAAGCACAACCGATTTGATTAACAAGATCATAGAAAAACTCTAAATCACTAGCTCATCAGTATCAAGCTGATATCCTATTCTGCAGAGAATTTCTTGGCGCAAGGCTTCTCGATACTTCAGCAAATGTTGTCTATTAATGTAACTATTAGCCTCTACCCTATACTCAATTGCTATTTCTGAAGGCATTAGGGCAAAGCAGTTTTTCATTTGTATCATTTATAAAGGCTTCAATCAGTTTTTATAAAAATCTCAGTGGCTCCACCTCCTTGTTTGATTATTTAAAAGTATAGAAACATCCTTATCTTGAGTAAATGAGCTCTAAGCAGCTAGTGCACACTCAATTAATAACTGATTAAAAAAGCAATAGTATGGCAGACATAAGAAAATCATCCATCGAAATTGAAAAGGAAGAATTTCGAAAAATTGGTCATCAATTAATAGATGATATTTCGGATTTCATCAGCTCCATAGATCAGAAACCTGTCAGTCCTAATGAAAGCCCGAGTCAACTGCAAGCTTTAATAGGCAACTTATCTTTGCCTGAAAATGGAAAGCCTGCCAGAGAATTGATTTCTAAAGCTACTGCTCTATTATTCAACCATTCTTTACTCAATGGACATCCTAAATTTTTGGGCTACATCACTTCCTCTGCAGCACCGATGGGGGCCTTAGCAGATTTGCTGGCTGCAAGCGTCAATCCTAATGTGGGAGCACAAATTTTAAGTCCCATTGCAACAGAAATTGAGAAGCAAACTATCCGATGGCTAGCTGAATTTATAGGCGTATCAGCAGACTATGGAGGCTTGTTGGTGAGCGGGGGCAATATGGCAAATTTCACCGCCTTTCTAGCCGCCAGAACAGCAAAGGCGCCAAAGAGCTTCAAGGAAGATGGAATTCAAGGTACGTCGAAGAAACTAACTGTTTACTGTTCTAAAACCACCCATACCTGGATTGAAAAAGCAGTCATTTTATTTGGTTTAGGTTCCAAGTCTATTCGATGGATTCAAACTGATGATTCAAATAGGATGGACATTAATGTTTTAGAAAAAACCCTCCAAGCTGATTTAGATGACAATTGTATTCCCTTGATGGTAGTTGGCACTGCTGGTGACGTGAGTACCGGAGTTGTTGATAATTTGACTGAGATAGCCGCTATTTGTAAAAGATATGACCTGTGGTTCCATATAGATGGAGCCTATGGGGCTCCCGCTGCGATTATCCCAAAACTAAAGTCCTTATTTGCAGGGATAAAAGATGCTGATTCTATAGCACTAGATCCACACAAATGGCTGTATAGTCCTCTTGAAGCTGGCTGTGCCTTAGTTAAAAACCCGCAGCATTTAATAGATACTTATAGTTCCCATCCTGAGTATTACAACTTCAGTAATACCGGAGAGGGATCAGCACAAAACTTCTATGAGTATGGACTCCAAAACTCTCGTGGTTTTAGAGCTTTAAAGGTCTGGTTGACCTTGCAGCAGGTAGGTAGATCTGGTTATGAAAAACTTATTAGCAAAGACATAGAGCTTTCCGAAATGCTTTTTGAGCTCGCCAAAAAACACCCGGAATTGGAAGCTGTCACTCAAAATTTAAGCATTACAACTTTCAGATACATCCCGTCTGGAGAAGCTCAAACCAAAGAGATTCTCAATAAACTAAATGAGGACCTACTCAATGAATTACAGACTGGCGGAGAGCTATTTCTATCAAATGCCATAGTGTTTGAAAAGTACTGTTTACGGGCTTGTTTTGTCAATTTCAGGACTTCCCAAGAAGATGTCAAAGAAATTATTGAGGTCATTATTCGGGAAGGAAGAAAAGCTTATTCAAAACTCTCACAACCAGACTAATACACTTAGATCTGACGAATGGAGGAGTAGTAAGAATGAGGTATAAACATAAAGTGGATATTTGAAGGATCGAATAAGAAAGTTATGGGAAACAAAAAAGCTTTATTGGTAATCGACATGCAGAAAGGCTCCTTTACCACCCAAACCCCTAGATTTGACACTGCTGGAGTTGTCAAGCGAATAAATGATCTAGCCAAGCTATTTCGGGACTTGAACTATCCAGTGATTTTTATCCAACACAATGGAAGCGGTTCAGGACATTTTGAAAAAAATGCTCCTGATTGGGAAAACTTGGACGAGCTGAGCATAGCTCCCTCAGATCTTTGTATTGACAAATGTGCCAACGATGCGTTTTACAATTCCGAACTCCTCTCTACTCTAAAAGGCTTAGACGTCAGCGAATTATTTATCACAGGATGCGCAACAGACTTTTGTGTAGAATCAACAATTCAATCCGCCTTGACTAAGGACTTTATTATTACAGTAGTGAAAGACGGTCATACCACGGGAGATAGGCCGCATTTGAAAGCAGAACAAGTTATTGAACATCACAATTGGATTTGGCAAAATATGATTCCGACAAAGGGTCAGATTAGAGTTGAGACTACTGAAGAAATAAAAGGAATTCTGCTATAACTCCTATAAAAACAATGGCATAAGATATTTAGCCAGAGCAGAAGAGCGCTCGATCGGGAATATTTTATCTATATTAAGACATAAATACTGTTAGAATTTAACTCTTCAATTATGAAAAACTACCTTACATTTTTAGTGTCAATACTATTTTTCAGCTGTGCAGGCGACAAAGAAGGGGAGTCTGAATTAGCCCAAGTTGAGCAAGTCACCCTAGCCAAGCATCTAGAACGCTTAGCTTCAGATGATTTTATGGGAAGAAAACCTTTTACAGAAGGGGAAGTACTCACGGTTAACTATTTGAAAGATGAGTTTGAGAAATTGGGACTGACGCCGGGAAATGGAGATAGTTATTTTCAAGATGTTCCCATGGTAGAAATCTCAGGAACTCCTTCGGAGCACATGATTATCTTTGGTGAAAATGGGAGTTTCGATCTAACCGTCTCGAAAGATTTTGTCGCTACTTCAAACAAACAATCAGCAAACATAAGTCTTGAAAATTCTGACTTGGTATTTGCTGGTTATGGCGTGGTAGCTCCAGAGTATGGCTGGGATGATTATGCAGGCGTAGATTGGGAAGGTAAAACCGCAGTAGTTCTGATCAATGACCCAGGTTTTCAATCTGGAGATTCTACCCTATTCAAGGGCGACGAAATGACCTACTATGGGCGCTGGACCTACAAATACGAAGAAGCTGCCAGACAAGGTGCTGCTGGACTGATAATAATCCACGATACTGAACCTGCCTCTTATGGCTGGAATGTAATTGAATCTAGTTGGGCAGGCACCCGATTAATTATTCCTAGTGACTTACCTCTACTAGAAGTAGAATCTTGGATCAGTGCTGAGAGCGCTCAGAAAATGTTTGCAGAATCTGCGATGAAAGGTCAGGATTATAAAGTCCTTTCTAGGAATAAGGACTTCAAGCCTATCCCATTAGATCTCAGCGTATCTGTATCCATTGAAAACAAATTTAAGAAAGACGTTTCCAAGAATGTAGTTGCCATGATACCTGGTACAGACAGAAAAGATGAGTTCATTATATACTCCGCTCACTGGGATCATTTTGGTATTGGAAAACCAATTGATGGAGACTCTATCTACAATGGCGCAGTAGATAATGCCTCTGGTACAGCTGCACTTTTGGCTATAGCTGAAGCATTCAAAAAAAGTGAGCAGACAAAGCGTTCGATCATATTTATAGCAGTTACTGCAGAAGAGCAGGGTTTGCTAGGCTCGGCATATTACGCCGAAAACCCAATTTTCGACCCTAAAAAAACTGTAGCAAATATCAATATAGATGCGCTAGCTAGTCCAGGAGAAATGAAAGATCTCACGATTACAGGTTTTGGACATTCTGAAATGGATGAGTATGCCAAAGAGGCTGCACTAGAGCAAGGGAGATACATTATCCCAGATCCGGATGCAGCTAAAGGACATTTCTTTAGATCAGATCATTTCAACTTTGCCAAAATTGGAATCCCTGCTATGTATGCTGGGGGAACCTATGAGGGCTTTGAAATAAGCATTGCCGATATGACTGCCTTTAAAAGATCATTCGGAACCAATAAGTATCATCAACCTTCCGATGAATACGATCCAGAAACGACTAACCTGGATGGAGTAAGATTAGACTTACAATTGTTTTTCAATGTGGGCTTTAAATTGGCTAATGAGGATTATTTCCCAAAATGGTATGAGGGAAGCGAATTTAAGGCAGCTAGGGAGTAAATAGGGTTTTGCCAGGCAATAATCAAAGTGACTTCAACGCTTGAGTTTATCTAACTTCAAGTCTCCTGAAATCCACATATATTTCTTTACTATTCCCAATCCTTTTTGATTGACCTACGTACCCTTATTCTGTGAGAAAATTCCTAATACCAGCAATTGCTACAATTATTTTTATCGCCGGATTAATTTCGCTGGCACTGCCATTTATACCTTTAGGTTGGCTGCTTATAGCACTTGCATCCTTACTGATGGCGCCATATTTCAAATTTATGAGAAGATTTATAGGCTGGCTTGCAGAGAAGGACAGCACAGGCTTTGTACAAAAAGCTGGTGAAAAAGCTTCAAGCCTGTATGAATGGGTAGGTGATCAAAAAAGAGCAGAAAAACTGGATGCTATCTTAGAGGAACATAGTACCAATCAAGAGCCCAATAAAAAGAGCTAGTACTAACTCATTTAGTGATGTTATCTACTTTTTTCAATAGTCTTTTTCCTGTCATTTTCTCTTTCAATTTTCTTATAATCTTCCTTAGTCGGTGGTTTTGCTCCTTCTGTATTGCCGGGTGTTTTCCGACTTGTACCCTTATCTACATCTTTCTCACCTTTCCCAGATGATAAAAATGGTAACATTCCAATTGCATGCTTATTTAATAGTAACATAATGTGTTTGATTTAAAGTGTTATAGGAATTAATCGCCCCTCATTTCGATTGGGGATGTGCTTTTTAAGATTCAGAGGAAATTGTCTTTGCATTTCCATTTCCCTGCTAATTCAAATCTCCATTCCTTCAATTTCCTCTACAGGAACTCTTTTAATAAACTCGTCATAGTACGGATTGTCTTCATCAGAATAAGTCCCGTAGGCGTTAAGCAGAAATCCCTTTTCTTCTCCCTCGCCATGCAATAGGTAAATCACAGCCATATCGGATGGGTCAGATTCACCTTCAAACCTATAAACCTTGACAATTTTCAATTCCTCAGGTTGATAGATTTTCTCCGAACCATCAAAACTTGCTCCTGCTCGCTTAATGTTTAACTCTTTTCCATAACCTCGTCCAGGAAGAATATTCAATACCTGAGAATAGGTAGTCATTGACTTGGATGTGCTCATGATTTCTAATTTTTAGTGAATAAGATGCAGGAAGTCCCTGCTCTACTTGTTCACACAAGTCCAAGACCAATTTTTACAAAAAATATTTTAACCATCACAAACAGTCCTAGGGGCTACTCAAGGCCAAAATCATTAGAGAAATTCAACAAGATAATCACAGGGAACAGTGGAGATTGCTCCCCTAAATGGGGCAATTACAAATATCCTTTTGCAAAGAACGTCTGAGGAACATCTTGTAAAAGATGCGCAATTAACATCTACTATCAGGAGTTTGGCTTACATAAAAGATGCTTTCTTGGTAATTACCATAGCCAATAGCCACAGAATCTGACTTATCTAATAATTCCTTATTTTAGGCTATTAGAATTTTTAATTAAGCTTACTTTTTTATGCCCAACAAATCCGAAGTACTGCAGCGCATGGACACGCTGGTTGAGGCTTGGAAAACCAACGATGATTCTCGTCAGGTCTTTTTGAGTTGCTATAGATTGATGACTGGGAATATGCTCGAAGCGCTCAACAAGGAGGCCTTTCATGATCCACAGTGGATCCACACCTTACTACACAGCTTTGCGGAATACTATTTTGACGCCTTAAATTGTTACGACTGCGGCAAACCCGTATCGAAGGTTTGGATGGAAGTTCATCAATACACCTTGGAACGAGAGCTCCGACATGTGCAGTATTTATTGATGGGCGTAAATGCCCATATCAACTACGATTTGGTACTCACCTTATATGATATGCTGCACCAAGACTGGCAGAATCTAAGTCCCAAGGAACAAAAGCAACGCTATGAAGACCACTGTAAGGTAAATGAAATCATCGCGGCAACTATTGATAAGGTGCAAGATGAGTTACTCACTCCCGCCGATCCTGTGATGGGCTGGATAGATACAGCTTTTGGCAGAATGGATGAATACCTACTTTCCCGATTGATTACTAGTTGGCGGCAAGAAGTATGGGATCAGGCATGCAGCATGATCCTCAGCGAAGAAAACCAGCGGGAAGTACTGCGTCTATCCATAGAAAACAGCGTAATCAAGCGAAACAAACTTATAGCACTGGATTTCTAATTACTTAAGCCGCGGTCTCCGTTTTGGTGATCTTATCTACCACCAAGGCAATTGCACCATCTCCGGTGACATTACAGGCCGTGCCGAAACTGTCCATCGCGATATATAGCGCAATCATCAATCCGATCATTTCTTCACTAAAACCTAGCATGGACTGAAGCAATCCAATGGCTGCCATAATTGCTCCTCCAGGTACTCCAGGAGCTGCAACCATCGCTATGCCCAGCATAAAAATAAAACCAGCAAACATTCCAAAATCATAAGGTAGACCATGCAAAATCATCAATGCCATGGTACATGCGGTGATTTTCATGATACTACCCGATAGGTGAATGGTAGCACAAAGAGGAATCACAAAGCCAGCAATTTTAGGCGAAACACCATTTTTCTCAGCTTGCTCTAAGGTCACCGGAATGGTGGCTGCAGACGATTGTGTGCCCAAGGCTGTGAAATAGGCCGGCATCATATTTCCCAACAAACGCAAAGGGTTCTTCTGAACAATCGCTCCAGTGATTGAATATTGGAGTAGGAGCAGGAAAATATGCATCGCGAAAATCACCCCTATAATATTAAGGAATACAGAGAGTATAGAATACACCTGACCACTATAGGCCATATTCGCAAAAATACCTAAGATGAAAATCGGCAATAAGGGAACAATCACATTCTCGATCACTTGCATGATGATGGTCTCAAAGTTCTTCACCACCTTCTTCAGCATTGAATTCTCCTGATAGGAAAGTCCCAAACCAATCACAAAAGCCAGCACCAATGCAGACATCACATCTATCACCGCTGGGATCGTTATACTAAAATAAGGCTCCAAATCCTTTCCATTCTCTGTGATCTCAGCTACCTCATTGACATGAGATGAAAGCAGAGAGGGGAAAATAGTAGCCGAGGTGAAATAACTCATAAAGCCCGAAAAGATCGTGGATCCATAAGCAATAGCCGCAGTTATCAGCAGCATTCTCCCGGCACCTTTACCTAGATCAGATATGGCCGGCATAATCAGCCCAAGTATAATGAGTGGAATAGCAAAGTTTAGAAATTGCCCAAAAAACGCATTGAATGTCGCAAAAATCCTATTGATGGATTCTGGTAAGTAAAGTCCGAACACAATGCCCAAAACAATGGCGATAAATACTTTGAAGAGGAGATTGGAAAATAGTTGCTTCATTTTGTAGCTGAAATTCTGGATTTGAAAGCGATGCTGCACTTATTGAGATCGCTAAGATATAAGAATAGCTTATTAGAAATTAGCGCAATTGTATTAATTGCTTTCCAATCGACTTCAAATATTCACAAAATGCAATTTCTAACTGTCCCCAATTTTTTACTTCTTTATGTTTTGTAGCAAAGTCTTTCATGTGCAATTTCACTTTTAGAATTGCAAATCAACAATCAAATGATGATCAAACTAGCCTTTAATACCCTCCTGCTCCTACTTTTTATTCCATTTTGCAGTTTTGCGCAGGAGATCAGCCTTAAGTCAGATAATAAGTATTTAGAAGAAAACTTCACCTGGGCGGTACAAAAAGCCAACACTTGGAAGATGACTGGTAAATCTGGTGAAATCAATCGTCATGAAGGCGGAGAGGGACTGGGCTATAAAGCTGAGGTGAAATTCATTCCTTCTTATTGGGCTGGCTATGCACACCGATCTGCTTATTATATCAGAGATTTTGTGCATCAGATCGATGGGGCTCACTTGGTTGGGATGGATGAGGAAAACTTCGCCATGATGGAAAAGTTCGCAGAATACACTACCGAAGATAAAAAATGGTACTCCTGGTGGGCTTTGAATTTTGATGGCTCTGTATTTACCCTCGATGCACCCAACCCTCCAGGGATAGGAACCTACCAAGGATATCCTTCTGACTTTGTAAATAAACCTGGCGAATCATTTGTACGAGAGATTCCCGCCATGTTTGAACTGGTAGAAAAAGCCTGGAAAAGCTATTTGTGGACTGGAGACCGACGATATATAGAAGATGAGAAGCTGTGGAGAATGTATGAAAAGGTAGTGACGGACTTTGTAAGCCTTCACGATAGCGATGGAAATGGCATTCCCGAAGGGCAAGGAGATATTTTCCAAGGTTCTTCTACATACAATGAAGCCGATATCCATCCTCTGGAAGCTGGAGATGCCATTGGTTCTCAATACCAAGCATACCTAGCCTATGCCGCATTTTTGTCTGAGCGGAATTTGAAACAACAAGCTAAAGAGCAAGAGAAAAATGCAGCTGCGCTAAAAGACTATTTCAATACTAACTGGTCAGTCGTAGAGGTAACAAACTTATACGCCAGTGCAACTACCTCCTCTCACGAGAAGTATCCTTTCTTTAATAAAGAAACGAGCTGGTTTATGCCCATGAAATTACTCACCGAACCAGGCCCGAGAAATGAGGCTTACTTGGACTTTATTTCTGAGGAACTCGGCGATGGTGTAGGCACAGCCAATGCAAAGAAAGGTTCGCCTGCTAACATAGAGGCCTACACCTATCTTCCAGACACCTATTTCCCATACGGTAGAGTAGATGAAGCTTGGAAATGGATGAAATACATCATTGATGAGAAGGAGAAACCACATTATGTGACCAAGCAGGGAAATAACGGAAACTATCCTGAGGTGTCATTTACACTGGTGAGCCAGGTGGTAGAAGGTTTGATGGGTATTGAACCGAATGCCGCTGAGCTTACCATCAGTACTATTCCTCGCCTACCCGCGGAGATTCAATATCTTGCTTTAAGCAACCTAAAAATCGGAGAGCATACGATTGAAGTTTACCAGTCCAAAAACAAAACAGAAATCACCAACAGCGCTAGTTCATCACCCTTGACATGCAATATTAGGTTCTATGGAGAGCACAAACACATGTTTGCAAACGGCAAGAAAACTAAGGCTAAGACCGCCATGCTCAATGGAAAAATCTACAGCTTCATTTCTGTTCAGTTAAATCCTGGCGAAAAGGTAGTGGCTACCTTATAAAAGAGTTTATATGCATTCTTCGGTCAATTGGTCAATCAATTCCGAGCGCTCATTTCTCCGGATTGCACTCTATCTGATTCAGGGCGGGTGAGTCTTTAGTAGATAGCATAGTTTAAATAATTGTTGTATGTGGAACAGAGATAGGAATTATGATTGAAATAATAAGTAGTCTGTGTGGACACAGACCACGGAGATGCAGGACTACAAATATTTAAGAATAAAGAAAAAATAAAACCCCGAATCTTGGTAGAATCGGGGTTTTACTAATACCAGAGCCGGTCAGTGAGGACTCTGACCGAAAACATGGTTGAGACAGGTGGTTTGTGGATACACAAACCAGAGCTATCATTATTTCTTACTTCCTCATTTTCTTATAAGCGTTGATCAGACCATTGGTAGATCCATCGTGCGCAGTGATTTCCTCGTCGCCATGCAGCTCTGGAAGAATGCCGGATGCCAGGACTTTGCCTAGTTCTACTCCCCACTGATCAAAACTGAAAATATCCCAAACTACGCCCTGCACGAAGATTTTGTGCTCGTACATAGCGATCAAAGCACCTAGCGTGTAAGGAGTGATTTCCTTTACCAAAATAGAATTGGTAGGTCGATTACCTTCGAAAACTCGATGCGGAGCAATCTCTTCTATTTGCTCTTCGGATTTTCCAGCAGCTTTCATTTCCACTTTCACATCTTCCAGAGATTTTCCTTTCATCAAAGCTTCAGTCTGTGCAAAGAAGTTGGAAAGCAACTTCTGATGATGATCTCCGATAGGATTATGAGAAATCGCCGGAGCGATGAAATCACAAGGAATCAAATGCGTGCCCTGGTGGATCAATTGATAAAAAGCATGTTGACCGTTGGTACCTGGCTCTCCCCAGATAATCGGGCCAGTAGTATAATTTACCTTTTCGCCGGAGCGGCTTACGTATTTGCCATTGCTTTCCATATTTCCCTGTTGGAAATAAGCCGCGAAACGATGCATATACTGATCGTAAGGAAGGATAGCTTCGGAACTCGCACCAAGGAAATTAGTATTCCAGATGCCAATCATCGCCAGGACAAGCGGGATATTTCTATCAAACTGAGAATGGCGGAAATGCTTATCCATCGCATGAGCACCGGCAAGTAGTTTTTCGAAATTATCGAAACCAATCGTGCAGGCTATCGGCAAACCAATCGCAGACCAAAGTGAATACCTTCCTCCTACCCAGTCCCAGAACTCAAACATGTTATCGGTATCAATTCCGAATTCGGAAACAGACTTGGCGTTTGTAGAAAGTGCCACGAAATGCTTGGCTACAGCTGAATCAATTTTCGCATGCTCTAAGAACCAATCTCTCGCAGAATGCGCATTGGTCATCGTTTCCTGTGTAGTGAAAGTTTTGGAAGCTATAAAGAACAAAGTCGTCTCAGGATCTACTTTCTTGAGCGTTTCCGCGATATGAGTGCCGTCTACATTGGATACGAAAAAGCATTCGATGTCTGCATTTTGATAAGGTTTCAAGGCTTCTGTCACCATAACAGGGCCAAGATCGGAACCGCCTATTCCTATATTAACAAGTGATTTTATAGGTTTTCCAGTGTATCCTAACCATTGCCTATTTTGGATTTTGTCTGCGAAAGACTTCATCTTTTTCAAGACAGCTGAGATATCTTCCATGATGTTATGACCGTCCAAAACAACAGATTCATTTGCAGGATTTCTCAAGGCAGTATGCAATACAGCTCTTCCTTCGGTGACATTGATCGGTTTTCCTGTAAACATATCCTCAATCGCCACATGCAGTTTGCACTCGCGCGCCAAATCAAAAAGTGCGTCAAGGATTTCCTGATTCAGTCTGTTTTTAGAAAAATCAACCAAGATATCTTCCATCGTGATGCTCAATCGATCAAAGCGCTCCCGCTCATCGAATTGAGATAGAATAGTCATGTCTTTATGATCTTCAGCAAGTTTCTGTAATCTTGCCCAGGCTGGTGTATTTGTAGGATTAATTGCGTTCATCGGTTTATTTTGATAGGAATGAGTCACAAAAATAAGGTTTATCTTGAGGGATGAAAGGCTTTTATGCGAAAGTAGCCATAAGGATTAAAGACAACTTTTACTCAGGAATTTGTGGCAATAGTGAAGTTTTTGTATAATTAAACTTCATAATTAGTCCGAGATGAGATTACAATCAAGAACTGCTAGCATCCTATTTTTCCTCACACTCACTTTAGCTGCTGTCTCTCAGGCAAGTATTGCTCAAGAAAAAGAAATAGTTCTGCTCAATGAGTATTTCTACCCTATCGAGAAGTCAGATTCAAGTGACTATGTCTATAAATCAATAATCACTCAAATCAATGATTCTAGCTCAGTGGAGTACATTTTTACCCGCAAGAATCAGCTGATCAAAAATGTTCGCCAAGCATACAATGCAGAAGGAAAGTTTTTTGAAAAGCTGACAGAGACCTATGACCAACATGGAAAATTGACTTCTAAAAAGACTACTAACCTTGACAATACCATGTACCATGCAGCCTATTACCAAGATGAACAATATTTAGGAGAAGTGATTTATAAGGGCCCTGAGCAATTTGAAACGCGTAAAGCGGGTACTGCAGATGTGTTGATGCTAAATGCAAATGAATTCGAGCCGACTCCCTCTACCGACAAATTACTCTGGCAAAAGCACCTCATGAAAAAACTTCGGTATCCTCCTCATGCAAGGACCAATCGTGAAACTGGTACAGTGATGCTGGCAGTGCATGTAAATTCGAATGGAATAAAAACAAAGATAACGATTGCTAATCCAGCAAGTGTAGACGAATCTTTAGCCGAGGAAGCACTGCGAGTAGCGAGAAGCTATGAGGGGAGGTTCATGACTGCTGTAGATTTGGATGGAAATCCCATTGACGGAATATTGCTCGTTCCCATTAGATTCAAATTAAGCTAGTCAGAAAATGATTAAAAGTAGTCTCTCCACTTCGTTTTTTACTGGATTGAAAACACCAAAACCCGCCATTTCCGACAGGTTTTGAGCTTTTATATCCTACAAAGAAGATATATCTCACCAAATCAATCCTTCCCTCTCCCTGATTTCTCTTCTATCAACCGCAAAATGGATAATCGAAGCCGGGATAATGCTATATAGCAGGGCAAATCCAACATAGTAAACATTTTGCCAATACGGAACTGCCCAAATATTAGCAAACGTACCCAGAAGGCAAATAAGTAAAAGGTGATTTCCTGTCAGAACAAGTATCTTCACCCATACCTTTCTATAGAGCAATTGAGAGTCGATTGGGTTTCTTATAAGAATCATATTGTAAGGTATCAACACTAATATCAAATAAGCCATTGGCAAAAACAGGAAATTTTCAGCAATGTGTATTTTCATGTATACCCAATAAGACATAGCCAAATGATAAGGCATCTCATTCCCAAGTATTACTACATCAAAAAACATTCGGAAGTTTTTTAATATTGGGAAGAGGACAAACGCCATGAGAAGGTTGACTATTATTTTTCGTTTCATATTAGTGATATCTTAACAATCTTTACTTAATGTACTCAATGGCTTAACTCCATCAATCACATCTGACCAATCAGGCCGTAGAATTTCAGGATTAAGTTTTGTCGCAGATCCCCCGCTCGGCGTAGAAAAACAACGTGGTACCTGGGTGAAGTTTGGCTGCCCTGCAAGCTGGCACAAGGCTAAAACAACTCGCAGCAGTGGGTTGTTTTTTAACGCCTTGTCCTACCCCAATATCCTTACCAATTTCAATTGGCTAGAACAATCAAACTCAGCCCAGACCATCTGCTCGCTTGGGTGAGATTTTTGGTGATAATATGAAAAATATGGGATTCGTCCGAATTGCAAATTCTAGAAATAGGAAGGTCTAGATTCAATCTACACCGAGTTCTAACGATATACCTACTACACCCAGCGGAGGAACTATTGAATAATTTGATTCTACCACGAACCCAACTCCTTCATTTCATTAACCTCTCTTTTATCAACAGCAAAGTGGATAATCGGAGCCATTATGCTACTGTATAATAATGCTTTCCCTATATAAATCGAATTCTGCCATAAAGGAGACACCCAAATATTGGCAAAGGAACCCGCTATACATACGATTAGCAAATGTACTCCTGTCATTACAAGTATTTTCCCCCATAGACTTCGGTATAGAAGTTTTGGAGACATTGGATAATAGAAAGTATTAAGTTATATGGCACTAAAATGGTAAACATATATAGTATAGGATAAATAAGAAGATTTTCTATCATATATAATTCCATATAGCTCCAGTAGTCCATTGCTAAATGATAAGGCATCTCATTTCCTAATATGACTACTTCAAGAAACATAGGGGCGTTTTTTAAAATTGGCAATAACACAAATGCCAAGAGTATATTCACTAGTATTCTTCGTTTCATATCTTTATAATTGTTTTTCAGTGGCCATATAGCCTATCCTGAACTTGTTTCGGGAGAATCCCCGCCTGAGCATAGACAAAACATCGTGGTACCTGGGTGAAGTTTGGCTGCCCCGCAAGCTGGCACAAGGCTAAAACAACTCGCCGCAGTGGCTTGTTTTTTAACGCCTTGTCCTACCCCAATATTCTTACCAATTTCCAATTGGCTAGAACTATCGAACTCAGCCCAGACCACCTGCTCGCTTGAGTGAGATTTCTGGCAAGGAATAAAAAATATGGGATTCGTCCGAATTGCAAATTCTAGAAATAGGAAGGTGTAGATAGTACCTACACCTAGTACTACCCATCATGAAAACACATAAGCCAAAACTTTTTAATTTCTTGAATTGCACCATGCCATTCTATTAAAATATGTCTTTATCGCTTAGTTTTTACAGCCGCTCATCTAGTATCCTTTACCATAACAATCTCGCTATCAGAATTATCCTTATGCAAAAGTTTCAATTCCCCGGTCTTGGTAATGATATATTTAGCAAGGAAAGGTTTCTCGAAATACTCAATATCCGAGTCGGAAAGCACAACTTTGAGCTCTGTGATATATCCCCAGAAATCTTCTAGATCAATATATAAGTTTCTATATCCTATAAAGGAAACAATTACTTTGTCTGCCTCCCTACCAGTAGTATAAATTCTAGCTTCCCCATTTTCGTCGGTAACTTCTCCGCTCAGCGTTGCTTTTCCTTTCATTATTGACACATTAGTATGTGGGATAGTCTCACTTGAATAATCCATTACTTTTATCTTAAAAGAAACCCTACTTTCTCCAAAGCTAGATTCAAGTCCGAAATCACGTCTAATTGTATCCGTTTTGGAAATGACTTCAAAATAAGATGGACGTGGGTGCTCAATACCCTCATGAAATAAAAGCAAAGTGTCCTGCTTCACAAAATAGTACCCCTTACTAATAGTCTTTTCATTATGTCCTCCATATTGTGCATAGTTAAAATGATGATCTTCATTTAACTGCAAAGTAATGCTAGCGCCTGTTGTAACAGGAAAAGAGTAGCTATAGGATCCCTGAATATTCCCCATTCCTTGAGAAACGCACAAATTCATAACCGAACAATTGATACAAATAAGTACCAGAACTATTCTAAAAACCTGCCCCATATTATTCATTCAATCGCTGTAACTAAACATATCATAGATTTTTCTTAAAACCAACAAAACCCGCCATTTCTGACGGGTTTTGCTTAGTTAACCGAAAAATTCGACAGGTAATGAGATGAAATTTGTTCTGGTCCAAATTTAGTAATATTTGACGTTGGGCGCACATACAAAAAAGGTATGCTTTCACACAGGAGACCTTTTCTATTTATTTCTGATGATTGCTTATGCCACAACTTTCTCAGTCAGCAATACGATCACATTGTTTTTACTTCCGTAAGGCTTGAATTATTCATTAGCAACATGAATTACTTTTCCAGCTTCATCAAATGTTATCACCACTCCTTCAGAACTACCGAAGGGTGCATGATATATATAACTCGAATCAGCTTCATTCAAATATACATGTGATAGCCCTTTAGTTTTTGGTTCTCCGATAAGCTCTATTACCATGTTTTTGGTCATCCCTTTTCTCACAGATTTAGCTTTCTCCATATTATTTAGCCCTATTTGATCAGATATCAAAAAGAAACCAAGACCTATAATAACTAAGACTATAATAAATATTCTAATTTTCATATCTACTTTGGCTAGATGTATCGCAACGATTTGGATTTGATATCTCATTTCTATACATAGAGCTTAAAAGGAATTGTTTCAAGTAAGTCACGAATAGATAGGGATTTTGGTCAATAGCGTCCCCATATACTTCAAAAAACTTATAACCCAGTTCATTTGAGTAGTAATCTTGATAGTCATAGGCTGAATCCAATCCTCTAATTCCTTGCATAACTTCAATTGAATTACCCACCGCCTTTCCCATTGCCCCTACGATAAGCATGTGTCTCAAATCAATTTTTATTGAATAATTCAATGGATCTGATATATACCTCATTTGGGGTCCACCCCACTGAGATTCTGTAAAATCCCAACCCATATTAGGTCTCTGCGCAATAATATCAAAATAATCTAATCCTGAATTTTGATACTCAAAGGAATTGATATCTGAAAATGATTCTCCATGAGTATTCATTAAATCAGAACAATTCAACTCTTCATCACTAGGAATATAAGGCAATCCTCCTCCTCCAGAGCCAGAACCTCCACCACCGCCTGGACCGTTATAGTATCCAGGTCCAGAACCAGGATTGTATTGATCCGAACAGGCCGGATCCTCATAAGCTATGATATCAAAACACTCTATTCCAAATTCCGGAATCTCACAATATCCACCTCCACAAGTAATCTCTCCTTCATCATCTCCATAGCTAAACCCGCATTATGCATTAGAATAATTGAATGGAGGGCTTATGTTTTGAATTTGGGCAAATATCCCATCCATCCAAGGCCTCTTTTTAGCAGGTAATGAGATTTTCAATACCTGCTTATTGGCATGATTTACCTTCCATGCTCCTAATGCAAAGCAATAGGATTTCAGTGTTTTTAAGGTGGCCCGATTATGATGATTCAGCGCAAAATGACGGAATAAACTCATTAGGTTATAAGCTACCATGATGAATCTGAACGAGGCTTCTGTTGCCCAGAAATCCTGTAAGCAAAAACTTTCCAGGCCAAAATCATCCTTGAGTTCTTTGATTCTGTTTTCACA
>NZ_QKZT01000030.1 GCF_003254055.1 Algoriphagus chordae
TAAGTCTTGACGGTATTCTTACTGATATCCAGCATACGGGCGATTGTCTTGACTCCCTTTCCCTGCCTGTTAAGTATGATCATTTGTTTTATCTGACTCATAGGTTTAGGTTTTCCAGCCATTGGATTATAGTTAGCGGTTATCGAAAATGTCCGCTAAAAAACCAAAACCATTGATCAGAGGGGTCAATATGCTCCGGAATCTCAACCGTGGGGGTCAACATGCTCCGGAATACCACCGAAAATCTATCCTAAAGGGGTCAACATGTGCCGGAATGTCAGTCGAATCCTGCCTGTAAAGGCACTTTCACTTCTTGAAAACATTCCGGATTGGAGGGGTCAGCATGCTCCGGAATATCCAATTGATGAGAGGGATGATTTAGGGCTTTTCAAGTAATCTGTAAAAGTATAATTCCTATTGAGTTGACTGCGCATATTAGCCTTCACAATCCTTCTGTTATATTAAAATATGGAGGCAGGGAGGGTAACAGCAGTTTCATCGTTAGTGCTAGGCAGGCGACGAAAACCTAGTTGTTAGCGAGATGTTTTTCTTTTTTAATTTAAGGAAGTCTTGATTTCAGGAACTTAATTTGTCCGTTATGATTGGACATGTGTTCGCAAGCGTGAAACCAGCGCCAAAACTTACTGATTGGCCTTTCTGATGTAAATGCTCTTCTCGACGATTTTTCTTTTTTTTCATATCTGTCAATAAGGTTTCTAACTCTCGCTATCGGTTGGTGTATGGTGTGTATCCCGAAGGCTATGCAATATAGTTCCCATGATATAATCCAGTTCGTTTTAAGATCAGAACCAAAAAAAACATATCATGGACACCGATGTTTACCCTAAGTTATTCAATGGTGTTGATGTGCACAAACCTCAGTGGAGCGTTTCCATCTTTACCGTCAACTGTTACCATAAAACTTTCAGCCAGACACCTGATCCCAAAGCCTTGAAATCTTATTTTTATAAGTTTTCCCGAAACAAACGGTCATCTGTTGATATAAAGCCTGTATGCTCGAGGTTTGGATCTATCGTGAGCCAAAGACTTTAGGATATGAATGCCTGGTGATTAATCCCGCTGAACTTCCAACTACCAATAAAGAAAGTAGTGATCCTGTGGATAGCCGCAAAATGGCCAAATCCATTCTGGAAGCATTGTTAGGTGGAATCCAGGTTCCAACCCTAGAAACGGAAGGGGACCGCCAACTTTTCCGCTATCCCAAAAGGCTTTGGACAGACTTGGTCCGGGAGAAAAACAGAATCAAAGACAAACTACTTCAAAACGGAGTAGAAATGCTTCTGAAATATACCCTTTTGGACAAAGAATGAACTTCCACTATTTTTCTTTCGAACCAATTTTTGCTCCATTAGTATGATATATAATGGTAAATCCATCTATAATTTCAGAATCTGTATTTTCATACTGTTTTCGGGTTTTTATTCTCTTCAAACCATTTTACAATTGATGGCATATTTCGCTCAAAACCCCCAGGAATAAAGAAGTTAAGAATGCCACACCTTTTATTTGTTCTATTAGCGAAATCATGTGTAGTCTTAGCTGGGATTCTTAAAAAAGTGCCTTTCTCTACATCTACCCATTCTTCACCAACTAAAATAGAAGTAATTCCTTCTATACCATAAAATATTTCGTCATTGTCATCATGTGAGTGTATACCCGGTCCTTCAGAATTGGGTTGAAGCCACCATTCTGAGATACTGTATTTGCATGCGGTTTCAGTTTCGTCTGCCTTGAAGACAGCTGTCATTGTCCCACAGTTATAAATCCTACCTTCTCCACTTTTTAGAAGAATTTTGTCCGTTTCACTATTCTTATATTTCATTTTTGGTTGTAATTAACTTTTTTGTTTTTGAATTCAATTCGAAGTTGTTTTTTTATTTGGCTGCCTTCATTAAACACATAAACATCACATGCTGAAACAAATCCAACCCGTTTGCTATCTCCTAAAAAATTCTCCCGCGTGTCCCTAACCTAAATCGAAATCTTTTTTAAGTCAATTAGTTATTTCTGTAGCTTTTGCGACTAGGACTCCATTATTGGTAAATCCTTTTTCCTCAGCTAGTTTTTGAAGATCTTCAGCGGTTTTACCTTCTATGTTATTGATGTATGTTTGGAATGACATCATTATTGATTTTTAGTTTTAATATCTCCTATTTTTATATATTTATAGTTTGTGATTCACGCTCATCTTTTCATGGTTTTCACGGGGTCAATTTCTATCGATTTACTCGAAACCGCATACTTGTAATTTGGGTTGTTGAAATAATTTCTATCCGTTCAAGTTCAATAGGCTGACAGCCCAAATGGTCAATAAGTCTTAACCCGTTCCCAAAAATGACAGGATAAACATGAAGGACTAGTTCATCCACTAGGCCTAATTCAAGACCTTGTTGAGCAATGCTATGACCCAATATTGCAACATTTTTTGCTCCTGCTTCCTTCTTAGCTTTTTCAATTACTTTTTCTATTCCGTCAGTAATAAAGTTAAATGTCAATGGGCCTACAGTGAGCGGTTCACGGGCATTGTGGGTTACAACGAATTGTAGAATTTGTAGACCCCCATACGGAAGAGCATCAGCAGTAACGTTGTTGTTTCTAAAGTCCTTGTTCCCAAGAACTACTGCTCCTAACTCTTGCATAACTCGATTTCCCATATCATCAGATTCGTCAGCCTCATGCTTGAAAATCCAATCCCAATCTTCTTCATTCGGCTTTGCAATAAATCCGTCAAGGGACATTGTCAAGTGAATTACTACTTTTCCCATAAAATTTAATTTATCAATTTTCCATAACTCTTATTGTCATCTAAGGCCTTCATCGAACTTATAAATTTCCATTCCTTTTATATGTCTACTTGAATATGTTAAATCAAATTGTTGGAATAAAAAATGGTTCCCATCCAATATTTTCATTTCTTGTTCACCAATTACTTCGTCTCCTTGAATTTTCCACTTACCGATTAATGGATATAAGTCTTTTATACTATTCATTGCACTTGGATACTGAAGTTCTTGTCTCCTTTAATTAACACCAATTTCTTGTAGGTGCTGTTAGCGGTTCGTTGTTTTTATTCAACAAGTTTCTTTAATCCGTTTATTACTGTCGCCCAATTTTCAGCCGAATGTTTAGCTTTTTCTTCGTCATAATTGGATTGTGTAATTGTTAGTTCTGTTCCTGCTTCAATGGGTTTTACTTTGAAAGTAACCAACAGGTAATTTTCAGGTTTGTCATCCAAACCACTCCAACTGCTTAAGTAGCTATAAGAGAGTTTATCATTTTGTATAAATTCTAAAACTACTCCTTTGTCTACATAGGTTGCTCCTTCATGCTCACCTGTCCATAAGATTTTACTTCCAACAGTCCAATCCGTTTCTTGATTTGAACCGAAGAAATATTGTTTTACCAATTCAGGATTGATTAATGCATCCCATACTTTTTCTATAGGTGCTTTTATTATTGTCTGGTAATTTGATAGATGCCTTGTTTGCATATTTTCCTGTTTTATTTTTTTTGTCAAATAGTTTGCTTTTTAGTCGGTTGTGTCCTCAGTTACAATGACCGCCACATGCTTATAACTGCTCCTTTGATTGAATACAATACGAAGTTATTCTTTGAATTTGATTCGCATCATTAAATTCATAAAGATCACAAGCAGAAACAAACGAAATCCGTTTGCCATCTCTTAAAAATTCTGCCATTCCGTTAATTACAACTTTATTGCCGTCAGCTATGATATTGTGTGTTTTGAAGTCTGTCGTTACTGACTTGAAGTAGCTTTCAACTTGTTCACAATGGTCAATAATAGCTTGTTTACCTGAGAATTTGTCTTCTTCGATTACAATCCATTCTGCATTTTCAGCTATAAAATCGTAGGTGATTTCAAATTCCCCATTTGAGAATGCCTTTGCAATTTCTGTTTTTGTCATTCTGTCAAGTTTCATTTGGTATGGTTGTTTTCTATACACTAAGGTTTATTTTAATGTCATCAACCAATTCAGGTAGTCCGTTTGCAAATGCATGGTCTGTTCCGTTTAAAACTCTTACGGTCGCATCTGGCATTGCCTTTTTATAAAAATTAAAATGTTTGAAAGGGACAATTGTATCGTCTTTACATTGATAGAGAAAAATCTTATTCACTTGTTTGAGTTCGTTTTCAAAATCATCCTTGAGTACAAATTCGTCCACATCCCAACCGTTTTTTCCCCATAATGGTGTGGCAACCAAATACAGTGCTGAAATCAAAATAGTTGGCTTTTCTTCTGAAATGAATTTAAGCAGCATTGAAGCTCCCAACGAATGCCCGATAAGGATTGTAGGCTGGTTCTTTTTCTTAAACTCTTTTGTGAAAAGATTTTTCCACATTTGATAAGTTGGAGCTTCTGGGTCAGCAATTATTGGGTAAAGTATTTCAAATTCGTTTCCCAATTCATTTTTTAAGTACGTTACTAAATCAAAACTTCCTTGTCCTACGCCACCTTGCCCACCACCACTATGAGCGAATAAAATTTTTATTGGTTTCATCGTTTACTTTTCTTGGTAATTAATCATCCAATTGATGCCATATTTGTCTGTAAAACTTCCGTAATACGCACCCCAAAACATATCTTGAATTGGCATTTCTACTTTACCATCACTAGAAAGTTCATCAAACAATCGTTGTGCTTCTTCTTTTGAATCGGGTTCGAGTTGGATATGCATATTATTTCCTTGTGTCAGTGTGAATCCCATTTCTTTAGGTGCGTCAGTCCCCATTAAAATGTATCCGCCAAGTAATGGTAGTTCAATATGTAAGACCATCTTTTTTACTGGTTCTGCAATGGGTGGGTGGTTCGGGTCGGTAGGAAGGTCTTCAAATCGTTTGATACCATTAATAAAATCTGTTTTAAAAACTGATTTGTAGAAATTGAATGCTTCTTCAGTGTTACCCTGAAAATTTACATAAGTTGATACTCTTGCCATATTGTTTGATTTGTTTTGTTTGCGAAGTTTGAATTGTGCTTGAATGTACTGGTCTAGGTTTTCCATAGCCATGGTAAAACCCTCTTTAAATCCCATTTCAATAATTTTCTCTAAGTCAGAAAGACTCTCGTATTTGGCAGTAATGGTTACAAACGTGTTCTCTCCATTTTCATTGAACTCATTAGTCCATTGTGTGCGGGGCATTGCTTCGTTAACTATGCCGTTTTCATCACAGAATGCATCTAAGCCTGAAAACATTGACTGATGTACAATTTTGATGTAATCATTTTTACACCAATGACATTCTTGCGGGTTTTTACTTTCGGCATTGTACATTTCATAAAGCCACATTCCGCCTTCACGAAAATCCATTGATTTCGTTCTTGTTTTATAGGGTTTAGGTGCCCACCATAAGTCAAGAATTTCGGGATTTGTCCAAGCTTCCCAAACCAATTCAAGGTTTGCTGCAAATTCACGTTCTACATTAACAGTGTTCTTTTCCTTATTGACTATGAAGTCGAATTTTAAGTTTGGGTTCATTTTTCTTTTGATTTTAATTGTTCTAAAACTGTATCCAATTGGTCAAAGCGCTTTGCAAGTAATTTCTTAAACTGTTCCAGCCATTTTTCTATGTCTTTCATCTTGTCTGCATTTAAGTGATAGTGAATTTCCCTGCCTTGTTGCTCATGCGTTAGTATTTCACACTCAGTAAGTATTCGCAAATGTTTTGAAACAGCCTGTCTGCTTGAATCAAAATGTTCGGCTATGGCATTGGGGGTCAAAGCACCAACAGCCAAAAGCATAATAATGGCTCGTCTTGTTGGGTCTGCAATAGCTTGAAAAACATCTCTACGCATAATTATATGGGTTTATAAACCATTACAACAATGCCGCAATCAAACTTTTGTACATCATCAAGATTAAATTTCTGCATTTCGGACAACTCTTTAAAAATAGGCATTCCACTTCCGATGGCTGAAGGATTTACAAACAAATGCAACTCGTCTATAAGCTTGTTTTTGATGAGTGAAGAAACAAACTCACCACCACCATAAGCAATAATGTCTTTGCCTTGCAGATTCTTTAAATAAGTAATTTCTTCGACCAAGTCGCCTTTAGCAATTTCGGTGTTGTCCCAAATTGATTGATCAAGTGTTTTAGTAAATACAATTTTTTGTGTGGTAGCGTACTTAACACCGCCCTCATACTCTGGATTGTTGGGGTCTTTAGCGACATTTGCCCAATGCGGAATAAAACCTTCTGCCAATTTTCTTCCTAAAATAATTGTGTCTACAGGTTCAGTTATCTCTCGTACATAGTTTGTAATGTCCCCTGACCAGGGAAATTTCATCCAATCCATTTCTCCGTTTTGTCCAGAAATGAACCCGTCTATGGTCATTTGGACTTGTAATTTCAATTTTCTCATTTTTCTATTTTAATCAAATTGCGAAACCATTTGATTGCAAATATATGTGCAACTTTTCGGTTTCGCAATATCGCTGTAACTTTTTTTAAATGGATTTAGGGAGAAATGGTATTGTCGTTGCGACAAGTGGTCGTTACATTAATCGATAACGCTCCCGGCTATGAGAGTTGCATGGTTTAACACTTAGCTTTGAAAGTATATTCCAAGCTGAAAATCTGCCAAGATTTTCTAATATAGGAGAGAATGAGCAATTATTTAAAGTCATTGTTTGTAGCATTGCTCTTTCTTTCAAACTTGATGAACATTTGATTAAAATTAATAATCATCACATCAAATTTTTTAATGAGATCTTGCCCAATATTACCGTAAACAGTTTCGCTGTCTTTAATCTCTTCTTTTAACAAACTTACGTTTTCAAGCTTTATGTATTCTTCCCCAACTATTAAGGAGTAATCAATTGTATATCCCTCAAATTCCTTTTTTCCTCCTGCACCTCCAAAGCTAATTTTTTCAGGTTTATACTTTTCATCTATATCTTTTTTATTCTCATCATAATATTTTTTATACAATACGGTTTGGTCTGCGCCTGTATCGAATGTAAAATGCTTATTGTTTATGTAAATAAGTGGAATTAAACCATTCATTGCCATATTAGAATTCCCGGGAGGCGTTGATTGTACTTGTGGGACAATAAGTTCATTATTTTGAGTTATTCTTATTTCTTTTAGAGCCTCAAAAATTGGAAAGCCTAAAATGCCATTGATTTTATAATTAATTTGCGGAAACGACAAGGCTTCATCTGGTAATACCAAAAAAATGGCGTGGGTTATTTCAATATTTCCCAGTGACAATTTTTCACAAACGGCTAATTGACCCAGTACTTTATCCCCTGTAATGGTCCCCACTTCTACTTCAACAGGGATAATTTCCATATTCAATCTTTTGGCAACAGATTGAGTAGTGGTAGATAAATTAGCTCCAGTATCAAAGATAAAATTCAGAGAATCTTTATTGGTAAATACTTTCAATGTACTCAATCCTACTAAATCTTTTTCCATTTTGATGATGGAATTTTCATTTATATCTGTTTTTTGTTTTGGAGTATTTTCTAGTGCGGCCCAAATTTTAAGTGTATTCTCATAACTGCTCATTTCCTCATCATCCAAATAGGATTTGTATTCGCTTAAAATCGTTTGTATAGCATTTTTTGCTTTTTTATAGTTGTACATTTTTACAGCATTATCACTTCGTATACTATACAGCTGGAACTTTAATGAATCTGGTATATTATTTTCCCCAGTCAATAAGGCGTTAAGATATGAATCAGATTCTTCCAATCTATTGAAGGCGTTGTATAAAATCGTCTCAAAATATTGCTGATATGGTTTTGATAAAGTACTCTTGTTTGATTCATAGAACTTTTTTGCCTCAAAATAATTGTTTTCTTCAATCAAATTATAAATCTCTTTAAAGACATTTTCATTGTTCGTTTTACAAGAATTTATACATATTAAAATTCCTAATACGGCAATTATTCTTAGAATATTCTTCATTTTTTTCATTGTTCAATACATTGCGGCCTATGTTATTTCATATGATAAGGCGAGTTTTAGGTGGAAGCTTTGGCAATCCAGCATTTTGCAATAGCAATAGTGGGAAGTGATAGTGTACTGATTAGCTGTAGGAAATGGCGACTCCACTAGATTTTCACCTGATATGCCTTTGTTTTTTATGTTTTGAAACATAATGATAATTAGACTTGGTAGCTGTATTATATGCTGTTTTGGCAGCTAGCCTTTCAGCCTTTTTTGTCCATAACTAATTGATTTAAGATTTTAAATCAGTTGCAGACTTTTCACTTCCGTCCATATACATTGGAAAGGACTGATGTTGATGTATTATTTTCCATTTTCCGTTTATTTTCTTTAAACAAAGTGTTTCTCTAAACCAGGTGTCCGTTTCCGTGTTGTCCGTACGTGTTCCTGTTAAATGCTCAAGACTATGAAGAAAGGCAATATCATTTCCACATGTTATCACCAATTCTTTTGTTTCTAACCTGATTTCATTTTTCCAAGTTGAAAACCATATTTCAATATCATTATCACCTGAAGAGTCCTCATTTTTTTTGAAACTCAATGGTGGTGCCAACAAAAACATCACACAATTATCTGAAAATGCGTTATTGGTTGCTTCTACGTTCTTTTCCCTAATTGCCTGTGTTAGTCCTTCTTTTAATTTTTTAATTATTTCAATTTCGAATTTCTCGTTGCTCATTTTTTTTAAGTTTATTGCCTGTAAGAATTTCAATATTAAGTATTAATGTATTGCCGACCTTTATTTAGCCTAATGCCAATGTGTTTGTCTATGAACTTTAACGTGTTTTAGTACAAACCTCTTCAAATGTAAACTGACTTTGTGAAATCTACAGGGTTTTTCAAGTGAGAACCACCAAGGTATGGCTACAGCTTTGTAAGCAGTTTTTATTTAATTCGTTTTTTAATGAGTATTATTTGTCCAAGATGATAATATGTGTGTTCAATCATTGCGTCAATATTTCTGTAATAAGTCCCATATTGTTTATCTACAAAATCCGACAATATTTTTTCTTCTGACATATTTTCAACAAGTTCTATAAATTCATCTGCGTCAAGACAAAACTTACTTACTAAATTTTGCCAATCTTCTTCAGATTTTATGGGGGGGTAATCAAAACTATATTTGTCTCGTATATCGAGTGTTCCGCCTTTTAAAACTTTTTTCACGCCAGCTATATAGTAATCAATGTGAAAAGTCAAATCAGCAATAGTGTTAAAGTCATCTATTTTTTGAGTTGCTTGTTCCCAATCAAGGTCAATTATTTGTTCTTTGAAATTTGTACCTAAAACCCATTTTCCTTCAGTGAAAATTTCCTTTAGTCGGTTAGCTAAGTATTCGTTTAATTTCATATTTGATTAATAACTTTATTTATGCGGTTTTCTTAATTTCTGACTAACGAACCATTAAACAATTAAGATTCAGCTGTTTTTAGGCCCAGATCGTCTTCTGTGAGACCTAATTTATCGATTTGCTTCTTTTTCCTTTTAACTAATCCTAACTTTTTCTAATCTAAAAAGAGATAGCCTTCCGGGTTGATGTAAGGCACTCCTTTGACCACCAAATTCCAGATAATGACGGCCAGTTTTCTCGCTGTGGAACTTCTCGCTGAAACTCTTCCTTTTCGGAAGTTGATCCGGTGGAAAAAGTCTCACAAGGGGATGGAATCTTTAAGATTCCCGATGGCATTTGCTGCATGACACAGTGCTATTTTGAGACGGTTGCTTCTTTTTGGGACTTTATTTGAGAGAACCTTGCCTCCGCTGACCTTTTTGTTGGGAGCCAGACGCAGCCACCTGGCAACATGCTTGGCGGTTTTGAATTTTCTGATCCCTTCCAACCCAACTTCGCTCATTAATTCTAAGACAGTGGAATAACCCATACCTTCAATGGCCAACAAATCTGTCCCTTCAAACATCTGATAGGATCTCAGATTCAAATCGATGTGTTTGGACGTATTTTTATTCACTCTTTTGTGTGGCTTTGGTTCAAGATGATGCTGCCTCTTATTATCATCCGAATTGATGATCTGCTTTAGCATGTTATCAATTTCCATGTCACACTGTTCAATTTTATATTGATTTTGTTCATAAGTTTCCAATCCTGCTGCAGGGCAAAAAGGTAATCCTTACCAACATTACTCGGTAAAGCACTGGATATTTCTTCTTCATTTTTCCTGCAGTTCCCCTGATGTAAATAGGTTAATTTTGATGAATCCACCTCCACTTCGCAGTTCGAAAGGATGATCAGAAGCCCTGTAAGTTTACAGATATCTTTCACCGCCACCTCAAGTCTCAAATTCATCAACCGGGCGACTACCGACGTCAATAGCTGCTGCCTGCAGGTTGACGACTTCCATTGAAATAGATTCGTGTTCCATATAAATGAGAATTTAAGATACTCTCCGAGGATGTGCTTTTGGCAAGATAATATTCTGAACAGTCTGTCCCGATAGCAAAGTGTATCGGGAGGGTTACCGAAATATCGGTGCCGCCACTTAAGTAATCGCAAGAATCCCAATCAAGATTGCGACCGTGCTTCCCGATCTCTCAGGAGCAGCAATTGAGAAATCGGGATTCCACACAACGGACTTGGCTATAAGTAGTTGCGTTGTTTAGCACATAACTTAGCAATTACACACCGCACTGAAAACCCGCGCGAATTTTCGTAAGTAGGCGAGTACTAGCCATTACTTATTCAGTGTTGGCATTTCGTTATTTTTTTTCTAACCTTCTAAATCCGTAGAAAATAAGACCGCAACAAATCAATAATCCAAGCATCGCAGGTGTCAATATTGATTTTCCTGACTCTCCTGCATTTTGAATACTCCACACCATTTTACCTGTTGCCATAAGAACAACTACCGCTATGCCTATTATTACACTTCGTTTCCAAAAAGCTAATCCTAAAGCAATTAATGAAATAGGAATTGTTAGGGTCAGTAGCTGTTTGCTCAGATTCCATTCTCCGTATAGATAATCTTTCTCAAATTTTAAAAAATCAATTACACTCTCACTCACAATCTCAGGCTTGGGAAACCAAAACATACTTGTGAACAGGGCAAATATGGAAATCATCATACCTGTAAAACTTTTTCTGTAGGCGAAATAGCAAAATGGAAGCAAAAACAAAGGTCGTAAATACCAACTCCATTGATTATGATGTCGTTCAAAAACCCAATCAAAGAACGGTTTGTTAGTCATTGAAATCACAATGAAAGTAATTGTCAGGATTAAAAATATGCCTCCTATCAATAAATCTTTATTTCTGCTTTTCATCTGTTTTATTTAATGAATGACAACGATTATTGAATGTTGCGTTTGCCTGCCAAGGGCGGCATATGCAATATACAAATTGTGAGTGCTTGCTCCTTATTTCAACAAAGCAGGAAGGACATAGTCTCTGAATATTTCCAGTGATTGATTTGTTTTCCCATTTCTGTAATTACCTGCTGTAATCACTGCTACAACTTCTAACTCAGGTACTACAAAAATAAATTGCCCTCCAGCTCCTCTTGCTTCGATTGATTTAATAGACTTCCCATCTACCATATAGGTATGATGGTACCAAAAATAGCCATATTCATCTTTATCTTGGAAATCCTGAAGTTTTGTATGTTTTTTAAAAGACTCTTGTATCCAACTTTTAGAAATTATTTGCTCTCCGTTCCATGTTCCTTCATTAAGATACAGTTGCCCAAACTTGAGCATATCTCTTGGCGTTAAGCTTAAACCACCTCCGAAATAAGGTATAATCCCTGTGTCGTCCGTATTCATGACATAATTAGTAATTCCTAAAGGAGAAAAAAGCTTTTCGTGCATATAAAATTCTAAAGGAATGTCTAGTCGATTATGTAAATAGATCCCTAGCAAAAATGGATTTGCAGAGCCATAATCGGTATATGTACCTGGTTCATGTACCATTGGCGCCTCTAAAACTGTTTTTAACCACGGGTCATCAGATTCATTCTGGTAGTATCCTTCATAGGCTTTGTTATTTACATCCAACCCGGAACTCATCGTCAATAAATGTTTGATAGTAATTTTAGCTTTTAAGGAATCCTTTGTGTACTGATAGTCATATGGTATAAAATCATATAGTTTCTCGTCAACACTTTCAATAATGTTATTGTCTATGGCAATACCTATGATGGCAGACGATATACTTTTAGAGGCAGAACGGGTATTGTGTGTAGTATTGACATCAAAACCAGCGAAGTATTTTTCGTACAAAATTTTACCATTTCTCGCTATTAGAACACCCTCAACACCTACCAAACTATCACGTTGAATGTCTGTTTGCATTTGTGGCAAGTCCAATCGATTTTCTGATAATTCCCAACCATCATTTATTTTGATTTCATTATCCACTGTATTCAAATTTTGCTTTCTCTCCATTTCATTTTTCTTCAATATTACTTCAGCTATGAAATTTCCTGCGATACCAACATCAAATACCATCTCCAAGGGCATAATCTGACCTTCAAATTCAAAACCTGTCGGATAATCTTTAAATGATATTTTGTTTTTTTCTTGTTTAAAATCATTGACCCAAAATGATCCAAGCATAGGATATATGGTATACCCATTGTCATTTACTTCTTCGATGCTTAGTCTTATGTTTTTAGGATTTAAATGATGTAACATCATAAAACTTAACTCACCTGTATAATGATTTCCTTCTCTGGATAGTTTAATGGGATATAAGTTTCTTTGTAATCCTATAAATCCATTTATTGTTGATTTATTTTTATTGACGATGCCACTAAACGTAATGTCGTCATCCAGGTCTAGCTTGATTTTGTTATCAAATTTGAATTTTTCGACAATAAGATCTTTTTTTCGTGAGAGCCTAAAAATTGCCTCCTCTCCTTTCAATTCAATTGTGATATCTAACTTTAAATCATAAGTTTCTGTAAGTTTTCCAGTCCATTCGCCTATCAAGTCTTCATCACTTATTTGCGGTTGAGCACAATTAAATAAAGACATTGATAAAAAGAATAATAAACAGCTTCGGTATTTAAACATAATATTAGTTTTATCTCAGTCCAAAATTAGCATATGGGTTTTATTAAAAATTGTATCAAATTAACATCAGTAATTTTTTGTTACTATTTTGCGATAAGTATTAGGGTTCATATCAAAAACAGAATTGAACACACGGTTAAAATGACTTTGATCTGAAAAACCTGCTTGGTGGGCAATATTTGTCAATGTGTTTTTTCTGTCAAGGATTAAAGGAAGTGCTTCTTTGAGCTTATGTTGCCTAATGTATTCCCCAAGACTGACGGAAAGATACTTGGGCACAGCTCTTGAAATATGTGCCGGATGAACCCCGAGCTGTTCTGAGAGGTGTTTTAAACTGAGGTCAAATTTGTCATAGTGTATAAGTTCTTTTAATAGTTCGACCCAATCCGGAACTTTCTGTGTGCGACTTGCATTTTTTGAGTCACTCAGGGCATCACAAATTTGTAATAACAATAGCTCAATAGTTATTTTACTATATGCATCGTTTTGTAAAAACTCGTAGTATAGCTTAGCAAAAAGAAAATGAACCTTAGGTTGCTGTATCAATGCACTGCCTTCAAATAACGCCAGATTTACATCATTATTTTTAAGCCAACTTCGCTCAAATTCAAGATGAAATCCTGCGGCATCGCCAGAGTGCTTAGAACCATAATGTATCTCTTGCCAATTGGTGAACATCAAGCTTCCCGGTGGACATAACGTTTTTACTTTCTTATTACAATCCATCATATTTCCGTTAAGAATGTACCAGAAATAAGGGTTTTCGTGATAGTGCCAATCCGTCGGTCTGCCTGTATTATAATTATATTGGGACAGTACAATCCCGTCCAATGATTTTTCCAAATCTTTAAGTCCGTAGTATTGACCTTTGGATAATATCTTCATGTTGGCACTACTTGCACATAACGGTAAAGTATAAGCATCGTGCGGGATTACGAGAGATTCACTGTCCACCCAACACTAAGCTTTGATAAAAGCCAAAATACTCAATTTTAGCCAATCAGCCCGCATTTGTTTATACAATTGTGTGTGCCCAGCATGGGCATCTGGTATTGCTTACGCAGGTTGACAGCAATAGCTTCAGCTATCCCAGTAACTTTTTATCCTCCTCATCCATAGGTATAAAGTTGATATCTAAATAACCTCCACTGGCATTGTCATCGCTCACTACTTGGGGTTTTCCATTGATTAGTTCTACCGAATTTTGATGGGTATGTCCTGCAAAGACGCCTAATAGGTTTGGTGCATTAAATACTTCCTTGTGAAAATTAAATGTCGTTTTGGTATGTCCGCTTTCTGGCCATTTAGGCCGCCTTTCTATTTCAAAATTGCGGTCCGTAGCAGCTCCCCAGTTAGGGTTTCCACAACCAAAATAAATCATTTTTCCTGGAGCATACATCGGAATGTGCACGAGTAATACCAGTGGCATTTCACTGGCAACCTGTTCTCTAAAAAAGGCCAACTGTTGCTCATTGATTTGGTAGGTAGAATTATCAATCGCCAAAAATCGTATTCCTTTGATATCATAAGCAGACATTAAAGGATTATTACCTTGATATAAGGGCAATAGCCGCTTCTCAATCCAACTGTCCCGCAAAGACTCCATGGAACCTTCCATTCCTTCATAATGCCAATCATGGTTTCCTGCGCTATAAATGTAGGGGATACCGGTTTCCTTTATTTTAGATAGCACCCATTCTATGGCTGCTTCAGAGGGGAAACTGAAAATATCCCCATTCAAAATAATTGCATCTGCATTTACCTCTTTTGCAAAGGCCAGCGTTTGTTCGAAGGATTCCTCTGGATTCGTTTTTATGCCTGTTTGAAAGTGAGTGGTTTGGTTATAAGCCTTTGCCATTCGATTGCTATATTCTTGGTAAGCAATTCCTCTTTCATCATCGGTAAAAAGATGTGTGTCGGCAATATGGACCACCCGTAGCGACTCAGTGATTAGCTCAGCGTAAAAGCTTACATTTTGTTGTTCTATAGTTAGCGCTGTTTTAATCGGTTCGCTTGGGTTCTTTTGTTTGGTTGTTGCAAAGGAGGTTTTGGACAGTCCAAGTCCCATTAAGGCTGTGGTGCTTTTTTTAAAAAATGAGCGGCGTATCATCAGGTGTGTTTTTTGGATTTAAAACTATAGAACAATAATACCCAAATATCCTTAGCAGGTAGTCCCATTCAATATGTTTTTGTTAAGACTGAGGGCAGACTGGCACATAACCAAAATTAGCTGTTCATTTCTTCTGACTATAATTTAAAGGGTGTAAATGGTATTACCCAAAAAATAGAATTTGAGAAGTAAGATTTCCAATCTTAATGGCTGCTTAGCAGTATTGGAGACATAAGATTAAGCCTTATATAGACGAACTAGATCCCTTTTGGAACTGACATGCCCAAAATGGGGTTTTTCAGACCAAACACATTATTTCATGGCTAAGAAAGCAGAGCGTAAAGTGACCATGGCACAGGTCTTTAAGACTATTATTTGGCCAAGGAGAAAGCAATTATTTTTAGGGTTGTTTCTGATCATCATTTCCCGTCTAGCCAGTTTGGTGCTGCCTGGAGCAAGTAAAATCCTCATCGATGATGTCATTCCTTCCAATGATATGACCATGTTGAAATGGCTGATCGGAGGAGTAGTATTGGCTATCGTAGTGCAGTCGGTGACATCTTATGCATTGACCCAGATACTGAGTGTAGAGGCTCAGAACCTCATCTCTAAGCTAAGGTCTCAGGTTCAGGCACATATCATCAAACTTCCTATCCGCTTTTTCGATAATGCGAAAACAGGTGAGCTGGTATCCCGAATCATGACTGATGTGGAAGGAGTTCGAAATCTGGTTGGAACAGGCTTCGCACAGATGATCGGAGGAATTCTGACTGCAGTGATCTCCTTATTTCTATTGATCAGCATCAGCCCCATGATGACACTTTACGTGTTGCTTCCTGTGGTAATCTTTGGATTGGTCTCTCTAAAGGCATTTGGAAGAATCCGACCAATCTTTAGGGAGCGTGGAAAAATCAATGCACAGGTGACTGGCAGATTGACCGAGACACTGGGAGGAATTCGGGTCATCAAAGGCTTCAATGCCGAGCAGCAGGAGATAAATACCTTTGCCAAAGGCGTAGATGATCTTTTCCAGAATGTAAAAGCAAGTTTGACAGCTACGAGTTTCGTGACTTCAGCGGGAGCGCTGCTCTTGGGTTTGGCATCCGCTGGAATTATGGGAATGGGTGGGTATATGATAATGCAAGGAGAGATGACCTTTGGAGATTTTCTGGCGTTCACACTTTACTTGGGTTTTATGATCGCGCCAATCGTGCAGATGTCCAATATTGGGTCTCAGCTTACGGAGGCTTTTGCGGGTTTGGATAGGACAGAGGAAATTATGAATACTCCGCTGGAGGCAGATGATCGCACCCGAACGCTGGCTCTCAAGGAGTTTAGAGGAGACATTCAATTTGATAATGTATCATTTGCTTACGAGGAAGATAAGGAAGTGATTAAGGGCGTGAGTTTCCATGCGCCTGCTGGTTCGGTAACCGCCTTGGTGGGAACTTCTGGCTCTGGGAAAACAACTATCGCTGGACTTGCTGCTACTTTTTTGAGCCCAGATTCGGGTACAATCACCTTGGATGGAAATGATCTACAGACAATAACTCTGGATTCCTTTCGCTCTAAACTTGGAGTGGTGCTTCAGGATGATTTTCTGTTTGAAGGGACGATCAGAGAGAATATTCTGTTTCCTAGACCAGATGCAAGTCTTGAAGATTTACAAAATGCAGTAGTAGCAGCTCACGTGCAAGAGTTTACTGATCGATTTGAGGATGGTCTGGATACGATGATCGGAGAAAGGGGAGTGAAGCTCTCTGGCGGACAAAGACAGCGTATAGCCATCGCCAGAGCAATCCTGGCAGACCCTAGGATTTTGATTCTGGATGAGGCTACTTCCAATCTGGATACAGAGTCTGAGACCTTGATTCAGGCGAGTTTGAAGGAGTTGATGAAAGGCAGAACGACCTTTGTGATTGCTCACCGCTTAAGTACCATTCGCCAGGCTGATCAGATTTTGGTCGTGGAAAAAGGTGATATCGTCGAGCGTGGCAAGCATGATGAATTGATTGCCTTGGAAGGGAGATATTATCAGTTGTATACCTATCAGTCGAGGATATAGGGTTGTTAGGTGTCGGATGCTCGATGTCCGGTGCATGTTTGTGGTATCAAGGTGTCCCTTAGCTAATCGTATTTTAGATTTAGAAATCTGAAATACGATCAGCTAGACTTCTTTAGAAAGGTAAAATCCTTTATAAATTCAACTTTACTTTCTAGATATCTTGGGTGTCGTCATTTTTCAAGGATTCTATATCTCCTAAATCTTTGGCTCTGCCCGTTGCTTCTTTATTCTTAATGAATTCTGGAAGGTTAATGAAATTGACCTTGAGTTGGTCAATCGTGGTGCTAATCTTTGACTGATAAGCTTTATTGAATTCAACACCTGAAATTGAATTTAGAATATCAATTCAAAGCGGGGGATAACCAAGTTGAGTGACGTATCCCTCTTTTAAAAAATCTGCGACAGATAATCTTAGAGATCCAAAACCAAAATCATTAATTTTGAAGCGTTTTCTGAATTTGGATTGATCCAAATATCGAGATCGCCCGTGTGTCTAGGTCGGCCATGATAGGCAAGTGCATGGGCTCCAATGATCAAATATTCAACTTTGTATTTGTTGAGCAATTCTATAAAATCAACAAAATCCTCTTCAAATATCATAGTTTTTCGAAATGAACTACCTTTTCAATTTTGGAAGGATAAAAACCATTTGACCAAGTGTAATAATTTTTTCGTAAACGATATACTTCTTTAAGTCTTTCGGAACTTGATTTATTCATCCAAAAAATCACATCTCTCGGATCTTCATCGTCAGCTTTAATATGGTTTGCAACTAATGCTATTTTTCTAACTTTTTCCATTTTATCCAAAATGAGAATACTGGACTAAAATACAATAATTGTGCGTTTTTAACGAATGATTTTGAATATAGAAGACTCTATTACATTCCTCTGATCAGCCCAACTACTTCTATAATGTTTTCGGCTTGATAGAAATTGTCATGTTTGACTTCGTGCTCGATTCGCTCGTGCTCCCAAGTGATGTGATAGGGGATATGAATGGCATGACCTCCAAGTTCCAATACCGGTAGGACATCAGATTTCAAGCTGTTTCCCATCATCAGAAATTCTTCAGGTGCTACATCAAGATGTCGGACGAGTTTGGCGAAATCAGCAACCTTCTTTTCACTCATAATTTCGATGTGATGGAAATAATGATCCAATCCTGACTTTTTGAGCTTTCTCTCCTGATCTACCAGATCGCCTTTGGTGGCCATCACCAGACGATAGTCGTCATGTAAGGCTACTAAAACCTCCTCGACACCAGGCAGAATCTCCACTGGCTTTTGCATCATTTCATATCCGATCTCTAAGATTTTGTCAATCGCTTTAACTGGAATTTTGTGTTCTGAAATCCGTAAGGCTGTTTGGATCATCGAGAGCATAAAACCTTTGATCCCGTAGCCGTAAAGACCCAGGTTTCCAATCTCTGTGAGATAAAGCTCCTTGATGCTGCTGTGCCTAGGCATAAACCCTTCCATCAAGCTGGCAAATTCCTCTTCAGCTTCGCGAAAAAATGGTTCATTCACCCAAAGTGTGTCGTCTGCGTCGAAGGCTATTACTTTTATCATCTGATTGTAAAACTAATTAGTTGGAAAGATCTAAGGTTGTAAAATTGAAAGGTAGAATAGAGGGTTTCGTCATTGCGAGGGAGGAACGACCGAAGCAATCTAGGTATGATTGAGCGAGATTACTTCACTTCGCTCGCAATGATGGATTATGATTTTATGAGGGTTATAATTTTCACCGCAAATCGTGTCAGTCCGAGCGAAGTCGAGGACAATAGCTTCACTTACTTATTTTAAGAAGCCTTCGATTTCGAGACTATCGTCTCTCAAGTGCTCAGGCAGACACCGTCATCACTCTTTTGTAAATTCTAAATTTTTCTTACTCGAACTGACCAGCTTTCGGTGTCCTCATATCAATCGTCATTGGTAGCGTCCTGTATGGGCATCGGGATCGAAGTCTTGTTATTATTGTTTTTTATTACCCTTCGACTTCGCTCAGGGTGACAAACCAACAACTTAACTCTTACCACTCACTTTTCACCTCTTACCTCTAACTTCTAACGAACAACCAACAACCAAAAACCCCCTACTTCAAATCAACCATCCAATCCAACAACACATCTCTCCAACCCGAAACCGGGCCTTTTCCTAGACCAAAACCGAAGCCATGACCTCCTTTAGGATAGATATGTAAAGAAGCTGGGACTTTATTGGCATTCAGAGCATCGTAGTAGAGCAAACTGTTCTGGATAGGAACGCCCCCATCGTCCTGCGCATGTACCAAGAAGGTAGGCGGAGTTTCAGCAGTTACGTTCAATTCGCTAGAAAAGCGATCAATCAATTCTTGGCTGGCATTTTCACCGATTAGATTTTTTCGGGAACCTGAGTGCGCACTCGCATCTCTAAAGGAAATCACAGGATAAGCTAGAATAGAGAAATCAGGACGGGCAGAAAGCGCATCGACAGCATCCTTTTGCCTATCTACCTCCTGCGCATACTGGGTGCTGACGGTAGAAGCTAAATGCCCTCCAGCAGAAAAGCCCAGAACGCCAACTCGAGCAGGATCGATTTTCCACTCTTCCGCATGATGTCTGACCAGGCGAACTGCCCGCTGCGCATCAAGTAATGGAACCTCCTTCGCATCTGTCAGGGATTTGGAATCCGGCAGTCTGTATTTCACTACAATTCCGACAATTCCCTGTGTATTTAGCCACTTGGCAAAGTCTCTGCCTTCCCAGTCGTAAGCCAATATATGATATCCGCCTCCTGGAAAAATTACCACTGCTTGACCAGTGCGCATTTGCTTACTTGGCAGGAAAACTTCGATCTGTGGAATCTGTACATTTTCAATTCTAATGATACCCTCTTCCACTGCTTTTTCCTCCAAACCCATATCCTTCTGAAGTGGTGGAATTCCTTCCCAAAGCGGAAGTATAATTTCTTGGGCATTGACTAGGAGGCTAATCAAAGTCATACACAGTACAGTTAGTAGCTTTTTCATCGGTTTGTATGTTAGGCGTGGAAATCAAAGACTTTGTCCATAGGTGCCCATCTCCAGTTCTCCGGAGTTCCAGGCAAATTGGTTTGATAGTTACTTAGGAATTTTTCCCATTCTTGGACATGAGGATTCGCCAAGTCCATTTTGGCCTTCTTTTCAAAAGAGAAGTCTTCATCTGCCACTAGTATCATGGTAAGTCGGTTTTCCCAGCGATAAATGGTCATTTGTAGAACTCCGGCCTCGCGGATACTCTCAATGATCTCCGGCGCAACAGCTTTATGACATTCGTCATATCCCAGCTTAGCTTCCTCAGTATCTTTGAGATCACATATTAAAATAAATGTTTCGGTTTTCATGTTTCAATTTCTTTCAATTAGTTCAAAACTTTACTAGTTCAAGTCTCATGACTTGCGCCAGAATTGTTATTGCATTACGATTGAATAATCTTCCAATCCGCCAGGGCGGACAAGTACTTATAATTTTTCAACTTTCTTCACTCTCAAGCTAAACAAAAGCACCATCACAAAGCAGGCGAGAGGAAGGATGAAGGAGAAATTAACTTCTGGCACGCCTAGGATCAGTGTGTCATCATATCCGGATCCACCGATGTCCATGATCATTCCCTGTAGGGTTGGCATCACTGCGCCACCTACGATAGCCATCACGAGGTACGCAGCGGCAAACTTCGAATCCTCGCCTAAGCCGTCCAATGCAATCCCGTAAATAGTAGGGAACATCAGAGACATCGCGAAGGAAATCGCAACCAAAGAATAAAGACCAGCCATTCCTGGGAGGAAAATCGCTCCTGCGGTAAATAAAATAGCAAGTACTGAGAAGATACTGAGCAATTTGGTAGGGGAGATGTAACGAAGCAAAAAGGTACATATCCATCGTCCTACTAGAAAGACAACCAACGCTGTGTAACCATAATTTACTGCATCGGCATTGGAGATTCCAAGCACTTCTGCATATTGATAGATGTAGGTCCAAACCATGATTTGTGCACCTACATAGAACATTTGTGCAAGGGTGCCTTCTACGAAATTTCTATTTTTCAACAAGCGTCCCATGGTGGCCTTGAACTCTACCTTACCAGTCTCCTTACTTTCAGGCATTTTCATTAGCGCAATGACTACTAGAATTGCGATTACTACCAAGCCAAGCATCACATAGGGATTTCGGATGACCATCAAATCTGCCGACCGAATTACTGCCTTTGCAGCTTCATCAAGGGAGTTGAAAATGATATTTCCATCTGCATCAGTTTCATTCGATTGAAGTGCATTCAAGATAAATTGCTTGGCCACAAACAAACCAGCCAATGCTCCCATAGGGTTGAATGCCTGTGCAAGATTCAATCGTTGCGTTGCCGTGGCCTCAGGACCCATAGACAAGATGTAGGGATTGGCAGTAGTCTCAAGAAAGGCTAAACCAAAGGTGAGAATATACAAGGAGGCAAGGAAAAAGCCATAACTCTCCCAGGCTGCTGCTGGATAAAATAGCAAGGCACCAAATCCGTAAAGCCCTAAACCGAGCAAGATTCCAGTTTTATAAGAATACTTTTTGATGAAGAATGCGGCAGGCAAAGCCATAGTGAAGTAACCTCCATAAAATGCCATTTGCACCCAAGAAGCTTGGGTGTTATTCAGTTCGAGGACTCGCTTAAATGCTGCCACCATGGGATTGGTGATGTCATTTGCGAAGCCCCAGAGTGCGAATAGGGAGGTGATAAGAATAAATGGGACGATTAATTCCTTGGGTACTAATACAGGTTTTTGGGTCATGGGTTTTGTTATAAGGCTCTGTCAAGATGGGTGTATCCGCCATCTACAAATAGATGCTGTCCGGTGATATGTTCGGCTTTGTCGGAAAGTAAGAATATTGCCATTGCGGCGATTTCCTCTGGGGTAGTCATGCGTTTACCCAGCGGGATTTTGGCAGTGATTTCTGCTAGTCTCTCGCTTGGGTTAGGAAATGTATTGATCCAGTTTTCGTAAAGCGGGGTAAATACTTCAGCTGGGATGATGGCGTTGACGGTGATCTCGTAGGGAAGAAGTTCCACCGCCCATTCTCGGGTAAGAGAGAGTTGAGCTCCTTTGGCAGCGGTGTACCCTGAGGTGCCTCCCTGGCCAGTGACGGCCGTTTTGCTGCTGATATTGATGATACTTCCTTTTGCTTTTTTCAAATGCGGTAGGGCAAAATGCGCCAAGTGATAATAGTGATTTAGGTTTTTGGCTACGGATTTTTCAAATGCTTCTGGACTTCCGTTTTCCAATCCTACACCATCATTTGCTCCGGCGTTATTTACTAGTCCGTCTATTCTTCCGTATTTCTCAAGTGTAAGTTGGACTACTTTTTCCGAATCAGCAGCTGCAAAGATTCGAATGGGAATTTGAAAAGCTTCTCCCAAGGCGAGGATTTCTGCCCCTTCTTTTTCCGAGGGGTCTATCATCACTGGAATGGCACCTTCGGTAATCAATCCTCTGGAGATTGCTCCACCGATTCCTTTGGCTCCACCAGAGATGAGGATGACTTTATTGCTTAGGTTTAGGTTCATTATATAATAATTTTTTATGATCTATTTTTCACTAAAATGACTCCAGAACAATTCTATCGCCACTGGCGACACTTTTGTGGATAGCCAAATAAACTCGTAAACTACATTCGGAGTAGATTTTTCCTTTTCAAATTTGAAATTAATTCTATTCCAATTCTTCTATAAGTTGCGTAGGAAAATTGCTTTTTCCAGTTTGTTCAAGCCCTATGGGACTGAAATTATTATAGCAAAAAGACAAATCTTAATAGGCTAACCCTGATAGGGTGGAATTATCGCTGTTCATTCTATCAATTCTGTGAATAATATCACCCCTTCGGGGTTTTTACTTCCAAAATAATGAAAAGCTATAATCTTGTCAGCCCTTCAGGTTTTAGTATTTAACTCCATATTTTTTATTCATGGTTTCAAAATATGGCTTTAAGCTTTATTTATTTGAATAGCTCAATAAAATACGATCAACTCAATTGTCGTGACAGTGGCACGACAATTTGATGATCTGAAAAAACTACACCAAACCAAATTAATATGAGTAGCTTTTCTTTTTCAAATTAGAAAATAATTCATTTCCAATTGGTCCCCAGGCTGGGGACTATTTTATGAGATGAAAATCAAATTACTTTTCAAATCCCGTAAAACTCCGCCGCCGTATTTCCCATAATAGCTTCTTTTTCTGTTTTGGAAAGTTTATCAGTGAATCGCTCAATTACCTCCAACACCTGCTCGTATTCTCCCGCGATTTTGCAGACTGGCCAATCGCTGCCAAACATCAAGCGCTTCGGCCCGAATAACTCAAGTGCCACATCAAGATAAACTTGTAGCTCTTTTACTGTCCACTTTTTCCAATCGGCTTCGGTGATCATTCCAGACACTTTACAATAAATGTAATCCCGCTCTGCCAAAGGTGCCATTTCCTTTTTCCACTCTCTCCAAATACCCAACTTGATATTTGGCTTGGCAATATGGTCGATCACAAAGGGTTGCTCGGGAGCCTTTTTCACAAACTGCAAAGCGGCTTCCAATTGCGTGTGTAAAATCAGAATATCGTAGGTGTATCCTCGCTTTCCAATTTTCTCAATGCCACGGATAAACTCCTTACGCAGCATGTAATCCACATTTTTTGACTGCAGGATTTCACGGTAGCCTTTGAGCTTTTTTTGCGAAGCAAAGAGATCCAGATCCTTATCTATATCATCGCTTCCCAGATCAGCCCAGCCCACGACGGCTTTGATTTGCTCGTGTTCTTCTGCCAAATCACATAGAAAGGCAGTTTCCCGAAAGCTCTCGTCCGCCTGAACCGCTACACAACCATCAATCTGGTGCTCGGCCAAAATCGGAATAAGATCTTCAGGAAGAAAATCCCGCTGGATCACCTTCATGTCGTCGGTGATCCAGGAGTGTTTTTGTGGATTGTATTTCCAAAAGTGCTGGTGTGAATCCAGTCTCATGCCTCAGGGTCGTTGATAGCTGTTTGTTTTGATTCGCCAAGTCCATCGATTCCTAGCTCTACCACATCACCTTCTTTCAGGTAAGTGGGAGGAGTCAAACCAAGACCAACACCCGCTGGAGTTCCAGTGGAAATCACATCACCAGGCAATAAAGTCATGTACTGGCTTAGATGCTCGATCAATTCTGGGATATCAAAAACCAAATCAGAGGTGTTGCTATCCTGTAGCATTTTACCATTCAGTTTCAGCCAAAGTCTCAGGTTATGTGGATCTTCAATCTCAGTTTTGGTCACCAAAACTGGCCCAAGAGGCGCGAAGTTATCTGCACTTTTTCCTTTCACCCACTGACCTCCGTGATGCAGTTGGAAATCACGCTCAGACACGTCATTGTGTACACAGTAACCAGCCACATATTCCATCGCATTTTCCTTGCTTACATATTTTGCACGCTTGCCGATCACCACTGCCAATTCAACTTCCCAGTCAGTTTTCACAGAGTTTTTTGGGATCAAAATATTATCAAATGGCCCGCAAAGCGAGGAAGTAGCTTTCATGAAAATGATCGGAACTTCTGGCACAGGCATTCCTGATTCGATGGCATGCATGCGGTAGTTCAAACCTATGCAGATGATCTTCGAAGGTCTGGCGATCGGTGATCCAAGTCTGGAACCAGTAGGGATTTCATTCAAATTCTCCTGATTAGCGTCAAGCCACTCTTCAAGTCTGGCAATTCCATTATTAGTAAAAAATTCTTCATTCCAGTCTTCTTTGAACCCTGAGCAATCTAGGTATTTGCCTGAAGCACTTTGGATTCCTGGTTTTTCTTTGCCGGCCTCGCCGAATCGTATAAGTTTCATTTTATAAGTGTTAAGTAGTTAGTATCAAGTATTAAGACTTTATATCAAGACGCAAGATATTAGATTTTAGAATCAGGATATTAGAGTGAAGAAGAGAGAGTCAATGTTTACATAGATGTCTTCGACTTCGCTACCAATGACAGATTGATTTGAGGACATCAAAAGCTGGTCAGTTCGAGCGAAGTCGAGAACCTTTCGAATTCGAGACTCTCGTCTCTCAAGCGCTCAAGGTGACCATGGTTATGGTTCCAAAACAAATGACTGTCATTTCATTTTTGTATGTTCAAAGAATATTTAATACGCAGACTGACTTACAGACGCTCGTATATTCTTGGATATTTTGTGATTCTAGGGCATCGGTCATCGGACATCCTTTTCCTCACATTTTCAGCCCCAAAAATCCTCCGTCAATTGGGATATTGGTTCCTGTGATAAAGCTTCCAGTGTCCGCACTCACAAAATAAGCAAGTTCAGCGACTTCTGAAGGAGTCGCCATTCTGCCTACCGGTTGAGTAGCGGCAAGTTTCTCAAACATTTCCTTTTCTTGACCTGGATAGTTTTTGGCCAAAAAGCCATCTACAAAAGGTGTATGAACACGTCCCGGAGACAAGCAATTGCATCGAATGCCATCAGCAACATAATCCCTAGCCACGCTCAAAGTCATGGAAAGTGCCGCGCCCTTAGTCATGCTGTAAGCAAAACGATCCGGAATACCAATCGTAGCAGCCACAGAAGCCATATTCAATATTGAGCCACCTCCGTTTTCTTTCAATTTTGGAAGTGCTGCTTTGATGCAGTTGAACATGCCCTTTACATTCACTTGGAATACTCTGTCGAAGTCTTCAACCGAAGTTGTTTCTACTTTTCCCACATGTGAGACGCCAGCATTGTTGATTAGTGTATCGATTTTCTCTGGGATAGAATTGATCAAAGCTTCAGATTCTGCTGCATCAGCTACGCTACCGCAAAGAAAGCTGACGTCATAACCCTTGGCTCGCTCATCCTGAGCTACTTTTTCTCCAATTTCAGGATTGATGTCAATGAAGTAAACTTTGGTTCCTTTAGCTGCAAAAACCTGGACCATTGCTAGTCCGATTCCTGATGCTCCGCCTGTAATAAGTACTGTTTTGTTTTTCATAATTAAAGTAAAACTGAAATTAGGCTGTTTGACCTATATTCCCAAAATAATTTCCATAGATTATAATTTAACTGTTTCTCCGGTTTTTACCGATTCATCACAGGCAAAAGCGATTTTCAGACTATTTAACGCATCCTCCATGTGATCATCCAGATTGATGTTTTCTAGGATGGCTTTGAGAAAATAGCGTTGCTCACGATTGCAAAGTTCTTGATGATCTGGTTCGTCTTTCAAGTCTATCCATTCATCCGCTTTGGTAAACTTGTTTTCCGAATCAATAGCGGCATGATGAACTCGGATGGATTCAGTTTTGGTATGTGAATCCACATTATCCGATTGCCCACTTGAGCCAGCATCCTTTGCCGTGATGGAAACAGAACCTTTTGGACCAAAAACATCTTTCACAAAGAAGGCGGTCTCAGAGACCATCGGTCCCCAACCTGCTTCATACCAGCCTACAGAACCATCCTCAAAGCGAATCTGAAGTTGGCCGTAATTGTAATTGTCTGCAGAAATATCATCCGTCAGTCTAGCGCCAATCGCTGAAACCGACATAGGTTTAGAACGAGTCATCTGGCACATTACATCGATGTAATGAACACCACAATCCACAATCGGACTAAGGCTTTTCATCAGATTTCTGTGCACATCCCACATGTAGCCCTGACTTTGCTGATTGAGATTCATTCGCATCACCAGCGGTTTACCTAGCTTTTCGGCTTCTTCGATAAATCGGATCCAAGAAGGATGATGCCTCAAAATATAGCCTACGATTACCTTTTTGTCTGCTTCTTTCGCTTTTGAAATTATTCTTTCACAGCCAAGAATTGTATCTGCCAGAGGCTTCTCGATGAAAATATGACAGCCTGCTTCTAAGGATTTTACCGCAAATTCCTCATGCGTATCTGGATAAGTAGAAATGCAAACTGCATCAGGTTTGGATTCAGATAAGGCCTCCTCGAAGTCTGAAAAAAGCGGATAATTGCCTTGGAGTTGTTCGTTGAGTTTGCTTTTGGAATCACCCCGTGAGACTAGTCCACAGATTTCGAATTCAGGGAAATTGTGGTATGCAGTAGCATGAGCGATGCCCATATTTCCACAGCCTACTACGAGGATTCTAATTGGTTTTGATGCACTCATATATTTCGGGTCTTTACTAGTTGCTAATTTTCTTTATCATCGACGATTTCCTCCAGCTCATCTTCCTTCGAAACCTTACCCACCTGCATTTTATAATCTTCAGCATTTCCAGTGATTTTGATAGGAACGCCGAAGATGCCCAGTGGAGGAAGTCCTAGTCGTAAGCCAATGCTCATATCTCCGTCTAGGCTGACTTGACCTTCGAAGCGAGGTCGGAAACCTGCGATTCTCATTTTGGTGCGAGGAATGGTCATTAGGTTGTTTGCTATACTGGTCTGGATCTCCACATCATTGAGTTCGGGATCTTCCAGCTCTTCATTTTCTGTTTCCTTGGCGATGGAGTTCATGAGCTTGAATCCTTTCAACTTGATCGCTTTTAGTCCCAAAGTGCCTTCTCCGACTATAGAAGGTAGCACAGGTTCCATGTTAGCATTCAACCTGCCCGCAAGTTCGTAAGTTAGCGAAGCTTGCCCACTGGCATATTCTGCGAAAGAAGCCATTTCACGGAAAAGTGGAATCTCCTCATAAGCACGATGGATGTCAAATTCCTTGGCGTCGATCTGGTAGTCGAAATTGGCGGCGAATGGAGTGGAGGCTAGGTACTTTCCTGTCATTTCCACGCTAGCACCGATTATCTCAAAACTGGTTTTGTTCAGGGAAAGCTGGCCTGGTTTTGTGTTGATCTCTCCCTTGAAATTCTTCATTTTAAGCTCTCCGAATTTCATGGAATCCACTGTTGCTTTTACCGTCAGGTCCATATTCATAGGCGGCACGATCACGCCCGTCACTTCCCCGATGCTATCGATTTCTACTTCATTACTTTCTCCGAAAAAAGCAAAATCATCCAGATTGATATAGGAGGAAGCAAGCTCAAGCTTTCCTTTCAAAAGCTGATCAGAATTGGTCAGGTAGCCCATATAATTGTTCAGGTAACCATCCGCTTTGATTTCATTTTTCTCATAGCCAAAGAGGAAGTTTTGGAAGCTTATTTTGTCCTGATCGAATTCCAGTTTTCCTTTCTCTAGTCTTACAGGCTCAGGAAGCAATTGAGTTCTGACGAGAATTTTCTCTACATCTATAGTTCCTTGATTGTGAAGGTTTTGAAGTCTTCCATTCATTGCGTCACTTTGTAGGCCTTTCAGATTCACATCTGTGATCAGGTAGCCGTCGATAGACATGTCCTCTTGTCCAAATACCTTGTAAAGCTCACCCAAGTCCAGCCTTCCTTTGGAACTCAAATCATAGCGGATGTCATCCAGATTTTCCAGATTCGCGCTGACTGTGAATGGGTTATTGCCAAAGTTAAATTGGATGGGTTCTATCTGGAATTTGAGATCAGAGTAGGCAGTATTGCTGCTTTGCATCTTGAGCGAGAGTCTCAGATCTTTGATCGCTTCGGAGTGATATGGCGTTAAAATATATCCGTCTGTAAGCTGAAAGTCAGTATCAATAATAGGGATGGTTTTCTGCTCCTTATTGAAATTACCCTTTGCCACAAGCCTCGTATTGAGCATACCCCTGAGCTGATAACCTGAATCCAAGGGGTAGAATTTTGGGATATCAGCAAGGTTGAACCTGCTGTTGATCTCAGCGTCAACTGCCTGATCTCGATTTTTATTATATGCAAAATATCCATCGCTGATCTGATCCAATACCTGAAAATGGATCTTTTTAAAATCAACGCCTATATGCTCTGGCAAACTGTCTGGACTATTTATTTGGAGATCAATCGAGATGTCTTTGATCGCCTCTGGAAGCTCAGCCCATTTGAGGTAACCTTCGGAAAGGCCAGCTGAAAAGGAAAATACGGGAACAGAGCTCGTGATGTACTTAGGTTCACGCAGGCTTTTAGGATCTTTCGACGTGACGTAGAAACCACGAGATTTTAGCTGAAGATCCAGCATGCCTCTGAAGTCTAGCGATTCAGTTCCTAGCGCTTCGTTCAATACCCCCAGATCTAGTTTAGCATCCAGATCAGCATTTATCTGCATAGGATTAAACTCCGCCAGATGCATATTTCCCTTCAAAAAGCCCTCGCCAAGAGAAAAACCAATGCTGTCAATATCCACGCGAGTCAAGTCAGGATCCAACTTCGGGATCATGACATTCATGCTGAGTCTAAGATTTTCGATAGGAGTGGAGGCAGCTTTATGTTCTAGGAATCCATCGCGAACCTGAAGGTTCATGACCAGTGCTGGCATCTGATCTTCTGCTGGTAAGTAAAGTCCCTGAAATGACCCGACGATATCGCCAGTTCCGCGAATAGTAGTCTCTCCATAGCTAGGCATCAAATCAGCAGGAATCACCGAAAGCATATCTTTCAGCTGTGCATTGAAGGATTCCAACACAAAGTTCATGTCATAACCACCCTCTAGGAATTCAAGCTTTCCTACGAAATTTACGGGTAAATCATTGATTTTGAGTTCGTTTCTAACGAAAGTCAACTCTGTGGATTCGGTATTAATTAGGGTCTGCAGACTTGCTGAAACTCTGTTTCTATTGAAAATCGGGAAGTCCTCATAGACCAATCTGAATTCTTGAATATCAATATCACTGCCCAAGGTGAGAATATCATCCGCTAAATTTCCACCGCCTTTATAATTCAATTGACTGGCCTCACAGACCATATCCAAGGAAATATCCTGATAGAGAAAGTAGCTGTTTTTCAAAAAGAAGCCTTCTATTTCCAAGTCTAAGTTTCCCGACGAAGTATCCGTTGCTGTACTGTCCGTAGATGGTTTTAAGATGTCAAAATTTGCTAAGCCCTTGTTGTCCCGCAAAACTTTGATGACTGCTTCATTCAGGTAAAGCTTATCTACTTTATAATTGTCAGAGAAAAGCGAAGGGATATTGATGCCGAGATCTAATTGCTTGGTATAAAGTAAGGTGTCATGTTCAAAGGGAGCAGATCCTGCGATGAATAGCTCATCCATGGTGACCGTCAGCGAAGGGAAATGGCGGAAAAAAGTAAGGCCAACCTTTGAGAACTGGACTTCAGTCTGTAGCTGATTGTCCAGCAGTTGTTGAAGTTTTAGTTGAATTTTCTCCTTGAAAAGGAGCGGGAAAGTGAGTAAAAATATGAAGAACAGTCCTAGAAAACCTAGAATATATTTGATGGTTTTCCCTTTATAGAAAGGCTGTTTCATGTAGCTGTTTTGTGTTTATAGGAGGGGTAGAGACTAAATTACTCCATCAATTTTGATTTTTCTCTACTACAGCTTTATCAAGAGAGATAATTTTCACCTGTAGGCTAATAGGTTTGATAGGTTCATCTTTACTGTCTCTCTTTACTCTGACGATTTGTTCTATCACACTCATGCCTTTGATCACATGTCCAAAAACCGTGTAATCACCATCCAGTCTGTGAAGTCCATCAGGATTTTGAACGATATAGAACTGACATCTCGCGGATAACTTCCCTGGATTATCGTCTCTTCCAGCCCCCACAGCACCATAAACATGTGTCAATTCTGGCACATACTCTGGCTCAAGTAAATATTCAGGATCATTGAATCCTTCCTCTGTGTCGGGACAGCCACCCTGGGCTACAAAGTTTGGAATGACACGGTTGAATGTCAGAGAGTCCCAATACCCTGCTTCAGCTAATTCTATAAAGCTCTCCTTGTGATTCGGAGTTCGCTCGTCGAGACGAATCAGGATTTCGCCATAAGGGGTGATGATTTGACCTACGGGTACTGTTTCTTGTGCATGTACAAAACCTATACTTAAAAGGAAAAACACACTAGAAATCAGCTTCTTCATAGGTTTATCGGATTAAGTGCTGCCTTTTGGTTATTTACTGGATTAGCATACATGGCCAGGAAGCTTTTGATCAGGAATTCATTTTTGGTGTTGACTTTTTCATTCATTCTCTTCTCAAAAGATTTCTTTTCATCTGCAGTATAGAAATCCACATATTCCTCATCCCCATAGAGTAAATCATGGGCTATATAATTACTAGGCCATAGCTTATAGCCAGCCCAGATTTTTTGATCTATACATTCTGCCAGCTTACTGAGTTTGTCAGGCTGGCTAAGCTCCATCTTGGAGATTTCTGCAATTTCCTTATCCAAGAGGCCATTTACCTGAAGGTGAATTCGCTTTTTAGTCCCGATTATACCGCGTAGGAGATTTAAAAAGTCTTCATTTTCTCCCTTTACATACTTTTCATCTCGAGCCTTGGCTAGCCATTCAGGCATCTTCAATACGTCCGTAGGATCATATTCATAAGAAATTGAAATAGGCACCACCTTGATTTTTTCAAAATATCCAAATGGATTTTGTCCTTCTTCGGAGAGGGTCAGCATTTTCAAAACTCCACGATGCGTCGCATCATTTCCATCTTTTGTCCTGCCTTCTCGTTGTGCTGTCCATACGGATCTGTTTTCAGAGATAAGTGACTTTTTGATGTAGGCGGAAGCCATTTGCGAACTTTCGAGCAGTGCGCGTCCTTGCAATCCTCGTTTGATAGCAAAGTTTCTATTCAATCGAGAGAGCGTATGTAAAAATGGTTTTTGAATCAAATTATCCCCAATTGCCGAAGTCGTCAAGACCAAAGAGTTTTCATAGAGACATGAATTTAGCAGCGAGGTGTCTAAAATAATATCGCGGTGATTTGATATAAAAAGGTAAGCGGTATTGGATTCCAATTGATCAAAACCACCTGTACTCAAGCCTTCAGAGCTTTTTTCCAGGACTTTTTGCACGCCAGGATATATAAAGTTTACCTGGAAGTCTCTCAATGAATGTGTGTGAACCATCAGATCTTTCCAATGCTCCTTAGTATCTGTAGGAAATGTGAAACTCATCATGGCCTCCAGCATAGGATCATCTACGATCTTGCGGATAGCAGCATTAGCTTCTGCATCATAAAATGGCCTGATTGAATCAAATTGCGACATAATTATCTTTTGGGTGATTTGCAAAAAGCAAAATTTAGCTTAGAATTCTAAGCTAATTTACATAGTCAAAGGTAATAAACATTAGGACTAATGCGCCAGATGCTTATCGATGAATAGCAAATGGTAGGGGAGGGCATTGGTCCAATACTCCCAAGTATGTGCTCCAGGTCGCTCGGCATAATCATGCGGAGTACCATTTTCTAGGAGTAATTGGTGTATCAGTCTATTGGTAGCCAGCAAGAAATCGTCCACACCACATTCGATCAGCAGGGCAATTCCATTTGCCTTCATCTTATCAACGAGACCAACCGCAGTGAAATTGCTAAAGGGAGCATCATATTGAATATCTCCCAACATTGCCTGTTGCTGCGTTCGGCGAAGATTGCTGAAGTCTTCAGGCACAGTCCAGGTTCTGGTGTCAATATTCATCACGCCACTCATGCTGGTAGCCGCAACGAACAAATCAGGATGCTTGGCACTTAGGGTTATCGCCCCATGACCTCCCATAGATAGGCCTGTGATGGCTCGGGATTCTTTCTTGGCCAAAGTCCTGTAAGATTTGTCGATATGGGGAATAAGTTCTGAGGTAATGTAAGTTTCGTATTGCACCGAATCCATGATTGGGCTATTGAAGTAATAGCTAGAAGGTCCAACTCCAGGTGTGACGATGATCAAATCGTATTCTTCAGCCATGCGATTGACTAGTCCAGGTTCTGTTACTTTTTGATGCCAATCGCTAAAAGCTCCAGATCCTCCATGTAGTAAATAAAGTGTGGGGAATTGTTTATTACCGTCATAGCTAGACGGGCTGGTGACTGCCACTTTCAGCGATTTGTTCATGGCTTCGCTATAAACTTCTATGGTGTCGACTTTCGCTTGCGCAAAAAGTAAAGTAGGAAGTAGGAATAAAGGAATAAGAAATTTTCTCATGAGAAGGTTTGCTTGGGTTTGTTGAGGTTACAAAATAGTGATTATAGCAAAGATCCACACTGAATTGTGATTGTCTAAAAATAAAAAAGACCTCCCAGTTTCCTGAGAGGTCTTAGTGCGGATAGAGGGACTCGAACCCCCATGCCTCGCGGCGCTAGATCCTAAGTCTAGTGCGTCTACCAATTTCGCCACATCCGCAGCTGTTTTCTATTGGGATGCAATGTTAGCAATTCTCAGATTGAAATAATATTAATATCTAGCTAAATATCTGAAAACTGCCATTCCAAGGTCAGAACTGATTCATTTTCAAGTGGTTTATTTTCGCGATGATTTGGGTATTTGGACATTATTAAAATTTCTTAACAATTTTTTCCCTAACTGGAACTTTTGGAATAGTTAAATGATTGAACGTTCATTCAGTCGATATGTCTATGGATAGTTTATTAGATAAAAGAAAGTGTATCATCAAAAGCGCGCTCGATTTAGTTCAGGAGCACGGTTTTCATGGCTGCCCTGTAAGTATGGTTGCCAAAAATGCCGGAGTAGCGTCAGGTACCATCTATACTTATTTTGAGAATAAGGATGCCTTGATCATAGGGATCTATGAATATGTAGTAGAGGAGATCAAAAAATATGTATCTGAACGTGATGATAATTTATCGCCATTTAAAGATCGGTTTTATACTTATTGGAAAAGTTTAACCGATTTTTATGAGCTAAATCCCTCTATCCATGGGTTTTATGATCAGTTTCTGAAGTCTCCGTTCAATTCTGAAGATTTGCAAAAGAAGCCAAATGCCTGGCATGATTACGCTAATTCTTTCTTCGAAGATGGAATTAAACTAGGAGAAATTAAGGAACTAAACCCTATAGTCCTTTCCATTCTAGTGAATACCAATGTGAATTCAATCGTTGGGATCAAAAAGAACTTTAAGAAGAAGCTTGCCAGAAATAATATGAGCCTGGATGAGATATCCCATTTGATCTGGGATGGTATCAAGGCAAAATAACCCAAAGACCCTTTTTCAAACCAAACCTATTAATTATTAAACAGATGTTCAACAAACGTTTACTGTTGGTCGGGCTGAGTGTGTTGCTCTTGTCAAAAACCGCCTACAGTCAGGAAGAAAATTCAGTGCCCCAAGGCGTGCTGACTTTGGATCAAGTGGTGGAGTATGCACTGATTCAGAGTCCAATAGTCCGGCAGGCACAGATCGATGAAGAGATTGGAGACCGAAATATCAAATCTAATTTGGCAGATTGGTATCCTCAGATCACAGCTTCTGCTGCTGGGGCTTATAATATCAAGCTGCAACAGCAGATCATTGGAGATCAGTTGATCACTTTTGGTCAGAAGTACAACTCCAATGTCCTACTTCAGGCAGATCAGACCCTGTTTAATCGCGATCAACTTTTCGCCTCGAAGACTTCGAAATATTACCGTCAGCAACTTCAAAAGGTAATAGAAAACGCCAAAATCAATGCTGTCGTGGATGTGAGTAAGGCCTTTTACTCAATTCTTCTATCAGAAGAGCAAATCAAAATCTTGGATCAAAATCTGGGACGTTTGGAAAAGCAGTACAAAGATGCTTACAGTCGTTTTGAAGCTGGTTTGGTGGATAAGACGGATTATCAGCGTGCGTCGATTGCTTTGACTAATGTGAAGAGTGACCGAAATAGAGTGGCAAATTCTTTTGAGGCAAAATATGATTATCTCAAGCAATTGATGGGTTATCCAGATAGCTTGAATTTTACTATTGATTTTGATATACAAGGAGCGGCTGGGGAAATTGCTGGTAATGCAAGCGACCCCTTGATTCTTGAGAATCGCGTTGAATACCAATTATTGCAAACCCAGCAAACGCTGAATGAGATTCAGACCAGTTACGAAAGGTGGAATTACCTGCCTGAGCTGTCCGCTTATTACAGATATAATTGGAATTATTTCAATTCAAGTTTTACAGACTTGTACAAAGGAGCATACCCTATTTCCTCAGTGGGAGTAAATCTATCGATCCCGATTTTTCAGGGAGGCAAGCGCATCCATAGAGTGAAAGCTGCCGAGCTACAGGTAGATCGTGGAGTGATAGAAATCGAAAATCTCAGCAATCAGATTAAAACAGAATATACTTCAGCACTAGCGGACTATAATTCCAGTGTGTATGAATGGCAGCTGATCCGCGAAAATATGGTCATGGCTGAGGAAGTGTACAACATCATCAAGATGCAATATGATGAAGGAATCAAAGCTTACGTGGAGTTGGTAGTAGCAGAAACTGATCTTCAAAACGCTCAGATTAATCATATCAATGCATTCTATCAGGTCTTGGAAAATAAGCTAGATCTAGAAAAAGCATTAGGCACAATCAACTAATTAGAATCCCCTCTACAAACAATACTATACAGATGAAATTATCATACAAACTCGTAGCTTTTTCGGCATTGATTTTAGGGATTAGCTCCTGTGGATCAAAACAAGACCAGGCGCAACAAGCTCCTCCTGCCGTATCGGTCACTACTTATACTTTGGTAAAAAAGTCCGTGACAGGCATGGACGAATACCCAGCAACTCTAGTTCCGCTCAACGAAGTGGAAATTCGTCCTCAGATAGGTGGATACATTACAAATATCTATGTGCAAGATGGACAGGAAGTGAAGAAAGGGCAGAAGCTATATGAAATAGACCGTAGCAAATATGCGGCTTCAAGACAGCAGGCAGAGGCATTGGTGGCAAGCGCTGAAGCAAATCTTGCTCGATTGGAAAAGGATTATGATCGTTATAAAAGATTAGATGAGCAGGATGCTATCGCAAAGCAGACCTTAGATCACGCACAAACAGAATTGCTGAATGGTAAGGCTCAATTGAGCTCTGCGAAAGCTCAGTTAGAATCTGCTTCAACAGATTTCGGCTATTCGGTACTGGTAGCGCCGTTTGATGGAACTGTTGGGATTTCCCAGGTGAGATTGGGTACGCAGGTTTCTCCTGGTCAGCCACTTTTGAATACACTTTCTTCCAATGATCCTATGTCCTTGAATTTCGTGATCAACGAACGTGAAATCCCTCGATTCAACAAAATGCTGAAAGCAGAGAATACACCAGATTCCTTGTTTAGAATCAAATTCAGCGATGGGTCTGTATATCCTTACAATGGCAAATTCACAACCATTGATAGAGCCGTAGGAAGACAGTCTGGTACAATTAGTTTACGTGTGCAATTCCCAAACCCTGAGCGTGATCTTATCGCCGGGATGACTGTAAACCTGATGGTGCTGAATCAAGATATAGGAGAGCAAGTGGTGATTCCTTACCGAGCTGTGACTGAGCAGATGGGTGAATACTTTGTCTATGTGGTTCAGCCAGACAATACTGTGAAGCAACAAAATGTGATTTTGGGCACTCAAATAGGAGAGGGAATAGTAGTGCGAAGCGGAGTGCAGGAAGGTGCCAAAATAGTGGTTACCGGCATTCAGAAGCTAGGTGAAGGAGCTCAGATCACTGAGCAGAGTTCAGCCCAATAAATTCTTTTTCCATAAGACTTGATAATTAACTAATGATATCAGACGTATTTATAAAACGGCCAGTAACAGCAATGGTGATTTCGATCGTCATCGTGATGGTCGGTGTTTTAGCAATTTTAAATCTCCCAGTTACACAGTATCCTGACATTACTCCACCTGTAGTTTCGGTGTCAGCCAATTACACGGGTGCAGATGCAAAGACGGTGGAGCAGACGGTCGCTACTCCCATAGAAACCCAGGTAAATGGTACTCCGGGGATGGCTTATATTTCCTCTAATAATACCAGTACCGGTCAGATGCAAATGAACGTCACCTTCGAAGTAGGGACGGATATTAACATTGCTACTCTGGATGTTCAAAATAGGGTTTCTATTGCTGAGCCATCTCTTCCGGAAGCTGTTCGTCGACTAGGGGTGACTGTGAGAAAGAGAAACCCATCCATTATGATGGTGTTGAGTATTACTTCTCCTGAAGGGACGCATGATTCCAAATTTCTTTCCAATTACGCGAACATCTTTATCAAGGATGCACTTCTTCGTGTCAATGGAGTAGGGGATATTACTGCCATCGGTCAGGATTTCAGTATGCGGGTTTGGCTAAAACCTGATAAATTGGCTCAATACGGTATTTCTGCTCGGGAAGTGACGGCTGCCATTCAGGAGCAAAACTTACAGGTAGCAGCCGGAACAGTAGGAAGTATGCCTCAGTATGATACGCAGGCTTTCGAATATCCTATTACCGTAAATGGTAGGTTAGAAAGAGCTGAAGAATTTGACGATATAGTGCTAAGATCAAACCCTCAGGACGGCTCAATAGTTTACCTGAAAGATGTAGCAAGAATAGAGTTGGGGCAGTTTGATTATGGTAGGTATTCTACCTTGGATGGTGAAGAAGCAGCGATTTTGCTTGTTTACCAAGCTCCGGGAAGTAATGCATTGGAAACAGCCGAAGGGGTTTATGCTGCTTTGGATGAATTGAAAAAGAGCTTTCCAACCGACATGACTTATACGGTTCCATTTGAATCGGTATCTGTAGTAGAAGTGTCGATCAACGAAGTGATGCACACCTTCGTGGAGGCGTTGATTCTCGTGATCCTAGTAGTTTTCTTATTCTTGCAGAGTTGGAGAGCTACGTTGGTTCCTGTGTTGGCAATTCCGGTTTCTATCATCGGTACCTTTATTTTCTTCCCTCTTCTTGGATTTACCATCAATACGCTGACGCTATTTGGGTTCGTATTGGCGATCGGTATTGTGGTGGATGATGCGATTGTGGTAGTGGAAGCCGTGCAGCATTACATAGATTCCAGGAAGATTTCTGCGAAGGAAGCAACTCGCCTTGCGATGAAAGATATCACTGCGCCGGTTATTGCGATTGCATTGATTTTGGCAGCAGTATTTATTCCGGTAGGATTTATTCCAGGGATTGTGGGTAGAATGTATCAGCAGTTTGCAATTACCATTGCCATTTCTGTACTGATTTCTGCTTTTGTGGCTTTGAGTTTGACTCCGGCGCTATGTACGCTTCTTCTAAAACCTTCTGAGGTAAATGAGAATGGTAAAGGGCTGAACAAGTTCTTCTACAAGTTTAACTTGTGGTTTGAACGTACCACAAAAAGTTATACAAATGGAGTGAAAACCAGTATCAAACGTTCACCTCTGGTATTGATTTTACTGGTGTGTATTTTCGCAGGAACCTATGGCCTTTTCCAAACCAAACCAACTGGTTTCTTACCTACGGAAGATGAGGGAAGATTATATGTGACCCTTCAATTGCCCGAAGGTGCTGCCAGCAACAGAACTCAGGCGGTGATGCAGAAAATGAATACGATTCTGGAGGAAACAGAAGGTATCAATCATGTCACTGGTATCGGTGGATTGAACGTGATCAACTTCTCCTTCAAGCCAAACGCCGCAACTTTCTTCGTTCAGATGGATCCTTGGGATGACAGAAAAGATGCTTCATTGCAGCTGGGAGGCATGTTGGCAACGCTCAACAAGAAGTTTGCCGCTATTACCGAAGGAAACATAGTGGTCGTTCCGCCTCCGGCAATTCCAGGTTTAGGTTCTACGGGTGGATTCAGTTTTATGCTAGAGCAACGCTCTGCTGTAGGTGATATCAAGGAGTTTGAGGGTGCATTGGGTCAATTCCTTGCCGCAGCAAACCAGCGTCCTGAGATTGCGATGGCCTATAGTTTCTTTACGGCCAAAACTCCCGGTTACCATGTGACGGTGGACAGAGAAAAAGCCAAGAAATTGGGCGTGCCTCTTACTGAGATTTTCACAACCATGTCAAATTACATGGGTAGTTCCTATGTCAATGACTTTACCAGATATGGCCGAAACTTCCGTGTGGTGGCGCAAGCTGATACAGCCTACCGAGCTGGGATAAATAATTTGGAGCAGTACTATGTGCAGAGTAACGGCGGAGAATCCGTGCCGCTAAGTGCTTTGATAAGTTATGAAGTGGTGGAAAATGCTCCGGTGATTTCCCACTACAACTTGTTCCGTTCTGCTGAAGTCAACGGGAATGCGGCGCCTGGCTACAGTTCAGGTCAAGCCTTGGCTGCTTTGGAAGAAGTGGCTGCGCAGACATTGCCAGCAGGTTATGGGTATGACTTTTCTGGCTTGAGTAGGGAAGAACTTTCCTCTGGAAGCAGTACAATTCTGATCTTTGCCTTGGCAATTGTGCTAGTATCCTTGCTTTTGGCGGCCTTGTATGAAAGTTGGTCAGTTCCATTCTCTGTATTGTTGGCATTGCCACTTGGTGCTTTTGGTGCGATTATCGCGTTACATTTCTTGCCTAAGTTGGATAATAACATCTATGCGCAGATTGGTTTGATTACGCTAATAGGTTTGGCGGCGAAAAATGCCATCCTGATTGTGGAATTTGCCAAAGAGCGGGTGGATGTAGGTATGCCATTGCTTCAGGCTACACTGGAGGCGGTGAAGCTGAGACTTCGTCCGATTATCATGACTTCGCTTGCGTTTATTCTAGGAGTTGTACCCTTGGCGATCTCCAATGGTGCCGGTGCTGTGGCTAGACAGACGATTGGTTTCACGGTAATCGGAGGGATGCTTGCAGCGACTTTCCTGGCGATCTTCTTTGTGCCGGTTTTGTATGTGGTGATTACCAAAATCGCCTACGGCAAAAAGACCTTGGCAGAGTTGGAAGCCAGCTATGATCCTTCACAGCATGAGAATCATTAAGTAATTTCTCTAATTATAATTAAAATGCCCCCAGAAAGCGAAAAGCTTGATGGGGGCATTTTTTTTTTTAACCCGCATTATGCATTAGAATAATTGAATGGAGGGCTTATGTTTTGAATTTGGGCAAATATCCCATCCATCCAAGGCCTCTTTTTAGCAGGTAATGAGATTTTCAATACCTGCTTATTGGCATGATTTACCTTCCATGCTCCTAATGCAAAGCAATAGGATTTCAGTGTTTTTAAGGTGGCCCGATTATGATGATTCAGCGCAAAATGACGGAATAAACTCATTAGGTTATAAGCTACCATGATGAATCTGAACGAGGCTTCTGTTGCCCAGAAATCCTGTAAGCAAAAA
>NZ_QKZT01000031.1 GCF_003254055.1 Algoriphagus chordae
GAGGTCACTTGGTGAAGATTGGATCTACACCATAATATCCCTATCAATTTGAAATTGATTTAATATAAGGGTGAAGTTATTAATTAACCAACTAGTTTAGTTAGCACATTTCCCAATCTATAGGACAGCCCTTAAATTATTCGGTTTCTGAGGCGAAGTTCGGAACGTTAAGAAATTTGGCTAGCTCGCGAGTTCCGAGCGAGATCCGCCAAATTTTAGTGGAGAACGAGTCTCAGAAATCAAATCGGGAATTAAAAAATTATTTTAGCAGCGCCATCACCGATTTGAAGAATCATTTAGGGCGAAGGCTTTTGGTTACTTTTGGCCTTCAAAAGTAACAAAGAAAGTCCCCCACTGAGCGTAGAATAGGCGTTGAGGGCACTAGCCGTAGATTGTATCTACGCCTTCCTATCCTTATCAATTTGAAATTGATTTTAATACAAGAGTGAAGTTGCAAACTCACCCACAAGGAAATCGGCAAGTTGACCGCCACCAGCAGACAGATGGTAACGACAGTTTTGAGAGATCTGGAAACAAAGGGATTATTAAATACGATAGAAGTAGAATCTATATTTTGGATATGAGTCTAATTCATTGATGCTAGCATTGCCCTCTCTCCCATGCTGACCTTAGTACAGCTACTTGTTTTACAGTTTTGCTCCTAGAGAAGTGACAAACTTTTTCATCAGCCTAATTTTTTTCAAAAAAAACTCTGCTCAAATTTTTACATTTTTCTGGCAAAAGCCATGATCTATCCAAAAAAAATTCTTCTGTTGTAAAATTAGTTAGGTAATATTTTTATTTAAGTAGTAATTTTTTCATTCAATCTTAAGCAAATATTAAGATTAACCGTAACCATTGCGCTAAATTTTCACGTAAAACAAAGCTAACCAGTAACAGATTTTAAAGAAGATCAAAAAGTTGGCGTGGTTTTGGTTTTAGTATGCATGCATCCTTTATATAGAAAATTGCATCTATCTAATAGGAAACAACTAAACCAACAACCCAAAAGAAGTACCTAACCAATTATTTAATCACTAAACCCTAGCTATATGAAAACTCAACAAGTACCAGGATGGATAAGAACTTTGATGATGGGAATCATCGCTTTAATCTGGATCAGTCCTACTGAAACTAAAGCTGACAATATCAATGGCGTTTCTTTTCAGGTATTCTACGATGAATTGATGCCCTATGGAGATTGGGTCAAAGATGCTCGATATGGTTATGTCTGGTTACCAGCGGTTCAAAATGATTTCCATCCTTATGGAACAAACGGACACTGGGTAATGACCAACTATGGTAATACCTGGGTTTCTGATTACGATTGGGGATGGGCAGCCTTCCATTACGGCAGATGGTATTTTGACGATAATTACCGTAGCTGGGCATGGATCCCAGATTACGACTGGGGACCAGCTTGGGTGGACTGGAGAACTGGCGGCGGATATTACGGTTGGGCGCCTATGGGACCTGGATTCAGTGTTAGCGTGAGAATTGCTATGCCTACCTTCTATTGGGTATTTGTACCGCAAAACAGATTCGTCTATCGCAATGTGTACAGCTATTGCATCCCTAGGGGAAGACGCGTTAATGTGTATAACAACACTACAATCATCAATAACACTACTATTATAAACAACAACAGGTACTACGCTGGCCCAGCACGTAGGGATGTAGAGAGAGTGACCAAAAGATCCTATCCAGAGCGTAGAATAGAAAACAGTAGAACAGCTGGAAGAACTGTAGCCTCAAGTAACGGTGTTCGTTCTTATAGACCTGATCTGCAAAGTGCACGAGGCACCACTACGGCAGCTAGACCTTCTCGAGTACTTTCCTCAGGACAAAGCAGAACACAGGCTGCTACTACGCCTTCTAGAGTAAGCAGCAGATCAGAATCTGTTTCTGGAAGATCTGCCAGTACTCCTGCGAGCACATCGAGATCTCCAGAAAGTCCAAGTACAACCAGTAGATCTGCGAATTCTGGTGTAAGATCAAGCTCTCCTTCTTCTAGAGCTGGGGAATTTGAGACTAAGCCATATTCAGGAACTCAAACAAGGACAGCCAGTCCAAGTAATTCTAGAAGCAGCACAAGCAGATCTTCTTCTCCTTCCGTAAAATCCGAAAGCAGCAGACAAACACAAACCAGAACTGCTCCTACTAGCAGCCAGCGTTCTACTTCGACTCAGCGATCAACTCAATCTAGAACTCAATCTGCTCCAGCTCAAAGATCAACAAGCACGAGATCTCAGCCTGCAGCTTCTAGATCGAGTTCAGCTAGCCCAGCTACCAAGAGCAGCCCAGCACGTTCTACTCAGTCTAGACAATCACAAGCAACTCCTAGCAGATCTACACCTCAAGTAAAAAACACTTCTTCAAGAAGCTCTACGCCTGCCAAAAGTTCATCAAGAACATCCAGCAGTTCGTCTTCAAGAAGCAGCTCCAAAACAAGAGGAAATAATTAATCTTAATCAAGTTAGTGAAAAGGGTAGCCAGCTGGCTATCCTTTTTTTTGTGAATACGCCAAGCATCAGCATTATCCTGATTCTTGAGAAAATCACTAATTCATTTGCCTTCTTTTTCCTTGAAGAATTAATAAAAATCCGATGAGACCAATCGCCCTATTAGACTAGGCCATCCGCTTATTCTTCCCATACCAGAACCCATGCTCATATAATTCCATAACTTAGAATCTCTCCCGAAACCTTCATTTGCACGCTGTTCCTAAGCTACTTATGAAGACAAAGAATAATTATTCCTGATTTATCAGTCTATTTGCACCTATTTTCAAGCATAAGTTTTGATATCCATTATTTCTAAAATATTTTTGTACTAACAATTTTCATAAATATTATTAAACCTTCTAAATTTTAGATTTATATGAAAAAATTTATCATAATTTTTATGCTAGCACTTTGCCTGCCGTTTATAGGTTCTGCACAAGAATTTCAAAAAGGTAGCAAAGTCATATCTCTTGGCTTAGGTTTGGGTAGCTCAGTGGGTCACGATCTTACTTATGGCAGCCAGATTCCAACTATCAGTGCACAATACGAACAAGGCGTTTGGGATATTGGCGGGCCAGGAGTAATCAGTTTGGGTGGTTATATAGGCTTCAAATCTTATAGCAACAATGCAGATATAGGAAAATCCAAGTGGAATTACACGCTAGTAGGAGTTCGAAGCGCCTATCATTTCAATATGCTGGAAGTAGATAATTTGGACCTTTATGCAGGAGCGATGCTAGGTTTTTACTTTGAGAATTATAGTGGCCCTTCCGGAAGCACCTACAACGCTAACAATTCTGTAGGACTAAGTCTTTATGCAGGTGGTAGATATTATTTCTCAGACAACTTTGGCGGTTTTGCTGAAGTAGGCTACGGAGTTTCCTACCTTACTGTAGGTGTTGCATTCAAGCTTCAATAATATTATCTGAAAATTCATAAGAACACTTAGACCTCACAGACAAACTCTGTGAGGTCTTTTTTTTTGCAAAAGCCAACTAAGCACGAGATTTATCCCTCAATCCTTTTTAATGCAAATAATCTAGAATTATGGCTTAAAGTAGGAGTCCTATTAAATCAGGCTCTTTAGTTATTCCATTCAAACAAAGCTATTCTGCCAAATAAAATTTTGAATTGAGGTTTTTGTCTATCTTTGCGGCTTGTTTTCAACTCTAGCGACATCATTCGCCAAACCTATTCAAACCTTGAAACAATACTTTAACTTATTCGATTTCAGCCAAAAAGTAGATTACAAAACGGAAGTTCTATCTGGACTTACGGTGGCTATGGCACTTATTCCTGAGGCGGTAGCATTCGCTTTGATCGCAGGACTTTCACCACTTACTGGATTATACGCGGCATTTATGATGGGATTGGTTACTTCCATTTTGGGAGGTAGACCAGGAATGATCTCAGGAGCAACAGGTGCGGTAGCCGTGGTTATCGTGACGCTTGCTGCTACCCATGGTGTAGAATATGTCTTCGCAGCAGTTGTACTGGCCGGTATATTACAAGTCTCAGCTGGAGCTTTACGACTTGGTAAACTCATGCGTCTTGTTCCTCACCCCGTGATTTTCGGATTTGTAAATGGTCTTGCCATCATCATTTTCATGTCGCAATTGGATCAGTTCAAAAATGCGGACGGCAGCTGGCTGACAGGCTCAACCCTTTATATTTTGCTAGGATTGGTGCTTTTGACCATGTTGATTATTTGGGGCTTACCAAAACTCACCAAGGCAGTACCATCTTCCTTGACAGCTATTTTGGTAATCTTCGGCGTCGTTAGTCTTTTAAATCTAGACACTAAAACCGTTGGTGATATAGCAAGTATTCAAGGTGGCTTCCCTCCTTTTCACCTTCCTGCTGTTCCGCTGACTTTAGAAACTCTACAAATCATCTTCCCTTATGCCGCTATCGTGGCTGGTGTAGGTTTGATTGAAAGTTTGCTGACCCTAAATATCATTGACGAAATCACCGAAACACGTGGCCGCGGAAACAAAGAAGCGGTAGCTCAAGGAATCGCAAATATGCTTTCTGGAGTATTCTCAGGAATGGGTGGCTGTGCGATGATCGGCCAGAGTTTGATCAATATCTCATCCGGTGCAAGAGCTAGACTTTCTGGAATAGTAGCTGCAGTGATGCTTTTGGTATTTATCATGTTCGGATCTAGCCTGATAGAACAAGTGCCAATGGCAGCTTTGACTGGCCTGATGATCATGGTTTCCATCGGAACCTTCGAATGGGCAAGTCTTCGCACGTTCACTAAAATGCCAAAATCAGATGTGTTCTTGATGATTCTAGTGACCTTGATCACTGCATTCCTACACAACTTGGCCTTGGCAGTATTGATCGGCGTGATTCTAGCAGCTTTGTTTTTCGCATGGGATAATGCTAAAAGAATCCGAGCAAGAAAAAATGTGGATGCAAATGGAGTGAAGCACTACGAGATGTTTGGCCCGCTTTTCTTTGGTTCTATTTCTGCTTTCAATGAGAAATTTGATGTGTTAAATGATCCTGCAGAAGTGATCATTGACTTCCAAGAAAGTCGTGTAGTCGATATGTCAGCAATCGAAGCTTTAAACAAATTGACAGAGCGATATCATAAGGTTGGTAAAAAAGTACACCTGAAGCATCTCAGCCCTGATTGCAGAAAGCTCCTGGAAAATGCAGATGAGCTAATCGATATCAATGTAATCGAAGACCCAACGTATAAATTGGCAGTGGATAAAGTCTGATTTTATTAAGCCACTAAGAACACAAAGAAAGGATAAAGGCCAGAGCCTACTTTGACTTTCATATTGCAATTAAAAGGGAAGTCGATCGACTTCCCTTTTTGCTTCCAGTTCCTCGGAGCGAGTTTATAAGTTCAAACATATATGCCAATCTCTAATTACGCCTAGCGTCCCTTCTGGTCTACATATCCGTACTTATTTTCCAGAATCATAATAACCTTAGCCTCAGTTCGTGTCACCACGAACAGACACATAACCTAGTCTTAAGTACCCATACAACCCAGGCCCCCGTTCGTGTCACCACGAACGGACACAACATTACTCTATCGCCGAGAAAACCATCTGCCGAAACTTCCAAGCTGACTCATCGCCGGTCCCACCCTGGGTTTGCTTCATCAATATCCCTATGGTATTGGTGACAGGATCTGCAAAATACTGGGTGTTGAAATACCCGCCCCAGTCGAAAGTACCTAGGCTTCCGATACCTCCCTGAGCGACTCCATTCTCATCCACCAAGCCAAAAGCCAATCCGTAATCCTTTCCCCCATTACCCAGTAAATCTCCTACTTGGTTGCTCATGATAGCTTTGATGGTCGTAGGACTGAGAAATCTTGTTCCATTATAAGCACCATTGTTGATATACATTTGAAGAAATTTGGCATAATCCTCAGCAGTCGATGATAGTCCCGCTCCTCCGGAGAAAAAGGTCTTGGCGCCAGTTTTCGGATAATCTGGATCATAGAAAGTGACAGGGAAAGACTCCCATTGACCTCCTACTTTTCGGTGAATTGTCACCAATTTTTTGCCTTGGGTATCATTCAAATAGAATCCCGTATTCTTCATCCCCATAGGATCAAAAATCCGAGTTTGCAGAAATTGGTCAAAGGGAATTCCTGAAATAATTTCTATAAAATACCCCAACACATCAAGCCCTTCACTGTAAGTATATTTCGTTCCAGGCTCGTGATGAAGCGGAAGCTTAGCTAGCTTCTTAATATTATCAGAGATTTTCACGGGCTCAGTCGTGAACAAGTCCACTATTCCTGCTTTCTGATAGATCATTTTCATCTGCTCATTGCCATCAATCACCCCGTATCCTATCCCGGAGGTATGTGTAATGAGATGTCTAATGGTGATCTCTCGAGGAGAAGGTTTGGTAGAGTAGGAAGAATCTCCATAACGAAAACCAGTCAAAATCTGTGGATTGGAAAACTCAGGGATGTACTTAGAAATTGGGTCATCTAACTTAAACTTTCCCTCCTCCCAAAGCATCATCACAGCTGTAGAGGTAATAGATTTGGTTTGAGATGCTATTCTAAAAATCTGATCCTTGGCCATTGCTGTACCAGAAGGCACATCCGCCAGTCCTTTTGCCTCGTGATAGACAATCTTCCCATCCTTTACAATTAAAGCAACTAGTCCAGGCACCTGGTTATCACTGACTGTTTGATCCAGCATCTGATCTATTCGATCCAGTCGCTCAGCAGATACACCCACTAATGGCTGTTTTCCTTGAGCTGTTAAAACTGTTGAGGGGCTTTGAGCAAAGACATTTACACTCAATAGCATCGTAAAAACAAAACAGCTTGTTGAGCTAAGGTACTTTTTCATTAGGTCATGGGTTTGATTGAAAAGTAAATTAGGGAATCTCTCCCAAAAAGCTATCCTCCTGCCCAAAACAGCAAAAAAAACAGGCTGATGAATAATCACCAGCCTGCCCAATTTTCGATCTAAAATCTACTAGTCAACCTCAAAGTAATATTCCGTTCCATCTTGGAACATCCCTAAGACAACTATGTCTTGTCCCTCTGTATCTTCCAATACTTCGAGTAGGTTATCTACTCCTGATATCTTTATGCGACCATCTTCTGTCATAATAGAAGTAATAATGAACCCTGGTCTTGCACCTGCTCTACCCCACTTCTCTCCCGTAACGGCAGTAATTAAGGCTCCACCACGAAGTTCAAGTTGTTCTTTTACTTTATCGGAAACTTCCTCAAAACTGACTCCTTGGAACTCAAAAACTTTAGGGATTACTTTTTCTACAATATCCGTAGTTCCTGCGAAATTTTTCAAGGTAGCAGTTGTAGTGTAGGTTTCACCATCTCGAATATATTCTACATCCACCTTGTCTCCTGGACGCTTTCTAGCTACCATTTCTTGCAAGTTGGCTACATTATTAGTCACACGTCCATCCACACTTATGATGATGTCACCTGGCTTAAGACCTGCTTCTTCTCCACCGGAATTTTCGTTTACAGTTCGAATATACACTCCTTGTTCCACTGGAAAATCAACTCCAAGTCCATCTGCAAGCTCCTGACTCACATCTAAGATCCCCACACCAAGCAATGCTCGCTGTGCTGTACCATACTTCATGAGATCGTCCATCACTTTTTTGACCAGCGTACTCGGAACAGCAAATGAATAGCCATTGAATGTACCTGTACGGCTGGCAATTGCAGTATTGATACCGATCAATTCTCCAGCTAGGTTGACGAGTGCTCCTCCAGAATTACCTGGGTTCACTACTGCATCTGTCTGTAAGAATGCTTCCACAGAGAGGTTGTCCTCCACATCGCGAAGGATTCCGATGTTTCTTGCTTTTGCAGAAATAATCCCTGCTGTAACAGTAGAATTCAAATCAAATGGATTCCCAACTGCAAGTACCCACTCCCCGATTTTGGTTTTGTCAGAATCACCAAACCTTACGAATGGAAGTCCCTCTTCATCAATTTTCAGCAAGGCCAAATCTGTAGTAGGATCAGTACCTATCAATTTGGCCACATAACTTTTGTTGTTGTCTAGCGAAATCTCAAGCCTAGTCGCATTTTCTACTACGTGATTATTGGTTACGATATATCCATCAGGCGAGATTATCACTCCTGAACCTGAACTCATCAATGCTCGACCCTGGTCACCTCTTTCCTCTCTGGGAGGTATTCCAAATAAATCTTGTATAGGATCTCTCTGACCCCTACGTCCACTAGAATAAGTTACCTGACTTTTGACATGAACTACTGCAGGTATTACAGCCTCTGCGGAAGCTACGAAATTGATACCATCAGGAACTGTAAATTCTTCACCTGAAAGTAGATTTGCAAAACTAATTGGCTGCTTCTCATCGAAGCTAGTTGCATTTTGCGGTTGTGTGAGAAAGCTAACGCCTACTATGGCGACTAGGCCTCCGATCAAAGAGGCAAGAAGCATTCCCAGAAAGAACTGTCTTTTGCTCATAATTTCTTAGGTTTATTTTCAATAATTAAACAGAGTGATGATCTATTAGATCCAAATATTACACCTGAAAAAGTGCCTGCATGCCCAAATTAACACGAATTAACCAATTTTCAAGACCTATAACATATTAACCTAGGAAAAGGGCTATTGGTTATAATTTGTTCGATATAGACTAGATTTGAAAATCTATATTGCTATGTTGAAATCTTTAACAAAATTGAATTCTAGTAAAGAAATCTTGAATAAGTCTACAGTTTCAATGCCTACTACTGAGTAATCAGAAGTATCGTACCCTTTGACTTTCAATTTACTACATACGCTAGAGTAGACTGTTCGTTTCAAAATGATCAATTTTCTCTATATTAACTCTCAAATGAGACCTATGACCCGAGCATTTCTAGTAATACTATGCACTTTTTTATTCGCCTTTGCGTCTTTAGCCCAAAATGATTCAGTTCCAATAGCACGCATTGACTCTACCGCCAAAGACAGTTCAAAGGTCGTTAAGGCTCCTTCTATTAATTCCTTAGACAGCCTTTTCGTATTTGATGATACCACGCGTGTCGTCAAGCAAAGCCGACATATTGGAACGATCCTAACTCAAGTAATCAATAGAGCACAGAATCATGCGATCGAAATAAGCAAAATAAAACTAGAGTTGGCCGACGTATTAGATACGCTTGAAATGAGTAACCAGCTCCCAAAAGTCAAATTATTTGCTGAGAAAATCACTGAACAAACTGAAGGCGATCAAGACAAATTCAATTTAAGGTACCTGCAAGGGATGGACAACCTTATCGTCATGGTAAAGGGAGTCAATGAGAAATTTGATAGTAAACTCAAGTCGAGGATAGCAACGCTAACCGATGCGGGCATCAAGCTTGAAAAGATCAAGTCAGATTCAGTATTCAATATGACACTTCGGGATACTACCTTGCTCCCTGCGATCAACAAGGAGCTTTCATTGCTGAAGAAGGCTATAAAATCGGTTGATAGCACCTTCCTAGCTCAGGAAATTATAATGGCCAAATTCCAGGCCAAAGTCAGCGATAATACCGTGGCTTTTTTGGAATTAAAGCAGTTTCTAAACACGCATAGAATTCAATTAGAGCATCAGTTCTGGACAAAAGAAATCAATTACATCTGGGAAGCTCCTAGCTTTAAAAAAGAAACAAACTTCCAAGAGGTCTTTCTTCAGTCCCTTCAGCTCAATATCATGTTATTGAAGGTGTATTGGGAAAAGGACAACAAACCATTTATCCTCGCATTACTTGTATTAATAGGAATATACTTTGCGATGCGATATGCTATAAAATCTATCTCAGAAGAAAAGGAATTTGCTTCTCTAATTCTAAATAGAACCGAATACTTTCAAAAACGGACTTTTTGGTCAGTACTAATTATCCTTTTGCCCTTTTACCTGATTTTTTTCTCTGCCCCTCCATTAGTTTTTATTTCTATTTTGTCCTTGTTAATGGCAATTTCATCGACCTTTCTAGTGAAAAAAGAGTTTGGTAATGATTTCTTTCGCTATTGGCTCATCTTCCTTTTTCCCTATATCGTGCTTGCTTACAATGGTTTGCATTGGAAAATTGCCTTTCAGGAAAGATGGTACATCTTAATCTCCTCCCTTATTTTTATAGTAATGGGCTGTTTGATATGGAGAAGCATGAAAGACAAGGAGACCACAGCGGCTTATTTCCTAAAAACAATTTCAATTCTGCTCGTGCTTATGCAATCCTTTGCCTTTTTTGCAAACATATTTGGTCGTTTCAATCTCGCCAAAACCTATTCTGTCACAGGAGCAATCACCTTTTATAGAGCGGTGAGTTTGTATCTATTTGTACAGGTATTTTTAGAAGTAGTTTATTTGATTATTGAATATAGAAAGAAAGAAAACGACGAATTCACTTCCTACTTTGATTTTCAAGATTTACAGAAGCGAATGAAGGGTTTTGTATCCATCTTTGCTATATGTCTCTGGGTTTATGGACTACTATGGCATCTTGGATATTATAATTATATCTACCTATGGGTTACTGACTTTCTTCAAACCCCAAGAGTACTTGGTGCTACAGAGTTTCAATATGGTAGCATTCTCTTATTCGTAATAATCCTATATATATCCACATTTTTGGCCAATAACATTGCCTATTTTGCTTCCATAAAAGATCAAAAAAATGCCGCGTCTAGAAAGCAAAGGCTTGGCAGTTCTATACTTCTCATCCGACTGGCAATATGGATTATCGGATTCTTTATTGGAATGACAGCAGCCAAAATCCCCTTTGATAAAATCACCATCGTACTTGGCGCATTATCTGTAGGTATTGGCTTTGGTCTGCAAACTATCATCAACAACCTTGTCTCTGGAGTCGTGTTGGCATTTGAGCGTCCTATACAGATAGGAGATGAAATCCAAGTAGGACAAACAAGTGGTACTGTCAAAGACGTAGGCATTCGAGCCAGTAAAATCCAAGGCTATGATGGCTCTGAAATTGTAGTGCCAAATGGAGACTTGCTATCTCAAAGCCTGATAAACTGGACACTATCAGACAAAAAGCGTAGGGTAGAACTGATTATTGGTGTTGGCTATTCCTCTGACATGAAAAAAGTGAAAGCGCTATTAGAAGAAGTGCTTAATAGGGAGCATGTATTGAAAACTCCTAACCCACATGTCTATATGCAGACTTTCAATGATAGCTCTGTAGATTTCCGTGTATTATTCTGGGTAGAAAGTATGGATATTTGGATTCAGGTACGTGCAGAGGTAATGGCGGCTATTTTTGAAAAATTTGCAGAACACGAAATCGAAATTCCTTTTCCAAAACGAGATCTTTATTTGAAAAGCGTACCTTCCAACTGGCAAGAAAAAATATCTAAGCCTGGTGAAGACATAAGTCCAGTAAAAATAAATAAGGGATTAGACGCTAGTCAAACAGATGAAAATAAAAAATCCTCTGAAGAGTAAACTTCAGAGGACTAATTTTCGCTAACAAAAAAAAACTATATTAAGCTCTTTTAACGTTGACAGCATTCGGGCCTTTATTGCCTTCTTTGATGTCATAAGTTACTTTGTCATTCTGTGCGATTTGATCTACCAAACCGGTTGCGTGTACGAATACTTCGCTTTGAGACTCATCGTCAACGATAAATCCAAACCCTTTGGCTTCATTGTAAAATTTTACTGTTCCGGTAAACATAATTATTTGTGATAAATTGGAATTGAAAGAGTGCTAAAAGTAAATATTCAATTAAAAAAAACAAAATAATCGTTCTTATTTTCAATAAATGAAGAAAATAATTTTGGTGAGACACGGAAAGTCAGCATGGGACGACCCTAATCTGGCTGATCACGACAGGCCTTTGGCCGATCGAGGCTTGGATAATGTCCCTGAAATGGGATTGCGCTTAATAGAAAAAGGGATTCTTCCCGATCTCATCTTAAGTTCTACTGCTACTCGGGCATCTCAAACTGCCGAAATTCTTGCATCGGTGCTTCATCTTCCCACTTCGAAAATCACTTACGACAAAAATCTATATCATGCTTCTGCTGCCATGATTTTGAAATGTATTCAAAGGCAGGATGACTCCCATGAATTAATCTTTGTAGTAGGACATAATCCTGGAATGAATGAATTCATAGATTTTTTTGGAGGGAATCTAGATAATCTACCTACTTCCGGACAATATGGATTGCTAGTAGATACGAATCATTGGATACAGTTGCGTCCAGAAAGCTCCAGATTTTGGTTTATTGATTATCCCAAGAAGGTTTGATGATTTGGGATATAAAAATGTAGGCGTTAAAAGTAAAAAGTAATAGTCGCAGTCACAGTATTCAGTCGCAGTAGCGCAAAATTAGAGTTGCTAAATGTGTCTGAAATAAAATAGCAATTGACACTTTTTTAATATCTGTGCTCCTTTCGCTAGGCTCCGCCTCCGCTGTAGCTAATATTCAGCCTAACATCAAGGCAGATCAAAGTTCCTGACATCCTGAATGACATCTTGGAATTTGCTTTCATTCCCCAGCATATAGCAGATCTTAGCTGCCACCTGCTCAGGACTTGAGAGCTCACCATCTTCCTTATAGTTTTTAAAACGCTCGATTTGAGGAAAATCCAATTCATCAGACTGCCTGATTTCATCCTGCATGGCAGTATCTACTATCCCCGGAGCTAAGCTGAAAAACCTAAAAAGAGGATCTTTATTTTCCTTAGCCGCCACCTGAGTAAACATCGCAATAGCCGCTTTAGTACTACAATATCCTCCCCAGCCTTCTACAGGTTTGGAAGCAGCACCAGAGCTTATATTACAAATGATCTTTTTCGCAGAAGAATCTTTATAGGCATCCACAAAAGCACTAGTCAAATACATAGGAGCCAATAAATTAACATTGACCTGTATTCTCATATGCTTCACTTGCATACTCCCCACAGGCTTGATCTCTCCTATCCAGCCAGCATTATTGATCATGATGATTTCCTTATAATCAGCAGTAGGGAATAGCTTTGGCAATTCATTCTCCAATACTTCCAAGTCACCCAAATCAATGCTATGCTCAGTAAGATTCGGATTGCCTAATCCAAGCACCGTTCTGGAAATAGCTATTACCTCAAAGTCATCCTTTTGCAAATAAGTATCCATAATAGCACGACCTAGTCCTTGGCTATGACCCGTAAGTATAAGGAGTGATTTAGACATCTGTTCTTGGATTGTTTGCTTGGAAATTAAAGGATGTACTGAGACAAATCTCTATTTTGAACAAGAGTGCTTAGTCTATCCTGAACCATTTCTTTGGTCACCATGATCTTGGAATTCGCAGTAATCGTATCAGGAACGTCAAACAAGAAATCATTGAGCAGATGACTCATCACCGTATGAAGTCTCCTTGCTCCGATATTTTCCACTTCCAAATTGATCAGAAAAGCCAATCTTGCTATCTCCTCGATGGACTCATCATTAAACTCAAGGTACACTTCCTCTGACTCAAATAGTGCTTGATACTGCTTGGTAAGTGCGTTTTTTGGCTCGCGCAAAATTCTTGAAAAATCCTCCTGCGTTAAACTTTGCAATTCCACACGAATAGGGAATCTACCCTGCAATTCAGGAATCAAATCAGACGGCTTGGCCACATGAAAAGCTCCTGCAGCTATAAATAGCACGTGATCGGTGTTGATCACACCGTATTTGGTATTTACTGCTGACCCTTCTACAATCGGTAACAAATCCCGCTGAACACCTTCACGGCTCACATCAGGACCACCACCATTTTTACCGGATTTGGATGCTATTTTATCGATTTCATCTATAAAGATGATCCCATTATTTTCGGCCAATTTGATTGCTTCTTCCTTTACTTCTTCAAAGTCAACCAACTTAGACATTTCCTCTTCCAGCAAAATCTTTCTTGCCTCAGAAATGCTCACTTTGCGCTTTTTGACTTTTTTGGGCATCATATTGGAAATCATATCCTGAAGACCTGCCATACTGGCATCATCCATCATTCCATTACCTATCATCCCTACACCCATAGGAGAACCAGCTTTTACACTGATTTCTATTTTTCTATCATCCAACTCTCCGTCACGAAGCTTCTCTCTAAATCGCTCGCGCGTTCTTTCATTTAGCTCCGCATCATTGCTTGGCTCAGAGTTCTCGTCAGTATCTACCGGAAGCGCTCGTGTAAATCCTGCACTTTTCACCGGAGGTATCAAAACATCCAAAATAATCTCCTCCACTGCATCAGCAGCTTTTACCTTGACAGACTCATTCTTCTGCTCTCTTACCAAGGCCACAGACTGCTCTACCAGGTCTCTCACCATACTTTCCACATCACGACCTACATAGCCTACTTCCGTGAACTTAGAGGCCTCTACCTTGGTGAATGGCGCATTAGCCACTTTAGCCAATCTTCTGGCAATCTCAGTCTTACCTACACCGGTCGAACCGATCATTAGAATATTGTTTGGCACGATATCCTTTTGAATATCCGTCTTCACCATCAAGCGACGAATACGGTTTCTCAAAGCAATAGCAACGTTGCGCTTGGCATCGTTTTGCCCAATGATATATTTATCCAACTCGGCGACAATCTGTCTCGGAGTAAGTGAAAGTATTTTTTCCATGATGTTAGGTTAAAATGTGCTCAGATCAATGTGGTTACTTTCGATCTGAGCTTTTTAGGTATATTTTTTAGAGGATTAATCCTCGTAAAGTGAGCATTATTGCTCCTTAATTGTCTTTTCCGTTTTCGGACTGCAAGTTGAAATGAAGCGGATTATCCACCTTGGTTTTAAGCAAAGCTATCTCCAATACTTCCTCCACCTTCTCCACAAAGTGGAATTCTACCCCTTTGATGTAGTGCTCATCGATCTCCTCGATATCTCGTTTGTTTTTGCGACAAAGGATAATTTCTTTGATTCCAGCTCTTTTGGCAGCTAGAATCTTCTCCTTAATTCCGCCCACAGGCATTACTTTTCCGATCAAACTGATCTCTCCAGTCATAGCAACTTTTGCTTTCACCTTTCTTTGGGTAAATACAGAAGCCATGGCAGTCAACATCGTGATACCTGCCGAAGGGCCATCCTTAGGAACTGCTCCAGCAGGAACGTGAATATGTAGATCGTATTGATCAAATACTCTATGATCGATTCCGAGTGTTTCTGCCTTCGATTTGAGGTAAGACAAAGCAGTCATCGCTGACTCCTTCATCACATCACCCAGCTGTCCCGAAAGCGTAAGCTTGCCTTTTCCTCTACTCAAGCTAGTTTCGATAAACAAAATCTCTCCACCTACGCTAGTCCAAGCCAAGCCTGTGACCACACCAGCCACGCTATTGTCAGTATAAGATTCCTTATCGAAAATCTCAGAACCCAAGATTCTTCTCACTGCCGCAGCATTAATCTTAGGACTATACTCCTCTTCCATCGCGATAGATTTGGCGATATTCCGCACCACTTTACCTATCGCTCTTTCCAAGCTTCTCACTCCAGATTCTCTGGTATAATCTTCTATCAATTTCACCAAAGCAGCCTTGTCAAAAGATATTTGCTTGGCTTTCAAGCCATGCTCTTTGCGCTGCTTAGGGACTAGGTGTCGTTTAGCGATTTCCACCTTTTCTTCCTGCGTATAACCTGTCACCTCGATGATCTCCATTCTATCCCGCAAGGCAGGCTGAATGGTGTCCAGTGAATTGGCTGTAGCAATGAAAAGCACCTTGCTTAGGTCATATTCTACCTCTAGGTAATTATCCAAGAAGGCATTGTTTTGCTCCGGATCCAGCACTTCCAAAAAGGCTGAAGATGGATCTCCACGAAAATCTGAAGAAAGCTTATCTATCTCATCCAGTACATAAACTGGATTTGAGATTTTCACTTTTTTCATGTTTTGGATAATCTTCCCTGGCATAGCTCCTACGTAAGTTTTACGATGGCCACGGATCTCCGCTTCGTCATGCATGCCTCCAAGAGACATTCTGACATATTTTCTACCTAATGCTGCCGCTACCGACTTACCCAAGGAAGTTTTACCCACACCTGGAGGGCCATAAAGACAAAGAATTGGACCTTTAAGATCATTCTTCAACTTCAGCACCGCTAGGTATTCGATGATTCTTTCTTTGACCTTGTCTAGCCCAAAGTGATCACCATCCAATACTTTCTTGGCATGATTCAAATCAAAATTATCCTGCGTAAACTCATTCCAAGGCAGATCTACCATAGTTTCCGCATAATTCAAGGCAATCGGATACTCTGCCGCAGAAGGATTAATTCTGAGGATTTTATCGAGTTCTTTCTGAAAATGCTTGTTGACTTCAGGAGACCATTTTTTCAAGGCCCCACGAGCTGCTAGATCTTCCACTTCCTTTTCAGGACCTTCATCCCCAAGTTCGGTTTGAAGCACTTTCATCTGCTGACGCAGGAAATAATCCCGTTGCTGCTGATCTATATCCGTATGCACCTTCTTCTGAATCTCAGATTTTAGTTCCAGCATCTGGATATCCTTCATCATGAATTCAAGTAACAATGTCGCACGCTCTACCCCATCGTTGATTTCTAATAATCGCTGCTTGGCTTCCACCGGAGCATTGATGTTAGAAGACAAAAAGTGTGTTAGGAAAGGTGTATTGTCAATATTGTCCAAGGCAACCTGAGCTTCACGAGGGATCTCAGGATTCAAATGAAGAATGCGCGTAGCAGACTCTTTCAGAGACTCTTCAAGAGCCTGAATTTTCTTGGAGCTTTTTGGGAAATTCTCCTCCAAATACTCCGCTCTTGCCATGAAATACGGATCATCGGTGATTTGCTCAGAAATCTTGAAACGCTTTTTACCCTGAATAATGATCGTGGTATTTCCGTCAGGAAGCACAATCATTTTGATGATTTTGGCGAGTGTACCTACCTGATAGATATCCTCCCATCCTGGATCATCAATATTTGGATTGATCTGAGCACATACCCCAATCAATTTATTTCCTTTTTGGGCTTTTTTTACCAGGCGAATAGATCGTTGTCTCCCCACAGTAATTGGGATGACTACACCTGGGAAAAGGACTGTATTTCTTACGGTAAGGATCGGAATCTCTTCTTCAAGAATTTCCTTTCCTAGTGTATCATCCTCTTCATCGGTAATCAACTGGATCAGATCTCCCTCACCGGAAAACTCACCGACCATTAAGTTTTGAAACACAGAATTTTCGAATTGGCTCATATAGACAGAATGACAGCTAGGCTGTCCGTTTTATGCTAAAATAAAAGAAGAACCCTCAAAATACGAAGGTTCTTCCTAAAAGGTCAAGGTGCATGCCAATAGACCGAAGTGGTCAGATTGGCAGTTTTAGTTTTTTATCCCTCCCCTGTAAATAATTTCAACACATCGTTTCCAATTGCAAAAACCATCAAAGCAAGGAGTATGACCATTCCGACTTTCTGCGCATTCTCCAGAAATCTGTCTGAAGGAGCTCTACCAGAGATCATTTCATAAAGCAAGAAAATCACGTGTCCACCATCCAATGCTGGAATTGGCAGTAGGTTCATAAATGCCAATATCATAGAGATCAAACCTGTAATCGTCCAGAACTTAGTCCAATCCCAGGTATCTCCATAGATCTTTGCTATTCCAATAGGTCCACTTACGTTTTTGGTGGATACTTCACCCGTAAACATCTTACCCATCGCCTTTGCATTCACGATGACTACGGTAAATGCTTTGCTAGTTCCCTTTGCAATTGCTTCATTGAAACTATACTTACGCTTAACCATATCTAAGGTCAGCGCCATTTCTATCCCAATTATCCCTTCATCTGAAACCGCTACCATGGTATGAGTGGTATCATTAGCTGCAGTCAGTAAAGTGACATCTACTTCTTCATTTTTTGACTTGGCCAATTCCTCTCTCAAATCATTGATGTAAGTGATCTTATGACCATTTACAGCCAATATCTTATCATCAGCAGTTATTCCAGCTTTCTCAGCTGCTCCACCTTTGGTCACTTCCTTCAGTTCAAATGGATAGCGAATAGAGACGAAGCTATTTATTGCCTCCTGACTATTGAAAGAATTGATAAAGCCTCTTGGGATATCTACCTTGATTATTTCTCCTTCACGATCTACAGTATAGTAACCATTTTCGCTAAGCAAAGCCGAGCCAGCCGTCAAATCATTTATGGATTGATAAGGTTCACCACTGATATCCAAAATCTTATCGCCTGTTTTCAGACCAATTGATTCACCAATCTCCAGGGCTACAATACCGTTTTCTACTACTTGATCACGAGAAAAATATGTCTCACCATTATTGTAAACCAAGATCACAAAGATGACTATCCCGGTAATCACATTGACGATAATTCCGCCGAGCATTACGATCAGACGCTGCCAAGTTGGCTTAGATCGGAATTCCCATGGCTGTGGCTCTCCTGCCATCTGATCAGCATCCATGGATTCATCTACCATTCCGGAGATTTTCACAAAGCCCCCCAGTGGTATCGCTCCTATAGAATATTCAGTTTCTCCCCACTGGAATCCAGCGATTTTAGGAGGAAATCCAATTGAAAATTTTTCTACTCTCATGCCAAACATCTTGGCGGTAAGTAAGTGACCCAATTCATGTAAACCCACGAGGATTGATAACCCGAGGACTAATTGACCCACCATTATTAAGGTATCCATTATACTTTATTCGTTATTAGTTCTTTAGTAATTTCTCTTGCGCGCTCATCCGTCGACACATAATCCTCCAAATTTGGCTGCGCAATAAACTCAGCTTTTTCGAGAGTTTCACCAATCAAATCAGACATTTCAAGGAAACCTACTTCTTTATTCAAGAAAGCAGCTACTGCTATTTCATTGGCAGCATTGAGCACACAAGGGGCATTGCCACCTTTTGCGAGGGCATCATAGGCCAATTGTAGGTTTTTGAAAGTCTTTAAATCTGGTTGCTCAAAGGTCAATTGTGGGTAATTCATAAAGTCAAATCTCTCGAAGTCACTTTTCAATCGATCAGGAAAGCTCAGGGCAAACTGAATTGGGATACGCATATCTGGCAATCCAAGTTGTGCTTTAATCGATCCATCCTCAAACTGAACCATCGAATGAATGATGCTCTGCGGATGTACGACTACCTCTATCTGTTCGGTTTTCAGTCCAAAAAGCCATTTTGCCTCGATCACTTCCAAGCCCTTATTCATCAGAGAAGCAGAGTCAATTGTGATCTTCGCTCCCATTTCCCAGTTGGGATGCTTCAGCGCTTGCTCGCGTGTGACAGTTTCCAAGAAAGCTCTATCCTTCCCTCTAAAGGGTCCGCCAGAAGCTGTAAGGATTATTTTCTCGATAGGATTGTGGAACTCACCGATCAAGCATTGAAAAATCGCAGAATGCTCCGAATCAACCGGGTAGATATTCACTCGATTCTCCTTTGCCAAAGCTGTGATGATCTCCCCTGCTACCACCAAGGTTTCTTTATTGGCAAGTGCTATTTGCTTACCTGCCTTGATCGCATTCACTGTAGGAATCAAACCTGAATATCCCACCAAGGCCGTCAACACCAAGTCGATAGTTTCCATTTCTACTATCTGAGCAATCGCCTTTTCACCAGCATACACCTTGATATCCTTCGGTTGTAGGATATCTCGAACTTGGGCATAAAGTTTCTCATTACCGATTACCACGGCATTGGGAGTAAACTCCAGTGCTTGAGCTACCAGTAAGTCTGCATTATTTTGTGCAGTAAGAACCTCTACGATAAAGTCTTTGGGATGCTGACGAATTACCTCTAGGGTTTGAGTACCAATACTTCCGGTGCTGCCCAGGATGGCTACGCGTTTGGGTTCTGTCATTCAGTTTGGGATTGTTGAGTAATTCAAACCCTCATTTTTTGGAGAGTTTTCTCAATAGCTGACAAAATTACAAGATGCTCCCAGTTTTCCTCGTACAAATCGTCAGTTTTTGCCGAATGGCACAATATTAAAGGTCAAAAGACTGAGTTCAGCCTAAATCCGAACTTAAAAAATGTGAATTTATTAAACTGTAACTATTCACGTTCGTCAAATTGATAAATGATTCGCCTATGAACAGTCTATTCAAAACAACCGCCGTTTCCTTTCTGGCAGGCTTGGCCGGAGCTGCAGTTTGGAGCACAATCAATTTTACTGAACCAGCACAATTCGCTGATTTCCCCCAAACTAATCAAACAGAAGTAAGCTTTGCTTCGCAATACCAGCCAGCATCTAATTACCCCAGAACTGACGCACCTATTTCTTTTGTAGATGCTTCAGAAAACAGCACAGAATCTGTTGTCTTCATCAAGAATTTTTCCGGCACGGACCCTAGAAGGTACAGCATGTTTGACTACTTCTTCGGAGGTGGAGGGGCTCCTTCCCAACAAGTGAGCACAGGTTCGGGAGTGATCATCTCAGACGATGGCTATATCGTGACCAATAATCACGTGATAGACAGAGCAGAAACTATCGAGGTGGTTCACAAGAAAAGAACCTATAAAGCCAAATTAGTCGGTACGGATAAAAACACGGATATCGCTGTATTGAAAATTGAGGAGACTAACCTCCCAGCCATCAAACGTGGTAGCAGCCGAGATCTAAAAATCGGCGAGTGGGTACTGGCAGTCGGTAATCCATTTAACCTTACCTCCACGGTCACAGCAGGTATAGTTTCTGCCAAAGAACGACAAATCAATATTCTAGGAGGGGATTTTCCTTTGGAAAGCTTCATCCAAACTGACGCTCCTATTAACCCAGGAAACTCCGGCGGTGCTTTGGTCAATGTCAATGGAGAATTGGTTGGGATAAACACTGCGATCCTATCGAGGACAGGATCTTATACGGGTTATGGTTTTGCTGTGCCAGTGGATATTGCCATGAAAGTCTCGAATGATTTGATACAGTACGGTGAAGTACAAAAAGCCATCCCAGGCATAGAAGCCGTAGAAATCACCCCAGAGCTCGCCGAGGAGATGAATATAGAGACGCTAGACGGAGTAATAGTCACTCATGTGGTCAAAAACGGAGCAGCAGAGCGAGCAGGCCTGCAGCGCAATGATGTCATCACCAAGCTAGGTGCTCAGGATATATCAGGAAAGGGTAGTTTCGAAGAAGCACTCTCCTACTATTATCCAGGTGAAAAGCTCCCGGTAACTTTCATAAGAAATGGTTCTTCTAAATCCGCCAATCTTCAACTTCAAAACTTGGAAGGTGGCAATGGCATCATCAAGAGAGAATTCTACAGTTCTGGAATCTTGGGAGCAAAACTAGAAGCTGTAAATACGATTGAGAAGGACAAGTTTGGAGTAGATTATGGAATAAAAATCACGGGTTTGACACGAGGATACCTGAGAGAACTTGGGCTTAGAGAAGGATTTGTGATCACTCAGATCAATAACGAACCAGCCAAGGACCCTAATAAAGTTGGAACCTACTTGGAGAAATACAGTGGTAGATTATTACTCGAGGGAGTTGCTTCCAATGGGCAGCCATTTATGCAGACATATAATGTGAGGTAGAAAGATTGGGAAGACGAATTTTGAGCGTTACTTAGAAATAGCTAAGTTTTTCAACCTAGAAATCTTAGTTATATCGAATCATTTTAGTACTTTAAAAGGACTTTCTGATCACAGTAAAAGCAATCAAATCCAAAATTCGTCTTCCCATGAAAACTATCACAAAATCCTGCGAAAAATGCTTTGAAGAATTCAGCGCTGCTTTGGTTGATCTTACAGATTATGCAAAGCGTGCAAAAAATGGAAAGCTTACCGAACCACAGTCTAGAGATCTCCTGAAGCATTTTGAGCGAACTCATGAGCTTGCACTAAATGTGATTACCCAGTATTTCAAACAAATCGGCAAAGGGGAATTCTCAGGATCTAGGGATTTGACTGTGGAGGCATTTCACGCTGATTTAATCGACGATGGGAAAGCCTGGTTAGATATCGTAATCGATCGAATCCAGTATAACCCTGTTTATGAAATAGATACGCAAGAGACATTTCTGGAAAACATCCAAAAACGCTACATCAGATTACTTCAGCGATTTGAAGATACCATGGGCAAAAAGCTGAATGAGTAGCAGTCTTTAAGAAAAAAACTTTTGTGTGAAGTAAGTGGTGAAAAGTAAAAGAATTAAGAGTCCCTATTAATAAGACCTCATCTTGAATTTTTTCTCGAGCTCCAGCACGGCATTTCGGAAAGAGCTATCAGCATCCATGAAGTTATTCACATTCTGCACTGCGTGAATTACTGTAGAGTGATCTCTACCTCCGAAGTGATAACCTATGGACTTCAAGGAGTGATTTGTGAATTCCTTACAGAAATACATCGCTACCTGACGAGCAGTAACAATCTCCTTTTTACGGGTTTTTGCCTTCAAATCATCCAATGCGATTCCATAATATTCCGAAACAGTCTTTTGGATAAAATCAACTCCAACTTCAGTCTCAATATCCTTGATGATGTTTTTCATCACCGTTTTGGCAAGCTCTAGACTGATTTCCACACGGTTCAGGGAAGCATGTGCAATAAGCGAAATCAGGATACCTTCCAACTCACGGACGTTAGTATCCACCGTATAGGCAAGGTATTCTACCACATCGTCAGGAATAATAATCCCTTCAGACTGCATTTTACGACGGATGATTGCTACCCTTGTCTCAAAATCAGGCATCTGCAAATCTGCTGTCAGTCCCCATTTGAAACGGGAAAGCAAACGCTCTTCCAAGCCATTCAGATCCCTAGGAGGGCAATCTGAGGTCATGATAATTTGCTTTTTGCTTTGATGAAGATGATTGAAAATATGGAAGAACATCTCTTGAGTCCTATCCTTTCCAGCCAAAAACTGAATATCATCAATAATCAATACATCTACTTGCATGTAGAAATTGGTGAAGCTTTTCACATTCCCATCCTTGATGGAATCCATGAATTGATTGACAAATTTCTCTGAAGAAACGTAGAGCACAAACTTATTGTCGGGACCATTTTTGATCTCATTACCAATGGCCTGCACCAAGTGAGTTTTACCCAGACCTACTCCACCATATACCATCAAAGGATTGAAGGACGTGATCCCTGGCTTAGTCGCTACAGCAAAACCTGCCGAACGAGCAAGACGATTACAGTCTCCTTCTATATAAGTAGTAAAAGTATAAGTCGGATTTAGATTACTGTTTGTCAAAGCCTCGGCGTTGAGCGACTTCATCTCAAATGGAGTTTTGTCTGGCTCTACCGGCGCTTGAGGTTTCTTATTTCCGGAATTCCCCTGAGGAAATGAAACTACATAGGGCTGATTTGAAGAGTTTCCTCTATCAACTACCACAGCATATTCCAACCTGCCACTTTGACCCAAAGTAGTCTTGATAGCAATTTTCAATTCCTGCACATAATTATCCTCCAGCCATTCGTAGAAGAATTGGCTAGGAACCTGAATCGTCAACGACGTGCCTTCAAGTTTGACAGGATTTATGGGCTTAAACCAAGTTGAAAAGCTCTGCTCATTGACGTGTTGTTCGATAACACGTAAACATTCATTCCAAACGGCGCTAGCTTCTGAACTCATTAGAGAAAATTTCTGAAAAACAAAGTCCTCGCGGTAGGTGCAAGGGTGTCAAATTTGATGAAAATTAACTTAAATAAAAAATTGATTTAAGCTTGAAAATATGATTTTTTGAACAGCCTATGTTTTCCCACCAAAGGAAATTTGGTCATAAAAACCTTTTAGGATTGGCGGATTGACATTAAGACTATTTAACCCACAATTTCGCTCCTAAACAGCAACTATCTTAGGTTTCAGCTTATTAGAAACTGAGGAAAAATAAATCAAAAAATTTATGCTATTCATTTTGGCTCTTGATTTCCCCTGCATTTTCCTATTTTTGATAAAGACCATTTCGTTTTAGTCTTAGGAATAAAAAAATGGTTTTTAATCGAAGAAATTCGGATTCAGTAAAATACTAAACCCAACTATGACAAATCAGGACTTTTATTCATTTCCACCTTCCAGCAAAAAGGCTTGGATTGATCAGGTAAAAAAGGACCTAAAAGGGAAAGATTTTGATGAAGCACTATCTTCCAGACTTTGGAATGAAATTAAAATTCAGCCTTTCTACACATCAGAAGATTTAGAGGCTCCAAGAGCTCAATTTAAATTTCACCCAGTATCCCCTATCCCGGGGGTATCTCCTCGAATCTGGTCCAATCTCGTTTCTATTTTCCCTGATAACGAAAAAGATGCTAACCAAGAAATCCTTCAATCCCTCCAAAACGGAGCAGATGGACTTGCACTGCATTTAGATGGGACAGAAAACCTAAATCAAATTTTAAAAGCAGTTCATACAGAATTCATATCTACCAATTTCCTTCCTACAGGAGAAACCGCATTATCTTTTCATATGATCCAAGACTGGATAGAATCAGTTCATCTCAAACCTAGCATGCTGAATGGAGCTGTACTCTGGTCCCCTTGCGATGAATTGTTTCGATCTGGGGAAAATTTCAACTCAGGGATTAGCCAAGCGGCACAAGCTATACATGATTTCAAGGAATTCAGAGAGTTTTACCCGATGACCATAGATCTGTCTCGCTATGCAAATGCAGGAGGAACGGGAATACAGGAGCTGACTTTCGGCTTGGGAGAAGTCATCGAGTTGATAGATCATTTATCCAAAAAAGCTATTTCACCAACACAGGTATTTGAAAACTTGGCCTTTCATACTGCCGTAGGAGATTCGCACTTCGCCGAAATCGCTAAGGTAAAAGCATTACGGAAGTTGGTCCTAGAACTAGCTTCCAACTACGGAGTGCAGATCGAAATGGAGAGCATCCACATTATCACTTCCACCAGCGAATGGAGCAAATCAGTTTTAGATAAAAACACTAATCTCATCCGGCAGACCTACGAAGCCATGGCAGGGATTCTGGGCGGAAGTAATTCTCTTTGGGTAAAACCTGCTGAGGGCAAAAATGCATCTATCCTAGAAAAAAGGATCGCAAGAAATGTTTCTACCATCCTCAAAGAAGAAAGTTACTTGGACAAAGTCATGGACCCAGCAGCTGGGTCCTACTACCTAGAAACTCTACAAGGAGAAATAGAAAAATCCGTAATCACTGCACTACAAGAATTGGAAGATAAAGGAGGCTGGCTCAAAAGCTTTGAAGAACGAAGTCTTCATAAAGAAATCCGAGCTTCACGCGTATCCGCCCAAAAGAAAGTATTGGCAGATTCGCAGATAAAAGTTGGAGCAAATAAATACCTCGCCAAAGGCAAGTTGGAAAAGCATCTTCCTTTTGAGAACATTATCGAGAAAGACTTTGAGCTGCTCCCCAGCCGAGCGACATACTTTGTAGAACAAAACACCCTGAACAAGGCATGAGACCAGATATAAAAAATTGGAAATCTGCAGAAATTCAGAATCCTGCAAAAGAAGATGTAGCTAATTGGGAGGCACCAGAGCAAATTTCTATTCCGCCAGTCTTCGAAGCTGAGCATGTAGCAAAACTTTCGCATGTGAATTTTGCTGCAGGAATTCCGCCCTATTTACGAGGTCCCTACAGTACCATGTACCGCATGCGAGCTTGGACAATTCGTCAATACGCAGGTTTTTCTACCGCAGAAGAGTCGAATTCTTTCTATAGAAAAAACTTAGCTGGAGGTCAGAAGGGACTTTCAGTAGCATTTGATCTGGCTACTCACCGAGGATATGATTCGGATCATCCACGGGTAGTGGGCGATGTAGGGAAGGCAGGTGTAGCTATCGACTCGGTAGAAGATATGAAGATCCTTTTTGATCAGATTCCGCTGGATCAGATGTCAGTTTCTATGACGATGAATGGAGCCGTGATTCCAATTTTAGCTTTTTATATCGTTGCTGCTGAGGAGCAAGGAGTAAAACCAGAGCAACTCAATGGCACGATTCAAAATGATATTTTGAAGGAATTCATGGTCCGCAACACCTATATATACCCCCCACAGGCTTCCATGCGGATCATTGCAGATATATTCAAATTCACTTCGGAGCGCATGCCCCGATTCAATTCTATCTCAATTTCCGGCTATCACATGCAAGAAGCAGGTGCGACGGCGGATATTGAATTGGCATACACGCTAGCTGATGGATTGGAGTATTTGAGAACAGGCGTGAAGGCTGGTTTGGACATTGATAATTTTGCTCCTAGGCTTTCATTCTTCTGGGCGATCGGGATGAACTACTTTATGGAAATCGCCAAGATGCGTGCTGGAAGATTACTTTGGGCAAAAATCGTCAAAGAATTCAATCCTAAATCTGACAAATCCCTTGCTCTAAGAACGCATTGCCAAACTTCAGGCTGGTCCCTGACCGAACAAGATCCTTATAATAATGTAACTCGAACGGCCGTCGAAGCGCTTGCTGCGGTGATGGGCCACACACAATCTTTACACACGAATTCTCTGGATGAGGCGATCGCTTTGCCTACAGATTTTTCAGCTAGAATTGCCAGAAACACGCAACTGGTGCTTCAGGAGGAAACAGGCGTCACTAAAGTAGTTGACCCTTGGGGCGGTTCACATTATGTGGAATTCCTGACTGACCAGTTGGTACAGCGCGCCTGGACTTTGATCGAAGAAGTAGAAGAATTAGGAGGAATGGCAAAAGCCATAGAAGCTGGATTGCCCAAACTTAGGATTGAAGAGGCTGCGGCCAAAAAGCAAGCGAGGATCGACAGCGGAAGAGATATTATCGTTGGCGTAAATCGATACCGAGTAGAAGAGGAATCTGAAATAGAAGTTCGAGATGTGGACAATCAAGCCGTCAGAGAATCTCAACTAGCTAGACTGAAAACCGTCAAATCATCCAGAAATCAGGAAGAAGTCAAGAAAAGTCTTCATAACCTTACGCAAGCTGCAAAATCTGGGAAGGAAAATCTACTTGAGTTGGCAATTGATGCAGCTAGAAAAAGAGCTACTTTGGGAGAAATATCAGATGCCATGGAAGAGACTTTTGGTCGCCATCAAGCACAAACTAAATCTATCACTGGAGTTTACGCAGCAGAAGTGAAAAATCAGGAATCCTTTAAAAAAGCACTTGTACTATCAGACGAATTTGCAGCGCTGGAAGGCCGTCGTCCAAGAATCATGGTGGCCAAAATGGGTCAGGACGGACATGATCGCGGTGCCAAAATCATAGCAACCGGTTTTGCAGACATGGGTTTTGACGTGGATATTGGACCACTTTTCCAAACTCCGGAAGAAGTCGCACAGCAGGCAATAGAAAATGATGTTCATATCGTCGGAGCATCTTCTCTGGCGGCAGGTCATAAGACCTTGGTCCCACAATTGATCCATGCCCTGAAGAAAATGGGAAGAGCGGACATTATGGTGGTAGCCGGTGGAGTGATTCCTTCCAAGGATTATCAATTCCTCAAAGATGCCGGCGTATTTGCCATTTTTGGTCCCGGCACCGTTCTCTCAGAAGCTGCAGTTGAAATCCTGGAGAAATTGATTGAAGAATGATATCCTTAATTCTATTTTGAAAACAAACGGAGATCAAACTCAAAGGTACTTATTGAAGTAATTTCAACTTCTCTAAATCTTCCATGAGACGGATTAATCAAAAAATTAAAGTCTCCAGAAACCACCACAGATGGGACTTTGAAAATTAAGAATTCGTTATCGGAGTTACTCAGATATTTTCAATCTGTAATTCTCCCCAACGAAGGAAAGGCACTGAATTTTTAGGGTTTGTATCCAGCGAACTTTAGTTATATTAAAACCCTAAATGAAAAAAATCACTTTTGTATATGATCCGGAAACGGAGCAGGAAAAGCTTGAGGAGCTTTTGGGTAGACTTGACCCCAAGCCTGAACGTCATATTTCTTATGCTGAGCTCAACCTAAGCCAGTATTCCTCGGAGGACTGGTTGGCTTGCTCCCTTTCAGACGTTCATCTAAAAGAACTCCTTGAGCAATTAAAAGACAGCGAAATCAACATCGGGCTACTTCCTCATCCTAAAATGGAACAGGGAAAAAAAGGCTTTGGCATAAACTCGAAATTTGAAAAAGCTTGGGAGGAAATCCAGCAAGCAGAGGAGATTCCGAAAATTGATCTGATGCAGGTCAATGAGCAAATGACCTTCAATTCCTTGGTTATTGGTACTTCGCTAAGCATTTTATATTCTAATTCTGCAAGTAATTTCTTTGAAGGAATTAAGATAAGATTTGCCCAACTTCTGAAACTTTTCCGAAGGGTAAAACTCAAGTCATATACTATCAAATACAAGAATAGTAAAGACGAAGAACAAACTATCGAAACTGCCGCAATGGGAATATTGGCTGTTGCCCACTGTGAAAGCAACTTAATTTTCCGAAGAGTGATCCAAGATTCAGGATTGGATGATGGCAGAATTCACCTCCTGATTTTGGCTCCCAAAAGCCTTGTTTCTCTAATTCAGTTTGGACTACAGAATTTATTTTTTCCCGTAAAAGACAACACCCTTCCCCGCTTTGTAGGCTATATCTCCACCAGTGAAGCAGTGATTTCATCCTCAGAAAACATACAATTTGCACTAGACGGAGAAGAGGGTGAAGAAAAAGAGCTAACAATTATTCTAGTCGAGGAAAACTTCAAACTGCTTCCAGGCTTGAGTATTATCGAAGCTGAACAAAAAGATGGTCCAGCAGAAATCAATGCAAACGCCCTCCCTACAGGAAGGTTAAAAGAAGAACTTCTTCACTCCTATTTACCTTGGGTACGTCACGCCACTTCGGAGGAATTCAAGGACTTGTTTTCACTTCTGAGAAAGAACTCGATGACCAGCTCCACCTATTTGGTGCTGATGGCTTTATCTACCATGATTGCCACATTTGGTCTTTTTGGAGATTCAGCGCCAGTGGTAATTGGTGCGATGATTTTAGCACCTTTGATGGGGCCTATTATTTCTTTGGCGATGGGCGCACTTCGTCAGGATAGCTTACTGATCAAAAACAGTTTCATTACCATATTTTGGGGGGTTATCATCGGGCTATTCTTTTCCATATTGATTTCACTCATCACGCCTTTAGAGGTGTTAAACGATCAAATTTTAGCCAGAATACGCCCTAATTTATTGGATTTGGGTATTGCTATTGCCTCAGGAATCGCAGGAGCATACGCTTACTCTAAAGAGGAAATCAACAAAACACTGGCAGGTGTCGCTATTTCCGTAGCCTTGGTCCCACCTCTGGCTGTCGCAGGAATAGGAATTGGTTGGATGGACTGGGGAGTGTTTGGTGGAGCGATGCTTTTGCTCGGCACCAACCTCGCAGGGATAGTAATGTCGGCCTCACTCACATTTCTAATGCTTGGATTCTCTCCCTTTCGCTTGGCAAAAAGAGGCCTATTGATCAGTCTAGGAATACTAATCGCCATCGCCTTACCATTAGGCCTGAGTTTCAATAAGATGGTTGAAGAAAACTCTATCATTCAAAATCTCAGTGGTAAAGAAATCCCTCATGGCTTACTTAGAAATGTGAAGGTGGTTCAAATGCAACCTTTGAAATTGTCTGTAACTATCCTCTCAGAAAAGGCACTAGACGAACAGGATTTCAAAGAAATTCAAGAGGAAATTGAAGAAGAAATTGGACAAAAAATCGCTCTTGAATTAACCTTAGGCGTAAGAATGAGTGAAAGTGAGTAACAAGTTTCTAGACAGGAATTAAATCACAATACCAAAATCCGTAGGTAGCAGGATCTTGCTTTTCCTTAGAAAAACACTGATCAGACTCATCCTCAGTTTTCGGTGCTTCATACTTTCTAAGGACAATTTCTCCTTTTTCAAATGCTATGGGTTTCTTGAATATTGGCCCATCATATACAAAAGTGTGGAATTCACCATTTTCACCACAGGGATCAACATTGGCTGGCAGCTCTTTCAAAAAGTCTTCATCAATCACTCTTCCCACAAAGCTTTTGTCCAAATACTGCTCATTCACACAGGTAGTAATGGTCTTGAAACCTAAGTCCAAAAACTCATGAATCAAGGTATCTGTAGGCTGATTCCAAAGTGGGAAAACACCTTTCAAATCCAATTCGGCCAATTTACTTTCTCGATATGTTCTTAGGTCTTCCAAGAAAATATCACCGAAAATCGAAGCTGTAACTCCCTCCTTCTTCAATTTGGAAAGTGTCTCCCGCATCGTTTCTTCATATACTGCCATCGACGGCATGTCTGGAACTTCCATTTTCACCAGAGGAATCCCAATACTTTCAGCCTGAGCCTCCAGCAAATCTACACGAACTCCGTGCATCGATATACGCTGATATTTCTGAGAAATACTGGTAAGCAAACAAGCAATTTCAAAATCTTGAGACTGTTGCAGTTTGTATAAAGTAAGTGCGGAATCTTTGCCACCACTCCAATTCATCAAGGCTTTCTCTGTAGGTTTCATCTTAGCAAGATTGGTTTATAATCATAATAATGCCCTATTTCAACAAATTCATTTGTTGAAATAGGGCAACAAAAATTAGGACTTGTTACTCCTTGGCTCGAGTCAGTTTCAGCTCGCCCGTATCAGACTTAATCAATATCTCATTTTCAGAGATTTGCTCTCCCTTGTGTTTAATATTCCTGTCCTGAATAAAGAAGTCATAGGTGAAGGTTTTACCATCTGCCTTGCCATTTTCCAAAACAATTTGGCCCATTTCACTGCCAATTGTCCCCGTAAGGGCATCTTTCTCAACTTTGAAATTAAATACTAAGGCTAAATCGCCATTGGGAGTTGAATAGGTTGAGTTCCATTTTCCGGAAATGTCACTTTGTGCATAAGCCGTCATTCCGGCCAATATCAACACGACAAAAAGCATTGAAATTTTCTTGAAATTCATATGTATTAGGTTAGCGGTTATTGATTAATAATTGGAATATAACTGAAATAGATGAGTATGCGAAAGCTGAATTAAAACATCAGGTAATCAGGATTTTTGTCTATAAAAAACCGGATACAAATTTCCTCGTATCCGGCTTTATTTGAATAATATGCTCTTTTTAAATTAATTTTTTGGCATCTCTTTTCTTGGAAGCATCTCGTCTCTTTGTGCCGTATTGTACACAAAAGAAGCGATAACAACTGCCATTTGTCTCAAGTCATCCAACTCCAAACGCTCGAATGTATCCATATTAGTATGGTGCGTACGTGTACGGTATTCGATAGGATCTTGGATAAACTGAAAACCAGGGATGCTCAAGGCATCAAAACTCTGATGGTCTGTTCCGCCCGTGTTGCTGATGGTGATGGTACGATCATTTACAATATCATCTAGTGGAGTAAACCAGTCATTGAAAATTGGTGCTACTGCCGCATTGCCCTGAAGGTAGATTCCTCGAACTTTTCCTGTACCATTATCAATATTGTAATAAGCAGAAATTTTCTCATGCTCAGGCTTCAACTCCATCGTCTCACGATCTCCAAAGTGATTTTTTACATATCCTCTAGATCCGTATAAACCTTCTTCCTCACCGCCCCAAAGTGCGATTCTAACTGTTCTCTTCGGCTGAAGACCTGTAGTCTGCAAAATTCGAACTGCCTCCATCATCACGATACAACCAGATGCGTTATCCGTAGCACCGGTAGCACCATGCCATGAATCTAAGTGTCCGCCAAGCATCACAACTTCAGATTTCAAGGTAGGGTCAGAGCCAGGTATTTCAGCAATCACATTGTAACCTTGAAGATCATCTGTTCTGTAACGAGTTGTCACTTCAGCTTCCAATTCTACCTCGACGCCATTTTCAAGAAGACGAGCCATTAGATTTACATACTCAGGAGCTGTTTCTAGCGTAGGAATACCTTCTGGAGTATCCTTCATAAATCCTCTTGGGCTACTAGTGAAAAGTGTACCATGACGACCATTTACGCCTTTAATAATCAACTGAGCACCTTCTCCGGCGATGAATTCATTGATCTTCTGTCCCAAAGCTCTTGCTGCTCTGAACTGAGCTAACATTTCTGGAGTATAGCTACTTCTATTATTCCCACGTGGAGCAGGATGCTCCATTCCATGCAATTGCTCCGCTGTATAACGAACTGCATCTGGCTCAAAAGTTGGCTCTTGAGTCCCTGATGGCTTAATAGCAATGATTGCTCCTTTTAGTTTGCCCCTATACTTCGCAAAGTCATCTTCAGTTTTGATGTCAAGAAACACTACTTTACCTGAAACTTCGCCCTTAGTACTTTCCGTCCAAGCCATTGGAACAGCAATAAATGGCATGTAGTAAGGTTTGGTCATGGCCACATAGGTCTTTTCCATCTCCCAGCCACGACCGAATTCACCGAAGGCTTCTTTATTGGCATTTTTCAAGCCCCAGTCGCTAAGTTGCTCCACTGCATAATTCATGGCTCTCTCATACCCCTCCGAGTTCATCAAGCGCGCACCAGACTTATCGATAAGATTGAAAGCTATTTCTTCAACCTTAGAATTTTCTAGGCCTTCTTTTTTGATTTTTTCAATTGCCTCAAGTTCAACATCTTGGGCAAAAGTCATCCCAGCCAACAACAAGGCTGGTAAGAATAATAATTTTCTCTTCATAAATATTAGGGTTAAGTATTGGTGTTTTTATTTGAATTTATGTCGAAACATAAATTTCAGGCTCAATTTAGACCAATAAATAGGATCATTTCTGCTGCTCGTGTAAAAGTCAGTACTCACTGAGGATTATATCATCGGCTATTTCCGAGTTGGGAGCAAGTTTCGAAGACAATCAAAATTGAATTGCTTCTACTAACAATTGTATAAAACGCTGGACAAACCATCAATACCGCCTAATTTATATTAATACCGACGGTTGACCAGCCAAATTTACATTTTCAAAAAAAGAAGTTCAATATTCTATTCTTAATTACCCGAAGGCAGCATATTTCGGATGGCAGAGATTTTCCATTGCTCTGTCTCCATCACCACCACAAAGGTGCTCCACATCTTGCGAGTAGTACCATCGGAGTTTTTAATTTCATAGCGTGCATCAACGATGGCCACCTTTGGATTAACAAAGCGAATAGATTCTACTTTCAGTGTTCGCTCTCCAGGATTTGAAGCAGAGCTAGACATCATACCTTCTATTGCAACTGCAATCCCGTCTCTCCATACACCCGAGGAAACTAGCTGATCGATATCTATGGTCAGAATTTGTCTCAAAAGTGTAGAATCCTTGGTTTCCCGTGCTTTTGAATAAGAATTTATCAAATTGATAATCTCTTGACTTTCTTCCTTGGTGAGCTCAGAAGTTTGAGCGAAAGCCGTTGAGCTCAGTAAAAGGAAGAAAAGGATACTAAAGATTTTCATGGACTCGTTGGGATTTGCCAGTATAGGCTTTTCAATTTGAAGTAATTTACACCTTTTCTAAAAAACTACATAAGTCCAGCTCCAAGAGAAACAGTACCTCTGTGACCTCTGCGCGACCTTTGCGCACTCTGCGGTTCAATAAAATCACAAAAAAGCCACCCATTACTGAGTGGCTTTAAGAATATTTACAGTAAGTAAGATGATTCGAAAATCCAGCTTCTTGAGAAGTAGGACAACTGTGAAGTTGTATAGTTACTGATCTTCTCCTCGGAGTTTGAGGACCGAACCATCCAACAGGTCAGAAATTCGAATTTGGCAAGCCAAACGTGAAGTAGGAAAGTACTCCGGCAGATTCTCCAACTGATCCAATTCTGGATCTGTGGCTTCGCCCAATTCATCCTTACCTTCTAGTATTTCGATGTGGCAGGTACCACATAGCGCCATGCCTCCGCAGGTTGCCAAAATTGGATATTCGTATGCTTTGAGGATTTCCATCAGGTTGAAGCCCATATCATCTGGCGCTTCGCAATCTTGACGATTTCCTTCTTGATCTTCTACAGTGAAATTAACCATGCTGCAAAAATAGTATTAAAATGAATTCACACCATTAACGGTCGTGTATTTGAAGCTCAATTTCTGATCTGGATACACATATTTGAAAGCAGAGTGCATCATAATCGCCGCTTCGTGGAATCCACAAAGGATCAATTTCAACTTACCAGGATAGGTATTGATATCACCGATAGCATAGATTCTATCTACTCCAGTGGAATAGTCTCGAGTATCTACTTCAATTGCATTTTTATCAATACTCAATCCCCAGTCAGCAATCGGCCCAAGCTTTGGACTCAACCCAAATAATGGAATCAAGTAATCTGTTTCTATCTTGATTTCTGCTTTACTTTTATCCAGGAAGGTAACCGTATCCAGCACACCATTTCCTGAAACTTCCTTCAAGTTAGCTGAAAGGATCAAATCAATTTTACCTTGATTAGCCAAGTCAAAAACTTTTGCCGCAGAATCAGGAGCACCACGGAAGGTCTCATTTCTATGAACCAAGGTTACTCTTTTGGCAACTTTCGAAAGGAAGATCGTCCAATCCAAAGCAGAATCTCCACCACCTGCAAGAATCACCTTCTTATCACGGAAGGTTTCTGGATTCTTTACCATGTAAGTAATTCCTTTGCCTTCGAACAGACCCAAATTTTCTACGACTGGTTTTCTAGGCTCAAAACAACCCAAACCACCAGCAATGATGATCACCTTTGCATGAACTTTGGTCTTGTCGCTTGTGGATACTATAAATGATCCATCCTCCTGCTTATCCAGATGATCTACACGCTCACCCAAGGTGAAGGTCGGAGAAAATGGTTTCGCCTGCTCCATCAAATTATCCACCAAATCCTGTGCATTTACTTCCGGATAACCCGGAATATCATAAATGGGCTTTTGGGGATAAATCTCCGAAAGCTGACCCCCCACTTGTGGAAGGGCATCGATGAGGTGACAGCGCATTTTCAGCAAACCAGCTTCGAACACTGCAAAAAGGCCTACGGGGCCGGCTCCGATAATACAAAGGTCTGTATGGATCATGATGTATGCATATTTGGGGTGTTTCCCCGGTTAAAAATTTTCTTGTTTATGATAACTAGCTATTGACCTAATGATTCTCCATTGAGATTTTGATAAATCGTATTGAGAATCCTCTTAAATTCTTCGAAATCATGAGGACTTAAATTCTCCCAAGCTTTCTCCCTAATCTGATGAATCTCCGGTCGCAAAGAAGTGACTTTGGATACGCCTGTCTCAGTCAAATGCAACTGAAAACTACGTCTATCCTGAGGATGCGGCACTCGCTCTACATAGCCTTTTTTGCTAAGCAAATCGATGATGCGAGTAAGCGTAGGATGGTCCTTAAATACCAAATTCGCAAGTTCCGTCTGACTCAAAGCATCATTTTCCGATAGATTTTTCAGCACCAACCACTGATCTACAGTCACATCAAAATCTCCCGATTTGAACTGCTGCTGAGCATATTGCTTCACTTTACGGGCCGTACGGTCCAATAAAAATGAATACTTCGAATATTGCTCTTGTGTCATACCAATAGTTAGTGTGACAAATATATAAAAAATCTGAATCGTGATTGCAATTCTCTAGTATTTTTATGGGGTTTATAGGTTATTGAATTTCAAATTTGAAATTTCAAATCTCAAATTGAGAAATATATCAATATCCATATTTCCCTTGCCACTTCGAGCTAAGGTATTTTCTCAATTCATTTTCTCTCGCATTTTCTCCAGGATCATACAATTTCAAGCCTTTGATTTCATCGGGCAGAAATTCCTGATTTACAAAATTCCCCGGAAAGTCATGGGAATACTTATAGGCTTTTCCATAGTTCAAATCCTTCATCAACTTGGTAGGCGCATTGCGAAGATGAAGCGGAACAGATAGATCTCCCTTCTCTCTCACCAAAGCCTGTGCTTGGTTGATAGCCATATAAGCAGCGTTGCTTTTCTGCGAACTCGCTAGGTAGGTTACGCATTGCGAAAGAATAATTCTCGACTCTGGATATCCGATGATCTTTACCGCGTCAAAACAATTGGTGGCCAAAAGCAAGGCATTAGGATTTGCATTCCCTATATCCTCAGATGCCAAAATCACCAAGCGTCTGGCGATAAACTTCACATCCTCTCCCCCTTCGATCATCCTAGCTAGCCAGTACACCGCTGCATTAGGATCAGAACCGCGGATTGATTTGATAAAAGCTGAAATTATATCGTAGTGCTGCTCACCGGATTTATCGTAAAGCGCAACTTTCTGCTGTGCAATTTGCATCACTTTTTCATCGGTGATAACACAGGGATCTTCATTAATCCCATCGATTACTATTTCCAATAGGTTCAGCAACTTTCGCCCATCTCCTCCTGATATCCGTAAAAGCGCATCCGTCTCCTCGAGTTCCACTTTGATTTTTTTCAATTCAATATCCTGTTCCAAAGCCTGATGAACCATGGCTTCGAGTTCAGATTTCCCTAGCGAATTGAGTGTAAAAACCTGACACCTTGAGAGCAAAGCGGCATTGACTTCGAAGGATGGATTCTCAGTAGTCGCTCCTATCAAACGGATTACGCCTTTCTCCACAGCTCCTAAAAGCGCGTCCTGTTGAGACTTATTGAAGCGATGGATTTCATCGATGAAGAGTACCACTCCTTGCTGAAACTTTGCTTTTTCGATCACCTCACGAATATCCTTTACTCCAGAACTGATCGCACTTAGCGTATAAAAAGGTGCTTTGATCGCGTTGGCAATAATATTTGCAATGGTCGTTTTGCCCACACCTGGAGGTCCCCAAAGAATCAAGGAAGGCACATTGCCTGTTTTGATGGCTTTAAACAAAAATGACTTGGGTGAAGATAAATGCTCCTGTCCGATTAGGTCTTCCAATCGGGTTGGGCGCATACGTTCTGCAAGTGGAGTATTATTCATATTCTAAGGAGGCTTAAGGTTTGCAAGATACTAGACAAAAAAGAAAGGCCCCTGAGGGCCTTTCATATTTATGACAAAGATTGTCTTACTACATTTTCAGAAAAGAACTTAATCTTTGATCACCTGAATCCATCCTTTGATTTCATGAACTTCTCCAGCTTGATCAGTCAGTTGCAGTACGTAGAAATAGGTGCCAGCTACCTGACCTGGAGCATTCCAATCATTCTTATAATCATCAGATTGGAACACATGGTCGCCATATCTGTTGAATATCACGATCTCAGCATTTGCAAACTTACCTAAGCCTTTGATCTCAAATGTATCATTGTTTCCATCCTGATTAGTTGGTGTGATCACATTCGGAATATGGAATGGCAAGATTGTATTCACATCTGTATCGACATTATCCAAAGGAGTGATTTCGTCTCCATCAGATTCAACTTCAACAGAGTTAACAATGCTACCAGAATCTCCAGCTTTCACCTTAATCGTGATCGTAATGCTACCGCCCACAGGGAAGTAAGGAACTGTCCATGTTATTCTGCTACCTGTCACTGAGGTGCTTACTACTATTTGATCTGAACTTGTTTCTGCACTAGAAGATAGGTAAGTCACGTTGTTTGGAAGATCATCAGAGATTACCACCTGATTAGCATCCGTATCACCATTATTTACCACCACTACTACATATTCAAATTCATCACCTTCATAGATCTCAGCCTCATTACTTGTTTTGGAAATAGCAAGATCTACCTCATCGTTCACAAGAGTGATAGTCACGATGGCATCATCCATATTATCTGGATCAGCTACTTCAGTCAAGGTATAATGTAAGATGTATTCCCCAGCTGGGTTCATGCCTGGCAGGATGGAAATCTCACCATTATCATCCACCATCAGACCAAGGATTCCTCCGAAGTCAGTAAACTGGATATCCACATCAGCTGGGTCTGGCCTATTTCCATTCAACAGATCATTGTCAAGGATATTACCTATGACTCCACCATAGCTGATTGGGAATTCCCCGAATGGATCATCATTAGCAATCAACTCACTTGGAGTAGCATCATGACATGCATAGCCAAATCCAATATCTATCAATCCGCTTTGAAGGATGGTACCCGTAAGGGTAGTAGGAGTAGTAAATCCACATGTCAGATCTTGGACATTCTCCATTCTACTGATTGGACTTGACAGTATTTTCACCAATCCCGAACTACCAATAGTCACCGCGTTTGCAGTAAACACTGGATCATCATCAATCGAAATAGTGAATTCTCCGAATTGACCTCCTTGAGGAAGAGAATGTTTCCAATAGCCATATTTACTAACAGTCTCTGTAGCAACATATCCATTCGGACCAGTGATTTCTAGGTTCTGACCATCAGGATTTCCAAATCCAGCAGCATTTAGTTCTAGCCAGTTTTGAGGACCGTTATAACTACCATCTCCATTGAAATCTATCCACTCCCAATCCTTAAGATCTATAGAAGTGCCAGTCATCAAATTCTCTGTTACTTGACCATCGTCGTTGGCATCATACCACTCATTTTGCAGACCATCTTCATTGATATCGTACCATACAAGACCATGAATTACTGGTGCGCTGTCGTTATCATTGTATCCGAAATTAACAGTCTGGAATTGACAAGGCTCTACAACAACAGTCTTTTTGCTTGGACCATCGGAATACAGTGAATTGTTCAAATTCAAGTTTCTATCAATCACTTCTACTGTGAATTCTCCAGCACCTGTATCTGTGAACAGATATCTACCATTTGCATCGGTAACGCCTATTTTGTCAGCGTTCTGACCATCAACAGATGTCAACAGTATTGGCACCCCGGCTAATCCTGAATTGTCAGATTCATCATATACAACACCTGTAATCAGTGTCGTGTTAGTACATACGATATCTACCACTGCAGTATCAGAATCTGTCACATCCATTTGATTAGGATCCAAGCCTGTTACATCTGCCGTGTTTTCTATTGGTGCCAAAGCAAGGTAATCATCGAAGGTCACCGTATATGTCGTAGTGTACATACTTGTCTCACCTGGGCTCATATCACCAATGTTCACATCCAATCCTGTCTTAGGATCAACGAGATCAACATCCGTAAGCGTCACATTACCTGTATTCGTAACAGTAAGTGTATAAGTGATCACCTGACCAGCACTTTGTACCGTGCTGACATCTGCTACTTTGGTCAATTCTATGGAGGCAAGATTAGCTGCAACAACCGTCACAGTTGCTGTGTCCATCAATTGAGCATTGGTAGCATCGGTACCTACCACATTCGCAGTGTTTACTATTTGACCTGCATCCACATCAGATTGAAGTACGGAGTAAGTAGCAGTTTCTACTACTACCTGACCTGGTGTCATTGTTCCGATTCCGATATTCAAGCCTGTCAATGGATCAGT
>NZ_QKZT01000032.1 GCF_003254055.1 Algoriphagus chordae
ACCAAAAGCATCCGCAAGATGATCTATACCACTAATGCAGTCGAAGGGTATCACAGGCAGGTTAGAAAGGTCACCAAAACCAAAGGCGCATTTACCAGTGATATGGCATTGTTGAAACTCGTCTATCTGGCGACAAGAAGGATCGAGAAAAAATGGAGTTCCCCTTTACACAATTGGGGCTTGACTGTCCAACAATTAGCCATTAAGTTTGAAGGAAGGCTAAAGTTGGATATAAATTAATAAATTAGTTCCCTTCCCTTGGGGTACCCCAAGGGAAGGGAAGGACAGAGTTTAGCTAACACTCCCTGATCAAATATCAAAATCCTCCGGGAAGCATCTGAAATATAAATTTTGTCATTGAAAAGTTTAACATCCAAAATACCAGTCAAAAAAGAGCTCTCATTCGTCTCCAGCTGAATCAGTTTTAAAGATTTTGTCAATTGTTCCAGTTGCAATTCTTGGTCTATCTTTTTTGGGATTAAAATGGTTTGAAGTTCATTATCATCAGGCTTTGAGCAACTGAAGAATACCCAACAAACTAATGATAAGCCAGTTAGTAGATTACAGAATCGATTGTATCTCATTTTTTAAGCAGGTTCAGCTATTAGTAAAAATTTTAACTTTAATCTCCTTCATGTTATGGATCAATTAAGCTGTCAAGGAAATCCCTGATTTCCTCCGTATCTGGCCTTGGGGCATTCGGATGAATTAATTTTCCCTCTGGATCAAAAATCAAATATCTTGGGATCAGTGCTTCATCCAATGCTTTAAGATATTCCGATTCGTCTTTGTTCATAGCTACAAAAGATTGCTCTGGAATTGCTATGTCATATTTGTTAGCAACCTCTTCCCAAAACTTATAATTGTCATCTACAGATAAAAAGATTACTTCAACTCCTTTGCTTTTATAGGCTTCATTTAAAGCCAGCGACGCCGGAAAAGCTTTGATACAAGGAATGCACCAAGCAGCCCTAAGATCAACATATAAATACTTGCCCTTCTTTTGCCTTAGAATCTCTTCAAATGTGATTGAGCTTTTTTGCAGCCCCATCAATTCTATATCGGGCTCAACACCTTGAAGAGCCTTATTAGATGAATTCAATAGAACCAACTGGGCGGGATTAGCTAATTTGTCCCCATATCGCACAAGAACTTCATCTGCTTCTTTAAATGATAGATATGGAATTTCCTTTTGTAAATAGTGAAAGAGAAGAGATTTTTCGTTGGAACTAAGTTCACCACTAGCTATCAATGAATCTAATAAAGCTTTGGAATCCAACTCAGTTTGGTTGGTAATAATCAATTCAGAAAACTCATCCAAAAACACGCGTGGTGCTAGCAGAGAATTATCTTTTTCAAGAAATGAATTAATAGCCGTTTGGGTATTGATATCTAAACTTTCAGGATCATAAGCTTCCAATTTCTTTTGCTCCATTCTATTTTTAGAAATGTAAAAAGCTTTGACTTCCTCAGAAATCAGACCTTCCTTCCCTAAGGAATCTATCCAGTACAACTCTTTTTGAAACCCCTGTATGGCTTCCTCCTTATTTCGCCTCAAGTCCTCATTCATGTCTAATTCAAAGGGAAACGTCTTTGTCTCATTCCACAAAAAGTAGAAATCCTGGGCTTTTGAATGGGATTTCACATAAAGCTCAGTGTTCCTTAAAAGCTCCAGATTGTAAGTGTAATAAGAGCTTTCTTTTTTGACAGATTCAAACCAAGGCTTTTTGTCCTTTTCTAGGATAAGAATACTATCTCCATTTTGGAGGTAATAGGTAAACTCAACCTGGCTATTGTCTCGATAAACTAAATCAAGGGATCCTCTTTTAGTATTGATGATAAGATCTTTGCTTGACTCGTCAGAATTGAATGAGATCTCCACAGGTAGCATGTTATCATCCATGTATTTGAATAATGCCTTACGCTGCCGAAAAAACTGATGCGTAACACTATCTTCAAAAACCAATACAATTTGGCCGGGGCCAACAGTTGCTTCTCTTTCCTCCCCCCTTTCTCCAGAATTACAAGACCAGAAAGCCGTGAGCACCAGTAATTGGAAAAATATATGAACCTTGATTTTAGTCTTTCGCATTGCGCTTAAATTGTTGTTCCAGACTTTTATTCTTTTCCAAACTCCTGATAATTGCTGAATCCAGCGGATGTTTCTTAATTAAATCATATGCCTTCCAAAAACTTGAATCAAGTTCATAATCATTGAATTCAACTTCTTCATCTCGACCCAATGCATCTTTCGCTCGAATCTTTTTCAAATCCTCAGTCATGGGCATATCAAACCAAAACGTACTAATATCCATTTGATGCGTACCCACATCACGATTTATCAATCTTAATTCCTTGATACTAATCATTTCCGGATAATAGACTCCATCAACTTCCCTAAACTTCGCGAAAGTTTGATACTCACCAGATAAATAACCTATTTGATATTCTACAATCGCATGGTTTCTACTGTTTATTTTCAAATAACTACTGCCATTTGGGGGATCTTTAGTGCTAATAGCTATTTGATAGATCGTGTCATTTCCTATGATCTCCTCTCCCATAAATCTACGATAGGTAGGAAGCTCGGGAATACCCATAAATCTGTCCCCGTCTTTTCCAAACCAAGTTTTGGAATTATAAGCATCACCGCGAAATCCATTATGTTGATAGGTTCCAATAATTTCGTTTGATGGTCCGAGAGCGCTTCCTGTTGATTTAATTTGCTCCCTAATTCTTTGCTTCAGAATTGTCATAGTAGAGTCAACCTCACCCAATTCATCACTTTGTCTTAAGGATTCCAATTTAACTCTAAGGGCAGATCCTTCTTTTAGATAGCTAACATCTTCTACAACCACAGCTGCCTCTACTAGCTTGGTGAATTCCTCATAGTTGGTTGACACTTTTCTGTAAAATCCTTTAAGCTGATGACGTTTGTCAGGATAGTTTTTGGGGATATTATCGATCGCGTGCGAAATCATCTCTTCCATAGAATGATCTTCAGGCATCACTGTCACCTCATTCAAAGAGAGTAATTGCCTTTGGAGCCCAATTATGTTTCCTGTTTTCGAAAGCGATGAGACAGGGAGCTCCAGCTTTTGATACCCTATGGAGGAGATCACTACGATTTCATCCATGAACTGGGAAGGGAAAAAGAACTTAAACTCACCTCTCTCATCGGCTAAAGCTGAAAAATCAGGGTAGTTCTTTAAGTATAGGTATGCAAACTGGACAGGAGAGGAATCCTCCTTATCTGTCACGACACCGGAAATATTATTTGTTTGCTGATTTTGGGCTAACGCTACCTGAACACAGAGAAAAAAAATAGTGGTGCATAAAAATTTCATCACCTAATAAAATAAAAATCATAGATTTTATCAATAAAAGAATAGTCTGAAACCAAAAAAAGCCTCCCCGAAGGAAGGCTTTTAATAAAATAAGGCAGTGCGTCCTTATTTTACAGTTTCAACTACAGCTTTGAATGCTTCTGGGTGATTCATGGCTAAATCTGCCAAAACCTTACGGTTAAGTTCGATCTCACCTTTCTTCAATAATCCCATCAATTGAGAGTAGGATACGCCGTGCATTCTTGCACCTGCGTTGATACGCTGAATCCATAAAGCTCTGAATTCTCTTTTCTTCGCTTTACGATCTCTGTACGCATACTGAAGACCTTTCTCATACTTGTTTTTGGCTACTGTCCATACGTTGCTACCTCTTCCGAAGTAACCTCTTGTGGCTTTTAGCACTTTTTTTCTTCTTGCTCTGGACGCAACCGCGTTTACCGATCTAGGCATAGTGTTTTGTTTTTTGACGCATGGTGTCCCGAATTATCGGGATCTTGGAAACCAGTGTGCCTGGTGAATAAATAAACCTTAATTAATTTTTAAGCTACTGCTGAAAATCAGATTCTCAACATGTCTCTTACTCTACCTTCATCAGATTCGTGAACAAGACCAGTTTTGGTCAAGTTACGCTTCCTTTTGGTAGCTTTCTTGGTTAGGATGTGGCTTTTGAAAGCGTGTTTCCTTTTGATTTTACCGGTTCCTGTCAAAGCGAACCGCTTCTTTGCACTGGATTTGGTTTTTACCTTTGGCATTTTGCTGTATTTATATTAGTTGAAATTTATTTCTTTCCTGCTTTCGGAGCGATGAAGATGTTCATTCTCTTTCCTTCCATTTTTGGAAGCTGCTCTACTGCACCGTATTCTGCGAGTGCCTGAGCAAATTTAAGAAGTAACATCTCTCCTCTTTCTTTAAACACAATGCTACGACCTACGAAATGTACGTATGCCTTTACCTTTGCGCCTTCTTTCAAGAAGTTGATGGCATGCTTCAATTTGAAATTGTAATCATGCTCATCCGTATTCGGTCCGAATCTGATTTCTTTCAAAACAATCTTAGCCGCATTGGACTTGATCTCCTTTTGTTTCTTTTTCTGCTCGTACTTAAACTTCGCGTAGTCAAGAATCTTACAAACGGGAGGATCGACGTTAGGAGAAATCTCTACAAGATCCAGGTCATTTTCCTGAGCGAGTTTGATGGCTTTATCTGTAGGAAGTAATGCGTTTCCACCCTCTACAAAATCACCAACCACTCTCACTTCACGAGCTCTGATTTTCTGGTTTACTTTATAAGGTTCTTCTTGTCTACCTCTGTAGGGTTGTCTGTTGTTTCTCAAGTTTACGTTGATTGTTTTTATGAAATTGGATGCAAATATCGGAATTATTTCTAATTAAGAAAAACTGAATTAAATAATACAGTATTATTCCTTACTCAATGATGCTGAAATAATGCCTTGAAAATAGTTTATAAACTCCTCCGGAGAGAAATTACCTAGATCTCCTTCACCATGCTTGCGGACAGAAAGCTTTCGCTCTTCCTGCTCCTTTTCCCCTACTATCAGCATAAAAGGTACTTTTTTAACTTCAGAGTCACGGATTTTTCTTCCGATCTTTTCATCTCTGTTGTCTATAGAACCTGATATTCCCACCTCTTCGAGGATTGACTTTATTTCTTCTGCATATTCTACATATTTCTCAGAAATAGGCAAAATATTGATCTGCTCAGGTGAAAGCCATAGCGGGAAGTTGCCTGCACAGTGCTCGATAAGCACCGCGACGAATCTCTCCAAAGAACCAAATGGCGCTCTGTGGATCATCACAGGTCTATGCTTCTGATTGTCCGATCCGATGTATTCCAACTCGAATCGTTCTGGTAAGTTGTAATCTACCTGGATAGTTCCCAACTGCCATTTTCTTCCCAAGGCATCTTTCACCATAAAGTCCAACTTAGGACCGTAGAATGCAGCTTCGCCAAGCTCAGTTACCGTATTTAATCCTTTCTCTGCAGCTGCCTCAATGATCGCAGATTCTGCTTTGTTCCAGTTTTCATCCCCTCCAATATATTTGGCAGGATTTTCTGGATCACGCAACGAAATCTGAGCGGTATAATCCTCAAAACCTAAAGCCTTGAATACATACAATACCAAGTCAATAACCTTGATAAATTCCTCTTTCACCTGATCTGGGCGACAGAAGATGTGCGCATCATCCTGAGTAAATCCTCTAACACGGGTCAATCCATGCAATTCCCCACTCTGCTCATAGCGATATACAGTGCCAAATTCCGCATAGCGAATCGGCAATTCCTTATATGAGTGTGGCTTGTGCTTATAAATCTCACAGTGATGTGGACAGTTCATCGGCTTCAGCAAAAACTCTTCCCCTTCATGCGGAGTAGTTATTGGCTGAAATGAATCCTTGCCATATTTCTCATAATGGCCAGAAGTCTCATATAGAGCTTTGTGACCAATATGAGGAGTGATTACCTGCTGATAACCTGCTTTATCCTGCGCTTTTTTTAAGAAATTGACCAAACGCTCTCTAAGCAAGGTTCCCTTTGGCAGCCAAAGTGGTAGACCTGCTCCTACTTTCTCAGAGAAAGTAAATAGCTCAAGTTCTCGTCCCAGTTTCCTGTGATCTCGCTTCTTTGCTTCTTCCAGCAAAGTCAAGTATTCAGATAGCTCTTTCGCTTTAGGGAAGGTGACACCATAGATACGAGTAAGCATTTTGCGGTTCTCGTCTCCTCTCCAGTAAGCACCAGCAATGTTGGTAAGTTTCACAGCCTTTACAAAACCGGTATTGGGGATATGAGGTCCACGACAAAGATCTACGAAGTTTCCTTGCTGATAGAAAGTGATCGTTCCATCTTCAAGCCCTTCTAAAAGGTCGAGCTTGTACTCGTCACCTTTATCCTCGAAATAAGCAACAGCATCTTTCTTGGAAACATCAGAACGGATGTACTCATTTTTCTTACGAGCCAATTCAATCATTTTCTTCTCGATTGCCTCGAGCTCAGAACCATCTAGCGTCTTATCACCGAAATCTACATCGTAGTAGAATCCTGTTTCGATCGGAGGTCCAATACCGAATTTGATACCTGGATGAAGAGCTTCTAATGCTTCTGCAAGCAAGTGAGCTGAGGAGTGCCAAAAAGTATTTTTGCCTTCTCCGTCATTCCAAGTCAACAGTTGGATAGTTGAATCAGTGTCTATAGCTCGGGTAGCATCCCAAACCTGTCCATTAACTTTTGCGGCTAGAACGTTTCTCGCTAAACCCTCGCTGATACTTGCAGCAATCTGTAGTCCGGTGGTTCCTTTCTCGTACTCCTTCACAGTGCCATCCGGAAGGGTAATTTTAATTTGATCTGACATTTGTAAAATTAGTTCTGCCCATACAAAAGGGCATAAAGATTAAGTTGCAAATATGCACAAGTGCGATGCAACCAAAAAATAAATGGGAAAGGAATATGGAAATGAGTGCCAATTTTTTAATATCTCCTCTCATGGCTTTTACCTAAATTTCTTTGCTTGCTTTGGCTGGAAGACCGATGACGGGTGACCGGAGTAGCCTAAATGCTAGTGTTTAACTTACAATTAAGTCGCTTTGATGTCTTTTACTGATCCGAATTGCAGAAACACCCACTTGCTGCTGGATAAAGACCCCTTATTTTTTCACCGTATAAACGATTAACACAGGATTTTCGGAGTCTTTGGCGGCAAATGCTACTTGGGCAAAGTTCTTTCCTTTGCCTTTCACATATTCTTCAAAGCCCTCCTGACCGAGTTCTGCTTTCTTCTTCTGAAGGAACTTAAAAAGCTCTTTTCCTGGAATAGTTGAGCCAGTTTTTCCATTGGAGAACTGATGATAAAATGAACTTATGTGGAGACTTTCATTCAAATCGTTTACAAACTCTCCTTTTATAACATGCGGCTTTTGATCATCTCGTGTAAAGAAAATATTATAGCTTTCTTTTTCATAGCTCATCCTTGCATAAAGCTGGCTTTCTGCGATATACCATATTGTACTGATATAAAATTTCGCTCGATTGTTCAAAAAATTCATCAAATCAAGAGGCTCAAGATCTTCATCAATCCTCTTCACCTCATCTTGATTCTGTCCATACTTCCCAAAATCAAAAACTAGCTTAGGGATAAACTTACCTTGGTCAGCGTAATAGATGGTATCTTGAAATGGCCTTGAAAGATATACTCTGCCATTCGATGTCTGCAAATTACTCCTATCGGAATACATCCCATAATAGAGCTCTGGATCGAAAGGAATTGCCTTAATGGTGTCCTTAAATGAGTCATTAACACTCGAAATAAAGAATTCATTTTCAGCAAATGCTGAGCTATAGAAATAATATCGCTTTTCAAGATCCGAGAAAACTACAGCACCAAATTGATCTGTGACTTTTTGTTCTCTCAAGAATTTACCTTCCAAACTAAACCACATCAATTTGCTAGGAAATACTCCTATAAGCATTATTTCATCATTTCTAATAATAGCGTCATCAAAATCAAGGTATTCACCTGGTCCTTCACCATAGCTTATGATTTTATTTAGGTATTTCCCAGAACGATCAAAAATCTGAATGCATTTACAGCCAAAGATTTCCAAAACGTAAATCCTGTCTTCATGAAAAAATATCCGCGGAATATCTCTTCCTATTAGTCCATTTCCCGAATCATCCTTAAGCCAGATATATTCTATCTCAGGCTCAAAGAATTCAGAAAGTTTCCCTTCTCTAGCTTCGGAGAGGTCAACCTTGATGATTTCTAAGGCATCGCTGGATTGGCCTGAATCGGTTTCAACTTTGCTAGAACAGGAAATAAAAAAGCTACAGCAGACAAGAAATAAAAAAATCAATGGGTTTTTCATCTACCCAAAATAGTGAATAGAATCCAATAACTAAAGAATAAACTGTCCCGATATCTTAACCGCAAATGGCTTAGCTCCAGGATTATCCAAATAGGTGATTCTATGAAAAAAGTCTATTCTTAAGAATTTAAAGATGTTTTCGATTCCATAGCCCAATTCCACGTAAGGAATGTTGGGATCAAGCCTTCCGAAAGTTTCTATAGGATTACCATCTGGGTCTACAGTTGGGGCATTGTCAATGTTTTTCTGATTCACAGAACCGAACAATATATTGGCGTTGGCGACTCCTCTCCATTTTAGCTTTTTCACCAAAGGCACTTTGTTCAATAGAAAGCCTTCAAAATAATGTCGATAACGCAAGCTTGCGTACTGATCGGAAGCAAACTCATTGAAATTCATCGTATTGAAAGCAGCCGATGTATAGAACAAGGTCTCATTACCCAGATGGTTTTTCATGATAGGATACGGTACTTCTCCAAAGACCTTGGCTGCATCAAACTCGTATCGTGATACCCCAAACATGCCCACATTCAGTCGCTGATAGATATACAAATTCAATTTGGAATAGCTGATATCACCTCCTAGCCATCTCATTCCTTTGGCATAACTCAGATCAAAAATCGGCCATCTCAAAGGCCCTAAGGAAGTCCGCTGATTGTCATTAATCAATATTACCTCATCACGCCCATAGCGCAAGCCAAATTTGGCTTCTGTGGTTTCAAAGCTTGATTTGTACTCACCTGTACCCTTTTCGAGGTAATAGAAGTCATATAATGGGTCAAATTTCAAAAAACTCATATCTGAGTACATCAGAAATCCTTTGAAAAACTCTCGCTGAAAATTCAATTTATGAAGTCTACTGAAATACGGTCTTCGCAGCGTGCCAAATCTACTCGCCGCGAGAAACACACTATTTCCTTCCAAACTCGATATCTCCAAACCGACCTGATCAATTTCTTTTTGAGTGGAGAGTGATATTGAAGTCCAATGCATTCGATCCAAAATACGAGTGACACTGGCAGTGTACTTCAATTCTTCATCTTTGAAACCATAGCCCATATAGCCACTAAAAAGCCATTTCGGGCTGAATTTGATGTTGGTCCGAAAGCCCATTCCTAGTCTTACTCCCTCAATATTGTTGACATTAAAGAAACCAGGCCAAGGGCCAAGATCAATTTTCCCTACATCCAGATAACCCGTCCCAAAGAACTTGAGGCCTTCAGAAAAAAAGCGTACAATCGGAATTCTCTTCAAGGTATCTACCATTTGAAGAACAGCAATTTCCTCCTCAGTCAAAATGTCTTGACGATTATCCTTCCAAAACTCTTCCGTTGCATCATCATAGCCTGGAGATAAAGTGACTTGTTGATTGAAGAAAGATTTAGGCTGGGGTTCACCTATTTGAATGCTGTCCGCCGACATATAGAATTTGGCCAGCAATCCCGCTGTCTTCGGGGTAATTTGTCCAATCTTGATCTGAACTCGCGTTTTGGTAGGAATCAAAGGACCCGCCGAAGTTGGAGTCATCTCCTGCTGAATTTTGATTCGCTCTATAAAATTCAGGTTTGCCTCCTTCGGAATGGTCAAATCCACCTGTTTTAAGGCGTAAGTTTCCTTGTTTATCCAAATGGTGCCAGTGAAAGCCAAATCCTGCTCTCTCAAGGGATAGACTTTCAGCAGGTAACAGGAATCTTTTCCCACCAAAACCGAATCAAGTAAATCATAGTCATAAAACTGTTTCCACCCATCTGCAATAGGGGAAACAAACTCCTTTCCTACGATAGAAAGCCAGTTTCTGTAGAAATTGTACTCTTGAAAAGCTGAACCAGTAATCTGTGAGGTAGTGGATCCATCGGTGATCCCTACGCCAGTCACTTTTGTTTTCTCGACTACCTCTTTTCTAAGTTCAGGATTGCTTCTGAAATAGTATTTGGAAAGAGTTTCTGAAAAGAATACAGGCAATATCTTCTCGCCCTCGTCATTGGTCAACTGCTTAATAGAATCTAAGACGGCAGTTACTTTTTGGACGGCCTTTCTTCTCGTAAATTCCTCCGACACATGATCTATATCAATTTCAATTTTCGTATAATTCTTTGTCTGATAGGCAGGTATCTCCCTTTTGTCAAAGTCTTTTTTACGATCTACTGCCTGACGTATTACTTCAAAAGCGGGGTTCTCTCCTGCTTCAAAAACAAAGGCCTCCATTTCAAAATCAGAGGGCTTAAGCTGGAAGTTGACAGTTTGCTCAGCGACTTGTTGCAAAGCTTTCACGGCAGTGATATAACCCAAATAACTAACCGTAATGCTATCAGTAAGCGACCTAGCTTCTAGGATATAATTTCCCTCAAAGTCAGTAGAAATCCCCACAGTACTGCCTTTCAATAATACGGAAGCAAAGGGTATGGGATCTCCAGTAGCAGAATCAGTCACTTTGCCTTTCACTACAAACTGGGCAAAAGATTGCGTGCAAATCAGAAAGAGGAAAAGAAAAAGGTAATTACGGATCATGAAATAATTAGGGCACTCAATATATATTCCTGCAAAATAAATTCATTCAGCGTGCAAATTGCTACCTAGCTGCTTAAAAATTAAAAAGCTTTATGATATTAGCTTTGCTTTGGAGCAGGAGATTTGAAAAATCGACTTGTATATTTGACCTAGTAAACCGAGAAACATGATATACGATATTGCAATAATTGGTGGTGGAATAGTAGGTTTGGCTACTGCGCTTAAAATACAAAAAACTCGCCCAGAGCTCAAAATCGCCATTTTGGAAAAGGAAGATCAATTAGCCAAGCACCAAACTGGTAACAACAGTGGAGTAATTCACTCTGGACTTTATTATAAGCCAGGCTCTCTCAAAGCAACCAATTGTATCGGCGGTTATCATGAATTGATTCAGTTTTGCGAGGAAGAAAAAATTCCCTTTGAGATCACAGGAAAAGTGGTAGTTGCCACCAGAGAAGAACAAAAACCACTGCTAAACAACCTATACGAGAGAGGTCTTCAAAATGGCTTGGATGGTACGAGGTATATTACTATGGAGGAACTCAAAGAATTTGAACCTCATTGTGCAGGTGTAGCAGCACTACATGTTCCTCAAACTGGAATCGTCGATTATTTTAAAGTCGCATTGGCATACGGAAGGAAAATTATAAAGAATGGCGGGGAGATTTTTTTAAACCATAAAGTACTAGCTATTAAGGATCAAGAGGGAATCAATTACATTGAAACTTCTAATAAAACCATCCAGAGTAAACTGGTTATCAACTGTGCGGGACTCTATTCTGATAAAGTTGCTCAGATGTCTGAGAAAGATCCGATTGATGTAAAGATCATTCCGTTTCGTGGTGAGTATTTTAAACTGAAGAAAGACAGAGAATTTTTGGTAAAAAACCTGATTTACCCAGTTCCAGATCCAAATTTCCCCTTCTTGGGAGTGCACTTCACTCGTATGATGAAAGGTGGCGTAGAAGCCGGCCCCAATGCGGTTTTGGCTTTCCGAAGAGAGGGATACAAGAAATCTCAAATCAACTTAAAAGAACTTGCTGAGTCCCTAGCTTGGCCAGGATTTCAGAAAGTAGCAGCCAAGTACTGGCAAACAGGATTTGGAGAGATGTATAGATCTTTTTCGAAAGCGGCATTTACCAAGGCACTTCAAGAGCTAATACCAGAAATTCAGGAATCAGATTTGACTGAGGGAGGCGCCGGTGTTCGTGCTCAGGCTTGTGATCGTACTGGTGGACTTTTGGACGATTTCTCGATCAGAGAATCAGCTCATGCGATCAATGTGCTGAATGCTCCTTCACCAGCTGCTACAAGCTCTTTGGCAATTGGGGGAACAGTGGCGGAACTAGCTTTGAAGAGGTTTTCTTAATACAGTTTGGCGCAAGTCTTCATACTTATGCCGCGGAAATTGTGGTCTTAAAACTGCATTGGAATGGGTCCAAGTAATGAGACTTGGACCAGGTAAAGCATTTGCGAGATGATCTCAAAGGTTAACTCTACACCTGCGTATTCACAGAATCAGGCAAGTAACGATTGGCTAATTTGATCATTTCATCACCTTTCACCAGATCACTTGCACTCAATTGTGAGGTGTGCGTATGTCCGGAAGCTCCTAATAATTCCTGAACGGCATGAACGGTGTTTTTGTGGAAATTATACACCCGCTCAGATTTATCTGTTATCACAAGCCCTCCTACCAAGTTAGCACGCTGGGTAGCGACTCCTGTAGGACATTCATTGGTATTGCAACGTAAGGCTTGGATGCATCCTACGCTGAACATAAAGCCTCGTGCAGAATTACACAAATCTGCGCCGAAAGCAATGTTTTTTAGAATTGCAAAAGCAGTAATGGCTTTTCCCGAAGCTATGACTTTGATTTTCTCACGGATCTGAAACTTCTCTAAAGTCATTCTCACGAATATAAGTGCTGGCTCGAGTGGTAATCCCACACTGTCGGAGAATTCTAAGGGTGCAGCTCCTGTACCTCCTTCGGCTCCGTCCACCGTAATAAAATCTGGGTAGACATTAGCAGCTACCATTTCCTTACATATCGCAGTGAATTCCTCCGTTCTGCCTATACAAAGTTTGAAGCCTACAGGCTTTCCACTGGATAATTCCCTCAGCTTAGTGACAAACTCTATCAGTTCCTTAGCATTCGAAAATGCACTATGTGAAGGAGGAGAAAGTATGGTTGTTCCTTTCACCACTCCCCTTATTTCAGCTATTTCTTCCGTATTCTTTACACCTGGGAGCACTCCGCCGTGTCCCGGCTTAGCTCCCTGAGAGATCTTTATTTCTATCATTTTGACCTCCGGCCAATTTGCCTTCTCAGCAAATTTCTCCTCAGAGAAATTCCCATGCTCATCCCGACAACCGAAGTATCCAGTACCGATTTGCCATACCAAATCTCCTCCTTGCCTATGGTGTGAGGAAATCCCGCCTTCACCAGTGTTATGAGAGAAATCGCCTTTTTTGGCTCCAATATTTAATGCCCTAATGGCATTGGAGCTAAGCGATCCAAAACTCATCGCTGAAATATTGAAAATCGAAGAAGAATACGGCTGCTTGCACAGTTCATTCCCTATCAATACACGTGGGTCCTCATCATTGGTGTGTACAGCATAGATTGAATGCCGCAAGGCCATGTAGTCCTCGCCGTTGATATCACGCTGTGTACCAAATGGGTGTGTGTCATTGACGCTCTTGGCACGTCTATAAACTAATGAGCGTATATTTCTACTGAATGGTCTTCCGTCTGTGTTGGTCTCAATAAAATACTGCTGAATTTCAGGGCTAATTTTCTCAAGTAAATAGCGAAAATGACCTAGTACGGGGAAGTTCCGAAGAATAGCGTGGGTTTTCTGATTGACATCATAAACTCCTATAAAAAAGAGTATTACAATAATTCCTAGTATAAAATAACCAAATTTGAATTGAGCAAATTGGAAATACCACATTAGAAAAAATGTCAGTAATGAAAACAGTACAAGGCTGCCGAAAAACACTTTTCTCATAGTAAAATCTTTTGTTGAATTGATCTACAATATAGTAAAACCCTTAGGCCAAAGACTGATCTAAGAGGAATTCTTGCAGTCTATATTCTGCCCAGGTGAATTCATTCCCACTGAAAACAAAACCCGTATGCCCTCCTCTCTTTGGCATTTCCAAGGTAAGTTCTCTTTTGCTAGTAGCAAGCTCGACGGGGTAGCAATCTGGCCCAAGCAATGGGTCATTTAGTGCATTTATCACAAGCGTAGGAATGGCAATATCAGGCATCCAATTGTCGGCGCTCACAGATTTGTAGAAATCCTCAGCATCCTTGAATCCATGTAGCTTGGCGGTGAAAAGAGTATCAAAAGAATCAAAGTCAGTGACTTTCTCCAATAAATCCAGGTCTATCAAATCAGGAAACTGTATTGCTTTAGCTCTAATTTTTGCCTTGAGTTTTCCTAAAAACCGATTTTTATAAAATGCATTACTACGAAACTTCAGCGTAGCGGCACTAGACAGTAAATTACAAGGAGTAGAATAAACAGCAGCACGCTTAATTTCCGAAGGTAAATCAGCTCCTTTTTCTCCAAGGTATTTGAGCGTCTGCGCTCCCCCCATACTTATCCCTGTTAGAAAAATTTCCTTGTACATACAGGAATTTAGAACATGGGTGATGGTCGTGTCCAAATCATAACTAGCGCCATGATGATACAACATTGGTCGTAGATTGATCTCTCCACCGCAAGATCTATTGTTCCAGACCAGCACATCTATTTTGCTGGAATTGAATAATTTGACCAATCCCTTGACATAATGTCTTTCGGAATCTCCCTCTAAACCATGAGAGATAATCAAGAGTTTTTCACTACCTACTTTTGACCAATCCAAATTCAAAAAATCCCCATCAGGAGTGTCTATTTTTTCTCTGGAGTAGTTTACATCGGAGACTTTTCGAAACAAACTAGGAATGATTGTTTCCAAATGCCCATTAAATAAATACGCTGGGGGACCTTGATAGGTAGATTTGATAATCGCCATAAAGACTCAAAAGTATAAAAAATTGCAAATAGCCCGGCGAGAAAAAGTCAATAGTATTATTCTGTCAATTCATAGACCCGCTTAATGCCAATGTCCAGTTTCTCCTGCAACCTATGGTAATGACTTGCAAATGAGCTACTCTCAAAACCCTCTGTTTCGATTATTTCTTTGCCAAGCTGCAGTTCCTCCATAATATGAGAAAGCTCAAAAATATTTAGGGTTGGCTTTAATTTGTGCCGAATAAGGTGAAGTTTGACCTTATCCTTTTCAGATGAACCTTCAGCGTATTTTTCCTTAAGTTCTACCAAGCCGTGGTATATCGCTAAGGTCAATTTCTTCTGAAAGGCTTCATCACCATCTGACATTTCGCTGATCAGATTATCGAGTTCTGGATAAATTGTTTCCATGGCTATTATTTAGTTGAGGCTATACCAGCAAGAAATCCAGTGGACCAGGCAGCTTGAAAATTGAAGCCTCCCGTAATTCCATCTATATTCAGGACTTCTCCAGCAAAGTAAAGGTTAGGGTGAAATTTACTTTCCAGAGTTTCCGGATTCACCTCATTTAAGGCTATTCCTCCAGCTGTTACAAATTCTTCTTTGAAGGTGGTTTTTCCTTCAACGCTCAAATTATAGCAAAAAAGATTCTGCACCAACTTATTGATTTGCTTTTTGGAAAGTGTACCATACAATTGCTCCTTTTCTATTCCCGATCGCGAGCAGAAGTGCTCCCACAGCCTAGATGGGATCTCAAAAAGTGAGTTACCTCTTACTTTACGATTTGGATGGGCTAGCATGTAGTTTTTGAGATGAGAGCTAAACTCCTCTTCCCCATAAGCACCATTCCAATTGATCAGAGCCGTAGCGGCATAATTCTGATCCTTCAACCACTGTGCTCCAAAAGCTGACAGCTTCAATACTGCCGGCCCGCTAACTCCCCAATGCGTCACCAGCACTGGACCTCTATAAGTCATTTTCGTTCCTTGGATTTTCACTATCCCATCTACTACCGATAGCCCCATTAGTTCACGCAAAGATTCCTTGGGAGTATTGAAAGTAAATAATGATGGAATTGGATCTAAAACACTATGATTTAGATTTTTAAGAAATGAATATGAATCCAATTTTGGATGTCCTCCAGTAGCGATAATCAATTTATCTACCACAAAAACTCCCGCATCAGTTTCAAGTTTATACTGGTTTGAAACAGGATGAATTGACTTTATAGCACAGGATTTTCGTATGGAAATATTGAGTTTTTGAGCTTCTTTCAGGAGTACATCGATGATGGATTGGGATGAATCCGAAACAGGAAACATCCTTCCGTCAGCCTCTATCTTCAGTGCTACTCCCCTAGATTCAAACCAATTGATGGTATCCTCAGATTTGAATTTGTGAAAAACCTTCTTTAAGAACTTCTCCCCACGAGGATAGTTTTTAATCAGTTTGGAGATTTCCATAGGGCGATGCGTGACGTTGCATCTACCGCCTCCAGATACTTTTACCTTAGACAAAAGCTTAGGAGACTTTTCAAATATCGTAACCTCTCTTCCCGGTCCTGCCGCATGAATAGCTGCAAAAAAACCTGCTGCTCCCCCTCCAATTATCCCTATTTTCAAAACTTATATTATATTGATATACAATAACTTAACACAACTATTTTCTTTTAGTAAATGAACCTAGAATTCCTCTGGTCAATTCTCTGAAAATAGTTCTACCCAATTGTCTAAACATGGTGTTCTTACTCAATTCCTCTATCAAGGAATCTTCTTTTGCTGGGCTTTTAGATGTTCTAGTTCGGGACTTCGGCCCTGGTAATTCTGCCTTTTTCTGAGTTTCCTCTAGATCAGCCAGTTTTTTCTCCAAGAGCTCAAAAGCACTCTCTCTATCTATGTCCTGATTGTATTTGTAAACCAAGGCTGAATTTTCGACTACCTCATCTATTTCGGCCTGATTCAAAATATCCATTCTTGTGATCGGAGCTCTCACCAAGGTATGCGCAAGAGGTGTAGGAATGCCTTTTTCATTTAAAGCAGTAACTAAGGCCTCTCCAATCCCCATAGCTGTCAGCACTTCGGAAGTCTCATAATAAATAGATTCGGGATAATTTTCAGCAGTTTTAGTAATTGCCCTCCTATCCTTAGCAGTGAATGCTCTCAAGGCATGCTGCACTTTCAATCCCAGCTGACCCAATATGCTATCAGGAACATCAGTTGGCGTTTGAGTACAGAAATACACTCCAACTCCCTTTGATCTGATTAATTTGACAATGGATTCTATTTTCTCAAGTAGATCTTTGGAAGCATTAGAAAAGACCAAATGAGCCTCATCTATAAACAAACAAAGCTTTGGCTCATCGGCATCCCCTTGCTCTGGAAAGGTTTCATAGATCTCCGAAAGCAGGCTGAGCATAAAGGTCGAAAATAGCTTAGGACGACTTTGAATATCAGTCAATCGTATCACCGAAATCACTCCTTTGCCATCTTTTGTTCTCAAAAAGTCCTCTACTTCAAAGGATTTTTCTCCAAAAAATCGCTCTGCCCCTTGCTGTTCCAGTTCGATTATCTTACGCATTATCGTATTTACCGAAGCAGAAGAAACCTGACCGTATTCTTTTTTGATCGCTTCCTTGCCTTCATTGGTGATAAACTGTAGGGCTCTCTTGAGATCCTTCAGATCCAATAAAGGCAGGTGATGCACATCACAATATCTAAAAATCAGTGAAATCACCCCTTGTTGCGTATCATTAAGATCTAGAATCTGAGCGATCAATACTGGACCAAATTCAGACACCGTAGCCTTCAGTCTCACGCCTTTTTCATCAGAAATAGACATCAGCTCTATCGGCAAACCCATAGGCACATAGTCCACACCGATGACCTCAGAGCGGTTTTTGATGAAATCATTGGCAGTACCTGGCTGTGCAAGTCCAGATAGATCCCCTTTCAAATCCATCAAAACAGAAGGAACTCCTTTCAAAGCTAATTGCTCTGCAATCACCTGAAGGGTTTTGGTTTTACCAGTTCCTGTGGCTCCAGCGATTAGGCCATGCCTATTCATAGTTTTGAGTGCAATCTTGATTTGTGCTCCAGACACGGGTTTACCATCTAGTACTCCAGTTCCTAGGACAATTGAGTCTTTCTTATATTTCTGACCTTCGGCCAAGTGGGCAATGAATTCTTCTGTTTTACTCATAGTTGAAATGATTGTGAAACCAAACTACAAAAAAAACCTTGATGCCGGTGGCAAAAAGGTTTTTCAACAAATTAGGTATTTGTAAAGTGATTAGTAAGTTACTACAGGCTCAAGAGTCTTAGCTTCCTCTACGAATTCAGCTACTTTAGCAGCAGTAGGAACTACTCGGGTTAGTCCTTTTTCTTCTTGAGTTTTGACTAATGCAGCATGCAGGTTTTCAGCATTTCTTGTTCTCAATTCCTTCACTGTATCTACTCCAGCGGCTTTAAGAAGCTCTGCAAATTGGCTCGCGACACCATTAATCCTAAATAGATCCGCCATATTTACCCAAACTAGAATCTTACTTTCATCCAAGCCAGATGCATCAGCAATAGCTTTTCTTCCAGCTTTAGTAGCTCCTTTTTCTAATAGACCTTCTACAGTAGTTACTCCAGCAGATGCTAGTTTTTCTTTCATAACGGGACCGATGCTCTCGATCATTGTGATTGGTTTTCCCATCTTTCTGTTTTTTTAGGGTTAAAGTATTATGACTGACAATTCAGCTCAACGAATTATTAATTAAGCAAGGAATTTAATTTAATCCCAAAATAAAGACAATTTTTAACTTCTAAAATCCATTTTGTAGATAATGGACAGATTTGGCCATTTGGAAATATTAACTTTACGATAAAGAAACTTCTACCTTTATTGCTAGTCCAGAAAACAATATTCCTGTGAGCTTTAGATTTTATCAATCCCTCCCCCTTCTAAGTTTAATTTTAGTGATGGCCTTTAGCCAGGTTTCGTTTGCGCAGATCGGTCCTAATCTGGGTCAAACAGACCATTGGATGAAGGGCGCAAAAGCTGCGATTGAAAGAAATGACTATGAAACAGCAAATTCTATTTTCAGGAACCTGATAGATTCCGGCCAACCACTGCCAGAGGAAATGCCATATTTATTTGCCGAAACCCTGTTCGAGGTCAAACAATACGATAACTCAGCTAATTTCCTCAATAAGTACTTGGAGCTAACTGGCTTTACTGGCGAGCACTATCAAGGTGCTCAGGAGCTCCAGATTCGATTGGAAGTTCCTTTAGAAGAAATCATAGCTTGCCAACTTTGCGATCGAAGAGGTTATCGCTACAAGACCTGCTTCACTTGCGACGGGCATCGGGAGATTGAGCAAGATTGTGACTATTGCAAAGCCAAGGGTGTCGTAGGATGTAGTCGCTGCAGCGGCTCGGGGATGATCACCAAAATGAATGTTTTTAAAATCGTGGAGTATTACGAATGTGATAGATGCGCTGGGAAAGGGAGACTTACATGCCCTGTCTGCGAAGGAAGCTTGAAGCAAATTAGCTCCTGTAGAACCTGCGGCGGTTCGGGTAAATTGAGTTCAGAAGATCTCTGTGATCATGTTGAAGGGGAGCATGAGCATACTGGGGAATTGGTGAAATGATGGTTAGTTGTTGGTTGTTTGGTGGCCGTTGTTGGTTGTTGGTTTTTAGTCATAGTGATCAGTCGCAGTTGTTGGTAGTGGCAGAGTTTGTAAGAGGTAAGAGGTGAGAAGTGAGAGGATTTTTAGGTTTTAGGTGTGTGTTGGTTGTTTGTTATTAGTTTTTAGTCGCAGTTTTCAGTGCCAGTATTCAGCACAGTTAATTTATCCTAGCACCAAAGGTGCGCCCCGTACAAGCCCAGTATGAGCATAGCGAAATACTGGGTAAAGAAATGGAAGGAATAATTCAGAGTGCCAAGGGCACGAGCGGTGTGAAGTCGCAGTTGTCGGCAACCAGGGAGTGTGTAAGAGGTAAGAGGTGAGAAGTGAGAGGATTTTTAGGTTTTAGGTGTGTGTTGGTTGTTTGTTATTAGTTTTTAGTCGCAGTTTTCAGTGCCAGTATTCAGCACAGTTAATTTATCCTAGCACCAAAGGTGCGCCCCGTACAAGCCCAGTATGAGCATAGCGAAATACTGGGTAAAGAAATGGAAGGAATAATTCAGAGTGCCAAGGGCACGAGCGGTGTGAAGTCGCAGTTGTCGGCAACCAGGGAGTGTGTAAGAGGTAAGAGGTGAGAAGTGAGAGGGGTGTTGGCTTTTAGGTATTGGTTGTCGGTTTTTGGTTGTTTGTTTGGTGGCCGTTGTAAGTTGTTAATTCTTAGTCACAGTCATCAGTCGCAGTTTTTAGTGCCAGTATTCATCACAGTTAGTTTATCCTAGCACCAAAGGTGCGTCCAGTACTAGCCCTGTATGAGCGAAGCGAAATACTGGGGCTTGGTTTTCTGAAGCAGCAAAATGACGCTTAGAAGTCTCTGTGATACTCTAAACGATTAAAAAAGTCCATAAAAAAAACCGGCCTGAGCCGGTTTTAAAATTATTTGCAATATTTGGCGAAAGCCTCTTCTGCCCCGGGATATTCCAAGGCCTTTGCGAGTTGAAAGTCCTCACAGGAGGATCCGATCTTTTTCATGGCAACTTTCAACAAGCCTCTATTATAATATGCTTGCCCAAATTCCTTATCAACTGCAATCGCATTTCCATAAGCTTTCAATGCTTCATCAGGCTTACCCAATTGATGCAAAGCACGCCCTTTCATAAATGAGGCCATAGCTGGTGCACCCGAGATTTCAGCCGCTTGATCCGCATAAAGCAGTGCATTGGTATAGTTCTTTTCATTGTAATGCACATTTGCCAAACTAAGTAGCACTTGGAAATTATTTGGCTCTACTTCTAGTGCCTTTTCAAAGTCAGCTTTTGCCTCCTCGTAATTTCCTTGCTCCTCATTCGCCCTGCCTCTATTATAAAGCATGCGAACATCATTTGGCTTAAATTTCAAATCCTCAGAATACTCAAGCGCTGCTTTCTCATATTCTCCTTTATTGAAATAGGCATCTCCTGAACTGGTTTTGTTTTCTGAACAAGACCATAGAGCTGCTGAAATAAATAGAGCTAATATCGCTCGCGTACTCGTTTTCATTATAGATGGTTTATACTGCTACACTATTATCTCTTAGCGCATCATTTAAAGAGGTTTTGAGATCGGTGGAGGCTTTTCTTTGACCTATAATCAAAGCACATGGAACTTGGAAAGTGCCAGCTGGGAAAGTTTTAGAAATAGATCCAGGGATTACCACTGAACGCTCAGGCACATAACCCTTGTATTCTACAGGCTCAGATCCTGTCACATCGATGATTTTAGAACTTGCAGTCAAGGTAACACCAGCACCTATCACAGCTTCCTTACCAATTCTCACGCCTTCTACAATGATAGCACGAGAGCCGATAAAAGCACCTTCTTCGATAATTACTGGCGCTGCTTGGATAGGTTCCAAAACTCCTCCAATACCTACTCCACCACTTAAATGAACATTCTTGCCGATCTGCGCACAAGAACCGACAGTAGCCCAAGTGTCAACCATCGTGCCACCGTCCACATAAGCGCCGATATTAACATAACTTGGCATCATAACTACTCCAGAAGCTAAATAAGCCCCATATCGAGCTACAGCGTGAGGTACTACACGTACACCTTTCTCAGCATAGTTGGTTTTGAGCGCCATCTTATCGTGGAATTCAAATGGTCCCACTTCGATAGTTTCCATTTTCTGGATAGGGAAATAAAGAATTACCGCCTTCTTCACCCAATCATTTACTTTCCAATTGCCATCTTCAGTAGGTTCTGCAACACGGATGATTCCCGCGTCAAGATCTGCGATTACAGCTCTAATGGCTTGTTGAGTAGTTTCGTCTTTTAATAATTCTCGGTTTTCCCAAGCCTGCTCAATGATTGTTTTCAGTTCCATTATTTTGGTTAGTTTCGTTTAATGAGTGGAAAATTTGATTCTCGAATTCCAGTCTTGATCGCATCAAGTCTAAAGCCCGCCAAAGATACAAGAGCTTATGGAAAGCTCGGTCTTTCGTTGCGAGAAACAGGCCTATATCGCTTAAGTTTTATGGGATTTTCACAAATTCCTATAGAAAATTGCGAAGATGAAAACTTTTATACTTCCCTTAGCAAGCCTAACTCAGCCTGGGGAAGGATTGCCTCACAAATCAGATTCTTAAGGATTTTACTCAAAGTGAAGCCAAAAATCCTCATCTCTTGTACCTACGATTATCTTCCAATTGCCTCATTTTTTAAAGGGATTTTTGGCTACAAATTGGTCTATGATGTACAGGAAAACTATGTCAAAAACCTGGAGTTAAATCCAAGTTTAAGCCCAGATAAAAAGACGAGATTTAGCAGAATTATAAGGCGAATGGAGGGCGTGAATGGAGTAGATTTATTTCTGCTTGCTGAGAAATGCTACGCTGAGGAGATGCCTGAGAAAAGACCTTTTTTGATTTTGGAGAATAAATTCGCGGGAGAAATAAAGGCAAAAATCCCATTCAAAATTCCAGAAAAAGAAGGCTATGATTTTTTGATTTCGGGTACCCTAAGTCCTGCTTTTGGGACGGTCGAAGCGATCCATTGGTTCAAGGAAATCTTAAAGAAATTCCCAGATTCTAGGCTCCGAATCATCGGACATTGTACCCTTCCAAGCTATGGAATTACAGTCCAAAAAGCCTGTGAAAAAGTTTCCAATATTCAGCTAAACTTATCCAATACCCCTATCCCTCATGAGGAGATAATAGCAACATATTCAGGAGTTGATTTTGCCATTTTACCCTACCAAAATCGAGAGGCTATCAAGGATAAAATGCCTACCAAACTTTTCGAATCAGCAGCGCTTGGAGTACCAGTTTTGATAGGAGGAAATCCTAAATGGCTAGACTTTCTCACTCCTTATTCCGGAGGATTTCCTATAGATTTTTTCGACTTGGAACAGGCATCCTATCATTTCAAAACTGCGCTCAATCAGGAATATTTCACCCAAAGTCCTGGAAATTCTATTCTGTGGAAATCTCAACACAGAGATTTCATCAGCGCCATCTCTTCTCTTTAAGTTCTAAATAGGATGTGGATTACCATCCACAGTTATCCACCTGTACCCTAATTCCAACACTCGTTTCTCCAGAATGGAAACTGAACATTTTCCTCACTCTTTCAATCCAGGTCAGCAAATATGGTTTCTCAAAACACTATTATTCAATTATTTAAGGCAATTTTATAATAAGACTAATCTTATTTTTAGCCCAACCTAAAACACTAAACACATTTCAAAATGACTTGTCCACAGCCGATTTAGCCTCTGTTGAAAATATTTTTAGCTATATCTAAATAAATATTTACCTTTGTCTCAGTATAAATCGGAAGAGCATGACCTTAACTACAGCTGAGGAGAATTACCTGAAAGCCATCTATCACCTATCTGACGGAGCCACTAAAAGTGTATCGACAAACGATGTGGCGGCGGAGATGAAAACCAAACCTGCATCAGTCTCTGACATGTTGAGAAAGTTGGGAGACAAAGAAGTGATTGAATACCGAAAATATTACGGAGTTAATATCACGGAAGAGGGCAAGAAACTAGCTCTTCAAACTATCCGGAAACACCGACTCTGGGAAGTCTTTTTGGTGGAGAAATTACAGTTCGCTTGGGACGAAGTTCACGAGGTAGCAGAGGAGCTGGAACATATCCAATCTCCCCTACTTATTCAGCGTTTGGATTCCTATCTGAACTTCCCAAAATTCGATCCCCATGGCGATCCTATTCCTGATGAATATGGAGATGTCCGCGCTCGACCAAGACTTGCTTTGAACGAGATGGAAGTAGATCAGTCTGGTCAGATCGTAGCCGTAAAAGATAGCTCCGCAGCCTTCCTAAAATACCTAGATAAAGTGGGTGCATATATTGGAGCAAGAATCAAAGTTCTGGACAAAGTGGAGTTTGATGGCTCGATGGAAATTCTCGTCGATCAGAAAAAAACACTCTTTATGTCCAAGGATGTTGCAGCGAATATTTTGGCAATTCAGTCATGAGAAAATTACTAGCAATCCTCCCATTACTGCTACTCTCTTTCGCCTGCAAATTTGACAATCCAGAAGAGAGGACAAAACCACAGATCGTGGCCACCACTAGTATTCTTGCTGATGGAATTCGCAACATCGTCGGCGAGCATGCAGAAGTAGTTTCTTTGATGCCAGCTGGAGTAGACCCACATTTATATAAGGCTTCTGTTCGGGATTTGGATTTGCTACAAAATGCAGACTTGGTCATTTACCATGGACTTTTCCTTGAAGGGAAAATGACGGAGATTTTTGAGAAACTGGCATTCAGCCAAAGCCTCATCAATGTCTCCGAAGAAATCCCACAGGAACTATTATTGAGATCCGGACCAGAGGCGCACTCCGTAGATCCACACATCTGGTTTGATGTGTCACTTTGGTCTTTGGCACTCGCTCATGCTTCTGAAGAAATCATAAAATGGCAGCCTGAATGGGAATCAGATATCAGCAAAAACACCGAATCTTACCTTTCCCAACTAGCCCTTTTGCATCAGGACAATCTCAGCAAAGTAGCCGAGCTACGCAAGGCAAACCAAGCCCTAATTACTGCTCATGATGCCTTCTCTTATTTTGGAAAAGCTTATAATTTGGAAGTTCTAGGCCTACAAGGTTTATCAACTTTGAGCGAACCGGGACTTCGGGATTTAACAGGTTTAGTGAGTTTTATCGTCGAGCGAAATATTCATGCAGTATTTGCCGAGCAGACGATTTCACCCAAAGCCATAGAAGCTGTCGTCGCTGGATGCGCCAACCAAAACCATGATATCAAATTGGCTGGCCCACTGTACACTGATAGCCTTGGAGCTGTCGACTCCCCTGCCGGCACCTATATAGGAATGGTAAAAACCAATGTTCAAGTAATTTTTGAAAGCCTAACGAAATGATCATAAACGTAGATTCCCCAGTTTTAGAAATACACGATCTGACGGTCAGTTACGATCAAAGCCCTGTTTTATGGAATGTGGATCTGAGTCTTCCGCCTGGTAAGCTGATCGGAATTCTTGGTCCCAACGGAGCAGGAAAGTCAACGCTGATCAAAGCCATTATGAGTTTGGTTCCGGTGACGGGTGGTTATGTCAAGATTTTTGACCGCGAGTTAAATGATGTGAGGAGCCGTATTAGTTATGTTCCCCAGCGAGAATCAGTGGATTGGAATTTCCCAGCATCCGTGCTCGACGTGGTTATGATGGGCACCTATGGCAAAATAGGTCTTTTCCGAAGGCCTGGAAAAAAGGAAAAGAAGATAGCAATGGATTGCCTGGAGAAAGTAGGCATGCAATCATTTGTGGATCGGCAGATTTCTGAGCTTTCCGGAGGCCAGCAGCAGCGGGTTTTTATTGCCAGAGCTTTGGCGCAGGAAGCTGATTTGTATTTAATGGATGAGCCATTTGCAGGAGTTGATATGGCGACAGAAACAGCGATCTTCCAATTGCTTCAGGAAATGACAGCAGCAGGCAAGACCGTAATAGTGGTCCATCATGACATACATTCAGCAATGAATTACTTTGACTGGATCATTATGCTAAACCTGCACTTGGTAGCATCTGGCCCAAAATCCGAAGTAGTCACGGAAGAACTTCTCAGAAAAACCTACGGAGGAAAACTCAACTTGCTTACCAAGGTGACTGATATCATTCGTCAAAAGGACTTTAATCCATTGAAAAACTGATATGAGTGATTTCGTCTATTTCTTCACTTTTCAGGATGCATCGATTGCCTTTGTGGTCATCGGAATCACGCTGCTGGGCATAGGCTCCGCGTACGTGGGAACATACAGTTTCCTCGACAAAAAAGCCCTACTCGGAGATGCGATCTCACATGCGGTACTTCCTGGGATTTGCCTAGGCTTTATGTTGGCCGGCGAAAAAAACCCGATCTATATCGTCACAGGTGCATTTCTATCTGGGGCGCTGGCGACCTTTCTTACTTCTTGGCTGAAAAGCAACACGAGGTTAAGCGATGACGCAATCATCGCTTCTATCCTATCTATCTTCTTTGGTTTTGGTGTAGTGCTACTGACAGTAATACAGAAATCTGGTAATCCAGAGATGGCAGGCCTCAATCAATTCATCTTCGGAAATGCCATAGCCATCTTAGAGGAAGACCTTTATATCTATGGTGGACTGGCGATATTGATCATCATTACGCTCACTGCCTTCCGAAAGGAATTTTCCATGCTGGTATTCAATGCTGACTTCGGAAAGTCGATTGGCTACCCGATGGGAGCAATTCGTCTGGTATTTAATGTACTAATGATTTTGGCAGTGGTGATCGGAATTCAGGCTATCGGAGTGGTCTTAATGGCAGCTTTGCTGATCGCTCCTGGAGCTGCAGCGAGATTCTGGACTGATAAACTCGGGAAACTTCTACTGATCTCCGGCGCATTTTCGGCTATCTCTGGGATCATCGGCACATACGTTTCATTCGTAATTCCTCAGATGCCTACAGGGCCTTGGGTGGTAGTTTGTCTCTCATTATTTGCTTTTGCATCTTTCCTATTTGCACCAAAGAAAGGAGTGCTTTCACGCTACATAGCTAGAAGGTATTACCTGAAAAAAACTCATCAAGATCACTTATTGAAATTGATTTTTCATGGATTGGAAAGCGGCAAAAAAACCTTCTCAATAGAAGAAATCTATCAGTCCTTTCCTTATAAAAAGGGAGAAACTAAGCATACGATTGATGATTTAATTAAATCAGATTTATTAACTCAAAATCAAGGACTTATTGATTTCACTCCTAAAGGGAAATCAGAAGCAAAACGCATAGTGCGACTTCATAGACTTTGGGAACTTTATCTCAATGAGTACATGAATATCGCTCCAGATCACGTGCATGATTCGGCCGAAAAACTAGAGCACATCCTTACTCCTGAGCTTGAGGCTTTGCTAGAGAGTAGATTAAATTATCCTAAACTCGATCCTCACCAAGAGGCTATCCCCCGCGACAACGATGAGCTTTGACCAAAACGCATTTCTGATCATTTTCACCGCCTCACTGATATCCATTTCTTGTGGACTGCTTGGCGTATTTATGATGCTTCGCAAAATGTCCATGACAGGAGATGCCATTTCTCATGCAGTGCTACCGGGAATAGTAATTGGCTTTTTCGTCTCTGGCAGTCAGCGTGGCCTGGAAGTAATTATAGGAGCTGGTATTCTGGGGATTTTGGCTACGCTGATTATCAATTGGTTGAAAAATAAAGCTAAAGTTCAGCTTGATGCATCCATTGGAATCACCTTTACCCTCCTTTTTGCCATAGGAATTATCCTGATAAATATGCTAGCCTACAAGGTAGATCTGGATCAGGAATGTGTGCTTTATGGAGAGATAGCTTACCTTCCAATTGACCTTTGGATTACAGATGCAGGCTTTAGTATGGGGCCGAGAATCACCTATTTAGCAGTCTTGAATTTGCTTCTAGTAGCAGCATTTATATTCTTATTATACAAGGAGTTAACACTGACTAGTTTCGACGAAAACTTCGGATTGGTAATAGGACTTCCTGCAGGCGCGATCAACCTCGCTTTGATGAGTATGGTCTCTTATACCACGGTAAGTAGTTTCGAAGCAGTGGGAGCTATTTTGGTCGTGGCTTTACTCGTCGTCCCTCCTGCCACGGCTTTCCTTTGGACTAAAAAATTAACATCTCTTATTAAACTTACCTGCGGGTTAGGTATTTTTATTGCGATAGCAGGATATTACATGGCATATTTGGTGGATAGTTCGATTGCCGGAATGATGGTAGCCGTAGGAGGAGTCGTATTTCTTGGAAGCGCACTATTCAAAAGCATCAAGCCAAATAGTATATTCGGAACTTCCACCTCTATCAAGCCGTTGGAGAATTGAAACTTTAGAAATCTATATCAATATTTGAACTAATACAAACTGTCTTAACTCCTTTGATTATCAGGCTGGAAGACCGATGACGGATGACCGAAGTCACATCAATTTGAAAGTTTACTATTTCTTATTTTGCTTTTAGCACTTTTGAGAGCAGATAAGCATAAAGTATGAATGTTAAACAAATAACTAATCAGGAATATTTCAGCCCACAGTTTCTCTGGATACCTAGTATCATGGCTACAAAAACATTTATTTAATACATGAAACAATTATTAATCATAGCCCTTCTTCTCCTCACTGCCAATTTTGCGCAAGCACAGGATAAAATAGAATGGCTGAAATTTGAGGAGGCAGTTGCCGCTTCTGAGGCAAATCCTAAAATGCTCTTAGTAGATGTTTATACTGATTGGTGTGGCTGGTGCAAGAAAATGGATAAGGAAACTTTTACCGATCCAGCAGTCATCAAGTACATCAACGAGAAGTTTTATGCGGTCAAAATGGATGCTGAAGACAACAAGCGGAAGTTTGATTTCAAAGGCAAATCCTATACAGAGGCCAAAATGGCTGCAGCAATGCGTGTACAGTCTTACCCAAATTTTGTGATCATAGATCCTACCTTGAAGAATATCACCCAATTACCCGGCTATAGACAGCCCGCGGAGTTTCTAAATGGATTAGGCCAGATAGTGGATAATGGAATTGGCGCATCAAAATGAGTTTTTCCCTTTCCCAACAAAATGACACCATAATTGCATTGGCAACAGCCCAAGGCGTAGGAGCTATTGCAGTAATTCGACTTTCTGGAAAAGAGGCTATCAGTCTCACAAATCAAGTTTTCTTTGGTAAAAATCTGAAAAAACAGGAATCGCATACCATTCACTTCGGAACCATTCGAGACGGCGATAAAATCATCGATGAGGTTTTGGTTTCCCTATTCATCGCTCCTAAGTCCTTCACGAAGGAAAATGTGGTGGAAATCTCCACGCACGGTTCTTCATATATTATCAATCAAGTTCTCAAGCTGTTCATCCGCAAAGGAGCACGACCTGCAAAGCCAGGAGAATTCACTCAGCGTGCATTCCTCAACGGGCAGTTTGATCTAGCGCAAGCTGAGGCCGTAGCAGATCTGATTCATGCGGATTCTGAAACATCCCACCAGGCAGCACTAAGTCAGATGCGCGGCGGATTCAGCTCTGAAATTCAAGAACTTAGAGCACGTTTGATCCATTTTGCTTCCATGATAGAATTGGAACTGGACTTCGGTGAAGAAGATGTGGAATTTGCCAGTCGAGAAGAATTACGGACGCTGGTAGAGCGCCTACTACGAGTGGTGGAGGAATTGATCCTGAGTTTTGACCTGGGAAATGTGATCAAAAATGGCGTTCCAACCGTCATCGCAGGAAAGCCAAATGCAGGTAAGTCCACCCTACTCAATGCCCTACTCAATGAGGAAAAAGCAATCGTATCTGAAATCGCCGGAACTACCCGTGACTTTATCGAAGACGAAATCAACATCGGCGGAGTAATCTTCCGCTTTATAGATACCGCTGGATTAAGAGAAACTACGGACACGATAGAAGCTATCGGCGTCAGCCGAACTCAGGAGAAAATGAAGACAGCTTCTTTGATCTTGTATCTCTTCGATTTGGGGGATACTGACTTGGTAGAGATTAATCGGGATGTCAATAAACTAGAAAATCAAGGTGTTCCCTTCCTTAAAGTTGCCAATAAGATAGATAAAGCTAATTCACTATTGGTTAATGAATTAAAAGAAAAACATCCTGACACTATTTTTATCTCTGCAGGACAGAAAGATAACCTCGAAGAACTCAAAGCTAGAATCCTTGTTCTGGTAAATCTTGATAAATTCAGAACCGGAAATACTGTCGTGACCAACGTGCGTCATTACGATTCCCTTGTCAAAACCCGGGAGTCATTATTAGACATTCTTTCCGGTTTGGACAACGAAGTAACCAATGACTTTGTGGCCATGGACATCCGCCGTTCCTTACATTTCCTCGGTGAGATCACGGGTGAGATCACCACAGATGATTTGTTAGAGAATATTTTTAGGAATTTTTGTATCGGGAAGTAAAGCAAGGAATTTCATCTTCAATGTGATGAGGTATAGCCTGTCCCTATTCTTCAGAAACAAAGCAATCTCATTGTCTTTTTGAAGCTCTTTCCACATTAAAAAAGGCATAGTTAGCACCGAAGTTTCTTATTTTAACTCGTAACAATCTCACTTTATAAGAATATTGATTGTCTTCAAAAATATAATAATCCCCTGGATACAATTTTGATGTAGCTATGGACGCTTGGCTAGAATTCTTAATCTCAATGTCAGCCTCTTCAGGGTTTTCACTAACATTGTTCTGAAATAGACTGTATTTCCCATCATCTATGGGTAAATAATTACCAACCTTTACTACCTGTCCACTCAAGATTGTGGTGTAAGCCAATTCGATCTTTTCCTTTTTAGGCAAACTTATGACTTCCGGTTTTTCAATATTCTCCTGCTCATTTACTTGTTCAGATAGAGTTGGATTGTCTATTTCTTCAGGTTTACTTTCTATTTCTGTTGTGGTAATATTACTCTGATCTTCAAGTAATTCAACAGTTTGATTCACTTCATCATCGGACATGTTATCTGGAGGACGATTATCTAGGTAGATATAAATCCCTACGATTGCTGTAATTAGTCCAGCTATTGAAGTAAGTAACGCTGGTAAATTGCTCCAAAAACTTTTATTTTCTTCTGCCATATCTATAGTTGTTTAAAAATTAGTTTTACCTCCCATTATACCTCTTAAAATTCTCCGCCTGCTCAAAAATCTCCTTATAGACTTCATCCCGATCTACCGGAGGATAATCATTCTCGGCAAGTAAGATAATCAAATCCACTTTCAATTCTGCCCTGATATCATCTCGCTTGCTCCAGTCGGTGTACTTGGCTTTGTCATCCACCACATCTTTAACCGCCTGAGCCAGATGGATCAACTTGTCTTCGGGATAGACAAAATCATACTTTTTGGCCAGGGCTTTTAGAATATCATAGAAAGCCTTCTCTTCGAAATCAATCCCCAGCTCAGCAAAGGATTCTTTCTCCTTTTTCATGGCGTAATACAGATCTATAATCTCATTCGTAAAATCTTCCAATACCTCACTTTGAAGCACATCAGATTCCTTACGCTCATTGTATTTATCTACCAGCGTTTGCATCTGCTTGGAGAAATCAACGCCTTTGATTTTGTTGATGCGCTTAAACTCATCAATGGCCTTGGCCAGCAACTTTTGGAGCAACTTGATCTTCGTATGTGGAAGCTTGATCTTATCGATCTTAGCTAAGTAATCGGCCTCAAAAATATCCACTTCGCTTTGTCCATCTTCTCCCAATTTAAAGATCTCTTCTACTCCTTCGCTCTGAATGGCTTCCTGGATCATCTCCCGAACTTTCGCATTCATCTGATCGGTATCGGGGCTTTCTCCCTTGGTCAACTTGAATACAATGGAGCGCACCGCAATAAAAAAATGAATCTTGTCTTTCACTTCATTGGTAAAGGCAGCAGATCCAGAGCAAATATCATAAGCAGCTTTCATCCGCTTTACCAGATTCATAAAGCGTCGCTCCAATTGCTGGGTTAGCTGCACAAATTCTGCAGCTTTATTAAGAGTATGTAGTTGCTGAAGCGGTGTGCCGTCAAAATAGGCACTGTAATCAAACTTGTGGAAGATCGCTTCCAGTAGATCCAACTGATCCTTGACTACGATAATGGACTGCTCGATGTCTTCAAAGTTCTGGCTATCCACCGTAGAATACTGCTTCAAGGCCAAATTCATCTGCTTCTTAATCCCAATGTAATCCACCACCAAGCCTTTTGACTTTCCTTCAAATTTTCGATTCACTCTCGAAATTGTCTGAATCAAACTATGCTGCTGTACGGGTTTATCTATGTACATGGTATCCAAAAAAGGCACATCAAAACCTGTCAGCCACATATCCACCACAATGGCAATCTTAAAATTACTCTTGGCATTCTTAAACTGTCGGTCCAGTTCCTTTCGATAGTCCTGATTTCCCAACAGGTTGTAGAGTGCTTCTTTATCGTCTTTTCCTCTCGTCATGACCATATTGACTCTGGCCATGGGTAGGATTTCCTTTTTATCCTTTTCACTGAGCTCCACTCCTTCGGCAGCATGAAGGATTTCTCCCCAAGCTGGACGCAAAGCCAAGATTTCCTGATAGAGCATATAGGCAATTTCCCGACTGCTGCACACAAACATCGCCTTACCTAGCAGTGTGCTTCCTTCTTCGACTCGGGTTTCATAGTGCCCCACAAAGTCATTCGCAATGGCTTCGATTCTTCCCGGATCACCGACTATAGTCCCCATCTGCGCCATTTGCCGCTTGCTCTCGTCGATCTGGTATTCATTTCCTCCGGAATCAGCCACCATCAGGTAATAGCTCTCGATCTCCTGAAGCTTTCTATTTTCCAGCAACACCTTGGCCGCTCTGCCCTCATAAACGATCCGCACAGTAATATCATCCATCACCGATTCGGTCATGGTGTACGTATCCACAATCTCCCCAAACACATCCATGGTCGCATCGATCGGCGTTCCCGTGAAACCCACATAGGTGGCATTCGGCAGGGAATCATGGAGATGCTTCGCAAAGCCAAAACTCTTCTTCACGCCCTGCTCGGTAATCCGAACCTTCTGATCCAGATTGGTTTGGCTGCGGTGTGCCTCATCGGAAATACAAATCACATTGCTTCGATCGGTGAGCAATTCGGTGTCCTCATTAAACTTATGAATCGTGGTCAAGAACACTCCCCCAGAATTTCTGCCCTTCAGCTCATTTCGTAGATCATCCCGACTGGTCACAGACTTGATCACATTGTCTCCGACAAAGGCCTTGGCATTGGTGAACTGTCCGCTCAACTGATCGTCCAGATCGGTACGGTCGGTGATCAACACAATGGTCGGACTGGCAAAGTCCACGCTCTTCATCAGCAAGCGGCTCAAAAAGAGCATGGTAAAGCTCTTCCCGCAACCTGTCGCACCAAAGTAAGTTCCTCCCTTACCATCTCCCTCAGGATGCTGATGGAGTTTGATATTATCAAATAGCTTTGTCGCTGCATAGTACTGCGGATAGCGGCAGACGATCTTTTCATCTTTCTTGGAGCTATCCGGCAGGTAAATAAAATTATGGATGATATCCGTAAGTCGGTGCTTATCCAGCATCCCACGAATCAGCGTGTACATGGCGTCGATTCCATGCACCTTGGTGGACTTGCCAGTAGTAGGGTCGATTTCCTGATCCAAACATTCAATTTTCCGCCAGGCATAGAAGAACTCGTAGGGAGCAAAAAAACTTCCTGCCTTGGTATTCACCCCATCGGAGATCACACAAAAGGCATTGTACTTAAATAAATCCGGGATATCTTTTCTGTACCGAACCGTCAGCTGACTATATGCTTCATGGATTCTTACTTGCTCTCGGATGGAAGATTTAAACTCAAAGACTACCATCGGCAAGCCATTGATATAGAGAATCCCATCGGGAATACGCTTCTCAAAACCCTGAATCTCCAACTGATTGACGAACTTAAAGCGATTCTTTTCCGGCTGCTCGTAATCGATCAACGAGATAAAAATATCCTTCTGGTTTCGGTCTTCTCGCTTCAGCAGAAAGCCATCCCGCACCCAGTGCATGATCGCCTTATTCGTCTCATAGAGATCCGAAGCAGGCAACTTCTCCAATTCCCGAATAATGGAAAAGATCTCCACCGGAGTGATTTTCTGCGCAGCATAACGCTCCTGTAAATAGCCCTGCAAATCTTCCCGAATCAAAACTTCTTCCTTACCCCTGTTAATCTCCTCTCCTGGCACGTAGGGATAACCCTGCTCTCCTAAGAGGGTAATAAAGGCTTGTTCAAGTTGGGATTCGGTGAATTTCATTTATAAGTTACTTAGGGAGTTTTGCTCTCAGTTTTGGAGTTGTAGATACTGGCTTCCTTTCTGGTTCTGACATTTTAAGCAATAATGGCATTGGAAAATCTACCCCGACCAACAATGCTTCTCCTTCCCCAAGTATTGGTAAAAAAGATATTGCGCTTCTATTAGCAGTTGATGCGGCACTTTCAATTGCTTTTTTATCGAGTTCATTAATTAATCTATGAACTAAAAAAGTGCCCATTTGACTTAATGTTCCAGCTGGGATATCTCTAGGCATTTGAGTAGAAAGACAAAGAAATAATCCGTATTTGCGGCATTCTTTAGCTATTAAATCAAAGGCATCTAAAGTTTGACTTTCAAAAAACTCATCTTTTATATTTTTATTCAAGAATTGATGTGCCTCATCTACAAAAAGTATTAATGGTTCTGTTCTAAATTTACCTTGTCTTGCAAGGTTTAATAGAAATGAAGCAAGTGCGTTAGCTGTTATCTCTTTTACCGAAAAAGAAGATGGGATATTTTCAAAACTTATTCTTAAAACTTGTTCTTCATTTTGTGTGATAAATTTATTTATTCCTTCAACGATTGAAGAACATCCTTTAGGCGCTCCTTGGAAACCTAATAGCTTATTAAATACTTCAGTATTAATTAAGTCCGAAATTCTTCCAATAAGTGAGGTTTGGTAGTCATAAGTTTTTGCATCATACCCTCCCCACTTTTTTACATCAGGTTGCCTATCTGTATACCCAGTTGGGTAAACACATTCCTCTTTTATTTGATCAATTAAAAAGTTGATATCAAAATTACATGAATTATCCTCAATTTCTTTGATGTTAGTTTGATAGAATGAAAAGTATTTAGCTTTACTTTCATCTGATTTTTTCTTGGTATTAATTGATAGTCCAGGATTTTTTTCCTTACCTATTCTAATCATTTTTAATGACCTAATAGCTTCTAGTAATATTGGTCTTTGAGATTGGCCAGTAGGTCTTAAAAGGAAAAATAAATCAGATATGGATAAATTTTGGTAAGGAAAAAATGAATCAATCCCTAAAGTCAAGGAGGAGACTGTAATCTAAACTCTGTCTAAGACTTTGAATTTTAGTTAAAGTTTATAAGATAGAGCAGTATGAAAGAACAAGAATCAGCACTCAAGAAA
>NZ_QKZT01000033.1 GCF_003254055.1 Algoriphagus chordae
GACATACTGAACGCTGCCTATCATATCCTAAAGGACAAAACCCCTTATCGGGAACCAAAATTAAGGCAGGAAATTATAGATCAACGAAGAAAATCAGAACTGGAACGTCTGGAAAGACGGATCCAAAAACTAAAAACATTAGCGTCCAATTAAAAAAAGGTCGTCTTTTTTTTGGTGGACTATACCCCGTGCATAAAACTGATATCAGACGCTAAGAACCCACAGTTGTTGCCATAGAGCACGTAGAAAAAATTTTTCTCTCGAGAAATCCTTTAGCTGATCCTGATGTCCTGGAATTACTATGGGGTATTTGCTGAGACTTTCAGAAAAAAAAACGGCAATGATTGATTTCATTGCCGTTTCTGTTTACAGAAGAAATTACTCTCTTATCCAAGCTACCTTTTCGTCAAGGGAATCTCTTTTACCTTCTGGCCAATTATCTGTGGCTGGTTTGGCTACATAGAAAAAGCCCATTAAAGCATCTTCACCTTCCAGCCCGTAGTCAGCTCTAGCTTCCTGCCAGAATGTAGGACCGCCAGTTCCCCAATATGCAGCGAGTCCATGAGCTGAAGCCGTCAAGTACATATTCTGTACAGCCATAGAAACCGCTGCAATTTCTTCCATCAATGGAATGTTCTCAGATCGCTTCATTACAATTGCAATCATATGAGAAGCCTTCAATGGTCCTTGCTTAAACTTCTGATAGGTTGCTTCCAAAAATGGAGTTCCATTCTTCTCTGCGCGTAACTTATACATATCGGCCTGATAGTCGGCAAACTTCTTCAAGCCATCTCCAGTATAGACAATAAATCTCCATGGCTGAGTTAATTTGTGGGTAGGAGCCCATCGAGCATTTTCCAGCATTTCTTCGATGATGGCATCATCTACAGGATCATTCTCTTTGAATTGAGCAGCAAACATGGATCTACGTCCACGGATAATTTTATTTACTTCTTCGATGTTAAAATCGGGCTTTTGCATAAAATATAGTGATGATTAATTCTTGTATTGAATCTGAGTAAGGCTTATTAAGCGACAAAAGTTTCCTTGATTATAGAATTACATTTTAAACATCTTTTGAATGGCTAGTACTCTAATTTACCCGCCAAGAGTTGTTTCCTCAGATCTGGATCAAATTTCTCTATCGCATACCTCAACGTCATCCGTGGCATGGTCTGGTAGTGCTTTCTGAGAAAACTCATTTCTACCTCAAAATCTTGATTACCGATTTCGCGAAGCATCCAGCCCACTGCCTTATGAATCAGATCATGTGGATGATGCAGGAGTTTCTCCGCAAGTGCCAAAGCATCATCGAAATGCCCACGTTTTATCCAATAAAAGGTACTAATCATGGCCACCCGCTGTCGCCAGAGATGTCCCGAATCTGCAAGCTCATAAAAAAGCTGCTTGTCTCGATTCAAATAATAATTCCCTAGAATATGATGACAAGAGCTATCAACCAAATCCCAGTTGTTCACAAAATCAAGTTGAGACAAATAGAAATCCACCAATTCCTTTTGCTCCGAGTCAATCTTTAACTTTTGGTAACGGTAAACAAGAATATAAATAGCGGTAAGTCTCACTTCATGGTAAACATCATGAAGCAGTACTTCAATCTCTTCATAGCTAATTTCCTTGAAAACTGCTTTGGCTACCTTCCTTTGCTCAGGGACTATCACCCCAAGAAACTGATCTCCTTCTCCATATTCTCCAGGACCGGACTTAAAAAAACGTGGAAAAAAAGCAGCTTTCTCGGGAATCCCTTTGTCTGCAAGTGTGGCTTTGATTTGCTCTGTTAATAGGCTCATGGATAAAAATAGCAAAGCTTAGCTCTTTCTAAAAATCATCTCCATCATCGCCACCTTCTCTTCGGCTTCCGTTTCCTTCAGTTTTCTCCTTAAAGCCTCCAAATCTATAGGTAAAAGCAAGTGTACCAACTCTAGTTTCCCGTTGAAAAACTCGCTTCTCATCGAATCTTGGATTAGTGGTAGTAATTCGGAAATTCCTCGTATTGAAGATATCGCTGACATTGGCAGAAATAGTGGCTTTCCCATTAAAAAGATCCTTTCGTAAGCCAATATTTAAACTGTATTGTGGTTCGATTTGACCTTGGGCTAAGACAATTGGCCCTCGATAATTCCCCTGAGCCTGCACACTGAACCAATTTGGAATCAACCAATTTGCCAGCAAATTCAAGGTCCAACTGAAGTTTTCATTGTTAAAATCCTGCTCTATATTCTCTGCGTTGATTTTTGAATAGAACAAATTACCCGTCAAGGTAGCATCTAGGTTGTTGAAGATTTGGATCTGATTGATCAACTCAAAACCAGTACTTGATCTCGTATCTGCATTTTCACGGCTTTGGATAGCCACATTGTCATCAGTTAAGATGGTAATTCTTGTTTCTACATCGGTGCTATACCGATGATAAACCGTGGCATTGAGCAGGTATTTATCCCAGCCTTTCATATAGCCCACTTCATAACTATCAGTGAATTCCGGTTGCAAATAGGGATTGCCAATGCTGAAATTGTACTGATCTCGCACTCTATAAATCGGTGCCAGATCCCAAATACTTGGCCTTGAAATCCTTCGAGTATAATTTAAGGTGAGTTCATTCTCTGCAGCAATTGTGTAGCTCAAAAAGGCACTTGGAAAGAGATTAAAGTAGTTATTAGGAATACTTTCACTTTCCCTTACAGTTTCACCCAAGGTCTTGGTGTACTCTCCTCTCAAGCCTAACTGGTAGCCAAATTTTCCAAAGGTGTTTCTATAAGAGAAATAGGCAGCATACACCTGTTCATCAAAATCAAAAGTATCAGTCAAGGAATCGACCACCACCGGATTAAAGTCAGAAAATTCATCTCCTTGAGCAAATCGTTGGCTCCATTGCCAATTTCCAATGGTAGCTTTCAGACCAGTTTCTATTGAAGCACCGTTGGCAAAAGGCTTCTCATAATCCAGTTGTGCTACATATAAATTACTCGTTCTCGGCCTGTCATTGGTTTGAGTCAATCTTTTACTTGGATCTGAATTACCATCCGCATCAAAAAACTCTTGATTGTATTGCTCAGTTTGCTCACGATTGTCATAGGAATACGAAAGTGAGCTGTAAAGCTTTTGCCCTAGAGAATCTATATCCCAGGTGTAATTGATCCCTCCTTCATAATTCCCACTTTTGCTCAATTCGTCATTGATTCGAACAAAACTCGAATCCAGCGTACCATTTTCATTCAAGTTCTGCTGTGTGATAGCTGCATACTCCACTTCATCATCGAAATTCCCCTGAAAATAAACACCGAACAACGCCCTATCAGAAACATGATAATCCACTCCAGTTCTGATCAAATGTGTTTTTTCGATCTCATATCCATCTTGAATTTGTTCTAGTCTCGGCGAAAAACCAGGCAGGTAACTATTTCTACTCCTTTCCCCATTTTCGCGCTGATGCCGATCCTGCCAATTGTATGAGGCATAAAAATTAGCCTTCTCAGTTCCATAATTCAAATTGACACCGGCTTGATATTTTTCTCGTGTACCTATAGAAGCATTCACTTGTCCATTGAAACCAGTCTTCTCATTTTTCTTCAATACGATATTGATGATCCCCCCTACTCCTGTGGCATCGTATCGGGAAGATGGATTGGTGATCAATTCCACAGACTTAATGCTATTCGCCGGAAATTGGGATAAAATACTCTCCGTGTCATCTCCAGAGAGATTGGATGGACGACCATTGATGTAGATTAGGATATTTCCACTTCCACGCATCGTAATACCTCCCTCATCATCCACCTGAATAGAAGGCAATGTGCCAAGTAATTGAGAAGCAGTTTGGCCTTCCGCCACGATACTGTTCTCCACGTTGTATGTTCGCTTATCGATATCCGATTCAAACATCGAAGTAACTCCCTCTACTACTACTTCATCCAAGTTTTGCGCGTCTTCCTCTAAGGTGATTGTTCCTAGATTGACAGAATTTTTATTTTCACCTAAAGTAATCTTTTCAAAAAATTCCAAATAGCCAATAAAGCCAACTCTTAAAACATAATCACCTGCAGTAGTAGAAAACTCAAAACTTCCATCCAAATCACTCATAGCTCCAGTAACTACCGCTGAATCCACTGGTGAAAGCAATGCTATATTCGCAAACTCTAAGGCTACTTCTCGTTTACCATCCCTCACTTTGCCCTTTACTCGTATCTCTTGAGCAAAAGCATCCAGGGATGACATTATAAAAAGTAAAAGGATTGGTAAGGGTGATATATTCTTCATAGTACTTGGTTGTGGTAGTTTGGGGGATAGTAGGCCCTTATATACAATTTTAACTAATTAATTATCAGTTATTTACAAGAACCACTATACTTATTAAACCGATATTCTGAGTCAATGTTTAGTTTTTCGTATAAAACTTGTTCTATGGAATAATGTCTAGATAAGATGAATATTATCTGTTCGAGCGGAAACTATTATCGACTATAAGCTGATTTCTCTACTTGAAAAAATATAAATAGCTCACAGATTATTGATTTTCTTATCTTTAAAAATGATTCGATTGATTTTCAACCTTGTCGGTATCCTCATCGTCAATCTTCCTTTCACCCTTTCTGCTCAAGACACCAGTCACAACAATAGTTTAAGTGAACTGAAAATACTTTTTGAAGCGGCAGAACCCTCTGACTCTATCACTGGTGTGTATTTGACGCAGATGATTAATCTTAGCGAAAAAGAAGGGGAATATGATATGTTGGCTGATCTAGCCATTCGCTTTTTTCGTCATCCTTCATCTTCCATTCAGTCTACTGAACTACAAATACAAATGCTACAAAGAGCAATTGCTCACGAGGAGGAAGTGAGTAAATCGGAGGACAGAGGCAACCTTCACCTGAAGTTGGCTGGAGCGTATTTCAATATAGAGCAATTTGATTCGGCAATAGTCGAATACGGTAAGGCGATTGAACGATTCAGTAGTACTGATTCTATTTTCATCGCAGATTCTTACTTTTTCCGAGCTCAGGCTAGAGATTATAAAGGCGACCTGCTCGGAGGAATGGAAGACTATCAAACTGCCAGAGATATTTATCAGTCAGAGGGTGATGCTGATTATGTGCAATTTGTAGCTGGAGGGATGGCCATTCTGTTTAGCAAATTTGCCATTTACAACGAGGCCGAAAAAATCCGAAATTCACTGATCTCCGCATACACAGAAAGTAAAAGTATGTTCGATGTGGCAATCCAGTTCTACAATCAAGCTGAAGACTATGGTAAACAGGGCAGAGTAGAGGATCAGCTAGAAGCACTGCTCAAGGCGGATTCCCTGGCTCCTTTTGATCCTCGGGATTATTACTTTGAATCTATGATTAAGCTTTCGCTAAGCAACTATTTTGGAGAACATGGAGATGTGTCAAAGCAACAAGAATACTTTGCCCAGGTACAAGAAATGATCCCTCAGGTACCTGAGGTAGCTACTACCAACCCTGTTTATCTCAATGCAAAAGCCAACATAGAATATTCACAAGGGCATTATTTGAAGGCAAATCAAATGGCCCAAGAGTCGGTACAAGCAGCTCAGGAATCCAAAAACATGGATCACTTGATCAAAGGATATCATTTGCTAGCCCAAACCTTCAGCAAATTGGGGCAATCTGCCAAAGCCTATGAAATTCGTAAAGAATTGACCCAGTACACAGATTCCATTTTTGCCGCCAATCAAGCTACTACTTTTGCATATTATCAAACCCTGTACGAAACGGAGCGAAAAGAGATCGAAATCCTGACCAAAACTCAGGAGATCGAAACAATCAACCAGAATAACAAAGCCAAGATAAGATGGATATTCATCTTTGTCTTTATTATTATCGTAGTAGGTGTACTTACCTTCCTGTGGAAGAACCTTCAGCATGAAAAAAAGAAGAAGCAAATGCAATCGAAATTTTCCCAAGAACTTTTGAAAAATCAAGAAGCTGAACGCGTCCGAATTTCCAAAGACCTTCACGATGGCCTCGGCCAAAGTTTACTGTTGATCAAAAACAAAGTTGCACTTTCGAAGGACAATACTACCGGCGAGCTATTAGATACTGCGATCAGCGAATTACGGTCTATCGCCAGATCGCTTCATCCTATGCAATTAGAAAAACTAGGACTAAGCAGGGCAGCAGAACATCTCCTTGATCAGATAGATCGAGAAACAGACATTTTTGTATCCTCTGAGATCGAGGAACTTAAAGGGGTTTTAAAAAAAGAAGAAGAACTACAACTGTATAGAATCCTTCAGGAATCTATCAATAATGTCTTAAAGCACTCTGAAGCTAGTGCCCTTCGTGTAATTTTCCGTAAAATTGAAAAAGGAGTGGAATTAAAAGTGGAAGACAATGGAAAAGGGTTTGACTTTTCGGAAAAATTGAATGATTTTCAAAGCCTAGGGTTGAAAACCTTAAAGGAACGGATCGCTGCAATCCAAGGAAGTATGAAAGTTAACTCTGAAAAAGGCACTGGAACCAGTTTAAGCTTTATCGTATATGTCTAATCAAAAAGTGACAGCAGTCATAGCGGATGACCATCCCATTTTGTTGAAAGGCCTACATGATTTCCTTGTTGATCTAGGATTAGACATCGTTGGTACCGCCAATGAAGGACAGGCGGCTTTTGATCTAATCATCAAGTTTAAGCCTCAAATTGCTATTTTGGATATGGAAATGCCTAATAAGACAGGGCTTGAGATAGCGACAACTTGCAAGAAATTAGAACTCGAAACAAAAGTCATTTTACTCACACTTCATAAGGAGCTTTACCTGTATCATCAGGCAAAGGAATTGAACCTATCTGGATATATCCTCAAGGAATTTGCACTAGGGGATTTGTCCATAGCCATTACTACTGTACTGGATGGAGGTCAATTTTTTAGCGAAAAGATCTTTGAAGGAATGAAAGAAAATAAATTTCAATCCGATGACAATCCTTTGACTCCTTCAGAAGTGAAAATACTCAGATTGATAGCAGAAGGGCTAACTACTAAGGATGTTGCAAACAAACTTTTTATCTCTGAGCGAACGGTAGATAAGCATAGATCTAATATGATCGTAAAACTTCAGCTAGAGAAAAAGCATAATTCCTTGTTGATTTGGGCTCAAAAAAATCGTGACATAATAGATTAACAGCATTTTTCCAGTGGCTATCTGAAAATCTAGGTATTTATACGTATTGAGTCGCGTCCCTTTATTGCTTAAGTTTGAGTATAAGTTTCAGCACAAACCAATTTTTTACATTATGAAAATATCTAGCCCAATTGGGGATTTCAAAATAATCCAAACAATCAAAAATCGCGATGAGCTTTTGATTTTAGGGTCTTGGCAGAATCTTGTAAAAGCATTTGATAGCAGCAGAACTTTTCTAGTCAATAGAAATGATTCACTTTTTGGAATATACGTATGTAAGCAAGAATGTGCAGAATTTATGAATAAAATTATTCAGGATATTGATTACCATGAGTGGGAAGATTTCAAGATTGAAAAGCCTATTTATCAAAATCAATTCCAAGCCTAAGGGTGATATTTTTTCAGCAGTAAACTTCTAAGGCTGCGCGGATCATACGATCTACGGTTTTTTCAGCTTCTTTATCAAACTCACCACTTGGCCTATTGGCCACAATCGCATTGAGGCTAAGCATTCGGTGATTTAATAGTTGACCCATCGCGTAGTAGCCAGCTGTTTCCATCTCAAAATTTGTCATCTTCAATCCTGAAACCTCCAGGTCCGCCAAACGCTCAATCATGTTTTCCATTTTTGGCTTAAGTCTTATTTCTCTACCCTGTGGAGCATAAAAACCCGGAGCTGTAAGCGTAACTCCACGATAAAAATCACTTGGCAATTTTTCTAACAATGTCGTTGATGCTGATGCCTGATAGGGCAAAAAAGTCAGATCAAGAGTATCACGCACCAGTTTCGACCATTTTTGGCTACCTGCCAATTTCGGATAGAACTGCATCAGTGTATCCACTCCTACTGCAATCTCTGATGCCAACAAACTTCCAACGGGCAAATCAGCCTGCATACTTCCAGATGTTCCCAGACGGATAATTTCTAAGCTGGATTCTGTGGGTTTTACGGTGTGGGTTTTGAGATCTACATTGACCAGAGAGTCCAATTCGGTCATCAGAATCTCCACATTGTCTGTCCCCATTCCTGTACTCATCACCGTTACTCTTCGGCCTTTTACTCTTCCCGTATGCGTTACAAATTCACGTTTACTTCCCTTAAAGTCAATTTGATCAAAATACTTAGAAACCAGAGGAACTCTATCTGGATCCCCCACAGTAAAAACAAGAGAAGCCAGGTTCTCTGGCTTCAAATGCAAATGATAAATGCTCCCATCAGCATTCAATATCAATTCGGATTCTGGAATTTGTCTGCTCACACTACAAGTTAAGCATTTGATTCTGCTTTTGCTTTACGCTTTAGACCTTTGTATGGATTGTAACCATTAGTATTTTTCTGATAATAGCCTGTACCATCGTAAGTTCTTTTATCAGGATTTTCCTTGCATTCAGTAGAGCAAGTTCCTTCCATTTCCCAGCCACATTTCTCACACATCGCTACATGGGCGTTGCAGCTTTGATTGGCACAATTGACCATTCGATCAGAGGGAGTACCACAAACGTGACAGGTAGAAACAACCTTAGGGTTTACTGTATTTACATCTACCGCGATTCTATTATCAAACACGTAGCATTTTCCTTCGAAATCTTCACCTCCAGCTTCCATCCCGTATTTGATAATTCCCCCATGAAGCTGATATACATCCTCAAAACCCTGCTCCAGGAGGAATGCAGAAGCTTTTTCGCATTTTATCCCACCAGTGCAATAGGTCAACACCTTCTTGTTTTTGAGATACTCAAGCTCTTTTACTTTCTCAGGAAAATCTCGAAAATTATCTATATCAAGTGTCAAAGCATTCTTGAAGTGCCCTAGCTCGTGCTCATAATTTGAACGAACGTCTAAGATCACTACATCTTCCTGATCCTTCAAATTCTTGAATTCCTCGGGATTTAGGTGCTTGCCGGTTTTTACATTCGGATCCAAATGACGCAGTGCGCTATGAACAATCTCCGGCTTATAGCGTACATGAATTTTGGTGAAGGCATGTTTGTCATGCGAATCAATTTTGAACTCGGTCTTAGCAAATCTCGGATCAGCATGGATATAAGCCATGTATTTCTCACAATCTTCTACTAAACCTGAAACGGTACCATTTAGACCTTCATCTGAGATGATGATACGCCCGCGGATATTATGCTCGACGCAAAATAAATGGTGCTGCTCACGGTATTCTTCAGGGTTCTCAATCTTAGCGTAGCAGTAATAAAGAAGGATTTGATAATTGATATTTTCCATAACTAGTGCCCTGTTGCGGCAGGGTGTTTAAGAATTTTAAATTTATTTGAACATCTTCAATATTTCTCAGTCGACGTTCTGCATTCAATAGCTAATGATGATCAACTAATTGCGAAAACTCAAGTATGGCTTGAATCTCGTAATTCGTAAATCAAAAATCGTATTTCTATTTCACTTTTGCAGCAGGATTGCCAAATACGGTTTCATTAGCTCCTACAGTAGAAATAACCACTGATCCAGCTCCAATCCGCGAGTTTTTGCCAATCGTAACTCCAGCCACAATCGTAGCCCCAGAACCTATAAAAGCTCCTTCTTCAATAGTCACTTCAGAATTGATCACTGAACCTGCACCGATTTGCACGAAATCTCCCAAACTGGCATTATGTTCGATAACTGCTGCCGAATTTATAATGCAATGACTTCCTACTTTGGCTCCTGCACCGATATTCACATTGGCATTGATGAAGTTGCCATGGCCTATGGTAGCATCAGTAGAAATATATGACCTCTGATGGATGGCATTTACAGGTTGCACCTTACGACGCTCATTCAGTAATTCCACCAGAAACTTACGGTACTTTGGGTTTTCTTCAGCCACAAAAGCTTCAGTCTTCTGACCTATCAACTTCAAGAAGCCGTCATCTTCAGGATTCCCAAGTACTGAAACGGTATTGATTTCTGTGCCGTGAATCTTTTCGTCCTCGTCCAAGAATCCGAAAACGACCACGTTGTTACTATTAAAGATCTCAAGTGCTGGGTGGGCAATGCCTTTGGCACCAAATATTATAACTGGTTTTTCCATAGTTTTCTGCAATTCAGGCTGCAAAAATACAGGAATTCATGGGTATAGCCAAAAATCATTTGGATTCAGATTTGATAAGTGTCTGGGCAATTTTGCATTGCAGGCATTTCTTTGGTTGACAGTAATTATTAAAAAGCCCGATCATTCCTTGAGAGTCAAACGCATTCTCTGCCTTCCAACCATGCGTTTTGAAGCGTCGGATGATATGGTTGTTCTCCGCAGAAATCTCCTGAAGGAGATCAAAACAACGTTCCTGCCAGTCTGGATCCTCAAAATACCTCCCGTAGGCAAACCACAGAGGAATCACATAATTGATCACCAACAACTGTAACACAGTACTGGAAACTCCTGTGCTCGATTGTCGCTCCGAGGGCTTTCCAAAACTGTAATGATACTGCCAATAATCACTAGGCTTCACTTTCAATAATTTCTTGAACCCAGCAAAATCTTTGGATTCTTGCATCACAGACTGGAGCAAGGCCGGTGCATTGGACAAGATTGCTGCTAGCTGGGCTATTCTTATCGTGGGAAAATTACTCGGTCTCACACTCATAAAAGTCCAGTGCTGTCTGCTCATTTGCTTAGTCCAACCGTACTTATTGCGGTAAAAATCATATTCCCGATTCAAATGCTGTGCATAGGGTTCCTCAGATTCTGCCGGCAATAAGCCTGCTTGTCCCAGGAGGATAGCTTCCAAAACTGGCAATTGATCTCTGTGTTTCTGAAGGATTTTATAGGGAATTAATGCGGCCAATTCACCCATAGCTTGACTATTGGTTTTGAAACCAAAGCAGGTGAAAAGCCAGCGATATGCCGTTTCTTCCCAGTTATCTGTAGTTTCATTGAGCACAGTGAGAATCAAGGATGATTTTTCCTGAAGTCGTTCTACCAATGCTTTTTCCGAAGCAGAAAATCTAACAATTTCCGGCACATCCTTCAATCCATGAGCACAGGGTAAATCTGCTTTGTAATCCAGCATCTGCTCATAATTTCTCCAGATATCCAAAAATATCAATCCTTTCAGCTCTAAGGTTGGCATGGGCGTGCCGTCATTTCGTAGTACTTCCCGATCATTTTCCCACACTACATGAAGTACCACGGAATTGTAGGCAGGATCGCCAGCATGTGCATGCTGTCTCCAATCGCTTGCCAATCGATGCACCTCCACATGTCCGTGTAGTATAACATTGTCGATAACTACCACAGAATCGTGAAAGTCTGGCCCCTCACTTTGATTGTGAAATCCTACCTGAATAATTTTCAATTCATCACCAGCCGTAGTACAAAGTTTCGCTTTTTCGAAATACTGGTATTTCCATACGAGTTGCAAAAAATCCTCTTTAAAGTTCATAAAAGTGTAGGTTAAAAAGACTACTGAATGTAGGCATAATATGAAAAATAAAAAAGTCAGGAAGCCCTGACTTTCAAAATATTAGCCTCAAGATTCTATGATTAGAGATATTTCTCTAGCATACTTGTCATTTCCACTTGCAGTTTCTGTGCTTCTTTCCGCGCTGCCTTAGCAAAGTCTTTTTCACCCGATGCATAAATAATCCCTCTGCTGGAATTCACCAAAAGCCCGCAGGTAGAGTTCATACCATACTTAGCGACATCCTCCAAGCTTCCGCCCTGTGCTCCCACACCTGGAACCAAAAAGAAATTATCAGGAACTACTTTTCGTACCTCCCCGATCAATTCCCCGCGTGTGGCTCCGACCACATACATGAGGTTTTCGGGAGAACCCCATTCCTGGCTTTTCTCCAAAACAGACTGATATAATGGCTTTCCGTTCTCGTCTTTGATCAGTTGAAAATCCTTAGACCCAGCATTAGATGTCAAGGCCAAAAGTATCACCCATTTATCCTCAAACTCCAAAAATGGGGTTACGCTGTCCTTACCCATGTATGGGGCTACTGTCACCGAATCAAAGTCCATTTGCTCAAAAAATGCCTTAGCATAGAGTTTGGAGGTATTTCCTATATCTCCACGCTTCGCATCCGCTATCGTGAAAATATCCTTTGGAATGATCTCATTGACCTTCTGTAGCGTCTCCCAACCTTGCGGACCTAATGCCTCAAAAAAAGCAATATTCGGCTTATAGGCTATTGCAAATTCAGCTGTCTCCTCCACGATCTGCTTGCAAAAGCTAAAGATAGGATCAGCTTCAGTTTTCAGGTGAGCAGGAATTTTATTGATATCTGCATCGAGTCCAACACACAAAAAGGATGATTTTTTCTGAATTTGGGAGAAAAGCTCGGCTCTGGTCATGGCTAATTGAATTTTGACAAAGGTAAGGAAAATGAGTTTTTAGGAGCTTTAAGTTTCAACATAATGACATTCAAACCATAGGCGATAATATTATTATCACTAAGAAAAGTCTCAGGTCGATCTCATCAAAAAAATTGTTGGTATGTTTCCAGCTATCTGCAATTTCAATAATAGCGAGCAGCTGAAAGTCAGACATCAATTCTCATCCATTGACTGCACTTGGTCAAAATCTATTTTCACAGCTGCTCCAATCAGTGAAACCGCTGCTGAAATTAGAAAAAAGATCAAACTGAAGGTCACCGCTGTGGTCTCATCAATACCAGCATAGCTATGCGCATAGACGAATACAAGTTCTCTGGCACCTACGCCGCCTATAGTCAATGGCAATACAGCGACAATGGAGGACAGCAGGAAAACCAGCTGATAAGCAAGTATATGTTCTGTTATTCCCAGAGATCTCAATATGAAAAAAGCACAAACCAACTGGGCTAACTGACCCAAAAGTGACCAGCCATTTGCCTTCCAGAATGATGCTAGAAACTTTTTGAACAGCAACTTCTGAATCAGCCAAAAAACTGGAAGAACCAGTACCGCCGCTACTCCTATCAACAGTTCCCAAGGAATATCAGAAGCAAAAGGAAATTCTAAATCTACGGGAAGCAGAAGCAAGAGCAGCAGTAATACTATCGCCACCAATCCTCCCAAACGATCCAACAAAGCTGCTTGGACAAGTGGTTTCACAGGAGTTTTGTAATGCTTGTTCAGCAAATAGACCTTATATCCATCGCCCCCGATCCCACCAGGCAGGAAGAGATTATAGAACATCCCTATCAGGTAAAGTTTGAGGTTTAGTCTTTCAGAAATATGTAGATCGATATTTTTGAAATAGATATTTAATCGAAACGCTGTGAATACTTTACTGAGTTCAAAAAGCAGTATGGCAGGAATCAACCAAAACCAGTGAATAGTCTGAACAATTTGCCATAGCTGATCAGTATCGATTTTTCGAAAAACCAGAAAAAGTGCCAATCCAGTCAAGACCAGCTTTAGTGCAGTAGTTAATTTCTTTTTATAAGAACTCTCTGATTTTGCCAAAATTCATTTGCTAGTTGAAAACCTACCTAAAAAACCTACACTTACTGAACTTCAGGAAGCGGGTCTAGTACACCCTGATAAACCGACTTAACCGTATAAGTTTTCTTATTCTGCGACTCGAAATAGGTCCTAACGATGATTTCTGCAATAATCCCCGTCGTGATAAACTGAATACCTCCTAACACCAAAATAAATCCTAGGACCATAATTGGCCTTCCCCAGATATCATTCCCCATCAACTTGATAATGAGTAGATAAATGTTGATCAAAGATCCTATCAAAAATGAAATAATGCCTATACCGCCAAATAAGTGGATCGGACGCTGGAAGTATTTTTGGAAAAACAGCATCAGAATCAAATCTGACATTACCTTAAATGTGCGGCTCAAACCATACTTTGACTCGCCATGAATCCGTGGATGATGCTTCACATCCATTTCGGTCATTTTGGCCCCTTGCTGTTTTGCCAAGACTGGAATAAATCGGTGCAATTCACCATACAAACCCATCCCCTGAGCAATCTCAGACTTGTACACGCGTAGTGTACAGCCATAATCTTTAAGATAAACCTTAGTCGTATTTCTGATGACCCAGTTGGCGATTTTACTAGGTATTTTGCGGAGTACAAAGCCATCTTTACGATTAGCTCTACGGCCTGCGACTACGTCCCATTCTTCATCAATCGCTTTCTGAAGCATCACTGGGATATCCGTCGGGTCATTTTGCAAATCCCCGTCCATGGTAGCTATGTATTCTCCCGTAGCCATATCGATGCCAGCAGCTAGTGCAGTCGTCTGTCCAAAATTTCGGTTGAAAATTATAAGCTTGGTTCTGCTGTTTGCATATTTCTTGACTTCAGCTACCGTCCTGTCACTTGACCCATCCTCGATCAGGATCACTTCGTAATCAATTTCCGACAGCGCAGAATAGGTTGCTGCTAGAAGGGGCTGGATATTATCCTCTTCATTATAAACAGTGATTACAACGGAAATAAGTGGCTTATACATGCTTTAAAATTTAGTCAAAAATACAGTAAAATACTTCGAGGCACAAAAAAGCCATAAATGGCTTTGGGAAGCTAAAGGAAATTTAGTGTTACAAAGTACAATCAACTTATCTTTGCAGCATGTCCTTAAAAGAGAACCAAATTAATCCATGGGTTGTCATGGCAGCATTTGCCATCTTAGTTGGCCCTTTTGCCTTAAGTTTTCACATGCATTTTCCTGACGAAATGTATTACAGCGATGCAGCGGTGAAAATGCTTCAAAATGGAGATTACTTGACAACTTACTTGGGAAATGGTGAACTTCGATTCCGAAAACCAATTGGGACATATTGGGTAGTACTAGCTGGATTTAAGCTTTTTGGAGTCAGCGCATTTGCTTCCCGAATTCTCTTCTTGCTAGCTGGTGCACTGACCGTTGGAGCTACCTACTGGCTTGCGAAACTACTCTTTGACGATAAAAAAATCGCGGGAATCTCTGCCCTAGTCATTGCCGCCAACCCTGTTTTAATTTTATCCGCTACACGTTCCATCCCGGATGTATTGCTTGGGCTGACGATGACAACTAGTGCGATAGGCTTTGCTGGTTTAATTCGATTCGGAGACCAAAGTCCCAAAAAGTATCTCTGGCTACTCTATATAAGTTTAGCACTTGCCGTTGAAATCAAAGGAATTCCTGCAGTCGCATTGGGCGGCCTGGCTATTCTTTACCTTTTATTGAACCCCTGGAAGAAAATCTCATTCAAAACCTTCATACATATCCCTTCCATTGCGGTATCCGTTTTCATAGCACTTTTCTGGTTCGTCGCTATGTATATTATTCATGGCCCTACATACCTAGATAGTTTTGTGGCAGATCAAGTTGGCAGCAGAGTCACGTCTCGCCATTTACTTATTCTGAAAAATGGGATGCTAGCCGTACTAATCCTAATCGCTATTTACATTCCTTGGATTTTCTTAGTTCTCCCAAGATTCAAAGAGAGCGTAAAAAAGACCTGGTCAGAAAACGCGGTATTCTTTGGTTTTGCACTACTCTGGGGACTTGCCATTTTAGGAATGGGAGCCATGACGTCCAAGTTTTACGAGCGCTATTTACTACCTGTCGCTCCAGTGCTAGCAGTTTTGCTCGCTTGGCTATTGGTAAGAGGAGGCTTTGAAATGCGCCAAAGAGGGCTAAAAATCAGCATATGGTTATTCCTGATTTTAAATATCATCGTTTGGCTAGTAGGTTTATATATCAACATCCAGCTCGGAAGCACTTTTTGGATTTACCTCCAATTAGCACTGGGTCTAATTATATTAGCATACTTATTCAGACTCACTGCAAAAAGTGAGAAACTACCAAAAGCACTTTCTTACTCATTCCTGTTGGTTTTCTTTCTTGTATCCACTGTAACGGCCAAAATCTCACTTCCAGAGCAAGGAGAGCAAGTAGCCGAATTTGTAGCTGCAAATAGTATAGACCCTAAAGATGAAATTGGCTTTATCGGGAATATTCATGCCAGCAGCAAAATCAGAGTGTATTTAGGCACTGATTTCTACATGACAGACATTAGCGGAGAAAAGAAGCTTACAGATGAAGAGTTACTGAAGAAATCAGAGGCTTACAAATACTTAATTGTGGAAGATAAGCACCTATCTATACTCCCAGAAAACGAGTACGAGATACGAGAGGTTTCCTTGAACTGGGACTCCAAAAAAATCCCATTCTTACTTCAAAACCTTAGCAATCCAGAGTTTCACAGCTTGTTACAAGAGAATGGAAAAATCTATTATTGGCTGGAAAAGAAGTCCGCTCAATAGTTTAGAGGCACGTAAGGATCAAACGCTTCCAAATTTCGCCATACTTGGATTTTAGCCGTTCTGAGAGGTTCTCCCACTAAAAATACCTCAAATTCTTCTTCATAAAGTAAGGAATCAAAGTGCGCAAACTCACCAGGTGAATCGTAGTTCCAGCTCACAAATATCCCTGTTTTATTCTTGCCTACGAACTGATCCATCCCAGGCCACAGGTCAAATTGATTCCTTCTAGCCCCCATATTGAGCATGTAGGTTTGAGGATGATCTTTCAGATAAAATGACAATTCGGAAGCCATGTGATAGGTTTCAGAAAAGATAAACACATCTTTCAAATTCAAACTATCCTGAAGAAAATCTACCCTTTTTGACAGTGGATCATATCCTGACATTCGTCTAAACAACTGCTTCTCTCCTTTCTTAATAGGAGGGATTGACTTGAAAAAAGTAAAATCGGGTAAGATCAAAATCAGAGGCAAACAAATACTAATACCTACCGCCCAATTGCGGATTTTCAACCACTTTTCCGATTGGTTCACAACCCAAGCACTGATGAGAATAGGTAATCCAACGTAAGAGAAAATTGGCCAATTGACCAGTATCTCTGTAAGAAAACTAAGGAAGGCAAATCCTACAAATGTCAGAAAGGCAGGAAGAATTAAGAATATTTTGTCCTGACTTCTAGACTTGAAGACATTTTTGATGGTCATGAATGCTAGAGGAAGCAAGAAGATTGAGATCATTGCCAATTGACCTCCTAGGAATTCGAAAAATTGAGCCAGGGCTTCAGAAATTGAGAAGGGAACAGATTCCGTTGCCTCTCCTGCACCAGCCAAGTTTGCCAAATGCTTGAAAGTATTGAAGTCATGCTGGAAGTTCCATACTAACACAGGCACAAAACCTATAGACATAATCAAGTAAAAGAGAAGCATCTTCTTCCACTTCTTACCGATTGTACCTTCTTGCAAAATGAATAAAAACAAAAATGGGAAAGCTAAGAGCATCACCGCTTTAGCCATCAAACCAACTGCTGCAGCCAGCCCAGCTAGAATCCACCACTTCGTCCCCTTTTCCATATTGGCCTTATAAAGCCAGAAAATAGTCAGCGTCCAAAAAAATGTCAAGGAAGAATCTGTGGTATGAAAGGTAGATATCAACCACCAAAATGGCATTGCTTGCAAAATAATGGAAGCCCAGAAACCTACTTTCTCACTGTATAAATAGGTTCCAAAGCGATAAACAACCCAGCTGGTACCTAAACCAAAAATGAGTGCATTAAATCGCACTGCTAATTCCGTGACGCCGAAGATCGATGTACTTATCAGATTCAAATATGAAACTAATGGCGGCTTGGAGTAATAGTGCCAGGCGAGGTTTCTGGACCAGAGCCAATATTGTGCTTCTTCGGTAAAGAGATCCATCTCCGGTCTGAGGGTAAAAATAATTTTGGCGATAACCAATCCAATGGCTACCAGCCAAAAGTAGAGCGTATAATTAGGAGACTTTTGCATAGGGTAAGGATCAAAAAAAAACACCTCCCAATTAATGAGAGGTGCCACAAAATTAATATTCTCAGCTATTACTGCTTAGCTAGGACTACTTTTTCTTTGTATTTTTTAATTTGACGTCTTAGCCCTTCAATAGCATCATCAGAGGCAGCCTCGAAAGAATCAGCCTGATTCTTTGCAAAAAACTGCTTCCCTGGGACATTGAGCTTGATTTCTACAATTTTGTTGGCATTGTTGTCATTTTTGTCAAGCCTCAAAAAAACTTCTCCGTCTATTATTTGATCATAGTAAGTGTCCAGCTTATCGGCTTTCCTTTGAATGAAATCGATCAATTTTTGATCGGCGTCGAAGTGGATGGAGTGCATCTGCAGTTTCATATTCAATTGCATTTAGTGGTGAACAAATAATTTATTTATGCTTTAGGATGTGCCTGTTCAAACACAGCCTTAAGTTTTTCCATGGAATTGTGCGTGTACACCTGAGTGGCCGCGAGATTTGCATGACCTAGCAAATCTTTGACAGCATTCAGATCAGCGCCTTTATTGAGGAGGTGAGTAGCAAAAGTATGTCTCAGCACATGTGGGCTGCGCTTGGAAGTCTGCGCAAAAAGATCCAGATAATGCCTGACGATGCGAAAAATCATCATAGGGTAACTTTGCTTTTGTTGATTGCTGACAATAAAATACTCACTTTGACCTACTTTTGAAAACCTTTCTTCAAATACTTTTTTGTACAGCAATATATTCTGTTTTAAGCCTTTTGTAATAGGTATTATTCTTTCTTTTTTTCTCTTCCCAAGCACCTTCACCGAATCTTCGATTAGATTAATATCGGACCAGTGCAATCCTATCAACTCCGAAAGTCTGACACCAGTGAGGTAAAGAAATTCCATCACCATCTTATCACGCTGTCCTTCGAAGGTCGGTTCATAGACGCTTTCATGTAGAACGGATTCTATGGCCGATTCCTGTACAAATTCGGGAAGTCTTTTCGGATTTTTAAGACCTTTTAACTTATACGTCGGGTCTTGCAAAATGATCCCTGATCTTAACAAAAACTTGTAATAAGACCTCAGTGTAGCGATTTTACGATTGACAGATGTAGTACTTAAGCCACTATCTACCAGGTCGATCACCCAGGCTCGTAGCTCCGGATGTTGCGCATCAGAAATTTCACTGATTTCAAAAGAAAGTGCCACAAACTCTTCGAATTGACCCAGGTCCCGACGATAGGCATCTACCGTATGTGGGCTGGCCTTTTTCTCGAATTCTAAATAATTAAGGAAAGAATCAATCATATGTCACATCACTCAGGAGATAAGTTAGGTTAAAAAATGACAAGTAATGCTTATCTATTTCACAAAATGACATAAAAAAAACGCACCTGCCTGATGGCAAGTGCGTTTAATATCGGAAGATCAAAATTGATTACTTCGCTGCTTCTTCTTGAAGATGCTGCTTGTAAGCCGCTTTGATTACTTGTGCTCTTCTTTTGATGGAAGGCTTAACAAAAGCTTGTCTCGCACGAAGTTCTCTGACTGCGCCAGTCTTATCGAACTTCTTTTTGAAACGCTTTAGCGCTTTCTCGATTGATTCGTTGTCTTTTACGTTAACTATGATCATATCTATACACCCCCTTTCGTGGGCACAAAGGTATTGATATTATTCTAAAAACAATAGCACCCTCATAATAAACTCTTTTCTATACCCTTGATATGTAGGGCGAATTCCCTAATTTTATCTCAAATCTCATTTATATCGACGTGAACATCAGTTATCCACTCAAGAGCTATTTGCTAGCATTCGCTATTCTAATCCTATTATTCACCCAAAATAAGCCAGGTTTTTCTCAAGAAAATCCTGAGAAAATGGAATGGTTCAAGGATGCCAAGCTGGGCATCTTTATTCACTGGGGAATTTATTCTGTCAATGGGATTGATGAATCCTGGTCGTTTTTCAATGACTACATCAGCTATGACGATTATATGAAGCAGCTTTCGGGGTTCACGGCAGCTAACTACGATCCAGAAAAATGGGCTAAACTGATCCAATCAAGTGGCGCCAAATATGCAGTGCTCACGGCAAAGCATCATGATGGTGTGGCGCTTTGGGATACCCAGGCATCAGATCTCTCAGTGGTCAAGAAAACCCCTGCTGGAAAAGATTTGGTTGGCCCGCTGATGAATGCTTTAGAAAAGGAAGGGATTAAAAAAGGAATCTACTTTTCTGTGTTGGATTGGTCTCATCCAGATTACGACAGAAATACAAGAGAGACTTTCCGCTACAAGGACGATCCAGTGCGCTTTCAGAAGTTCGTAGATTTTAATTTCAAGCAATTGGAAGAACTTTCCACTCAATACGACCCAGATTTATACTGGTTTGATGGAGACTGGGAACATAGCCCAGAAGAATGGAAAAGTGCAGAGTTGAAAGCCAAGCTTTTGAGCTACAACAATAACCTAATCATCAACTCAAGACTGGGCCCAGGATTCGGAGATTACGCTACTCCTGAGCAAGGAGTGCCTGTGACCAGACCAGCTAGTGAATACTGGGAACTATGCATGACCATGAACGACAGCTGGGGGTACCAAGGCAATGACCATAAGTATAAAACACCTAATGAGCTGCTCCGAATCTTTGTAGATTGTCTACACATGGGCGGGAATCTATTACTTGATTTTGGACCAAAACCTGACGGTACTATACCTGAAGAAGCCGAAAACATTCTAGAAGAATTTGGTCGCTGGACCACCAAACATAAATCTGCTATCTACGAAACTCAAGCGGGCATTCCCGACGGTCACATCTATGCTCCTACCACACTTTCGCCAGACAAGACTATTCTATACATCTACCTAGATTATAAAGTGAATGAATCCCTGGCAATCAAAGGCTTAAAAAATAAAATTCAGCGTGTCTGGGTAGTAGGGAATGGAACCAAACTACAATCCAGAGAGGTCGGTAAAATGTATTGGAGTGCTGTTCCAGGCATGAAATATATCGACATTCCTGACAATGTATATGACAAGGATATTACCGTCTTGGCCGTATTGCTAGATGGACCGGTAGACCTCTATGGGGACATGGGCCAGGTGATCGAGAGCAACTAAACAAAACATCAACTGCAACTGCAGCTTTGATAATAAAGAGCTTTCCATTATTTGGAAAGCTCTGCACTTTTCTCCCCTACATAAAAAGGTGTTAACTCAATAAGTTAGTTTACTTTTCAACCCAAGCTAAGAGCGTGCTAAAACCTGCTCTACTTATCTGATTCAAAACGATTGAAGATCAGCGTTCTATAGCAGTATTATCCGAATCATGATTTTCGGCTTACAATAATCAAAAAATAAAAATTTTGTGAACTTTTTGTCAGTGTAAATTTTATAAAACACTGATTTTAAATAGTTTACATTTTTTTCTTGTAAACTTGATGAATATAACCATTTTTTAAAATTCAATTTTTTGCTTACTTCAGGTATTCATTCAGCATCCGAATATTTTTAAACCAACAGAATATGAGCACACAAACCCAACCACAGGTTAAGACTAAAACCTACACACAAGATGAAGCATTCGAAGCTTCCCTAGCCTATTTCAAAGGAGATGATCTAGCAGCACGCGTGTGGATCAATAAATATGCACTGAAGGACTCGGATGGCAACTTGTATGAACTAACGCCAAATGACATGCATACTAGAATTGCAAAAGAACTGGCAAGAATTGAATCTCGATACCCAAATCCACTTTCAGAAACAGAGATTTTTGATCTGATTAAGGATTTTAAATATATCGTGCCTCAGGGAAGCCCGATGGCAGGAATTGGAAACCCCTACCAAATCGCTTCACTTTCTAATTGCTTTGTGATTGGAAATAGTGGTGAATCTGATTCCTATGGAGGGATCATGAAAATAGATCAGGAGCAGGTGCAACTGATGAAGCGTCGTGGAGGTGTGGGACATGATCTATCACATATACGACCAAAAGGTTCCCCAGTCAAAAACTCCGCTCTTACCTCTACAGGCATTGTTCCTTTCATGGAGCGTTACTCCAACTCTACTCGAGAAGTTGCTCAGGACGGACGCCGTGGCGCATTGATGTTGTCAGTTTCTATCAATCATCCCGATTCTGAAGATTTCATCGATGCCAAACTGGAGCAAGGCAAAGTCACTGGTGCCAATGTGTCTGTGAGAATCGATGACGGTTTTATGAAAGCCGTAAAAGAAAACACCAAGTACACTCAGAAGTATCCGATTTTCAGCGAAAGTCCAAAATTTCAGAAAACCATAGAAGCAACAAAACTGTGGAAGAAGATCGTCCATAACGCTTGGAGATCTGCCGAGCCAGGCATGCTCTTTTGGGATACGATCATCAATGAGTCTGTGCCGGATTGCTATGCCGATCTTGGTTACAAGACGGTTTCTACCAACCCTTGTGGAGAGATCCCACTTTGCCCTTACGATTCTTGCCGCTTATTGGCAATCAACCTTTTCTCTTATGTAGAGAATCCATTTACCCCTAAAGCAAAGTTCAATTTTGAGCTATTCAAAAAGCACGTCCATGCAGCACAACGTATCATGGATGATATCATCGATCTAGAACTTGAGAAAATAGATGCAATCATTGCAAAAATAGATGCAGATCCAGAACAGGATGAGGTGAAAGCTAATGAGCGCAATCTCTGGCTGAATATCCAGAAGAAAGCTAATGAAGGTCGTAGAACAGGCATAGGCATCACTGCTGAAGGAGATATGATTGCTGGTTTGGGAATCAGATACGGAAGTAAAGAAGGCAATGAATTCTCTGTGGAAGTTCACAAGACCTTAGCGATTGAAGCCTACAGAGCATCAGTTTATACCGCCAAAGACAGAGGAGCATTTGCGATTTTCGATGCTGAGCGGGAAAAAAACAATCCTTTTATCCAGCGCCTGAAAGAAGCCGATGACAAGCTTTACTATGAAATGCTGGAATATGGTAGAAGAAATATAGCACTGCTAACCATCGCTCCAACTGGCACAACGAGTTTGATGACACAGACTTCCTCTGGCATTGAGCCGGTATTTATGCCAGTGTATAAGCGTAGAAGAAAGGTCAATCCTAATGACAAAAATGTACGCGTAGATTTCGTAGATGAGCTGGGTGATTCTTGGGAAGAATACGTGGTTTTCCACCATAGATTTAAGCAATGGATGGAAGTCAACGGAATCGATACTTCCAAAAACTTTGCGCAGGTAGAACTAGATGAGATCGTCAAAAAATCTCCTTACTACCAGGCTACTTCCAATGATGTGGACTGGATGAGCAAGGTGAGTATGCAGGGAGCAGTTCAGAAATGGGTGGATCACTCGATCTCAGTTACGATCAACCTTCCAAACGACGCTACAGAAGAACTGGTAGGTCAATTGTACTTGGAAGCCTGGGAAGCTGGCTGCAAAGGAGTCACTGTTTATAGAGATGGCTCCAGGTCTGGTGTTTTGATCTCCAATGATGAGAAAAAAGAAGAGGAAAAAGAGGAGCTAGTAAATTCTATCACTCCTTTCCCTACCAAGCGCCCTCAAATATTGGAAGCAGACGTAGTTCGTTTCCAAAACAACAAGGAAAAATGGATCGCATTTATAGGCCTGATCGACGGAAGACCTTATGAAGTCTTTACCGGTTTGGCAGATGACGAAGATGGCATCCTAATCCCTAGGTGGGCAAACAAAGGCCTGATCATCAAAAACAGAAACGAAGATGGCTCCTCACGCTATGACTTCCAGTACAAGAATATGCGAGGCTACAAGACTACCATAGAAGGGCTGTCTCATAAGTTCGACCCTGAGTATTGGAACTATGCCAAGCTGATCTCCAGCACACTTCGCTATGGCATGCCAATAGAAAAGATCGTAGATCTGATCAATAGTTTGCAACTGGACAGTGAGTCTATCAATACCTGGAAAAATGGAGTGGTAAGAGCAGTGAAGCGCTATGTAGAAGATGGAACCAAAGCGAAAGGACAAACCTGTGAACAATGTAAATCTGCTAATTTGATCTATCAGGAAGGATGCCTGACTTGTAAGGACTGCGGTTCTTCCAAGTGTGGATAAGCATTCGGAAATGTCAATTTTAAAAAGGGAGCTGATTGGTTCCCTTTTTTATGTTCTAAATTCTTGTTGCGGTATTAAAAATTCAACTTCCCGATGTGTTCAAACTAAATATTTCTTCCACGCTTAAACTAGCGTTTATAAATTTGATGAATTCGACATTTGCAAATTATATATGATCTTTCTAGTTTGAACTAAGCTAGCATTTCTTTAGCTCCATTTTAAACCATATGAGACATCATTTCATTTCCTTAGCCAGTATCCTAATAATAACAATATCCTGTCAAACAAAAGGTGAAAAAGATGATTTTCCTGAATTGTTGGACTTGGTGATTGTTGACTCATCTTTAGTTAAAGAAGAGCATTTTTTTATGAACGTACCTGCCAAGGTAGAATTAATCGGAGATAGCTTATTGGCTGTATCCTCCAACCGAACTCCTGCTGTAGGAATTATTCGCAAAAACGGAGAACAAATGGGAAATATCGCCTCCGGAGATTTTCCAATCGGGGCTTTCATGCCCTCTTCTTTTGATATCTCAGAATATCCTATTGTCTATATCATAGACAGGAGGAGCCAGTCTGTACTGGTATTCAATGTGGCAACTCAGGAATTTATCGAAAAAATACGACTCAACCTTCCAGAAGACAAAATAGTCAGAACAATTGGAGCGGAGTTCAAAAAAACGGAAAATGGCTTTCTGGTCGAACTATATGACCAAAAACACGACGCCTATCTGCCTGACTTTTACCGCAATTCAGGTGATCTGCTATATTTTTTTGACAATAATGGAGAATTTCAAAAATCGATAATGGAATATCCAGAGGAATATAAAGCCATGGAAGGCTCGTTGAGTCCGACTAACTACTTTAAAATGAGTGATAATAATCAAACCATTCGGCTTTCCTTTCCACACAGTAAGAAACTACACCGTTACACGAACACGGGCGAAGAGCTAGAGCAAATAGATCTCCCACCTAGTCGGGTATTCGATTACCAGCTGAAGGCTGCCGATAGAATCATTGATTTCAATAGTGTTATGGCAGGAGAAAACCAAAGTACCAAGACTCCTGACAATCATTATTTCAACTCTATATATGAGAATGAAAAGTCTATTTATATTCAAACTTGGATGAAAATCGGAGAGGGAGGAATCCAAAAGACACGATTTGCCCACCTGATGGTGTATAATAAAAAAGAAGAAAAATGGTATGAAAGCCAAAACCCGAAAGGTATACTTGACATAGGAATGCTTGCCGGAGTAGTCAGAGACACCTTATACTTCTACGAGGGCAGCATGATGAAGTACGATGATAAATACATCAAACGGGCTGTCCTAAGATCTATCGACTAATAAGGATTAATTACATCCAACAACAACTGCACCAAAAAAGGTCTCCCGTTTACACAGGAGACCTTTTCTAACTATTCGGATGAATTGCTTAAGCCACTACTTTCTCAGCCAGCAATACAATCACATTGTCTTTTACTTCTACTACTCCGCCATCCACGATCATGGATTGCTTTCCTTCAGGAGTGGTAAAGGAAACAGTTCCTTCTATATTGAAGTTAATTTTCACCTTCTTAATAAATATTTTCAAACTAACTATTTACCCCCCCCATTTAAATTAACCGTTTATAAAATCCCAGGAATAGAAAATTGTATTTATCGGAGGGTCTTTCTAAGTTGAACTAAGCTAGCTTTTTAAATATCTTTTAACTTAAACAAACTAATCATGAAAAAAATGATGATTTTAACCTTTGCCGTACTAGGGATGGTCTTGGGTAGTTTTGCAGTGGTGCAGCCTGTGAAGGCAGTAGAAATGCCATCAGTAGATGATTGCGATCATTTTACAGACGAACAAGGATGTAGCTATGCAGTTTGCGGAGAGTGCCTTGCATGGCAATGCCCAGGAGGGTCAACAATAATTGACTGCGGAATTTAATAGAAATAAATGAGACAGCGCTGTATTTATTTCTTGGCATTCTTTTCAGCATTTGCATGCCAAATTAAAGCTGAAAAGGATGCCATTCCTCAATTGCTTGATTTGGTTGTTGTTGACTCAATTTTAGTTCAAGAGCAGGACTTCTTTATTAATAGTCAATATTTAGTTAATCTTGTAGGAGATAGCCTACTTGCCATATCATCCATTAGATCTCCTTCTGTTAGTTTCATCCGCTCAAATGGTGAAGAAGTAGGACAAATAGCAAGTAAGGATTATCCAATGGCTCCATTTATTCCTTCTTCCTTTGATGCTTCGGAATATCCAATTCTTTACATTTTAGACAAAAGAAGTGAATCTATTCTAACCTTTAATGTAGAAAAAAAGCAATTCCTAAATAAACTGAAGCTAAACCTACCTGACAATAAACGGCCAAAGATGGCTGGAGCAAAATTCAAAAAAATCTCTTCGGGTTTTGTCGTTGAATTAGAATCATCGATTTATGACAACTATAATCCTGATTATTACAGAAACTCTGGAGATTTAATTTATCTATTTGATGAAAAAGGAAAAGCCAAAATATCCTTTCTAGAATATCCAGAAGAGTTAAAAAAAGTTGAAGGGTCATTAAAACCTACTGACTACTTAGAATTCACCTCTAATGATAAATCAATTTTGTTCACTTTTCCTCACGGAAAAACGATACAACGATTTGAGAAAGGTAATCTCGGAAAATTACTTGAGGAAATCCCTCTACCCAAAAGTAACTATTTTGATTATGAACCCGTAGGAGCTGACCAAATTATCTCCTTTCAGGAACTTTTTAATTCTGGCAATGGAATGGATGTGGTAGTACCATTTAATCATTATTTCAATACTGTTGTTGATAATAAAAAGGAGATCATCATCTCTACTTGGATGAATAACAGAGAGGTAGCACCAAATAATGCATTTTACACCAACTTGTTTATATACAAAAAAGACGAAGAAAGTTGGTATGAAACACGAAATCCTAGGAACACTTTAGACCTCGGAATGCTCGCAGGAGTAGTTAATGACACACTCTATTTCTACGAAGGAAGTCTGATGAAGCAGGATAAGAAGTACATCAAACGGGCCATTTTAAAGCCTATAGAAGAGTAAGGATTTGAAAAGTTCATCTCATTATGAAACCAAAAAAGGTGCACAAATTATTTATGCCCAAGTGGATGCGTATTCTATGTATGTCCAGACCCTGAAACAGGAATTCCAGAAGCATCTGAAACCTGCCCTTAAAATTAATTAAATGATACGGCGCTGTATTTTTCTACTTTATATAATATTACAGATCATAGCATGTAAACCTGTTGACGAACAGCCTAAGCATACTATAAATCTCTCCGAATTAGTCATTATTGATTCTCTCAAAATTTTAGAATCAAATGGATTTCTTTCGAGACCTTCAAATTCTTCTTTAATAAATGACAGCTTGTTAGGGGTTGGAAGTCGTTTTAGTAAAGGGGTTTGGATATTTAACATAAAAAGTGGCCTAGAAGAAAAGAGTATAATAGATCAATCAGTGCTAGGAATACCTATTTATCCGACAAAGGTTGATTGGACTGAGTACCCGACTATTTATATATTAAATGGAGTAACAGAAAGCATACTCAAAGTTCACTTCAACATTACCAAAAATAAAGCTAATCCAAATTTAAAGAAAATTAAGCTAGATTTACCAAAGGGTACTAGAATCATGCCTGATGCACGTAGCTTTTGGAGTAAGGAAAACGATTTTTTTGTTGAATTGGGACCAATAAATGTTTTCAAGAGCTCAAATCAATTTTATAAAAACTCAGGAAAATTCATAGGAGTTTTTGGGAAAGATGGGAAATACAAATATCGTTTTCTAGAGTATCCAAACTCTTTGACTGAACTAAATGGTTTTTTAGAACCTGGCCCAACGTATAGTTCAGGAATCATAAATAATTCGAATCTAGCCGTCTCCTTTCCAAGTGAGGAAAAACTGATGAGACTGTAATCTAAACTCTGTCTAAGACTTTGAATTTTAGTTAAAGTTTATAAGATAGAGCAGTATGAAAGAACAAGAATCAGCACTCAAGAAAAAAGTATTAGATCAGTTTTTATCAGGTGAGAACCTTTTCGGGAAGAACGGAGCACTTTCACCAATTCTGAAGGAATTTTTGGAAGAGTCTCTTCAGGCCGAGATGGATGAGCATCTCCGTGATGAAGATAAAGGTTGGTCCTCGGGTAATAAGCGCAACGGAAAAGGCACTAAAACGGTGAAGAGCAACGTTGGCGAAGTGACGATAGACACCCCGGAGGACCGGCACAGCAGCTTTGAGCCTAAGATCA
>NZ_QKZT01000034.1 GCF_003254055.1 Algoriphagus chordae
TACGGTGGTGTGAGAGGCGCACCGTGGGCTTATGGCTCACGGCCGTCTACTCGATTGGCGTGTCGTTTTTTATTTTTTCCTTCTTTCAAAATTGAACGTTGTTGCTGTATCGAATGGCGTCAATTACCTGGCTTTCCATTTTTTCTGTTTGTCCGACCCAAATGGTCATTTTGTGTGTTGGGTAGTCCCAGGTAAAAACGTGAACTATCGAGTCAGTCAGGATTTTCTTCTCATTTAAAATTCCACCATCAAATTCGTTTAAGTTGTGGTTGACGTTAATTGTGTAGTTTCTGTCTGGGTCTGTCCGAAAATACATTTTGTGAGCATAGTCATAATTCTGTCCGATGAGTTCGTCAATTGTCTCGACTGGTTCGTTCCAAATGTCGAAATACCAAGTGGCAGTCAGTCCGATAACGATAATTGTTAATATGACTATGAGTTTCTTCATTTTTCAAATGCACGCCAACACCTGTATATACGCAACTCACTTAATCCTATTGCGTCTATATCGCGATTGTCCACAGGTCTTTGCTCTGCCTAAATTAAGGGTTTCGTCAACAGTATTTGAAGTTGAGGAGAATATATTTACTTGTCTCTTTAAAAAGGCTAACTAAAATTCAAAATGCCCAAGAAAGCGAAAAGCTAGATGGGGACATTATTTTTTAACCGCTGAGTTCACGGAGGGTTTCGCAGAGGCCGCGAAGTTTAATTATCCTGCTTCTCTAGAGTCTTAATTTTGTTTGTTTCTCAGAATTTGAAATTCTGAGGACATCATAAAGGATTGCAAACCCTAGGATATAGCGTCGAGATTACATGCGCAATATTTGTCGGGAGTTGAAGAGCAGAATATTTTTATAAGTTTCTGCAACCATAGTCCATTTGATAAACGAATTCTTCTTTATCTCTAATTGCAATAATTTGAAGGCTTCCTTTACTTTTATTAATCGAATCACCAATTTCAAGCTTCTCAAAAATATTGTTCTTTTCATTTACTAATGTTATTTGATATTCCATTTTATTATCGGAAATAATAAGAGTCGCTTTATTATGGTTTGATCTATCAATATATTTTTCTTTCAACATTCCATTAAATGATTTCATTTCCATATTTAGAGACCAATTACATCTAAAAACCTCAATGTCTTGAGACTCACCTTTGAAGATCAAAGTTCCAACTATAATGATAATTACAATCGTTGCTATAAGTTTTGTATTGAAATCGAACAATTTTAAGTGGTTTATTTTATCAGCTTGTATCCAACCTGTATATGCAACTCTCGCTACCTATTGAGACTATACCGCAATTCTCCAGCATCCCATTTATTTTGTGATCACATCCAAATAATTTTCTTTATTAACAACTCGAAACTCAGTTTCTGGATATGCTTCTTCGAAACCCAGAGGCAATTTGGCCCTTCGCTCTGGATTCCATTTCGCCTCAAAAGCAAATAACTTGCCTTCACGCTCTTCCAGCCAGTCCAGTTCTTTCCCTGTCGTTGTCCTCCAAAAATAAACGTTAGAATGAATGCGATTGTAGCTCAGGTATTTCATTCGCTCAGAGATTATGAAATTCTCCCAAAGCGCTCCTTTGTCATTTCGTAAATCCAGGGAGTTGAAATTATTGATAATGGCATTTCGCACGCCATTGTCCCAAAAGTAGATCTTTCTACTTTTTTTGAGTTCTCGACGCATATTCCTGCTAAACGAGTTCAGACGAAAAATCACAAATGCCTTTTCTAGCAAGTCTAGATACTTTTCTGCTGTTTCCTTATCTATCCCAATTGTATTTCCCAGGTCGTTAAATGTAACCTCTGAACCGACCTGAAGTGCCAAAGCCAGTAATAACTTCTGTAAAACTGTAGGCATACGAACATCCGCCAAACTCAAAATATCTTTGTAGAGATAGCTGCTGGTAATTTCCTGAAGTGCTTCTTGTGCTTCGCTTGGATGATTGATTACTTCTGGATAAAAGCCAAAGATCATCCGCCGCTCCAAAAGTCGTTTCTCTTCCCTAGGAGAAGTATGCAAGCAAAGTTCTTGTGTAGAAATTGGGTAAAGTTGAAACTCTCGTTTGCGACCTGTCAACGGCTCTTTAATTGAGTTGGCTAAGTCTAATGCTGATGAACCTGAAGCTATGACTTGAACTTCGGGAAATTCGTCTGCCAATATTTTCAACGTAAGACCAATATTTGGTACACGTTGAGCTTCGTCAAGTACTACCAATTTATAACCTCCGATAAGGGACTTTAGGGCTGAAGTTGTAACTTCAAAAAGGCTCTGGCGATCATCTGGGTTATCGCAATTTAGCCATAAAACTTTCTCATTAGGAAAATCCAAGACCTGCTTCATGAGCGTAGTTTTCCCTACCTGTCTAGGCCCGATGATTACCAAAAGCTTTCCTTGATGAATCCTTTTTCGCAGCTCAGATTCTATTTGACGAGATATCATGAGTTAAACATATGTAAATTCTCGATCGTAACCGAAAATTTACATGTTAATTTTCGGTTACGATCGAAATATTTCATGTTTTCGAGTTTCTTAGATTGGAGATTGCAAATCCAGAGGAGCTAATTATGCAAATGTTTACTAGAGAGGTATTGCTGAGTAAGAATTAGACATTCAACGGATAAGCTTCGAGATTACAAATGTCGAGGCGCTGGAAGATCTGGTTGTTCGGGCTGTGCACGCAACGAAAACCTAGACGCTAGCTGCAGCACTTCAGTCCAGGACAGCCAAAATACTTTTATCTGGGTCGTCCAAGTCGAAATGTATTTCGAAAGTGTCGGTCGTTTTTCTTTCCAGTATACTCGTTAATAAATTCTCATTCTTGGGACTAAGTTGAATAAAGCCTGTTTTTTCAAAACTTAGTCCATTGACCGTATAAGTGTATCGGATCTTATAACTGTCGGTATAAATCTCGGTCCCTTTCCACTTTGTTTGTTTATTCCTTACAATTGGTTCAATTGAAATAATTTCTCCAGTAGTGTGTCCTTTGAAAGTTTCTAAGTCCGTCTGTCGGAATCGTTCTCGGATGTCAGAATAGTAGTAAATTCCGTAAAGGCAAATTGAAATAAAAACCACTGTCCCGAAGAATGATTTTAAATCCCAGTAGTCCAGTCGTTCTTTAATCCACTTTTTCATTTTAAAAGCCAAATCAACGATTTGGCGGTGTTAGTAAATTGCACTAAACTTTTATTAACCACCGAACGCCCTATTTGCTATATACCGTGTTTAGCTGTTGTTTTCATTTTTCAGGTTAGTCGCTATTCTGAATCCTAAGTCTTCTATTTTGAACGAAAAAGGATGACTTCTTCTTCGAGTTGTGGCCATAACACTCCTTTCTTGGTCACACCAACCACCACCACGGAAAACACGGTAATTACCGTAAACTGTTTCGTCATATATGTCTGAACACCATTCCCAAACGTTACCCAACATGTCATAAAGTCCCCATTCGTTAGGTTTCTTCAGTCCAACTTCTTGAGTTCGATTAATCGAGTTCTCTTTGAACCAAGCAATTTTACTTAATTCACCGTATCTGATTTCTTTAGTTCCGGCTTGACAAGCAAACTGCCATTCGGCTTCTGTTGGTAATCGAAATCCATTTGCTTTTGAATTCAAGGTTACCTTTTCAGTTGCTAAATCAATAGTATAGCATTTGTTTTTTCCTAAAGATTTAGATAGTCCATTACAAAAATTCACAGCGTCAATCCAAGAAACTGTTTCAACAGGTAATCTGTCACCAATGAACGTAGAAGGATTCTTGTCAGTTATTGCTTTATAAAATTCTTGCGTTATCGGGAACTTTCTGAGTTCATAGGAGTCTATGTTAACCGACCAAGTTTCCCTTGTTCGGTCGTCTCTCATGTCTACAGTTCCTGTTGGAATGGTTACAAATAGCTTGTCAACCAATTCTGTATCTATTTTTCCCTTTATTGTTTCCACTGTGTCGTTGTCTAAGCTTGCCGGTAACGGTTAGTATATGCGTAGTGCGACCGATAGGGAGAATAATCGCATATACAGTGTTGTGTGTGGTTTTACTTTCATCTATGCCATTACGGCAATCATATCGAATATTTTTTCGCCGAGTTTTATATCACCAATAATTTCTGAATTTTCAATCGCTTCTTCTCTATTTATGGCTTTCGTAAATATTTTCCAAGCGTAATTATCTCGTATTTTAACTTCACAATTGGGTTCTTGATTTGTAGATGCGAACAACGCCCAACCGTTGTCATAGTACAAAAACCAACTTTTTTCTGTTTTCCCTATAAAAGTAAATTTTATCAAATCCTTAGCTGCTCCTTTTACATTCCGATAATGATGGGGAAGGGCTCTAACTGAAGTATCTAAAAATGGTAAGTACCACTTTTCGTCAAGTAACTTTTGTTCGTCACAAACGGCCAGTCTAATCTGTTGTTGATGATGCCATTTTTCGGTGTATTCCCTTGCAATGTGAAACCAATTTTTTGATTCATTCTCTCCTGCCCAAGCTACTGAGAATTCAGCTTTATCGTTGAGGTTTAAGGTGGCTAAAAAATCGCAGTATTCTTTTCCCGAAGATTTTATTAAATCAATTATGACTTTTGGGCTGAGTCTTTTAGTCGCTTTAACCCAATCGGCATTTAGTCTATTTAAGAAATCGATTAAATCTTGATATGAGTTAATATTTTCAGGTTTTTCACCATAATAATCATCACGTAGCATTGAAAGTGTTCTCAGATTCCCGTCCAGTAAGTGGACTGCAACATCTTTCACTTTCCATTTAGGTGCGATAGTTTGCTTATCCCAATCATCGGCTGATAACCCTTCCAATAACTTGAATAGTAACGTATCAAGTTCTGACATTAAGGCAACTACATCTATCTGTTCTGCTTTTTTCATTAGTACTTTTAATCACACACAACACTTGTCTATACGCAACTCACCTAACCCCATTGCGTCTATATCGGGATTGTTCGCAGGTCTTCAGGTTTTAAATGATCCTAAATTAAAGATTTCGTCAAGAGCATCTATAGGAGAGGGGAATTTCTTTGTTGCATACTTCCAAAAAAAATCAATATGTGTTGCCTAGCTCCTTAAGCCATGGATTTTACATTGCTCTGGTCTGGTTTTATTCAATTTCTTTTGTTTTGAGATTAACAACTTTTATTCGCTGATTCTTCTCGTAATATTCGCCAAATCCAAAAGCTACAATTTTGTCAAAACATTCCTCTCTAAACCCTCTTCTCAGCAATCTAATAGTAATTAGGGAATCTAAACTAGTATTCAAACTGCCTAAATATTGGCGCTTGTATTTTAAATCAGAATCCTCCGGGCCCTGTGCTAAAATTAATTCCACTCTTTCAATTTGGTCTTTATTTGGAGTAAATCTTTGTTCATTAATTGAAATCATGGGTTGATATTTCGCCGGAAATATAAATCCTTGATATGATTTATTTGAGACATAGTAGCTTGTGTCAGAGGAAGAGTTATTCGGGTCAAAACAATCAATCATTGGTCTATTCATTGAACACCCAATATTAAACATTACGATTATTGCTAAAATTATTTTTTTCATTCTTCATATATCGCTTTGTTCCTAGATATTATAAATCACTCCCAGCGTAGAGTTAATCCGGTCAGTCAGCATTTCTATTAATTCTTCATCCAGATATTCGTACTCGTCCTCAATTTGGAGAACTTCAATTTCAGGAATTTCTAAGTGTCGAAATGCTCCGGAAATCCGGTTGCCTTGTCCATCTTCCATCACAAATATCAAATCCGACCATTCGATATCACGTTCTTTGATTTGACGTTCACTTTTAGGGCTTAGTCCCACAGATCGAATATTGAAGCGTTGATCGTTCTTAAAAATATATTCAGCGGTTCTGCTTCTTCGTTTGTTCCTTCCACAAACTACCAGAATGTTTGGTCTATCGTTCATCTAATAAATATTGTAAATAATTGTAAACTAACTAAAATTCAAAATGCCCCAGAAAGCGAAAAGCTAGATGGGGGCGTTTTTTGGCTCCTCGGGAATTCATATCTCAGGATAGATTGGAGGGTTTCTAACCCTCACCAAATAAAAAGAGGATGCAATTTATATTGGAAATGCTTGGATAGTGCTTCGAGATTGCCAATCTCAAATAGCCCCACAGATGAACTTATTCAAGTCGATTTTTTTTCTTTATTAGATCTTTTCGCTTCTTTCTTTGATGATTTTTAGAATATTTACTTGAATGTCATTCATGATAAATTTACTCCAGAGTCCACTATAAAAATTAAAGGGAGTTGAAAGCCTGAATTTGGAAGTGAGTATAAGTTTTACCTGATCCTTGCCAATGTTTTCAATTTCATACTTACCCTCCATAACATCAAAATATTTTCCACCCACCAACACATGTTGATCTAATGCTGTTGGGGGAATTGAGTTTGGGTCTGCTTGGATAGTAAATGCTAAAACTTTATGAGGAATAACTTCAGTCACAGTTTCAGTGAAAAACAACCCTCTAGCGAAAATGGCCTTTCTTATCCCGCCAACTGCTACAGTGTCTAATTCAGCTTCAATGGGTCTTGGAAATCCCATAAATTGAAAAAGTGTTAGGTTATTTTCATCTTCTGATATTCTATTAACGCGAGTTATTTGTTGCCAAATCTCTTGTTCGTCTGATTGTATAGTGATAGATGTTGTTTCGGTGAAAATCTTCTCCTGAAGCCCTAAAAGATTCTCTATAGGAGCAATCAAGAAGGGTAGTAGAAGTGCTAATGACACTAGGGTTTTATCATTCTTTCGTCTTTTAAAAGCATTTACTCCGATGAAGCCTCCTATTAGCGACATTACTGCAAATATTGGAATCGCCATTATTGCGCAAATAAGTCCTTCACTACCTGTAAGCACTGTAATCAGTATTAGTCCCAATATTGAAAATATCGGCATTGTGATGATAAGGATTTTCGAGGCGCTAGTAATGGAATCTAGGTGATATGCTGTCAGCAAGCCAATTGCTAGAGGAACCAGAAACATAAAGGACAAAGTCATTAATCCATATGTTGGAAGCAAGGCACTTTCACTGGTCTCTAAGGCAAAAATTGCTCTTGCTGCAAGGCCGTAAGAAATTCCATAGGCTAGTCCTTTTAAATATTTGGATGTATTCACTTGTTTGACTTCTATTCTGTTTTGGTTTTTAAAGCAATCAGCCTGCTTAATTGTATTGAGCCTAAATTAAGAATTTCGTCAAGAGCTTCTATAGGGAAGTAGATTAAATTTGCTATCACCCCAAAAGTCGACAACTACTCCAATCCCTTCTTTTCTGGGTTCCAGAATGGTTTTGTTTTGATTTGCTTGGTTTCCCATTTCAGCTCTTTTCTAAAAAATTGATTTACGGCTACGCAAACTCTGCTGTCTCCGGCTATGTAGGCCATCTTTTTCCCTTTTAGCGTAGGAGCGATTTCTCTTAGCTTGGCAATGATCTGCTCGCTTGGGTTTTCTGGCAGTTCATAATAATCAAGAGGCGAACTTCCGTCAATATCTGGGAATTGCTCAGATTTCTCAGGGCTGTAAACTATACTGGCTACCTGCTTGTCTTTTCCGATAGAGCGGTTGATCATATATAGATGCGAGAGTGCTGAGAGGTCGCCCAGCAGCACATAGCTATCCGCGGTATCATCTGCCAGGAAATTGCCTTTTTTCCATTTGAAATAAACTGTATCGCCGACCTGACAATTTTTCACCCATTGCGAGCCGATTCCTGAACTGTGCGTGGCAATGGCTACCTCTATAAAGCCTTCAGATTTGTTGATATCCCACACACTGTAGCTTCTGATCTTGTCTTTCATAGACACCTGCTCATTGCCTATACCAATTCCCATTCGTAAGAAGGAACCGGGAATAAAATTGGCTTTGCGGATGCTGCCACTTTTCAGGCGAATTCTAAAAGCTGTTGTAGAAAGTGCCACTTTCTCTGTGATGATCGCCTCATCCAAGACTACTGATTTTAGGATGTTTTCTATGATGCTCATTAGAGGTTAGCTTAGGAGGTAGGGTGATTTTGATGATACGCTTCTATCATCGCCAAGGGAGATTTATGAAGTTTTCCTGATGCTTTTTGAAAATCAGAAGGCACATCGTTCACTCCATTGTTAATGCCTTCATAAATGCCGGCAATGATCGTCCCCATAAAATCCCCTAAAGCTGCTTGACGTTCCCTTTTGTATTCTTCCACAGAAACGGCGGTGTATTTCAAATTCGTCTTATAAACCTGATTGATGTAGGCCGCCAATTCTTTTTGTGTGATGGCTTCACCTACCAGATTGTAGGTATTTCCGTTGTGCGTATCGTCCAAAAGCATCTGTGCGTAGGCGAAACCTAACTCTTCTCTGCTGGTATAGCTGCACTTTCCTTCTCCTGCACAATTCCTTATTTCTCCCTCTTTCACATAACTGTCGATGTACTCCAAATCTGGTTCTATGTATATGCCGTTTCTGCCAATCACCCATTGCAATCCCGATTCACGCACATCTTCTTCTGTTTGTCGATTGCTCTGCACTATGGGACTAAATGCCGTATTGATTTCGTCTCCTACGATGCTGGTATATACTAGTTTAGCAACGCCATTTTGTTTCGCTGCTTCGATCACATTTCTGTGCTGTTGGATTCTCTTCTGAGGTTCGTCCATTCCCGATACAAGCAAGACTTTGTCCACACCATTTAGGGCAATTTTAAGATCTTCAGGGCTGTTGTAATCGCCTTTTCTAACTTCCACACCGAGGTGTTTAGCTTTCTCTGGTGTACGTGCGATGGCTATTACCTTTTCTTCCCCAATTTCCTGAATTAGAGCTTTTACGATAGCGGCGCCTAACTGACCGCTTGCCGATGTTACTGCAATTTTCATAATAGTAATGAGTTATGATTTTTTTGATCTCAGCGCAATGATTTTCTCTTTCACTGCTGGTATTCGAATGATAAAGCCAATGCCAACTATCAGGGCGTAAATAGCCCAAGTTTTGTCTAAAATAGCAACGTGCAGAAGACTCAATAAGATGGCAACATAGGCCAAACTCTGTAGTTTTTTCCACTTATCCTTTAACTTCTTCATTGATTTTCTATTGGAAGTAAAAAGAAGTGGAATCAGAAGTAGTACCGCCACAAATCCAGCGATGTAGTTGAATTGTGAAAAGGTCTCTATAAATCCTTCTGCCCAAATGAAAATAACGAAGTGAAGTATGCTCCACACTGCGGAGGCAATACCCATGGCTTGTCTTACAAATAGACTGTGCACACCAAAGAGGATAAACAGAGGAGTGCAGGTGAGTACTGCAGTCATCCATCTGATTGCGAACTCGCCAGAAACGTGGTATAACATTTCCAAACTTGTTCTGCCTTCCTCTTCACCATCAGCCAGTGTGATGGAGAGCCCATGATTCAGCTCAACTGTGATCAAGTTAGCTAAAACAATCATGGGTAAAAGAGCCAGAAGAGCGACGATCATCCAGCCGTAATTTTTTTTGATGAAACTCATGTAGACTGCTCAGTTTTTAAATCTTCCAGCTCTTTTTCCAGTTGCTCAGCTTTGGCTTTAAATTTTTCCATGGATTTTTTCAACTGAGAGATTTTTTTGAAGGCTTCCTCGTCTTGAACTGCCTGATACCTGACTTTTCCTTCAACTTCTTTAATTCTGGAATGGCTCCCGCAGGTGGGGCATATAGCTACTGTGCTCATGATTTATTTTTGAGCAAAGTTCACTTTAATGATTCCTAAAGTAAAGGTGAATCACTTGTTAAGAATGGTAAATATGAAACCAATCCTTTAAAGAGAGGACTTGTATTCCTTGGGTGAAAGCCCAGTCTGTCTTTTGAAAAACTTGGTGAAGTTAGTCACTTCATCGAAGCCAGTTTGGAAGGCAACTTCCTTCAGACTAATCTCGCTGTTAAATATGTTTCGTTTGATTTCGAGTATCACATACTGATCGATAAAGTGCTTGGCGGTATTAACAGTGATTTCCCGCAGGATCAGGTTGAGATGCTTGGATGAGATATTGAGCATGGCTGCATAGTCAAGCACATTTCGAGTTTGTGTGTAGTTTTTCTCTACCAGGTCTTTGAATTGGGTGAAAAGTGCTTGGTGCTTTTTGTTCCCTTTTTCTGGAAGATCTTGCTGTGCGTGACGCTCTAATTTCAATAAATAGATCTCCAGTATTTTGGCGACTATTTCTTTTTGAGCATAGCTATTTTTGCTTTGGAGTTCTTCTGATGCCTTCTCCAGAAAAAAGTCATTGAAAGGGCTGTGTTCTACCAGTGGCTCCGAAATGTGATAGTTGTACAAATGGGAAATGAAATTGATCGAAGAGGTTGAGAAATACCTTAAAACAAAATCTTCAGTGAAGACCACCAGATAGCCATCGTATTGAAAATTTTTCTGGAAAGCATGCACCTGACCTTTAGCGATTTTGAGTACAGAGCCCTTTTGGACAGCATAGTTTTTCAAATCTACCTGATGTACTCCCTTGCCTTCCGTCACGATCAGCAAAGCAAAAAAGGAAATTCTATGGGGTAGGTGAGGGTTGTGACTGGGATTTTCTTCTATGCGTGAGAACAACTCTGCTAAGCTTAGAAATTCAATGTCCGTGCTTCCTTCGGTACTTTTAAAAGATATGTTTGGGATGCTGTTCAAGGGTGAATCTTTTTATGGATGTTCGTGAACTCGTATGTAAACAAAACATATTTTGTGAACTTTCCCTTCGTCCTTCCTCAGGGCACGACTTATATTATGAGGTGATATGTAGGGAGAAAGAGGCGGCGGAGCCGTCTCTTTCTCCCTACATATAAAACAATAAACACGGTGGCCGAGCGAAGTCGAGGCCAGTTTACTTCCATTTGTATATTGTTGGGAATTCTTTGATTTTTTAATGCTAGTAGCTTATCAGTGTCGACACTCCTGTTATTTCTCAAAAGCCTCCTTCGTGATGCCAGTATCAAACTTGATGTCTGTCCAGTTAACTGTGATCCATCCTTCGTCAGAAAGGTCGGCGTTCCAAGTAGAGGCTTTGTACTTTCGCTTGGTTGGGATCAAAAGACCATCAATTTCCTCATAGTCAAGAAGCATCAAATAGGGAGTTTCCTCTACTCCAAAGTCAACTACCGTGAATAGGAATTGGTCAACAATTGAGGTTTCCTTATTAATATACAACTGGTAGATATCTGTCGGCTTGTCATCAGGGGAATCAAAGGCGATTTTTACAATGTGGTATTCTTTGTCGTTTATTGGCCGCTCGCCAATGTATTCGTAATTTATTCCTGGATCCAACTGCTTTTGCATCATAGCAAACCAGTAGTAATTCGTTGGTCGGTTAAATTTAACTCTAGCTAGCGCCTCTTCATCGTTTATCACTTCACCATTATGCTTTAGCCAATACTCAGTCCCGTTAAATCCCTGCTCTATGTCTCCATCGAATTGAGGCAGTGTTCGCTCATGAGTTGTGTATCTTCCATAGGAGTACTCGCCATCAAAAAGGTACTTCTCTTGAGAAATATCGGTGCCACCATCAGCTGTCACATAGGTATAGGTGTATTCGACGCTTTTTTTATCCGCCAGACTGCTGAAATCTCCCACTTTCTGCACCATCTCGTAAACTAACTCATGGCCCTTGTTTTGAAACTCTGGACTTTTCTGATTTTTATCCTGGCAGGAGGCTAGCAGAAAGCTTAAAAAAACAAGACTTAATACATTGAGTTTCGTGATAGAATTCATTCGCATAGTTTGGTTCAATTAAAATCCAGTGAGTTTCGAGTTAAATAATCAAGGGCTTTGGGTCCTGTTTGTGTCTTTTTATACAAGTTGCTTTCGCAAAGTTAGTAATCTATCAGTCCTCTACATTTACCTCCAAGCCATTAAGGTATTTCGCTAGCACGAAGCCCATACTGAAACTGCCTTGCAATAAATAACCTCCAGTAGGAGCGTACCAGTCTAGCATCTCTCCAATGGCGTAGGAGTTGGGGATTTTTTTGAACTGAAAGTTCTCATCTACTTCATCCAAAGCGATGCCGCCTAATGTAGAAATAGCTTCATCGATGACGCCTGCGGATTGGAGGCGAACTGGAATACATTTGATCGTTGCCAAAAGCAGATCGGGATTTGAAAAGGTGTCTTTATCGCAGAATTGCTTTAAAAGTCCGATGGATCTTCGATCTAGGTTTAGATCTTTATTCAGAATGTCGCTCACCTTAGATCGGGTGGAATTCTTGTATTTTGATCGTAATTGATCCACTGTCATGGTTGGTTTTAGGTCCAGATGAATTAGTACTGATTCTTTAACGAGAAGTTGCTCTTGAATCTTCTGACTCAAGGCATAAATGGCATTTCCCTCCAGACCGAATTTGGAAATGACCAACTCTCCTGTGGAAACATGACCTTGGTAGCTTAGTGCAATATTTTTCAAGGGTTTCCCTTCGTGTGTGTCTATAAAGTTCTTTTCCCAGTCAACTTCAAAAGCACAGTTGGCTGCTCTAAATGGCTGAACTCGTATGCCTCGGGCTTCAAATATTTTCTTCCATCCACCATCAGAACCAGTCACTTTCCAGCTTGCTCCACCTAAGGCGAAAACAACAATATCAGACTCAATATCCTCTATGGCTTCAAAACATAGCTGTCCTTGCTCGTTCCAGCCTATCCATTTAGTGTCAAGTTTGAATTCAATTTCTCTGGATGAAATATAGGATAGGATTTTATTGAGTACCTCGATAGGTTTCAGTTCCTGTTCTGGAAAAACCCGATTGCTCGATCCAATGAATGTTGGAATGCCCTGATCATTTAGCCAGCTCATAAGGTCTTTGTTGGTGAACTGACGGATGATAGGCGCCATAAATTCACTTGGGAAGTAATGAGAAATCAGCTTTTCTACAGAGGAATTGAAAGTCAGATTCAATCCTCCCTCTCCAGCGACGAGAAATTTCCGACCTGTAGTCTTTTTTCGCTCGCACAGCGTCACTTTATACTTGCTCATGTCTAGCTCGGCCGCGAGCATGAGTGCGGCGGGGCCTCCTCCAATAATTGTTAGTTTCTTCATTAGAAAAATATAGGTTTACTTATTGGGCAAGGGTGTGTAAGATCTGATTTTCACGAGGCAAAGATGCGGATAATGACAGATCGATTTGTTTTAAGTCATAAAAGGGACGCACAGTACAGGAGCTGAATAGTGCATTTTTATGATGAAAATTTCAAAACACTTAACAACCGAAGTTAAGCATCGATAATTCAATAGGCGAATTACTCAGCTCTATGTAGCAAAGCAAAAGATAGCATTAGAAATCCCTTAATCATGTTTTTTAGAGCTTAGGGCAATTCCGCATACAGTTGAGCCATTAATCCCATACCCATTTGAGCGATGACTCGATAGTTACCTTCCTGCAAGGCTAGTCCTCCTCGATTGTCTTGAGAAACTCCTAGTAATAAGCCGTCTGGAGTCAGAAAATTTGGTAACTCCTTCCAACATTTTTCTGCATACTTCCGATAAGATTCTGGTAAAAAACCTTCTCTCACACCAATCAAAATAGCAGCAGATATCCCAGCAGATCCTGAAGTGTCAGGAGCATTTTCTGAGTTCATAAAGCCATTCCAGAGACCATTTTCCTGTTGCATGGCAATTGCATAATCTACGCCTTCCTTGAATTTATTGATGACTTCCTGGTCTTGCATTTCATCTTTCAATTCTGCCATCGTTCTGACAAAACCTAATAAGGTCCATGCTCCCCCTCTTGCCCAGTTTTTGAATGTATAAGTTTGGTTGCTTGTGTTGTATCGTAGGTTTAGATTTCCGCCTTCAATTAGCGGGAATCGGTGCTTTAATTGCTCTAAGGCTCTTTTTTGCAAGGCGGGATTATTAGTTGACTTGCCAATTACCGCCATTGGGTATGCTACTGTATAGCATCCCTCTGCTGTGAGGGTGGTTCCGTCGGTCACCATACCATTAGGTTCTGAGTACTCATCCCATGCCTGAATTACTGTTTTCAGGATAGGGTGGCTAGGATTGATTCTGGCTAAAGTAGCATAGGGGATGGTTGATTCTATACCATCGATCTCATTATCTCTCGGTACATTCCGTGAGTTTTCATAGTGTAAATTTTGCTCCTCATCGAAGAACAAATCAAAATGTGCGTTAATCGCCTCAATGGCTCTCTCTTCTCCTTTGCGCGAATACAATTGCCATAAGCCATCCAATACAGTGCCTTCTCTCCATCCAAATGCCTGTATCGAACTGAGAGACATGAAACAGTTTAGAAAATCGTCCACAGTACCTTTTTCACTGGAAGAGGAAAGTAAATGTGGTGTGAATAGTTGATTGCCAGCAAGGCTGGGGATTTGATCAAAAAAACCAAATTTGTTAGGTGATTCGAGCGTCATTTGCAAACCAAATTTATTTATCTGCTCAATGTGTTTGCTATCAATCTGCAGCTGATAAGGGACCAATACCGATGAATTTCGAATGTCCACGAAACCCAATTCTGTGCCTTCCTGGTTGGGGATAGATATTAGCAAGCGGGCTTCGGCCCACATTTCCAGTGCGACGGTAACCCGTAGGAAAATATAATTGACTTGGGGTACATTGGTAGGTTTTAGCAATACAGTGTCCTCAGGGTTCATCACATAATAAGGCCAGTCAAATGCAATTCGTAAGTCTTCCGAAATTTCTGCAGACTGCCCTAGTACCTGCAAAGGAATCCTGTTCGTGTCAGTATCGTTTCTTCTAATTTGAGGTGCTGTGAATGAAATGTTTGGATTTAGATATAGTCCGACTCCTCCAAGTTGAATGAACTTTAAAAAATTTCTTCTCTGCATAGTGTTTTGCTTTTCCCGTCTTGAAAAATATATCTATCTGTTTACCTATTTTCTCAAAAAATACCTCATTCACAGTTTCTTTTCTAATGAAATGATAAAAAAGAACAGCTGATCATCTTTTCTGTAAAAGCTTTAATGCTGCTTGTAACGCTAACTAAGGTTATGAATCTTTATTTTTTTGTAATACAATTCGATTTTTACATGAACCTTTTGGTATTGAAAATTGTCTATCGTAATATTGCAATGAAACAATGGTAGCTATGGGACTTACCAAAACGGAAATATTTACCGAGCAGCAGAATGAAATAGCTGTATTCGCAAAGGCCTTTGGGCATCCAGCCAGAGTCGCTATTCTGCAGCATCTGTTCAAAATGGATAGCTGCGTATGCGGGGATTTAGTAATTGAGATAGGATTGGCGCAACCTACGATTTCCCAGCATTTGAAGGAATTGAAGCAGCTGGGTCTGATCAAAGGAAATATAGAAGGAACAAGTGTTTGCTATTGTATCGACCGAGAAAACTGGGATAAAATGAAAAAGCTTTTGAATGAGTTTTTTGATCAGGATATCTCGGCATCGGGTAACTGCTGCTAGTAAAAGAATATAGATATCCACTTTTATGCCCGTGGATCTCGGCAAGCTCGACCACCGGAGCTTTATTGTAAAGTTGGGAAGGTCAGGAATTGCGGTTTAACCGCAATTCCTGACCTTCACTCCACCACATTTCTATCCAGTCACCGAGCTTGTCGAGCTGAGCAGTAGGTAGTTTCACCACAGGTATAATTGAGAATAGTTATAAAAATCAAATCTAAAAATCGAATTATCACACTAAATAATTGAACTATGAAATTATCTGAAGTAAAATCAGCCTTGGCTAACTTGGAAACTATCGCTTTTCAATTGCCAACTGGAGAATTGGTTCCGACTCACTTTCATGTCACTGAAGTGGGTAAAATCACCAAGCATTTTATTGATTGTGGAGGGACTGTGAGAAATGAGAATGTCGCTAATTTCCAACTTTGGAATGCGGATGATTACAATCATAGACTTCATCCAGAGAAGTTGTTGAGCATCATTGAGCTTTCTGAGAAAGTATTGGAATTAGAAGATTTTGAAGTAGAAGTAGAGTATCAGGCGGAGACTATCGGGAAATTTGGATTGGATTTCGACGGAGTTAATTTCCTTCTGACTAGTAAGCAAACTGATTGTTTGGCGAAGGAAAAATGCGGTATTCCGGAGCAAAAGCCAAGAGTAAGACTGGCTACTTTGCAAGCTACTGAGGAATCTTGTACTCCTGGATCCGGCTGTTGTTAATAGAAAATTAATTCCGAAGCTATGCATACGACACAGATCACACTTTTGCCCGCGCTCAAACTCAGTGTGGAAGAGGCTAGAACTCTTACCATTTCATCAGAAAGACTGGAAGTTCTACAGGTTTTGATTGACTACGTTCAGTCTAAAGTCAAGTCCGGTGAAGAGCTTGTCCTCAACTTTATCTGCACTCATAATTCCAGAAGAAGCCAGTTTTCCCAGATCTGGGCCCAGACTGCCGCAGACTATTTTGGGATTCCTGCGTCCTGTTATTCCGGTGGGGTAGAGGTGACTGCTTTCAATGAACGAGCGGTGGAATCTATCAAGAGAGCGGGTTTTAGAGTTTCGAAAAAAGGAGAAGTTAATCCAACCTATTTTGTTTTTCACTCAGATGATGCAGAACCTGTTGTAGCTTTTTCTAAGCTTTTTGATGATGCTATCAATAGAACAAATCGATTTGCTGCGGTGATGACTTGCGCACATGCTGATGAGAATTGTCCATTTATTCCTGGTACTGAGAATCGTATTCCGGTGCGTTATGAGGATCCAAAAGCCTTCGATGATACTCCTGAGGAAGCCAGTAAGTATGATGAGCGCTCCATGCAAATCGCTTCTGAGATGTTTTATGTTTTTTCCCAAATAACTAGCTCTAACTAAAATGGCTCACAAAAAGCTAAGTTTCCTCGATCAGTACCTCACACTTTGGATTTTCCTAGCGATGGCTATAGGAGTGGGGATAGGGTATTTCTTTCCTTCCAGTTCTACGGTAATTAACTCTTTTAGCGTCGGTACAACCAATATTCCAATTGCTATTGGTCTAATCTTGATGATGTACCCACCGCTGGCCAAGGTGGATTACAAGCAACTTCCGAAGGTTTTTAGAAATGTCAAAATCTTGTCGGTATCCTTGGTTTTGAACTGGATTATCGGCCCGGTTTTGATGTTTGCCTTGGCCATAATTTTCCTGCATGATTATCCCGAATACATGGTGGGTTTAATTCTGATTGGGTTGGCGAGATGTATTGCGATGGTGTTGGTGTGGAATGATCTGGCTGAGGGAAGCAGCGAATATGGAGCTGGATTGGTGGCACTGAACAGTATCTTTCAGGTATTTGCCTATAGTTTTTATGCTTGGATATTTATCACGGTGCTTCCTCCGTATTTCGGTTTTGACGGAGCCATTGTCGACATATCTATTTGGACTATTGCCGAAAGTGTAGCGATCTATCTGGGAATTCCATTTTTGATGGGGATTTTGAGTAGGCATTTTTTGGTGAAAGCAAAGGGAGAGGATTGGTATCAAAACAAATTTATTCCAGCCATTTCGCCTATGACGCTAGTGGCATTGCTCTTTACGATTTTGGTAATGTTCTCCCTGAAAGGCGAACTGATTGTGCAGATTCCTATGGATGTGGTCAGAATAGCAGTTCCACTCTTGATTTACTTTGCCCTGATGTTTTTGATTGGGTTCTTCATGACCAAGGCTTTGGGAGCAGATTATGACAAGTCGGCTTCCGTGGCTTTCACTGCTGCTGGCAACAACTTTGAGTTGTCTATCGCTGTAGCAATTGCTGTGTTCGGTCTGAATTCCGGACAGGCCTTTACAGGTGTGATTGGCCCCTTGGTGGAAGTTCCGGCTTTGATACTGCTTGTTCGAGTGGCATTTTGGCTGAAGAAAAAGTACTATCCTAAAGTGAAAAGGGAGGAAGCTTAAGAGAATTCAGTAGGTTGGGTATAGTCTAATTCCTTTTCTTCCTTTACAAAATATTTGACATAAATTAGTTCCCTTCCCTTGGGGTACCCCAAGGGAAGGGAAGGACAGAGTTTAGCTAACACTCTCAATTCTTCTGTTAATACAGACTTGATATCCCACCAAAATGATTGTAGCACCCAGGCAGATGATGTGAGATATGCTTCTAAATATTGGCAAACGTTTTTTAGTCAACTTCTTTTTTTATCAGATTATTCATTTGAACAATTTTCCAGTTTCCATTTTTCAATTCCCACAATCGTGAAGAAGTTTCACGCATTGTATCGCCTGACATAGTTGATATATATTTTTGACTAACATAATCATAACCCAAGTCTTTTTTCAAAAGCTTTTGGTCATTATAAGTTTCAAGGACGTTTTTCTTTGGTAAATGCGGCCCAAACTTTTCAACCTGTTTGTAAGTCCAAACCTTTCCATTTTCCCACATATCAATGTTCTCATCCATTCCGGCTAAAATATCTGCCAAATTCACGCTTCCCTGTACATATTTATTATGCCAATCTTGCGCCATTTTCTCAAATTCAATTTTTTCAGTTTCCGTAATTGCATTGTCAGAATTACAAGAGAAACATAAAATCAAAAGTATTAAATAAATATATTTCATTTTAGATGGTTTTAATGTTTGCCAACGGTTAGTATTTGAAAAGTAGGCTATTACTAAGCACGAAACTTTCGATTTGACATAAAGTTAGATACAAGCCAAAAACATTGATTTTACTACTTTTTCGCCTATTTTTTATATACATCGTGTGTGCCCAGCATGGGCATCTGGTATCGAAGATACCAAATTATTCCAGAGGGTGGAAGTCCCTTACAGGCGAGTTGGTGAAACCTGTAAGTAAGCTGCAAGCTGGTTTGCCCTGAGGCATGCAGTGAAGGAAGCGGGACTACAAAATCCGGTATTGACAGCCTATCTCGAGAATCGGGCAGACCCCGTATCCAGAAAGCTTTTGAAAGTCGTAAAGAAAAGTCATGGATTGATTCATTTTCTAATGGTTGAATTCAGTCGTTTGGAATGAACTCGCATTCGAGGGCTAATTTCTCAAATATTCTTTTGTCCGCTCCAAGTCCGCTTATGCCATATCTTTTCAATTCAGTTCTTTTTTTATGCACCACCGGACGTTCGGCTAAACTGCGTTTTAATGCAGTTTAGGTTATGTGTGAGCCCAGCATGGGCATCTGGTATCGAAGATATCAAATTATTCCAGAGGGTGAAAGTCCCTTATGTGCGGGGGTAAC
>NZ_QKZT01000035.1 GCF_003254055.1 Algoriphagus chordae
AAGCTGCTGTGCCGGTCCTCCGGGGTGTCTATCGTCACTTCGCCAACGTTGCTCTTCACCGTTTTAGTGCCTTTTCCGTTGCGCTTATTACCCGAGGACCAACCTTTATCTTCATCACGGAGATGCTCATCCATCTCGGCCTGAAGAGACTCTTCCAAAAATTCCTTCAGAATTGGTGAAAGTGCTCCGTTCTTCCCGAAAAGGTTCTCACCTGATAAAAACTGATCTAATACTTTTTTCTTGAGTGCTGATTCTTGTTCTTTCATACTGCTCTATCTTATAAACTTTAACTAAAATTCAAAGTCTTAGACAGAGTTTAGATTACAGTCTCTTTGATCAAGAAGGGAAGTTTGTCAAGGTATTAGGCAAACGAGGAGAGGGGCCAGGAGAATATGAATTTTTTCCTCATATGACCATTGACGAAGAATCAAACCTTCTTTATGTAGCATCGGCCAGGAAGCTGTACGTTTATTCCAAGGAGGATGAATTACTCTTAGAAAATGCACTTTCATTTAATGTGAATGCTTTCTCAGTTTTGGAAGATAAATTGTTTGTGCTGAGGCAAGAGTTGTCAATACCACAGGAGGAAGGGTTTCTTAACCGGGCTTCATTTTATGAAATCAATAAATCTTTGGATGTGGTTGATACCATACTAGTTAGGGAAGTGAAACTTAAATCAGGTTCAGCTTCTGACTTTCCAATCAAGAATTACTTCTCCACAGTAGGGCTTGACCATTTTGTGTATGTGCCGGATTTTGGTAGTCAAATAATTCTTCATGACACCTTATATAAATTCAAGGAAAAAGTTTTGACACCATTCTTGAAATTGAATTTTGAAACCAAACAGGTTTTAGACAAGGGTGGCATGAAAAAAATCCAGATATACAATGTAGTTAATTCGCTTTCCTATGTTCTCTGTGAGTATTATTCAGAGTCTAAGTACATGATTTTTATCTATGAAAAGGAGAGTGCTATCGGATTCAATTTGCAAAAAGGAGTTTTGGATGGTAATGGAAACCCCGTAGTTCTCAGACCGCTGGATTTAGGAAGAGACATCTTCTACTTTGTGCAGCAATCGGAATATTCAGACAGCGAAACAGAAGAACAAAACCCTATGATTGGCATCGTTCAGTTAAAATAACTTCACAATCCCATACAGAGACACCATTCCTATAGCGATCACGCTTAGCCAAAATAAAATAATTGACAAAAATCCTGAAGCTAGATTTAAGGCGTTGTTCCTTAATCGAAATTGAATTGCAGCATAGACCACCAATAAGAGCAATACAGAGCCTACTACACCTCCAGATAAGACCATAAATGCAGGCAGCTCTACGAAAGCAAAAGCTATAGCCCAGAGAATTGGTAAAACCCAAGCTAATATGGCTACCCAGGTTTTTCTAGTTTTCAGATCATCATAAGCTATCCATCCTAATTCGCCGAAGATATCCGGGAACAGTCTAGTCCAATAAGCCAGCGTCGCAAATACACTTGAAAAAAGCACAAAGAATGCTCCGGAGATATAGGCTAGTCGGGCATTTTCCCCAAGAGTCTGCGTGTAAATATTGGCTAAGGTTTCAATGAGTTGATTTCCTGATGGAATATCTTGATTACCATATAAGATGGAAGCCCCCAGTAAATAGAAAGCTGCAGTGACAATGGTATAAATAATCATGGCGACGATTGCATCCATGTACATGATTTTTATCCAGCCATTTGCCCGGATTTTCCATTCCTCGCTACCGTCATTTTCACCGGTATATTTGGCGTAGCCTTTTTCTAGACACCAATAGGTATAGGCGATAATCTCATCGCTCGCGACTCCCGTAATCCCAAAGGCACCGATAGCAATAAAAATCAGGTCGGAAGGCAAGCTAAATGTCAAGCCACTTGCCACATCATCAAAGGTAAATCCATAAGGACTGTAGTTAACAGCGATCACAGAGGCAAGCGTGAAGACCGTAAAACCAACGACCATAAACATGGACGTTCGCTCTACGATGCTGTAGTAATTTTTATAAATAAGCAGGCTAGTACCTATGCCTAAAATGAAAGCAAGGATAATAGGAGAGAGCTGAGGCAAAAGCATGCTTAAGGCTATAGCAGCACCGCCGATCATTCCACCAACTTGCAGTATTTTGAAAAGTGTCAACAGAAATGTAGTCCATACTGCCCAGTTTTTTGGACCAGGTAATGCAGAAAAAGATGTCATGAGAGGCTTTCCCGTGATGATAGCATTCTTTCCAAACTCTAGTTGTATAGCCACTTTGATAAGGCAACTGACCAGTATTACCCAAAAAGTGATAAAACCTCCTTCAGCACCAAGTACGGTGGTAGCGATTAATTCGCCTGAACCTACTATAGAAGCTGAAAGAATAAAACCAGGACCAAGGAACCTGAGTTTTTCAAAAAATGAGACTGGTGGATTCTTTATTTCGGGTTTTGTCATCCACTAAAAATAGGGAATTAATTATCTGCTAGTCAATTAGGAATGATTAGAATATCAAGAAACAAAAAAAAGGCTTCCATTTCTGAAAGCCTTTATTAGCGAGGACGGGAGTTGAACCCGTGTTCGCCGCGCCTGTGCGCCGTGGCGTAGCGGATATGAATCCTGTACTTAGTAATAATTTATTAGAATTTCACGTTTTATCCAGTCTCTTCCTTTACCTGTTTTTAATTCTTTTTCTCGAATCAAAGCTTCCTTTTTGGTAGTAAAGAATTCAACATGAATGACATACAATGGGCGATATTTTAAGGTAAATCCTTTGGTTGACTTGTAGTTGTGAAAGTGAAACCTTGTAATCAAATCTGATGTCATACCAGTGTAGGTTTTGCCAGCGGATTTTGAATAAAGAATATAGACTACAAATTCATCCATTAATAAAAATAAAAAAAGGCCTCCATTTCTGAAAGCCTTAGAGTAGCGAGAGGGAGATTTGAACTCCCGTCCGCCGCGGCGGATATGAATCCTGCGCTTAAGAATAATTTAATAGAATTTCAAGTTTTATCCAATCTCTACCTTTACCTGTTTTTAATTCTTTTTCTCGAATCAATGCCTGTCTTTTGGCAGTAAAGAATTCAACATGAATGACATACCATGGGCGATACTTTAATGTAAACCCTTTTGTTGACTTGTAGTTGTGAAAGTGAAACCTTGTAATCAAATCCGATGTCATACCAGTGTAGGTTTTGCCAGCGGATTTTGAATAAAGAATATAGACTACAAATTCATCCATCAATAAAAATAAAAAAAGGCCTCCGTTTCCAAAAGCCTTGAGTAGCGAGAGGGAGATTTGAACTCCCGTCCGCCGCGCCTGTGCGCCGTGGCGTAGCGGATATGAATCCTGCGCTCTAATGTTTTAAAATAAAAAAAGGCCTCTGTTTCCGAAAGCCTTAGTGTAGCGAGAGGGAGATTTGAACTCCCGTCCGCCGCGCCTGTGCGCCGAGGCGTAGCGGATATTGAATCCTGCGCTTAAGAATAATTTGGAAGGATATTTAGTCTTAACCAATCTCTACCTTTTCCTGATTTAAGTTCATTTTCACGAATCAATGCCTCCTTTTTACTTTTATAAAACTCCACATGAATCACAGTCCATGGTCGGTACTTTAATGTGTATCCTTTTGTGGATTTGATATTGTGAAAGTGGAATCTAGTAATGAGGTCTGAAGTCATCCCAGTATAAGTTTTTCCTGAGGAAAATGAATAGAGAACGTACACAACAAATTCATCCATTAATAAAAATAAAAAAAGGCCTCCGTTTCCGAAAGCCTTGAGTAGCGAGGACGGGAGTTGAACCCGTGACCTCAGGGTTATGAATCCTGCGCTCTAACCAACTGAGCTACCTCGCCATATATAATTTCTAATCAATATTTCAACCAGGGAGATTTGAACTCCCGTCCGCCGCGGCGGATATGAATCCTGCGCTCTCCCGATAACTATCGGGACATCGGGATACCTCGCCATTTATAATTACTTGCTCTATTTATTCTAGCATTGATTTTTGAAATTAATGCCTATATTAAAGCACAGTCTGAAATCATATAGAATAGGCTGACAATCGTTTATTATCAACCCAGAAAACCTCCCTTTCGAATGGGAATGCAAATATGAGGTCTTGTATTGTGAAATGCAAGTTGACGTTCTTTAAAAAAGTGATTTTTTATACAGTATAATTGTCCCAATCATGGTTAAAAGTAAGTTTGTAGCTGATTATCAAATTAATGCCTCCAAAAAAATAGTTTTCCAATATTTGAGTTCTGCCTCTGGTCTGGAAGAATGGTTTGCTGATGAAGTCAAAATAAATGAGGATAAACATTACATTTTCAATTTTGATGACGAAGATCATTACGCCAAACAAGTTTCCATTCGGAGCAACTCACATGTGAAATTCGAATTTTACGATCCCAAAAATCCTCAAGAAGCCGATCATGCCTACATAGAATTCAAACTAGAGGAGAATGATCTCACCCAAACCTTGTTTTTGAAGGTCATCGATTATTCAGATGTATATGAAGATGATGAGCTCGTTGCAATTTGGGATGGCTTAATTGGAAGATTGAAAGAGATAATAGGTGGGTAATCTGAATACATTTTACCAAATTTGAACTTCTACTCGATCTAAGCGTAGTTGCAAGGGAAGTAGTTTGAATAATGAAGAAACTAGACAAACTTATACTTGGGTCTTTTTTGGGCCCATTTTTATTGACTTTTATCGTCGTGGATTTTATCCTGTTGACTGTCAACATGCTGAAATATTTCGATGAAATATTTGGTAAAGGCCTGAGCTTTTGGATCTACATGGAGCTGATCGGCTACTTTGTGATCAGTATATCACCTATGGCTTTGCCGCTTGCGGTGTTACTTTCTAGCCTTATGACCTTTGGCAATCTAGGGGAGCACTTTGAACTCACGGCTATCAAAAGTTCTGGGATCTCCTTGTTACGCGCATTACGTCCTATTGGTGTATTTGTGATTGTTTTATCTTTTGCTGCCTACCTTTCTAATAATTACCTCGTGCCTAAGGTGAATCTCAAGACTTTTGGCTTACTCTATGATATACGGATGAAATCTCCCGCTTTGGATATTAAGGCTGGTGTTTTTTACTCAGGTATCCCTGGGTACAGTATCAAAGTCAACGAAAAAGTAGGAGAGTACGGACTTAAGGATATTTTGATTTATAATCATGCTGCAGGTAGACAGGGCAACTTAGATGTCACCTTGGCGGATTCGGGTAGGATGGAGCCATTTTTTAGTGAAAATTATATGAAACTTTCCCTTTATCATGGGAAAAATTATAATGAAGCCAAACAACCTAGAGGGATTAAAGAAAAGCCGGTAGAATTTAAACGGACGACTTTTGATACCAATGAAATAGTGTTTGACTTAAATAACACCTTTAAGCTCAATAGAACTGCAGAAGATGCCTGGTCCACCAATAGATCTATCAAAAATATTTCTGAAATCAAATTGGGACTGGACTCAATAGGAACCTTAGTCAACGAGCAGCGATATAAAAATTACCTGGAAGCAGAGGGTGTTTATCCATTTTTCACAAGAGATAGAAGTTTCAAGCCGGCTGCGGACATTTTGGATCGAAAAGCGCTAGATGATACGATCAGATTGCATAAAATGAGACGAGATAAAGCCCGAGTGGACTCCATTCATGAAGTAAAGAACCAAGCCAAAAAAGATACATCTACTATAATAATCGATAGTCCAGAGACAAAAACCCTTGCCACTAGAGATGGGCAGAATACTGCTATCGAACAACCTGTTGCACTTTCTACCGAAATTGCTGCTAGTGACTCCCTATTCGCATTGCCTAAAAGCAACAAATTAGAGAATGAGCTGCCTGAATTGGACACAAATGCAGTGGTGGTTCCTAAGAAAAAGGTGGTAAGAGCTCCGCGTAATACTATGCTGACGGATCAAGAAAGAGCTCAAATTGATTCTTTGATTACCAAACGAAATCTTAATAAGAGTGCGATTACTATGGCTTTGAATAATTCACGGAGTTTGAAAAATAATTTTGATGTTAAAAAAGCCCAGATCGACAACTATGAACGGGATTTTAGAAGGTTTCAGATTTCTTGGTATCAAAAGTACACCCAAGCACTTGCCTGTTTTGTAATGTTTATGATCGGAGCGCCATTGGGAGCAATCATCAAGAAAGGTGGTTTGGGGATGCCTGTCTTGATATCTATTATATTTTTTATCGTTTACTATATGATCACCATGACAGGGGAGAAGTGGGCAAAGGAGGGGGTGGTCGATCCTTTATTCGGAACCTTCTTCTCTATTATATGTCTACTTCCATTTGGTGTCTTCTTTATCAAGCAGGCTAGGAAAGACGCTCGCTTGTTTGAGCCAGACTTTTATATAGCTGCTTGGAAGAGTATTACGAAACGCATAAAAGATCTTCGCCCAAAAGCGAATTAACCTTTTACTTTCTCAAAAGAAACAATACCTTTGTGATTGTTTTACAAAATTTAGCTAAACATGTATTTATCCTCAGAGATTAAAGAAGAGTTATTTAAGAATCATGGACGGTTAAAATCTGCTACTGACACGGGATCTCCTGAGTCTCAGATTGCCCTCTTTACACACAGAATCAAGCATTTGACTGAGCATTTGAAGTCAAATAAGAAGGATCACTCCTCAAGACTTGGTTTATTGAAGCTAGTAGGTAAGAGAAGAAGCCTATTGGATTACCTTCACAAGAAGGAAATCGAGCGATACAGATCAATTATCGCTGAGCTAGGAATCAGAAAATAACCAAATTAGTAAGGTTCTCTTGAGTGAGAACCTTACTTTTTTATTTTTAAGGTTATACGAATACTTTTATCACTAACGACGCAAACTAACAATCATTTATGTTACCGAACTTAATCACTAAGACCATCACCCTAGAAGATGGCAGAGAAATTACTATAGAAACTGGTGCATTGGCGAAGCAAGCTGATGGCTCAGTAGTAGTGAAAATGGGTAAAGCCATGCTTTTGGCTACCGTAGTATCTAAGAAAGAAGCTGGCGAAGGAGTTGATTTTTTACCGATGTCTGTTGACTATCAGGAGAAATTTGCTTCCTCAGGAAAAATCCCTGGAGGATTTTTGAAGAGAGAAGGAAGACTTTCTGATTATGAAATTTTGATTAGCCGTATCGTCGATAGAGCTATTCGTCCAATTTTCCCAGATGATTACCATGCTGACACCCAGATCGCCATAAGTTTGGTGAGTGGTGACGAAGATGTACTTCCAGATGCATTGGCAGGCCTTGCTGCTTCAGCAGCTTTGGCTGTTTCTGATATACCATTCAATGGCCCAATTTCTGAAGTTCGTGTAGCGAAAGTCGATGGCAAATTGATTATTAATCCTACTCCAACTCAGTTGGCAACAGCTTCTTTGGAATTCATCGTAGCAGGTTCACTTGACTTTATCCTTATGGTAGAAGGTGAAGCTGACGAGATTCAGGAAGAGGAGATGCTAGAAGCTATGCAATATGCTCATGAGGAAATCAAGAGACATTGTCAAGCGCAGATCGAGTTGACCAAGCTAGTAGGCAAGGAAGTAAAAAGAGAATACTGTCACGAGAAATCTGACCCAGCTCTTTTTGATAAGATGAAAGCAGATGTTTACGACAAGCTATATGCTTCTGTAGGTAAGCTGATTGCTAATAAATCTGAGCGTTCTGCTTTAATTAAAGAAATTAAGGAAGAATTCGTAGCTAGCTTAGGCGATGATCACGGATTCGAAACAAGCCTTATTGGTCCATATTTCAGCAAAATCCACAAAGAAGCTGCTAGAAACTTGACCTTGAATGAGAAGAAAAGATTGGATGGAAGGAAATTGGATGAAGTAAGACCAATCTGGTCTGCTGTTGATTACCTACCTTCTGCTCATGGATCTGCAGTATTTACCAGAGGTGAAACTCAATCGTTGACTACTTGTACTTTAGGTACTAAGATGGACGAGATGATGGTAGATGGCGCAACTATCTCCGGATACAACAAATTTTATTTACACTATAATTTCCCAGGTTTCTCTACAGGTGAAGTAAAGATCAATAGAGGTCCTGCAAGAAGAGAAATTGGTCATGGCAATCTTGCTATGAGAGCTTTGAAAAAAGTACTTCCTCCAGCAGAGGAGAATCCATACACTATCCGTATCGTATCTGATATTTTGGAATCTAATGGTTCTTCTTCCATGGCAACTGTTTGTGCTGGTTCATTGGCGCTAATGGATGCTGGTATTCCTATCAAATCTGCAGTAACTGGTATCGCCATGGGAATGATCTCTGATGCGACTACAGGTAATTATTCTATTCTTTCTGATATTTTGGGAGACGAAGATCACTTAGGTGATATGGATTTCAAAGTAACAGGTACTGCACAAGGAATTACGGCTTGTCAGATGGATTTGAAAGTAGAAGGACTTGATTATTCTGTTTTGAAAGAAGCATTGCTTCAAGCTAGAAATGGTAGACTTCATATTTTGGAAGAAATCACCAAAACTCTTGCTGCTCCTAAGTCTGAATTGAAGCCACATACTCCAAGATCATTTATTATGATGATCCCTAAGGAATTGATCGGTGCAGTGATTGGGCCAGGCGGTAAGGTTATCCAGGAGATCCAAAAGGATACTGGAGCAACTATCGTGATCGAAGAAGTTGACAATCAGGGTAAAATAAATATTTTCTCTGCTAATCAGGATAAACTAAATGCAGCCCTTTCCCGTATTAAAGCGATCGTGGCTCAGCCTGAAATAGGAGAGACTTATACAGGTAAAGTGAAAAATATTCAACCTTTTGGCGCCTTTGTGGAATTTATGCCGGGTAAGGATGGTTTACTTCATATCTCCGAGATTAAGCATGAGCGTGTAGAAACAATGGACGGTGTGTTTGAGCCTGGAGAAGAAATTATGGTTAAATTGATCGATGTCGATAAGAAAACTGGCAAATTTAAGCTTTCAAGAAAGGCATTATTGCCAAAACCGTAAAAACCAGCACCTAGTGCACAAGGTTAATCGAAACATTTGATTAATTTGATTCTCTTAAACTATTAAATTTCACAAATCATATTCCTGAATGAGGCAGCTAAAAATTAGCAAACAGATAACCAACAGAGAAAGTCAATCCCTGGACAAATATCTTCAAGAGATTGGAAAAGTTGACCTGTTGACAGCAGATGAAGAGGTAGTTCTGGCCAAGAGAATTAGAGAAGGTGACCAATTGGCACTGGAAAAATTGACAAAAGCCAATCTTCGATTTGTAGTATCAGTTGCCAAGCAATACCAGAACCAAGGTCTTTCGTTAGGTGATTTGATCAACGAAGGAAACCTAGGTCTAATCAAGGCAGCTCAGCGATTTGATGAAACTCGTGGATTTAAATTCATTTCCTATGCCGTATGGTGGATTAGACAATCTATCCTGCAGGCACTAGCAGAGCAGTCAAGAATTGTTCGTCTTCCTTTGAACAGAGTAGGTTCATTGAATAAGATTAGCAAGACTTTCAGCGAGCTAGAGCAGAAATTCGAGCGTGAGCCTTCTCCAGAAGAGTTGGCGGAAGTGCTTGAAGTAACTGCTAATGAGGTAGTGGATACGATGAAGATTTCTGGTCGTCATGTATCTATGGATGCACCATTCGTTCAAGGTGAAGAAAATAGCCTATTGGATGTATTGGAAAATGACGGTGATGAAAAGCCAGATGATGGTTTGATGAATGATTCCCTTCGTAAAGAAGTTCAACGCGCACTTTCTACTTTGACGCAAAGAGAAGCTGATGTAATCACGCTTTACTTTGGTCTAAACGGTGAGCATGCGATGACTTTGGAAGAAATCGGAGAGAAATTCAATCTTACCAGAGAGCGAGTAAGACAAATCAAAGAGAAGGCAATCCGCCGACTGAGACATACGTCACGAAGTAAGACATTGAAACCTTACCTCGGATAAACAAGCACACATAAGAAAGGGGGTTTTTAGCCCCCTTTTTTTATTTCAATACATTTTGCCTTAGTAGCAGTTTAGAGCTAAAGTTATTTCCTTAAGTGAAAAGCTTAGGGAATTTTAACAATATGCAACTTTGTTACTAGAGCAGAAATCATAAAATTTGCGCGATTTAATACTTTACTATTAATGAATCCAGAAATCGAAAAAGTAAAAGTTTTGATCATAGGATCAGGACCAGCAGGATATACTGCTGCGATATACGCTTCTAGAGCAGGTCTATCTCCAGTATTATATACCGGTGGACAGCCAGGTGGTCAATTGACTATCACAAATGATGTGGAAAATTATCCAGGATATCCTGACGGAGTAGTCGGTCCTGAGATGATGGAAGACTTTAGAAAACAAGCGGAACGCTTTGGTACTCAGGTAAGATATGGCTTGGCAACAAGCGTAGATTTCTCTACCAAACCACATACAGTAGTCATCGATGAACAAGTTACGATTCATGCTGATACGGTTTTGATATCTACAGGAGCTTCTGCCAAATGGCTAGGAATCGAAAGTGAAACAAGATTGAATGGACAAGGGGTTTCTGCTTGTGCTGTTTGTGATGGTTTCTTTTTCAGAGGTCAGGAAGTAGCGATCGTTGGAGCTGGTGATACTGCATGCGAAGAGGCTTCTTACTTGTCTAATATCTGTAGCAAGGTGTACATGCTGATTCGTAAGGATGAAATGCGTGCTTCTCAGATCATGCAAAAACGTGTCATGAACAATCCTAAGATCGAAATACTCTGGAATACAGAGACAGATGAAATCTTAGGAGAAGATGAAGTAAAAGGAGTAAGAGTCTATAATAATAAAACAGGAGAAAAATCAGAAATCGCTGTTTCTGGCTTCTTTGTTGCTATTGGTCATCAACCAAACACTGGCATTTTCAAAGATTATATTCATATGGATGATGCTGGGTATATCAAAACTATCCCTGGTAGCACAAAAACCAATGTGGAAGGAGTTTTTGCTTGTGGAGATGCACAAGACAACATCTACCGACAAGCGGTCACGGCTGCTGGTACTGGCTGTATGGCTGCCTTGGATGCTGAGCGATATTTGGCAGAATTCGAGAATGATTAAACCCAATAAATGAGGTATTCAATCCTATTTGTGATCTTTTGTTTAAATCTGAGCATTGGCGCTTTAAATGCCAATGCTCAAATTTTTCCTAAGATTATTAAGAAAAATAATAACAATCAATCCTCTACGGTAACCCAGGAGAGGAAGAATATTGAGTTAAGGGGATTTGATCAGGAATCATACCTCAGGACTTTATCTTCGGTTACCGATTCCATTATTTTTGAAAATAATGTGAACTTAGGTCGTGTACGCTCTATCATCAGCGAAGATCAGAATGTCATGATTTGGGCTCCTACCAATCAGCTTATCAAAGTTTCTGAGCAAATTCAAATAGACAGTATTTGGGTTACCGCCTTCGAGTATTATTCTTCTTGGGATTCAAATAAAATCGATATATATAACTTCGATCCAAAGACTTTCAAAGACACAGTTAATATCCGTTTGTATGACGAATTTTTTGGATACGACTGGAAAATGCCTCTTAATACCACTCCTGTAACTTCGACCTACGGATATAGATGGAGAAGGTGGCACTATGGGACAGATTTGGATTTGAACACCGGAGATCCTGTTTATTCAGGTTTTGATGGTATTGTCCGTATCAAATCCTACGATAGATATGGCTATGGTTATTATATTGTAATCCGTCATAAAAATGGCTTGGAAACCCTCTACGGACATTTATCCAAGCAACTTGTAGATGTAGGGCAAGAGGTTAAAGCTGGAGATTTGATTGCCAAAGGTGGGAATACAGGTAGGAGTACAGGATCACATTTACATTATGAACTGCGGTATCGAGGGTTGGCATTTGATGCACAGAAAGTGTATGATTTTCCAGAATATAAAATTCTGAGTCCAAATTATACCATTACACCTGACTTGTTTTCGCACATTGCAAAGGCCAGAACCAACGCCTATCACAAAGTACGAAAGGGTGAAAATCTTGGATCTATCGCCCGAAAATATGGTGTATCAGTCAGCACACTAACTAGACTTAATGGTATATCTACCCGCACAATTTTAAGAATAGGACAGAACCTTCGTGTCCGCTAGCCAAATTAGAACATGACAAAGCTGGATATTTTAGTTTTTGCTGCTCATCCCGATGATGCAGAACTCGGTTGTTCTGGAACAATCGCCTCTCATGTAGCAAGAGGACACAGAGTAGGAGTGGTAGATTTTACTCAGGGAGAAATGGGAACACGTGGAACTCCTGAATTACGCTTACAAGAAGCAGAAGCATCCAGCAAAATCCTTAAGCTAACTGCAAGAGAAAATTTAGGCTTCAAAGATATTTACTACCAGAATGACGAAAGCCATCAGTTGAAGCTGATCGAAATGATCAGAAAATATAGACCTGAGATTGTTTTGGCTAATGCGATATCAGATAGACATCCTGATCACGGTAAAGGCTCAAGTTTAGCAACTACGGCTTGTTTCATGAGTGGGCTGCGAAAGATAGAGACAGAACTAGATGGAGTTCAGCAAGAAGCATGGAGACCGAAATTTGTCTATCATTATATCCAAAATAATTACATAGAACCTGATTTCGTGGTTGATATCACAGCATATTGGCAAACCAAAATCGATAGCATCTTAGCATTCCAATCTCAGTTTTATGATGCTTCAAGTGAGGAACCTAAAAGTTTTATTTCAGATCCTGAATTCCTACCATTCATTGAAGCTAGGGCACGTGAGTTTGGCCACAAAATTCTAACGAAATATGGAGAGGGTTTTAATGTGGAGCGAATGATAGGAACTGATAACCTTTTTGACCTGAAATAATCAAGGTGCTAATCTATTGATGATCCATTTTTCATCCTTCAATTCGTATTTGATTCTATCATGAAGCCTGCTTGGTCTTCCTTGCCAGAATTCAATACTTGAAGCCATCAAGCGGTAGCCACCCCAATGTGGTGGACGTGTTAATGCTTTATCCGCAAATTGTTTCTCTATTTCTAATTTTCTCGTATTGATATCTTCTCGAGAACTTATTACTTGACTTTGAGGTGATACCCAGGCTCCGATTTGTGAGCCTATGGGTCTAGAGAAGAAATAGGAGTCAGATTCTTCAGAGCTTACCTTTTCTACTTTTCCCCGCACACGCACTTGACGCTCCAGTTCAGGCCAGAAAAAGGTCAAAGAAGCTGCCTTGGTTTTTTCTAACTCTTGTCCCTTTTCACTTTGATAGTTAGTGAAAAACACAAAACCAGTGTCAACTCCTTTCAAAAGCATGATTCTACCGTTGGGTATACCATCTAAGCCCAAAGTGGAGATAGTCATAGCATTTACTTCCAAAACTTCTGCCTTCACAGCCTCCTCAAACCAAGAATGAAATTGGGTGATGGGATTATCGTTTACATGGCTGATATCTAGGGTTTTAATAGAGTAATCTTTACGTATTGCTGAGATGTCCATAGGAGGTGCTGAGTAAATTAATTCTTAGATATAAAAGTACCATTGGCATTGCATTTAAAAAATTATGATTTATATTTTTCCAGAATTTAGATTTTAAAGCAAGCAGCATGAGTAAAGATGAACAACGTAATCCTAAAGCTGGTGATCTTCTAATTTCCGAACCTTTCCTACAGGACGAGAATTTCGTGCGCTCTGTGGTTCTATTATGTGAGCATTCAGAGGAAGGAAGCTTTGGCCTAATCATCAACAAACAATCAATTCTTAAGCTTGGCGAACTTGTAGAAGAATTAGCTTTTTTAGACAAAGCAGTATTTGTCGGTGGGCCTGTGGAGCAAAATACCTTACATTTTATTTATGTAGGTGAAAAGGTATTGGACGGTAGTCTTTCCCTTGGAGACAATATTTGGTGGGGAGGAGATTACGAGTCCTTAGTGGAAAAATTAAAGCTTGGGCTTCTTGACCATGATTCAGTTAGGTTCTTTTTAGGTTATAGCGGTTGGGGAGCTGAGCAGTTGGACGATGAGTTGTCTGATGAAACATGGATTATCTGTAGAGAAATTTTGAATGAGCAAACCTTCAATTTAACACCCGAACAACTTTGGAAAAGCTTGCTTAAAAATATGGGTGGTGAGTTCAAAGTAATAGCAAATTATCCACTTGATCCAAGATTAAATTAGGCAAAATCCCTACTTTTGCTCATATTGCCGCCTAATAGTACTGTTTTTATGACTGAGAAAAGTAATGATTTGTCCGACAAGGACAAGGTGACTCAAACCTCCAATTCTGAAGAGGTAAAGGGTATCGAAAAAGAAACTAATTCTGAACCTAGCAAAGAAAGTGCAGTAGATCAGAGCAGTGAGACTGAATCTGAAGTTAAGTCTTCTGAAAATGAGGCTGCTCCAGTAGCTGAAGAAGTTCCAGAAACTACTGAAGCTGAAGCTGAAATTAGCGAAGAAGCTCCTGCAGAGGTCGAGGCGAAGGCGGAAACCGAAGTTGAGGTTGATGCACCAGAAATCGCTGAAGCTGCCACTGAGCAAAAAACATCCACTCCTTCTGAAAGTGCTGAAGTTCCAGAAGAAGTAGTCTCCGTAGAAAAAACTGAAGAAACTACAACTGAGGAAGCTTCTACCGAGGTAGAGAAAGCTGAAGCTGTAGTTGCTGACTCTGCGGAAGCTGAGGATGAAGAATCAGAAGAGGATTCTGAAGAGGAGCATCATGAAGAAGAGATTGATGTTACTTCACTTTCGAAAATAGAACTAGTTGCTTTGCTGAAAAGCAAAGTAAAGCAAGACAATATTTATAGAATCGATAAGCTTGTCCACGAGATTAAGGCAGCTTTTGATGAATATACACATAAGGAGAAGGATGAGGCTTTGGAGAAATTCAAAGCAGATGGAGGAGTAGAAGATGATTTTGACTTCCGTCCATCTGACGAGGAGAAAGAATTTAACACCTACTATTACGAATACCGTCATCAACTTGGAGCGCTTCGCAAAGAAGCTGAAAAGCAAAAAGAAAGTAATTTTTCCGCAAAAACTGAGCTGCTCAACAAACTTCGTGAGCTAGTCGATGGAGAAGAGACTACACTTAGCATGGCAACTATCAAAGGCCTGCAAGAAGAATGGAAGAGTATAGGCCCCGTGCCGCCTTCACAAAATAGAAGTCTTTGGGCGAGTTATAATGCATTAATGGATCGGTTCTATGACAACAGAAGTATCTATTTTGAGCTTAAAGAACTTGATCGTAAGAAAAATCTAGAACACAAGTTAGAGCTTGTTGATAAGGCTGAAGGACTGAAGGATGTAAAAGACCTGAAAGATGCGATTAAGGCTTTGAACGATCTTCACGAAGAATTTAAGCACATTGGACCTGTTCCTAGAGATGAACAAGAAGCATTATGGCAAAAATTCAAAGGAGCTTCTGATGCTGTGTATGATCGAAGAAAGGATTACTATGAAGGCCAAAAAGAGGTATTCAAAGTAAATCAAGATCAGAAAGAAGTATTAATTGAAGCTTTAAAACCATTTGCAGAATTTAAGGCAGATCGCATTCGAGATTGGAATAGCAAGACTAAAGAGATCTTGGAAATCCAGAAGAAGTGGGAGAAAATAGGTCCAGTTCCTAGAGAAACAGGTAAGGATATCAATAAGTCATTCTGGGCAGCATTTAAGCAGTTCTTTCATAACAAGAACTTATTCTTCAAGGAACTCGACGAAATCCGCGCTACCAACCAGGCAAAAGCAGAGGAATTGATTACTAAAGCAGAAGAGCTAAAGGATAATACCGATTGGCAGAATACTTCGAATGCTCTAGTGAAGCTTCAGCAAGACTGGAAAAAACTTGGACCTACACCTGAAAAAAGTAGAGATAGTCTTTACAAGCGTTTTAAACTGGCTTGTGATACTTTCTTTGACAATAGAAGAGAATCCAATAAGCAATCAAATGCTGAATATGAGGATAACTTGCTAGCCAAGCAGGCTGTCTGCAAACAGATTACCGATGCCGCAGTTAGTGGAGAAGTGACTGAGGAAGCATTGACCAAATTTGTTGGGGATTTCAATGATCTTGGTTTTGTGCCAAGAAAAGCTATGAAAGAAATCCAAGCTCAATTTAAGACTGCAGTTGATCTATACTTGGAGAAGTTAAGTCCTGATGGTGCGGGTAGAGAGGACTTCCTTTTCAGACTCAACCTGAACAGACTTCAGTCCGATCCTAATGCTGTGAAAACGCTCAACAAGAAGGAGCATGGCATTCGTAAGCAAATCTCTGAGTTGGAGAATAACATCACCTTGTGGAAAAACAACTTGGAGTTCTTTGCTTCTTCAATAACTGCCGATAAGCTGAAAGATCAGTTTGATCTGAAGATTCAAAAAGCAGAAGAAGAAATAGCGAAATTGAAAAGTAAGCTGTCAATTATAAGAGAGTTTTAAATTTTTCTCACTCAGAATAAGGAAGATAGGATTTTTCTTTTCTGAGGGTTTGGAGTGTAAAAAGTCAACGGCTATATTTGCATCACCAATACGGAAATAAGCCTCCTTAGCTCAGCTGGTAGAGCAACTGACTTGTAATCAGTAGGTCATTGGTTCGATCCCGATAGGAGGCTCAAAAAGGGGAACAGAAATGTTTCCCTTTTTGTATTTTAGGGCACTAGCTCGCTTGTTATGTTTACAGTTTATATTCTTTATTCTAAAAAGTTAGATCATTTTTATACAGGTCAAACGGAAAATATTGGATCAGTCCTAAAAGTTGGGGGAATTGACAGAATCCATTTTCTTTGGTAAAAAAAAGAATTGGAAGAAAAGGACTACCTCAGCTTGCTTTTGCCTCAAGGTCTGCTTGAATTTTTCAAGGTTACTTCAGCGGGACTCAAAGACAATGCTTACCATATTTATTTGGAAGAGCTCAATATTCATCCCGAGCATCTTCAGGGATCAAAGCTTACCTCAAAGGGTTTTTATGATGAAGTGAGTATTCAGGACTTTCCGTTACGTGGCAAAGCCTGTTTTCTCAACATAAAAAGGAGGAAGTGGCTCAATGAACAGACAGGTAAAAATGTGAGCAGGGATTGGAGCTTGGTGGCAAACGGTACGCGGATGACAGAGGAATTCGCGCTTTTTTTAAAACGGAACGACTGGATTCATCGCCGGTAAGCTGTAAAAGCCTAGCTGAGAACTTCCATGTAAATGGAAAAAACCTTGAGCATCAATACGTTTTTCATCTGAGTAGCTTTCTGGACTGGCCACAACGCCCACATGCCAAAGACTGGATTCTCTTTCCGGAAAATCTGGGAACCCACCTCAGCATTGATGAAACAGCTCTCTCCCAAGGAGAACTCTATACTATCCTTACTAACAAGTCAGCTAAAGGAAAAAAGGGGGCCTTGGTAGCCATGATAAAAGGGACGGACAGTGAAACGGTAAACACTATTCTCAGGAATCTACCTGCCAATAAAAGAAATAAGGTAGAGGAAGTGACGCTGGATATGGCTGCCAGCATGGAAAAGATCGTACGTCGTAGCTTCCCCAAAGCCCAATTGGTCACTGACCGATTTCATGTCCAGAAACTGGTCTATGACGCGGTTCAAGAGATGAGAATCTCTCACAGATGGGATGCCATCGAACAGGAGAACAAAGAAATAGAGCTCAGTAGAGAGTGTAAAAAAGCATTTGTCCCACACAAACTCGAAAATGGCGATATAGAAAAACAATTGTTGGCCAGAAGCAGATACCTCCTTTTTAAAGGAGAAGATAAATGGACAGTATCACAAGCACACCGGGCCGAGATTCTCTTCCAGCGCTACCCTGATCTAGAAAAAGCATACAAACTATCGAGGTCTCTGGCAAGGATCTATCAGACAAGCAAAATAAAAGGAATTGCATTCACCAAACTGGCACATTGGTACAATGAGGTGGAAGATGCAGGCTTCAAATCATTTAACACAGTGTCCAGAACCATACAGAATCACTACACTTCCATCCTTAACTTCTTTGAAAATAGAAGTACAAACGCATCAGCAGAATCTTTCAATGCAAAAATAAAAGCATTCAGAACCCAGTTTCGAGGAGTGACCAACATTGAATTCTTCCTGTTCAGACTATCTAATATCTATGCTTAAAAAAATCTGCTCCCCAGATATTCAGACTGATCCGAATTATCGAACATAATACCCATTTATTCTATTCTGCATCTACTAAAATCACGGATGACTGGAGCTTATACTTTTCACTA
>NZ_QKZT01000036.1 GCF_003254055.1 Algoriphagus chordae
GCGGATCTCGCTCGGAACTCGCGAGCTAGCCAAATTTCTTAACGTTCCGAACTTCGCCTCAGAAACCGAATAATTTAAGGGCTGTCCTATAGATTGGGAAATGTGCTAACTAAACTAGTTGGTTAATTAATAACTTCACCCTTATATTAAATCACTTTCAAATTGATAGGGATATTATGGTGTAGATCCAATCTTCACCTAGTGACCTCAACGCCTATTCTACGCTCAGTGGGGGTGCCTTTTTTTAAGAGTAGCACCTAGACCTTTACTAAATACAAAAATAGGTAAGCAACAACTAGAACTCAGTTAAGTAGTAATTTTTCGGTAAAGTCCTAGTTGCTCTATAGCTTGGACTAATCATTTTGTTGTTCGCTGCACTTCCGGTAGAAAAAAAAGATTGTGGGATATTTAGCAACATATTAAGCAGTATTTGACCCGCAGAGTATCATCAATTGCCTAAAATCTTCCTGCAGAACAATCTTTTAAGCTGGCTAAAAATTTGCCTTTAACTATTTCCAGATCCACATACCAGCATAAGATATTCAATAATTGTATAAAGTATAGCGAAAAATTTCTTTCTAATAGCCTACTTGCTGCCATGCAGATTTTGAACCCAATAACATTGATAAACTACTACTTATGAATTCATTTATTGTTTCGCTTTTTATCATTGGGCTCGTGACTTTTTCTATGGCTTGGATGCCTTTTGTTTCCAAGAAACTGAAGGTGTCTTATTCGGTGTTTTACATGGCTGCGGGTATTTTACTTTATTGGCTTTTCCCTGATTATCTACCAAATCCCCTTCCCCAAGAGAATGAATCTGCCGTTCTGCACTTGACAGAATTGATAGTTATTATTTCTTTAATGGGTGCTGGACTGAAAATAAGACGTACTTTTTCTTTAAAAAATTGGAGTCTGCCATTGCGGTTGGTATTTGTAGCTATGCTCCTAGGGATTGTGATTGCCACTTTGTTGGGTTATTTTATGCTAGGCCTGAACCTGGCCGCGTCCCTTTTATTGGCGGCAGCAATAGCGCCTACTGATCCAGTGCTCGCTTCGGATGTTCAAGTAAGTGCGCCAAACGAAAAGAAGGATCCGGAAACAAAATTTGCCTTAACCGCCGAAGCTGGAATTAATGATGGATTGGCTTTTCCATTTACCTGGCTAGCTATAACTGTTGCCTCAATCAGTGCTGGCAGTGATGATACGCTGTGGAGTTGGTTTTCCTACCATTTTGTTTATCAAATCGTAGTAGGATTAGTTTTAGGTTTTTTGTTGGGCAAGGCAGTGGGTTACTTACTATTTACTTTCTCTAAAAAGTATAAGTTTTTGGAGAAATTGGACGGATTCGTTGCGCTATCAATGACTTTGTTCGTGTATGGATTTACAGAATTATTGCATGGATATGGTTTTATAGCCGTTTTTATATGCGCATTAGCTCTTCGTAGCTATGAAAAAGATCACGAGTACCATGAGTCCATGCATTCGTTTACAGATCAGATCGAGAGGATATTTGTAGTCCTACTCTTGATGCTTTTTGGAGGGGCTATCTCATTAGGAGTGCTGGAGAACCTAAGTTGGAATATGGTGTTTTACGTTTTATTATTTTTACTGGTGATCCGGCCGGTAGTAGGGTACTTAAGTTTACAGGGAGCAGCCATATCAAACAGGGAAAAAATTACAATCAGCTTTTTCGGTATCAGGGGCTTAGGGTCAATTTTCTATCTGGCATTTGCCTTTCATGAAGCAGAATTTGATAATAAAGATGAGCTTTGGTCTATGGTATCGCTGATGGTTGCTTTGTCTATTTTGATTCATGGACTTACCGCAAGTATGGCTATGAAAAAAATTGGCGATTGACAGAAAATGGAGTGGCCTGCCCATAGGTATGTAATTACTCCCGACTACTGTACGGGATTACCTAGCAACCTCAACGCCTAGTTTACGCTTAGTGGTGTATGCTGTGTGAAGTTTGCAACTTCATCCTTATATTAAAATCAATTTCAAATTGATAAGGATAGGAAGGCGTAGTTCCAAACTACGCCTAGTGACTTCAACGCTTTGTCTACGCTCAGAGGGGAGTAAATGAGACATGCTAAGTTTAATATAGCGCTAAGTTCTTTCCTTTATAAGTAATGACATCTTCAAAATCAACCACTTTTTTGAATAGGATTAGTTCAAGTTTTAACAGAAGGTCATTAATGAGTTTTAATAACTCAGGTCTAAGCTTAATGTTATGAATTGTCAAATGAATCTCACTTTCTTTGTTGTGTACAACCGTGTTCCGCAACTTGTAAATGAGAATAAGTAGGGCATTATATATAGCACCGTTATTAGTGGTGTCTATAGTTTTAGATTCGTTTGGGTATAATAATTCTTCAACAGTTGCTTTTAAGATTGCATTAGTAGATAGTTTGAGTTTAAACCAATTTCCTAAATCGACTTCGTTTGTTTTAAAAACAGTTTTGAAGTTAGATTTATCAAAGTCATCATATTTAGCTAAGCTGGTCATTTCTCGCAAAAATAGATTTTGATTTGAACTGTTGCCTTGGATTTTCACCAATAGCGTTCTAGTAATCAAATATTCTATAACTTGATATAATTTCAAATACTTGACTAGTATGTCGTTTGCATGATGATATTCATCTATAACATCATAAACTTCAAAAAATTGAGTAAAGTCATTTGTTGATGTGTTAACTGATGATATTAAAGATGACTCAACCTTATAGTCATGAATTACGTCTTGAGGAAATAGCGTTCTATTTCCTTTCAACAAATAAAGGAAGTAGCTTTTAGAATATAAATTTACAAAATTTTTATTAGTCGAATTGTAAACTGCGATTACTGTATTTTTTGCTCCAGAGATAACCTTACTGAAAAATCCGGAGAATTCGTCTTGTGTAATCGTGTTCTTACCGAAGAACAGGATTACTTCTCTAAATTTTCTCTCTATATTATCTTTTTCAGCCTGTGAAATTTTATAAGGATCATTGTTTTCAATGTATTTGATTGGTATTATTGCTCCGATTGGAGAGGCCAATGCAAAGTTTCGTATTCGGAATTTTGTTTCTTTTTTTCTTGATAAATATGATATTTCAACGCTTTTCAGAGATATATAAGTGTTAATGTCATCAGTTAAATCAATTGTTGTGTCAGTGGTTAAGCCCTCCAAACTGTTTGTTATCGCCATAACTGCAACACTTTCAGGTGCTTTAAGTTTAAAGTTATTAATGACCACCCCTAAGAGATCTGTTTCATATGACAGTTCTAAATCTGCGTCAAAAATATCTAACTCTAATGATAGTCGCTTTAAGAAGTCTTTTGCACATTGTTCAATACTCATTTCTTCTTCATTTCTTGATTAAACAATGACATCCAATTCGTACTTTCTTTTTTTAGTTTATGAATTGTGTAGTTCATAACAACGGATCGTATAAGATTTCCAATATTTACTGACCTTCCGCTGAGACTATCGTATTCAGCATTAAATTTATTAAGGTTTAATTCCTTGGTTAAGGATGTTTTTAATTCCTCAAAAGATTCAAGAATTTTTTCATCTAAACCATCTATTTGGTCGGAAGAATTTAAATTTAAATAAACACCAACTCCAGCAAATACTCCATTTAAAGTAGTGTCTTTTCCAAACCATGCTAGGCCTTCTTTTCCATAAGCTGAGCTCATCTCACTATCAATTGCAAACAATTTTTTTAATAGTTTTTTAATGAATTCACTGTTGAAAATTAATTCAGTGTACTGAAGTGAATTACCTTCATCATTTTCATTGATTAAATCATAACGATATATTATATCACTACTAATTCTTTGAGGCTTAGCTAGAACTAATGACATAAGAGAGGTGATAATTGAAGAGAATAAGTATTCACCTGGTTTTCTTTCTCCTCTTTTGATTAAATTAAAATCAATTTCTTTTTCTCTAATTACTCTTATATTTACGAGTTCGTTGTTTAAGGATTTCCATAAGTTCAAAAATAGGATCTCAAACTGATGTTGTGTGGATACAGCTTTATGTCCAGCATTTAGCACTAGCATTTTTTTTACTAAATCAGGTTCAGAGAGATTTGACCATATGGTGAAGTATAAAGTATAGGTAGAGTATTTCTTATGAAAGTCTATATTAGTTTTTCCTTCAGGGAAGTTGTATTTAAAAAATTTGGAGTCAACAATTCCATTTTCAAAGAATTGAGGATATGATGATTTAATTCCTAAGATGGCATCTTTTAAATTATTGTAATTGTTCTCTTTAATTTTGATATAAATTTTCCAGAATGCCCAGAGTCTATAGGTTCGTTGCAGTCCATCAAGAATGTCTAATTTACTATCAATAAGATTTACAGTGCTAGACTCTTTGATTTGTGAAAGTGGTTCATGATAAGCAAGAGTGATATTTGGTAATGGTTCTCCAAGCTCAATAGTGTTTAGTAATCCATCTAGATATCTGTTTTTTACAATTTTCCTTTGAACCTCAAAATTAAAGTTGTCATCGACAAGAGATTCTACATATTGTAGTAGATTAAGTTCAGCAAGAAGCCAGTACTTGCCTTTCCCAAAATCTTTCTCTTTAAGTATTTTAAATTTCATTTATTCTTAGTTCTTTCCTTTTTAATGCGTAAACCAGTTCTAGTTAATTTTAAATTAAGCGAAATCCCTTTTAGCTTCCTTCGGTTACTTAACAGATTCCCTTTTATCAAAATAAGCGACAGTTATCCAAAAATTTTGAAAACCTCTAAAAAACCTATCTCAGACCTTTTAAAAAGCTCTTCAAAATACGCCCTCTTTTCTTCTCCCGCAACCCATAGTTAAAAAATAGAAGAAATTCCTCAGAAAAAGTCGTCGTAACAAACTTATCCTTTCCTCAACAAATCCATCTCCGCTTTCCCATGTCCATCGGGCGTGGTGTAAAATGGACGCTGTTCGATCTCGTAGTTTGTCTCTGGAGCTATACCTAAGGCATGATAAACCGTCTGATGGATGCTTTCGATTTTGATCGGGTTTTCTATGCTTTTGCAAGGTCGTTCATCCGCGGTTTTGCCATAGACATGACCGCGTTTGATGCCCCCGCCAAACATTAGTATGGAGCAGCCATCCGTGAAATGCCGGTGCATTCCGTAGTTTTTCATGTCTTCTATAATATCCGGCACGTCCACCTGATCTTTTACTTTCAAGCCCGGTCTCCCTTCGGTCAGCATATCCCGGCTAAACTCAGAGGCTACGATGACTAGCGTTCTGTCCAGTTTGCCACTTTCATCCAGATCAGAGATGAGTTGGGCGATAGGGGAGTCGATCATCTTCTTCATGTCCTTCAGACGGGTATGTCCATTGTCATGGGTATCCCAGCCGAAGAATGGCTCATACTCGGAAGTGACTGTGATGTATCGAGCGCCCTGATCCACCAGTCTTTTTGCCAGTAGGCAGCCTAAACCAAACTTACCATTGTTGTATTTGTCATAGCTTTCCTTGGGCTCCAGACTCAGATCAAAGGCCTTGGCTTCCGGGGAATTTAGCAGGATATAAGCCTGTTCCATGGAACGCTTGAGGGATTCTTTTTGATAGTCCGAACCGTACTCGCCCATCGCGCCTGCAGAAAGCAGGTTTTCATAGAGTTGATTTCTAGATTCAAATCTACTCGTGGACATGCCGATAGGAGGGCGCACGCTATCCAAGCCAGCCGAAGGATCCGGAATCAAAAATGGTCCATGCTCAGAACCCAAGAAACCTGCACTGTGAAAAGCCTTCAGTTCCTCGCCCTCGCCCACCGAAAATCGCTGGCCAATATTGATAAAGGATGGAATCACTGGGTTTAAGGGGCCAAGTTCCTTGGAAATCCAAGAACCCAAATGCGGTACGACCACGGATTGTGGAGGTTCGTAGCAGGTGTGAAAGTGATATTGATGGCGTGTGTGCAGAATGTGTCCCAGATCTGCCGCCACGTAGGAGCGGATCAGTGTTCCCTTGTCCATGATTTTTGCCATGGATTCCAGGCCTTCGGAAAAGTGAATTCCATCCAATGCTGTCGGGATGGAAGGGAAGGTGCTGAGCACTTCTTTGGATTCCATTCCCTTGCGAAAAGGCGTGTATTTCTTTGGATCGAAGGTTTCGGTATGCGCCATTCCTCCAGCCATGAAAAGTAAGATCACCGAATCTGCCGTTGCAGGGATTTTATCCACTCCGCAGGAAGACAACAACCCCGCCAGCGGTGCGCCCATTCCCATAGTTGCCATGGCAGCTGCAGAGGTTTTTTTGATAAAGTCTCGACGGTTAAGTGGTGTTTTCATGTTGTGCTCTTTTTGTTGGCACTGAGGTCAGCACCTTCTTTTTCTTTGTTTAAGCAGACCGAAGACCGGTGACCGAAGTGGCCTAAATTTTAGAATTGGCCTTTTATTTAAGTATTCAAATGTTGTGTCTGTCCGAGTATTAAATATTCTTTGAACATACAAAAATGGACTGACAGTAATTTGGTTTGGAACCATAATCATGGTCACCTTGAGCGAAGTCGAAAGGTTCTCGACTCCGCTCGAACTGACCAGCTTTCGGTGTCCTCGTCAATCTGTCATTGGTAGCGAAGTCGAGGACAAATATTTCACTTGTATTAAAAGGGGCTTCGACTTCGCTCAGCCTGACACAGACTTCGCTCAGGCTGACACGGTCACCTCTTTTTTGTAAATTCTAAATTTTTCTTACTCGCAATGATGCCTCTTCCGTCTTCTGTCTCCTGTCTTCCGTCTTTTTTACTCCACCATCTGAAACTCTGGCAATAGAATCACCGCCCAGAATAAATCCTGGATTTTAGCTGCATCTGGTTTTGCGCCTAAAGCCGTCTTAGCGATCGCCAGTTCTTTCTCGTTAGGTTTTCGGTTCAAAGCTTTTAGGTATAATTCCTCCGTGATCTGAACAGGATCGCTAAGTTGAGTCTTCCATTTTTCCGCTCCTTTCTGCAAGGCTGTATTCAATCTTTCTCCGTTTGTAAGTTCGAGTGCTTGTAATAAACTCCCCTGAGCTTCTCGGCTTGTGGAGACAATCTCACGATTTGGTCTTCCCAAAGCTGTGAGAAAAGGATTATTTGCCACCAAAGATGCTCGCGCAAAAGATGGAGTAATATGCTCGGGCTTCTGCAATTCAAAGGGATTGTACTTGATGTCTTCGTCTGGGAAAAGAGGATAGACGATTTCACTAACTGCATCCGAGAACTGTTCAGCTGTCATTCTTCTCCTCACCATTCCGCTGAATTTGTAATCATCAGCCATGAGAGCATCATAGCTTTCGTAGCCTATAGATTGAGATTGGTAAATTTTTGAATTGGCGATCTGGTAAATCAGCTCCTTCAGGTTATAGCCATTTTCCACGAAATCCGAAGCCAGCCAATCCAGTAAATCCTGGCTCCAAGGTTCGTTATCCATTTCATCGACGGGCTCTACGATTCCACGTCCCATTAGCTGCTTCCAAACCCGATTTACAATCGTGCGATACATTCTGCCATTTGCAGGTTGCACCAATCGATCTGCAAGCTGTCTGAGTTTTTCCGCTTTGGTAGCTACACTGTCTATATCTCCCAGTTCTTCCCAGAGGATTGCAGTCTTAGCCATTTTGCCTGTAGGTACTTCACATCGGCTGACTTCAAGAGTAGAATCTGCGAAAATATTGGCGAAAGCATAAGACTCTTCGAGTTTCCAATCTGAGATAAAACTATCGTGGCAGGAAGCGCATTTCAGGTTCAAACCCAAAATCACCTGCCCCACATTTTGCGCAGCCTGCATTTCTGTTCGCTGACTGGCATTGACTGTTCCACGCCATTTAATTCCCTCGATAAAGCCCTTGGACTTTTCGGTGGGATTTAGCAATTCCCTGACAAACTGATCGTATGCTTTGTTGTCTCTTAGCGAAGTGTAAAGCCAGTCCGTGATATTGTATCGGCCCTTGGTGATGTAGCCAGTTCCGGTGTAGTCGTTTCGCAAGGCATCATTCCAGAAAGTCAGCCAATGCGTGGCATAATCATCGGATTGGTTCAATAGATTCTGTAGCCAGATGCTTCGCTTGTCAGGCCTAGAATCAGATCTGAATTCCTCTAATTCCTGTGGACTCGGAATCATTCCTGTGATATCGAGATAGATCCTGCGGAGATAGGTTTTGTCGTCCACAACTCCTTTCCATTCCAGCTTGTTTTCCTGGAAGTATTCATCCACCCAAAGATCTATTGGGTTTTCCAAGCCAGCCTTGTAAGCTGGGAGAGTTGGGTTTCGAGGAGCCAATTCTGCCACTCGGTAAACAGACTGCTGAGCAGCGCCATCTGGCCAAGGAGCGCCTTTGGCTATCCAAAGTGCGATCAAATCTCGTTCGTCTTTGCTGAGTAGTTTGCCTTTGGAAGGCATTACATCGTCGTGGTTTTTGCCCAGGTTAATTCTTCGTATAAGCTCACTTTCACCTGGATTTCCGGGGATTAAAATCTGGCCATTTTCGCCTCCGGCAAAAACATACTCTTTTTCATCCAAGCGTAATTCTCCTTCGATTTTAGCTCCGCTATGACATTTGTAGCAATTGTGAGCTAGGACCATCCGAACTTCCCCGATCAGTTTCATTTCTTTTTCAGGACTAAGTTCTGAGCTGTAGGAAGCTAGATTTATCGGCGTTTTTTCAATTTCTGATTCATTGGCATTGCCCATAGGTAAAACTTCCGTAAGAAAATCCTCGCCGTGAGTAAGTGATCCTCCAAAATGTCCCGCCACGGAAACGCAGATGGCAGTTAGAAATAGGCTAGCTCTATAAACTTTTATCTGAGAAGGAATGGGATTGCTTTTGATTTTGGAGAGGAAGAATAAAGTAATAGCACTCAAAACGGCCGTTCCAATTCCTATCCATTGATGTAGATCCAGGAGTTCACCAGATGTACCTTCATTCGTAGCTAAGAGCCAACCCATTGGAGCTGCGATGATTGAACTCACAGCTCCAATAGTTGCTAGAATCAGTATTCCGGGCCTGATTTTCGAGTTGAACTTCCCGAAAGTAAAGAGTTCCAGCAATGCCGCTACTACTATCAAAGCAATAGGGAAATGGACGATCATGGGATGAAGTCTTCCTAGAAACTGCCAAAGCCAGAATGTGGGTTCTTCTACTACTTCGGTTTGGGCAAATGCTGAGAAATTAATCAACATCATACCGTCTATTAACAGGAAGACTAAGGATAGAGTAGAAGATTTTTGTGATTGATTTTTCAATGCAGTTCTATGTAATTCAAACGAGTTAGTACCTGCTGATTCTGAGCAGGGTATTTGTCTAACAGTTGAAAAATAGTGGTTTTGTTGGGTAAATCTATCCTGTTTGGGAGTTGATTTGATGAATGGGTTTATTGCCCGCAGATTTACGCTGAAAAGATCCGCAGATAGACGCGGATTCTCAACCTGCCCCTTTAGTGCCTGTCCGCTGAGGCGGAGACAAACTATGGGTAAAGATTTATAATAGAAAACCTTACGTGCCTTTAGGTACGACTCTATGGTAATTGATGAAATTAGCGCTGTACCTAACGGCACAGCAAAATTTCGTACACAACAAAAGCTACCCATAGTTTGCCCCGATGGGGCAATTTTGAATGTTGGGATTATGCAATCTCTCACCGCCGTTCGTGTCCTCACGAATGGCATACTGGGCAAAACGTTTGTAATCCTAGTTATACTCAGCCATGGGAGCAGAAGGGTTACAAACCCAGAGATATTGGTTCAGGATTACAAATCCTGAACAGCCATGTTTCCGCTGTGAAGATCCGAAGGATTGAAACAATTCATAACCCTCGGCAAAGCCGGGGGTAAAGCACATGAAGATTTGAAAGAAGCCCTGTAAGGGCGAAACTCCTGCTCTTCTAAATTCCGAAGAATATCAACGGATTTTTAATCCTGCTTAATACTCAGCGATTTTAGTACCCTTCGACTTCGCTCAGGGTGACAAAACCTTCGAGGTCAAAAAAAAGACCTCAAATGTTGTCTCAGCGAGCTCCGCGAAACCTCCGTGACCTTTGCGGTTAAAAAAAACATCATTCTACCACAAACCAGGTATATCCTCCCGCAGGAATTTCTATTTGAATGTCAACGGAGTAATCACGATTGAGCTGATAGCTTTTGGCTGCTCCATCTTCAATTTGGATTTTGGCTGTTTGATCAAGTCCGGAGTAATAGAGCGGTACATTTATTGATTTTTTGATTGGGGTTGAAGTTGGGTTGAAAAGCATGCCTAATCCTTTCTCTTTTCCTTTTGGATCCACGTGCATCCAGCCATCCCAGTCTCTACCGTCCGCTCTTCGTAGTCGTATAATGTCTGCATTCAGGATGTCACGGTACTCTTTATACCAGTCGATCACATCGATCACCACTTGCTTGGTTTCCTCGGTGTCATACAATCTTGGCCCTCGATAACATGCTTGCACACCTGCTCCATAATACTGCATCATCAGTTGCTTGTAGTCGCTTAAGTGATCAGAGAGTGGTTCCAGAACCGCGTCTGGCCCACCGCCATGATAGGCTGTCAATGGTACAAATCCCCAGCCCATAGAAGGAGTTTTCTCCCAAGTGGCGTCATAGATATTTTGACGATTGAGAATTTTCTGCTGATCACGGGAGAGTGCAAAGTTCACCTCTCGATAGCCTAAAGCGATTTTGTGTGAGCCATCCAAAAAGTACCAGTCAGGCGCATTGATGTAAATCCCTTGGCCGTTCATCCAATGATAAAGGCCTTTTTGGAGATTCATCTGAACCCACTGTGAATCTTCTAAACCATGATGTCCGGGGTGAGAAGTGGAGGCGCAAACATCGCCAGGATATGGTCCATCATTTTCAAAAATATCAAATCCTGTTTCTGTGTAAAAACCCTTAAGCTTCTCCAAATAGTCCAAACCCCATTCGCTGGCCAAACAAGGGGCATTTCCGAAGAACGCTCCTCCCGGTTTGCCTGTAATTGGGCTGATGACATCATTTTCGGCGTCGATACTGCGAGAACTGAAAAGAGAATATCCGCCAATCTTAATTCCTCTTTCATGTGCATAATCTGCCAGAGATTTCCAACGGGCGATATTTTCCGGAGAATCATCCTCCATATTGATATGACTACCAAAACTTAGGATTAATGCCTCGTAACCTGTGGCTACGCATTGATCAATCGCGGTTTTTACCTGCTCATCGTTTTTGCTTACCAAGTGCATGAAGATCGGATTCTGCAGCACCCATGGCGCAATAGTGCGATACATCTTCTTTCTAGCCAAGCCATTTCTCTCCCGATCATAGCTGTCTAGCACCAATTCATAACTTCGAATAGATTCAAAATGATCACCAGATTCAAGTGAAATCCCGATTCCTTTCTCTGGATAAATTTCCAAAACAGCAGGGGTTTCGTAGTTGTAATTTACCTGTGAGGTGTAGCTGGAATCCATTTTCCAATGGGAAGCCTGATCGCTCAGTTCGGCATGCATAGAGTTATTGAATGCAAAGTTGTTTTCTACATACAATTGATGCTGCTTTTTCATCTTTTCAGTAGCACCTACCACTGCAGATTCTTCCTCTACTATCGCGAGTAGTTCATGCTTTACCTGATCGATATGATAGGCATTATTCCCCTGAGTTTCCATAGTCAGATACTTCGAAATCAATGGGAGATTGTCGAAAATCTCATAATGAATCTCCAGTTTCAGGTCTGCCAAATCAGGATGAGTATAAGAAAATGAGATTTTTATTCCTTTTGCAGGCAAGGGTTTTCCTGTCCAATAGGCAGTTTTGGCAGGGAAATGTGTTGTGATTTCGGAGACTTTATAGCTCTGATATTGAAAGTTGTTTTGGCCTTTCTCCAGATCCTTCAGCCATTCTTTCAGGAAATATCCTTTTTCAGGAAGCTCGAGTTTCCCGCCAACAACATACTTTTTTCCATCGATGGTAACTTCTGCTTCCGGCAGAACAGAACGTAGCAATTGCTCGCCGTTCATTAGGTTTTTGAAGTCGTAGCAAACTAGATTGGGAGCGAGGTAGAAACTACGCTGCACGAGTCCATTGCTTATTGTGAGCTCATTTTCTGATGTAGTGATTAATTCGGCTGGATATGATTTGTCAAAAAGTAGCCAGTCATTTTCACTTTGCTGCGCAAAAGCGTTGATGCTAAAAATTAATAAAAGGAATGTTAAGGGTAAGATTTGGAGTCTTTTGCTATGACCTAATACTTGTGTGGAAAGCCAGAGCCTTCCAAAAATTTCCTTCAGCATCATTTTATAAGAGGTTTTGTCTGGTCAATAAACAATAATTGTATCGACCAGACAAAACTTATTTAAATAATTGACTTTATCAATTCTTCCTACCAAGCCGCCGTTCGAGTCTTCTCGAATGGCTTATACCCCAGTTTATCTTGCTGCCGATCGTGTCATCACGAATGACTTAGCTGCCAAGTTTATTTTGATTTGAGGAAACTGGATTATGGGCAAGGAAGGACCTAGGCGAGCTATGTTTCTGTGGATTGTTAGATATCAAAGTATTGACTTCACTAATCCTCCTTCTACTCTGATCGACGCTCCATTGGTAGCAGAGGCCAAGGGGCTGGAGTAATAAACTACCGTGTCTGCCACTTCTTCAACAGTAGCAAATCGCTGAATCAGGGAAGTTGGTCTCATGTCTTGGAAGAATTCTTCTTCTACTTTTTGTACGGACTTACCGCTAGAATCAGACATGTCTTCGATGAATTTGCCAACTCCTTTGGATTTGGTTGGGCCAGGTAAAATCGAGTTGACCGTGACATTGGAGCCTTTAGTGAGTTCTGCCAAACCTCTAGCCACTGCCAATTGAGCAGTTTTGGTCATTCCATAATGGATCATTTCATCAGGGATGAATACACCGGATTCGCTGGAAATGAAAATGATTCTGCCCCAGTTTTTAGCGAGCATTTTTGGGAAATACTGTCTGGAAAGGCGAATTCCGCTCATGACGTTCATCTCGAAGAATCTAAACCAGTCTTCGTCAGGAATATCTGCAAAAGCTTTTGGCTCAAAGATGCCAGCGTTATTGATCAAAATATCTACTTCTGGAAGAGCTTTCAATAAATTGTCTACTTCTTCTACTTTGGAGAAATCTGCTGGAATTCCAGTGACTTTATCAGATCCAGTTTCTGTTTTTAGTTCTGCGATGGCCTTATCAATGCTTTCCTGAGATCTACCATTGATGATTACAGTAGCTCCTTCTACCAAGAATCTCTTTGCGGTAGCAAAACCAATTCCTGCTGTGGATCCAGAGATGAATGCTTTTTTGTCTTTTAATTTTAAGTCCATGGAAGGTGTGAGTTAAAAATGGTTAGTTGAAAGGCAGCTAAGTGCCGCATGCAAGTGTAAACTAAACTGCGGCTAAGAAAATTCGATTGAGAGTGAAAATGTGGGAAAATTTATTTTGTTGCAGCTTTCTCAGTTCTTGTCATCAAGTACGGTATACACTTTCGCTTCCGTTCGTGTCGTCACGAACGGCTTATGAGCCATGATTTATTTTGTTGAGATCGTAAAGTCAAGGTGATTTTGGAAGTCACCATACGTTCCTCTGGAACGTGGTAGGATGTTGTATATTGAAAAGCTACAGACGAG
>NZ_QKZT01000037.1 GCF_003254055.1 Algoriphagus chordae
TACCGTATCATAACGCAGCCAGTCACAATGAATATAACGGCTAGCCCCAGTCCAGATGCTTAGCCAAAATGAGGTCACAATATCTGCCGGATCATAGCCTCTGTTAGATCCCGGCTGAGGTAAATCAAGGGAGCTGAGATACTCCTTGATTCCAGTCTGATCCACAAAACGCTTCATCAAACTCATTCCCCCAAAGGGTGTGACTGGCTTGTCGGAATACTCAATCGGCAGATTAACCATTTTGGTGAGATTTAATTCTATTAAAAATCGTGGTTTTCTATTCCCTTTCAAAGATTTTGGATCACTTTACTATTCCTATTGCATAATTGGGGTTAAAGCAACAAAAAAACCTCCCGATCGCTCAGGAGGTTTTTGTATTTATATACCGGACTATAATTCTTAATAGATAACCTTCACTAGGCTCTCAATTACCGAAGCCATACGGATGGATTCGAAGATTCTTTCTTCAGATGTTCCCAATTCGATCAGGTGATTCTCGTGAGAAGCTACACACATCTGGCAACCATTCACTGCAGAGACTGCCGTAGAGATCAATTCGAAAAACTCTTTACCCAATACAGGATTCATCATGATATTCATACGAAGTCTTGCAGGGATTTGACCGTACTTTTCCTTTTCCACAAAGTGGCGGAATCTGTATAGTACATTATTGCTGCTAAGCAAAGAAGCACAGGCTACAGCTTCACCGATCTCGGCAATAGTAGCTTCGTTTTCCTCTGCCAATTTTCTGAAAAATACCTGAAGTGGATTGTTTGCCGCGTTAGCTGCAAGCGCCAATCCCATTAAAGCTACTTCCTTTTGGTTTAGCTTATCTCCTTTAAGAATAGTCTTAAAGTTCAGTTTCAAATCTTTCACGTATCTGGAATCAGCATCGCCCAGATTTCTCAAAGATTCATTGGTAAATTCTTCATTCAAGCCAACTACCTCTAATAGTTCGGCTACTGATTGATTGATTGATAATACTTCCATGCTGTTAGATTTTTGGTTTGAAAAAAATAAAGGAGACTCAAAGGCCTCCTTTACTCAATTAGTTATGGAGACTTGAATTAGTTCAAGTTCAAAGTAGCTTCTCCTTTTTCCCAGTTACATGGGCAAAGCTCGTCAGTCTGAAGCGCATCAAGGACTCTCAATACTTCCTCAACATTTCTTCCTACAGAAAGATCGTATGCAGATACCCAACGAACGATTCCTTGAGGATCGATGATGAAAGTAGCTCTGTAAGCGATTTTCTCAGATGCTTCAAGAATACCAAGTTCTTCTGCAAGAGACTTAGAAGTATCAGCTAGCATTGGGAATTTAAGGTCACGAAGATCTTCGTGGTTGTTTCTCCAAGCCAAGTGAACGAATTCAGAATCAGTAGAAGCTCCTACCAAAACTGTATCTCTGTCTGCAAATTCACCAGCATTGTTATTGAATTCAGCGATCTCAGTTGGACATACAAAAGTAAAATCCTTTGGCCACCAGAACATCACCATCCATTTGCCATCGGCAGTGTGGATATCGTTGCTGATAGTCTGGAATTCTTGTCCTTTTTCTCTAGATACTACTGCGGTTTTTTCGAAAGATGGGAATTCAGCTCCCAAGCCTAACATGCGATTGTTCATATTGTTGTTGTTTTTAGTTTTCAAAATTATTACACAAAGTTGTCTCACATTTTTTCATAAATCAAATTAATAATTCTTATCTATTCATAACTTGGAGTTATATGACAATAGCGCAACTAGAGTACATCGTAGCACTGGATAATTTCAGGCATTTTGTGACTGCGGCAGAAAGCTGTAATGTCTCTCAGCCAAACCTCACAACACAGGTGAAAAAGTTGGAAGAAGAGATTGGAGTCAAAATTTTCGATCGTGACACCAAACCACTTCAACCGACAGTTGCAGGCAATTTGATCCTTTTAAAGGCAAGAAAAATTTTGAAAGAAATTTCAGAATTAAAGGAATTTGTGCTCACAGAAAAGGAATCGTTGGAAGGGGAATTTACGCTAGGAGTGATTCCTACTGTTTCTCCCTATTTGCTTCCGCTGTTTTTGCCTGCTTTTGTAAAAGAAAACCCACAAACCAAATTGGTGATCCGGGAAATGCAGACTGCAGAAATCATCCAAGAATTACAGCGAGGCACCTTGGATGTTGGTTTGCTAGCTACTCCACTTGAAGAAAAGTCTATTAGGGAAATTCCACTTTTCTATGAGCCTTTTCTACTTTATCTGCCAGAGCAGCATCCTTTTTTAAACAGGAAACATCTGATTCCCGCTATGCTTGATCCCAATCAAATTTTGGTACTGGATGAAGGTCACTGCTTCCGTGATCAGATTTTATCTATCTGTAACAGCAAAGCAACTAAAAATAACTTTGGATTTGAGTTTCAAAGTGGCTCCATCGAGTCTCTCATGCGATTGGTGGACAAAGGCGTTGGCTATACACTAGTGCCCGAAATGGCAGTGATGGGCAAAGAAGAACGGAAGATTCTCAGAAGATTTGATACACCAGAGCCCGTTCGTGAAATCAGTCTTGTGGTAGCCAACAATTTTACCAAAAACGTATTGATTCATGCGATCCGAAAGTCAATACTGCTGTCGATCCCGGAGCGTTTTCAGAAAGAAAATCAGTATAAGATGATTAATTGGAAGTAGGTATTCCAGGAGTGTAGCCAATATAACTAGGGATTGATTACCCGACTTTTAGGAGAAGTTCACCATGTCTTTTCACCACTTTCAATTCGAAATGCTGATTGATAAAAGCTTTGCAGTGGTTTTCTGCCCATTCGGCGCGTGACTCAGTATCAAAAAGTATGGTCATTCTAAGCATCGTTTTCACGTACTGCTCATAAATTCCCAATTCACGTACATAGTCAACAAGTATAGCCGTCCAGTCATCCTGAAATTTTTCTAGATGTGATCTTCCGTCGAAAAGCATTTCTAGCTGATTATCACCATGTTTGTAGCGATAAATGCCACAAAGTTGACGATAGATTAATCTAACCCGATCTCGTGGAAACTCACACGTGTCCAGAATCTGAGTGTAAGTAGTGTCCATCAATTGAAGCGGATTATACAGAGAAGTGTAGGATCGCTTCAATTCCAAAACCATTCTATCAATCAACTCCTCTTCAAGCACAGATTGGGCCTGTCGAAGGATGTAATTCTTATCTAATGGAAAGAGTTTCTGGATCATTGTGGACACTTTGCTTCGCAAAAATAAGAAAATATCTTTTTAGGATGGATTTAAATAGCGCTTATTGTTGGAGCTAGGTGAATAACTATTGTCCGAAGGAATGCACAATAAGGATGTAAAGTGTGCAGTATAAAGTCTTAACCAAGAAGTAACAGAGTTTCGTTAACTAGAGCTGGCTATGGAATGTTGACAATGGACTATTTTACAGAAATTCTAAAATATAATTCACTACTTTCACGGCTGAAATAGTTCTTAACTTTATTTCTTTATCAACCGGAAGAGGTTTTACTTAGCTGTAGATTAATAGGGAATCGTGTGAAAATCACGAACTGTCGCGCAACTGTAAGTAACATACCAAAGACTATCATCCACGCAAGTCCACTGTCGCCCACACCACGGAGACGGGAAGGACGATGAAAGTCGTTACAAGTCAGGAGACCTGCCTATTCCGCATTGACGATGCTTCCGCGATATGAGGCCTGATAGTCAAGTTTGATACGTTTTCTTAGAATGCTTTCCTCTGGGTCTATCGGCTCAGACAACAGATCCTATGTGCGTATTTTACTTTTCCGATTCCCTTATTCGCCTGCATTGTGAGATCGAGCCAAAGAGCTTTTAACTAATTATTCATCATTAAAAGTTAAAAGAGATGCAAACGCATAATCTTGGCTATCCGCGAATTGGTAGCCGCCGAGAACTCAAAAAAGCCTGTGAACAGTATTGGTCAGGCAAAATCACATCTGCAGATCTGCTCACTGCGGGAGAAAACATCCGAAAAGCTAACTGGCAGTTTCAAAAGGACTCCGGAATCGACCTGATTCCTTCCAATGATTTTTCGTTTTACGATCAGGTGTTGGACATGTCTCTGATGGTCGGGGCGATACCAGAGCGCTACCATGAGGTGATTCTCCAAAAAGGAGGAAATGAGCTGGACTTGTACTTTGCTATGGCGCGTGGTTATCAGCAAAATGGACTGGACATCACTGCGATGGAGATGACCAAATGGTTTGATACCAATTATCATTACATCGTTCCGGAATTTACCAAGAATCAAGGATTTAAACTTTTCTCCACCAAGGTCATCAAGGAATTTTCCGAAGCCAAGCAAGTGGGAATAACGACCAAACCTGTGTTGATCGGGCCAGTTTCTTATTTGCTTTTAGGTAAGGAAAAAGAGGAAGGTTTTGAACGGATCGACCTGATCAAAAATCTCCTTCCAGTGTATTTGGAAATCCTGAAAAAACTCGATTCCCTGCATGTGGAATATGTGCAGTTTGACGAGCCGTTCCTTGCGATGGATTTGACCGAGAAGGAGCAAAATGCATTTAGATACGTTTATGGAGAGATCAAAAAAGCATTCCCTTCGCTAAAGATCATTCTTGCCAATTACTTCGATTGCTTTGGGGAAAATTTGGAAATAGCCCTCTCTCTTCCTGTTCATACCCTTCATTTGGATTTGGTGAGATGTCCTTCCCAGTTGGATGATATTCTAGGTTCTGGAAAATTGAAAGCCAATGTGAAGCTGTCCTTGGGAGTAGTGGACGGTAGAAATATCTGGAAAAATGACTTTCAACATTCTCTTTCGCTTATCAATAAAGCGGTAGAAGCACTCGGTGAAGATCGTGTTTGGATCGCCCCTTCCTGTTCACTGATACATTCTCCTTGTGATCTGAGTTTGGAGGAGAATACCGAATCACTTCCTGTAGAAGTAAAGCAATGGTTGGCTTTTGCGAAGCAGAAAATAGAGGAATTGGTCGTTTTGGGAAAATTAGCTGAAAAGGATAGATCAGAGGAGATTTTGGGAATTTTGGCACAAAATCAACAAGCAGTAGGAAACAGGAAAACTTCCTCTTTGATCCACAATGAAGATGTGAAAAATAGGGTTGCCAGTATTGCTTTGGGTGATGATCAGCGAAAAAATGGCTTTTCAACTCGTCAATCGCTGCAAAAAACGGCTTTAAAGCTCCCACTTTTTCCCACTACGACTATTGGCTCTTTTCCCCAGACTTCAGAAGTGAGATCCTGGAGAGCGAGATTTAAAAAAGGGGATTTGACCCAAGAAGCTTACGAAAAGCTGTTGGAGGAGGAGACTAGAGAATCTATCCTTTGGCAGGAAGAAATCGGTATGGATGTGCTTGTGCATGGGGAGTTTGAGCGGAATGATATGGTCGAGTATTTTGGTGAGCAGTTGGATGGTTTTGCTTTTACGAAGTTTGGCTGGGTGCAGAGCTATGGCAGTAGATGCGTGAAGCCGCCGATTATCTATGGTGATGTGCACAGACCGGAGCCGATGACGGTTCGCTGGTCAGCTTTTGCGCAGTCGCTTACTGACAAACCTGTGAAGGGAATGCTCACAGGGCCAGTTACGATTTTGCAGTGGAGTTTTGTGAGAAATGATCAGCCAAGATCTCAGACCTGTACGCAAATTGCTTTGGCGATTCGGGATGAAGTAGTGGATCTGGAGAAAGCTGGAATTGGTGTGATTCAGATCGATGAACCGGCGATCCGGGAAGGTCTTCCGCTTCGCAAAGCTGACTGGCAGAATTACTTGGAATGGGCGGTTCGAGCGTTCCGCCTGTCTGCAAGTGGAGTGAAAGACGAAACGCAGATTCACACGCACATGTGCTATTCAGAATTCAATGACATCATCCAGAACATCGCAGACATGGATGCCGATGTGATTACGATCGAGTGTTCGAGATCGCAAATGGAATTGTTGGATGCCTTCGCGGAGTTTAACTATCCGAATGAAATTGGGCCTGGTGTGTACGATATCCATTCGCCGAGAGTTCCTTCGAAAGCTGAGATGACCCAATTGATGGAGAAAGCCAAGGCGGTAATTCCTGCGGCAAATCTATGGGTGAATCCTGATTGCGGTTTGAAAACCCGTCACTGGGAAGAAACCAGAAAGGCTTTGATTGAAATGGTGGCTGCTGCGAAAGAACTTCGTGAAGCTGTTTCTGAGCCTGTGAGCTAAAAAATATGCCTGGCGGGTTTTGAATCCGCTGGGCGTTTTTAAAAGTTTCAGCCTCTTAAAGGAGTTGGCTTAATTATTTTTAAATCTTGAATCTCTATCAATTTACGGAAGAACTCTTCTTGACTGTTAAAAGTGTAACCATTGGTTTCAAGTTTAAATGTTGCCGAATGCGTTTCAATTTCTAGAATGGTTGCTTCTATTTTGTACTCCCAATATCTAAGTCTGAAATAGCGTGCAATGTCAATACGGAATCCTAATTTTAATAGAATCCACATGGGGAACAAAAATATGGGATCAATAGACTCCTTTCCCTTTATTAATTCTAACCTTTTAATTTGATTAAATGGTATTGGAATTGAAATCGTACGATTGCTTTTGAATACTCTAAGCAATAGACCATTCGAGAAAATTGAGACTGTAATCTAAACTCTGTCTAAGACTTTGAATTTTAGTTAAAGTTTATAAGATAGAGCAGTATGAAAGAACAAGAATCAGCACTCAAGAAAAAAGTATTAGATCAGTTTTTATCAGGTGAGAACCTTTTCGGGAAGAACGGAGCACTTTCACCAATTCTGAAGGAATTTTTGGAAGAGTCTCTTCAGGCCGAGATGGATGAGCATCTCCGTGATGAAGATAAAGGTTGGTCCTCGGGTAATAAGCGCAACGGAAAAGGCACTAAAACGGTGAAGAGCAACGTTGGCGAAGTGACGATAGACACCCCGGAGGACCGGCACAGC
>NZ_QKZT01000038.1 GCF_003254055.1 Algoriphagus chordae
TTCGGCGGGCAGGCATCCATTACAATAAGGATTAAGACCTTAATTGCCTTGGGTAGTAAGACCAGAAAGAACCCTCAAAAAGTATCATCCATTACAATAAGGATTAAGACAAGATTGCAAAAAACATACGTCGCCTTGATGCTTGCTCAAAAAGTATTTCCGCACAGCTTCGCCTATCGGGACAGGCTATCCGCCACTATAAGGAAGGCTTTGCCTGCCTACCGGCAAAAGGTATGCGTTAAGATTCTGCCTCTTTAGATATTCCCTACAGCAGTTGGAAGGCGAGGAGCCAGCTTGTGGGGAGCAATTCTTTATCAGCAAACTTTGAGACACTCAAGGTTACTCTGTTTAGTGTTTATATTGAAGAGTATACTCAATAATTTCAATCTAAATCTTTTATACTCTTGGCATCACTAATTTTTTTCAGTTTATTATACCTAAGTTTTTAAACTCGACCAGTTTTGGAGAATAATACTTCAACCGAACTTCAATCATTGAACAAGAGATATGCTGTTGCTTCTACGCAACTAGCAGATCCTTTGAGTTATGATGCAGCTTCCAATGAACTCGTCAGAATCCTACTTGATTACCTTTCATTTTTCTGTGAAAGCACCAATCTGGACGATTTCCTTCGCACCCTCAAAAAACTATCATCTTTCAACAAAACTTACCTCACGGATTTTGTATTAAATAAAATAGCTTGGGAATCAGGTTCCATTCTTCAATCGGCAGCTCTTCCTGAGCATAAATTCCAAATGCTGGAATCCTATTTTCAGATCCTAGAGCAATTTGAGTTTCACAAGCCATCCAAGGGATATTCTAGATTACTTTCAGGTATTTTATATTACGGAAAATCGTGGACTGGCTTTCTCACCTTTGTGAATTGGTGGGGTTGGGGTTCTTTTTCGAAGCAGGATTTTGAGAAAAACACTAAAGGAGAGCTTGTTTTCCCTTCCTTAGCTGAGCGTGTCACTAATGCTTTTGGAAAGAACATCTTTGCCATGATTAATGAAGAAGCTTTGCCTCCTGCGATGGCAAAGGATCTTCTGATACCTTATGATACATATTTGTCTAAGCTGGAATCCAATAAAATTAATTTTGATTTTGCTCCCTATTATCATGCAAAAGCATTAAAACAATTGGGTCAAAAAGAGAAGGCTCAGCAAGTGTTTTTAGATTTTGCCAAAAAGAAAAAAAGAGATTTTTGGGTTTGGGACTTACTGGGAGATCTACAAGAGGAGCCACAGATTCGATTAGCTTGTCAGCTGAAAGGACTTTCTTGTCCAGGTCCTCCTAGTTTTAAAGTTGGCTTGATGGAAAAAGCGATTTTAACTTTGGTTCAGCAAGAATATCAAGGTTGGGCGAAATTTGAAATTCAAAAGTTAATTCAGTTACGGCAAAAAAATAAATGGTCGATTCCCAAGAACATTCAAGATCTCCAGCAGGAAGATTGGTTTGAGAATACACCAGTCAAATTGGATGACAAGAAGCTCAAGAAATTGCTACTTGTGTCTGAGCAATTGCTTGAAGAAGTAAAAAGTGAGGATATTCTTGTTTCTAGAATTCTTGCTTCCAAAGGACTGATTACAGGAATTACGAAGGATAATCTACCTTATATAGCGCCTATTCGAGGCTCAGGAACTTTACCTAAGACAGGAGATGCCTGTCATATTTCTTTTGTCAAGAACGAAAGAGGGCAATCAGTGATTTTTGATTGGATAAAGATTCCTACGAAAGAGTGGATGAATTCTTCTAAGAAGGTAGTTCAAGGGGAGTTAAAGCAGATGCCAGGCAAAGATTTTGGATTTGTGTCAGATGTCTTTATCCCGCCAGACTTATTGAAGTCTCACAAATCCCATGGAGATTTGACCCTCAAAGTAAACGCAGTAAAAAGCTATGAGCCCTCCAAAAAGAAATGGAGTTGGATGGCATTCGAAATCTATAACACTTAGAATATGTCTCAGAGTAAGCAAGCATTAGTACGCTATCATGCATTAGATAAATGCTTTAGCGATTTTAATAGATTTTATAGAATTGATGACCTAGTGGTAGCCGTCAATAGAGCTGTATCGGATTTTGAGGGAGACCTATATAAGCCTGATTATGTGAGTAAGCGGACCGTGCAGGAAGACATAAAGTACATGAGGCGGGAGAGACCTTACAATATTCCCTTGGAAGAAATATTCGATTCCTTGGATAAAAGAAGGAAGTATTTTCGGTATAACGAACCAGGTTTCTCCATTAAAAAACTTCCTATGAGCAAACAGGATCTGGACTTAATACGTGGTGCAATGGAGACTTTACGAACATTTAAAGGCCTTCCCAAATTTGAATGGATTGAAGAGGCATCTGCTCGGATAGATTCATGGACTTCAGAAAGTGATGATAAGCCTCCAGTAATTCTATTTGATAATAATATTGATATGAAAGGTAAAGAGCATATTCAGCCTCTTTATCATGCTATTCGAAATAAATCTCCATTAGCCATAGAATATCATCCTTTTGACAAGCAAAAAGAAGTGCATCAGATTTCGCCCTATGTTTTGAAACAATTTAATAACCGTTGGTTTGTCCTATGTAAATCGAATCAGCATAATTTTTTAATTAATTTGGCTTTGGATCGCATAGAGAAGATCCATCAGGGAAAACATCAGTTCGAAGAATATCCAGAGGGTTCTCCGGAAGAGTTTTTCGATGAAATAGTTGGTGTTACACGTAAAGATAAGTCTGCCGAAAAAGTCGAGATATTGGTGAGATCAGATTTATATCCTTATTTAGCTACCAAGCCAATACATTATTCGCAAAAGAAAATCCAAGCTGAGTCTGATGCGAAATGGATGAAAATCACATTAAATATTATCCCTAATTACGAGTTTTACTCCGTAATTCTTTCTCATTGTCCAAGGATTAGAGTAATCGGGCCGGAAAAAGTAAAACAAGATTTTATGAATATTGTAAGAGAAACCTATTCTCAATATTTTTAGATATAGCAATTAATTGATAATCAGATTGATCCGCATGTCCCGAAAGGGGCATGCGGATTTTTTTTGTTTGGATCCAACTAGGCGAAGTTCCTCTGCGCCTATCCTGGCTTTGTTTGCATCATCAAATAAAACAAACAAACTATGGAGTCCACTACAACAGAATTTAAACCTACGCCCAGCTATCATGGAATGATACGTATGGCTCAACGCGGAATTAGTAAAAACGCAGTGCAAAAGGTGATCGACACGGGTCGGATTATTCACAAACAAAGTTTAAAATTCTTCTATGTTCCAAAATCACAAACCAGAGATTGGTTGCCTGGGGATCAGGATGCTGTGTCGGATCTAGTTGTAATTACAGATTTGAATGTGCGGGAAATTATTACCTGCTATAAGAATTCCGAAGCAGTGCATCAAATTAAGAAAAAGCCAAAAAGGCTAAGAAAGAAAAATGTGTGAAGCAAGCCTGC
>NZ_QKZT01000039.1 GCF_003254055.1 Algoriphagus chordae
AAGTTCATTGACATGTTGAGCAGAAATTGTAACAGACGTCCCGAGTAATCGGGACAGAAAAAGTAGAAGAGTAAGTGAATAAGGGCGCACGGGGGATGCCTAGGCTCTCAGAGGCGAAGAAGGACGTGATAAGCTGCGAAAAGCTACGGGGATCGGCCAATGCGATTTGATCCGTAGATGTCCGAATGGGGCAACCCAGTCTTTTAAGACTATTCCGTAAGGAAAGCGAACGTGGGGAACTGAAACATCTAAGTACCCATAGGAGGAGAAAATAATAATGATTCCGTAAGTAGTGGCGAGCGAACGCGGAAGAGCCCAAACCGTTCATGTTACGGCATGGACGGGGTTGTAGGACCTGTATAATCAACATCAATCCGACGAGAACAGCGTGGGAAAGCTGACCAGAGAGGGTGAGAGTCCCGTATTGGAAGGATTGATAGCGAGACGGGTATCCTGAGTAGGTCGGGACCGGAGAAATCCCGATTGAAACTGCCGGCACCATCCGGTAAGGCTAAATACTCCTGAGAGACCGATAGTGAACTAGTACCGTGAGGGAAAGGTGAAAAGTACCGTGAATAACGGGGTGAAATAGAACCTGAAACCGTGCGCTTACAAGCGGTCGGAGCTACTGTGTGTAGTGACGGCGTGCCTTTTGCATAATGAGCCTACGAGTTACTCCTCATCGGCAAGGGTAAGGTATTCAGTACCGTACCCGGAGCGAAAGCGAGTCTGAAAGGGCGCTTTAGTCGGTGGGGGTAGACGCGAAACTTAGTGATCTACCCATGGCCAGGTTGAAGTTGTGGTAACACACAATGGAGGACCGAACCGATAAACGTTGAAAAGTTTCCGGATGAGCTGTGGGTAGGGGTGAAAGGCTAATCAAACTGAGAAATAGCTCGTACTCCCCGAAATGTTTTTAGGAACAGCGTCGGGAATTGTATGATGGAGGTAGAGCTACCGATAGGACTAGGGGGAGTCAAATCCTACCAAATCCTGACGAACTCCGAATGCCATCATATAGAACCGGCAGTGAGGGCTTGGGTGCTAAGGTCCAAGTCCGAGAGGGAAAGAACCCAGACCTTCCGCTAAGGTCCCAAAATCTATGTTAAGTTGAACAAAGGTGGTCCAGTTGCAGAGACAGCCAGGAGGTTAGCTTGGAAGCAGCTATTCCTTTAAAGAGTGCGTAACAGCTCACTGGTCGAGCGACAGGGCGTCGATAATAATCGGGCATCAAACATAGTACCGAAGCGAAGGATTGTACCCTGATTTATCAGGGGCAGTGGTAGGGGAGCATTCCAACGACAGTGAAGGTGTGGCGTAAGCTGCGCTGGAGTTTTTGGAAAAGCAAATGTAGGCATAAGTAACGATAATGCGGGCGAGAAACCCGCACACCGTAAGACCCAGGTTTCCTGATCAACGCTAATCGGATCAGGGTTAGTCGGGACCTAACGCGAACCCGAAAGGGGTAGTGGATGGACAATGGATTAATATTTCCATACTAATTATACAAGTGATGGAGTGACGGAGTGATGAAAGATCCGCGCGGTGACGGAATACCGCGTTAAAGGTTGTAGGTATTGGACACATAGTTAAATGCGTGAGTCTAGCCGAAGCTGATAGTACTGAGCGTTTACGGACAATCAGATAGTGATCCTAAGGGCTTCCAAGAAAAACTTCTAGCGTTAAGCGTATAATTACCCGTACCGCAAACCGACACAGGTGGTCGAGGAGAGTATCCTAAGGTGCTCGAGTGAATCATGGCTAAGGAACTCGGCAAAATAGCCCTGTAACTTCGGGAGAAGGGGCGCCTCTGGCAACAGAGGCCGCAGTGAAGAGGCCCAGGCGACTGTTTAACAAAAACACATGGCTTTGCAAAGTTTAAAGACTAAGTATAAGGCCTGACACCTGCCCGGTGCTGGAAGGTTAAGAGGGGATGTTATCGTAAGAGACGCATTGAATCGAAGCCCCAGTAAACGGCGGCCGTAACTATAACGGTCCTAAGGTAGCGAAATTCCTTGTCGGGTAAGTTCCGACCTGCACGAATGGTGTAACGATCTGGGCACTGTCTCAGCCATGAGCTCGGTGAAATTGTAGTCGCGGTGAAGATGCCGCGTACCCGCAACGGGACGGAAAGACCCCATGCACCTTTACTGCAACTTAGTATTGGTACTGGACAAATGATGTGTAGGATAGGTGGGAGACATTGAAGCGGGTTCGCTAGGATTCGTGGAGTCACTGTTGAAATACCACCCTTTATTTGTTTGGTATCTAACCCGTGAATACGGGGACATTGCTTGGTGGGTAGTTTGACTGGGGTGGTCGCCTCCAAAAGGATAACGGAGGCTTCCAAAGGTTCCCTCAGTACGCTTGGTAACCGTACGAGGAGTGCAATAGCATAAGGGAGCTTGACTGTAAGGCCGACAAGCCGAGCAGGGTGGAAACACGGGTATAGTGATCCGGCGGTTTTGAATGGAAGAGCCGTCGCTCAAAGGATAAAAGGTACGCTGGGGATAACAGGCTGATCTCCCCCAAGAGCTCATATCGACGGGGAGGTTTGGCACCTCGATGTCGGCTCGTCACATCCTGGGGCTGAAGAAGGTCCCAAGGGTTGGGCTGTTCGCCCATTAAAGTGGCACGCGAGCTGGGTTCAGAACGTCGTGAGACAGTTCGGTCCCTATCTGTTGCGGGCGTGGGAAGTTTGCGAGGACCTGACCTTAGTACGAGAGGACCGGGTTGGACTGACCGCTGGTGTACCGGTTGTGATGCCAATTGCATTGCCGGGTAGCTACGTCGGGAAGAGATAAGCGCTGAAAGCATCTAAGTGCGAAACTCCCCTCAAGATGAGACTTCCAAATAGGGCCGTCAGAGACGATGACGTTGATAGGCTACAGGTGTAAAGGCAGTAATGTCATAGCTGAGTAGTACTAATTGCCCAAAAACTTACCCTACGTTTGTTACAGTTTCTGCAAAGACATGTTA
>NZ_QKZT01000040.1 GCF_003254055.1 Algoriphagus chordae
TACGGTGGTGTGAGAGGCGCACCGTGGGCTTATGGCTCACGGCCGTCTACTCGATTGGCAGTAGTTGTTCTCATTTTCTCAGGTTTTCTGTCCCGTGAAAAAGTGTCCCAAATTTGTCTGTAATAGCCTTATATGAAAGTTGGTCAACAACTGTATAAACATAAGCGTCCCAACCAAGGTCAAGGAAAATCAGTCTTTTGTTTAATGTTTCTAAATCTTTGTCAATGGTCTTTAAAAGGTCAATTATAAATTTACCATCTCTTTGTCTTTCTTCGTCAACACCCTTTCTTATTTCGTTTACATTTTGCCAATCAGTCTTAATCTGCAACTTGTCTTCAAGGAAATTTTCAATTTCTCTTCCGTTTTCTTCTCCACGCCAATCTGTCATCCATAGCTTTCCCTTACTGTCTCCAAAAATGTAAATGACTTCTATTGGCTTTAGTTTGTCCAATTCAAAGTTGTCATAGTCTTCTAAAAACACTTCGTTTTCAGTTAGAAATGTGTTTTTGTCTTTTAAAAATGTGTTGAAAAAAATTTCGAAATCTGTCTTGTGTCCTGAAAATAGCATTGTTCCAATGTCAATAAGACCACCTTCGTCATTTGTTTTACTTGACAATTTACTATCCTTATAACTTCGCTTTTCAATTTTGTCGTCTATAATAATTTTTACGATTTTGAATGGAAATGATATCAAAAGGTAAATGAAGTAAAACGGAAAAGTCACTATGTCAAATATTCTCTTTATCATTTGTTCTGTGTCTGTTTTACAATTACTGCCAACGGTTTGCATATGGCTTGTGGCGGTTTCGAAGCACTTTCCTGTCCACCGAAACTAAAGCTGGCTACTTAGCGAAAGCCTTGTTGGTAGCCGTTCACCTGCCATAAGCTATATGCTGTGTTGTGTGCTGCCTTTTTTTATTCTTTTTCTCTCCAATCAAGTGGCAATGTTCTTGTCTGCATACTCCCTGGTTGTTGATAGACATATTTAATCTGTCCTACAAAAGTCTTTTCTGGAAACTTTGTCAGTAGTAGAGGTACTGTCGCTGACTTGATTTGCTCGTAATTATCATCATTCTCTAAATAATTTTCGTTTAGTCGAAGGATTACAGAAACATATTTCAGGTCATCATTTTTTTCGATTTTGTCGTAAACACGAACGTCTGCGGTCATATATGTTCCCAAGCTGTCTGCAAATAACTGTTCTGTTTCGTTGGCCGCATTTTCATTTATGGAACTCTTGAGATAAGTTACTCGATTAGTTGCCATTTTTGATTTTAGGCCTTCAAATGGAAGCATTACAAGAACCATTAGTCCATAAGCAAGTAAAATTGATATTCCAACTTGTGTGTAATTAACTTTAGGTTGTTCAAGTTCAGGGTTGAATGGAATTACTCTGGTTCCTGCTACCATATCTCCAATTCTTCTACTTGGACTTACTAAAGTCACAATAACTTCAATTGGCCAAAGAATACAAAATATGTTTCTGACAAAGCATTTAATTGGAGAAGCTACATTTCCACTTTTATTATCAACTACCTGAAGTTTTAAGGCTCTTTTTGCAATACTCCGTCCATTTATACAGTCTTTACAGAAATAGAGGGCAAAACCGATTAGTCCAACATAACTAAGTCCACCGAAAATGTCTGGACTGGTTTGTTCGTGATTTACTTCAAAAGCAGTTGAAAATTCTGAAATCATCCCGGGCACGAAAAAAATCATTGCTATAAATGTCATTGCAATGTGGTCAAGTAACATTGAGCCAATTCTTGTCCCTGCGTTAGTTTTCTGTTCTGTTGTCATTTTATGTTTCTCGTTTTTTTAGGTTGCACACAACGGTTTCGGGCTATAGCAAGTGCGGGATTTTGAAACCGAATTTTTGTCAGCCAGACTGAATTTTATTTAGTTGCAATATCTGCATTTTTAGCCAGTCAAACCGCATTTGCTATCGCCGATGTGTGTGCCCAGCATGGGCATCTGATATCGAAGATATCAAATTATTCCAGAGGGTGAAAGTCCCTTATGTGCGGGGGTAACGCCCCGAAGCATTAGCAAGTCG
>NZ_QKZT01000041.1 GCF_003254055.1 Algoriphagus chordae
TCTCACGACAAACCATGCCGATAGCTATCGGCACGACTTGCTAATGCTTCGGGATGTTACCCCCGTACATAAGGGACTTTCACCCTCTGGAATAATTTGATATCTTCGATACCAGATGCCCATGCTGGGCACACACAATAGCTATGGCAAATGGCGGGCGAAAGTGTTGACGAAAATATTTATCTTGCTATTACGTTCGGTTACGGTGGACAGAAACGTTTTCAAAAACCGCCACTTGCCATAGCCGAGCGTTACCATTCATTAAAGACAATGCAGTTTCAAGTGGTAAGAATAAAAAGTAATAACCTTACAAATTGGTCTTCAATCACAAGTGTGCGAGAATTACGAAATATTAGATGAATGACGTTAACTACCATCTGGTTAGACCAAAATAATTGGAGAAAAAATTATTATGATTAAACCATTTTCAGCAAATATTTCCGAAGAAATTCTTGACGACTTAAAGAATAGAATTAAAAATACACGTTGGCCAGATGAAATATCCAACTCAGATTGGAAGTACGGAACCAACCTTTCTTTTATGAAAGAATTATCCAATTATTGGATGTACGAATTCAATTGGAGAAAGGTAGAGGCTGAAATAAATTCTTTCCCGAATTTCATTGCAACCATTGATGGTTATGACATCCACTTTATACATGTTAAAGGAAAAGGAAAAAAAAACATTCCATTAATCATAACTCACGGTTGGCCGGGTTCCTTTATCGAAATGCTTAAGCTTATACCTAGGTTGACTGATGAAGATGAAATTTCCTTTGATTTAGTCATTCCGTCCATTATTGGATTTGGATATTCCGGGAAAAGTCAGCTTGAAGGTTGCAATTCAGAATTCGTGGCTCATTTATGGCATAAATTAATGATGGAATTAGGATATGAACGATATGGGGCACAAGGTGGAGATATTGGTTCTGGAATTAGCTCTTGGTTAGCTTTAAAATATCCTCTAAACCTAATTGGCTTGCATCTGAATTACATTTCTGGCTCTTATACACCATTTTTAAAAGACGGGGAGCAATTGACAGATGAAGTGGTAGCCTTCCAAAAATACGCATTGAATTGGGCTTCCAAAGAAGCTGCATATTCTCACATACAAAGTACCAAGCCCATAACATTAGCTTTTGGATTAAATGACTCGCCCATAGGACTATGCGCCTGGATCATTGAAAAATTTAATTCCTGGAGCGATAACAATGGAGAAATCTATTCTGTGTTTACAAAGGATGAGCTACTTGCAAACGTAACACTCTATTGGATTACTCAAACTATTCATTCATCCATCCGGATGTATAATGAAAACAGTAAACACCCCTTACAATTTGGCGAAAACGATTTTATAAAAATTCCTGTTGGCTTCGCAAAATTCCCAAAAGAATTGCCTACGCCACCACGTTCATATATCGAAAAAGGTTTCAATATCACTCATTGGACCGATATGCCGGCCGGCGGACATTTTGCTGGAATGGAACAACCAGACTTAATGGCAAAAGACATAAAAGACTTATTCAAAGATTTAACTACCGAGTCAAAACTATCGGCCTTTGTATAAAGAAAAATGGCAGGTATTTAAGTAGACGGTCGTGGGCTATAAGCCACAGCCAGGAGACTGTAATCTAAACCCTGCTTCGTAACCTTCGCGTCACACTCTGCGGACTCTGCGGTTAAAAAAAAATGCCCCCATCAAGCTCATCGCTTTCCCAGTTCTTCAGAGATTTGTAATCTCGAAGCTCTATCCTTGGATTTGTAATCCTTATACTCTCTTTTCGTTTTACCGAGCCTCCCCCTACACACACACACTTCTAGAGAAGCAGGATAATTAAACTTCGCGGCCTCTGCGAAACCCTCCGAGAACTCCGCGGTTAAACCCCAATTATGCAATAGGAATAGTAAAGTGATCCAAAATCTTTGAAAGGGAATAGAAAACCACGATTTTTAATAGAATTAAATCTCACCA
>NZ_QKZT01000042.1 GCF_003254055.1 Algoriphagus chordae
ATGCTTCGGGATGTTACCCCCGCACATAAGGGACTTTCACCCTCTGGAATAATTTGATATCTTCGATACCAGATGCCCATGCTGGGCACACACAACAGCTATACGTAATGCGGGTTTGGTGCTAAATTGAAAATGAATGAATATTAACAAAAATATCGGTAGGCGGACAGTGGAGTGCTCTTTAAACCCGCACTACGCATAGCCCAACCGTTAAAGCACATTAAAGAAAGTCAATACTTCTATCGAGAGTTGTAATTATTATATGAAGTTTTTAAGAACACTGTCATACAGGGATATTTTATCCTCGTTTTTATCTGCCATAATGATGGTATCTCTCATCTTTTTATTAAAGCAGATCAGATTATTTGATTCATACTACATCTTGTTTGGACTGATTATCTTCGTTCCTGTTTTTATAAAGCATAGGCTTTATTATTTAGAACATAAAAGAAGAAATAGAATTTTTGGAAGACTTTTGCATGATGTCATCACAATAGTTTGGATCGTAATCATAGCAAGTTTGAGTTTGAAGATTGTTGGTAAATTTCATAGAATTGGAAGTTATACAAATCTAATGATTGCCTCATTTACAGCCGTTTTACTGGCTGAAATAGGATTTTCAATTATTAATCAAGTTTTGCTCAGGGTCTTTAAAATTAGAGTATGTTAAAGAACCAGAAATTACTAGGGATATTGATTTGCTTTGTATTGTTGTTGATATCCCTTTCAATAGAAATTTTTAGTAGGAGTTCAAATCCAGACCGATATAAAGTTTGGAATGAAGGTTCTGTTCTAAAAGCCGAAGATTTTCTTGGGGAACCACCTTTTTATGGAGGGCGGCAGGCAGAAATTTTCTATCGTGCTAAAGTAATTACCAGTCCAGAAATCAGGGTAATTGTTGAAATGGATAAATTTCAATCTTACATTAAAAAGAACCGAATTTCTAAAAAGTTAATTAAACATGAAGCATATCATCTTAAGCTTGCCTATGCACTTTTAGCTGATTTGAATGAAAAGATTTTGCAAAAGAATTTGAGTGTTGATGAAGCCAATCGATTAGCTTTAAGGAATTGGAGTTTAATGCCGAAATATCAAAAGTTGTATGATAATGAGACAAATCACAGCCTGAACGAAACTCAACAAAATTATTGGGAATATAAGATAGATTCTATTCTTTATAAATCTATTGATAATCAGTTTTTTCAAGAGACTGAAAAGATTAAAGTTTACTTTCCAGATGAACCCAAAGAATTTAAGGTTTCCATTGATAATGAATATCTTAATGGTTATAAGCTTGAAAAATATGATAATAAATTTTGGGTAGTTGACATGGGCTTTTTAAGTATTGATACAGTAGCGATTGAAAGTTATTTAGTAGATCTTCTTTTTGCTGAAGGTCAGGCTGATATAATAGTAAATGGAGATTTACCTCATCCAAAAGCAATTTTTGAATCCTATAGTCAAGACACTTTAGGAAATGAAATAGTTTTAGATAAAATTCTAGTGGGAAAAAGGTCCACTTATTGGTTAAGAAACAGGTATCCAATAGTTAAAGAAAATGAAGATATTTATAAAAAAATGGGGGATCAATTCTTCAACTCATTTAAAGTCCTTGATGAATGAAAAGGGAACGTG
>NZ_QKZT01000044.1 GCF_003254055.1 Algoriphagus chordae
TATACCATTGATAGGACAATGTGCCAGTTCCAGATGCAGTTACAGACAGAGCTGGGAAACTTCCTCCTTCACAAACTATTGGAGGTGCCGTGGTATTGAGATTGGTGTCAATTGAAGTATTTGCATTGACTAACATTGCTCCGGATACATTTGATGTTATATCTATACCACAAAAACTAGAAACAATAACATAGTAATAGGTTGAAGTTCCTGGGCTAGTTGTAGGAGGGGTAAAGAATTCTGAGTTAGCACCAGATATTAATGTCCCTCCTGAATTGCTATTAGTGGAATTACTATACCACTGAAATTCAATAGGATTTGTGCCGTCTGCTACTACTGAAATAGGATCAAAAGTTTCTCCTTCACATATAGTTTGTGGAGATAAATTTTCAGAGTCAATACTGGTTAATGGTGTAACTGTATAAGAACCTGATATTGCTGTAGGAACTGTTCCACAATCACTGTTTGCTGTGGCATAATAATATATAATTCCCTCTGTGTCAGATGGAGGGGTGAAAGTAGAATTCGTTGCTAGAGCAATGGCCGTTCCTCCGGTATTTGTTGCAGAGGTGTTACTATACCACTGATATGTAACTGCCCCTTCGCCAATTGCGTTTACGCTCAGAGGAGAGAATGAAACTCCTAAACACGCTGAGTAGGGTGTTGGGTCAGGATCAGCAGTGATTGTTGTAATGGGTGGAGTTACTAAATACTCCCCAGAAATTGTAGAGGTTTCTGTCCCACAATTTCCTGTGACCACCACGTAATAGTAGGTGCTCCCTAAGGTAACAGATGGAGGAGTGAAATTGGGTAAAGTTGCACCAGAAACCATTGTTCCTCCTGTAGTTATAGGTGAGCTATTACTATACCATTGATAAGTTAGCCCAGAACCTGTAGCTGATACAGAGATTTCATTAAACCCGTCTCCATAACATTCTACATCGTCAGAATTGTCAGGTTGGATAGAAATTGCTGTAATTTCTTGAACTGTTTGAGCTCCTGAGAAATTGGAAGCGATACTACTTCCACAATCACTTGAGACTATTACATAATAGTAATTAGTACCTGTGACAGCTGCTGATGGTGTATAACTAGGTGAATCTGTGCCTACAGGACTTGCTCCAGATGTGCTGGCTGAAGTGTTGGTATACCATTGATAATGAAGAGTTCCTGTGCCAGAAGCAGTGACAGAGATTGGATTGAAGGAACCTCCATCACAAATTGCTTGAGAATTAAGATTTTCGCTATCTATAGTAGTACTAGGATTAACTGTAATAGCGCCTGAAGCATTTGAAACTGCTAATCCACATCCACCTGAAATCTCTACATAGTAGTATAAGGTACCAGAAGTGATTGATGGGGGAGTAAAAGTACTAGAATTAGCACCAGAAATAGCAGTGCCGCCTATATTGGTTGCAGAACTATTGCTAAACCATTGATATGTTAATGTGCTTGTGCCAGTAGCAGTCACTGAAAGTGGAGTAAAAGTGGTTCCGATACAATCGATTTGAGATGTCGTTGAAGGTTGAGTGACAATGGTTGTTTCAGGTGTCACTTCAATTTCCACAATATCTGAGGTAGCGGAACCACAAGTAGGACTTGTAGCAAC
>NZ_QKZT01000045.1 GCF_003254055.1 Algoriphagus chordae
GAGACTGTAATCTAAACTCTGTCTAAGACTTTGAATTTTAGTTAAAGTTTATAAGATAGAGCAGTATGAAAGAACAAGAATCAGCACTCAAGAAAAAAGTATTAGATCAGTTTTTATCAGGTGAGAACCTTTTCGGGAAGAACGGAGCACTTTCACCAATTCTGAAGGAATTTTTGGAAGAGTCTCTTCAGGCCGAGATGGATGAGCATCTCCGTGATGAAGATAAAGGTTGGTCCTCGGGTAATAAGCGCAACGGAAAAGGCACTAAAACGGTGAAGAGCAACGTTGGCGAAGTGACGATAGACACCCCGGAGGACCGGCACAGCAGCTTTGAGCCTAAGATCATCGAGAAGCGCCAGCGGATATTGGCAGACAATCTGGAAGAGCAGATCATCGCTCTTTACGGCATGGGTAATAGCCTACGTGACATCTCCGCCCATATCAGGGAAATGTATGACACCGAAGTATCCACGCAGGTGATCAGTGATATTACCGACCGTGTCATCCCAAAGGTAAAGGAATGGCAGAACCGCCCTCTGGAGGAGGTCTACTGCATCGTATGGCTTGATGCTATGCACTTCAAGGTACGGGAGGAAGGCAAGGTGAGGCACAAGGCGCTTTACAATGTGCTTGGAATCAACAAGTCGGGAAGAAAGGAAATCCTGGGGATGTATCTGTCAGAAAGTGAAGGAGCGAACTTCTGGCTACAGGTACTCAGCGACCTACAGCACCGAGGTGTCAGTGATATCTTAATTGCCTGTACAGACAACCTTACAGGTTTTCCTGAGGCAATCCATTCGGTTTTTCCCAAAACGGAGATTCAGTTGTGTATCGTCCACCAGATCCGCAACAGCCTGAAATATGTAGCCAGTAAGGAACAAAAGGAGTTTGCCCGTGACCTCAAACTGGTCTATGGTGCAGACACCAAAGACTTGGCAGAGTCCGCTCTTCTGGATCTGGAAGAGAAATGGGGGAAGAAATACCCGGTCGTACTCCGGTCTTGGAACAGTAACTGGGAACGACTTAGCGCCTATTTTGCTTATACCAAAAGCATCCGCAAGATGATCTATACCACTAATGCAGTCGAAGGGTATCACAGGCAGGTTAGAAAGGTCACCAAAACCAAAGGCGCATTTACCAGTGATATGGCATTGTTGAAACTCGTCTATCTGGCGACAAGAAGGATCGAGAAAAAATGGAGTTCCCCTTTACACAATTGGGGCTTGACTGTCCAACAATTAGCCATTAAGTTTGAAGGAAGGCTAAAGTTGGATATAAATTAATAAATTAGTTCCCTTCCCTTGGGGTACCCCAAGGGAAGGGAAGGACAGAGTTTAGCTAACACTCCC
>NZ_QKZT01000046.1 GCF_003254055.1 Algoriphagus chordae
GTTTTTTTTTCTGAAAGTCTCAGCAAATACCCCATAGTAATTCCAGGACATCAGGATCAGCTAAAGGATTTCTCGAGAGAAAAATTTTTTCTACGTGCTCTATGGCAACAACTGTGGGTTCTTAGCGTCTGATATCAGTTTTATGCACGGGGTATAGTCCACCAAAAAAAAGACGACCTTTTTTTAATTGGACGCTAATGTTTTTAGTTTTTGGATCCGTCTTTCCAGACGTTCCAGTTCTGATTTTCTTCGTTGATCTATAATTTCCTGCCTTAATTTTGGTTCCCGATAAGGGGTTTTGTCCTTTAGGATATGATAGGCAGCGTTCAGTATGTCATGTCCAACAGCCATGGCCGCTTTTTTCTTTCCTCTTCGTTTGGCTATGCTATAGTACCTGAAAGACAGGTAGGTATTGAGCGTGTGACTGGAAGCCCAGGAAGTCTCTATCAGAATTGTCTTGAGATACTTGTTTCCCTGAGTGACCCGAGACGACATTTTTTTACCGGCACTCTCATTATTGCCTGGACAGACTCCGGACCAGGAAGCCAGGTGCTTGGCAGAAACAAACTGGCCCATGTCAACACCTATTTCGGAGATGATCCCGATAGATGCTATTTTGGAAACTCCGGGGATGGTCTGAAGCAGTTCCAGTTCCTGCACAAAGGGACTGACTACCTGCTCGAGTTGGACTTCCAGTTCTTCAATGGATCGGTTATGGTTCCTGATACTGTCCATCAGCATCCTGAGCATGAAACGGTGCTGGTCAGAGAATCTTCCATGAAGTGATTTGGCCAACTCCTCTTTTTTACGGATCAGGGATCCCCGTGCCTGATTGGCCAATTGCCAGGGATCAACAACTCCAGCCAACAGCTGTTCGATGATGGCCAGGCCTGTTTTGGAAAACACATCGCTGACCACACTGGAGAGCTTGATGTTGGCATCTTCCAGGATATTTTGAAGCCTGTTTTTAGCTCGGCTTCGTTGGTTGATGAATTTTTTACGGTGCCGGAACAGTGTTCTGGCGAAGCGGATAGTTGCCTCCGGGACAAAGCTGGATTTCAGTAGTCCGCTGAGCAGGAGTTTAACAATCCATTCCGAATCCTTTTTGTCGGTTTTATGTCCCGGGACATTTTTGATATGCCTGGCATTCACGACCAATAGTTCAAAATAACCTTCTAGAACATAATAGACCGGTTTCCAATACACACCGGTACTCTCCATGGCCACATGGGTAACCCCATGATTTTGGAGCCATCCGATCAGTTGTTCCAGATCAG